>NZ_SORE01000001.1 GCF_004366595.1 Paraburkholderia rhizosphaerae
GCGTTCCAGCGTCCGTACGGCTCGTACGTGATGGAGAACGTGCTGTTCAAGATCTCGTTTCCGGCCGAGTTCCATTCGCAGACCGCGGTGGAAGCAGCAATGACGCTGCACGGTCAGCTTGCCGCGAACGGCAGGCGCGTCGAGGACATCGCGAAGATCACGATCCGCACGCATGAAGCGGCGATCCGCATCATCGACAAGAAGGGGCCGCTGAACAACCCGGCCGATCGCGACCACTGCATCCAGTACATGGTCGCCGTGCCGCTGATCTTCGGGCGCCTGACCGCGGCCGACTACGAAGATGCGATCGCGCAGGACCCGCGCATCGACGCGTTGCGCGCGAAGATCGAATGCGTCGAGGACCCGCAGTACACGAAGGATTATCACGACCCCGAGAAGCGTTCGATTGCCAACGCGCTGACCATCGAGTTCAGCGACGGCACGAAGCTCGACGAAGTGGCCGTCGAATACCCGATCGGCCACAAGCGCCGCCGCGCCGACGGCATCCCGCTGCTGGTCGAGAAATTCCGTACGAACCTCGCGCGGCGTTTCCCGGTGAAACAACAACAGGCGATTCTCAACGTGTCGCTGGACCAGGCAACGCTCGAAGCGATGCCGGTGAATGAATACGTCGATCTGTACGTTATTTAGTTCAGAAACGTAGCAACGTCATTTCCTCGAAAACCCCAGGAAAATACCATGGCCCACAACCTCCACAAAACGCTCAAGGAATTCGACAGCGGTTCCGGCAAAGGCAAGTACTATTCGCTGCCGCAACTTGGCAAAGCACTGAACATCAAGATCGAGCGACTGCCCGTCTCGATCCGCATCGTGCTGGAATCGGTGCTGCGTAACTACGACGGCAAGAAGATCACCGAAGAACATATCGAGCAACTGGCGAGCTGGAAACCGAACGCCGCGCGCGTCGACGAAATTCCGTTCGTCGTGTCGCGTGTCGTGCTGCAGGACTTCACCGGCGTGCCGCTGCTCGCCGACATCGCAGCAATGCGCGGCGTCGCCGAGCGTGCGGGCAAGAACCCGAAGTCGATCGAGCCACTCGTGCCGGTCGACCTGGTCGTCGACCACTCGGTGCAGATCGATCACTTCCGCGAGAAGGGCGCGCTCGACCTGAACATGAAGCTGGAATTCCAGCGCAACAACGAGCGCTACCAGTTCATGAAGTGGGGCATGCAGGCGTTCGACACGTTCAAGGTCGTGCCGCCGGGCGTCGGCATCGTGCACCAGGTGAACCTCGAGTACCTCGCACGCGGCGTGCACAAGAAGACCGATAACGGCGACACCGTGTACTACCCGGATTCGCTGGTCGGCACCGACAGCCACACGACGATGATCAACGGCATCGGCGTAGTCGGCTGGGGTGTGGGCGGTATTGAAGCGGAAGCTGGCATGCTCGGCCAGCCGGTGTACTTCCTGACGCCGGACGTGGTTGGCGTGCACCTGACCGGCAAGCTGCGCGAAGGCGTCACCGCGACCGACCTCGTGCTGACGATCACCGAACTGCTGCGCAAGGAAAAAGTCGTCGGCAAGTTCGTCGAGTTCTTCGGCGAAGGCACGCGCTCGCTGTCCGTGCCGGACCGCGCGACGATCGGCAACATGGCGCCGGAATACGGTGCGACGATGGGCTTCTTCCCGGTCGACGAAAAGACCATCGACTTCTTCAAGGGTACCGGCCGCACCGACGCGGAAATCGCCGCGTTCGAAAACTACTTCAAGGCACAGGAACTGTACGGCGTGCCGGGCGAGGGCGAAATCGACTTCACGAAGATCGTCAAGCTCGACCTGGGCTCGGTCGCTCCGTCGCTCGCCGGTCCGAAGCGCCCGCAAGACCGCATCGAAATCGGCAATGTGAAGTCGACGTTCAAGGACCTGTTCTCGAAGCCGGTCGGTGAAAACGGTTTCGCGAAGAAGGCCGCGGACCTCGACGCGCAATACACGACCAGCAATGGCGTTAACGTGAAGAACGGCGACATCCTGATCGCCGCGATTACGTCGTGCACGAACACGTCGAATCCGAGCGTGCTGCTCGCGGCCGGCCTGCTCGCGAAGAAGGCGGTTGAAGCCGGCCTGACGGTCGCGCCGCACATCAAGACGTCGCTCGCACCGGGGTCGCGTATCGTCACCGAGTACCTGACGAAGACGAACCTGCTGCAGTACCTGGACAAGCTCGGCTTCACGCTCGCCGCATACGGCTGCACGACCTGTATCGGCAACGCCGGCGACCTCACGCCGGAGCTGAACGAAGCGATCACGAAGAACGATATCGTCGCGGCGGCTGTGCTGTCGGGCAACCGTAACTTCGAAGCGCGTATCCACCCGAATATCCGCGCGAACTTCCTCGCGTCGCCGCCGCTCGTCGTCGCGTACGCGATCGCCGGCAATATCACGCGCGACCTGATGACCGAGCCGGTCGGCAAGGGCTCGGGCGGCAAGGACATCTACCTCGGCGACATCTGGCCGTCGAGCGAAGAAGTCAATGCGCTGTTGAAGTTCGCGCTGGATGCCGACGCGTTCCGCTCGAACTATTCGCAGCTCACGAAGAAGGGCGACCTGTGGAGCAAGATCGAGGGCGCTGAAGGCCAGGTCTACGACTGGCCGAAGTCGACGTACATCGCCGAGCCGCCGTTCTTCGGAGACGACTTCTCGATGGAGCCGTCGTCGAGCATCGCCGCGGTCAAGGGCGGCCGTGCGCTCGGTATCTTCGGCGACTCGGTGACGACCGACCACATCAGCCCGGCGGGCTCGATCAAGGAAGACTCGCCGGCCGGCAAGTGGCTGAAGGAAAACGGCGTGCAGAAAGCCGACTTTAATAGCTACGGCTCGCGCCGCGGCAACCACGACGTGATGATGCGCGGCACCTTCGCGAACGTGCGCATCAAGAACCTGATGATTCCGGCGAAGGCGGACGGCACGCGCGTCGAAGGCGGCCTGACGATCCACCAGCCGAGCGGCGAACAGATGTTCATCTATGACGCAGCGATGAAGTACATCGGCGAAGACACGCCGACGTTCGTGTTCGCCGGCGAAGAGTACGGCACCGGCTCGTCGCGCGACTGGGCGGCCAAGGGCACACAGTTGCTCGGCGTGAAGGTGGTCGTTGCGCGTAGCTTCGAGCGTATCCACCGCTCGAATCTGGTCGGCATGGGCGTGCTGCCGCTGCAGTTCAAGGGCTCGGACAGCATCCAGTCGCTAGGCATCACTGGCGAGGAAACGTACGACGTCGAAGACCTCGCCGACGACTTCAAGCCGCAACAGGAAGTCACGCTGGTGATTCATCGCAAGAACGGCGAAACGAAGCGCGTGCCGGTACTGCTGCGCATCGATACGCCGATCGAAGTCGACTACTACAAGCACGGCGGGATTCTGCCGTTCGTGCTGCGCTCGCTGCTCGCTGCATAAGCGCACTGTTAGCGTTGTGTTTTGCAGGTGCCGCGTCTCTCTATGGGACGCGGTGACTTTAGGCCCAGTATTGCTGGGCTTTTTTATGGTTCGCTTTTTATGGTCCGGCGGCGACGGCGCCGGATAGCGGCGTCGTCTGTTCGCGATGCGTATGGTCATCCGTCTGGTCATACGTTTGCCCCTGCGCGTCGACGCCGCGTTGCAGTTGCGCGATCAACACGCGCATCCGTGCGACGAGACTGTCGATTAACGCGGGCGACGGCTGCGGCCGCATCGCGCCGGCCTGTCGCACATCCTCCATCAACCCGGTTGCGCCGACCACACCGAGCGCGCCGCTCAACCGATGCAACAGTGCATGCAATCCATCGGAATCGCCACGTTCACGGCACGCGTGCAGATACATCAGGTCTTCTTCCATCGCCTGTTGCCAACCGCTCACCACTTCGCGAACGTCGATGCCGTGCTCCGATAGCGCATCGAGATGGCGGCGATCAAGCTGTTCTTCCTGTTCGGCCCCGTCGTGCGCGGCGTTCAACGGGGATTCGTCGAATAGCGTGTTCAGGCACGCGCGCAACGCATCAAGACCGGCCGGCTTAGGCAACACGGCGTCGAACAGTGCCGCGGGCACATCAGTACTATTGGCGGTGTCTGTTTCGCCTGTCACCAGCACGACCGGCAACTTGCGCCGCGTGTTTCGGTTCATCGCGCGCACTTGCGCGGCAAACTCAACACCATTTGAGCCCGGCATATGCAGATCGGTAATCAACAGATCGAAGTCCTGCCGCGCCATGGCGGCTACCGCCGGCTCGACGCCCGGCATGGTGACGCAGCGATATCCGAGCACATCGAGTTGTCGCGCCACCACTTTGCGGTTGATCTCGTTGTCGTCGACGACCAGCACGGTGCGCTGCCCGACAGTCCGCGCATGCGCTTGCGTGTCATGCATCGGCAACCGCCTTTCAGGCACCGGCCGATCGACGCTTCGCGACGCGCAGACGCGTTGAACAGCGCTCCAGCACAGTGGATTCACTGACAATGTGAAACGGCCATCCGCTTCGCTCACGCCGCCTGGAATAAATGCTTCGGTTACCGAAACGACACGTGTAGCATGTGGCAATCCGGAAGCCGGCATGTGCTCGTCGGTGAACCAGAAATCGACCTGCGCAGGCGCAGGCGCACCTGCCGGCACGACGTCAACACCGAGCTTGTCGAGCAGATCGCACAGCGCAACGCGTTCATCGCACGCGGGCAGTTCGATCACCGCGCGTCGCCGGCTTTCATTCGATGCCGGCGAAGAGCTGGGACGCTCAACGGTGAAGGGCGCGTGAAATGCGATACATAGGCCAAAGGCCGCGCTGTTGCCGACTTCGATATTGCCGCCCATGCGCTCGGCTAGCACGCGGCACAGCGCAAGATCCGGGTCGCCCTGCGCATCGCTGCGGTCCGGCACCGCGCAATCGGTCGCCGTCGGCACATCGAATCGTGCACCAGGCTGCGCGCCGCTGACCCCAATGAACACGCGCTGGGAACCCGCATTCAACGTCTCGGCGCTCGACGCGAGGGTGAGCCGCCCAACGCTCGTGAACGAGATCGCCGCGTCCAGCAGATTAAACACGATCTGGCCGATGCGCTGGCGGTCGCCCAGCACCGATGCCGCGAGCGACCGGTCGACGCAAACGCGCATCTGCAACCCCTTCGCAATCGCTCGCGGCGCAAGCAGCGCCACTGCGGCATCGATCACGTCGCACAAGTCGACTGGGGATTCGTCGAGCACGATCGAACGCGCATCGCCGGGCGGCGGATCGAACACATCATGGATGTTTTGTGCAAACGTCGTGATTGCCGAGTGAATCAGATATCCGAACGATGCGTCGATAAGCTGTGCGGGACAATGTGTGGCCTGTACGCCCGCCCCGTTCAGCATTCCGGCGATCGCCCGGGCGGGATCGCAAACAACGCGCTGAACATGCTCCGCGACGCGCGCACGTTCACGTTCGTGTTCGATTGCGGCCACCGCCGATCGCCGCTGTGCTTCGAGCTTCAGATTCTCCGCACGAGCCTGTGCGGCGGCAACTTCAACGCGCAGTTGGTTCAGTTCATCTTCGGCGTTGCGCAAGCGGCGCAGCGTAATCTCAAGCGTCGCGCGCGAACGCAGCGTCGCGATCAGCGCCGCCACCACGAGACCGGTCAACGGTGCGCCAAGCAACGCGAATGCACATGCGGACACGAGTGCCGCCGCATGCCTGGCTGCACAGGCATGCGCGAAATCACACAGACGGCGCGCGAGCAGCGACGGGCGCAGCGGGGTCAGGGGCTGACTCATCTTTCCAGTTCGGGCGGGCGAGTTAGTCGATCAGCTTGTGGTGCGCCGCGAAGTCGATCATGCCGGCAAGGGATGAGAGTCCCAGTTTTTCTCGAATACGACACTTGTACGTACTGACCGTTTTATCGCTCAGACTTAATCTGCTTGAAATTTCCTTGTTACTTATCCCACGTGCGAGGTACTGCAATACCTCCACCTCGCGGGGAGACAGGCATTCGAGACCGCCCTCCCGATTTGCGTTACCTGCCTCCGCCGGGAAGCAGTCGTAACCGAACAATACGGTACGTGCCGCAGTCAATAATTCACCGAGCTCGCGCGCTTTGCTAACGTAGCCATTTGCGCCCGCGAGCCGAGTATGGGCGGCCATCACCTGTTCCGGCTTTGCAGACAAGACCAGCATGCGAATGGATTCATTTTGTGCACGAATTTGACGGATCATCGAAAGTCCGTCCAGTCGGGGTAAGTCAAGATCGAGAATGGCGAGATCGGGGGTTTCGGAAAGAATCATTTTCAGCCCATGCTCTCCGTCACCACATTCGCCGACGACCTGCATTTCAGGATCGGTCGCGAGCATGCTGGCCACCGTTCCGCGCACTATCGGATGGTCATCGACAATGACGATTCTTTTCATTAACAATCCTCATTTTCGCTGATTCAGAATTTGACGCAGTTAAAATCAGGTGGATAAATCATCAAAATCAGGTAGGATTATAACAAACACATACGATATGCATTCCTTATCATAAAGCACGATACATCAGTATTGTCCGTATGATTTTTCCTACAAACCGGCTTCGAGTCTGACACATATCCATTATGTCCATGCCGCGTTCCAGCATTATGGTCATCGACGATCACCCCGCGATGCGTCGCGCACTTCGTCAGGTGTTCGGCGAAACCAGCGAATTCAACGTAGTCGCCGAAGCAGGAACGGCAGAGCAAGCGCTGCAACTGAGCGAGACCGCCGCGCCGCAGCTTGCGATCGTCGACTTGCGCTTGCCAGACCTCGATGGTATCGAACTGATACCCGCATTGCGGCGGGTGAGGCCCGAGATGAGGGTTCTCGTCTTCTCGTCGGCCGATGAACGCATTCACGCTGCGCATGCAAAGAAGGCGGGCGCCCACGGCTTTGTCAGCAAGGTACGCGAACCGTCCGAGTTGCTTGCCAGTGCGCGTCTCGTTCTCGCGGGGTATACCTGCTTCGCTTCCGACACCGCCAGGGGGCTTGGTGTCGTGCTCTCCGAACGCGAAACGGCCGTGTTGAGACTGCTCATACGCGGTATCAGCAACATGTCGATTGCAGCGTCACTCGGCATCAGCCCGAAAACGGTGAGCACCTACAAATCACGTCTCATGCGCAAGCTCGCGCTTCGCACCGTCGTCGACCTCGTCGAATACGCGAAGTCGAACGGCATCGGGCACTAACCGGTTTCGCGTCATGTCCGTCAATCACGATGAAAAATCGAGGCGGTCCAGCCTCGCGCGGTCCGCCAACACGCAACAGGACGACGAGGACTCGTGTCGCTGGTCCGATCTGATCCACCACGGCCCTGCAGACCTACGCGAGTTGCTGATTGAAACCACCCTGGTGGATCTTCACGACGCGATCGCCGCGCTGAATACCGGCGACTTCGCCCGAGCGAAGTTCATTGCGCACAGGATGAAGGGAATCGCGCGCATATTGAATGCCGATGAAACGGTTAGCGCATGCGGCGCGCTCGAAATGTATTGCCATCGATGCGATGCAACGCGAGCAGGCGCCGCGCTATTGCAAGTCGAACTTGGCTTCGCGGCTGTTTATCGAACCTTCGATGGATCGGATCAGACGGAACCCTCCGGGCCGTCGGATCCGGATGACTGACTGATCGATTTGACCCGGGCGCCGCGCCCCCGCCTGCGCGACGTCCGCGCGCGGTGGCAGCTACCGGACCACACGTCGCCCGGTAGCCACGGCAATATTCAGGCTCCGTTACCGGCTATTGGCCGCCGCCGCTAGCCGGACCGGTGCGCTTGAAGTTCATCTCCACGCGGCGATTCGGCGCAAGGCACTCGATCAGCTGTTGACGGTCCGTCTCGTCACACTGCACGACAGGGTCAGCCTTGCCGTGGCCGCGCGCCGTCATCGGTACGTTGACGCCGCCCTGCTGCAGATAATGCCGGACTGAATCGGCACGCTGTTTCGACAGCTGCCGGTTGTACGCGTCGCTGCCGATGCGATCGGTATAGCCGTCGATGCCGATGGTGCTGACGTCATCGACCTGCTTCAGATCATCGATCAGCCGATCGAGCCGCTCACGTCCATCGGGCAACATGCCGGCCACATCGCCGCGGTCGAACCGGAATGTCGTATCGCCACGCAGCGTAATCTTCGGCTCGATCTTCGGCGGTGGCGGTGGCGGCGGTTTGCATGCATCGAGTGCCGCATCGATGCCGGGCAGCGTCTGCACGACCCGTTCAACGCGCTGCGCGCTATCCGTGAAATCGCGCGTCCACGCTTCGTGACCCGCATGCATCATGTCGACCTCTGAACAGGCTGTCAGACGTTGCGCTTCGATGCATGTCGGAAACTGCGGCGACGCCTTCGCGGTGAGGATTTTCTGCCAGACGTCCGGACGCACGACCGTCGCCGTGCGTAGCTCCGGATTATCCGCGACGAGACCGTTGCCGGTTTCAAGCGACGTGGTCAGACGATCCGCCTCGCGCAACGCCTCTTCGATAAACCCCCAGTGATTGAACTGGCCGCGTTCCTGCTGCGCGGCATCGGCCCAGCACTGCGCCTTCGCGCCGAAATAGTTGTCCTTGCGCGCGCCGAGCGCCTGCAGCCGCTTCTGCACGGTATCCGCCATCCGGCGGTTGTCCGCGCCACGATAGGTGTCGAGCCATTGTGAAGTCGCGGCGCCGGCGGCACTGTCCTGCGTCGCACCGAAACCGGTCTGCAACACGGTCGGATTCTGCACTTGCAGCTGGTCGCGGGTCGTGGATGCCGAGCATCCGGCAAGCAGCGCCGCACACGCCAGCGAGATCAATGAATACTTCATGTTCGTGTTCCATCAAGAATGGGCCGCGCGGGAAGCCCCGCGCGGCCCGGTCAGCTACACCGATGTATCGGAATTCAGATCAGGGCCTCGCTTCGCCCTAGTTGCCGAATACGATGCCGACGCCCGCGCGCACGATGGTGCTGTTACCGCCCGCGCTCGATACGCCGAGGTTGTAGTTGACCGTCCCCTTGTCGTTCCAGCGCGAGACACCAATCCCGAGCGCCGCGGTGCCGCGATAGCCGGCAACGCCCGCGTTAAGAGTCGTGCGGCCCGGCAGATAAGGCGTGACGACGTTGAGTGCGGACGCGGCAGCGATACCGCGGCGATTGTCGCGATCCATGTCGTTGATCCGGCTCTGGATGCCGTTGACCGCGCTGCCCAACTGACCGACATTGACCGCATCGGTCGGCGCCGATCCGGCCGCCACGTTAGTGATCTGACGCTCCGCGCCGGGTGAACCGACCGATACCGTGTTGTCGCGGTCGGCGACGGCATTCGCGCCGAGCGCAACCGAGTTCGTCGCGGGCGCGGATGCGCCCACGCCAAGCGCAACGGACTGGTTGCCGGCGGTCACGGTGCGTGCGCCAATCGCGATCGCCGCGGTACCCGACGCAACCGAACCGTTACCGATCGCAATCGCGTCACCGCTAGCGGTGCCGGTCGGCAGATCATTGACCACCACCGTCGGGGTCGGCGGCGTGAAGCTGCTGATCTGAGTCGTGACGTACGACTGCATCTGCCGGACGTTGACCGCATCGAACTGATCGACACCGTCAGCGACGTTTTTCAGTTGCGTCGCGGACCCACCGGCGTTCAACGTCACACTGGACTTCGACGCGTTGTCATACGCAACGAACGCGTTGGTCACCACGCCAGTGCCCGGATCGACCGTGATGCCTGCCGCTTTCAGTTGCTTCAGGTTCACGGCGTCGAGGTCGGATTTCGCATCGGCGACGTTGGTCACGGTGACCGGCCCGCTTGTGCCCACACCGCCCAGCGTGACCCTGTTGCGCTTTGTCGAGTCGTACACAACCGCTCCGGGGCCCTGATAACCCGACGCGAGCGCGGAGTCAACTGCATTGAACGCGGTGCCGACGTTGTCGTAGGTGCCACCGTTGATCGAGTAAGTCGGCTTCGTCACCTTGCCGTCCACGCCTACTTTCGCGCCGCCGCCCAGCGCACTCGCGAGCGAATCCGCGGTACCGTACAACTGCGCGCCATTGATCGCATCCTTGCTCGATGCCGTCACCGCGCCGGCCGCGAGGTTGGTCAGCATGACCGGGGCGCTGGCGCCGGTGCCACCGAGGCTGACCCGGTTGTGCGCGGACGTGTCGTACGTGACCGCGTCGTCACTGCCGCTACCCATCGTCGATGCCGCTGTAAGCGCCGCACCGACGTCCGTGTAGGTCTGCCCACCAATCGTGTACTTCGGCGCCTGAACCGCTCCGGTATCGTCGAGCCGCGCGCCGCCACCTAGTGCCGCGAGCGCACCCTTCAACTGGTTCACATTGACCGCGTCAAAGTTGCCGGTGCCCGCACCGACGTTGATGATTTGCCGCTGCAACGTCGCATTGCCGACGGAAACCGTGTTCGCCCGCTCTGCAACAGAGGCCGAGCCGAGCGCGACCGTATTGACGCCGGATGCAATCGCCGAGCTACCGACGGCGAGCACATCCTCGCGCTCCGCGCTCGCCTTATACCCGATCGCGACGCTGTTTCTCGCCTCGAAGCCGGTGGTTGCGCCAACGCCGATCACCGTTGTATTGACACCCAGTGCGCCCGCTTTCGAACCGATCGCGGTTGAGCCGGTACGCATCGCGCCCGCGCCTGCGCCGACCGCCAACGCGTCCGGCCCGGTCGCCGCCGACGTCGGCCCGACAGCCATCGCGTTCAGATCGTCGGATGCATGCGTGGCCGCGCCCGGCGTCGTGTTCGAGCTCACCGCGATAAAGTCGGTCACCGGCTTCGCACCGAGCAGCATCGACTGAACACCCGCGGTCTGCTTGACCACCTGTTGCTTCAACGCAGCCAGTTGTCCGACCGTCGCCGCGTCGGTCGCATCGATACCATCCGCAACATGCGTTATGCGCCGCTGGCTAACCGAATTGCCGACGGACACCACATTGGCAGCGTCCGTCCTCGACCCCATACCAATCGCAATCGAGTTGTCGAACTCCGTCACCGCGTTGTGCCCGATCGCGATCGAATCGACATTTCGAGCCTTTGCATTGCTCCCCATCGCCATCGCGCCATCGGCAGACGCAATGGCGCTCAGACCGAGCGCGACGTTGCCTTTTCCTTGCGGCGTACCCGCACCCGCGCCGATCGCGATCGATTGATCGGCGCCCGCCAGCGCGCCGCTGCCGATCGCAACCGCACTGCCGCCCGTCGCTTTGGCCTCCGGTGTGGACGGATCGTCGTCCGGCGCGGCCACACTGATGTACTTCGTCGCGGACGTCACGTTCGAATTGATCGTATCGACCGTATAACCGACCGCCGCAAGCGCCGAGCCGACGTCGCCGTACGTTTTGCCGCTGACGTTGTACGTCGGCGCTTTGATCATGCCGTCGGCGCCCGCTACCGCGCCACCGCCGAGCGCCGCCGCAGTGGTCGTCGCGGTATTGAACAGTTGCGAGCCATTCACCGCATCGCGGCTGGCAGCCGCAAGCTGGCCAGCGCCCACGTTCTTCAATGCGACCGGCGCCACGGCCGCCGTGCCGCCGAGCGTGACGGAATCGTGTGCGGACGTGTCGTAGAGCACTGCACTCGCGAGGCTCGCAGACGAACTTGCCGCAACCGCCGACTTCAACTGGCTCACGTTGACTGCGTCGGTGCCCGACGAACCCGCCGCAACGTTGGTCACACGGCGCTCCTTGCCGATTGAACCCACGGACACTTCACCCGCCGGGGCGATACCGGCGAGTTCGAGCGAGCCCGGCTGGTAAGCCGGTGCACTGAGGTTCGAAACGGTCAGCGAACTCGCACCGAGCGCGACGGAATTCGCACTGGTCGCACGCGCATTACCACCGATCGCGACGGAATCCATCCCGGTCGCAACGGCCGCATCGAGCGTCGAGTTCGCGCTGAAATATTTGATCCCGCTGCCATTGGTGATGTTGTTCACGACGTTGGTCAGATTCGTCACGTTGCCAGTCACGCTTGCGACGTTCTGATTCGTCTGGAACAACTGCGCGCCGTTCACGGCGTCCGTGCTCGCGGCGCTCAACGTACCCGCCGCAACGCGCGTGATTTTCGTGCCGTCCGTGCCCTTAAGCGTGACCGTGCCGCGCGTCGCGTCGTCGTAAGCGACGAATGCGGACGTTACATTGCCGCTGGTGTCGATGCTCGCGCCGAGATCCTTCAGCTGCTTCAGGTTCACCGCGTCGGAATCCGCCTTGCCGGCCGCAACATTGGCCAGCGTCACCGGCGCCGATGCACTCTTGCCGCCGAGCGTCACGCGCGTTTTCGTCGTGTCGTCATACGCGACGAACGAACCGCTGACGCCGCCCGTCGTATCGAAGCTTGCGCCCAGGTCCTTCAGCTGCTTCAGGTTGACAGCGTCCGTATCGACCGTACCGGCTGCCACATTGACGACCTGACGCTCCGCCCCTGCCGCACCCACTGATACGGTATTTGCACGATTCGCGAGCGCCCCCGAACCGAGCGCAACCGAACCGGACGCCGTCGCACGCGCATCGCCACCGATCGCAACCGAATTCGCCGCGGCAGCCGATGAATCGGCGAGCGTCGAGTTCGCGTGGAAGTACTTCACGCCGTTGCCACCGCCCGTGATGTTGTTCACGACGTTGCTCAGGTTCGTGACGTTCTGATTCGTTTGATAAAGCTGCGCGCCATTCACCGCGTCCGTGCTCGCTGCATTCAACGCACCACTCTTCAGACCGGTGATCTGCGTACCGCCACTGCCTTTTAGCGTAATCGTGCTGCGCGTCGTGTCGTCATAGGAAACAAATGCGGTCGTCACGTTCCCGCTGGTGTCGATGCTCGCGCCGAGGTCCTTCAGCTGCTTCAGGTTCACCGCGTCGGAATCCGCCTTGCCGGCCGCGACATTGGCCAGCGTCACCGGCACCGACGCACTCTTGCCGCCGAGCGTCACGCGCGTTTTCGTCGTGTCGTCATACGCGACGAACGAACCGCTGACACCGCCCGTCGTATCGAAGCTTGCGCCCAGGTCCTTCAGCTGCTTCAGGTTGACAGCGTCCGTATCGACCGTACCGGCTGCCACATTGACGACCTGACGCTCCGCCCCTGCCGCACCCACTGATACGGTATTTGCACGATTCGCGAGCGCCCCCGAACCGAGCGCAACCGAACCGGACGCCGTCGCACGCGCATCGCCACCGATCGCAACCGAATTCGCCGCGGCAGCCGATGAATCGGCGAGCGTCGAGTTCGCGTGGAAGTACTTCACGCCGTTGCCACCGCCCGTGATGTTGTTCACGACGTTGGTCAGATTCGTCACGTTGCCGGCAACGTTCGAGACATCCTGATTCGTCTTGAACAACTGCGCACCGTTTACCGCATCCGTACTGCTCGCGCTCAGCGTCCCGCCAAGTACGCCGGTGATCTTCGTGCCACCGCTACCCTTAAGCGTGACCTGCTGCTTCGTCGAATCGTCGTATGCGACGAAGCCGCCGTTGACGTTCCCGCCGCTATCAAAACTCGCGCCGAGATCCTTCAGCTGTTTGACATTCACTGCGTCGGCGTCGGCCTTGCCGTCCGCGACATTGGCGAGCGTCACCCGCTTCGTCGCACTGGTGCCGCCGAGCGTGACCCTGTCGCGTGCAGACGTATCGTATTTGACAGCGTCGGCCGCGCCCGCTCCGGACAACGCAGCAGCGTTAATCGCGGAGCCGACGTCCGTATAGGTCTGTCCGCCGACCGTATATGCCGGCTGTTTGATGGTGCCATTAGTATTGACGGCAGCGCCGCCGCCGAGCGCGGTCGTGATACCCGTCAACTGCTCGACATTGACCGCATCGAACTTCGCTGTACCGGCCGCGACATTGACGATCTGGCGTTGCTTTGTGCCATTGCCGACCGATACCGAATTCGCGCGATCCGCAACCGACCCGGAACCCAGCGCAACGGCCGTCGACGCATTGGCGGTAGCGCCCCGACCGATTGCGACACCGCTATCCGCCGCGTTCAACGTCACCGCATTCGTACCGATCGCCACTGAGCCGACGCCGTTCGCCACCGATGAAGTCCCGATACCTAACGTATCCTCGGTTTCCGCACTGGCCAGATAGCCGATCGCAACGCCGTTGCGCGCCTCGAAACCGGTCGTTGCGCCCACACCGATCACCGTCGTATTGACACCCAGCGCGCCCGCTTTCGCGCCGATCGCCGTGGAGCCGGTGCGCAACGCGCCCGCGCCCGAGCCGACCGCGACTGCGTTGGGTCCAGTCGCCGCCGACGTCGGCCCGACCGCCATCGCGTTCAGATCGTCCGACGCATGAGTCGCCGCGCCGGGCGTCGTATTTGCGCTGACCGCTATATAGTTGGTGACCGGCACCGCGGCGAGCAGCGCCATCGACTTCACGCCATTGCTTTGCTTCGTCAATTGCTGCTGGAGCGCCGTCAACTGCCCGACCGTCGCCGCATCGGTCGCATTGATGCCAGCCGCGACATTCGTGATGCGCTTCTCGCCGCCGATATGGCCGATCGACACCGTATTGGCCTCATACGCCTGCGCGCCCGAACCCAATGCGACCGAGTCGTCGAACTGCGCGCGAGCGCCCGTGCCGATCGCAAGAGTTCGATTGCCCGCGGCGAACGCCCCGCCGCCGATTGCCGTCGTCTCGCTGCCAAGCGACATCGACTCGCTTGCGTCCGACACCACCTTGACGTACTTCGCAGTGACCTGAACATCCTTGCCGACCGCACCAATCGCGTTCATCGCGGAGCCGATGTCGTTGTACGTGGTGCCTGAAATCGTGAAGGACGGCGCGGTCACCGTGCCATCCTGCTTCACGCTCGACCCGGCTCCGACCACCTTGGCGACGCTGTTTGCCGTCGCAAACAGCTGGCTGCCGTTCACGGCGTCCTTGCTGCCCGCATCGAGCCGGGCCGCCGCGACGTTGGTCACCTGCACGGGCGCCGACGCGCTCACGCCACCGAGCGTCACCTTGTCATGCGCGCTCGTGTCGTAAGTCACGCCATTCGCCGAGCCCGAACCGATCTTCGCATTGACCGCCGACAACGCGGACCCGACATTGTTGTACGTCGTGCCATCGAGTGTATACGCGGTCGACACGCGGCCATCCGCACCCACGGCCGACGCACCGCCCAGCGCGCTCGCGACGCTCGACGACGTTTGATATAGCTGCGCGCCGCTCACCGCATCGCTACTTGTCGCGGACACGCTTCCCGCGGCGACGTTCGTCAGCGCGACAGGCGCACTGGCCGTCGCGCCGCCGAGCGTCACCTTGGTATGCGACGACCCGTCGTACTTCACCGCATCCGCCGAACTGCCGCCGCTCCCGCTTACCGAAAGCGCATCGATCGCTGCTCCGACGTTGTGATAAGTCTTGCCCGCCACCGTATAAGACGGCGCGGTAATCGATCCATCGGCGGTATCGGCGCTCGCGCTACCGCCGAGCGCGTTCGCGGTGCTCTGCGCAAGCGCGCCGAAGCCCTTGCCGATTTCCTGGAAGCCCTGATTCGTTGCGGTCGCCAACGCGAAGATCTGCGAACCGTTGATCGCGTCCGTGCTGTTCTGCGTGATTGCGCCCGATGCCAGATTCGACACTGTCACGGGCTGCGTCGCGCCGACGCCGCCGAGTGTCAGCGTCGTATGCGCGGATGTGTCGTATTGCACGAGATTCGGCACGCCGCCTGTGATCGCGCTCTGCACCGTCGTATTCAACTGACGCAGATTGACTGCGTCAGTGTCGGTCGTGCCAGCGGCAACGTTCGTCAACTGGCGCTCGAGACCCGGGCTACCGAACGAAACCGAGTTCGCGCGATCAGCGCGTGAGTTCGAGCCGATCGCCGCCGAGTTGTACGCAAGCGCGGTCGCATTACCGCCAATCGCGACGGATTCTTTGCCCCCGGCTGTCGAATCGGCGAGCGTCGAATTCGCGTGGAAAAATTTGAGGTCGGTTGGATCGGGCGGCGGCGGGGGCGGCGTCACACCACCGCCGCCCATACTGGCGATCGCGGCATTCAACTGATTGACGTTAACCGCATCGGTCCCAGCGCTACCGGCCGCGACATTGACGATCTGCCGCTCGCCGCCCTGCCGGCCGACCGACACCGTGTTCGCGCGTGTCGCGACTGACTCGTAGCCGAGCGCGACTGACTTGCTGCCAAGCGCGGACGCGTGCGAGCCGAGCGCCGTCGAGCCATCCGCCGACGCTAGCGAGCGCCCGCCCAATGCGGTCGTGTATGTGCTCGTGGCTTGTGCGTCACCGCCCAGCGCAACGGCGTGGTACAGGCCGCTGGCCTGCGCGTTGGCCCCCAGCGCAACGGTCTGCGCACCTTGCGCAAGCGACGCCGCGCCAATCGCGACCGGCCCGTTGCCGGTGTTGCCGCCCTCCGACCCATAAGTCACGCCATCGGTACTGGTGCCGTTGGCGCGCGCCCCACCGCCGATCGAAATCGCATCACTACCCTTCGCCCAGGAGTCGGGCAACGCGGAATTCACATGGAAGTACTTGAGGTTGTTGCGATCGTACGTATACGCATAAGCCTCCTGTGCATTGACGCCGTTATACGTGATGTTCGTCGTGCTGCCGCCATCGCCGCCGCACCAGAATAGAAAACAGAAGAACCAGTCGTTCGTCGGCTTGGGAGTGGCCGCCGCACTATTCGCGCTGGCGATGTTTGACGGCACTTTGGGCACCGTCGACGTATCAGCCGCATAGGACATGCCGGCCACTCCAAACGTAGCCGCGGACGCGAGCGCGGCAGTGGCAATGCTGCGCGCGCGGCGATTCGATTTCTTGCCTGCTGATCGAGCGGTTTCCGCCGCCGCGACATACGTGCCGGTTGACTCGTTCCAGACTGACTTGTACGCCTTGTTCATTCCTCTTGCCTTCTCACAAATAAAACAGGTGAATTCCTCGTGCGTGCGCTTTTAATTGCGCGTGACGGCTCCCGATAAACCCGTCTATCGACGTATCCGGTCGAAACAGGCTTTTCGCGTGGCCAATTTATATTTTCGAGAAGGTTTTAAAAATCAGGGAAAGATGCTCGTTTGTAGGGTTTTTCTGAAAATGCAAACGGAAAAAGGAATTTGATGGCAAGTCAAGCGTATCCGATCAACTTATCCGGTTGAAGGCAGGAAGACTAGCAAGAACACTTGATACAGCGTCGCTCTCAAGACAGCGAATTTGCGAAACATATAGCGCACGTTAAGAAATTTCTCGCGCCTCTTAACGCGACACCTCCTTATAATTCGAGTGAACGTGATCGGATATTTAATTCACTGCAGTCACGTTTCATCGAGTTATCTTTAAATCACGAATCAGTTAATCCTGAAAAATCTTTCATTCACGCCCATTGACACTTTCATGATCAAACTCATCAAACCTTCTCTCGCTCACAAGACAAGCAGGCAGCTCGGTCAGGGTATGACTGAGTACATCATCATCGTGGCGCTGATTGCGGTATCCGCAATCGCCGTTTACGCATCGTTCGGGAAAACGATCCGGCAGCAGACCGCTGGGCTCGCGCACGAAATGTCCGGCACCGACTCGGCAACCGACGTGAATGACGCGAAAACCGCCGCGGGCAACGCGAAGACCGACGCTGGCAAAAACAAGGGTATGGGCGCGTATGGCAGCGGCGGCAACATGGACGCGGGCACGGACGGCAAGTAACGCCAGCGGCTCAAAACGATCATGCAACGCTCGGCCCGCGTGGTCAGGATGCGCCGTGCTCGCGCTTGCGGGCAGGCGCTGGTGCCTGCCCTTCTCTTTCTGCTGATCGGCGGCATTGGACTCTATGTCGCGTTCGGCTCGTTTCAGATGAGCGGCGCGAAGCTCAAGCTGCAGAACACCGCCGATGCCGCCGCATATAGCGCGGCCGTGCTGCAGGCACGCGACTACAACTTTTCGGCCTACACAAACCGCGCGATGGTTGCCAACCAGGTCACCGCAGCGCAAGTGGTCGCGTTGAAGTCGTGGATAGACGAACTCGACGCAACCTATGCGGGCTACCCCGACACAGAAGACCTGATTCGCACGGTTGCCGCTCATCCCCCATTGTGGAGCACGCCGAACCGACGCGGCCGGATCGATATCGAACCCGTGCGCAGCACGCTCGACGCACTGTTGCCCACTGTCGCGCAAGACATTGGCTCGATCACGCGAGCGCTGAGCACCGCGCAGGTCCACTATCACATGGCGCTCATCACCGCGGTACCCGACACCGCCGATGCCGTCGCGCGGCAAAACCAGCCCGATACGCACGTGACGGCCGGATACTTCACGAGTGTGCGCAACGCCGCGCAACTCGTCGCGTGGCAATCCTATACGACGATCGTCACGCCGGCCGGCACGCTGGGTCGCGACCGTTTCGCGGATGTCGTCACGGATGGGCAAACACTCGATGGTTTCGTCAAACAACGCGCATCGTCGCGCACGGTGGCGCCCAACTACCAGCAGCTCGACGATCAGGCGTCGCCGACGTGCCGGCCCGCTGGCCGCATCACGATCACCGTCTCGCATGTCGGCGGCACACAACTGCGCAGCGACAAGAAAGGCTGGCAGTCTATCGATGCAAGCACCGCGCACATCATGACCCCGTGCACCGGGCCGATCGATGCGATTGCGGGCCACGGTGGCAGCACCAACGGCAACACTCGCGGCTATATGACGAACCCGCCGTTTGTGTCATGGAGCGACTGGAAGGGATACGGCGGTTACTACAATTTTGGCGATCATACGAGTCCGACACCCGGACTGCTGATCCCGGATGCGATGGCCACTCAATTCACGCTTGGGCCCGGTCCATCACTCGATGCGAATAATGGCGGCCTGCTGCCCTATCAGGACATGACCGGCACACCGGGCGCGGACGACGCGCCGCGCATCACGATCGAAGTCGAACGCGACATCGGCACACTTACCCGGACGCGACAGCCTGGCGGCGCGGCGCGCATGCAAGTCGATAGCAGCGGCGCACGCGGTGTGATGCGCTCGCTCGCCAGCGCTCACGCGTATTTCGTGCGCCCCGCAGACGATCCGTTCGGCGTAGGGGCAAGCGGCGCACTGTTGCATGCGAACGAATGGTTGCGCGAAGACGGCAAACTGGAATATCCGAGCACGTTCAGCCCTTACTGGCAGGTTCGCCTTGCGCCGGTCAGCGAAAGTGAACGTGCGGCTGCAAGACAGGCGCACATGCCGGTCAGCAGCACAGCAACGAGCCGGCCATGACATTACACGCTCGCTCAATGATGAAGAGTCACGGCCAGTCTGCCGCGCGCGCGGCCGCGGGCCAGGCGATGCTGGAACTTCTCGTCGCAACGTCGCTCGCCACCGCCGTTCTGTTTATTGCGTTGGCGATGCTCGGTAAATTCAGCGACGTCCGCAACAAAACGCTGCTGGGATCGCGTTACGTCGCGTGGGAACGCTCCGTATGGCTCTCAGCCGATGTGCGCGCGTCCGCGGATGCCGCGCACAGCGAGCGCGACTGGTTCGCCACGTATGGTAGCGGCGCGTTGCAAGTGACGAAAAGCGATGCCGCGATTCAGCGCGAGTTTCTTCAAAGGACCTTTGCGGCAAACGGCGCGCCGTTGGGCGGCGCGGACCGGGACGCGGATCGCTTGCCCGCCGCCGGGCAGGCGATGTGGCGCGACCACGGCGGCCAGCCATTGCTAGCCGCCGCACAGGACGTCGCCGCGCTCAGCGGCGCCGCATCGATCCCATCCGACGCGCTCGCGTCCTACACCGCGGATGGATACGGCACGGTGCGCACGGCCGAAGGAGCGACATTTTCGGCGACGCTGGATCTACCGTCCCGCACGCTGCAATCCGGCACCCTCAGCGTTTCAGTCGGCAAGAAGAATGAAGCACTGAAGCGCTTGTGGCGAGACTTCGACGGCGTGACGTTTGCCGACACCAACGCGCTGCTCACCAACACATGGATGGCCGAAGGTTCGGCGAATAGCCGCGCACTGTTGACGCGCGCCGCGCCTGCGGCGCAGGTCGACCTCGTAGCACCGGCGCTGTACCAGGGTCTGCGGCGCTATGCGCCGGAAATCGACACGCTCGAATTCGGCCGCATTCGGCATGAAGTCTTGCCGGCCGATCGCCTTGCACCATGAAACGCCTTTTTCTCATCGCTTGGCGCTTTACGCGCGTCGCCGTCCGCTGGTCTGCCCAACGCAGCTGGCTGGCTTGTGCACTGCTGCCCGTGGTGGCCGTCGCAGAGTGCGATCGTCGACCCGTGCAGCCCGAGCGCATCCAGGCGATCGGCCGCGACATGCTCGTGAACGGTGTTCCGACCGCCGTCTACGGCCTCGAGTTTGCGCAGTCCGCCGACCGGGTATCCGACGCGTTCCGTGCGTTCTGGGCGCGCGAAGGCGTGCCGGCCAAAGCACGACTCGAGTCCTCCGGCCTGCTGCTGACCGCGCTCGATGGAGCTTGCCACTATGTTTTGCTCATCACGCCGGTACGCAAAGCTTCGCCTGCGAAGGGTGTGATGAGCGTCATGCGTCTGAACGGCGGCACCGCACGCCATCGCATCCCAGACACAGTGGCGCCGTTGCCACCCGGCAGCAAGACGGTTTCCGACATCGAAAGCCATGATCCGGGCCAAACCGGCCGCACATGGATCGTACGTCTGGATGGCGACGCGGCCAGTCAGGCGCGCCGCTATGGCAACGTGCTCGCCGCACAAGGCTGGACGACTGTTGCATTGATGCCGGTCCAGCCGATCGGCGGCACGCGGCAGACACAAGCCGTCGGTAGCGCAATCGGCATGCAGCGCGGCCGCGACCGCGTCGATGCCGTTTTCTCCGACCGCCTCGGCCAGACACAAGCGGTCATTCACGTAACAAGGAACCACTAACGTGCAACAACGCCCCGTCACCGGTGTAGCAGCGCGTACCGTCTCGCGGTGTCTGCAGTGCGGCCAGGCCAGCGCCGAGTATCTCGTCGTTGCCTGCGCGCTCGTGATCGCGCTGCTGGCCGGCGCACAGGTGCCCGCCATCGATGCATTGATCGCAGCGCTCAAGTCCTGTTTCAGCGCATACGGCTTCGCGTTATCGCTTCCCTGATGGGCTCGCTTCTCATCGTTTCGTCATGTTAAATAAAATCAGATTTCGCTCGTTGTTCGGTAATGCATGGATCGTGCTGCTCGTCGCCGTGTTGATCGCCGGTGCGCTGACGTTCTTTGTCTACCGGTATCTCGTCGACCACGAAGCCCGGCTCAAAGCCGAAATAGCGGGCAGGCAGACACGGGCCGGCGTCGCGGTGGTTGTGCCCAATCGCGATGTACCGGCCGGCACGCTGTTGTCGAGCGACGACTTCGTCTCGCGCGACATCGCCGCGGATCTCGTGTACGACGACATGATCCGCGTCGCGGACTTCGACGCGTATCGTGCGTCCAGGCTGGTGCGCGCGGTCTTGCATGGCCGTCCTTTGCGGACCGGCGATATCGACGCGCTGCGCGGGCGTGACTTCTCCGACACGCTGCCCGCAGGGCAACGGGCGCTAACACTCGAAATCGACACGATCAACTCGACTGCATCGTTGGCACGACCGGGCAATCGCGTCGACATCTACTGGGTCGGCACGAGTCTCGACCCAGCTGCCGCCGCAGCCAGGCAACCGGACGAGCACAAGGTCATCAGATTATTGATGCCCGATGTACTGATTCTCGCCACCGGTCAGGACGTCCGCCCACGTAACGCGGACGATGCACAAGACCTGGCGGACAACCCGCGCGCCAATACGAACTACAACACCGTCACTGTGCAAGTGCCGGCCGCGGAAGCCGCCCGTCTCGCACTCGCGCAGCGCGTCGGCTCACTGCGGCTAATCCTGCGCAATAGCGACGACCGGCAAGCCGGCCTGCCCGTCAGGCTCGCCGAAGACGACCTGTTCCCGGCACCGGTGGGACCCCGCAACACGCCGGTCGTCGAGATCATTGCCGGCGGTGGTGGTGTGACGACGGTCGCTGCAAGTGGTGTTTCGGACTCCGGCGTGACGCTGCCCGAGGCACGCGCTGCGCCGCAGATCGCCGCCCCACCTGCATCGGATCAACCCGTGACGAGCACGCCCACAAGCCTGTACGACGACGCAAACGCAATCGCACGGCAACTTCAGCAACGCGGCTCGCGCAATGCGGCGAGCCGGAATTAAAGCATCCGCACGAGTTTCAGATGAAAGTGAGTCATCGTATCGCCCGTCGCGCGACGTTGTACCGCGCGTCCGTTCATCTCGTACTGAGCGCCACCAGTACGTTTGCGCCGTTTGTGCCGTCTGGCGTTGCACAGGCCGCGCTCGCACAAACGCCCGCTGCAGTTCGCGGGATCGACGTGTTGCCCAACAACGACGGCGTTCTCGAGATGTACCGCGGCGAAGTCAGGATGCTCGACGTGCCCGGCACGATCAAACGCATTGCAATCGGCAACGGCAAACTGATTACCGCGAACGTCGTCGACGGACGGCTGATGCTGCTCGCGGAGAATGCCGGCATCACGTCGCTCGTCGTCTGGAATCACACCGGCATTGCGCTACAGACCACCGTACGGATCGCAAAAGGCGACGTCGTCGCAACGGCCACGCAATTGCGCGGCGTGCTGGCCTCGGTGGCCGGACTTCGCGTGCAGACGATCGGACCCAACATTGTGCTCTCCGGCGCGGTGCATCGAGATATGGCGCCGGTCGTCAAAGCCGCCATCGCCGATCTGGGCAACGTGATCGATACGACGACGGTCGACGAGGGCGATGCATTGAAAAAAACCGTCCATTTCAAGGTACAAATCATGGAGATCACGCGCACCGGTCAGCGCGATCTCGGCATCGCATGGGATAGCCAGTTCAACGGCCCACAACTGACGGGCCAGGGCTTTGCAGGCAGCGGCATACCGGGCGCGAACTTCTTTTTCGCCGGCATCGCATCGTCACTCACTTCGAAGATCAACTTCGCGATCAACAACGGCGACGCGTACATCCTCGCCGCTCCCGAACTGAACGCGAAAAGCGGCGGCACCGCGACGTTTCTCGCCGGCGGTGAAGTGCCGATCCCGAAGGCCGGCGCGCTCGGCACCACGGATGTCGACTACAAGCCATACGGGATCAAGCTGAACATCAAGCCGGTGGTCGACGCGAACAACATCATCTCGGCCAATGTGCAGACCGAGATTAGCCAGATCGATCCGTCGGTTTCATACGGCGGCTTTCCGGGATTCCTCACGCGCAGCGCAACGTCCGATATTTCGATTCGCGCCGGCGAAACGATCGCGATCTCCGGGCTGGTCAGCGCGGATGCGCTCGACGCATCGAACGGCATGCCGTTTCTCGCCGGGCTGCCGATCATCGGCCAGCTGTTTCGTTCGGACAAGTTCCGGTCGAAGAAAAGCGACCTTGTGATCTTCGTCACGCCGCTGATTTCGGACCCGACGCTTGCACCGAACACGGCGCTGCTCGCACGCGCGGACGAAGGCGCCCGTCTCTATCGCGATCGATTCGGGGACCCGAGTCCGCTCGACGATATCGTGGCTCCGGCAGCGGCTCAGGAGTTGGCGCCCGCGGCAGCGCCTGCCGTGGCGCCGGTCGTGCCGGTCGCGATGCCACCATCAGTGTCCCCTGCAGTGCCGCCTGCAGAGCCGGTTAAGCCGCACGATGCGCAGCCGCCGATGTCCGCCACGAGCTTTAACAGCGCACCGCCGGCTACCGACCCGACGCATCCGCCGCACGCTTTCGCCGCATCAATCGGGCTCGCTGAAGCCATCCAGTTGCGTAATGCTCAACTCCCCGCGCCCGACGAATCGACCGTATCCGACGTGTCGATCCTGCAACCGGCCGTGCCCGTCGGCAAAAGCAACTGACATTTCGATGGAAGACACCCCATGTTGAAGCTGGAGATCCATACGCGAAACGCCCCGGTTCGCACGCTCGAAATCGAACGAAGCTGCACGATCGGCAGGAGCCCCGACTCCGATATCGTGATCAAGGGCATGCTTATCGGCAAGACGCACGCACGCCTCGTGAACGAATTTCACGCGTGGTATATCGAAGATCACGGCGGGATCGTCGCGACACTGGTCAACGGCACGCCGGTGGTGCGCTATGGGCCACTTGGCGATGCCGACCTGATCGAGATCGGTTCGACCTCGATCAAGGTCGTCCCGGTGACGCACACGCCGCGTGTCCCGACTGCCACGGCGTTGACTGACGTGGAGGTCGATCCGCCACATCGGCAGGTATCGCTTACGAATGCGCGAACGGCGGCTTCCACGAGTGGTGTCGCTCACGACGCGCATGCTGCGGCTGGCCGCCAGGCCGACGTCCCGATGCCATCGGGGCACGGCCCTTTACGCCTGCTCCAGAACTTCGCGGCGCCCGGTGACGCGGCCCGACAGACCGGTCAACGCCGAGCGGGAATGCTCGCGGTCGCAACGCCCCGCTCCGACGATCGAACCGTGCAACCTGTCGCTGAAGCCGCGATGGCGAGCGCGCCAATCAACAGTCCGATCGGCGTGGGCTTGCGCAAGCTCGCGCATATGAAGGTGATTGCCGCACTTGATCTGCGCCGGCTGAACGTATCGCGAATGGCCGACGACGAACTGCGCGCGACCGTCAGCGATGCGCTGGACGAGCTGCTCGCCCACGACAGCGCATTCGCACACACCGACATCGACATCCGAACGCTGAAGAAAAGCGTGTTCGACGAGATTATCGGCCTGGGTCCACTCGAGGCACTGCTTGCCGATCCCGACATCTCGGAGATCATGGTCAATCGTCACGACGAAATATTCATCGAGCAGAATGGATGTCTTTCCCGGTCGCCAGTAATCTTCACCGACGACCGCGCGGTGCTCGGCGCAATCGAACGGATCGTCGCACCGATCGGCCGGCGCATCGATGAAAGTTCTCCGATGGTGGACGCGCGGCTCAAGGACGGCTCACGCGTGAACGCGGTGATCCCGCCGCTCGCGCTGAAAGGGCCCAGCATCACGATTCGCAAATTCTCACGCCGCAAGCTCACTGGCGCGGACCTGATCAGTTTCGGCTCGATGTCGCCGGACATGCTCGAGTTTTTGCAAACTGCCGTACGGCAGCGCGCCAACATAGTGATCTCGGGCGGCACCGGCTCCGGCAAAACGACGCTGCTCAATGTGCTGTCCGGATACATTCCCGACGACGAGCGGATCGTTACCGTCGAGGACGCCGCGGAACTTCAGCTTTCGCAACCGAATCTCGTGTCACTCGAAGCGCGCCCGGCAAACATGGAAGGCAAAGGCGCGATTCCGATTCGCGATCTTGTCAGAAACTGCTTGCGGATGCGGCCAGACCGGATCGTCGTCGGCGAATGCCGTGGCGGCGAAGCGCTCGACATGCTGCAGGCAATGAATACCGGGCACGACGGCTCGCTTACCACCGCGCATGCGAACTCGCCGCGCGACTGCATTGCGCGGCTCGAAGTCATGACGTTGATGGCCGGCCTCGACCTTCCTGTGCAGGCGATTCGAGAACAGGTCTGCTCGGCAGTCGACCTTATCGTCCAGCAATCGCGGTTTTCTTGCGGCTCCCGGCGCGTCACCCATATCACGGAAGTCAGCGGGATGGAGTCGGGCGTTATCCAGTTGCAGGACGTATTCATGTTTCGCGAAACGGGCTTCGGGGAAAGCGGCAAGATTCAGGGCGAATTTGTGCCGACCGCCTATATACCCGATTTCTATCAGGACCTGCTACGTCGGCGAATTCCGGTGAACACCGATATCTTCACGCGCGGCGAATAAGGGCGCACAGATGAACCTGTTCGCTATTCTCGCGCTCACTTTCGCCGGCGGCGTCGTCGCCATAGGCATGCTCGCGCGCATCGGCGGTACCGCGCTCACGCGCCGGACCCAGCGCATTGCGCACGAAGTCGAACAGTCACTTGCAGACGCGTTCGTCTTCGTCGGCCGGCAGCGAGTGATCGCATGGACCTTGTTCGCGATGCTGCTGTTGCCGTGTTGCGCGTTCGCACTGAGCGGCAGCGCGATCGTTGCGGTGGCAACGATACCGGTCGCGTTCGCCGTGCCGCGGCGCTATCTGGCGTGGATACGCGTCAAACGGCTGCACACGCTGGAGCGCCAGTTGCCCGATGCATTGTTGATGATGGCGGGAGCGCTGCGTGCCGGCGCAAGTTTTCCGATCGCGCTCGAAAGCACCGTCGAGGAAACCAGCGCGCCGATATCGCAAGAGCTCGAACTGCTGATGCGTGAGATACGTCTGGGCATCGATCTCGACATCGCGATGCGCAACATCGAGGCGCGCATTCGCGTGCCAGATTTATTGATGGTGACCGCTGCCGTCACCATCACGCGTGAAGTGGGCGGCAACCTTGCCGAAGCACTCGAATCGGTAGCGAAGACGTTGCAGCAGAAACTGCAAATGGAAGGCAAGATCAGGGCGCTCACCTCGCAAGGCCGCATGCAAGGCGTCGTGATGACCTGCCTGCCGCTCTTCCTCATGATCGTGCTGCGTTTCATGGAACCGGTGGCGATGGCGCCGCTTTTCACAGAACCGGTCGGCTGGTGCACACTCGCCGTGATCGCTGTGATGGAGTTCCTCGGGTACCAGTCGATTTCCCGCATTACCAACATCGACGTGTGACGATGCTGCTCATCTCGATCATCGCGGGTACCGGCACCACGCTAGCCGCTTATCTGTTGTTGCGCTCGCTTGGCCACCTCGGCAGCGACGTGCCGAACGAGGACCGGACCTGGCTCGATCCGCTGCCGCCGTTGCTCAGGCTAATCTGGCCGCTCGTCAACTTTGTCGCGCACCATGCCGAGCGGTATTTCAGCGCGGCGCTCGTACAGCGCACCGAGAGCCTATTGCGTGTGACCTCACTGACGTTTTTGATGAGCGCGCAGCAGTTCATCGCGATGTCATGGGTCTGCGCCTGTGCCGCAGCGTTCGGTGGATCCGTGATCACCGCGGCGACCGGGCTTTTCCAATGGTGGATGCCGGCCTGTTTCGCTCTCTTCGGATACGGTTACCCGCATCTATGGACACGGCGCGTGAGGCAGCAGCATATAGCGAAGATCCAGCGGCATCTACCGATCTACCTCGATTTCCTGACCATCGCCGTCGAAGCTGGACTGAACATCAACGGCGCGCTTCAGAAGGCCGTCGAAAAAGGACCGGACGGCGCATTGCGCCGCGAGCTCGAACACGTGCTGCGCGATCTGAAATCAGGCTTGAACCGTACAGAAGCGCTGCGCCGGTTTGACGAACGACAACGCATCAAGGAAGTCTCCAATCTGGTCGGCGCGATCCTTCAGGCCGAGCGCATGGGTTCCGGACTCGCGAGGACGTTGCGCTTCCAGTCGGAGCAGCGCCGGGCCGAGCGTTTCCAGCGCGCCGAAAAGCAGGCGATGGAAGCGCCCGTCAAGCTGGTGTTTCCGCTGTTGATCTTTATCTTTCCCGTCACCTTCATCGTGCTGGGATTTCCCATCGTGATGAAGTTCGTTCAGGAAGGGCTGCTTTGAAAATCGCGAACATGACAGTCGATGGCCGTGCCTGCAACATTCGCGTGAAGATCGCGGCCTCAGTCCCTGAACGCATGCGTGGACTGCTCGGACGCGCAACGCTCGCGGACGACGAGGCGCTGCTGCTCGTGCCATGCCGGTCGGTGCATACATTCGGCATGCGGTTTTCGATCGATGTGATGTTCGTCGACCGGTTATGGCGCGTGATAGCCGTGCATCGTGAGGTGCCGCCTGCAAGGATACTGTTCAACCTGCGCGCAACACGCACACTGGAAATGCGCGCGGGCATGGCGGATGGGCTGTCGATCGCAGCCGGCAAGCGGCTCGGATTGGAGACTCGCTTATGACAGGATGCGATTCGGCGCGGATAGTAAATTCGTTGCGCACACAACGTGGGCAGGCGATCAGCGAATTCATTGTGATTGCACCCGTAATGCTGTTTCTTGCCTTTGCGGTCGTGCAGTTCGTACTGCTGTATCAGGCCAAGGCCACGCTGGATGTGGCCACGCTCGAGGCAGCGCGCGCCGGCGCGGTGTCGCACGGCTCGATGACAGCGATGGAAGATGGACTCGCTCGCGGCCTCGCACCGCTATATGCGCGTCGCGCCGATAGCGACGGCGCACGAGCCGCGCTGACGCAGGCACAAGCCAATGTGGTCCGCGCCAGTCTGATCACGATCGTCAGTCCCACTCGAGAAATGCTCGAAGATTTCGCGCGCCCCCGTTTCTATCCGGCTGAAGGCATTCGCTACAACGAGATCCCGAACGACACGTTGATGTACCGAAGCCCCGCTGTCGGGCCACACTCGCAGGTCGCCATCCAGGACGCGAATCTGCTCAAAATCCGCGTCCATTACTGCCATGACATGTACGTTCCGCTCGTCAACAAGGTGCTGTATTACGCGGTGAACGT
This sequence comes from Paraburkholderia rhizosphaerae, assembly GCF_004366595.1. Lineage (GTDB taxonomy): Bacteria > Pseudomonadota > Gammaproteobacteria > Burkholderiales > Burkholderiaceae > Paraburkholderia > Paraburkholderia rhizosphaerae. Next base: position 28,370 of record NZ_SORE01000001.1, read on the forward strand.
AATCGGCAACGTCGCAGCTGATGGTGTTTTCGCGCGCGAGCCTGCCGATGCGCGTCATGACGCCTACGGCGCGCCGCGCCGTCCCGATCTCATGTGCAGAACAAAGCTCGCCGACGGCATCGAGACCGGCCGCTGGCCGCTCGCACTCGAGTCGGAAGCGATCGTGCGCATGCAGTCGTCCTATCGTGCCGATGCCGCACACGAACCCACTGAATTACCGGGCATGGCGAGATCTCGCGCTGCGCGCCGATGACACCGCGATCCCGCCGCACGCCGCACGCGCGCACGCGCGCGCACTTGCTGATCGCTGTGGCCGCCGCGACATGCTGCGCGCAGGCTCGACCGGTGGACGCGCAAACAGCACGCAGCACTAGCCCTCACGTGGTCGTGATCATCGGCGGCCTTGTCGAAGATCGGGCTGTCGATGACGTTGTCCCGAGCCGCCCGGAATCCGTGTCACGGGTGCTTCAGGTCGATCCGCGACAACCGGCGTCAACCGTCAAAGCGCGAGTCATGACGTTCCTGCCACTGATCGAAGAAGCGGCACGAGCGGTCGACATCGACAGCGCGCTGTTGATGGCGGTGATCGACGTGGAATCAGGCGGTGACCCGCAGGCCCTTTCGAAACAGGGCGCTGCGGGGCTCATGCAACTGATGCCGGCGACCGGCCGATCGTACGGCGTCGCCGACCCATTCGACCCGCGACAGAACGTGCTGGCGGGCGCGCGCTTTCTGCGCACCTTGCTCACACGTTTTGACAGCCTCGAACTCGCACTCGCGGCATACAACGCCGGCGAATACGCGGTGCGCCGCTCGGGGGGCGCCATCCCGCGCTATCGCGAGACGGAGCGCTACGTCCCGCAAGTGGTCGAACGATATGGACACTACCGGCAAGCCGTGCAGTTCATGCGCGGAGAAGCGAACCCAGCCGGCTATGCCGTGGCCCGCCTGCCAACGCACTCTCGCTGACGGCAACAACCTCGCGGCCGCCGTGCTAGCCATGCACAGGGCCGCCGCCAGTATGTCCGAGCATCTTTTCGAGGACCGCATTCAGGCTTTGCACGACGCTTGCGAAAACCGGCAGGATCGCGCGCGCCCTGGCTGCGTCGCCAAGACGCGCGGCCTGCTCCATCCGTGACGCAAGCGCGATGATGTTGCCGCAGTGGAACAGACTGAGCGATCCATTGAGCCGATGTGTGACGTTTCCGAGTTCAGCCCACTGAGCACGGCGCGCGGCGTCATACAGCGCGCCCAGCGCTTCGCGGTTGGTGTCGACCAGTATCCGCATGAATTCAGTGGCAATGGCGTCATCGCCGCAGGCCAGTGTATCGACCTGAGCCTTCAGCGGGCGACGCTCGCTTACGATCAACACGACACCGCAGCGACCTTGCTTGCGTGCACCGCCGCTCGCAAGCGGCAACGGCAATCCATCGGCGAACGAACTATGCCACTCGGCGGCAAGGGCCTCATGCTCGCGACCGTTCACTAGTGCAAATCGCACATCGTGCGTATCGGACGAAATGCCCGAGCGCGTGAGGATAGATGCGATCTCTTGAGGCTCGGACGAAAGCAGAGCCATCCGGATCGGCCGATGACCGCATTCGCCTGACGCCACCTGCCCGTAGCCGCCGCTATCGGCGTGCCGGGCATCGGCGCCAAATCCACCCACCGATATCGCACGCCGTTCCGCGAGGTGTATCGGATCGCGGCGCTCGCCATACCGGCGAATCATTGCTGCGTCGACGCGATGCCGCAGCGCCGCGCGAAATCGACCAGGTCGACCAGCGTCTCCACGCCTAGCTTCTGCAAGATGCGCGTCTTGTGACTGCTGACGGTTTTGTTGCTGATGAATAGCGCCTCACCGATCGTTTTATTCGACATGCCCTTCGCAAGCATCTGCAAAACGACCAATTCCTTGTCTGATAACAGATCGAGCTTGTCGTGCTCGCTGACCTCACCGACGATCGGCGCGACGATGGTGCCTGACGTCACCGGAAACACGCTGTATCCTGACAGAATGGCTTCAACGCCGCGCACGATCTCGCGGATGTCCTGCGTTTTGCTGACAAAGCCCTGTGCGCCTGCACGCACCGCACGCTGCACGAAGGTCGACGTGTCATGGCCGGACAGGATCATCACACGGATCTCCGGATGCGCAAGGCGAAGGCGCGGAATAACGTCGAGGCCATTAATGCGTGGAATATCGAGGTCGAGAATGGCAAGATCCGGCAAATGCTGGCGCGTCATCTCGACAGCCTCCTGACCATTATCGGCCTCCACAATATCGGCAATGTTCGCCACTTGTGTCAGGTGTGTCCGGATCACCAGACGCAGTGCCGGGTGATCGTCAACAATCATAACCGTCGTCATATTCTGTTCTCCCAAATTATGTTTTTATGAATTCACGAATCGATAAAAAGTCGATGACACTTTCCGTCATCGTTTATTCGACCCTATTTCAATACCTCGCGCTCGCGTTCCTGATCCTGACAATTGATACATTCACGCGTAAGTCGAATGTTTAACACGCGCAATCCGAGGGTCGGTCATATCACTGCATTGCCGGCCATTTAATGCCGCATGCATCACGCCAGAATGGCATAGCATGACGCGACTTCAACAATGTCCACCGCGAACGCATTGCGCTCACGCAGCGTGAGCATAAACAGGTTGACGCGCACAAAGTCCAGGAAATTTCCCCGCGCGTCGTCGGATTCGTCAGCCGTTGAAATTTCGCAAGGGATAGGGTGCCGGATGCATCGACAAGCAGGCTTGACAGCCGCGCGTGCGACGCATCATTAAAGCGGCGCAGCCCGAACCGGTGCAGCGCGATGCGCTACATCAGTCGCAACATGCCCGCTAAAGTGAACGCAGGTGGGAAAAGGCAATTACACGCGCACCGCGCGTGCCGCATTGCGGCCGCGCAGCCACTCGAGCGCGAGCAGAAGGCAAGTGGAAAATACAATCAGAATGGTCGCGAGCGCCGCGATCGTCGGGCTGATGTTCTCGCGGATACCCGTGAACATCTGACGCGGCAGCGTCGTCTGGTCGGCGCCTGCGAGAAACAGCGTAACGACTACTTCGTCGAACGACGTCGCGAAAGCAAACAGCGCGCCGGAGATCACGCCTGGCGCGATCACGGGCAGCGTGATGCGGAAGAAAGTCTGCAGCGGATTCGCGCCGAGCGACAAGCTTGCGCGCACGAGGTTGTAGTTGAAGCCTTGCAGCGTCGCCGCGACGGTGGTCACGACGAATGGCACGCCGAGCGCCGCGTGAGCCATGATCAAACCGGCATATGTGTTCGCAAGCCCGAGCGGTGCGAAGAACAGGTACATGCCGACGCCGACCACGACGACCGGCACGATCATCGGTGAAATCAGCACGGCCATCAGCAAAGCTTTGCCGCGAAAATTCGCTTTCGTGAGGCCGATCGCGGCGAGCGTGCCCAGCACCGTCGCGAGCACAGTAGCCGAAGGCGCGACAATAAAGCTGTTTTTCGCGGCCATCCGCCATTCGTCGGCGCCGATCAGGTTCTGATACCACCGCAGCGACCAGCCCGGAATCGGGTAGACCAGGAATGTGCTCGATGAAAACGACAGCGGCACGATCGCGAGCACCGGCAGCACCAGATACAACAACGTGAGCACCGCGAGCGCGCGTAGCGCGAAATACCACACCCGTTCGATCAGCGAAGTGTGCGGCGCGAACATCGGTTTGGCGAATTTCATCGCGGCTCTCATTGTTGTTGCAGCAGTCCCTATGCATCAGCCAAGGCTGACTTGCGAGCGTGTAAAGCGTCCGTAGATCACATACAGCACGAGCGTCGCCGCGAGCAGCAGTGCGCCGAGCGCGCAGGCCATGCCCCAATTGATCGTCACGTTCGTGAAGTACGCGACGTAGTAGCTGACCATCTGGTCATTCGGTCCGCCGAGCAGCGCGGGCGTGATGTAGTAGCCGATTGCGAGAATGAACACCAGCAGCGCCCCCGCGCCGACGCCCGGGTACGTCTGCGGCACGTAGACGCGCCAGAATGCTGCGAACGGATGGCTGCCGAGCGATATTGCCGCGCGCTGGTACGTAGGCGGAATCGATTTCATCACGCTGTAGAGCGGCAAGATCATGAACGGCAACAGAATGTGCGTCATCGAGATGTAGACGCCAGTCCGATTGAACAGCAACGCGAGCGGATCATGAATCAGGCCGCTGCCGATCAGCGCCTTGTTAACGAGCCCCTCGCTTTGCAGAATCACGATCCACGCGGCGACGCGCACGAGAATCGACGTCCAGAACGGAATTAGCACGAGGATCATCACGAGGTTCGCGCGGCGCTCGGACAGCGTCGAAATCCAGTACGCAAGCGGATAACCGAGCAGCAGTGCGCAAACGGTCACCACCACACCGATCACGAACGTGCGCTGGAACACGGCGAGATAAATCTGCTGCTCGGGGTCGGTCGGCACGATACGGCCAAATGCATCCTGCCGGTGATCGAGCGACGCGAGCAGGTAGAACGGTGAAATCGTGCCGCGGTTCTTTGCGATCGCGTGCCAGTATCGGACGTCGCCCCAACGTTCGTCGATCTCGAGAATCTTTGCGCGAATCTGCGCGGCAGGCAGCGCGTGGCCGGCGTCGTCGGTCAGCGGCATCGCGCGCGCGGTCTTCGCGACCAGCGAGCGATAGCCTGGTATCTCAGTGTTCAGCCGCCGCGCGAGCGCGCCCATTGCTTCGCCGTCGGCGACCGCGGTCAGATCGGTGGCGAGTGCTGCGTAGGCGCTGTCGTGCGGCACGGACTTCAGGTCCCAGTCGCGCAGCGCGGCGACGGTATGCGGCAACGCGGTCGCAATCTCGGGGTTTTGCACGGCGCGCGTGAGCAGTGCGCCGATCGGCACGACGAAGATCAACAGCAGGAAAATCGCCAGCGGCGCGATCAGCAGCAGCGCCATCATCCGCTTGCGCGACTCGGTCGCTTTCAGCTCGCGTTTGAGCTTTCCGGCGGATTCAGCGGTGGAATCCGCCGCGATCGTCATCGTGGTCACATCAAGTCTCCCGTATGCGGCGATTCAACCCGGTCGCCGCAGCGGCGCGGCATTCGCTCGACACACCGCGCCGCCTCGAACCGCAACGACCGTCCGACTATTTCGACGCCCACGAAGCAAATCGCTGTTCGAGCTCGTCACCGTGGTCGGTCCAGAACGTCAGGTTTTGCAGTACTGCGTTCTTGCCGTTGGTCGGCGAGTTGGGCAGATTCGCAAGTGTTTTCGAATCAAGCGCCTTGATAGCCGCCTCGTTCACGGGACCGTACGCAATATGTTTCGCGTACTCCTGCTGCGGCTGCGACGAAATCGAGTAAGCAATGTATTGCTCGGCCAGCGCCTTGTTCGGCGTGCCCTTAGGCATGGCCCAGTAGTCGAGGTCGTAGATGCTGCCGTTCCACACCACCTTCAGGTTCTTGCCTTCTTTCTGCGCGGCATCGATGCGGCCGTTATACGCAGTCGACATCACCACATCGCCGGCCACCAGAAATTGCGGCGGTTGCGCTCCGGCTTCCCACCACTGGATATTCGGCTTGAGTTCATCGAGCTTTTTGAATGCGCGGTCCTGGCCTTCTTTCGTTGCGAGCACCTTGTAGACGTCTTTCGGCGGGACGCCGTCGGCCATCAGCGCGAACTCGAGGTTGTAGCGCGCGCCCTTGCGCATGCCGCGCTTGCCGGGAATCTTCTTCACGTCCCAGAAGTCCGCCCAACTCGCCGGTGCCGTCTTCAGCTTGTCCGCGTTATACGCCATCGCGGTCGACCACACGAAGATGCCGACACCGCATGTCTGCGGCGCTTCAGGAATCAGGTCGGACTTCTTGCCGAGTTTCGACCAGTCGAGCTTTTCATACAGGCCTTCGTCGCAGCCGCGGCCGAGATCGCCCGATTCGACCTCGACGACGTCCCAGTTCACGTGCTTCGCCTCGACCATCGCCTTCACTTTGGCCTGCTCGCCGTTGTATTCGACCGCTGTGACCTTCGCGCCGCTCTTTGCCTCGAATGGCTGGTTGAACGCGGCCTTCTGCGCGTCGCCATTGGCGCCGCCGAAGTTCACCACCGTCAATTCCGCCGCGCCCGCCTGCGCGGCGATACCCAATGCGGCGATTGCCGTACCGATGACGATCGCACTACGCGTTTGCCCGCTTTTTCTCATGATGACCTCCTCACTTCCTTGTTTAATGATGGTTTGCCCTGAAGGGCCTTATATGAATGGGCGCGTTCTCCAAGGCGCTCATGCAAACACGCGCAGATGCTCGGGCGCGAATTCCAGCGCGACAGGTGCGCCTGGCGCGAAGCGTTCGATCGCTTCGGTACCGAGCGGCACTTTCACAAAACACTCGTCCTGCTGCGGCAGGCCACAGCGCATCCGCACGTGATCGCCGAAATAGATCAGGCCGCGCGCCTCGCCGGCGAGCGCATTTGCGCCCGCGCGCAATCCGTTTGCGGCAAGTTTCATGCGTTCGGGACGAATACATGCGACGGCGGGCGTACCCGCTTGCGCGCCCGCGATGTTGCGCCCGACGAGTCGCGTGCCGTCGACCAGATGAAACTCGCAGTAGTCGCCATCGACCTGTGCGATCGTGCCGCGCAAGCGGTTGCTGTCGCCGATGAAGTTCGCGACGAACTCGTTGCAGGGTGACTCGTACAGCCGGTCCACCGTGTCCAGTTGCTGAACCACGCCTTTATCGAAGACGGCAACGCGATCGGACATCGTCAACGCTTCGCCCTGATCGTGCGTCACATAGACAAAAGTCACGCCGAGCTTTTCATGCAGCGATTTCAGTTCGTACTGCATGTGTTCGCGCAACTGCTTGTCGAGCGCGCCGAGCGGTTCATCCATCAACACCAGCTTCGGTTCGAACACGAGTGCGCGCGCGAGCGCGATGCGTTGCTGCTGGCCGCCGGACAGCTGCGCCGGGTAACGTTTCGCGAAGGCCTCCATGCGAACCGTTTTCAGCGCCTGATTGACGCGCTGCGCGCGCTCGTCGGCGGACAGCCTGCGTACAGTCAGCGGATACGCGACGTTCTGCTCGACAGTCAGATGCGGAAACAACGCATAGTTCTGAAACACCATACCGATGTTGCGCTTATGCGGCGGCACCGTATTGAGCAGCGTGCCGTCGAGCCAGATTTCGCCGCCAGTCGGAAATTCGAAGCCCGCGAGCATCATCAGACAGGTCGTTTTCCCCGAGCCGGACGGCCCGAGCAGCGTGAGAAACTCACCCTGATAAATGTCGAGATCGAGCTGCTTGACGACGAGCGTCTCGCCATCATAGGTCTTGCGCACGCCGCGGAAACTGACGATCACGTCTGCGGTTTTCATCGGGGATGTCTCCATTGCGCGCCGTCCGCCTGGTTGTCCGTACGGTCTCTTATGCCCGGCGAATTCCCGGGTTTTCTGAGTCTAATCCTTGCTGTGGCTCCGTCGCCAGCGAGGGATTGCATTGATTGCGCGATCCACTATAGCCGGTTACGGTTCCACTCTATGGAACCATTTCATTATTCCGGATAGAACCATTTGGACACAGTGATCCTGTCGGATTGGCTTGTCGCGCGGCTCGATCGTGGCGATGCCGAGCCCGTTTATCGCCAGTTGCTGCGGCTGCTTCAGCAAGCGATCCTGACGAGTCAGTTGCCGCCCGGCACGAAGCTGCCGAGTTCTCGCACGCTCGCCACCGATCTCGGCATAGCGCGCAACACGGTGCTGCACGTATACGACCAGTTGACGGCCGAAGGCTATGTGCACTCGACCACCGGCAGCGGCACTTATGTTGCCGATACGAGGCCGGACCGCCGCGCGGTCAACGCGAGAAAACCGGCAGCGCCAGACCATCCACGCGAAGATGCGGCACTGCCCGTCGATGCAAGGGTTGCCCCTACTTTTGCCGAAGCGGTGACGCACGCTCCACCGGTCATGGTCGCCGCACATCCGCTGCGTCACACCGAAGCACGCGACCTGTCCGCGCGCGGACGCCGGCTGATTCGCGAAGCGGGCGTGTCGGCGAAACAGTGGGGGGCGTTCATGCCGGGCGTGCCGGATGTATCCGAGTTCCCCGCGCGCACATGGAGCCGGCTGCAGGCGAAGTTGTGGAAGCAGGCCAATCCGGAGTTGCTCACTTACGCTCCCGGCGGCGGCTACCGGCCGCTGCGCCGCGCGTTATCCGACTATCTGCGCGTCGCCCGTTCGGTGAACTGCACGCCCGACCAGATCATCATCACGACCGGCATTCATCAGTCGATAGATCTCGCGGTACGCCTGCTGACCGACGTCGGCGACCGCGCGTGGGTTGAGGAGCCTTGCTACTGGGGTGTGCGCAGCGTGTTGCAGTCGTCGGGGCTGACGCTTGCGCCGATACCGGTCGACGACGAGGGGCTGAACCCGCGGGAGCCCGACTTGCGCACGCCACCGCGGCTCGCGCTCGTCACGCCGTCGCATCAGTATCCACTCGGTATGGTGATGAGCCTCGCGCGCCGCCGCACGCTACTCGAGTATGCCAGGCAGCATCGCGTATGGATCATCGAGGACGACTACGACAGCGAGTTCCGCTACGGCAGCCGCCCGCTGGCGTCGCTACAAGGTCTGGATGACGCGGGGAGCGTCATCTATGTCGGCAGTCTCGGCAAGATGCTGTTTCCGGGGCTGCGGATCGGTTACATGATCGCGCCGGAAGATCTCGTCGATACGTTCCGGACCGGCATTGCCGAGTTGTATCGCGAAGGCCAGCTGATGCAGCAGGCGGTGCTGACCGAGTTCATTATGGATGGCTATCTGACGTCGCACGTTCGGCGCATGCGTGCGTTGTACGGCGAACGGCGGCAAATATTGATCGATGCGATCACCGCGCGTTTCGGCGACACGCTGCCGGTGATGGGCGACGAGGCCGGTCTGCATTTCGTGCTCGGCTTGCCTCTTCATGCGAACGATCGCGCAGTCGCGGCGGCTGCGTACGATGCGGGCGTGATCGTGCGGCCGCTCGCCGGGTACTACAGCGGCGAGATGCCGTCGCGGCGCGGGATGTTGCTCGGTTATGCGTGCGTACCGAACGAAAAGATCGGGCCGGCGTTCGACACACTTGCGCGAGTGATCGAGAACACCGTACTGCGGGTGTCGCCGCATGCCGCGTGAGCGCATCGCCATGTGGGCGCACAAGCACGGCTATCGTGAACGGACACTATCCGTCGCTTGCCGAATCGCCGCTTGATCCGCTATTCGCAGTCGCGTCGTTTGGTGAAAACTGCGGCGGTAGCGTACCGTATTCAATGAGCTTCACGCGGCGCGCGTCCCCTGCTGTTGCGTCGATATGCGCTTCTCTGAATTCCAGCGCACCTTCCGCCACTTCGCGCGGTTGCATCGACTGAAGCACTTCGGGTGTGTAGCCGAAACGGGAAGCTATGGATCGAGCGTTGAAACTCACGTTATCCTGCAGCGACACGCCTTTGAAGCCACGGGCATCGATCTCGTACAGATCGTAGCAACCCGAGCCGTATTCGCTATCGCCGAATATGCGCGCACCGTCAGCAGTCTCTGAAACGATTAGCGCGTCGCCGGAAATCAGCTTGTCGACACCGCCAAAATGTTTCGACGGCAAAAAGCCGTGCTGCAGGATCGCGTCGCGTTCGCTTGCCGGCGCAGCGCGGTACACCGTCGAAAAGGTCTTCTTTTCCAGCATCCGCTGATCGTTCAGATACATGTCTTGCAAAGCCGGCGGATGGGTTTCGTTAGCCGCACCCGCAGCCTGCCTTGGCAACGCTTCGGATAGCGGCGGTGTGGTATCCATCGGCGACTGCACGTTCGAGCGCGGGGGCGATGCGGTATCCATCGGCGACTGCACGTTCGAGCGTGGCGGAGAAGTCGTATCCATCGGCGACTGCACGTTCGAGCGTGGCGGAGAAGTCGTATCCATCGGCGATTGCGGACTTGCACCGCCCCGCTGCAGCGCGAGCGTTCCGGCCGGACGCGCTACGCCCGGCCGCTCGCCGGCAAAGGTCGCGTCGAAGCGCAGACCACCAGTAGGCCGCGACACAACGGCTACCGAGCCCGCGCCAGCGAAGCGCCCGCCGACTACCGGGTTGAATGGGCCGCCCCCTATGAACGCCAACAGGATCTGAAACGCGACGTCTTTAGCCGGTGCTTTCGGACTAACACCCTCTGTTCGCGGAATCCTTGCACCGGTAGAAGCGGTGCCTGGCGGCAAACCCATTCGCCAGTTGTAGTGCCGGGACTGGAACTGCGCCCAGCTTTGCGTGTTCGACTGCCATTTGGGTTCGATCTGCGCACGCTTCGCTCGAACCAGGACGCTATCAGACGTGCGACCCGATGCAATGGCATTGTCATTCGAAGGCGTCTGATGGCCGGCATCGACCCTGGCGTGGCCCGGCGTAAAGGTACCGATCATGGTGTTCATGCGCGATCCGTCGAGAGCCCGGCACCTGGCCGGTACACGACCTATGATAGGCATCAGGATCGCTGGCCGGACCTGCATGAATAACACCGCCGGCTCGTTAAACCGTCGTGCGCAGGCTCCCGCCTATTTCAACCCGAAATCCACCCGCGTCGTTGCGCCTTTATCGTCGATACCGCTCGCGTCGAGTTTCGGCGCAACGATAAACACGCGGCTACTGTCGATCTTGCCGTCGAAGTACTGCTGCACCGCCTGCGCGCGACGCTGTGCAAGATCGCGCAAACTCGCTTCGTTGATCTGCGCGTGTTCGGCAAGCGCGGCCTTCATATCGTCGTCGGGCAGCGTTTTCGTCATGCCGATAAAGTTGCTCGGTTTCTTGAAGTCGGCGTCCTTATATGCCTTGACCAGGTACTTGTGATACTCGTCCGGACTCACCGTCACGTTCGACGTATCGATGCTCTCGCCATTGCCAACCACGTCTTTCAGCTTCTCCTGCTTGACGAGCCGGTCGACGTAACGGGTACGCAGCGCCGGTTCGTCGACTGCCGGATCGACTCGGCCGATCAGGTCGATGCGCACCGACGGCTTGTCGGCCAGCGCCTTCGCGATCGTGTCGAGCTTCTGGTTCGCCGCGTCGGACAGCTTCGCCGAGCCCGCCGCGAATTCGACGTGGCCGTAGTCCGCGGCGCTGTTACCGCCGCCGAACGCGTGCGCAAGCAGCGTGAACGGTGCGGTCACCGCCTTCTGCAGCAGGTTCAGTACCGCATGCCAGATCAGCCCGCCGATGCTGAACTCCGGGTTGTCGAGCGACCCCGACACCGGAATGTCGACATCGATCTCGCCACGCGAATTCTTCAGCAGCGAAATCGCGAGTTTCACCGGTAGTTTGGTCGCGGTGTCGTTCTCTACGCGATCGCCAAAAGTCAGCTGATCGATAAACAGATGGTTGTTCGCACTCAGCTGATTGTTCTCGAGCTTGTAATGCAGGTCGACGTTCAGCTTGCCTTTTGTGATCGGATAGCCGGCGTATTTCGCCGAATACGGCGTGAGATTGGTCAGTTCGATGTCGTGCGCGGTCGCGGTCAGGTCGAGCGCTGGCTGGGCGATCAGCGGATTCACCGTGCCGCGGATCGACAACGGCCCGTTCGCAGCGAGCTTCGCGGCGATATCGACCGGCGCGGGCGTGGTCGACTGCGTACCGAACGCGCCGACCGTGCCGTGGATCGCAACCAGATTGGCCGTGTAGTTCGGCTTCACGAAGTTGTCGGTGTACGTCACGCGGCCGTTTTGCAGCACCAGTTGACCGAAGTGCAGCTTGACCGGCGCACCGGATGCGGTCTGCGCGGGCTGCGTTTTTCCGTTCGCGGCCACGGAGGTACGCGGCACCGAAGCGGGCGCCGGTGCGGATGCGGTCGCGGTCGCGGATGCGCTTGCGGTAGCCGCCGCACTTGCGCCGCTCGCGCCGGCCGGGGTCCGGAGCGTCACCGCGGCACTCCCCGCGCCCGCTTCGCTCGCCCCTGTGGCTTCCGCCACCGCGGGCGGAGTCAGCGGAATCGGCGGTCTGCCGCCCTTGCTTTGCGTCAGCGAGCGTGACCCGCCGTCGCCAGGCTTCGACTTGATGTCGCTCAGATTCAGCTTGCCCTGCGCATCGAGCACGACGCGGCCATAGAAGTCCGAGAACGTCACGCGGGAAGCATCGACGTCGGTGCCGCGCGCGTCGTAGTCCGCCTTCAGATTGGTCAGCGCAAGCGAACGCCAGCCCGCGAACGGTGCGGACGTCACCTTGTCGAGCATGCGCACGTCGACCAGCGCCGCGTCGCCGCGATACGACGCCTTCAGTCCGCCCGCCTTGCCGTGCTGTTCCTCTTGCGCAAGCGCGACGTCGCCTTTCGCGCTCACCAGCGCGCTCGCGACCGTCGCATTCAACTGATTGCCGAAGTACGGCTCGAACGCGGCCGCGTCGAGCCGGTTCGCATCGAGCTTCAAAGCGAGTTTGAGCGGTGACGCGGTCACGTCGCCGCTCACGCCGAGTGTGCCCTTGCGATTGACTGTCGTCTGCAGATCGATCGGCAGCGGGCGGGACATATCGTCGCTGATCTTCTGCACTTTCAGTTGCAGCGGCGCGAACGTCACTTTGACTGGACGCGCGGTCGACTCGTCGGTGAATGTTGCCGAGCCGTCTTTCAGGTTCAGCGCACCGATCGTGTAGTGCCACGCGGGCCCGGTTTCCTGTGCCTTCTTCACCGCGTGGATCGCCGTGCGCTCCTGCGCCGTCTGTTGCGGCGGACCGGCCAGCGCGAGCAGATCGATCTTGCCGTCTTTCAGGCGCGTCGCGTCGACCGCAAGACCGCTCGCGTCGACGCTCTCGATGTCGGCCTTGCGCGCGCCGACGTCGACGCCCTTCAGCGCCACGTGCCCTTGTGCGAGCGCGATGGCCGGCTGTTTGTCGCCCGGCCCCGCGACCTTCAACGATTGCAGATCAAGCGTGCTCGCGCCAACTTGCACCGCAGGCGGCGATTGCGCCCAGTTTGCGTTCAGGTTGACACTCGCGTTCAACTTGCCGTCGAGCACCTGCGCGGCGGTCGCGGTGTCGAGATACGGTTGCAGCGCAGGCAGCGATATCGACTTCAGATCGAGCTTCGCGTCGGCGGTCTTCGCGACCATGCCGAATGAGCCCGCCGCGTTCAGGGTTCCGCCGTCTTTCTTCGAGGTCAGGCTCAGCGAGTAGCGCGCCGGTGTCTTCGCGATCGACGAAAAGTCGGTGAGCGACATGCCGACGTTCGTCAGCGTCGTCGTCACCGGACGCGATGCCGCGGCATCGTCCACTTCGACCGTGCCATCGCTCAGCGTGAAGCGTTTGACCGTCAGATCGAGCGGCAGCGGCGCCGCAGCTGCTGCAGCAGGCGCGGTGGGGGCGCTGGCCGTGGCTTGTGGCGCGGACGCGGCGCCCGGTGCGCTCGCGGTGCTATTGGCTTCAGGGTTCGCCCCGCCGTTGGCTGCGCTGTTGGCCTCGCTGTTGGCCCTACTACTCGCCTCACCGTTCGCCGCTGCCTTTGCCGCCGGTGTCGCGCCCGGTTGCGCGGCGAATATGCGCTGGATGCTAAATATGCCGTCCTTGTCGCGCGCCAGATGCGTCGACGGCGCGTCGACGCGAATGTCGTTGAAGTGGTACACGCTCTTCAACGGCTCGAGCAGATCGGCACCGACATGCACCTGATGGGCGGCGAAGAACGGCGCGTTGTGCCCGTCGCGCACGTCGAGGTCGGCGAGATCGGTCGTGCCCGACACGCGCAACGTCGGCGTGTCGCCGGACATCACGAAGTTAAGCTGCAGGTCGCTCGACAACTTGCCCGACTGCACGGTCACCGGCAGTTTCGACGGCGCATACGACAGCAGACGCGGCACGTCGAGCCCGTCGAAACGAAGCGACATTTCCGATTCGCGCGACTGCGCGAACGGCTTGGTCTTGCCGTCCACCGCGAGCGGGCTGCCGTCGATCCGCATCCGCAACACCGGCTCAACGAAGATGTCGGTCTTCGACGGCAGCGTCGCGATAAACGGCACGCCGAGCTTCCACTGATCGATGACGTGCTTTTCACCGAGCAACCGGTCGTCGAACGTAATCGAACCATTTTCGAGATGGATGTTCGACACCGAGAACAGCGTCGGCTTGCTGTCGGGCTTCGCGGGTTGCTTCGAGAATTTGTCGATCAGATCGCTGAAATTGAAACGCTGCGCATCGTAACGAACAATATGAAAGCGCGGCGAATCGATTTGCACTTCATCGACGATCGGCGCCGCGCGAAACAACGATGTCCATGACGGTCGCACGATCAGCCGTTCGATATCGACGAAAGCGCCGGCGCCGCCGCGGTCGCCAATATGGATGCGATCCGCTTCGAGATTGAGCGTGTACGGATTGAGTGCGATGCGGCCAATCGTGACCGGGCGATCGAGTTGTTCGGAAAGCTGCTGTGCGGCGATATGACGAATCAGCGGCGGCGCGGCGAAGAAGCCGAGCAACCCGAATACCACGATGAAGATCAGCAGGCCAATGACGACGCGGCGAGTGCGCCGCGCGCGTGCAACATTGCCTACAGCGTGGAGAGATGATGCGAGCGATGCTTTATTGAGGCTTGCCATTCTCGGTCGCGGATGATGCGGCGGCAAGCCCGCCGCGGTGACGAAAGTCAGGGTTGCCCGAAGTATACGTCCTGCACCGCGGCGGTACATCAAATGTAAGGGCAATGTTACGCATTGCCCGCGGCATCGCGTTGATCGCGCATCACACACTCGCGTGCGATGCGCGATCAACCCAAAGCGATCGCGACCGACCCGGTCCGGCACCTGCCATACGATGCGTCGCGCACAGCGCAGGCCCGCTATTGCCGCTCGATCGGTGGCGGCGCCCAGCTGCCGTCGGTCGCCTGCGGTTTTGGCGCATAAAGTCGCATCACGAGCTGGAACGCGCCGCGTGGCGCCGGCAGCCAGTTCGCGACCTTGCGCCGTGCCGACGACACGGTCACGTCGACCGAGCCGTCACGATTGCGACGCAAGCCGTTGCGATCGCCGACGGCAACGTGCGCGGTTTCGCTATCGTCGAGCGAGCCTTCCTTCGTATATGCAGTGATTGACCAGAAGCCGCGCACCGGCGGCAGCTGGCCTGGCGCGAAATGAATCACGTAGCGATTCGCGCCATTCAACAGATGGCCGTCGCTATCGAGCGTCGCGGTCGCGCGCACCTCGTCGTCCTTGGTGCCGATGCCAGGCTGGGTATACGCCGCGTACGCGCGCAACGCATAGTCAGGCCCGTAGTTGCCGACGCCATCGCCGAACCAGCTCCAGCCGTTCGCAGTCAGCAGGTTCGTCGGCGGGGTCTGGACGCGCGTGCGGCCGTCGGCGAGACCCGCCGCCAGCGCTTTGCTCGCACCGGATGGAAACTGCACCGGTTCGTCCGGCTTCACGCCGAGGTCCGACAGAATGCTGAGCGCGTGCGGATCAGCCGGCGACGGCGGGGCGTCCGGCAGCAATTGCGCGACGTCGTCGAAAAAGCCTTTTGCATCGAGCGCCGCGACCTGCGCATCGGGCGTGCCGGTGATCGGCATGTCGCCTGCAGGGTAGCTGCGCGACGCGTCGGACGGCTGCGCGGCGCCGGTATACACATCGAGCGGCGCAACGCGCATCGCGCGCTGCAGCTTACGGATCGCCGCAATATCCCGTGCGCCGTTCGACTGCACGCGGATGTTGAGCCATAGGTAGCGGCTCGGCACATCGACGCGCTTCGCCCCCTTCGGCAAGTCGCCGCTCCAGCCTTCCGGCACGAATGCAACCGTCTGTGCCTTGATACCAGTTACACGCGGGCTGGTTTGCGCGCTCGTCGACGACCACAGCACGTTGGTCCACATATCGAGTGCACGCGCATCGACATAACGGCCATGCGAATCAGGCAGCGACACGATCACAGGTTGACCGGTCACGTCGAGCCATGCAGACGAATCGATCGTATCGACGCTCGGCGTCGGCCGGTTCGCGGCGCCAACCGGCGGCAGCGCCTGTGCGTGGCGCAGCGTATTGAATGGCGCTTGCCCCGGGCCGGTGCCGACCGCCGCGTCGCGCGCGACACCCATCAGCACAAGCGGATACGCGAACACGTACGAATCCGCGACTTCGTCCTGAATCCACCCGGTTGGCTTCGGTGTCGAAATAGGGGAAGAGCTGCAGCCCGCCAGCAAGATAACGGCTGCCAGTGAAATGCAAACGAAGTGGCGTGAATAGAAACGCAAATTGAGCGAATTGGATTCTTGATGATTTTTTGTCATTCGACGAACAGGCGTCCGAAAGGTTACGTCAGGACATGCGGGCTGCCGGGACCGGCCCCCCGTGCGCCTATCGCATTTTTCCTCGTTCTGAGGATTATGTAGACGGGTTGTATCGTATCCGTGACACACAGGCAAGCATATCCGCGATAAGAACGAGCACATCCGCCATTTTCGCGGTACGTTTGCGCTTTTCCGCATAGCTTTGCGGGGTGCCTTTCAACCATCGGAGCGAATTTATGTATATGCCCGCGCACTTCGAAGAGCAGCGCGCCGACGTGCTCCATCGACTGATCGACGACTACCCGCTCGGCGCGCTCGTCACGGTCGGCCCGAATGGGCTCGACGCGAACCATCTGCCGTTCGAGTTCGATGCGGCAAGCGGTCCGCACGGCACGCTGCGCGCGCACGTCGCGCGCGCGAATCCGGTCTGGCGCGAGGCTGCCGAGCGGCCGGACACGCTGGTGATTTTCCAGGGGCCGTCCGCGTATATTTCGCCGAACTGGTATCCGAGCAAACATGACGCGCATCGGCAGGTGCCGACGTACAACTATATGGTGGTGCACGCGCATGGCCGGATCGCGGTACGGGACGACGAGCGCTTCCTGCGCGGCCTGGTCGCGCGGCTGACGCGCAAGCACGAAGCCGGCGAACCGGCGCCGTGGAAGATGGGCGACGCGCCCGAAGACTTTATCGCGCAGATGCTCGGCGCGATTGTCGGCATTGAGATCGAGGTCACCCGGCTCGTCGGTAAATGGAAGCTCAGTCAGAACAAGGACGCCGCGGACCGGCAAGGCGCGCTCGACGCGCTACGCGAGCGCGGCGGCGATGCGCGGCAGACGGTGTCGGAACGGATGGAGGAGGCGCTGCGCAACGGGTGACGCGTTGCGCATCTGCCCCGCGCACCTGTCGCAACGTGTGCAGTAGCAGGGTTTTGTAGCGCGGAGACTGAAAAGCAGCGGTTTTGGCATAAGAAGTAGTCGTCTTTGTGGACCGCCTTTCGCAAAATATCCCCTTGACCTTCCCATCATTGGAACGTCGATACTCGGTTTCATCGAGCGGTCCATCGGCCGCCGCAGGAGCCCGACCATCATGACCGACCTTGCCACGCCACCGGCCGCTGACCCATCGCGCCCCGCCGCGCCGGGCGCCGAGCTCGAGATCCACGGAATGACTTGCGCGTCGTGCGTGATGCGCGTCGAGAAGGCGCTTGCCAAAGTGCCGGGCGTCGCGCGAGCGACGGTCAACCTCGCCACGGAAAAGGCGACCGTCGATGCCGACGCGTCGGTGTCCGTCGACACGTTGCTCGCCGCCGTGCGCAAGGCGGGCTACGATGCGACGCCGCTGGCGCAAACCGCCGACACCGCCATCGCGCTCGCACCGCCCGCCACTGCCGAACTGGCTATTAGCGGCATGACTTGCGCGTCGTGCGCCATGCGTGTCGAGAAGGCGCTATCGAAAGTGCCTGGCGTCGCATCGGTATCCGTGAACCTGGCAACCGAGAAGGCCAGCGTTCAGCTGTTTGGCGAAACTAGCGTCGACCCGCTGATCGCCGCAGTCAAAAAGGCCGGCTATCAGGCAACGCCGATAGTCACCGAAGCCGCCGCTCCGGCGACTACAACGGCACCGGCGGCGACCGCCGCGCCGCGCGACAGCGCCCGCCGCGACTTCATCGAAGTCGTGATCGCCGCGCTGCTGACTTTGCCGCTCGTCGCGCCGATGGCGACCGAACCGTTCGGCTGGCACGCGATGCTGCCCGGCACACTTCAACTTGCACTCGCCACCATCGTCCAGTTCGGCTTCGGCGCGCGCTTCTATCGCGCCGCATGGCGCGCGGTCCGCGCGGGCGCCGGCAACATGGATCTGCTGGTCGCGCTCGGCACGTCGGCCGCATACGGCATCAGCGTCTATCAGCTCGCGATGCATGCCGGCGACACGATGCATCTGTACTTCGAGGCGTCGGCAGTGGTCATTACGCTCGTGCGCTTCGGCAAGTGGCTCGAAGCGCGCGCAAAACGCCAGACCACTGATGCGATCCGCGCGCTCAATGCATTGCGGCCGGACCGCGCACGCATCGTTATTGGTGGCGAAGAGCGCGAAGTGCCCCTTGCGCAGGTGCGCGTCGGGATGATCGTCGCGGTGCGTCCGGGCGAGCGGATCCCGGTCGACGGCAAGGTGTTGCAAGGCCGCACGCATATCGACGAAGCGCTGATCACCGGCGAAAGCATGCCAGTAGCGAAGCAATCCGACGACCCGGTCACCGCAGGTTCGATCAACGGCGAAGGCGCGATCACGATCCGCACCGCCGCGATCGGCGCGGAGACCACGCTCGCACGCATCATCCGTCTCGTCGAAACCGCGCAGGCGGAGAAAGCGCCGATCCAGCGCCTCGTCGATCGGGTAAGCGCCGTGTTCGTGCCAGTGATTCTCGGCATTGCGCTGCTCACGCTGATCGGCTGGCTGTTTGCCGGGGCCGGCGTGGAAGGGGCAATCCTCAATGCGGTCGCGGTGCTGGTGATTGCGTGCCCGTGCGCGCTCGGCCTCGCGACGCCTGCCGCGATCATGGCCGGCACCGGCGTCGCGGCGCGCCACGGCGTACTGATCAAGGATGCGCAGGCACTCGAAACCGCGCATCAGATCGATGTGGTTGCGTTCGACAAGACCGGCACGCTGACAGTTGGGCAGCCGTCGGTGACAGCGTTCGACACGGCGGATGGCGTCGATCGCATCGAAGCGTTGCGCCTCGCCGCCGCAGTTCAACGGCATAGCGATCATCCGTTGGCGCGTGCCGTGGTGAAGGCATTTGAGGAGACCGAGCCGGTTCCGGTCGCAACAACCGATGCCGGTGCCGATGCCGATGCCGACAACGATGCACTCGCAGCCGCTAACAGCCGTACCGCGCTCGCCAGCCCATCTGTGTCGGCTGCGCTGTCGGCACGCGCAGTACCTGGTCGCGGCGTCGAAGCGGACGTCGATGGACGCACGGTTGCAATCGGCAGCGGGCGCTGGCTCGCGGAACTCGGCATCGCATTGCCCGAACGCCTCGCATCGCGCGCACGGCAACTCGAGCAGGCGGGTAACACCGTGTCCTGGCTGATGACGCGCGGCGGCACGGACGCGCCGCCGGCCGTGCTTGCGCTGATCGGCTTCGGCGATACGGTGAAGCCGACCGCGCGCGCGGCAATCGAGCGCCTCACGCAAATGGGCATCAAAAGCGTGCTGGTGACCGGCGACAACCGCGGCAGCGCGGCGAGCGTCGCGACAGCGCTCGGCATCGATGAATTTCACGCGGAAGTGCTGCCCGCCGATAAGGCGCGTGTGATCCGCGAGCTGAAGATCCGCAGTGCGGGCGTCGTAGCGATGGCCGGCGATGGGATCAACGACGCGCCCGCGCTCGCCGCCGCCGATATTGGCATTGCAATGGCGACCGGCACCGACGTCGCGATGCATGCGGCCGGCATCACGCTGATGCGCGGCGACCCGGCGCTGGTCGCCGACGCGATCGATATCTCTCGACGCACATGGCGCAAGATCCAGCAGAACCTGTTCTGGGCGTTTGTCTACAACCTGATCGGCATCCCGCTTGCCGCGTTCGGGCTGCTCAATCCGATGCTTGCGGGTGCGGCGATGGCGTTCTCGAGCGTTAGCGTCGTAACCAACGCGCTGCTGCTGCGCCGCTGGCGCACACATCGCTGATACGGACGGGCTCCGGCGGAACCGCCGGAGCGTGGGCTTGCATCGCGGCGCGTTGGACTGATTCACTTGGCGGCGGCTGGCCGTCGGATTCGGGGTCGCGGTCACCGCCTGCCGCGCGCCCGCCCTTTCCCCCCAACGTACTTACACATTGCTTTCAAAATATTAAAGAAATCATCTGGCATCGCCGATAACCCTTATCAGGTCGCGAGCACCTCCAATGTGGGCATATCCCTCGCGACACGGAACTGTCCGAGCAGTCCCGTCCCCATTACCCCACCACAGTCATGGAATTCCTTACACTGCGCCGCGCCAGCGTTGGCGCCAGGCTCGCCATGCTTTCGTGCGCCCTGGTGGCGTTGATCTTCGCGGCCTTCACCTGGGCCGTCACTCGCTCGGCCGGCGAGCAGATCAACGAACAGGTGCTCGCGCGCATCGCGGACAAAGACCGGTCGATCGCCGACACGATTTCGCTGTTCGACAAAGCACTGGGTGCGGAAGTCGGCCGCTCGATGACGCAATTCGAACATTTCCTGCCGTCCAATTTCGCGCTCGACGAATCGCAAAAGATCGACATCAACGGTGTCGCGACGCCCGTCTTCAAGGCCGGCGACAAGGTGCTGAATCTCGACTTCTCGGTCCCCGACGATTTTCTCGCGCGCAGCGGCGCGATTGCGACCGTGTTTGCGCGCACCGGCGCCGACTTCGTGCGCGTGACGACATCGCTGAAAAAGCAGGACGGCTCGCGCGCGATCGGCACGTTGCTCGATCGCAAAGGCCCGGCTTATGCGCCCATCACGTCGGGCAAAACGTATACCGGTCTGGCCGGGCTGTTCGGCAAACGTTATATCACGCAGTACAAGCCGATCCTCGACGCGACCGGCCGTGTAATCGGCGCGCTGTTTATCGGTGTCGACGTCGACGCGCAGATCCGTACGATCGAAGACGGCATCAGCAAGCTGAAAATCGGCGACAGCGGCTATTACTTCGTGATCGATGCGTCCAATGGCGCGGACCGCGGCAAATTCGTCGTGCATCCGTCCGCGGCCGGCAAGAAGGCCGACGACAGCAACGCGCCGTATCGCCAGATGCTCGACGACAAGCAAGGACATATCGCCTTCGCGTCCGCGGATGCCGCGCTCGGTGAAACCGGCGCGTCCGACAAGTACGCATCGTTTATCACCGTGCCCGAATGGAATTGGCTGATCGGCGGCATTGCGAAACGCGACGAAGTGATGGCCGAAGTCAATGCAACGCGCAATCGCTTCCTGCTGATCGGTTTCGTACTCGTCGCGGTATTCGTCGCGGTGTTTCTGATTGTGGTGCGCCGCCTCGTCAGCCGCCCGCTCGAGGAAGCGGCCAAGGCATCCGAGCGGTTCGCGGCCGGCGATCTCAGCGTGCGCGTGGCCGACGCGAACCGCGGCCGCAGCGACGAAATCGGCCGCCTGATGCACGCGATCGACGGGATTGGCGAAGGTCTCGCGCGGATCGTCACGCAGGTGCGCAGCGCTTCGTCCGACATGACGGATGGCACCGCGAAGATCGCGGCCGGCAGCGGCGATATCGCCGCGCGTGTCGCGACGCAGGCGAGCAGCCTCGAACAGACTGCCGCGAGCATGGAGGAACTGACATCCACCGTGCAGCAGAATGCGAACCACGCGGCGCAAGCGAATACGCTGGTCACGAACGCATCGGCCGCGGCAGTCGACGGCGGCCGCGCGGTTGAGCGGGTGGTGTCGACGATGGGCGAGATCAGCCAGTCGTCGAAGAAGATTGCGGATATCACGTCGGTGATCGAAGGCATCGCCTTTCAGACCAATATCCTCGCGCTGAACGCGGCAGTCGAAGCCGCGCGAGCCGGCGAGCACGGCAAGGGCTTCGCGGTCGTCGCGTCGGAAGTGCGTGCGCTCGCGCAGCGCAGCGCCGCGGCGGCGAAGGAAATCGACGGGCTGATCGCCGAGTCGACCGCGCAAGTCGAAAGCGGCTATCGGACCGCCGAGGAAGCGAGCGTCACGATGCGGGGTATCGTCGAGCGGGTCGGGCAGGTGCAGACGATCATCGGCGAAATCAGCGTCGCGTCACGCGAACAGTCGGGCGGCATCGAGCAGGTCAATCTCGCCGTCACGCAGATCGGTGAAGCGACGCAGCAGAACGCGACGCTTGTTGTCGAAGCGGAACGCGCCGCCGCCGAATTGCGCGAGCAAGCCGACCGGTTGAGCGACGCGGTGAGTGTGTTCAAGGTGAACGCCGACACGCGGCATTGATGGACGGGCCGCGTCGTGGTTCGCGGCACGCGATTCACCCGCTAACTACGCTTTTGGCCTCAGCAATTCGAACATAGGGCCGGTCTCGACGTAATCGCCTCGATACCCTGCACGCATCACCGGCTGCGCGGCCAGGGTATCGAACCGCCCGTCCTTCAGATACGCATGCTGGATGTGCACGCCGACCACCTGGCCGATCGCGAGCCACGTATCCAACTGCGTGCCATCGAGCGTATTCAACTGCACCACGTTGACCAGTTTGCACTCGAGCGCAGCCGGCGACTCGCCGACGTGCGGCGCCGACACGTTGCGGCCCGGCACCGGCGTGAGCCCCGCGAGTTCGAACTCGTCAATCTCGGGCGGCACCGGCGCCGACGTGCGGTTCATCTTCTCGGCGAGCGCTTTCGACGTCAGGTTCCAGACGAACTCGCCTGTTTCCTCGATATTGCGAATGCTGTCCTTATACGCCTCGCTCGAGAAGCCGATCATCGGCGGAAACGTCGAGAACGCGCCGAAAAAGCTGTACGGGGCGAGATTGCATCGGCCATTTGCACCGCGCGTCGAGATCCAGCCGATCAGGCGAGGCGCGACGATCGCCTTGAATGGATCGTGCGGCAAACCATGGCCGACCAGCGGGTCGTAGAAGTGCACATCGCTCATACGTTTTTCCTTCGTGACTGCAGAGTCGTAACTGCAGGCGTCCGAAGCCTTTGACGAAAGCGTCCAGCATAGCGCAGCGCGCATTTCGATGATCGGCGGGGTAAACGCAACGGGCCTGCCGCTTCAATTGCGGCAGGCCCGTTGACCGATTGCAGACAGGCCAGACAGCGAATACTGCTGACGGCCAGATCAAAAACTCATTTAACCGTGATGGTCGTGATCGTGATGATCGTAATGACGATACGGATCGCGGTCATGCGGATGACGGTGCATCCACTCGTCGTGCGCCCAATAGCGGTGACCGTCCCAGTAGCGGCCATCGTGCTGCCAGCCGAGGTTGATCGTCACACCGACCGGCACCATGTGCGGTTCGCCGTACACGACAGTTTGCGCAAACGCGCCGGTTGCACCGAGCAATGCGCCGCCTGCAATCAGCGTCGCAAGCAGCGCGCGTGAAGTCTTGTTCAAGCCTTTCATGTTGGTTCTCCCGTTGAGAATGTTGCGGGGGCTTTGGTGCCCGACTGCATCCATCAAACTTCGGCCCCGCGCTTGAGAACCAATGTAGCGGCGACGCCGATATATAAACGTGAAGACTTGTAAGCGCACATTTCACAAACGTGCCGCTCATGGCGCCCCGTTATTTGCCGATCGCCTGTTATTTCAGGACAATTCATGAATTGGCGCTGACGCGTGGCCTGCGGTGTTGTCAGCTAACGTTACATCCCTTTCTACGAAGAAAGCGTCGGAAAGGCGCTTGAATGCGTTCTAACGCAGCAGGCCGTCGGCGGACCGTGCTTTTCAGGCCAGAAAACAAAGAGCCCGGCGTTGTAGCCGGGCTCTCGACACTGCGCTTTCACCTTCACGCTGACGGTTTCGCGCGACTTTGCGCGATCGGACCCAGGTGGTTAGTCCGTGAGACGGACACCGAACAGCGTGGCTTGCGCGCGGCGCATACGCTCCGCCTCGCGACGACGGGCTTCATACGAGTAATCCGAATCCAGCGGCAAGTGCGGCGACGCGAAGAGGTCGCTGACCTTTTGGAACAGAGCAAAAAGAAAGTTCATGGCGACTCCCGTTGATAATTGGCTAGGGTTTTCCCTTAGAAGCGAGTATAGGGTTTCCCCTAGCCCAAGTCTAGTGCGTCGCACAAATTTTCTGTAAATAGCGCTGCGGCGGTGCGTCGTAGCGGATGATGCGTTGCATCATTACAACAACGCAACCGGTGCGAGCTGCCTCCCGGCGGCCAGACACTGATGCGGCCGGAGCGTTGCTCGGAACCTGTCAGCGAGCGTGCGTCGCCGACGGTTTGTGCTTATGCGCGTGCTGGGTCTTCGCGGGTGCGTGCACGTCGGCGGGCTGCCTTGGCGCGACTGGCGCCGGCGTGTCCGCATCGGCCACTGGCGCGGCGGGCGTTGCGGGCGCGGCGGGCGTTGCGGGCGCGGCGGGCGTTGCGGCCGCAGGCGACGATTCCGTCTGCAGCAGCGTCGCGAGCGTCGCCTGTTGGCCGAGCAGCATTTGCTCGATGCGTTGCTGCTGAACGGTCGAGTCGTGCGTCAACTGCACCAGCAAGAGCATCTGCGCGACGCCGATCGCAACCGTCACCAGCAGCACGCCGACCACAATCGACAACATCCGCTTCATCCGGCGCGAATGATCGGCTGCCGCACGGCGTTGGTCGGCGATGACGCCGTATAGCGCATCGACGGTATCGGCGAATGCGGCGGCGCGCGCGTGATCGAGTTCGGGCGTCGCACGCGGCGCGCTCTGCGTCGCTGCGGTCGCACCGCTCCCGGTCCCGATCGACGGACGCACCGGCGCAGCGTGCGGATGCGCGGCGGCCGCGGCGTTCGCGGCCCCCAATGGTGTGCGGGCGCTCGAAGCGGACGGATGCGCTTGCGCTTGTGCAGGACGTGCGGCAGGCGCGGCGCCTGCGTCGATCGGCGCGCCTGCATCGCGCGACGGGGCGCTCGATTCGCCAGTGGCGGCACGTGGCATCGCCGCGTTACGCAGCGCGGAGGCTGCCGCCATCGGCTGCACAACGGGTGCGCCTTCAGGCGGCGATATCGGACGAGCCGCGCTTATGTCTTCCGCGTGTGCCTGCAACATCTCTGCACTCGCCGCCGTTACGGCCGGCGTCGCATCGTTCGCCTTGCCTGCATCGCCTGAGTCGTCGCCAAAGCAACTGCGCGGCGAGTTAGGCGTCGCCTGCTGCTCGCCCTCAACGGCCGACGTTTGCAGCTCCGCCTGCTGCGAATCGAGCCCTTGCGGCACATCAACCGCCTGCGCCGCGCGCGCGTTGCGGCGTGCGGTCTTTATCTGCGGCGGCGTTTCAAGCGCGCCGTTTTCTTCCGTGGCTGCCTCAACCGCGGCCAGCACCTCGTCGGGCAACTCGAAACCGCTTAGCGTCCCCTGCCGCACATCGATGTTCATCGCCTGCAGCGCCGCGCGTGTGGGATCGTCGGGAAACAGGTCGAGCGTGCTGTCGTCGCCGGGAACGTCGCTCAGTTCGGCGAGGCGCTGCGCCGAACGCACGGCGCGAGCAAGTTTGTTTTCGGTGTCGGTCGATACGGCGGCAGTGCGCGGCTCTTTCGAGCCTGAACGGGATGGGCGGGGAGTCGAGGGTGCGGGTGCTGCGCGATCGGCCATGTTTTATTCCAAAGTGTGCCCGGAAGAATCGGGTCGAGCGCCGCTATTATGGACGACAAGCCCCGGCGATTCGATCCCGCAGTCGAACGATCGCCGGTCACACGTTGCGCAAATGAGTCATCCTGCTGTCTTTTTCTGATCGACTCCGGTTACGAAGCGCTCGACGCACCGCTCGGCGCCGGCGGCCGGCCCGGCACCGCCTGCCGCATCGTCGCTCAAGGCAGCACTCGCTGCGCTCGTGCAAAACGACGCGGCTGCCGCGCACACTGCGATCCACGCTCTCGCCCGTTCAAAACCCCGTTTCACGGCTGTCAAAGATTCGTTCACATGTTTTTGGAACCGCGCGCGGCGCAGCGTCGCGACATCGTTCAATGAGGCGGCCTTTGCGGCGTCACCGATTTGCCCCACGCATTGCCGAAGCGGATGCCTTCCGCCGAATAATTGAACGTGCCGACCTGATTCGCTTCGGCGGCACTGATACCGCTAGCCGCCGCGGTCGCCTGCCGTTGTTCGGCGACGCGGCCTGCGTGGTGCCTGGAGCAGCATCAGCAGGCGCGCTCTGCGCCCACGCTGCGCTGCACAGCATGGCCGCGCTTGCAATCGATAACGTCACCGCGATCCGAAGGACATGTCTATGCTGTTTCATCACAAGACCCTCTCATGATGTCCCCGTATCGGCGCGCTCCATGTCAGCCGGCTGACGGCCGGACGCCACGAAGCGCTGGAACTCCTTCACATCGGCCCGTTTCATCCAGGGCGGCGGGGTCTCGAGGAAGGAGGTGTCGCGGCGCACCGTTTCGTAGTGAATCAACTGCCTCGACGTCGGAAACGGCGTCTCGCGCGGTGCGTTGAGCAACATCTTGAAGAACCGTGCCTGCGTGCCCACGATGTCTCCATAAATCGCCTACGTCACGCACGGTCGCATCGAAACGGAAACGCACCCAAACCGGCCTGCCGCTCATTGCACGAAACGCATATCGCCGCCATTCGCCGCGCTTTGCGACGGTCGCCGCATCGGCGCCTGCCGGCACGGCGATATAGATCTGCGAAAGGCGCACCGCGTGCGGCTGCGTGAACAGCGTCGGGTTGCGGTCGTACGCCGCCTGGAATTCGGCGTCGGACGGATAGTCGGCCGGCGGCGCGGATACCGACGCGAGATAGCTGCGCAAAATCACGTCGCGCCCGGTTTCATCGATCAGCGCGGTGACTTGTGGCTGCTTTGTTGCCTGCATGGCTCGCATTCGAAGTGCCGATCTGGCATCGCATTTCGCGCGGAACCTTTGCCTACGATCGCTCGGAACGCGACAACGCGACAACGCGAGAGCCGGGCGCACGGCCACCGGGTCGCGCTCGACTGATACACAGCACGAGCAAACCAAAGGTCCTTCGTAGCGGCGCGGCGACAAACCGCATTACGCCCGTATGCCGTTGTCGCGAAACTCCTTCACGCAAGGAAGCTGACGCAACTGCTCGCAAATCGCCTTGTATTCCAGCGATGAAACGCGGCTTAGCGTGATCATCACTTCGTCGATTTCAGTGGAGTCGTCGCCCTGCTGCACGATGAACTGCTTGACTCGTACGCTCGACGTGCCCAGTGCATCGTGCAGCGAGTGAAACGTCATCGCACCTCGTTCGACCAGCAGCGTCATCTGGCGCCGCTGCTTCACCGTGATGAAACGCCGCTCGATCGGCTTGATGCCGGCGAGGATCAGCAGAATGATCAGCGTCGCCGCAATCGACGCGATATACAGGCCGCCGCCTACTGCGAGACCGATCGCCGCGACGGACCATAAGCTCGCCGCCGTCGTCAGCCCGCGGACGATCTCGCCGCGCAGCAGGATCGACCCCGCGCCAAGAAAGCCGATGCCGGACACGACCTGCGCGGCGACCCGCGATGGATCGAGAATGACATGGTCGCCGCTCTGCACGTCGGCGAAGCCGAAGGCGGACACGATCATAAACAGCGCCGAGCCGACGCATACCAGCATATGCGTACGCAGCCCCGCCGCCCACGACAACCGTTCGCGCTCGAAGCCGATCACACTGCCGAGTGCGGCTGCCATCACGAGCCGCCCAATAAGTTCAAGATTGCCTGGCATGTTGTCTTCCCCCTGCTTTTTTATCGACCTAGCAAGATGCGGTCCGCGCTGGCTCCGGGCAGCGTACCATTACAGGTTATCGGCTTGCTGTCCGGTGCCGGCCACGCACCGCCGGATCGCGATCCGCGTCATTTCCCATCTGAATTCGACTTATGAGCATACCCGCTTCGACGACCGCCACCGCCGTTTCATTGCGTGAACATTTTTTACGCGTCGTGTTGCGGGTCTGGCGTGGCCCAGGCTTTAACGAAGCGCTGAACCTGCCTTACGAGGCGATGGCGGCCGACGGGCGTCGGCCGTTACCGGCCGTGCGCTACCGCGCGATGGCCTGCGCGCGGCAATTGTTCGTGTTTGCACAGGCCGGCGCCGATGACCACGCACACCGGCTTTTCGAATCGCTGGTCCGTTACTTTCAAGACGGTGCGCGCGGCGGATGGTTCTATAGCGTCGATCCCCAAGGCGCACCGCTCGATACAACGAAAGATCTGTACACACACGCGTTTGTCGTCTTCGCATGCGCCGAATATGGCGCGCGTTCGGGCAATCGCGACGCGTTCGAGATCGTGCGTCGCACCTCGTCGATCATCGAAGAGCGTTTTGCGATTCGCGACGGGTCGCATGGTGGTGTGCAAAACGCTCAAGGGCTTTACAACGCCGCGCTGAACGCGGACTTTTCCGCGGCGAGCGGCGGACCGCTGCAGAACCCGCTGATGCACCTCACCGAAGCGTGGCTCGCCGCGCGGCAAGCAACCGGCGATGCGGCGTTCGATACCGCGCTCGAGCGTCTGTGCGATGCGGTCGCGCGCGCGTTCGTGCACGCGCCGACCGGTTGCATTGCCGAGTTGCCGATCGGTAGCGCCGATAACTGGCTCGAGCCTGGGCACCAGTTCGAATGGTTCTGGCTCATGCGTCAGGCGGGTAGGTTGCTGACTCGATCGGGCCTCGAGGAGCCACTTGCCCGCGCATTCGTTTTTGCACAGCAACACGGCGTTGACGCAGCCACCGGCGGCGTCGCGCTGGCGCTCGATGAGCAAGGGGCGATGCGGGACGCGACGCAACGGATCTGGGCGCAATCCGAATACCTGCGCGCGCTCGCGGTTCATCCGGACGCCGACGTCCGCGCCGCACTACCGCAACAGATCGCGCGCTTCAGCGAACGCTTCCTGCGCCCGCAAGGCTGGTACGAATGCAAGACCGCGGCAGGTGACGTATCGCGCGACGATATGCCGTCGACCACGCCTTATCACCTTGCGACCGCTTATGCCGCGCTGTGACGCGATAAAGCGAAGCGCAATGGAATGAGCGCCGGTTGATGGTCGACCCCGCGCGGCGGTTGCGCGCGTCGCGGTTCCACGACGCTGCCCCGCTTCACAATACATTGAGCGGCGTCTTCAGATAGTGGATGCCGTTTGCTTCCGGCGGCGGCGCGATACCCGCGCGGATATTCATCTGAATCGACGGAATCAGCAGCGTCGGCATGCCGAGCGTGGCGTCGCGCGTATTGCGCATCTGCACAAACGCGTGCTCCTCGACCGAATCGTGCATATGAATGTTGCGCTCGCGCTGGTCGGTCACCGTCGTTTGCCAGCAGACCGCGCGTCCGTTCGGCGGGTAGTCGTGGCACATGAAGAGTTGCGTGTCGCCCGGCAGACACAGCAGCCGGCGAATCGACGCGTACAACATCCGCGCGTCGCCACCCGGAAAATCGCAACGCGCGGTGCCGACGTCCGGCATGAACAGCGTATCGCCGACAAACACCGCGCCGTCAAACAGATAGGCGACATCGGCCGGCGTGTGACCGGGCACATGCATCACCGTCGCTTCCAGCGCGCCGACCCGTAAGGTTTCGCCCGCAACGAACAGATGATCGAACTGCGAGCCGTCCGGATGGAACTCGGGTTCGAAGTTGAACACCGGCCCGAAGATCTTCTGCACCGAGCGGATGTGCTCGCCGATGCCGATCGCACCGCCCAGATGCTCGCGCAAATAGGGGGCGGCCGACAGATGATCCGCGTGCGCATGCGTCTCGAGCAGCCACTGCACGCTTAAACCCGTATCGCGCACGAACTGGATTACGCGGTCGGCGCAATGTGTCGACGTGCGCCCCGAACGCGGATCGTAGTCGAGCACCGAGTCGATGACCGCGCAATGCGAACCGGGACCGGCATGCACGACATAGCTGATCGTTGCCGTAACGGGGTCGTGAAACGCTTCGATCGCGGGTTTCATTAAAGTCACCTCAATTCATACCGTCAGCAACTGGAAGATAACCGAGCTATCGGTGTCCGTCAGCATCGAACTGGAAATCTCGAACGCTGCGGTTGACGAGGCCCGCCGAGCGCTTCGCGCGATGTCACGCCGCTTCGCGACGGTCGTCGTCATCGTCGTCGTGATCGCTCCGATAAACGGCGGAAACCGGTGCATGCGGGTTTACAGCAACAAGCAGCGGTAAGCGCGCTCACTTCAGATGAGCCAACCGGCCTACGACAAACTACCCTCTTTTTTCACAACAATTACAGCGCGATTTTTTCCGGATTATCTTGACTTCGCGTGTTTGCGCTTCCTAGAGTGGGTGGAACGTCACAGCGGGCGACCACCCGAAGGAAATCCGACGATGACTGATCTCCTGGACCGCGCGCGCGGCGCACTCCATGCGCAGCCGTTCAGCACGCTGCTTGGCACCGAGCTGATGTATGTCGGCGCCAACGAGCTGACGCTATGCCTGCCGGTCCGCGACGATCTGAAGCAGCAACACGGGTTTGTGCACGGCGGCGTGATCAGCTATCTCGCGGACAATGCATTGACGTTCGCCGGTGCGCTGGCGCTCGGACCGAGAGTGGTCATCGGGGAGTACAAGATCAACTACCTGCGGCCGGCGGTGAACGGGATTTTGATGGCCCGTGCGCAAGTGATCTACGCGGGGCGCCATCAGGCAACCTGCCAATGCAGCGTGTACGTGACGGACGGCGACCGTGAGAGGCTCATCGCAGTCGCGCAGGGCACCATCAACCGGATCGGCGATGGCACCGAGAATAACAAAGGGGAACCGCAAGGGGATTGACGTGTAACGCTTCGGAGCGGCGACTCGCACCGCCCCGGCAATGCGCGATGCGGCAATCGTTATTCCGCCGCGTACGTCTTTTGCTGCTGCTCGCCGAGCCCTTCGATGGAGAGGCGCATCGTCTGCCCCGCCTTCAGGTAAACCGGCGACGGCTTCACGCCCATACCGACGCCCGGCGGCGTGCCGGTCGAAATCACGTCGCCCGGCTGCAGGCTCATGCATTGCGACAGATACGACACCAGCTTCTTCACGCCGAAGATCATCGTCTTCGTGCTGCCGTTCTGGTAGCGATGACCATCTACTTCGAGCCACAGCTTCAGGTTCTGCGGATCGGGCACTTCGTCGCGCGTGACCATCCACGGGCCGATCGGGCCGAACGTATCGAAGCCCTTGCCCTTGTCCCACTGACCGGCACGCTCGATCTGCCATTCACGCTCGGACACATCGTTGATCACGCAATAGCCGGCCACATAGTCGAGCGCGTTCGCCTCGTCGACATACTTCGCAGCCTTGCCGATCACGATGCCCAGTTCGACTTCCCAATCGGTTTTCTTCGAGCCGCGCGGAATTTCGACGTCGTCGTTCGGGCCGCAGATCGCGCTGGTCCATTTGTTGAACACCACCGGCTCCGGCGGCACCGGCAGATTCGATTCAGCCGCGTGGTCCGCGTAGTTCAGGCCGATACAGACAAACTTGCCGATCTTGCCGACGCACGGGCCAATACGCGGGTTGCCGTCGACCAGCGGCAGCGACGACAGATCGAGCGCGCGCAGCTTCGCGAGGCTCGCGTCGTCGAGCATGCTGCCGTCGATGTCGCCGACCACTTTCGACAGATCGCGAATCTTGCCTTGCGTATCGACGATGCCGGGCTTTTCCTGACCTTTCGGTCCGTAACGAAGCAGTTTCATTGTTGCGGTGTCCTGTACTGTAAGTTCAACGGAAGTTCGAAATAGTGATGACAGACGCCGGTCAGTTCGACCAGCCGCCGTCGATCACATGCGCGTGGCCGGTCGTAAACGCCGATTCGTCGGATGCCAGATAAAGCGCGAGCGCCGCGATCTCTTCCGGCTTGCCGATACGGCCCATCGGCTGGCGCACGACGAAAGCCGCCTGCACGTCGCCGACGCTTTTGCGTTGTGCCTGAGCCTGCTCGGCGATTCGCTGTTCGAGCGACGGCGACGCGACCGTGCCCGGGCAAATCGCGTTACAGCGTACACCACGCGTGACGAAATCGGCCGCCACCGCCTTCGTGAGACCGATGACCGCCGCTTTCGAGGCGCCGTACACGAAGCGGTTCGGCACGCCCTTCACGCTCGAGGCCGCCGACGACATATTGATGATCGAGCCGCTACCCTTTTCGAGCATGCCGGGCAGGAACGCGCGGATAGTCCGGTACATCGCCTTCGCGTTCAGGTCGAACGCGAAATCCCAGTCTTCTTCGCTGGCTTCGAGAATCGAACCGGCGTGCACGAAGCCCGCGCAGTTGAACAGCACGTCGATTGGGCCGAGTTCTTTTGCAAGCGCGTTGATCGCCGCCATATCGCGCACGTCGAGCTTGCGCGCTTCGACCGGCTTGCCGGCGAGCGAATCGGGTTTGATATCGGTGGCGATTACACGCGCGCCCTCACGCGCGAAAAGTTCGGCCGTCGCAAGGCCGATGCCTTGTCCAGCGGCGGTAATCACGGCCGTCTTGCCGGCCAGTCGTTGTGTCATCTGCGGCTCCAGTCAATTTGCGAGGTTTCGAACCGCATCTCGCGCATCGCCCGCGACCCACATGGATCTGACGATGCGGATGGCGGCTTGTGTTGTCAAAGACGATAAAAAGCGGCGGCATTCGCGCCGAAAATCGCGTCGCGCTGCGCATCGGGCAATGTGGCGACAAGCGTCGTCGCGATTGAATGCCACAGCAGATAGTCGCCATTCAGGTTCAGTACCGGCCAGTCGCTGCCCCACATCAACCGCGCCGGTCCGAAGGCGGCTAGCAGATGATCGACGTACGGCCGCAGCGTCGCTTCGGTCCAACCCGCCGCGGCTTCAGTCGCGAGTCCGGATAGCTTGCAATGCAGATGCGGCAGACGCGCAAGCCGCGTGATGCCGTCCGCCCACGCGTGCCAGCCGGCGGCGCCATCGCGGATCGGCGGCTTCGCACCGTGATCGACAACGATGCGCAGCGTCGGGAAGCGCTTCGCGAAGGTCTCCAATGCGTCGACGTGACGCGCGAAGATCAGCGCATCGAAGGCGAGGTCGTGGGCGATCAATGCGTCGATGGCAGGCTGCAGCGCCGGATCCGCGATCCAGTTGTCGTCGGGCAGATCTTGCAGCATCGGCCGCACGCCCTTGAATTTAGGCTCGCGCGCGAGTTCTGCAATCAGTGAAGGCGCGTCGCGTTCGAGCAGCGGCACCCAGCCGACTACGCCCGCAATCGACGCTTCGCCGCGCGCGAGATCGAGCAGGTAGCGGGTTTCGTCGACGGTGGGCGCAGCCTGCACGACCACGGTGCGCGCGACACCTGCACGTTCGCGCAACGGCGTGAGGTCGGCCGGGCCGAATGCGCGATACAGCGGCGCGAGCTCGGGCGTAAGCCACCCGTAGTCACCGCGCGCCGGGTCCCAGTAGTGCTGATGCGCGTCGATCTGCTGCGTCGTCACGTCATGCCTCCGGCACCGGTGCGCGCCGATCGATCAGGCCTTGGTCCGACAGCGCGCGCCATAGCGCGGGAGGAATTTTCCGGTCGAACGATTCGGCGTTCTGGCGCATCTCCTGCGGGCTGCGCGCGCCGGTCAGCACCGTCGCGACGCATGGATGCGCATACGGAAACTGCAGTGCTGCTGCGGCAAGCGGCACGCCATGCGCGCGACACACCTCTTCGAGCCGCGCGACGCGCTTGATCACTTCGGGGGGCGCCGCGCCATAGTTGAATTTCAGATCGCCCGACACGCCTTGCGCAAGAATGCCCGAATTGAACGCGCCGCCCAGCAGGATGCTGACATTGCGCTTTTCGCAGGCCGGCAGCAAGTCGTTCAACGTCTGCTGTTCGAGCAACGTGTAACGGCCCGCCAGCAACGCGCAATCGATGTCGAACTCGGCCATCATGTCGAGTACCGCCTGCCCTTCGTTGACGCCCAGACCGACCGCCTTCACGACGCCCGCCGAACGCAGTTCGTCGAGCGCGCGGAATCCGCCGCCATCGGTCAGTTGCTTCCAGTAATGCGGATTCTGGTCGCCGTGCGTCATATGGCCGATATCGTGAATCAGCAGGATGTCGATATCGATAATGCCGAGGCGCTGCTGGCTATCTTCGAACGAACGCAGAATGCCACCGTGCGTGTAGTCGTAAATCGCTTCGAAAGGCAGCGGATTCTGCCAGCCTTCGCTGCCGTCATACGGATTCTTGCGCGGCACGAAGCGACGGCCTGCCTTGGTCGACAATACGTACTCGTCGCGCGGATGGCGGCGCAATGCATCGCCGATGCGATGTTCGGCTTTCGTGTGGCCGTAGTGCGGCGCGGTATCGAAGAAGCGCACGCCGCATTCCCATGCGGCATCGACAGTCTCGAATGCTTCCTCGTCGGTCAGATCGCGATACAGCCCACCGAGCGGCGCCGTGCCCAGGCCAAGACCGCTCACCTGCAGCGCACGGCCGCCGATCGCGCGGCGCCGCCGGATTTTCGAATCGATTGCGGATGTCATCCTCACTGTCTCCTTTCTTGTCTCGCCTGTCGCTGCGCAACGTTGTGCCTGCGTCATGCCACGCCACGCCGTGCGGTCGCGTGCCGCGCGTCGTGCTGATTCGCGCGGCACCCGCGATCCGCGATGCATGCGGCTTTCAGTGCGGCGCGATCTCGACCACCCGCCGCGGCAGCGACGCGCTGGATGGCAGGCACGCGGGCCCAACCGGCTCGAATGTCTTATACGTAAGAATAAACTCCTGGTGGCCGAGTGTTTCGGATTTCGATGGTCCACCTTGCGCGACGCGCACCGTCACGTCGAATACCTCGCGGCCCACTTCCTCCAGCGTTGCGCGGCCTTCGAGTATGCGTCCCGCGTCGACATCCATATCGCCGGACAGATTGCGGTACGTGTTCGGATTCGCGCACACCTTGATGACCGGCGAGATCGCCGAACCGACCACCGAGCCGCGGCCCGTCGTAAACAGGATCAGATGCGAGCCGCATGCGATCAGTTCGGCGATCTCCGCGTTGTCGCTAATATTCGGAAAGCCGAAGCGCGGTTCGCCGTCGGGCACCACGTCGAGCAGGTACAGACCGCCAGTCGGCGGCACATCGCCTGGCTTCACAATGCCGACAATCGGCGACGCACCGCTTTTCGCATACGCGCCGAGCGACTTTTCTTCCTGCGTAGTCAGGCCGCCGTCCGCATTGCCGACGGCGAAGCTGCCGTGGCCGAGAATCGAGTAATAACGCGCGGCCTTCGCAACACACGCGACGATCTCATCGCCGAGGTCCGCGCGTGCCGCGCGGCTTTTCATATGAAACTCGCAGCCGACCAGTTCACCGGTTTCTTCGAAGATACAGGTTGCGCCCGCATCGATCAGTCGATCGAACGCGCGGCCGACGGCCGGATTCGCGGTGATACCGCTCGTGCCGTCCGAGCCGCCGCAGACGGTGCCGATCACCAGTTCGCTCAGTGCCATCGGCACCTTGCGCTGTTTCGCGAGTTCGCCACGCGCCTGCGTGACCCAATCGACGCCGTACTGAATCGTGCTGCGCGTGCCGCCCTTCTCCTGAATCGTCAGCACTTCGACGGGCCGGCCGCTCGCCCGCACGGCGTCGACCAGATAGTGCTTGTTCATGCTCTCGCAGCCGAGCGACACGAACAGCACCGCGCCGACATTCGGATGCGTGGTCAACTGCTCCATCATCTTTTCCGCGTAGCTGTTCGGATAGCAGCCGGGAAAGCCGATCAGATGCACAGGCGGCTCACGCTCGGCGGACGGATCGTCGAACGCATCGAGCGGCTCGCGGAAATGGGTGACGATTTCACGCGCAACGTGATGCGCGCATTCGACGAGATACGCGACCGCGACCACATTGCGAATGCCTTTGCGGCCATCGCTGCGCAGATAGCCCGCGAGCATCGGCTCGGCGGCGGCAGCGGGTGTGACGGAAGAGTCGTTCATGATGATGGATGTGCGGCCGGTTGTGTGGAGTTGACTGTGCGGTGCCACTTGGCCGGTCAGTGGTGGACGAATGCGTGTCCTGCGTCGTGCGTGTAGGTCGGCAGGTAGTCGCTTTCGAGGTTGTGCGTGTGCAGGTGCTCGCCGCGCGCGACGGGGCCCGTCACGTGGCCGATCACCGCGCCGTAGCGCAGCACTTTTTCGTCTTTGACGAGCGCGCGGCGCGCGACCTTGTGGCCGAGATCGATCGTCTGCGCGAGCGCGACCGTCTCGCCTTCGATGTCGAGTTGCGTACCGGCCGGAAGGCGCGCCGCCGCGACGAGGCAGTTGTCCTCGGGGCTCAGCAGGATCAGGCGTGGGTCTGTCATGGTTTGCATACCGTGGGGGTGGCGTTCAGTTCAGCTGAGTTCAGTTCAGTTTAGTTCTGTCCTTCTCCGCTCGCGAGCCGCGCGACCATCAGCGAGCCGAGAATGATCGCGCCGTAAATCGCCTGAATCCAGAACGACGGCACTTGTGCAAGGGTCAGCAGGTTCTGCACGACGCCGAGCAGCAGAACGCCGGACAGCGCGCCAAGCATCGTGCCCTTGCCGCCGTCGAGTGAAATGCCGCCGATCACGGCTGCGGCGAACACGGTGAAGATCATCCCATTGCCCTGGTTAGCGTTGATCGCGCCGACGTAACCGGTCACGATCAACCCGCCGATCGAGGCCAGCACGCTGCCCAGCACGAACACACCCCAGGTGATGCGCTCGACGCGAATGCCCGCCGCGCGCGCCGCCTCCGGATTGCCGCCGATCGCATATAGCGCGCGGCCGAGCCGGTGGTAACGCAGCAGGAACGCCGCCACCGCGAACGCGGCCGCCGCAAGCCACACGGACAGCGGCAGACCGAGCACGATGGTGGTCGCAAGCGCGAAGAACGACGGCGGCATATCGAACAGCGTGCCGCCCTTGGTCGCGCCGACCAGCATCCCGCGCAGAACGATCAGCATCGCGAGCGTGACGATGAATGCATTCAGCTTGAGCCGCACGACCAGAAAGCCATTGATAAAGCCGACCAGCGCGCCGACCACGACGATCGCGACCAGACCGAAGGCGGCCGGCCATTCGACGCCGAAGCCGGCGGACGCGGCCGGCATCACGAGCATTGCGCCGATCGCCGGCGCAATGCCGACGGTCGATTCGAGCGACAGATCGAACTTGCCGGTCAGCACGATCAGCGATTCGGCGAGCACGACCAGCGCTAGCGCCGCCGATGCGCCGAGCACGCTGATCAGATTCGCCTTCGTCAGAAAGCTCGGGCTGACGAACGCGCCGATCACGATCAGCAATGCGAGTGCGGGCAGCAGCGCCAGATCGCGCAGCCGCGCGAATTCGATGCGCGGCTTGCCGGCGCGCCGCGCGCCCGCGGTGAAGCCATTGTCCGGCTGGGTCTGCGCGGAAGCGAACGCCGGGCTTGGCACACTATTCTTCATGGAGACTGACTCCTTCCACAGATGCAATCAGGTCGTGGTCTTCCCAACCTGCGTCGAATTCGGCCGCGACGCGGCCACGGAACATCACCAGCACGCGGTCACAAGTGCGCAGATCATCGAGCTCGCCTGAGACAACCAGCACCGCTTTGCCTTCGTCGCGCACGCGATCGATGACCGACAGCAGCGCTTCTTTCGACTTCACGTCGACGCCCGCGGTCGGATCGATCAGCACGAGGACCTGCGGATCGGTCGCGAGCGCGCGCGCCATCACGACTTTCTGCTGGTTGCCGCCCGATAGCCCCGATACCGGGTGCTCCGGGCCGGGCGCGACAATGCCGAGCGCGTCGATCATCCGGCGGCCGAACGCATTTTTCTTCGCGGGCGGCGCAATGCCGAAGCGGCCGAGCATCCGCGCGATCGTCATCGACGCATTCTCGGCAACCGACTGCGTGAGCACGAGTCCTTCGTGATGGCGATCCTTCGGCACGCAGCCGATGCCGCGCGCGAGCGCCGCCGGCACGTCGCCTGCTGGCAGCGGTTCGCCCGACACGCGAATCTGGCCGCGCTGCGGTTTGCGCAACCCGGCAATCGCTTCGGCGACACTCGTGCGGCCGCTGCTCGTCGCGCCGGTCAAACCGATCACTTCGCCGCGCTTCACCTGAAACGACACGTCCGCGTAGTCGGAGCCGGCGAGGCCGGTCACGTCGAGCGCGACCTCGGTGCTCTCGGGCAGCGGCGCACGCGCGGCCGCGTCGGCCACCGCCAGGCCGCCGCGCTCGCCGGTCATCGCTTCGATCAACTGGTCGCGCGGCAACGCCGCAACCGGTGCACTGACGATATGCCGCGCATCGCGCAACACCGTCACCGCCTGGCAAATCTCGTACACCTCCTGCAGATGGTGCGAGATAAACAGGAACGTCACGCCTTCGCGCTGCAGTTCGGTGATGCGTTTGAAGAGCCGCTTGATCTCTTCGCCGTCGAGCTGAGCGGTCGGTTCATCGAGGATGATGAAGCGCGCGCCATACGACAGCGCCCGCGCGATTTCCACCAGTTGCCGCGCTTCAACCGTCAGATCACCGGCGCGCGCGTCTTCGCGCACGTCGATTTTCCAATGGTCGAGCAGCGCACGCGCATCGCGACGCATCGCACGCCAGTCGATCACGCCGCGGCGCTCCGGCTGGCGGTTGATAAACAGGTTTTCCGCGACCGTCAGGTCGCGGATGATCGTCGAATGCTGATAGACGCACGCGACCCGCTCGCGCCAAGCATCGCGGTCCGCGATCGGCGGCGCCAACTGGCCGGCGAAGCGGACTTCGCCGGTATCCGGTTTGCGCAGGCCGGTGAGAATCGACACCAGCGTGGACTTGCCGGCGCCGTTGCGCCCGACCAGCGCATGCGACTCGCCCGGCAGCACGCGCATCGTCACGTCGCGCAGCGCGGACGTCGAGCCAAAGCGCTTGCCGACGCCGAGCGCTTCGACGACCGGCACCGACGTGCCGGCCGCCGCCCAGGTCGAGGGGATCGTACCGTGCGTCATCTCGCTCATTTCAGCGTGTTGCCCCACAGGCCCTTGTCGTCGACATTCGCCTTCGTGACGAGCGGCGCCGGCAGCTGGTCTTCAAGCACACCCGGCTGCAGTTGCACGATCGTGCTGTTGTGATCCGTCGGGCCCGGCTTGAAGGTCTGCCCGGCGAGCGCGGCCTTCATGTAATACAAGCCGTACTTCGCATAGAGGTCGGCCGGCTGCGACACGGTTGCGTCGATCTCGCCCTTGCGGATCGCGTCGAACTCCTGCGGAATGCCGTCGTTGCTGACAATCACGACGTGCTTCGCGTCGCCGGCGGGAAACAGCATCTGCTTGCGGCGTAGCGTTTGCAGCGTCGGCGCGAGATAGACGCCGCCCGCCTGCATGTAGATGGCCTTCACGTCCGGATTCGCGGTCAGCAGGCTATCGAGCGCGCTCGCCGCGACGTCGCCCTTCCAGCCGGCCGGAATCTCGAGCAGCGACAGACCGGGGTAGTTCTTCAGGCACGCGCGGAACGCTTCGGAGCGATCGCGGCCATTTACCGATGCGAGGTCGCCCTCGATCTGCACGACCTTGCCGGACTTCACGTGCTCGCCGATGTACTTGCACGCCTTCTCGCCGTACGCGTGATTGTCCGCACGCACGACCATCGCGACCTTGCCCTGTGTCGGCGCGACGTCGACCGCGACCACCTGCACGTTTTTCGATGCCGCGGCGTCGAGCGCGCGGCTGATTGCCGCCGAATCGATCGGCCCGACCACGATGCCTTTCGCTCCGAGATTCACCATGTTGTTCATGTCGGTGATCTGCTGCGCGGGATCGTTGTTCGAGTTCACCGGCGCGAGGATGTCGATGCCCATCTCCTTCGCGTACTTCGGCAGGTAGTTGTTGTACGACTGCCAGAACGGCGAGGTCAGCAGCGGCAAACCGAGGCCGACCTTGCCGCTATCGGCGGCCTGCGCGGCGCCGCTCGCCGCAAGACCGACGACACACGCGGCGGCGATACCCGCCGACAGCGCCGAACGAGCTAAACGGCGAGCCGTGCCCGACCCGTTGACGAAATTCATATCTGTCTCCTTGTTGATCGGAGTTCGCCGCTTCAGCGGTCGCTCCAGTCCCATGCTTTGTACTTTGCGTTGTTTGAACTGCCAGACCCCGCGCAGCCCGCTGTTGCGTTGGAGTGCGATGCAACCGCGTGCCTGTGGGAACTCTCGTCCTGCGCTTTCTCGTGGATTGGCGTCGGCTACCGATTCAAAGAAAACCGAAGCAGCCATTCACCAATGAACGTATTATTCATAGACGAACTTTTTATAGTCAAGGTATATGCAGTGCAGCATCGGTCCGTGTTTTCCCTGGCGACGGCGGTATGCGCGGCAATTCCTTAGATAATGGGATGAGAACAAGTCGACATCAGACGGTCACAATGGACGTGCACGTGGACGAGAGGGACGACGGCGACCGTTATCGCGCGCCCGCGCTGGACAAGGGGCTCGATATTCTCGAACTGCTCGCGGAGCAGAAAGGCGGGCTGACGCGCGCCGAAATTACCAAGCTGCTGGGCCGCAATGCGAGCGAGATGTACCGGATGCTCGAGCGGCTGGTCGCGCGCCAGTATGTGGTGCGCTCGGCAAGCGGCGACCGCTATTCGCTGAGCCTGAAGCTGTACGCGCTCGCGCATCGGCACCCGCCGATGGAACGTCTGATTTCCGAAGCGCTGCCGCTGATGCAGCGTTTCGCCGCGCAAGCCGAACAGTCGTGCCACCTCGCGGTGTACGACCGCGGCAATCTGCTAGTGATTGCGCAGGTGGATGGGCCGGGCACATGGGGCATCGCGGTGCGTCTAGGTTCGCGCGTGGGTCTGATCGATACCGGCTCCGGCCGCACGGTGCTCGCATTCCAGACACCCGAGCAGCGCGCGCAGATGCTCGTCGAACACACCGCGGTGAAGGGCGAAGTGACAATCGATCACGATGCGCTCGAAGCAACCTGCGAGCGCATTCGAACCGCCGGTTTCTCACAGAAAGACAGCCAGCAGATTTTCGGCGTGACGGATTTGACCTTTCCGTTGCTCGGCTCGTCGGGTCAGGCGATCGCCGCGCTCACCTGTCCATTTCTGAAGCGCATCGACGAATACGTTGCGCCGTCGCTCGACGAAACCATTGCGCTGTTGCGCGATACCGTGCAGATGATGTCGATGTTCCGCGAGCCCAGCGCTTACGACGAGTCTGCCGCGCACACGGGCACCTGAGCGCGGAAAAACGCGCTGGAAATCACACGCGCATGCGTTAGAATGGCGGCCCTTTCCGAACCCGCCGCATGTGCGTGCGCGCATGCGCGCTTTCCATCCGCTTCGATACGCAATGGCCAAACTTCTGTCCGATCACGAATTCCAGCGCTTTACCGAACTTCAACAGAAGCAGGCAAGCTTCACGATCACGAGCGATGAAGCCGACGAACTGCGCGACATCGTCGCGCGCGCCCAGCAAAAGCGCGATGATCGCGCCGCGGCAATGCAATCGATTGAAACGCACATCAGCCAGTTCGAGATCACGCCAGACGAGCTTTTCTCACCCGAGCAGATCGCTGAAGCCGCGCGTTCATATGGGCTGATTCCTGCCGCGAAGAAAGAGCGCGCGCTGCCGCCGACGCTGACGTTCAACGGCAAGCCTTATCAGTGGACGCGCAATTTGCCCGATGAGATTCGCGTGCCGCTGTTCGATGCGTTCATCGGCGGGCAATCGGTGAAGTCGTTTATCGCAACACCGAAGGACGCCGCACGTTGCGCGGCGACCATCGCGCGACTCGAGCGTGAGACCGGCACTGTCTACGCGGATGCATGGCTCGACGAGCTTGCGGTATCGCGCGCACAAATCGACGAAGCCGCGGCAAAGCTCGCAGCCTGAGCATTCATCTGCACTACTCCTTCAGCTTGCGCCGGCGGCGTATGTCGCCGGTCCGCTCTTCAATTCCTCTCCCCAGCTAGCGGTAAACCAGCCGGACATCGAAGTTATTCCGCTGTCCGCACGCCGCACCACAAATATTTTTTCTGCCGTGCAATTCGGCTGTCTTCGCACGAACTTTTTCGACGGGTCAGGAATATCTGCGCGAAGGGTCATGTTTACCCGACTGCAACCCGCACAATTCGTCAAGGAGACGGCAATGAAGAAGTTCGCGATGTTCGCTATGGCGCTGGCAGCATTCAGTTCAGCCAACGTATTTGCACAAGGTAAGACGCGCGCCGAGGTCTACCAGGAACTAGTGCAGGCAAAGCAGAATGGCCTCGATTTCGTCACCGACACTTCGTATCCCGACGTGGCCCCGATGTTTCAGCCGACGGTCGCTTATCTGAAGCAGAAGGCGCTTGCGAAGAACGCTCAGCAAAACGGTCACTCGACCGCGAATGCCGATACGTCGATGGCTCATTGAGGTGCTGATATGCAACGCAATCACTCCCCGCTCGATGAGCAGTCAGTCTGCGGCGCATCGCGTCGCCGTGGGCTGCGCGCGACACTCGACGCAGCGCGCCGCTCGAAAGGACTCTGGCTCGCGGCGATTGCAATTTTCGCGTTGTCGGCCTGCGCATCGCTGCCTCCTTCGGGCAGCAACGCAACCAGCGCGAATGCGTGTGTCGGACCGGTCAGCTACTGCAACATCTTCTTCGGCTCCTGAGAGCCTTTCATCGACCTCTGCGCCGGGCGACTTCGCGCAATCGCATTGCTGATATGCGCGCGCCGCCTCGCTCATGTGCTGTAACCCGGGCCACTTCCCGAACGAACTAACTCATAGGCAGTGTTGTTCAACACACTGCTGACATCAGTTCATTCACCATCATGGAAGAGGTTATCGCGCGATGAATAACGGCCGCCCTTTGACCGGGCTAGTCAGCTCGTTTTTATCCGACAGAGCGAAATATGCGTACTGGGCCCCGCTGCCGCTGCGGCTGATCGTCGGATATGGCTTTATGGCGCACGGGTACGCGAAAATCGTCAAGCACCCGGAGGTCTTCGCGAACATTCTTCATGCGCTCGGCGTTCCTGCGCCGCACTTCATGGCGTGGGCGACGATCCTGATCGAACTGCTCGGTGGCCTCGCCATTCTGCTCGGCGCATTCGTGCCGCTGGTCAGCATTCCGATGGCGGTCGTGCTGCTGGTCGCTACCTTCACCGTGCATCTGCAGTTCGGTTTCACGTCGATCAAGCTGATGGCGGTGACGGCCACGGGCCCGCAATTCGGTCCGCCGGGTTACGAAACCGATCTGCTGTATCTCGCGTGCCTCGCGACGCTTGTCCTCGGCGGCGCGGGTCCGTTCGCGGTAGACGGCTATATCGGCAAGCGGTTGCGCGCCAGGCACGCATGAACGCACCGGATACCCCGCGCATGAGCGTCAGCGATCAGATGCTGTGCCATGTGCCGCGTCTGCGTCGCTATGCGCGCGCGTTGCTCGGCAATCGCGAACGCGCGGACGACCTCGTTCAGGACACGCTCGAACGTGCGTTGCGATACGCGTCGAATTTTCGCGCGGGTACCGATCTGGCAGCGTGGCTGGTGACGATCATGCACAACGTGTTCGTCAATGATGTGACCCGCGCGGCCAATGCAAGAACACATGTCGCGGCGGATGACGCGAGCCTCGTCGACGAAGCACTGATGGTCGATGGACATCACGCGGCGTCGCTGGAAATGCGCGATCTCGACTGCGCGCTGCAACAGCTGCCGCCTGAGCAGCGTGAAGTGGTGCTGCTCGTCGGCCTCGATGAGATGAGCTATGCGCAGGTCGCGCGGGTGTTGAACGTGCCAATCGGTACGGTTATGTCGCGGCTTTCGCGCGCTCGCCAGAAGCTGCGTGTGCTGCTTGCGCGGGATGAGGTCCCGGCGCGGTAATATGCATCGCGTGGCGGCGTCACGTTGCGGCGCGATGTGGCTTCAGGTTGCAGATGCAGTCATCGCCCTCACCAGCGCAATACCCTTTCTCCGACCAACGCACCGATAAGCGTCGGTATCGCAATCCCGAGCAGATACCACGTTGCCCAGAACGGCACGCTCGTCTCCGGACACTTCAGGCAATAGGCGGCTGTACCGATCGCGCCGGCCAGCAGCCCGGCCGTCGCGCCAGTCAACCGCAAGCGTGTCGGCGCAAGGCTGCGTACGACGGCCAGAATCGCAATCAGGCCAGGCACCGATAGCAGTGCGATATTCAGCGAGCACGTGCGCCATGTATGCCCCATCAGTAAAGATGCGCGCGCGTCGCGCGGAGCCAGCCACAACACGATCAGCGCGACGATCAGAACGATCGCGGCCGGCGCGATCAGCCCCGCCCATGCGCGCCCAACGGCGACGCCAGGCCGCGACAGGCGAGTGGTTGCGAGCAATGCCGCACCGGCCATCGTCAGTGCGAACACGAGCTTGGTCCAGAAAATCGGCGTGCCCACCAGCCACGCGAGATCCGCTCTCACGCCGTAGACAGGCAGCAGTACCGCAATCGCGCCGCAAGCTGCAATCGACAGCGCGGTAACGATACGCCGCTCGACGACATGCGTTCCAACCGGTACGGCGTCGGCGGCCAGCGCTTCGATCAGGTTTTCGGTATTCATGCTTTTCCACCACCACGTATTTTCAATGCCAGTGCCTTGAGCCCACGGTGCACACCAAT
Source organism: Paraburkholderia rhizosphaerae (assembly GCF_004366595.1). GTDB lineage: Bacteria > Pseudomonadota > Gammaproteobacteria > Burkholderiales > Burkholderiaceae > Paraburkholderia > Paraburkholderia rhizosphaerae. The sequence goes on from NZ_SORE01000001.1 coordinate 72,830, forward strand.
CTTCACAGCGGGTTCGGAAAGGCCGGTCGCGCGTGCGGTCTCCTCGACCGAGCGGCCTTCGACCTTCACGTGAAGAATCGGCAGCTTCTGCCGGTCCGGCAGCGTATCGAGCAGCTTGCCGAGATCCCGCCTGACCTCCGCGGGCCCGAGCTCGGATCGCGCAAACAGCTCCGCAATCTCGTCGAGCGGATCGTGCAACGCTTCATGCCGCGCGCGGGCACGCAGAAAGTCAGCGAGTTTGTAACGCAGAATCGCGTGCACCCACGCGGTCAACGGTTCGTCGCGCCGGTAGGTGTGACGCCCTTTGTGAATCGCGATCAATACTTCCTGCAGGATGTCTTCCACATCGTCACGCAGATTCGGCAGGCGTCTACGCAATAGCGCACGCACGTGTCTTGCAAGCTCCTGCAGAAACACGTGGTACGCGGCGGCATCGCCGTCGAGCGAACAGACAAAGAGCGCCCGCAAGCGCTCCTCCACCGGATGTGCGTGAGGTTCCTCAGTCCGTTGACTCATCGACAATTGCTCGCGCAACTCCTTTCCGTGCCCGTTGCTACCGCGCGGCCTTCAGAAAGATTCCGCGATCATTCTTTTAGTTCGTCTGGCGGAGCAATCCGGTTACAGCCGCGCGCAAAAAAGTGAGCCTGGAAAGTAAACCTGAAAATCGTCGATGCCGCAAATAAAAACCGCTTGTAACTAATTTGAATGGTTACGGACTATTCTTCGGGATCGTCGAGCGCCATTCTGAATCCGACGACAGACGGATCGTCAGTGGACGTGACCGTGAATCCGCAGGCCTTCGCGAGCCCGATCATCGCCGCGTTTTCGCGCAGCGCTTCGCCGACCAGCCAATGCGTACCCCGCGCTTTCGCATACGCGATGATCCGTTGCATCAGCAGGCGACCGAGGCCGCGGCCTTTCTCGTCTGAACGAACGGCGGTCGCAAACTCCGCGGTTTCGTTATCGGGGTCGGAAACCGCGCGCACCACGCCGAGCGTGCGCGTCGTACCGTCGTCGTTCGGCACGGTGGCGATCAACGCCATTTCGCGGTCGTAGTCGATTTGCGTCATGCGTGCGAGCTGCGAATGGTCGAAGCTGCGCACCGTGCCGAAAAATCGCAGGCGTAAGTCGTCGGGCGTCATCGCCTCGATCAGTTCCCGATGCGAGGCTTCGTCTTCAGGACGGATCGGCCGCACAGTCAGCCGCCGGCCGTGCCAGTCGATGGTCTGCTCGTAACGGCGCGGGTATGGCATGATCGCCAGCCGGCTGCGCGTGCGCGACAGGCGGATGTGCGGGTCGACTACCGCGACCCGATCCTTCATCACGCGCAATATGAGCGACAGGCCGACGATTTCGCGAATGTCGCAGACCACTTGAGAGATCGATGTCAGTGCAGCGAGCGTGGGCTCGGGGTCGACCTGTCTCGCGTGGGCTGATTTCGACACGATATCGCGCGACAGGATCGGGTTCAGCGGCGGTAGTCCGTAGCTGCGCAATGGCGGTGAGATGCCGTCTTCGGACGGTGCGGTGAAATGGAACACCGGGCCGAAGTTCTCGTCGTCGCGCAGTTCGATCGTCACATCGACGATGCCCGGTTCCGTCGCGCGTTGCGGCGATAACGCGACCAATCCGAAATGAGCGAGCAGCCGCGCGGCGTCGCCGCCTTCGAGTTGGGTCACACCTGCCTGAAGCGCTGCGCACGCTTGCGCCTGCGCGGCATCGACCGCTTCGGGTATGCGCGCGGGCAAGCCCTCGGGTGTTTGCATCAGCAATTCGCGCGCTAGCCGATAGTCGACCAGACGGGCGAATGCGCGTGCAAGGCGGCGCGGCGTCGAGTGAACCGGAATGCCGTGCTCGTGCAGCGCGTCGCGGGTCGCGAGCGAAATGCCGCCGAAGAAGCAGGCGAGCAGCCCACGATACGCATAGCGCTGATGCGCGATCAGCACCTGCGCGACCTCTTCCGCGGGCGCATTGTGGGTCGATGCGTGCACAACGAACGCGGTGCCGGTTTCGGGCTGATCGGCGAGCAGTTTGAGTGCGGTGCCGAAGTGTTCGGGCAGTGCGTCGCCGCCGAGCAGCAGCGGGTTGCCAGATGTTGCGCGCGGCAGCGCTTGCTGAATTGCCGCTGTGTGCGACTCGGTACACGACGCGAGCGCGTCGCCGGCCGCGCGAAACGCATCGCACGCCAGCGTTGCGACGCCGCGGTCGCTGGTAATCAGCGTGGCGGCGGTGCCGGCTGCGACGCGGCCCACGCCCAGCGTTTCGATTTCGTCGAGCATGTCGTCGAGCGCATCGACACGCACCATGCCGGCACGGCGGAATGCCGCCGTGTACAGTTCGTCGACCGGATCGCTGCGCCCTGAGCGCAGCGCTAGCACCGGCTTGTTGCGTGCCGCGGCGCGTGCTGCCGACATGAACTTGCGCGCGGCGCGGATCGTATCGACTTCGAGCAGGATCGCACGTGTGCTGACATCGCTTGCGAGATAGTCGAGCACGTCGCCGGCATCGACGTCGGCTTCATCGCCGAGTGCGATCGCATGCGAAAAGCCGAGTCCACGCGCATCGGCCCAGCCGAGCACGGCGTTCGTCAGCGCGTTTGATTGCGAGACCCATGCGACACCGCCTGCGTTCACCGTGCAGGCTGGTGCGCCGAGATGCGCGCGCAATGCGGGCGTAATCGCGCCGAGGCTCGCGGGCCCAAGAATACGCAACAGATGCGGGCGCGCCGCGGAGAGTGCGTGCTTCAGATGAAGACGGTCTTCATCGCTGCGCGTCTCGCCGACGATAATCGCGGCGCGTGTACCGTGACCACCGAGATGATGGATGATCGACGGCCAGGTCGCGGGCTTCGTGCAGACGATTGCGACCGTGGGCGGTTCGGGTAGATCGCCGACGTCGCTGACTGTCGCGTGGCCATCGAGAATGTCGTATTTCGGATTGACGGCCCAGATCGGGCCGGAGAAGCCGCCGCCAAGCAGGCGCTTCCAGACCATCGCGCCGACACTGCCCTGACGGTGCGACGCGCCAATCACAGCGACGGATTTCGGGCGGAACAGTGCATCGAGATTGCGGACGGTCACGGACGCTCCTCGAATGAAAGGCGCGCGGCGAGTCAGGAAAATGCGGGCCGCGCGTGTTTCAACAGGATAGGCGAAGTCGTGACGTGGCGGGATGAATTGCGGACCCTTCGCGAATGCACGCGAATGGGTCCGCAAAGTGGCGAATGATCAGATCGCCTTCGTGAAAGGCGCGCCCGAGCGCTCTCGCAGCTCGTTAAACACGATTTTCGGCCACGCCTTCTGCGCCACTTCAATTTCGGATATGTGCGACGCGAGATAAGTCGGCGCGTTCGACGCATCCATCGCGATGCGGGCTGAATAAGCGTCCATAAACCGGCGCAGTTCGCCTGCATCGTCACACGTGACCCAGCGCGACATCTTGTAGCGCGCGGACATCATCCGCACGTCAACCTTGTATTCAGTCGAAAGCCGGTGCGATACCACCTCAAACTGAAGCTGACCAACCGCGCCGAGCACCATCAACCCGCCGACGACAGGCTTGAACACCTGAATCGCGCCTTCTTCGCCGAGTTGCTTCAGCGCTTCGCCGAGTTGTTTCGCACGCATCGGGTCGACCACTTCGACCGTCTGGAAGATTTCCGGTGCAAAAAACGGCAGGCCGACGAACTGCAGATCTTCGCCTTCGGTCAGCGTATCGCCGAGGCTCAACGTGCCGTGGTTCGGAATGCCGATGATGTCGCCCGGGTAAGCCTCACTTACCGTTTCGCGCCGTTGCGACAGAAACGTCACCACGTTGTTCGCGCGGAACATCTTGTTCGAACGCGTGACCTTCAACGCCATACCACGTTCGAAGCGCCCCGAGCAGACACGAATGAATGCGACACGGTCGCGGTGCGCGAGGTCCATATTTGCCTGCACCTTGAACACGACACCGGTGAACTTCGGTTCGTCAGGTTGCACCGGACGCTGCACCGTCATGCGTGCCGACGGCGGCGGCGCGAGATCGACCAGCGCATCGAGAATTTCTTTCACACCGAAGTTGTTGATCGCCGAGCCGAACAACACCGGCGATTGCTGGCCCGCGAGGAATTCGTCGCGATCGAAGGTCGGCGTCGCGCCGGTGATCAGATCCACTTCGTCTTTGGCTTTGGTCCATGCATAGCCGAAGCGGCGCTCGCCTTCATCGTGGCCGATTGCCTGTAGCGTTTCGACGTCGCCGCCGAGCGTATCCTGCCCGGCACGGAACACACGGACCTGATCGCGCTGAATGTCGTAGACGCCCTGGAAGTCCTTACCCATGCCGATCGGCCACGTGAACGGCACTGCCGCGACGCCAAGATGCTGCTCGATTTCGTCGAGCAGGTCGAGCGGCTCGCGCACTTCACGGTCGAGTTTGTTGATGAACGTGACGATTGGCGTCTTGCGGCTACGGCAAACCTCGAGCAGCTTCAGCGTTTGCGCTTCGACACCGTTTGCGCCATCGATCACCATCACTGCGGCATCGACCGCCGTCAGCACGCGATATGTGTCTTCAGAGAAGTCTTCGTGGCCTGGCGTATCGAGCAGATTGATCACCGCATCGCCGTACTCGAACTGCATCACCGAGCTTGCGACCGAAATACCCCGCTGCTTTTCGATTTCCATCCAGTCGGAGGTCGCGTAGCGGTTGCTCTTGCGGCCTTTCACCGTGCCGGCGATCTGAATCGCGCCCGAGAAAAGCAGCAGCTTTTCGGTCAGCGTGGTTTTGCCCGCATCAGGGTGAGAAATGACCGCGAACGTGCGGCGGCGTTGGAGTTCGGAGAGTGACATGGATAAAACGCCCGTTTGGGCATGTCTGCGACGCGAAAACAGCTTCCACAACGCGCGAGTGGAATCTGGCAGCAGCAGCCGGCGGAAAAGACAGAAAGCGCGATGATACACGTACCCGGTCCGACCGGCGCGGGGGCCCCATCCATCCGGACTTGCGCGCCGTCGGGAATGCGGCCGCGCAGCGCCGAATGATGGGTTCCCGGCTATTCGGCCTGCGCCTGCATCGAAGTGATCCCCACGCAATGCCCCTGCACTGACAAATAAGCCGCATCGGCCTTCCCGCTCGGCTTCGGCAGCACATAGTCGACCCGGCATTGCTCCGCCGCACGGTCACCCCACTTCACGGTCAGCGATCCCTTATCGTCCAGCCCGCGCGCGAAAATCCGGCTATCTTGTGCGACCACACCGACATTCCGCCCGTTCTGGTCCACCACTTCCGCGCCAAACGGCAGCGCATCCCCGCCCAGCCGCGGCGCCTGGATCAACGCCGCGCGCCCCGTTACGGTCTTGTACTTCAACATCACGACCGACCCCGCACGCGGCACCGCATGCTCGGACGTCGATTCGAATTCGACGTCGGTTGACGTGCCCTTCGTATCGAGGTCGACGGTATTCATCCCATACGGCGTCAGATACGGCACGACCGCGTAACCGTTGCGGTTCACCTTCACGCCTTGCGCGCTGCTCACCGCCGCACCTTCCGCACCCTTCGCTTCCACGATGCCAAACGTGTCGCCAACCGTCTGCGAGAACGTCACGCCCCCCGGATGCGCGACGATCGAGCCGCTCACGCCCGCCGACACTTGCGACGAACCCGCCCCGCCACTCGCCGACGCGGTCAACTGCGCATACGGCGCACGATAGACGCCGCTCACGCCCGCGTTGCCGTTACCCGACTCACCGTTCTGTCCATACGTGCCATACGCGTTATACGAGAACTGATTGTTGTCGCCCAGCGAGCCGCTCACGTTTGCTTGCAGATTCGACGAATCGCCGGTCTTCGACAGGTTGGTCGTCAACAACGGCGCATGCTGCGAGTGGCCGAGCGGAATCGTCGTGCTCAACATGATCTGATTCGACATCGTGCCGTCCGAATTGCGCGTGCGTCCTGCAGTGATGCTGTACGTGCCGTACTTGTAGCTGTTCGAGTATCCCGCCTGAAAAAACGTATCGCTGCCGCCGCGATTCCAGTAGTGCTGCGTCGACGCGGTTAGGAACACACTGCCGTGGTCTTTCAGGCTCTGGTTGACCGTCACCTGTACGCGGCCGCGCTCGCGGTCCACCGAATCCGGATCGCCGCCATGCAGCGCCGCATCGCGAAGTGTCGCGGCATCCTGAAAGCTCAGATAGCCGGCCGTCGAATAACGATAGGCTGCGACCGTAATGCTCGTGTTGGTCGGATCGATGAATTTGCTGTAGCCGATTCGCAAGCTCGCGCCGTGCATCGCTTGTTGACCAGGTACTTGGGTCTGCGCGCCGGTCACGTCCGCGGAGAATGCACCGTACTTCGTATTGAAGGCTGCGCCGGCATTCACCGCAACGTATCCATTCGAAACGATGCCGCCACCGTATGCGGTCAACAGGTTTGTCAACCCGCGCTGCAAAGTGAACTGCGCGAAGTTTGGCTTCGTTTGCAGCGAGTCGTCGCGCAATTGACCCGCAGTGACGGCAAAGCGCGTCGTGCCAGGACGCAGCGATTGCGCGACCGACGCGTACGGCACGGTAAAACTCCTCGCGCGGCCGTCCGCCTCTGTCACCGTCACGTCGAGGTTGCCACCGTAGCCGGTCGCGTAAAGATCGTTGATTTCGAACGGGCCCGGCGACACCGTGGTTTCGTAGATGACCTGGCCGTTCTGGCGCACCGTCACGCGAGCGTTCGTCTCCGCGGTACCGCGCACCACCGGCGCGTAGCCACGCAGCGATTCGGGCAACATGCGATCGTCGGTGGCGATCTGCGCGCCGCGAAACGATACGCTGTCGAATACGTCACCTGTCGTGTAGGCGTCGCCGATGGTCACCTGCGAGCGCAGTTTGGTGACATCGTGCTGAATATACGTGGCAATGTTGTCGAACTGCGTCGCCTGACCTGTCGCCGCGGTGATCGAAGACTGATGGCGAAAGTGCCATGCGCCGATATTCAAGCCAGCGTTCAGCCCGAGGTACTCCTGCGCCGAATGCACGCCCGCGCCGTCGGTGCGATACGCGTTCGCGTTGTAGCTCAGGAAGCCCGCGTTGACGCCTTGCTCCCACATCTCGGGAGGAACATAGCCGCGCGCCGAATTGCGCATGTACTTCTGCGGCACGAGAATTCGGATTTTCTGCTCGGCAAAGTCGAACTCAACCGTTGCGCCCGGTACCGTTGCCGCGAGGTCGACACACTCATCCGAGCTCCCTGCCGGTGCTCCATCGGCATCGTGCCGGGCGCCCTTATCGGCAGCCGCCTTCGCGAAGTCGACGCCGAATCCTTGCAACGTTTTGCGACTGAAACAGGGACGCGCGCTTTCATCTTTTTCGGCCGCGATGAACCGGACGTCGTCGTGTGCAACACGCGTGTCGTTCACCCAGATATCTACCGAATAGAGGCCGGGCGAAACCGGATTGCTTCGCGCAAACCGAGCGACATCGACGGTTTGCGTCGGGTCTGTACGCAGGAACGTTGAATCGAAAGTGACCGCGCTATTCGCTGTGGTCGTATCGGACTGTTGAATGTCCGCCGCATGGGCGCTGCCTACCACCACGAAGGCAGACCATACAAGCGCGGCAATGGGCTTTAAACCGGATGAATTAGCTTCGACATTGAAGCAATCGTTAATCTTCGCGGAGCTGAAATTCTTGGTCATTTACAGGACTCGAAACAGGCAGGTCGTTATCTCGAAAAGTTAAAAACGATGTTATTAATTCGAGATCCCGAAGTACCTAAGACGACTCCTATTTTTGAGATAGCGTTTAGGACAAGCGTTATTCAACGTGCGCTGCCATGGCCGCGCACGTGACGCGCAAAGCAGAAAAGCTGGGATGACCAGGAAAGCGGCCGAGCGGCCGCCGAAGGATGGAGTTTTGCTTACTGATGGAGCGGCGCGTCACCCGTCAATGCGCCGCCATAGTCGCTTATCGCGGTGAAATGAACCGTCGACGAGCCCGGCACTGAATTCATATTCGGCACGGTAATAACCGCGGTACCACGCGGCGGTACCATACCGCCCGTTTCGTTCCGCCAGGTTTGCGAACCGTTCACCACGCCCACTTCGCTAAACGACACAAAATACGGAGTCGGGTTCGACACTGCCAATGCTTGTCCCTTCCCCTGGGGCGCGGGGACAAGTTTCCATTCCAATTGACGTGGCGCTTCTTCTGGACTTCCAGGCAGCTTCGGCGGCCGCACGAAGACTTTGATGCGCGTGCGGAACGCAAACTGCAACGTGTTCGTATCGGCCTTCTGCTCGGCTTTCGGCGGAATATCGAGCACATTCAACCAGTAGACTGACTCACGGTCTTGCGGCAACGTTGTGTCGCCGCTAAAGATCACGCGCAACGTCTGCGTCTTGTGGGCATCCATTCGAAAGATCGGCGGCGTGATCAAAAACGGCACTTTGATTTCGCCTGGCTTCGAATCTGCGTTGCCATCGTCCATCCAAACCTGGACCAGCGAAGGACTTTTGCTATCGTTTTCAAGTCTGACCGTCACTTCGCGCTGACCGAGCGGATACACTACACGCGTTCCACCGATCGTCACACTTGCGTGCGAGCTGTTTGCCAGCAGCGCCGCAACAATGCTCACGATAGTCATGATCACGGTTCGGACAAGGGTGTTCATCTGTTTCCCCTTTTTTATTCCAGATTGAAAACAGGCTGACTAAAACGCGGCTTCGTTTGCAGACATATAGCCCGTCGCACTGCATTGCACTCGATAATTCAGGATAGCCGAATCATCGAAAACCGGAATGCTGCGGATATCGATCAAAATGAATTAGTTCACAAGCGGATTTCCGGCGCCTTCGAAAACAGAGAGGGCGCCGCGCAGGCCGACGCCCTCTTCCCGTGACTTACTGATATTGCATCGTGTATTGCACCGAAGTCGACACCGTGCCAGCTTGAGCTTTATCCGTCGCGTAGTACTGTGCGAAATACTTCAGCACTGCTGAGCCGCCGGAGATCGCCGTACCGTTCGTGTTGACGTCGTTGTTTTGCCCGCTGAGGATGTTGATGGGCTGCATGTTCGCATTGAGCAAGCGCACTTCGACATTCTTCGCACCCGCGGCGCCCGCCATGTTCGTCAGATAACCCGACGACTGGTCGACTGTCGGGCCATTCTCGAAACGGGCAACCGCTTTAGTAGCAGCACCGGAACAGCCGCTCAGCACCATCTGGATATCGCCCGCGTTCGACGTCCCCGCGACCGCACCCGCGGAGGCGAGCGAACCTGCCTGGACCGTCGGCAACGTTACCGAAATATCTGCCGGCGCCCCCGTCGCGGTGCCATTGATCGAACACGTCGTGTCCGACACCATGCCTTGAATCGTGATCGTGCCGTCCGCGGCATGAGCGTTAAGCGAAGCAATGCCAATAACACCGGCGGCAGCCAGAACGAACGCAGAGAAACGCAGTTTCATACTTGATACTCCAATAAATTAAAGACAGCAGATTGAAATCGGCGCCGCCCGGTGGATTGATCGGTGCGCGTCCCCTGATGCGCCGATCGCGCCGGCGTCGTTGTCGGACGCCTTGGTTGAAGCACTGAAGCAGCCATCAGGTTGAAAAGAATCTTAAAAAAGCGCGGCATAAGAATCCGTAAGACAACTCTTAAATTTGAGATGATTGTCTCGGCAACGGACTGGGCGGCCGCCGGCGCAAAAAACCAAGGTGAGGACGTTCGGGAGCCGGGATACTGCAGTCGGCTTGAGTCTGTGACACGTGCTGGAAAGCCCAGCTACGCAAACGAAGACGCCGCATCGGTTGCCCGATGCGGCATCATGGCGAGGGAAAGGTGAGGATATTCGGGATTTGGACTACCGAAGCGCCGACCGGCGGGCAGCGCCGCGCCCCGGCCGGGGTATCGGCCGATGCGAGCATTCGCCGGCCGCCGTTTACTCTTCGATCAGGAAGCGGTCACGATTCTTCCCTGCCAGCCAGCCAGGAGCGCGGCCTCGGCCGCTCCACGTCTCGCCGGTCTTTGGGTTGCGATACTTGGGTGGAAGAGCCGGTTTACGCACTGCCGAACGCTTCTTGCTCGAAAAGCCAAGTTCTTCGGCGGTAATGCCGTATTCGGCTATCTTCTCCTTGATATTCGCAATGGCCTGCATGACTTCCTTGTCGCGGGCAAGTGACATTTCCTTGTGAAGCTTTTCGAGTTGCGCAGTCAGCTGCTTATATGTGGCCATCGAGCATCGTCTCCTTTCAGTGTCGAGTACGGCAGTGTGACCGTACCAGACACAAAAAGTGCCGGGTAGCCTGTATTGCCCCGATAAGGAAATGAAATTAGCGCTTGTGCGCTCGCGCCTCGAGCGCTTTCAATGCTTCGCTGAGCTTCTTGACGCGGTCTGCCTGCGCCGGGACCAGCACCGCGCCAGACACCGAATTGATGCGATTTCGCCAATAAGACAACGGAATACCGTCATTCGGCGAAATGCGTGAAATTATCCGTTCCAGGTGCTCTATGTCCTTTTCGATCTGATCGTGATTCATCGCCTTCCCCGTATTGTCGGTATGTCGAGTCGCCCGTCAATTCCGCGAGCGGCTTCGCGGGAATTCGGCTTTGGCGTTTCACGAGCTTTATTCTTTTAAAGACTTCTTTCCGGTATTGCGTGAAACCGCACGGCGGCGCGATGTTATTTGCATCGTCGCCGCAAACGACTGCAAACCACTATAAGGCTTCCAGTGCACCGGTGTCCGTTGCCCGCCGCACGGAAATGTGAGGTAGGTCGCGACTCGTAACCGGTAAGAATGCCGCATCGAAAGAGACCGGAGCGGCGGCGTGCGCCCGCCCGACTAAAAGAGAACTGCAACGGGAAATAAATAAGCTATCTGTCAGCTTATGCCCGCCGACTGATTCAGGAATCGCCTTTTTCTGACTTGAGCGGCAATCAGAATCGCGATAAATCAAAGGACCACAACCGATTTACCGCTTCCGGCACTTCAGAGCCGCTTCCAGTTATTTGCGCTTGCACGCATACAGCAGATTGCGGACACCGCCTTCGACCGTCTGACGGACCACTTCATACCCGCCGCCTTCGCAACTCGCAGCCGCCTGCTGCTCGCAGGAATCCGAGCCGACCGGACATTGGACAAGCGTCGTCGGGCTACCGTCTGATGCAAACAACGGTGCGCTGCTACCACAGCCGGCCAGGGCGGCAACCGCCGCCAGCGCCGCGATCGCTCTCGCCGCGTGAAGCGGACGGAACGCCCGGGCCGCGCGCACCACTGCAAAGACCTGACTATGTTTCATAGGCAACCCCGATTGGACCTTTTGTTTTTGACTCCGCGATTGTGCCATGTGGCCGCTACATTGCGTCATTGCGCATCGCTCGCGCCAGCTGGCTGGTCGGGCGCGGCAAGCGTCTTGTACGGAAGGGGCATACGGGCGCTCGAGCCGATCCGGATAAAGACCTGTTCGACGTCCGGAATCGCTTCGAGTTGCCGGCGCAGCGCCTGCCGATCGAACGACGCCGGCGCGCAGCCCTCCGCGTAAACGAAACGGCGTTGCACGGTAATCCACAGGCTGGCGCCGTCAAACGTGTGAGGATTGTTCAGACGCGCGCGAATCGCGTCGGCGATTGGTTGATCGTACATATAGGAATTGGGCTTCGTGCATTTGTGCGCAAGCCAGCAAGTCGTGCCGCGCTCGACCCGATAATGCGCGTCGTCTTCCATCTGCGCGCGGGTCATCAACGGACCCAGCGGAACTGGACAATCCGTCATTGAATGCGAAAGTTCGAAGAACGGATCGTTGAACCAGTTCTTACGTTCGACTGCACCGGCCGCGGACGACGCGTGCTGTTGCGCATATGACGGTTGTGCGTGGCACAGCCAGGTCGCGGCCACCAGCAGCGCTGCTGCTATGCCTACCTCGTGAACCTTTCGGATAGCTGAAGGTGCCATGCGATGCTCCTCGTTCCGGCCGTGGCCGATCACACGTCGATACCGTATGCCGCGATCTTTTTATAAAGTGTGGCGCGTCCGATGCCGATTTTGTCCGCGGTCTGCGCGACATGTCCACCACATGCGCGCAATGCTTCGTTGAGGTAGCGCCTTTCGAATTCCGCCATCGCGTCCGCCCACGGTTGCACGGACGGCGACGGGGTTGGCTTGTCCGTTGCCTCACTGGTTGCTTCATCCGTTGCGACTACCCGCGCGGACCCGCGAAACGCAAGCACTTCACGTGTACCCTGCTCCGCCGCGGCGCGCTGTGCAGGGCCGATAAACCGTGCGAGTACCCGCGCGTCGATCCGCTCGCTATCCGACAGCATCACCGCGCGCTCGAGCGTGTTGCGCAACTCGCGCACATTGCCCGGCCACGCGTACGAACGCAAACATTGCAGCGCGTCGTCCTGAAGCTGGAAATGGCGGCCGCCGTGGGATTGCATCGCCAGGTCTTCGAGAATCACGTACGCGAGCGCCTCGACATCGGACAATCGTTCGCGCAGCGGCGGCGCATCGATCGTCAGCACGTTAAGGCGATAGAACAGATCGGCCCGAAAACGCCCGGCGGCAACAAGCGCGCCCAAATCCGCCGACGTCGCCGCGATGATCCGCACGTCCGCGCGCATGATCCGGTTCGAGCCGGGCGGCTCAAACTCGCCGTCCTGCAGCACCCGCAACAGTTTGCCTTGGAGCGGAATCGGCATATCGCCGATCTCATCGAGAAACAGCGTGCCGCCGTCCGCCAGTTCGAATTTGCCGACACACCCGTTGCGATCGGCGCCGGTGTGCGCACCGGCCGCCGCGCCAAACAATTCGACTTCGAGCCGCGTATCCGGGATTGCGGCCACGTTGACGGTGACAAGCGGCTTGCCCGCACGTGGCGACGCGCCGTGAATCGCATGCGCGAGCAGTTCCTTGCCGGTGCCCGTCTCGCCGCGCAACAGCACCGGCGATTCGACCTGCGCCGCGCGGCGGGCGTCACGCTTCACAGCAAGACTCGCCGCGCTGCTGCCGACAAAGCTCGCGAACGTGTACTTCGCACGGCGCGCCTGTGCAAGCGACTGGCGCGTCGCGATCAATTCCTGCCGCACACGCGAGTAGTGCGAAAAGAGCGGTGTCAGCGCCTTCATTTCATCGAACAGCGCGAAGCCGACCGCGCCGATGGTCGTGCCTGCTTCGTCTTTCAGCGGCAGCCGTGTGACGACCAGCGGCTCGCGATCCGTTTCGAGAATGTCGAGCAGAATCGGTTTGCCGGTCGTGACAACCTCGCGCATCAGGCTATTCGGAATCACGGCCTCGCAATCGCGGCCGATCGCCTGCTGCGGGTCGGAGAACCCGAAGCGGGCTGCGTAGCGTTTGTTGATCCATACGACGCGCGCATCCGCATCGACGATAAAGGTGCCTTCGCTGAAGTTCTCGAAAGTGCGAAACAGCGAATCCATCGCCCTGCGCAGCACGTCGCTGTAGGTCGCGGGCATTGCGCTCCAGTCGTTCATCATGTTGCCGCCGTCTCCGATCTACCTTGTTCTATTGACTTCAAGTCCCACAATCAAGACCGATTGTCTCATTTTTGAGAATCGCTACACGACTGTAAATCGGTTATTCTCTTGAGCCTTACGAATCAATGCAGACCTTTGTCTCGATTTCGAGACAAACCACGGCAGTCTTCCGTCTGTGACAACACGGAGCCATGCCACGGGCCTCGCCACGCTGCGCTCGATGCAAATGGCACAGACCCCTGCATTAGCCGGCGCCCGCTGCGGCTCATCACCCCGACACGCAAGCAGATGCCGTAGAACAACCACGATTTGGAGACGCACTTGTCTTTTGTCATTGTCCTTGCCGCTCTGGCATTTTTGATGTTCGCCGCCTATCGCGGCTACAGCGTGATTCTCGTCGCACCGGTCGCCGCGCTCGGCGCAGTGCTGCTGACCGAACCCTCCGCGGTCGCGCCGGTCTTTTCCGGCATCTTTATGGAGAAGCTGGTCAGCTTCGTCAAACTTTATTTCCCGGTGTTTCTGCTGGGTGCGGTATTCGGCAAGGTGATCGAACTATCCGGATTCTCGGAGTCGATCGTCGCAGCGGCGATCCGCTATATCGGCAAGTCGCGCGCGAATGCGGTGATCGTTGCGGTGTGCGCGCTGCTGACCTACGGCGGCGTTTCGCTATTCGTCGTCGTGTTCGCGGTGTATCCATTCGCGGCGGAGTTGTACCGCCAGAGCAATATCCCAAAGCGGCTGATGCCGGGCGCGATAGCGCTGGGCGCGTTCTCCTTCACGATGGATTCGCTGCCCGGCACCCCGCAGATCCAGAACATCATCCCGACGACGTTCTTCAAGACCACAGCCTGGGCTGCGCCAGGACTCGGGATAGCCGGGTCGATCTTTATCGTCGTCGTTGGCCTGACGTTCCTCGAATGGCGACGTCGCTCCGCAATGGCCAAGGGCGAGGGCTACGGCACATCGTTGATCAACGAACCGGAGCGTGTCGAGACCTCGCAGTTGCCGCATCCTCTGCTCGCAATCGCACCGTTGGTTCTGGTCGGTGTCGCTAACTTTGCGCTGACGCGGTGGCTGCCGGAATGGTATGGCGCGTCGTACACGGTTGCTCCGGAGGTGTTGCCTGGCTTGCATACGCCGGTTAGCGTGACGGTCAAGGCGCTGGTCGCGATATGGGCGGTCCAGGGCGCGCTGCTGCTTGGCATTCTGCTCGTCGTGCTGACCGCATTTCGCCGCGTCAGCGAACGCTTTGCGAGCGGAACCAAAGCGGCGGTCGGGGGCGCGTTGCTCGCGTCGTTGAATACCGCTTCGGAATATGGCTTTGGCGGGGTGATTGCAGCATTGCCTGGGTTTATCGTCGTCAGCGATGCATTGAAGAGCATTCCGAATCCGCTCGTGAATGCCGCTGTTTCGGTCAGTTCGCTTGCCGGCATTACCGGCTCCGCGTCGGGCGGGATGAGTATCGCGCTCGCGGCGATGTCGGATCTGTTTATCAAGGGCGCGGAAGCTGCCCATATTCCGATGGAAGTGCTGCATCGCGTGGTGGCGATGGCAAGCGGCGGCATGGATACGCTGCCGCACAACGGCGCGGTGATTACGCTGCTGGCAGTGACCGGGTTGACGCACCGCGAGTCGTATCGCGACATCTTCGCGGTGACGGTGATCAAGACGTTGGCGGTGTTCTTTGTGATTGGGCTGTACTACGCGACGGGGTTGGTTTGATGCAGGCGCGCGCTATTGCGCGCGCTGGTCACGCGACCCGATGCCACGCCTTTGCGCCTTCTCACGAAAACAACAACCGATCGGCAGCTTTGCGCTTATCCGTCCAATCTTCTTTCCACCATGGCTCGTCGCCTCGCGCGCGTGGCGGCTTTTTCAGAACGAGCGGTTTGCCGTCCGCCTTCGCCTTATGGCGAGCAACGCGCCATTCATAGTGGTCGAAAAGCCGAAGCGCTTCGACCATATAAGCCGTGGCAACCCGCTGGTCCTCAAATACAAGAAGGTTCTCACCGTTGTCCTCGTCCGCGGTCGGTGAGAAATTGAAGGACCCCATGTACACGCGCGCGTTCGGTTTGTCGAAATCAGTGACGATGAATTTGTGATGCAGGCGAGTGCCGGAATTATCCGAGCTAAGGCTGCTTGGCTCGGCTTTGAACGGCAACGGTGTGTCCTTGTCGACGAGGTAGTCAGGTTTGACGACCGCCATATGGCCGTTAGCCAGTTTCAAGTCCAGACCGCCCAGTGCCCGGTCGGACATCCCGTAGACAAAGATATCGTCCCTTGCCTGCAGACCGGTGATCGCTTCTCGCAGGCTACCCTTGGACTCCCAGAGGAACGCGAGAGCGAACAGCACATTCGACTTCGTATACTGGGAAACATACGCACTCAGCGTATCGAGAACCGCGTTAGCCTTGCTGTGCGGTGAAAACGTTGCGGCGGCTTTTATATTCGGCAGATCGAGAGACTCCCATGGCTCAGTGGCGGAAGGCGATTTGCGGAAGTCCTTCGCGGAGGCCGCACTCCAATATGATTCGAATGCCTGGGTAAAAACCTCGGCCGCCTGTTCGCCCCGCACGACAACCGCATTGTTGGCCTGCACGTAAAGACCCCGCCAGCTGAAATTCGTCGACCCGCATAGCGCCGCCGGTGACCTCCCTCTGACAACAACCGTCTTGTTGTGTTGCAGATTTCCCATATGCTGCCGCTTAACCTGCGCGCCAGCTGACTTCAGTCTGGCCGCGGCCTTCGACTCAGGCGACCTGGCGCGATCGTGACCGCCCGTCGTGCTCTTGCTGTCGTCGATGACGATGCGCAAACGTGGCCCCAAGGTCTCCAATTTGGCGAGAATTTCCGGAACATTGAAATCGTACACAATGGCATCGACTTTGGCGGTCTTATCGCTAATGGCCTCGTCGAGTAAACCGATGATCGCCTCCTGAGCCTCGAAACCCATCCACGCTAGCGCTTTCGCTGCATCGGGATGAGTGGGCTTGAACGATAGGCCATCGTCGGGTTCGTCCGGAATCAACTCGTCGATTGTGTGATCGTCTTTCTGGTACCGGTCCACGAACGCTTGAGACGATACGAATCCACGCGTAAAAGCAACGTTGAGTTCATCCGCGTAGGTGTCGATGCCAAGATCGATGTCTGCTTCCTGCGCTTCACCGTAACTGAGCTTGCCGTCGGCGTCCATAAAGACGGGCTCGACCTTATAGCGGAATGTGCCTGCATTTTCGGCATGAAACGGAAAGTGAACCCATCGGAACTTCTGGATCGGTGCAACCTTGGTCGACGCGAGGTCCTCGCTCGGCTGGCCTTTCCGATAGTCAAAGCCCAAGCGATTCTTGAGCTCGAAAGGCTTGCTACCGCCAGGTTCAAGATAAGAAATGAACCACCCGACGAAGTTGTCGGGGGGCTCCCCATTTCGCCAGTTCATCGCGATAAGGACCATGCTTTCGCCGCGATGCAGTTTCAATGTGAACGATGCACGGGCATTGTTGCCCTCCGACACAAACGGAGCTGACATCGTTCTTCTCCCATTCGAAGTAACGCCGAAAGGCTGCGGAAACAGGTGGCGAGCGCCACCTGTGAGAGTTCAACGCAGCAGATCGATGCGTCTGTTCGGTAACGCACAGCAGCGACATGGGAGACGCTGCGCTGCATGCGCGTTGCATTCAACCCATCACTTCGCAAACCGGATATCAAGCGAACGAAGGTACGTCTGCAATCCAGCATCCTGAATCGGGATCACGTAACCGTTTTCGCCCGACTCGTTGAAGTGCGCATGCCAATATCCCGGAGGCGTGACGAACACCATGCCCGGCTCCCAATCGACGCGTTCCGGCTTCACGATGTTGCCGTTGTCGTCGAGTTCCGTACCGACCAGCGTATAACATCCAGGCTTGCAATCCGAGATGAAGTCCAGCGCGATCGACTGATGACGGTGTGGCTTTTGCATCGTCTTTGGCGCGACGACGCCGAACATCGCCCACAGCGTGTGCGTCACAGTGCGCGTCTGTGGAAAATTCGCATTGCCGAGCAGAATGCTGACACGGTTACGCTGGCCCGCTCCTTTGGCGTGCGATACCTTCGCGAGTTCCTCCTGAGCACGCGAAGCGGGGTAGTGTGTCGGCTTGAACCGCTGGCCGTGCACGCTCGCGCCCATATAGCCAAGCAGCGGCGCGTCGTTCACATAGTAGAGACGCGCGGTCGATTCAGCCGCGATCTCCAACGTCACGCCGCCCGGAAACGTGAAGAAGTCCCCCTTCCCAAACCGGAATGCAGACTCGCCTTGCGACGCGATACCCGTGCCGTCGACCACGTAGAAGACGAGCGACGTCGCATTCGGTGCGAGCGCAACCTTTTCATTCCTGATCACACGGATAAAGTTCGCCGACAACCCAGGGCCAGTAGCGGGCCCTTCGCAGCCCAGTTCCGCGGAAAGATCGAGCGGAACGACCCTTGTCTCCCCGCTGTTATAGAGCGACGCGGAAAACGAACGATACGGCACGCGCGAGATGAGCTTCGCGCCGATCGGATTCGCCGACGACGTGTACTCGAAGTATTGTGCGTCTTCGGTCACATCCGACGCGCTTAACTGCAAATTCGAAAGCTTGGTCTTGTCGAGCATCGTAATCTCCTTGAATGGTGGACTCGATAGCGAAGCCGGTGTGTCGGGTGAATTCGCGCTCAGCACCGGCGCCTGACGACCACTATAAGAAGACACAGCCTTGGGCAGAACGCCCCTCAACGCGAATCAGCTTTGCACAACGGGGACAACCGGAATCGGATTGAGCGCGCACGGCGGATGACACAGGGCCGCGCGAATGCATTGATGCAATGACCCGCACGAAAGAATTTGCGCTGATTTAAACGAAGAAGAGAAGGTGATGAAGAGAAAAAATGGAATCAGCGGGCGCGCCGAACCGCGCCCGCGATTAAACCACTTGCGGTTTGCTTTCGCTGAAACAACGGGATTAACCGTTACCGCCGTGGAACAGCGTCAACTTGTTCGATACCGACGTCACACCCTGTACCGAACGAGCGACCTCTTCCGCCTGGGTGATCTGCGATCCGTCCTTGACGCTACCGCTCAGCGTCACCGCGCCGCCGCGAGCCTTGACGAACACTCCAGACACATCAAAGCCAGGCGTTTTGCTCAACGCGCGCCGGACCGCTTTCGCGAGCGCCCGGTCGGCCTGTTTCGACGACTGAGGCGCCGCCTGCGCAGCGGGCGCCGCCTCGTTCTGTGCCAATGCAGGTGAAGTTGCGACAGCCATGCCGGCCGCCAGCAACAACGCTTTAATCATCATTTGTTTCATGATTGCCTCCGCGCTGCACGTCGCTTCCCTGTTACGGCCGGGACGTTCAGAATGTAGGCCATCTGGAAGAAATGCGCAAAGAAGCCGTCGGCAGCCCTGCTGCATAAGGAATCAACGCGGCAACCCGGCTCGCTTGCCACGCGCGTGCGCGTTTCAGCGAACGCTAAACACCGCCACCTGTCGCGCGAGCTCCTGCGACTGCTGATCGAGCGCCTGCGCCGCAGCACTGGCCTGCTCGACCAACGCGGCGTTTTGCTGCGTGATCGAATCCATCAGACTGATCGCCGTGTCGACCTGTTCGATGCCCGTGCGTTGCTCGAGCGCAGCCGCGACGATTTCGTTCATCACAAGTGCAAAGCGCTGCACACCGTCGAGCACGTGATGCATCGCCTGCTCGGCCTCGGTGGCGAGCACTGTGCCATCCGCCGCCGCACTCACCGAATCGGCGACCAGTTCGCCAATCTGCTTCGCGGCTGACGACGAATGCTGTGCGAGCGCACGCACTTCCGCCGCGACGACCGCAAATCCGCGGCCGTGCTCGCCGGCGCGCGCCGCTTCCACGGCAGCATTCAACGCAAGAATATTCGTCTGAAACGCGATGCCATCGATGATGCCGGTGATATCCGCAATCTTGCGCGAGCTCACGTCGATACGGCTCATTGTGCCGGTCATGCGCCCGATGACCGCGCTGCTGCCTTGCGCAGCCATCGACGCATCGTCGGCAAGACCGCGTGCCTGTTGCGCGTGCTCCGCATTCTGCTTGACGGTCGCGGTCAACTCGCTCATGCTCGCCGCGGTTTCTTCCAGCGATGCGGCCTGTTCCTCAGTGCGCGTCGACAGATCAAGCGTGCCCGCCGCTATTTCGCGCGTCGCCGTACCGATCGCTTCACAGCTGTCGCGCACCGCAGTGACCGTCTTTGATAGTTGCGTTTGCATCGTTTGCAATCCGGCCAGCAGTTGACCCATCTCGTCCGCACGAAGGTTGTCGATGTCGCGGCTCAGATCGCCAGCCGCAATTGCAGTGAAATGGCCAAGCGCTTCATCGAGCGGACGCATGATCGCGCGACGCAACGTCATCCAGCTAATCACAGCCGCCAGCAAACCCACCGCAATCAGCGCAGCCGATGCGACCAGAAACGTGCTGAAGTAATGCTCTGCCTCTTCGTAACGGTGTTGCGCATTGGTGTATAGCGTGCGCTTGAGCGCTTCGTCGGCCGTAGTCAGTTCGTTGAAGAGCGGACTCAGTTGCACCGTACCGATTTGATCCGCCGCCGCACGCTCGCCTTTCTTCAACGCATCCATAAACGCGAGCATCGCATTGCGCAGCGCCTCCCGATGCTGGTTCGCCGCTTCGATTAGCGGCGCTTCGCCAGGCTCGTGCGGCTGACCGACGAAACGGCGCCATGCATCGTCCGATTGCGCGAGGTATTCGGTCGCGCGTGCAATCTGACGCTGCGTGATGGCGTCGTCGACGTTCGCGGTAGCCGCGCCGAGCACGAGGCGCATCCGCGCGATCAACAGTTCCGCCGCGCCGATATTCATCGTGGCCGCGAGTTTGTTCTGGTACGTATCGCGGTTTGCGCGATTCGCCTTGTAACCGCCTTGCAGCCCGAATCCGCCAATCGCAAGCATCAGCGCGGCGAGTAGCGCAACAGTCAACGCAATGCGCGCTTGCAGCGAAAACGATTGGCGCTGTTTTGTCGCATATCGCGCGCGCGCACCATCCGCACCATCCGCACCATCCGCACCATGCGCACCGTCGAAACGCGGTGTAGCGACCGCGCTAGCGGCCAGAGCTTGCGTCATCGAATCAGATCCCCGTTTTGATATTGTTATGAATCGCCGAGCACCGAATTTCTCTGCATCGGTTCCACGGCTTTCGCGGCACCCGTGTTCTGTTGCGCGTGTTGCGCGCCAAACCGCACGCGGTACAGCAGCGAAAGCACCGCTGAAAATACCGCCGTCACCACGAACAGCAACGCAGCCGCATAGAAGAGTTCTGCGATTGGCAGATGCATCGACAGCAGCAGGCCACCGATCACAGGTCCCGACACTGAACCGATCTTACCGACCGAGATTGCGCTGCCCACACCCGCTGAGCGGAACGACGTCGGATAGATCATGCCGGCCACCGCATACAGACCGTATTGCGCGCCGACCACACAAAAGCCGGTCGCGAACACCGCGAGCATCAGCCACGCTTGCGATGTCGTGAAGCCAAGCGCCGCGGCAATCGGTGCGCCTAGCGCCGGCAGCGAGATGATCGCGAGCACGCCGTGGCGGTCGACGAAACGGCACAGAACCAGTCCGCCAATCACGCCGCCGACCGAGAACATCGTTGTGATCAGACCCGCGCCCTGCGGATTGATGCCGATGCCTTCCATCAGAATCGGCAGCCAGTTCTGCAGGAAGTAAAGCGTCATCGAGTTCACGATGAACACGATCCACAACAGTGGCGTGATGCCCGCGAGGCCATCGGAGAAAATCAGCTTCAGCACGAAGCGCTTCTTTTCAAGCACTTCACCGGCGACGAATTGCGCATTAGCGGGAATCTGCAATTCCGGCCGCAGACGCGCAACCAGCCGCCGCACCGCTTCGATGCCGCGCTGCCGGACGACGAGCAGCTTCACCGACTCGGGCAGCGTGAAGATCAGCAAGACCGCAACGAGCAGCGACCCGCCGCCACCGACGACAAACATCACCGGCCAGCCGTAATGCTGGATCAGCGACGACGAAACCAGCCCGCCCGAACCCGCGCCGATTGAAAAGCCGGAGAACATCAGCGTGACCCATGTCGCACGCAAGCGCTTCGGCGCGTATTCAGCCACCAGCGCAACCGAGTTCGGAATCACACCGCCCATGCCGATGCCGGCGATAAAGCGCAACAGCATCAGTTCGTTCAACGACGTGACCCACACCGATGCGAGCGTCAATGCGCCAAAAAACAGGCTGCCGGACACGATCGCCTTTTTCCGGCCGAACCGGTCGCCGATGTAGCCGAACACAAACGAGCCGATCAACGTGCCGAACAGACCCGCGCCGAACACCGGTCCGAACCCGCCGCGCGCGACATGCCATTCCTTGATGATGGCGGGCGCCGCGAACGACACGGCCGTCTGATCATAGCCATCCATCAGCATGATCATGAAACACCAGAACAACAGCCCGACGGCGAAGCGCCCCGTCTTTTGTTCTTCTACCAGTGTCGCGATATTGAATGTGCGGTCTGCTTGCATGTGCGTTCCATTTGCGTCGTCAGCGCAGCGCGCCGTCGCGCGCGTGCGTTGCCGTGTTCTCCTCATGCCTTCGTGGCTACCCGTTGCAGCGCCGCCGCCCGGGAGCCACAATATAAAGCTCGCTGTGCAGCGGCAGAATCAAAAAATAGCGATGAAGAGATAGAAAAAAGTGAATAAACCCGCTGCTGCATCACTTCTTGTCACGCCATACCGCCTCCGCTTCAGAACATGTGATTGACGCCGATCCGCCCAACCGTCTGTGCGTTCGAACTCGACGCGAGATAGCCGAACTGCGCGGCGTGCGCGTTCGGCCCGGACGCGCGCTGCAGACCAACGCCCGCATAAACCTGCGTGACCTTCGACAGGTAATGCGTCAAGAACAGGTTGTACTGATTGAATGTCAGCTCTTCGAACGTCGAGCGGTTGTACGACAGGCCGAGCACATACAGCCGCGCGCCGCCGCTCAGATCGATATTCACGCCGACCTGATAGTTGTGCTCGTGCACGGAACCTTCCGCGTTTTCGAGCTTCACATCGGTATACGTGACGTGCGGCGTGAACACGTTGATGGCCACCGAGCCGCCGACGGCGATCGTGCTGTAACGGCTAGCGTTGAACTGTACGCCCGAGCGCAGTTGCTGGCCGAGCAGCGACGTAAGACTGAACACGCCGAAAATGTCGGCTGTGCGGTCATGCGACATCGTGTACGCAGCCCCAAGCTTGACGATACCGTGCTGATAACGCGCACCCACGCTGTACTGCCGTCCCGCGCTGAAATCGCCGGCCTGACCACCGAAGCTGTTCATCACGCCGGCCTGAAAGCCGCGGTAGTTGATCGTTTCGTACTTCGCCGAGTTATTCAACGCATGCACATTCGCCAGGCCGTCGAGGTTGCCGACCGTGTAGAAGGACGAAATACCCGGCACCGAGTTGTTCAGTGCGCCGACATACTCATAGATATAGTCTGGAATGTTACCGAAGCTCAACGCGCCCCATTGGTCGTTCGCAAGACCGACGTACGCATCGCGATTGAAAAAGCTGGTCGGATTGATCTGCGCGCCCGTGTTGGACAGGTAACCGGATTCGAGCCGCGCAAACACCGCGTTGCCGCCGCCCAGATCTTCCCTCACCAGAAAACCCCAGCGGTCCGGCGTCCGTTTGCCTGCCGATTGCTGCACCAGATGGCCTCCATGCGAGTTCGTCACGAAGTCGACGCCTGAGTCGATGCTCCCGTATATCGTGACGGACGACTGCGCGAGCGCAGGACAGCTGATTAGCGCGGCACATCCGCCGACGAACAATCTAGTCTTCAACTTGCCTCCAAATATTGTTATCCGATGTTGTTATCGTGGCCGGCCGGGGTCTCACGGGCGGGCACGGTTGTCTGTCGTCGGTAAAGAGCCACGCAACGCCGATTCTCCTGGTCGGCGTCGCGCGTCGACAACCCCTTCACGCTGCGCAAAGTGTAGCGGGGTCATTTACGCTTTTGAATCGTGAAATATTTATCAATCGATAGAACAATGCGAATACTGGCCTGGGGTATTTCCCAGGAACCATTGAAAAATGCGATTACCCTTCTTTAATCACCGGTATTTCGCGTGCTACCATCCGCGCGTTCCAAATCGACTTCCGAAACGACAAAGCGCCGCCTATGCGGAGGAAAACAGAATGCTAGTCAGAGCAGTACCGCCGCGGCGCATGGTCGTCGGCATCAGCGGCGCGTCGGGCGTCGTATACGGCGTGCGGCTGCTGCAGCTGCTAAGGCAGATGGACATCGAAACGCATCTGGTGATGAGCCGCTCCGCGCAGGTCACGCTTGCGCACGAGTCCGACTACAGCGTTGCGGACGTGCGCGCGCTCGCCACCGTCTGCTACTCGAACACCGACATCGGCGCCGCCATTTCGAGCGGCTCCTTCCCGGTGATGGGCATGATCGTCGCGCCCTGCTCGATCAAGACACTATCGGAGGTTGCCACCGGCGTGACGAGCGGCCTGCTGTCGCGCGCCGCGGACGTGACGCTCAAGGAACGCCGCCGCCTGGTGCTGATGGTGCGCGAAACGCCGCTGCATCTGGGGCACCTGCGCAGCATGACGAGCGTCACCGAAGCCGGCGCAATCGTCTATCCGCCGGTGCCGGCATTCTACGCGAGCCCCGAATCGATCGACGACATGGTCGATCACACGCTCGGCCGGGTGCTCGATCTGTTCGGCATCGAGACGTCGGTCGTGCATCGCTGGGGCATGTAGCGCCAGCCGTTGTCATGCGCGGTCATTAATAAAATTGCCTGATGATCCATTCGGATTCTTTTGCTTCTTAAGTGCCCGGCGTTGTTTTAAAGTTCATTCCAGTTTTCAGCGGGTGATGCATTTTAAAACTGCATTAAAAGGATTTATCGATCGATTGATAAATCAACTCGATAAAAGCGCCCCAACACGGAAAGAGGTTGATTCGACGAATGAAGATTGTCATTGCGGGAGCCGGAATCGGCGGACTGACGGCAGGCGTGGCGTTACTGAAGAAAGGCTTCGATGTCACCATTCTCGAACAGGCGCAGGCGCTCAAGGAGATCGGTGCAGGCGTGCAACTCGCGCCGAATGCAACACGGGTGTTGTACCAGATCGGCGTCGGCCAGAAGCTTGAAGCGCTTGCATGCGAGCCGCCCGGCAAGCGCGTGCGCCTGTGGAATACCGGTCAGGCGTGGCGCCTGTTCGATCTTGGCGCGGCATCGCGGGAAATTTACGGCTATCCGTACTTCACGCTGCATCGCGCAGACCTGCATCAGGGTCTGGCCGACGCTGTGTATGCGCTATCGGCCGATGCAATCCGTCTCGGCGAGAAAGTCGAAGGCTTGAAGCAACGCGGCGGGAAGGTTGAAGTCACAACGGTTCAAGGCAACGTGTACGAAGCCGACCTGCTGATCGGCGCCGACGGTGTGCACTCGCGCGTGCGGCGCGCGTTATTCGGCCCTGATGAACCCGTGTACTCTGGCGTGATGGCATGGCGTGGTGTGATCGACGCGGAAAGACTGCCCGAACACTTGCGCACCGGTTACGGCACCAACTGGGTCGGGCCCGGCGCACACGTCATTCACTATCCTTTGCGAGGGCATAAACTGATCAACTTCGTCGGCGCGGTCGAACGCGATGGCTGGCAAGTCGAATCCTGGTCGGAACGCGGCACGCTCGAAGAATGTCTGAACGATTTCGCAGGTTGGCACGACGACGTTCGCGCGCTGATCTCGGCCATCGACATTCCGTACAAGTGGGCGCTGATGGTGCGCGAACCGATGACGCGCTGGAGTTCCGGCCATGCGACGCTGCTCGGCGACGCGTGCCACCCGACGCTGCCATTTCTCGCGCAGGGCGCCGGCATGGCGATCGAGGATGGCTACCTGATCGCACGCTGCGTCGCGCGTTATACGGACGACTTGCCGCGCGCACTGGAACGCTATGAAGCATTGCGACTCGAGCGCACCGCGCGCGTCGTACGCGGCTCGGCGGCCAATGCGACGCGCTTTCACAACCCGCAGCTCGCGCATGCAGAGGGCGCGGCGGATTATGTCGACCGCGAATGGAGCGAGGAGCGCGTGAAGGAGCGCTACAACTGGCTGTTCGAATACGACGTCGACGCGGTCGAAGTTTGAGTTTCGAGCCAGCGTTAAAGACGTTCACGCAATAGAAGTCGTTCAAGCGCCTGCGCCGGGTATCGCCCGCGAGCCGGGCGCGATGTCTGGAGACAAAAGATGGCCACGATTCCCGCTGTCCTCGGTCTGCACCATTTCGCATGGCGCTGCCGCAACGCCGAGGAAACCCGTCATTTCTACGAGGACATTCTCGGTCTGCCGCTGACGCACGTGATCCGCCTCGACCGCGTGCCGAGCACCGGCGAGCATTGTCCTTATGTGCACCTGTTTTTCGAGCTCGCAGACGGTTCGAACATCGCATTCTTCGACCTCGGCGACAACACCGCCGCACTACCGTCGCCGAATACGCCTGCATGGGTCAATCACATCGCGTTCCGCCTCGCGTCGCTCGAGGAGCTCGCAACGATGAAGCAACGGCTCGTCGATCACGGCATTCAAGTTCTCGGTATCACCGATCATGAGTTCGTGCGATCGATCTATTTCTTCGATCCGAACGGGCTGCGTCTCGAGTTCACGGTCGTCGTCGCGAATGCGGAAACGCTCGACGGCTATAAAATGCGGGCTCGCGGCGCACTCGACGCATGGACCGCGGATCAGAAAAAAGCTGCACCGGAGACACGTCCCGCATGACCGCCCTGAACTCCACTCATGACCCGGCACTGCGCAGCTGGGTCGAAACGGCCAATCTGCCAGGCGCGGATTTTCCGATCCAGAATCTGCCGTTCGGCGCGTTCGAGCGCGATGGTCATGCACGTACCGGCGTCGCGATCGGCGATCGCATCGTCGATCTGCACGCGCTGCACGAAGCAGCGCTGATCGACGGCGATGCGGCGCTTGCCTGCGCTGCGGCGAGCGGCGGCTCGCTAAACCCGTTGATGGCGCTCGAGCCGCGCTATCTCAGCGCATTGCGCCGCGCGCTGTCCGCGCTGCTGCGCAGGGACTCGCCGCAAGCGCCGCAGGTTCAGTCGCGCGAGGCCGCGCTGCTGCCGCGCATTGCCGACGTCACGATGCGGTTGCCCTGCGAAATCGGCGACTACACCGATTTCTTGACATCGCTGTATCACACCGAACGGCACGGCCGCTATAAAGGTCTGGCCGATCCGCTTCCGCCCGCATTCAAGTCGCTGCCGATCGCGTATCACGGCCGCGCATCGTCGCTGCGCGTCAGCGGCGGGGAGGTGCGCCGTCCGCGTGGACAGTATCGCGACCCGCACGGCAATGTGTGCTTCGGCCCGGCACCCGCACTCGATTTCGAACTCGAACTCGCTGCTTTTATCGGTCGCGGCAACGCATTCACGCAACCGATCGCAATCGACGACGCACACGATCACATCTTCGGCTATTGCCTGCTCAACGATTGGTCCGCAAAAAGCATTCAGTGGTTCGAACAGGTGCTCGGCCCGTTTCTCGGCAAGAGTTTTCATTCGAGCCTGTCGCCGTGGATCGTCACCGCCGAGGCATTGGCGCCATTCCGCAAGCCGGCGCCATCGCGTGCCGCTGGCGACCCCGCGCTGCTGCCGCATCTGCATGGCACGTTCGATCAGCAAAACGGCGGGTTGAACATCGAGCTCGAAGCGTATCTGTCCACGACGAAAATGCGCGCTAATGGCGTTGCGGCGGTGCGTATCACGCGCACGCATCTGGACAACCTGTACTGGACCTTCGCGCAGATGGTCACGCATCACGCGAGCAATGGCTGCAATCTGCGCACCGGCGATCTGCTCGGCAGCGGCACGATTTCCGGCGCCGACGATCTTTCGCGCGCGTGTCTGACCGAACTGACGAATGCCGGCAAAGACCCGTTGCAGTTGCCGAATGGTGAAACGCGCACCGCGCTCGAAGACGGCGACGAAGTTGTGTTCCGCGCGCGCGCGGTGCAGCCTGGCGCCGTGTCCATCGGCTTCGGCGAATGCCGCGGAACGATCGCACCGGCACTCGAAGCACTTGCATCATCCGGATCTTCGATGTCGTCACGCAGCGAGGCACACGCATGACCGCACTCAATGGATTCGTGCAAGTCGGTCACGGCCCGCGCAAAGTGCTCGCGATGTCCGGCTGGTTCGGCAGTTCCGCGGATTGGCGGGGGCTCGTGCCGGCGCTCGACGTCGACAGCTTCACCTACGTATTCTTCGACTATCGCGGCTACGGTCAATCGCTCGAACGTGACGGCGCGTTCACGTTCGCCGAAGCAGCGGGTGACGTGCTTGCGCTCGCGGATCATCTCGACTGGCAACGCTTTAGCCTGATCGGCCATTCGATGGGCGGCATGGCAATGCAGCGCGTGCTGCTCGCCGCGCCGCATCGTATCGAACGGATGGCCGGCATCTCGGCGGTGCCCGCGTGCGGCTCGCGGATGGACGCAGCGCGCCTCGCCGGCTTCAGTGCAACGGTCAACGATGTGTCAAAGCGCGCGGGCATCATTGCGTTTTCGACCGGCAACCGTCTTACGCCGACCTGGAGCACGCATCTCGCGAATGAATCGGTGCGGCTGTCGAAGCGCGAAGCGTTCGCCGGCTATCTGCCCGAATGGGCGTCGCGCGACTTTTCCGCTGAATTGATCGGTAGCGCGGCCGCACAGGTGCCGCTCAAGCTCTTTATCGGCGAACACGACCCGACGCTCACCTCCGATCTGATGAACCGCACGTGGCTCGCGTGGTATCCGCACGCGACGCTTGAAACGCTCTCGAATGCGGGCCACTACGCGATGTATGAGGTACCGGTTGCGCTCGCAACCAAGCTGGAAGACTGGCTGAAACAGACGACGTAGCAATACTGTCCACATGCCGTGGTCCGGCGTGCGGACGCAGGAGACTCCATGTACGAGACCACTTACCTGCGCGCATCGACGCTCGAGGAAGCCGTCGCGTGGCTGCGCGAGCACGACGAGGCACGTCCGCTATCCGGCGGCATGACGCTGATTCCGACGCTCAAACAGCGACTCGCGGCGCCATCCCACCTGATCGACCTCACCCGCATCGACGCTCTGCACGGCATCGCCGTCGTGGATGGCGCACTGCGCATCGGCGCACTGACGCGGCACGCGGAAGTTGCCGCTTCGCCGATCGTCGCCGCGACGATCCCGGCGCTCGCCGAGCTCGCGAACGTGATCGCCGATCCGCAAGTGCGCAATCGCGGCACGATGGGCGGATCCGTCGCCAACAACGACCCAGCCGCGGATTACCCGTCCGCGGTGCTCGCGCTGAACGCGCAAGTCATCACTTCCGAACGGCGCATTGCCGCCGACGATTACTTCGTCGATACGTTCGAGACCGCACTCGCGCCGGACGAACTCGTCACCGCAATCGAATACGCGATTCCGCTGCGCGCCGCCTACGCGAAGTTCCGGCAACCGGCTTCGGGCTATGCGGTGGTTGGCGTGTTTATCGCGCACTATCCGGACGCGGTGCGCGTCGGCGTAACCGGTGCGGGCGCATCGGTGTTCCGCTGGCGCGATGCCGAAGACGCACTGACCCGTGAGCTTTCCGAAGCATCACTCGCCGCTGTGAAAGCGGACCCGTCGACGTTACCCGATGACGACAATGCATCGGCCGTGTATCGCGCCCATCTGATCGAAACATACGCGCGCCGCGCATTGCAGACGCTGCTCGCTCAACCGCTGCGCCCAGCCGCTCAATAGGAGACGAATAAATGGAATTCACCGGATCGCAAACCATCGCCGCCGCGCGGGAACAGGTCTGGCGCGGCCTGAACGACGCGGCCGTGTTGCAGGCCTGCGTGCCCGGCTGCGAAGCGTTTACCGCGGAAAGCGACGACGAGTTCAAGGCCGTTGTGGTTGCGGCAGTGGGGCCCGTAAAAGCGCGCTTCAAAGGCACGCTGTCGCTATCCGAGCGGGACGCGCCGAACGGCTACAAGATCGCGGGCCAAGGCGAAGGCGGCATCGCCGGATTCGGCAAGATGACCGCGACGGTCACGCTTGCCGATGCAGAAGAAGACGGCGGCACGCTGCTGACCTACGTTGCCGAAGCACAGGTCGGCGGCAAGCTCGCGCAGATCGGTTCGCGGCTCGTCACGTCGGTTGCGAACAAGCTGGCAGCGGAGTTTTTCAAGCGGTTCAACGCGACGATGAGCGCGACTGCGGAAGAAGCTGGCGCGGCGAAATAACCGCGACGATGCGATCGAAAACGCAACAAGGGTGAATCATGGTTGAAGTTCAGTTGCAGGTGAACGGCGTCGATGTCCGGCACGACGTGCCTGACCAGACGCTGCTCGTCGAATTCCTGCGTGAAACGCTACGCCTGACGGGCACGCACGTCGGCTGCGATACGAGCCAGTGCGGCGCGTGCACGGTCAATCTCGATGGCGTCTCCGTCAAGTCTTGCACGGTGCTCGCCGCACAGGCGAGCGGCGCACGGGTGGTGACCGTCGAAGGGTTGAAGCCGAACGAAAAGACTGGCCTGCATCCGGTGCAAAACGCGTTCGTGCAATGTCACGGATTGCAATGCGGCTTCTGCACCCCCGGCATGATCATGTCGTGCGACTTCTACTTGCGCCAGCCGCCGGCACTCGACGATGCGAGTATCTGCCACGGACTCGAAGGCAATATCTGCCGCTGCACCGGTTACGTGAACATCATCGAGGCCGTGCGGCATGCGGCGCGCGAGATGTATCCGGAACATGCAGGTGCCGCGCATCAGGAGGGCGAGCGCTCATGATCGGCAAACCGGTTCCGCGTGTCGAAGATTTGCGCTTCGTCACCGGCAAAGGACAATACACCGACGACCTGCACGTCGAGGGCCAGCTCCATGCGGCATTTCTGCGTTCGCCTCATGCGCATGCGGTGCTCAATTCGATCGACACAACGACAGCACGTGAAGCGCCTGGTGTCGTCGCGGTGCTCGTCGGTCAGGACTATGTCGACGACGGTTTCCTCGGCTGCGACCACGTGCCGAACCCGATCGATGCCGTCGATGCAACGAAAAAGGCGTTCCTCACGTCGTCAACCGGGTCGATTTTCAATCAGTTGCATATTCCGCTGCCGGTCGACCGCGTTCGATACGTTGGAGAAGCGATCGCGATGGTGGTCGCCGAAACGCCGCTGCAAGCGCGCAATGCGGCCGAAATGATCGAAGTCGATTACGACGTGCTCGACGCCGTGGTCAACGGTGCGGATGCGATGCACGAAGACGCGCCGCAGTTGTGGGAAGGCGCGCCCGGCAATCTGTGTTTCCAGACACAGATTGGTGACCGCGATGAAGCGCGCCGTATTCTCGCGAGCGCGCATCATGTCGTGCAACGCGAGTTTCATCACAGCCGGCTCGTGAACTGCCAGATGGAACCGCGCAGCGCGATTGGCGACTACGACGCGCAGGCCGGCACCTATACGCTGATTTCCGGCAGCCAGGGCGCGGTGCGCCAGAAGCTGGTGATCGCCGGCGCGTTGAAAGTGCCGCCAGCACAAGTTCGCGTGGTCTGCCCGGATACCGGCGGCGGCTTTGGACCGCGCTCATTCGTGTACGTCGAACAGCTGGCCGTCGTGTGGGCCGCGCGCCGCATCGGCCGCGCGGTTAAATGGACCAGCGATCGCAGTGAAGCGTTTCTGTCCGACTATCAGGGACGCGATCAGATCATCCGCTCGACGATCGGCTTTTCGAAAGACGGTCGCATTCTCGCAATCGACAACGAATGGATTGGCAACGTCGGCGCGCATACAGTGTCATACGTGCCGATGTCGAACGGCACGCGCATCATGACCACCGTCTACGACGTACCGGTCGCGGCCGTGCATGTCAGCGCGGTGTTGACGAACACGGTGCCGACCGCGCCGTATCGCGGCGCGGGACGTCCTGAAGCACACCATGTGATCGAGCGGATGCTCGACCTCGCCGCCGCGGAACTGGGCCTCGACCGTGTCGAGATTCGCCGGCGCAATCTGGTCACACACGACAAGCTGCCGTACCGGAGCCCGATGGGCCTCACTTACGACAGCGGCGAGTTTTCACGCAACATGGAACGTGCGCTGACACTCGCCGAATGGGATAGCTTCGAAGCGCGCCGCGCCGCATCGCGCGCGCAAGGCAAGCTGCGCGGCATCGGTCTCGCGAACTATATCGAGTCGCCAGTCGGCGCACCACGCGAGCGCATCGAACTCACCGTGCTACCGGATGGACGAGTCGATATCGTCTCGGGCACGCAATCGACTGGCCAAGGGCACGAAACCACCTTTGCGCAAGTCGTCGCGCAACACCTGGGCGTGCCGATGTCCGCCGTGAAGCTGCGCACCGGCGATACCGCGTTCGTCAGCATCGGCGGCGGCAGCCATTCGGACCGCACGATGCGCCTGGGCGGCATGTTGCTGGTCGATACTGCTGCGCAGATCGTCGCGACCGGCAAGCGCGTTGCCGCGACGCTGTTCGATATCGCCGACGCAAAGGTGGAATTTGTCGATGGCCATTTTGTCGACCCCGCGTCGGGCCGCCGCACGAGCCTGTTCGAAATCGCGCGCCACGTCGCGAGCGACGGCCTGCCGGGCGAGCCCGCGAAGAAAAAGCTCTACGCGGAAGCGGAAGTCAACACGCGCGTGCCCGCGCATCCAACCGGCTCGGCGATCTGCGAGCTCGAGGTCGATCCGGACACCGGCATCGTCACGCTGGTCAACTACACATCGGTCGATGACGTCGGCCAGCCGATCAACCCGCTGATCGTCGAAGGCCAGGTACACGGCGGCCTCGCACAAGGGATCGGCCAGGCGTTATCGGAGACCTGCTACGTCGATCGCGAAACAGGCCAGGTGCTGACCGGCTCGTACATGGACTACGGGATGCCGCGCGCGGGCGTAGTGCCGCCGTTGCGCGTCGAGCTGACCGAAGACCCGACGCACGGCAACCCGCTGCGCGTGAAAGGCGGCGGAGAGAGCGGCATCACGCCGGCCACTGCGACGATCTTCAACGCACTTGCCGATGCGCTAAAGGAGATCGGCAATGAAGAGCTCGATATGCCGGCTACGCCGAAAGTGGTCTGGGAATACATCCATCGCGATGCGGCGTAAATACCCTCGACCCGCGCAATCCACGCGCAGCGGCGGCTCGAACTGAAACCAGGGAACTTGCATGTCCACAGAATTCGTTGCAATCAAGCGG
Organism: Paraburkholderia rhizosphaerae; assembly: GCF_004366595.1. Classification (GTDB taxonomy): domain Bacteria; phylum Pseudomonadota; class Gammaproteobacteria; order Burkholderiales; family Burkholderiaceae; genus Paraburkholderia; species Paraburkholderia rhizosphaerae. Next base: position 105,593 of record NZ_SORE01000001.1, read on the forward strand.
AACGGTCCGCTGCTCGACATCCTGCTCGACCGGCCCGAGAACGGCAATCTGATCAACGCGGAAATGAGCGACGCGATCATCGCCGCCGTAACGAACATTGACGACGACGTCAAACTTGTGCGCATCGGCAGCAGCAGCGCCGATTTCTGCAAGGGCCGTCAGTCGCCGATGCCGCCCGCCGATGCGAAGCCATCGGCGGAGACGCTGCGCCGTGTCGTCGCGGCGCCGCCGCTGGCGCTGTACGACGCGCTAAAGGCCGTGCGCGTGCCGGTCGTGTCCGTCGTACGTGGCGAAGCGATTGGCGTCGGTTGTGCGTTGGCGGGCGTTTGCGACGTTGCGCTCGCCGCCGATACCGCCGTGTTCCAGATCCCCGAAATGGAACGCGATATTCCGCCGACCCTCGTCATGTCCGCGCTGATCGGCCGCGTGCCGGTCAAGACCGTCGCGCATATGGTATTGAGCCGCGAACGTCTCAGTGCGACCGAGGCGTTGCATGCGGGGCTCGTGAGCCGCGTCGTCGCAGCAGCGGAGCTCGATACGGCGACGGAAAAATTGACGCAAACGCTGCTCGGCTGCAGCGCGGTCACATTGCGGGCGGTCAAGCAGTTCCTGCATCTCGCACCGGAAATGCCGGCCTCGGGTGCAAGCGGCTTCGCTGCGCACCTGGCGGCCACCGCACTATCGGCGCGCTTCTGATTTCGATTGCGCCGGCACGAAAAAAGCCGACTTATCCATACGCATCCGCATTGCGCGAGGACCCCCACGTGAGACCGAAGACAGTCATTTCCTCCACCGTGCAAGGCGCGGCGGCCCCGGACCTCGAACAGTTCCGCCTGCGCCGTTTTCTCGACGCACTCGACGAAAGCGAACTCGAACGCCGCGAAGAACCGGTCGATCTTGCCGACGTCGCCGCGATCATGGAAGGCAATCCGCGTGCGGTTTGGTTCAAGCGTCCGGCAGGCGGCGCGATCTCGCTCGCCGGCAGTGTCGCCGCGAGCCGCACTCGCCTTGCGCACGCATTCGATACAACGCCTCAAAAACTGCTCGCAACCGTACGCGAACGGCTCGCGATAAAGGGCAAGCTCGTCGAGGTCACGCGCGAGGAAGCACCGGTGCAGCAGGTCGTGTTGACCGGCGATGCGTGCGACTTCACCGCGTTGCCCGTGCATTTGCAGCACGATCTCGACGGTGCGCCGTATATTTCGGCATCCATCGATTTTGCCGTCGATCCGGAAACCGGCTGGACCAATGTCGGCATTCGCCGCCTGATGCTGCGCGGCCGACGCACAGCGGGAATCGACCTCGTCGCACCGTCCGATCTGCGCGCTATCAGCATTGCCCATTCGAAGCGAGGTGAACGTCTGCCGATCGCATTTGCAGTCGGCACGCACCCCGTCGACCACGTCGGCGCAACAATGCGTATTCCGGCCGATGAGCTCGAACTCGTTGCCGCGCTGCGCGGCACGCCGATGGGCGTCGTCAAATGCGTGACGAACGATCTGCTGGTGCCCGCCGATGCGGAATTCATCCTCGAGGGCTATCTCGACGAGCGCGGCCATGCGGAACCCGAAGGGCCGTACGGCGAATTCCTCGGCTACTACGGCGGTGTGAAGACGAACCCGGTGTTTCATCTGACCGCGATCACGCATCGGCGCGACGCGGTGTTCCAGACCTGCACGATCGGCGGCCGCTCGATGGCGCGCACCGACACCGCGCAACTCGCCGCACTGCGCACCGAGGTCACCGTGTGGCGCGCGCTCGAAACCGCCGTGCGCGAAGTCAAAGCGGTCTATTGCAGCCCGGCGACCGGCGGCATGTTCAACGTGCGCATCGCGCTGCAACAGCGCGTGCCCGGCGAGGCACGTAATGCGATCGCCGCGGTGTTCGCATCGCTTGCGAACGTCAAGCATGTGTTCGTCGTCGACCCGGACATCGACATCTTCTCCGAGGAACAGATGGACTGGGCGCTCGCGACGCGTTTCCAGGCCGATCGCGATCTGGTCGTGCAGAATGGCCTGCGCGCGATGCCGCTCGATCCGTCACTGCATGGCATCGCACACGGTGCGGCCAGTACCGCGAAAGCGGGCTTCGATCTGACGTTGCCGTTGCTTGCACCGGGTGCACAACGGCCGCTCGAACACCGGGTGCCGACGCCGCCGCGCTACGAAGGCACGCGTTTCAAGTCGCTCGAAGCGGCGCTCGAAGACGGCCCGAAGCGCTTTGCCGAGCTGATGGCCGCGACCGGCACGCGCGACGGCCGCGAGGTCGTGCGCTGGCTCGAGGATATCGCCGCGACCCGTGCAATCACACGCGACGATGAAGGTCGCTACGCATTTTCCTGACGCAGCATCGCGCGGCCGCCGCGGGGGTGGCCGCGCATCCGGGCTTCTTCACACGAAACGGACGGGATAGAATCTGCGGCATTCGTAAGTTGGACACGAAGGATCGCCGTCAATGAATCTCTCCCTCAAGCAGCTAAAAGTCTTTCTCGGGGTCGCAAACGCATCGAGCTTCACGAAAACCGCGCAAAGCATGCATCTGAGCCAGGCGGCGCTGAGCGCGATCATCCGCGAACTCGAAACCCAGTTGCAATGCCGGCTGCTCGAACGTACGACCCGCACCGTCGCGCTGACCGACGCGGGTCGCGCGTTCTATCCGACGGCCATGAAGATCGTCGAAACGCTCGAGAAATCGGTAATCGAATTGAACGAGCTTGGCCGTCAGAAGCAGGAATCGCTGCTGCTCGGCTGCACGCCGATGATCGCCGCGAGCCTGATGCCGCAGGTACTCGCGCGGTTTGCGCGCGCCAATCCGTCGTCCACCATCGAACTCGTCGACCGGCCGCCCGGCGAATTGCTGCGCATGGTCGAAGAGGGTGACCTTGATGCGGCGTTCGGCATCTTTTTTTCGCAGCTTTCCGGCATCGACCGCATGCCGATTTTTCCAACACGGCTGGTCGCGGTGTCGGCGGAAGGCGACACTTCGCTGGGCGGCGCTGCCGCGCGCGAGCGGCACGGCGTGCGCTGGAGCGCGCTCGAAGGACTGCCGCTCATTACGCTACCCAAGGACAATCCGCTGCAAAGATTGATCGAAGCGACGCTGTCGAAAGAAGAAGTAACCGTCAGCCGGCGCATGGTAGTCGGACACCTGCAAACCGCGATCGCGATGGCTCACGAAGGATTGGGCATAGCGGTGATGCCGTCGTTCTGCGAACACATCTGCAGGCACTACCGTGTGCAAATCGACGTCATGCGGCCGGAGATCGAGTTCTCGTTTTACCGGATCACGCGTAGCGGCCGCGATACGCTTGCTGTGCTCGATACATTTACGGAAATGTTCGCGCAGGCAGCTCAGCAACGCCCCGTCGCGGCGAGTCCGGAACTGACGCCGGCTCCGGTCGTTGCGGCCGCGCAGCGCGGCAAATAGCGCAGCGATTGCGATTCGTTCGTCGAACGAATCGGTCGCAGCCCATCACGCCCGGCGCTCAACCGCGGGCTTACCGTCGCCGTTCGCCCCACGATTGCCGCACGCCATGCTCGAAAATACGCCATCGCGTCGAATCAGTCCATGGAACATCGCGGCGGCCAGATGCGCGAGGAACGTGACGAATAGCAACATCGCAAGCCAGGTATGCGCGCCGCGCAGAAACGCATACAGACGCGGACTCTGCGGCACGATCGGCGGCAGATCGAAGCCCGCGAACATATGCACCGGAAATCCGCCCGCCGACAACATCGACCAGCCGACCAGCGGCATCGCAAACAGCAGCAGATATAGCAGCCAGTGCGATCCGTGCGCGATGCCGCGCTGCCAGCCCGGCATATCGGCCGGCAACGGCGGCGGCCGGTGCGTGATACGCACGATCAGGCGCAACGCCACCAGCACGAAAATCGCAATGCCGAGCGGCCGATGGATCGCAATGAGTGTCAAATGCAGCCGCGATACCGTTGCAACCATCCCGACGCCGATAAACAGCATCGCCACCACGAGCGGCGCCATTAGCCAATGGAAGAAGCGAGCGGGCAGACTGAAATGTGCTTGACCTGCTTTCATTGATGACCTTCTATCGACGGAATCTGCCCTGCGGGCATGTGAGCCTCTTCACGAAGCCTGCGATTGTAGGACACGGCGTAAGCCGCCGAACGCGCGGCGAGCAGCGGATCGTCGGACGGCTTCAGCCCATCGGGTAGTACCGTCGGATCGTAGTTGATGTCGCGGCAATCGCCATCGGCTTGCGCAGTTTCGCGCTGGATGGTCAACGTCCCCGCGTCGATCTGCCTGCGATCGTCGGGCCATGCCTGAGTGGCGTCGTTCGTTACATCGCCGGGCGCGGCCACCGTCAGAATCAGGTGCCAGCGCAACGGCCCTTGCGCGAGCCGGTTTGAAAGTTCTTCCGAAAGATAGTCCGGCGCATTGCCGCTCGGCTTCGCAGGCTCATAAGCCGCTTCGGGCACCATCGCCCAGCGGATAAACGACGTATTGCCATCGGCGTCGATCGCGCGAAACGCGTTGATGCTGTAATACGCGGCGTTGGCGAAGCTGCTCGAAGGCGGATGGGCCTTCACCCATTTCATGAACGGCTGCGTCTCCGGGTGCGCGGCAAAGAACGCTTTCAGCTTCGCCGGATCAGGCTTGCCCGTCGTCGGGTCGGGTTTGCCCGCCACAAGCTGCTGATAAAACGCTTCAGGTGTGTTGACCACGAACACCGGTGTGTTGTTCATCCCGGTTCGCCATTGCGCATGATTCGGCAATTGGAACTCAAGCGCGAAACTGCGCACCGGCGTGCCGCCATCCGGCGCGACCGGATTCGGCCCCGGAATGGCGAAGCGGCCGATCACCGGCGTGCGCACCGGTTCGAACACTTCCGCACGCGAGATGCCCGACGCCTTGCCATTGCCTTCGAAGTAGCCGGCAACACAGACGCCCTTCGCATGATTGCGGCGATAGCCCGGATGCACGCCGGTGTACGTTTCGAATTTATTGACGATGTGTTGGGGCGTCAGACGGTCCGGTGCAGCGAAACCCGCGACATAGACAAAGGCGCCGCCCACCGCGAGCACCACCACGCCAATTGCGGCTAGTTTGCCGACTTCCGAAAACGGTCGTTCTTTCATGAACCCTACCTTTGCTTGAGATTCGCAATGGGGCGAACACGGCGCTTTCGCATTTATTCCACCAGTTTTCGAGGTCGTACAAATGTAAGGTTAAAGGTTGAACAAGACGCCTAACAAACCACTGCAAACAAATACTGTCGCGTTTATCCTATCGACGCTCACACCTTGTTTCCGGGAAATCCATCATGTCTGTTTGCAGCCAATTTGAACTATTCGGTTTCTGGCGCTCGTCGGCCACGTATCGGGTGCGCGTCGCTTTGAACCTGAAGAAAATGAACGCGCAGGAAATGACCATCGATCTCGATGCGGGTCAGCAGCAAAGTCCGGAATTTCTCAAGGTGAATCCGCTCGGCGCATTGCCGACGTTGATCGAACCTGGACAGCAGCCGCTCACGCAATCGCTTGCGATTCTCGAATATCTCGAGGAGATACAGCCGACGCCGCCGCTGTTGCCGTCTGACCCGCGCGGCCGCGCACGCGTCCGTTCGATCTCGTCGATGCTGACCGCCGATACGCACCCGCTCGTCGTGCCACGGGTCAAGAACTACCTGATGGAGCGCGGTGGTTTCGATCTCGCGGCCTGGCGCGAATGGCAAATCCAATGGTTCGGCGCGGGCATTCGCGCGCTGGAAAGACGCCTCGTCACCGAACCGGGCACGGGCATCTGGTGCCACGGCGATACGCCGACGTTCGCCGATATTTCGCTCGCGAGCATCATCGCGGTGATGCGCGTGTTCAACGTATCGATCCCTAACACGCCGACCGTGGATCGCATCGTCGAGCAGTGCGATGCGCACGAAGCATTCCTGAAGGCCGCGCCGTACCGGCAGCTTGGCGCGCCGCCGGTCCCGGTGCGCGGCTAGAAGTGCGCGCGCAAGCCGGTGCCGATCAGCAACTGATTGCGGCTCGATGAGGGATCCGCTGAGTTGATGATCGCGGGTGCGCCGGACGATGCGCTTTGATAGACCGCTTCGAGATAGACATCGGCGCGCTTCGAGAACACGTAGTCGGCCTGCACGCCGCCCTGATGCCAATGTGCGGAGGAGCCCTTCGTGTACGTGTACATCGCGGCTAGCACCAGGCTCGGCATAAGCTGATAGACGCCGCTGACCTCATAGTTGCTGAAGCCCGCTGAAGGCTCGACGGCGCCGGAATCGGCATCGGTTACGCCGCTGAATGTCGATCGCGACCAGGCAGCGGCTAGCGTCAGGTCGCCGATCACGTAGCTCGCACCCGTGGCGTAGGTGTTCTGTTTCGCGACGGACGCATTGAACACATCGCGATTCGCGCCCGGCAATAGCACCGGTTCGAATGCACCGCCCGCAGTATTGCCGCGGCCGTTCGCATGCAGATACGCCGCGCCCGCGGTAAATGGCCCATTCTGATAGTTCGCGGCAAAGTTATAAAGCCGGTTATTCGCGAACTGCCCCGCGTCGTTTGAAAATGCGTAGAGTGCGGCTGCGCTGAAGCCGGACAGGGTCGGGCTCACATACTTGACCGAATTGCTCGCGAGATAGGTGTTGTTCGCGTTGTCGTTATCGAATGGATGCGCGAATGCGGTGCCGCCGGCGCCGCCCGTCAGCGTAAACGGCGCGAAGTAATCGTGAATCAGGTCGTACTGGTGGCCCAGCGTCAGTGTGCCGAAGCTGTCGTTCGCGAGCCCCACATAGTGCGGATGATCGTCGAGGCTTTCGCCGGTGGTCGTCGAAAAGCCGCTTTCGAGCCGGAAAATGGCCTTGTTGCCATTGCCTAGATCTTCAGTGCCCTGCAGACCCCAGAAGCTCCCATCGACCAGGCCGCTCGTCGCCTGATAGGACGCGTGGCCGCCGATGTTGCTGAAGTACGCGAGACCTGCATCGATTTCGCCGTACAGATTCACGCTGCTTTGCGCGTGAGCGGTCGATACGGCGCACGTCACACAGGCGACGAACGCAAATGAATGCGCGACGGCTTGATTGCTGTTGTTGATTTTTTCCGCGGGCACAGGCAGTTCCTTATGGTTGTGCCTTATGTTAATCGCGAGCGCTGTGCGTGTCGTTGCGCAATCGGCGAAAAAACATCAGTGCAACGACGGTTCATCAAGTCCGAAATGACTGCGCAGTCCATCGTGCAGCGCCAGCGCATAGTGTGCGATCGCAGGTGTCCACGTGTCCGCTGCATCGCACATGCGCTGCAGTTCGCGACATTGGTCGGCGAACTGCGGCTCGCGCACGATCAGGAACGCACCGCCGGCGCTGTGCGCCCAATCGCGCAATGCTGTACGGTCGCAGGCATCGACGATGCCCGCGAGCCTCGGCAAGTCGGTGCTCAGATGGTCCTTCAGCATCGCAAGATAGAGAGACTTGTCTACGGCGTCGAGTGTGTCGGGCGCCGCCGCGTCCGATGAGTGGCGACTGTCATACGCGGCGTGTGGCGGCAAATCGTGCGCCCCTTCGCGCAGCGCAAGCAGAGCTGCCTGCAATTGCTGCAGCGATGCGGGCTTCGGAATGCAGCCGGCAAAGCCGCGCTGCCGCCATTCCAGTGTCTGCTCGGCACCGGTGACCGCGCTGAATGCGATGACCGGCAGCGACGGCCAGGTATCGCGCAATGCGGCCATCAGCGCGTAACCGTCCATCACGGGCATATGGATGTCGGTCAGCACGAGATCGGCTTCGGCCTGCGCAAGAACTGCCAGCGCCTGTTTGCCGTCTCCGACGACGGTCGGTACACAGCCAAGCGTCGTCAGTTGGTCGGCGACGAGCGTACGGTTCAGCGGATTGTCTTCGGCAACCAGTATGCGTAGGCCGCTCAATGCGGATGACGCAGTTGGCCGGACGCGCTCGGCGGCTACGTGCGATGTGTGGTCGAGCGATGTGTGGTCGAGCGATGCGGCGTCGTGCGCGGTGCCGATGCCGGTGGCCGTCCCGCCGCGCTCGACTCCGTTCACCGCAAGCTCAATCGCCGCGGCCAGCGCATGCTGGCTAAACTCGCTGACTTCGAACACCCGATCACCGCGCACGCCCGGACTCAGCGGGCCGTCGCGCGTCATCCATATAATCGCTGCCGTCGCGTCCGGCATCGATGCGCGCAATTGCGCTATCACGTCGTCGCGGTACTCTGCCGTCACGATCATGAACGCCGGCCGATTCACGCGCAGCCATGTGCTCGCCGCATCGGGCGAGGTCACGCAGGTTGGCTGCCAGCCTCGCTGTGTCAGTACTTCGTCGAGCCATTCGGCCGCTGCCGGCTCCTGGCAGAGTACGGATGCGGCACCGCGCGCGGTGCGCGGTTCAGATAACGCGCCGCGATTTGCCGCTCCGCCGGCTTCGTCTTCAGGGTATGCACGAAGCGGCAAGGTCACCGTGAATGCGCTGCCAACACCCTGCACGCTCTCGACTGCAATCTTCCCACCCATCAATTCACACAGCCGAACGCAGATCGACAGGCCGAGGCCCGTTCCGCCGAAGCGGCTCGCCGTGCCAGGCTCAGCCTGCACAAACGGCTTGAAGATCCGCGCGACCTGTTGCGCGTCCATGCCGATCCCGGAGTCGCTGACACGGCAGACCAGCGAAGCGTCGCCTTCTTCGTCATAACGTACGTGCGCGCTCAAGACCACCCGGCCGCTCGATGTGAACTTGAAGGCATTGCTCAGCAGGTTGTTGACGATCTGCACGACGCGCGTACGGTCGCCTCGCCAGCAGCGATGCAAAGCCGGCGACAGGTACGCATGAAAATTCAGCGGCCGTCCTGCTGCAAGCGGCGCGTACGACAGTGCGAGACTTTCGAGCGCATCGAGCGGGTTGAACGGTTCGTCGACCAGCTTCATCATGCCGGCGTCGATCTTCGAGAAGTCCAGGATATCGTTGACGATGCGGCGCAAGCTGTCGGCCGCGATGCCGACCGCACGCACCCGCTGCTCGTGCTGCTCGAGGCCCGGGCTGCGCGACAACAGTTCGAGATTGCCGAGCAGTGCGTTCATCGGCGTGCGGATCTCGTGGCTCATCGCCGCGAAAAAATTGCTCTGGGTGCGCATCATCGCTTCGGTTTCGCGTTGCGCCGCGCGCAACTGCTCGCCGAGCCGGTGACGGGCGGAGATGTCGAGAATCGAGCAGAACAGCACGTCTTCGCGCTCGTGCCGCGCAGCCTGGTAGTTGACCTGCAGCATTTGCGCATCGGCCCCGTCGGGTCGCCCCGCAAGCGCGGGCACGATGAACTCACCCTGTTTGTGCGCCGGCTGCCGACCGGTATCGGTATCCTTACCGGCATCCTTATCCGCAAGCGGCGACACGGCAGCAGACGGGCTCAGGCTGCGTTCCGTATAAGCGGCTGCAATATGCGGCGGCAAACCCGCCGCATTGCCGAGATGCAACATGCCGCGCGCAAGCTGGTTGGCCGCCATCACCGAGAAGTCACGCTGTCTGACGATGCACAGCCCGACCGGCGTCGCACTCACGACGATATGGTTGATCGTCTCGCTCTGCAGCGCATGCAGCGACTCGTCATGCCACTTGCGCAGCAGCCGCATGCCCCAGAACTTCGCGGCGAACACCATCCCGGCGATCAGCAACAGCCCGAAACCCAGGATCGCGCCCAGCTGCAATGCCGTCGCCGCGAACACGGCACGCCACGGGATATAGCTGACAAGCAGCCCGTTCCGATGCGTCGCCGCATCGACGAACACTACGCCGCGCCACGTTTGGCGCACACCCCCGGGCGGCGTTCGTGCAGCGAGTTCGCGCAACCATCCGATCGTCGACGTCGCATGCGGCGAGGTCGATGCGATCGGCCGGTAGCCGATCGAGCGCAGCAACACCGTGGTCGAACCGGCGGGTTGGCGAACGCCGGCGAGCAATCCGCTGGTGGGGAGCGTCATCGCGATCAGCACGGCAGGCGCGCCATCCGCGGACTGGATGCTCAACGTGCTGACGACCGGCGCGCCGCTTAGCGGGTCACTGTATGGGCCGACCAGCACATGATCGCCTTTCGCGAGTGTGCGTTTTCCCGTTTGTGCCGCCAGCTCGCGAAGCAGCGTATCCCGCAATGTCGCCGCCAGACCGGCGTCGAGCGGCGGCGCGTGCGGATCGGCGGCGGGATCGATGGCCGGTAGGATTGCCGCGTAGTCGTCATCGAGCCCGATCAGAAATGCGCGGTACGGCAATTCGAATGCTTCACGCGTCGCGAGCGTCGCGTCGGCGGCTTCCGTGAGCCGCCACAACTGCGTGCTGAGATCCGCGTGCCAGGCCGCCCGGGTTGCGTCGGACACGACGATGCTGAACGGAATACCCAGCGTCGAAGAATGGCTGAGCGCAACCCCAGATTCGCTGATCTGACGAACCAGTTCGTCAGGCGCGTGATGCACGTCTCGCGTCTGACGATAGAACTGCACCGTCAATTCGGTTCGCACAAGAAACGATGCGGCACGATGCAGCAGCAACGACACGTCGGCCGCATTCTGTGCGCTGGTCCGGCGTTGCAGGTCGAGCTGTTTGTCGATGGCCAGCACCGCGAGCAGCAGCATCGAAAACGCGACGATCGATATCAGGATGATCAGCGTCGCGAAGTACAAACGCTGCTGGCGCCGCGCATTCGCCGCCAGCGACGCGAATGCGTCGGCGAGCGATTCGTGCGTGCGGTCGAGAATGTTTGGCATCGCATCGCCTGTTGAAGTACGCCCCGGCAGGGTGCGCGTCTCGCTCGCATGCAAACGATTGCGTGAGCACCACCGTTCGCGGGCAATGGGTGCCACCAGTGTAGATCGTTTCGGTGCACCAGGCATCTAATGTCTGATGGATCGGCGTAAGCCCCACCTCGACAAATAGTTATTGACCCGTCAGCATGAGAACCGTCAGCGCCCCGAAGTGTGTGCGGGCCGGCTGACCCGAGTAACAACGGCGTTTTAGCGGCCCGTCCCTGGTGGACGGGCTATTTTTTGCGCGCCGGAACGTACGTAGGACGACGGATTGCCGCCGGCGAGCGGCTATGTGAATCGGGCATAACGAGCAATAAATACCTAAACGTCGACTATCCGGCAGAATTTTCCTGCCCTCTTTCGCGCGAGTCATCTGACATGGCGATGCCGCACGATGCGTCGACTGTATGGACCTTCCAGGAACGGTCATCGAACAATGCTAGGCTCATCTCACCGACGCAAGCGCCGCAGCGAAACCGCACCATATGCAGTGCGTGCGCAATCCACTGAGCGTCCGTTACGACTGCGACAAACTCGTGTTGTGCATCAGCGCGATGGATCCGCGGGCAGCGTCCGCCCGATGAGACGCCGCAACGCGCACTGCATCAGGGCACAAAAAATGCAATGGCCGGTGCGCGAAGTCGCGTTAAACTGGCTTCGGCATTTCACGCGACCCGCGCCGCGCAGAGTCTGCCGGGCCGCGCGACAGAACGGTGAAGGTCCCCGTACAATGCTTGTTCTATAACGGATGAGGAAATTTTCGATGCGCACCACCGGGTCTTCCGGGTCTATGGCCCTGCTCACCGAGTACGACGACGCGTCCGGGCGCGAAATGCGCACGCTGCGGCTCGAAGCGACAGAAGACGGTAAAGGCATTCTTCTGGTCGAGGTCGACGAACGCAAACCGGGCATCCACCGCGAGGTGCGTTATGAAATCACCCCGGCCGAATTGATCGCGGCAATCCGCGCGCATGGCGCCGAACTCCCGGGAGAGCAGCACAACCATCATCGGCAAGGAACCTGACCTACTCGCGGCGCCGCATTCGCGAGCCGCTTCTGCGCAGTCCGTTGTGCTTTTTCCGTTGCGTTTCGGTCAGTCGTCCCCTGATCGTCTTTTGTCGTACGGCCCGTCGGCCGTACGACAGATGCAACCGAGCGTTGCATGATTTTCCCGTCGCTTTCCCGGTCGTCTTTTCGTTGCTTTTCCGCTGCCTTCGCGCTGTCGGGGCTGAATTTGCGTGGCTGAAGCACCGAATGCGGGTCGCCAGGCCGGCGCACTCTGCAAGATTGGCTCCCAAAGCTGCTTCCAATGCGGGCGGGCGCTTGCGTGGCTCGCTTGCACGCAGCGGAAATGCGTCCATAATTCTTACCTCACCTGACGCAATTGCTGCGGCTTGAAATGCCGCGGAAAGTAAACCGATGCTACATGATCTAGTCGAGCAATACGGGCCGGCGCTGGTGTTTGTCAATGTGCTCGCTGCGTCGATCGGGTTGCCCGTGCCCGCGATGCCCTCCCTCGTGCTGTTCGGCGCGATGGCCGCAATGAATCCCGCGACTGTGGGAACACAACTGGTTTCAGTGCTGGTGCTGGCGATCTTCGCCACGCTGATCGGCGATAGCGCGTGGTTTGTCGCCGGGCGCATCTACGGCGGCAACACGCTGAAGACGCTGTGCAAGCTGTCGCTGTCGCGCGACTCGTGCGTGAAGAAGACCGAGCGGTTTTTCGGCCGCTGGGGCGTGCGCGTACTGGCGGTCGCGAAGTTCGTACCGGGCCTGTCAATCGTGTCGATTCCGATGGCTGGCGCGATGGGAACACCGTACCGCACGTTCCTGACCTACGACAGCATTGGCGCCGCGCTGTGGTCCGGTCTCGGCCTGACGCTCGGCGCGCTGTTCGCTCAACAGCTCGATATGCTGTTCTCCGAAGCCAGCCGGCTCGGCAAGGTAACCGCGCTGATCGTCGTCGGATTGCTGCTGCTTTATGCCGGATATCGCTGGACGCGCCGACGCGCGCTGATCAAAAAGCTCGCCTCGGCACGCATGAGTGTCGACGAGCTATACGATCTTATGCTGAAAAAAGAGTCGCCTGTCCTGTTCGACATCCGTTCGGAAGAGAAGCGCAAACTCGATCCTTTTGTGATCCCCGGCTCGAAGTTTGCCGATGAACGGCAGCTCGACGAGATTCTCGCGACCTATCCGCGCACCCAGAAACTCGTCATCTATTGCTCATGTCCGAACGAGGTGTCCGCGGCCTGGATGGCGAAGGCGCTGACCGACAAGGGCTTCACCGACGTGCTACCGCTGCGTGGCGGCCTCGACGCGTGGCGCGACGCGGGCCGGCAGCTCGAGTCGCTGGAAGACGAGCCGCCGCCGCCCGTCGATGACATCGGCATCTCGCCGAAAGCCGTGTAATATCGCCGCGGCGTCCGCGCATCGATCGTCGGACCGCCGCGGCAAGAAGGTCTGATTGGCCCCACCCATTCCTGATTCACGCAATCGACGTAAGGAGCGGTCCGATGCTGGTAGCAACCCGCGATGGTGAAACACAAGGCAGCGAAGTCGTCGCGGAGGCGCCGTACTCGACGCTGTCGACACGGCGCCACCAGATGTTCCCCAAGCTGACGGCCGCCGAAATCGAACGCGTGAGGCGCTTTGGCGACCTGTATCACTGGCACGCCGGCGAATATCTGTTCCGCACGGGCCATCTGGGCCCCGGCATGTTTGTGATGCTGTCCGGTTCGGTACGTATTACGCAGCACGACGGGCTGGGTCGCGAGCATCTGGTCGTCGAACATGAAGGGTCGGGGCAGTTCCTCGCGGAAGTCGGCCAGTTGTCGGGCAAGCCGTCGCTGGTCGACGGGCTCGCGATGGAGCCGGTCAGTGCGGTGCTCATCACGCCGGAACGCCTGCGTGCGCTGATCGTCGCGGAAGCCGAACTTGGCGAGCGCATTATGCGCGCGCTGATTCTACGGCGCGTGGCGCTGATCGAGAAAGGCGCCGGCGGCCCGATTCTGCTCGGCAAGAGCTACGACGCACGGCTCGTCGCGCTGCAAAGCTTCCTGTCGCGCAACGGCCATCCGCACTCGGTCATCAACGAGCGCGACGAACAGGCGCTGGCCCTGATCGAACAATTCGGCGCGAAGCCGGAAGACCTGCCGCTCGTGATCTGCCCGGACGGCACTGTACTGCGCCGCCCGACCGATCCGGAACTCGCATCGTGCCTCGGCCTGCTGCCCGACCTCGACGAAAAGCATGTGTACGACGTCGCGATCGTCGGCGCGGGCCCGGCCGGACTCGCTACCGCGGTCTATGCGGCATCCGAAGGCCTGTCGGTGATCGTGCTGGACAGTCGCGCACCGGGCGGCCAGGCCGGCGCGAGCTCGCGCATCGAGAACTATCTCGGCTTTCCGACCGGCATCTCCGGCCAGGCGCTCGCCGGGCGCGCGTTCGTGCAGGCGCAGAAGTTCGGCGCGCACGTTGCGATTCCGCTCAAAGTGAAGGCGCTGCATTGCGACGAGCGGCCGCACCGGCTCGAATTGACTTGCAACGCCGGCATTCGGACCGGCAGCGTGCGCGCGCAGTCGGTGGTGATTGCGAGCGGCGCGGTCTACCGGCGCCCCGCAATCGAAGGGCTCGACCGTTTCGACGGTCGCGGCATCTATTACTGGGCGTCGCCGGTCGAAGCGAAGCTGTGCAAACACCAGGACGTGGTGGTGGTCGGCGGCGGCAACTCGGCGGGACAGGGCATCGTCTATCTGGCGTCGCATTGCGCGCACATTCACGTGCTGATCCGACGCAGCGGCTTCGAATCGACGATGTCGCGCTATCTGATCGACCGGATCCGCTCGCTGCCGAACGTGACCGTGCATCCGCACACGGAAATCGGTTGGCTCGATGCAGACGAGAGTGGACTGTCGACAATCGGTCTGAAGGCGCCGTTGCCGACCGGGCAAGACCGTTTCGACTCGCGGCATCTATTCCTCTTCACCGGCGCCGATCCGAATACCGCATGGCTGCGCACCTGCGGCGTACAACTCGATGCGAAGGGCTTTGTGTTGACCGGCGCCGACTCCGCCTGCGATCTGGTGACCACGGTCGAAGGCGTGTATGCGATCGGCGACGCGCGTGCCGGATCGACGAAGCGCGTCGCGGCGGCAGTGGGTGAAGGTGCGGCCGTGGTCGCGCAGATCCATCAGATGCTCGCGACGCAGAAAGGAGAAATGGTCGCGCTCGGCGCGTAATGCGTTGCTAACGCGTGCGTGACGCGGTCCGTGCGGACCGCGTCACGCTTAAGCTATAGCCGCTGCGCCGGTCAGTGCCGGTCAATGTTCGACCTTGGCTCGCAATTCGCGCGCGGTCTCCAGCAAACCTTCGTAGCCCGAGCGAGCGTGCTCGGGCAGGTCGGGGTCGCCGACCAGTGTGCCGAGCGTCTCGATCAGACTGTACAGAATGCCGCGCGCCGCGCTTGCCGCGATGTTGCCGGACGATACCATCTCGCCCACATGCGTGACCGCAGCGTCGAGATGTTTCATATCGGGCGTGTCGCCCTCGGGCCGTTTTTCAGGAGCATCGCCGGTCATGGTGGTGTTCCGTTTCCGTTAATCCATCGTTGATCAAAAGGGTTCATTTCGTTATATACCGATCGCGCGCGGCCGTCCACGCGTGTTCAAGGATGCCACTGATACACGAGAATCTTTGCGCGCGCATCGTCTTCGACCAGCACGTCGTACTCGCCGTTCGAGCGCAGCGTCGCGCTGATACCCAGTTTGACGTCGACCTGCCCACTTGTCTTGCCGACCGTCGCGCCCGGCGTCATGAATCCGACTTCCTGTCCGGTGTTCGCGTCGTAGACGTGGATTTTCTGCGTATAGAGCTCCGCGACGAACACGTAGTTGCCCGCTGTCGCCACTGCGACTGTCGTAATCGGTGGATTGGACGCCGTGTTCCATGACAACGGTGTCACATATCGTGGCGCCGGATTGCCGGTGCTCCAGTTGTCATAGCGCGCCATGACCGGGCCCGCCTCTTTCCACAGCGACGAATTCCACGGAATGGCCGGCGTGAAGCCCGTTACGTACATCGTGTCGGTTTCAGGCACATACAGCGCGCGGCCGAGTCGATTGAATCCGGCGGGCATCGGCCACGTTTTCGCAGCCGTGTACTGGTAGATCGGATTGCCAACCGTGTCGAAACCTTGCAGCGGCAGTTCGCGAATTCCGCTGACCGGCGTCGCGAACCACACGTTGCCCAGTGAATCGACCGACATAAAGCTGTTGCCGATCAGACTTCCCGTCGACGGATTGCCGGTGAACTCATTCGCATCGACACTGCCGTTGCCATTCGTGTCGCGCCACATCCATTCGCCGACAGCCGGCTGATTCGCCGGATAGCCGCCCGCGATCGGCAACTCCGCAAACATGCCCGACGGAATCGCGACATTGCCGTGCGCAGAGTCGAACCGATAGATAAACAGCTGACTCGAATACGGATCGAGCGCAAACAGATACGGCTTACCTCCATTCAGCCGCCGCAGCATCGGTTCGCCACGCACGTCGCGACCGATATGCAACTCGGGATCGTCCGGGTACGTGAAACGGTCGACGGTGAACGCGGAATACGTCCACTGGTGCCCGGTCGGCTTGCTCCAGTCCATTGTGAAGATCTTCGAGCCGGTATAGATCGTGTTCTCGGATGCCGGATCGAAGGTTGCGCTATCAACGAACGTGAGCGCGTCGAGTTCCCACGCGAGTGAACGCGATACACCGATGAACGCTTGCAGCACCGCGCCTGAGCCGACCGATGCGGAGCCCAGCGAACGCGGTCCTTCGCTGTTCTGCCCGACATAGATATTCCCGGTCTGATCGAAGCCGATGCCGGTTATGCCGTTGAAGCTGCCGGCCTGCGTCGAGCCGCCGGTATGGAACACCCCGCGTGACGTGCCGAGACCGTTTATCTGCTGGGTCTGTCCGCTCGCGGTCTTGTTGTAGATCAGGATGGTTTGATTCGGGCCATTGTCGGAGATAAACAGCTGGCCGGATGGCGCGATCGCGACGTCGGTCGGGACCACGCCGGCGATCAGCACCGGTGCGCCGGCGATCGGCGCGCCGGTCGGCGAATAGTGTGCCACCGCCGGATGGCCTGTCATCGCGCCGGTGATGATCCATAGCGTCGAATCCGTATCGATCGCAATGCGGCCCGGCGAAGCCACGTTAAACGAGCGCAGGCGCTGCATCGTGTTCGCGTCGTACACGATCACCTGGTCCGCGTACTGGTCGGATACGTAGAGTTCCTTGTCGGTGGCCGCGAGTCCGCGAATACCGGCATCGACGCCGGTCGCCACGGTATCGACGGCGAGGAAGCTGTTCCTGGTCGCATTCGCGCTATTCGCGATGCCCCCAGCAAACGGCGCCCCCTGCGCAATATTGCTGACCAGACGGCGCGTGACGCCGTACCACTGCTGCCCCTTCGCCGGATAGTCGGCGCCGGCCAGCGAGTTGTTCTGGTTGCCGATCGTCATCGCCGCATACAGGTACGTGTGATTCGATGTGATCGCTTCGCCGCCGCCGGCACCCCAGCCGTGTGTCGCACCGCCTACGGCAAGCTTGTCCCCATTTTTATAGGCGGCGATTTCGCTGCCGCTTTCGTCCCAGCCGCAATTGACATAGACAGTGCCATCCGGCGACACATTAATGGCCTGAATGTCCTGCTGCATCCATTTACCGTCTCCAAATCCAAATGAATTACCAAGCCAGGAAGTCGTGTGATTCAATTGGGACTGCGCGCTACAGTTAATGGGGCCGAAGCTGCTTAATACCAGCAGCCCTGCGGCCACGCGAGAGAAAACTTTCACGGTCTGCATCCTTGCGGGGGTGATCGAACGAAATTCAGGTGAAAGCTTTTAAATCCATTGCGCATGACACTGGATTTCAGCAATACCCGAATTCGTCAGTAGAATAGCCGCAAGCGACGGACCACAAATCAATTCAAAATGACTGAAATACCGTTCTAATAGATGTTTTGCTTTTACTTCTTCTGTATTAGCTTATGCCGTCGGAAAAGTTATTTGACCCTTTGATATGACATTTCGCTCGATTTTAATGCGGACCCGATTATATTCTGGCGAGTAATTGCACCCATTTGGCACTATAAGATTCCCCTGCGCCGGATCAGAAGACGCGGCACCGCGCCAAACGCAACCAGGTTGCCGAGCACCACCAGCGCGAGCCCGATCACCGCCAGCGGTGACCACCGGTAGCCTTCGAACACAGTCGATGCCGCCAGCGCAACGAACGGAAACAGCACCGTGCAATATGCGGCGCGCTCCGGACCGATCCGGCCGACCAGCGTCAGATACGCAGTGAATCCGACTACCGACCCGAGCACCGCCAGATAAACGAGCGCGCCGACATATCGCGCATCGGTCTGCGGCACGAACGACAGGCCGGCGACCGCGCTGCCGACCGTCAGCACCGCCGCGCCGATCAACATCGCCCAGCTGTTGGTGACGAGTGGATGCAAGCCCATCGCCTGCATCCGGCTCGACAGAAGGTTACCGACCGAGAAGCACATCGTGCCCGCAAACGTGACTGCAAGGCCGATCCAGACTGCGTGATCGCCGAGATGCCCGGCGATTTCCGGCACCGACAGGCAGATGATGCCGAGGAAGCCGAACACCGCACCGGCGATCGCGGCGGGTTGCAGCGGCCGACCGAGAAAAATGCGGCTGTTAATGGAGTTCAACAACGGCGCGGTCGAAAACACCACAGCCACGAGGCCGCTCGGGACGGTGCGCTCCGCGTAGTAAAAGCACAGGAAATTCACGCAGAACAGCGCGAGCCCCTGCGCGATCAGATACTTCCACGCCTCGCGCGGCGGGCGCAGCGGACGGCGCATCACCGCCAGCAGCACAAACAGCACGGCCGCGGCCAGCCAGAATCGGTAAGCAATCGACACCGGCGGCGGCACGTCGCCCAGTTGCCATTTGATCGCGATCCACGTGGTGCCCCAGATCACCACCGTGACCGCATAGAGCAGAAGATTCATCGAAACCGCCTACGTAAGAAAGTAACGGCCCCGACTATGCGACGGCGCTCGTCATGTCGCGTGTCCGAAATTGCGCACTTTGGCATTTTCGACATCTCGCCCGACGTTGCGCGTTCCCCGTGCGTACCGGCAGCGAGCCGCTGCAAATTGCACGTTTTCGGGGCAAATCGGGCGCGACTTGTCCGGAATTGCGCACTTTCACTGCCCTCCGCCATGCGAATCCGCCGCGCGTTTTATACTGAGTGCTGTTCACTCCTGTCGAAACCGCGTTTCGCTACCGTCTCGTGCCGTCATCCGCGAACTTCGTCTCGTTCCCTGTCGCCGCCGATCCACTTGATCCGCCGTTCGGCATCCAGTCGATCTGCAACACGCTGGCCACGTCCGACGCAACCCTCGACCGTTTCGCATGGCTCGGCGATCAGCTCGCCGTGGCGGAGTGGTCGCGCGAAACCGAAGTGGCGGAAACGGTCTATGAGAAGCCGGGCCATCACACGTTGTCGTGCTATCTTGACGGCGGCCATCGAACCGAGCGGCAACGGATGCCGGGGCGCTACGGCGCGCCCAGCCGTCTGTGCGCACTGCCCGGCGAACATGAGTCGCGCTGGTGGGTGCGCGGCCAGATGCATTTCGTGCATCTGTATTTCTTGCCCGAGCATTTCACGCAGCGCGCGATCCGCGAACTGGACCGCGAGCCGCGCGAGCTGACGCTCGCCGACCGTACGTACTTCGAAGATCCACGCATCGCGCGACTGTGCCAGTCGCTGCTGAACGGCCAGTGGGACGACGCCGACGACCGGTTGCGTGCGAACGAAACCGCACACGAGGTGCTGTCGTTGCTGCTGCGCTCGCAGGGTGTGAGCCGCTCGGGCGCGGTGCTCAAAGGCGGCCTGGCGGTGGCGACGCGCCGGCGCTTGCGCGACTACATCGACACGCACCTCACGCAAGCGCTGACGCTCGGTGAACTCGCAGGTGTTGCGAATCTGTCCGAGTATCATCTTTCGCGGATGTTCAGAGTGTCGTTCGGACTACCCCCGCACGCGTGGATCGCGCAACAACGCATTGAACGCGCGCGTGGCTTGTTGCGCACCACCGCGCTGCCGCTTGCCGACGTCGCCGCGCAATGCGGGTACGCGAATGCGAGCCACTTCAGCCATCGCTTTCGCGAAGCGGTCGGCACGGCGCCGATCATCTATCGCGCGGTACTGGGCGCCGCCTAGTCCATCGCGCGGTGCAGCCGCGCAAACGTGCGCGCACACGGCCCGGCAGCGTTCGAGAACTTCAACACAGGGGACTGTCGATGCAAATCCGTGAATTCGGTGTCGAACGCTGGATGGATCTGTATGAGCACCGCTGCGAGCTGAATCTCGCGGAAACCTGCGTCGAATCGCTAACGGTCGGCGAATTGCTGCGCATCGCGGGCAAAGAAGACGCACTGCTCGCCGAAATCCTGCCGATGAAGCTGACCTACGGCGCGATCGACGGCACCGAGCGGTTGCGCGCGAACATCGCATCGCTCTACGAACAGCAGAGCGTGCCAAACGTGCTGATCACGCACGGCGCAATCAGTGCGAATGCGCTGGTCTACGAAACGCTCGTCGAACCGGGCGATCATGTGATTTCGGTGCTGCCGACCTATCAGCAACATTATTCGATTCCGGAGAGCTACGGCGCGCAGGTCGACATTTTGCGGCTGCGTGAAGAAAACGGCTTCCTGCCGGACCTCGACGAACTGAAGCGCATGGTCACGAACAGAACGCGCGTGATCGCAATCAACAATCCGAACAACCCGACCGGCTCGCTGATGGATCAGCCGTTTCTCGAGCAGCTCGTGGAAATCGCGCGTTCATGCGGTGCATATGTGCTCAACGACGAGGTCTATCGCGGCACCGACCAGCACGGCAACGGTTTTACAGCGTCGATCGCGGACCTGTACCAGAAGGGGATCAGCACCGGCAGCATGTCGAAGACGTGGTCGCTCGCCGGGCTGCGCGTCGGCTGGATCGCGGCGGACGTCGACCTGATCGCTCGCGTGCGCACGCATCGCGACTACAACACGATCAGCGTCGGCATGCTGAACGATCTGCTCGCATCGATCGCGCTTGAGCATCGCGATGCGCTGCTCGAACGCAATCACCGCATTCTGCGCACCCACCTCGCGCTGCTTGACCAATGGGTGCAGGCGGAGCCTGCGCTGTCGTATGTAAAGCCGAAGTCCGGCACGACCGCGCTGGTGCGCGTCGATGTGGACATGAGCTCGCGTGATTTCTGCGTCGCGCTGGTAGAAAAGACCGGCGTGATGTTTACGCCGGGTAGTGCGCTCGATATGGAAGGCTATGTGCGCATCGGCTATACGAATAGCCGCGCGGTGCTGGAAGCCGGGCTCGCGAGGGTGTCCGGCTTTCTGAACGACGTGGCGCGCCGATAGTCCGTCTGAGAAGCCGCCAGTTCACCGGTCATCGGCTTGCCCGACATGCGCATGGTAGTGTGCACGGCGGGCAAGCGCTTCTTGGTCATCGTGTCGTGTGATCTTTCCTGCGCAGCGCTTCCGGCAAACCGAACATCAGGATCGCCGCGCAGACAAGGCTCATGCACCCGATCACATACAGTGCCGGCGTCGTGCTTCCAGTCACGTCGCGAATGCGGCCGACCATCACCGGGCTCACGATGCCGCCTAGCTGGCCGAGCGTATTGATCAGCGCAAGACCGCCCGCCGCGCCCGCACCCGTCACGAGCTTCGGCGGCAATGCCCAGAACGCCGGAATCGACGCCACCACGCCGGCGCCCATCACCGCAAGGGCGATCACCAGAAACACCGTCTGCTTGTCGAAAATGCCTGCCGCAAAGAAGCCTATCGTCGCCATCAAGAGCAAGCCCGCGACGAACTTGCGGCGCTCGCCGGTCGCATCGGAGATGCGTCCCACCACCACCATGCACACCGCGCCGCAAATATAGGGAATCGCGGTCAACAGCCCAATGATCGTCGGACTTTGCGTGCCGGCGCTGCGAATCAACTGCGGCGCCCAGAAGTTGAGGCCATACGACGCGACCTGAATCAGGAAATAAACCAGACCAAGCGTCAGGAAACCCGGCGTGCGGATCGCTTCGCTCAACGACTGGCCATGATGCTTCTGCTGCGCCTGCCCTTCGATTTGGCTCGACAGATAGAGCTTTTCCTGCGGCGTCAGCCAGTTCGCATCCTCGACGCGATCCTTCAGCACTTTCAGCACGAGCAAGCCCAGCACGATGCAAGGCAGGCCGCCGAGCAAAAACAGCCAGTGCCAGCCACGAATGCCTAACACGCCATCCATATTGCCGAGCACGAGACCCGATAGCGGTGCGCCGAACAATCCGGAGAACGCGGACGCGAGAAACAGCAGCGATGTAATGCGGCCGCGGAAACTCTGCGGAAACCACAGCGTCAGGTAATACAGCACGCCAGGCGCGAACCCCGCTTCCATCGCGCCGATCACGAAACGCAGACCGTAGAACTGCCATTCGGTATGCACGAACACCATCGCGGAGGTTGCCAGCCCCCATGAGATCATGATGCGAGCAATCCAGCGCCGCGCGCCGACCTTGAAGAGCAGCATATTGCTCGGCACTTCGAAGATCACATACCCGACCACGAACAGGCTCGCGCCCAGACCGTAAGCGGTATTCGAAAAGCCGAGATCGCTTTGCAGCTGGAACTTCGCAAAACTGATGTTGATCCGGTCGAAGAACGCAAAGAGATAACAGATCATGATCAGCGGCATCAGCCGCCATGCGACCTTGCGAATCAGCGCCGTCGCATCTTCAATACTTGTTGTCTGTTTGTCTGCTGCTACTGCGCCTAGATCACTCATTTGCGTCTCCGTGCCGGATCAAGCGTGATGCCTTCCGGTCGTGCATGTTGTTCGAAACTTTCTCGTTCGGATTGTCAGGGGTTCGAATCGGTGTTGCGGCTTTGCGATATCGCTCACATGCAGACGATGCCGTCCGGCACCGGATGCAAGTCCTTGTTGCGGCCGGCTTTCGCCACCTGCCCGGATGTCTCGTGGCCCAGCAGCGCCGGCAACGTGCGCGATAGCGTGATCAGCTTGTCGAGATCGATGCCGTGCGGAATGCCCACTTCCTCGCACATGTTCACGAGGTCCTCGGTGCAGATATTTCCGGACGCACCCGGCGCGAACGGACAACCGCCGAGGCCACCGAGCGATGCGTCGAAACGGCGCGCGCCTACGTCATACGCGGCCATCACGTTCACGAGGCCAAGGGCGCGCGTGTTATGGAAATGCAGCGTCAACGCGCTGGCGGGAATGCGGCCGAGCACACGTTTCACGATGCGCGCAACCTGGCGAGGATTGGCCATGCCGGTCGTGTCCGCGAGCGTAATGCCCTGAAAACCGAGCTCGAGATATTTGTCGACAATCGACATCACGAGGTCTTCGTCGATCTTGCCTTCGAACGGACAACCGAACGTGGTCGCAACCGTGCCGTTCAGCGTGACCTGCGCGTTGCGCGTGAGCTCGACGATCTCCGCGAATGCGGCGAGGGATTGATCGCGCGTCATTCGCATATTCGCGAGGTTGTGCGTCTGGCTCGCGGACATCACCAGGTTTAGCTCGTCGGCGCGCGACTCGAGCGCGCGTTCCGCGCCGCGCCGGTTCGGCACCAGCGCGACGTAGATCACATCCGGATTGCGCCGGATCCGATGGAACACCGCTTCGCCGTCGCGCAACGCCGGAATCGCTTTCGGCGAGACAAACGAACCCGCTTCAATACGCGAGAAGCCCGCGCTCGACAGCGCATCGATCAGCGCGACCTTGTCCGGCGTATCGACCCACGTCTTTTCGATTTGCAGACCGTCGCGTGGCGATACTTCCTGCACGATCAGTTTGTCGTATTGAACATCGCTCATTGCACTGCTCCTTCGCGGCGAAGCCGCTCGATGTCGTCAGGTGCGAACCCCAGTTGCGCGAGCACGCCTTCGGTGTGCTCGCCGAGCTTCGGGCCGCTCCAGCGCACTTCACCCGGTGTGTCCGAGAGCTTCGGTACGATCCCGGGCATCTTCACCGACGCGCCGCCGGGAAGTTGCGCCCGCAACAACATCTCACGCGCCTGATAGTGCGGATCATTGACGATGTCCGCCACCGAGTAGATGCGGCCCGACGGTACTTCCGCGCGCTCGAGCGCGGCCAGTACGTCTTCGGTCGAATGGTGCGAGGTCCACGCGGTGATCGCCGCGTCGAGCATCGCGCTTTGCGCGGCGCGTCCGTCGTTGCGCGCAAGCGCCGGATCGCCGGCGAGGTCGGGGCGGCCGATTACCTGCATCAGCCGCTTGAAGATCGGATCGCTATTGCCGGCGATCACCACGTACGCATTGTCTTCCGTGCGATACGTATTCGATGGCGCGATGCCGGGCAGCGCGCCGCCGCTGCGTTCGCGCACATGCCCAAGCAGGTCGTACTCCGGCACCAGGCTTTCCATCAGATTGAACACGCTCTCGACCAGCGATACGTCGACCACCTGGCCTTCGCCCTGGCCCGTCTTCACACGCAGTACCGACATCAGCGCGCCGATCACGCCATGCAGCGACGCAAGCGAATCGCCGAGGCTGATGCCGACGCGCGCCGGCGCGCCGTCCGGCTCGCCCGTCGTGTAGCGGATCCCGCCCATCGATTCGCCGATCGCGCCAAAGCCCGGCCGGTCGCGATACGGTCCGGTCTGACCGTAACCGGAAATACGCACCATCGTCAGTTTCGGGTTGATCTGATGCAGCGTATCCCAGCCGAGACCCAGCTTTTCAAGCGCGCCCGGGCGGAGATTTTCGACAAGGATGTCAGCGTCGGCGACGAGCCGCTTGACGATGTCGGCGCCGTCGGCCGACTTCAGATTGACGCAGATCGACTTCTTGTTGCGCGACTGGAGATACCACCAGAGCGACGTACCCTCATGGAGCTTGCGCCACTTGCGAAGGGGGTCACCGCCGTCGGGAGCTTCGATTTTGATCACTTCGGCGCCGAATTCCGCCAGAAGCCGCGCAGCGAACGGCGCGGCGATCAGGGTTCCGATTTCGACTACGCGGATACCCGTGAGAGGGCCACTCATGATGCTGTCTCCTAATGCTTGAAAGCCGTTATGGACAGCTTAAAAGCCCCGCGGATACAGCGTCCAACCGCTATTCACCAATGACCTTTCGCGATACGCGAAAGGTCATTGGTCAGACCATCAACCGACGTTCTCGACCGAGCGCAGATGGTCGAACAGCAAGCGTCCGACCGGTGACAGCGCACCTGCGTCACGCACGACGATGACCAGATTGCGTTCGGCCCATTCGTCTTCCAGTTTGACGGCGACAAGACCGAGCGGCTTGCCCATCACCTGAAAAACATTCGTCGGTACGACGCCGACGCCCATATCGGCCTGCACCATCCGGCACACCGCATCGAAGCCCGGCACGTGAATGCGCAAGCGCAGCGGCTTGCCCGCCTGGCGCGCGGCCATGTGCGTGCGCGCGTTGATCGAACTCGCGGAATGCAGTCCGACGTGGTCGCTATCCAGCGTTTCCGCAAACGTGACACGTTCGCGGCCCGCGAGCGGATGGTCTTCGCGCATCACGACCACGAGCGAATCGTGCCGATAGTGCGTCGCCTGGAGGCCGCGCGTATCGGCCTCGCCCGAACAGATGCCAAGGTCCGCGAGGCTGTCGGCGACCGCTTCGACAACACCGCCGCTCGGCCGCTCTTCGAGGTCGATCTTGATCTGCTCGTTGACCGACAGAAACGCGCGTAAGTCTTCCGGCAGAAATTCGACGATGGCCGACAGATTCGCCATCATGCGCACGTAACCGCGCACGCCACTCGCGTGGCCCGCGAGCTCGATGCCGATATTCTCGACATCGCGCATCACACGCCGCGCATGATGCAGCAGCGTTTCGCCGGCCGGCGTAAGCGTCATGCCACGCGCGGTGCGCTGAAACAGCGTGGCGCCAACCGCCTGTTCAAGTTCAAGCAGACGTTTGCTGGCAGCCGAGATCGCGATCGCCTCGCGTTCGGCAGCACGCGTGAGCGTGCCTTCCTCGTAGACAGCAATGAATAACTGAAGCGTTGTGAGATCGAGGCGTCTCAGCAGGTTCTTCAAAACCATAGGTCGGTGCGCAAGATGCGGATAGTAGGAGCCGGTCCGTATTTTGCCGCGATGCGGCGCACGGTGCTGGCAAGCGTGCAAAACGGGTCTTCGACGACCTTTTGCGCGCCGCGCACTGCGGCCGCCGCGACTGAGCTTCGGAGAACCGTCTTGAGGTTCGGCTCGCCTTTGCGTCTTGCAAGCGCTTTAACGGTGTCCGCAACTGCGCACACGTGAACCTGTCGCGTCAGTCGATCGCGCACAGCGAAATCGGATCGCTCGCGGGAAACGTGTCCATCAATGCCTGATCAAGCCAGTCGTCACGCTCGCTCGCCGTCAGTTGCTTCATGGCGAACGGCACTTCGTCAGATTCGAAAACGGGTTTGATATCCTGTTTCATGGTGCGCACCTTAAAAAAGAAAGGGTGATGTCACATTCGGTATTGTCGTTTACAGTATCGGCCGCTTAAGGTCGGCCAGACAATGCCGGAGCACCGCTCAACGCTGCCAGAGATACAGCGTGCTCTGCCAGTTCGCAGTAATCGATCTTTCGAGGAGATGAATCGATGCCGAGTGTCGCGATTGCGATCTTTCCGGGCGTACAGGCACTCGACGTCGCCGGGCCTGTCGATGTGTTCGCGGAAGCGAACCGGTTCGTCGAAACGGCCCAGCACTATCAGGTGATGCTGGTCGCCGCGGATGCCAGCGCGATGCGCGCATCGAACGGCATGTCGCTGAGCGCCGACACCACGTTCGACGAAGCGCAGCGACACTTCGATCTCGCTTTGGTCGCGGGCGGTCCTGCATTGCCCGAGCATGTGCCCGATGAACGGCTGCTTGACTGGCTGCGCTGCGTGTCGGAACGCTGCGACCGTTTCGGCTCGATCTGCACCGGCGCGTTCGCGCTTGGCCACGCGGGCCTGCTCGACGAACGCAACGTGACCACGCACTGGCAGCATGCCGCGCAACTCGCGGCGCAGTTCCCGCGCGCGCATGTCGACTTCGATCGCATCTACCTGCGCGACGAACGTCTGGTGACGTCGGCGGGCGTCACGGCGGGGATCGATCTGTCGCTCGCGCTGGTTGCGGAAGATCACGGCCCGCAAGTCGCGCTAGCAGTAGCGAAACGGCTCGTCGTGTTTTCGCAGCGCCAGGGCGGGCAGTCGCAATTCAGTCCGTATCTGACCGCGCCGGCCGACGAGACTTCGCCGGTCGCGAAGGTGCAAGCGCATGTGATGGCGCACATCCGCGAGAGCTTCACCGTGAAGCAGCTTGCGGATGTCGCGGGGATGAGCGCGCGCAACTTTGCACGTGTGTTCGTTCAGGAGGCGGATGTCACGCCGCATGAGTTCATCGAGCGCGCGCGGATGGACGCCGCGCGCAAGCTGCTCGAAAGCACCAGCCAGGCGTTGAAGACGATCGCCTATGACTGCGGGTTCGGCACCGCCGACCGGATGCGGATCGTCTTTACGAAGCGCATCGGCGCGACGCCCAAGCAGTATCGCGAACGCTTTCAGAATATGTAGCGTGTCGAGTGCACTGCGCGCGTGGAGGAATCGACGGGTATTCCGCGGTGCAATGCTCAAACCGGCGTGAGAAAATCATATGAAACGACGTCACCTCTCACAGGAATGCACACCATGCCTGATTCCAATGCTTTCCCTTCCATTCGCGCGATCGTCACCGGACATACCCGCGGTCTCGGCGAAGCACTGGCCGAAGCGCTGCTCGCGCGCGGCATCGCGGTGCTCGGCTTATCGCGCACAAAACATCCGACGCTCGCAGCACGCGATCGCGGTACGTTCGAGCAGGTCGAACTCGACCTTTCGAACGTCGAGCGCATCGGTCAGTGGCTTGCGGGTCATCCTCTGCAACGGTTCATCGGCGATGCGCAATGCGTGCTGCTGTTCAACAACGCGGGCACCGTGCAGCCGATCGGTCCGTTTGATGCGCAGGAGCCAACGGCCGTCGCTCAATCGGTGATCCTGAATGTCGCTGCGCCATTGATGCTATCGAGCGCTTTTGCCACAGCAAGCGTGGGCGCAGCGGATCGTCGCATCGTCCATATCTCGAGCGGTGCGGGTCGCAATCCGTATGCTGGATGGGCCGTGTATTGCGCCACCAAGGCCGCACTCGACCACCATGCACGTTCGGTCGCGCTCGATGCGAATCGCGCACTGCGCATCTGCAGCATTGCACCCGGTACGCTGGACACCGACATGCAGGCCGAACTTCGCGAAACCAGCGTCGATCGCTTCCCGATGCGCGAACGGTTTGCAGATTACAAGCGCACCGGCAAGCTGACGAACCCGCGCGATGCAGCGGTAAAAATGATCGATCACGTACTGAGCGACGCGTTCGGCGCTGCGCCGATTGCGGACCTTAGAGAGTTGCCGTAAGGTCCTGTTCCCTCCTGTGCGCGTTCGGCGCTTCAAACGGCGGACGCGCCCGCCTGATAATCGCGCACTTATTCGTATTCGACGCTCTTTTCCCGCAGCGCCAAGGAATTTTCGTACCCGCGGCATTTTTTTTCGACGAACCAATTCCTTTTTTTTTGAAGTCCACCGTTGTAGCGTGTCAAGGCCTGATCAGACGAAAGATTTGTCGAGGCTTGGTCGCCGCCAGACTGCGCTCCACCACACCGGTGTTCGCAGGGCGGCAGCAATGCGTTCTCACAACGGAAGGACCGGGCAATGGAACTCGTGCGGGAAAAGCGGTATGAAGTACTGGATGGGCTGCGAGGTGTCGCCGCGATCGGCGTGATGCTGATGCACTACTCGGAGAACACTGGGCACAGGCTTTTCACGCACGCGGACATCGCAGTCGATCTGTTTTTCATTCTCAGCGGCTTCGTGCTGATGCATTCGTACCGGAGCAAGCTGCTGCTGGGCCTTAGCGCTCGCGAGTACGTCAAAAAACGCATCATCAGGCTGTATCCGATGTTCGCCATTTCGATGGCGATCGGCATTCCCGCGCTCATCGCTGCTGCGTTGATCGGGCTCGCTAACTATCCGCTGCGCTCGATCATCGTCGCATCGCTGGACAATCTGCTCTTCCTGCCTTATCTCGGCGACCACGGCGTCGCCAACATGGTCAGCACCGCTGCGCACTTGCCGGTCGAAAAATATACGGTTGGCGAAATTTTCCCCGCAAACCCATCGGCATGGTCGCTGTTCTTCGAAATGGTTGCGAGCATCGCGCTACTGGTGCTGATCCGCCTGCAACGGCGCGATCTGATCAAGCTGATCATCGTCAGCGCGATCTTGCTGTTCGGCACCGGGGTGCTGTTGGGCGTCGAGAATAAGAACGCGATACCGGTATTTTTTGGCGCCGGCTGGGGAACGCGTAATTTTTTCGCCGGCTTTATTCGCGTTGCTTACGGATTTTCGATGGGCGTGCTGATCTATTCGCTGCATGAAACCCAAACACCGCTCAAATTCGGCAAAGTGCTGTCGGTGATCGTTCGCAGCGATATTGCGCTTTACCTGCTGTTTGCGATTGCAATTGCCTTTCCATTCGGCATCAAAGGCCTGTATCCGATGGCGGTGATTTTTTTCGTTGCGCCGCTGATGGTCTACTGCGGTGCGAATCTCCAGCCGACCGGACGTGTCGGCGCACGGCTCGCGCATTTTCTGGGCTGGCTGTCGTATCCGATCTACTGTCTGCACTCTCCGATCGGCCGGCTGGTCTTTATGTATTTCCCCGGCAGCGAGCATCGGCCGGGCCAGGCGATCGCGTTGTCGGTCGCGCTGACGATCGCGATCTCGGTCATTGCCACCCGGCTGCTCGAGGAACCGGTGCGCGCGTATCTGACGAGGAAGTTTTCGTCGAGAAAGCGCGCGGGCCTGAAAGCGGAGCCGGTTGTTTGACCGACGTGAAACCGCGCCAGTCCCGAAAACCCTCACCTTTGTAGCATGCGTCGCCCCGCTGCGGTCGCGTGATTTCACTGAACACCGCGCAAAAAGCGCTAGTTTCGCGAGTTCGAAACAAAAAGCGAGTGCCGTGGCACTCGCTCCCGAAAACACTCACCGCAGTCCCCCGCTCCGCGCGGCAGCACGCAGATTCAATCGCTTAATGCATCACACCTTGCGGCGGCTACGACGGAACTGGTCGAACAGCACCGCCAGCAACAGAATGCCACCACGAATCAGATACTGATAAAACGTCGGCACGTTCAACAGGCTCATCGCGTCCTGCACCGAGCCCATGATCAGCACGCCGACCAGCACACCGGAGATCGTCGCGACACCGCCGGTCAGCGATACGCCGCCCAACACGCACGCCGAAATCACGCCGAGTTCGAGGCCCACCGACGTCTTCGGGTCGCCGAGGCTCATCCGCGATGCCAGCATCACGCCGGCGAAACCGGTCACGAGACCTTGCAGCACGAACACGGTGATCTTGATCCGCGTAACCGGCAATCCCGCCAGCAGCGCCGCTTCGCCATTACCGCCGACCGCCAGCACGTTCTTGCCGAACACCGTCTTGCGCAGCAGGAAGCCGAACAGGATGAAGCCGACGATGTTGCTCCAGATCGGAAACGAAATGCCGAGGAACGAGCCGCCACCGAGATCGAAGAAGCGCTCCTCGGAAATCATCACTGCGTCGCCGTTCGACGTGATGTACGCAAGACCGCGCACGACTTCCATCATCGCGAGCGTAACGATCAGCGAGTTGATCTTGTAGCGTGCCACCAGCACGCCGTTCACGAGACCGACCGCACCACCCGCCAGCACCCCGCCGGCAACGCCGAGCATCACGCTATGCGTGGCGGTAATGATCGTTGACGCGGCCACGCCCGAAAACGCGACGATTGACGCGACCGACAGGTCGACTTCGCCGAGCGCCAGCACGAACATCATCGTGACCGAGATCGAGCCGATCAATGTGACGGACAGCAACAGGCCCTGCATGTTGCGGCTCGTCAGGAAGTCCGGCACGGTCAGCGACAGCACCGCGAACAGGATGATGAACACCATCACGATGCCGGACTTGTTGATCAGATCCCATGTGCGTGCGGCATGCGACGCCGCGGCAGGCTGCGCCGCACGGGTGGCTTGGGTGGTCGGAGTTTGCATGGTCATCTTCATCCAGTGGCGCGCGCTGACCCGCGCGCATTTGCTGTCAGCGGCTCAATGCGGCAGAGCCAGTTTGATCAATTGGTCAGGAGTGGCCTGCGCCTTCGGCAAATCGCCGACAATGCGCCCTTCTTTCATTACCAGTATGCGATCGGCAATGCCGATCACTTCGGCGAGATCGCTCGATACGACGATCACCGTGCGCCCCGCTTCCGCGAGTTCGTACAGCAGGTCGTAGATTTCCGAGCGCGCGCCGACGTCGATACCGCGCGTCGGCTCGTCAAGCAGGAATATGTCGATGCGCTCGGCCAGCCAGCGCGACAGAATCACCTTCTGCTGATTGCCGCCCGACAACGTGCCGATCGCCGTTTCGGTGTTACGCGTCTTGATCGACAGCTTGTCGATGTATTCGCGCGCGAGATCGCGCTCGCGCCGCGCGTTCAACAGGAAGCGCGCCGCGCTGAAATGACGCCGCGCGCTGATATTCAGATTGTCGGCAACCGATGCGATCGCAACGATCCCTTCCTGCTTGCGATCTTCCGGGCACAGCGCGATGCCTGCACGTACCGCGTCGCGTGGCGTCGAGAACGCGACACGCTTGCCGTTCAGTTCGAGATGGCCTTCGGTCGGCTGCACCGCGCCGTAGATCAGCTTCATCAACTCGGAGCGCCCTGCGCCGACCAAGCCGAAGAAACCGACAATCTCGCCCTTCTTCGCGGCAAACGACACCGGCTCCGACAGCCCCGGACCCAGCAGCCCTTTCACTTCGAGCTGCACATTGCCGGCCTCGCGCGGCCGATAGCCATACACATCCCGAATCGACCGGCCGACCATGCAACTGATCAGCCGGTCGCGATCGAGGTCCGCAACCGATTCGAAGGTTTCGATGCGACGCCCGTCACGGAACACCGTCACGCGGTCGCACAGTTCGTAGACTTCATCCATCCGATGCGTCACATAGATCACCGCGCGGCCCTGCGCGCGCAACGCATTGATGATTCGAAACAGGTTTTCCGTTTCGCGCGCCGACAGCGAACTGGTCGGCTCGTCGAACGCGATCACGCGTGCGTCGCGCATCAGCGCCTTGCCGATTTCGATCATCTGCCGCTGCCCGATCGACAGGCGCTTCACCTGCGTGTTCGGGTCGATCGATTCGCCGAGCCGCTCGAGCTCATCGATCGCGCGCTTCACGAGCGTCTTTTCGTCGAGCACGCCGAAGCGATTCGGCAACTGCCCGAGCATCAGGTTTTCCGCAACCGTCAGTTCCGGTACGAGATGCAACTCCTGGTAAATGATCGCGATGCCGGCCTCGATCGCCGCCTTGGTCGTCGTGAATTTGTGCTCGACGCCCGCGAGGCGCAGGGCGCCCGACGCGGGCTGATTCACGCCCGACAGCACCTTCAGAAGGGTCGATTTGCCCGCGCCGTTCTCGCCCATCAGGCCGTGCACTTCACCGCCGCGCACTTCGAACGACACGTTGTCGAGCGCGAGCACACCCGGAAAGCTGACGGAAATTCCGTCGAGCTCCAGGTACTTGCCGCCCTCGGCGCGCTGCCGCGTATGCGGCGCGGCGCCCGTTTCAGCATTGGCCATCATCGTGCATGTTTCCGTTGTTGCATCCCGCAGTCCTGCGCATTACGTGAGGCCGGGCCCAACGGGCCGGCCTCGCCCGGTTTCAGTTAAATACCGAGTTCCGTACGCACGTCCTTCCAGTTGTCACGCGTCATCAGCTTGCCGGTGGTCTGCGTGTCAGCCGGCGGTTGCTTGCCGGTCTTGATCCAGTCGACCAGGTTCTGCGTGCTTTGCTTGCCGTGGTTCGTCGAGCTCACTGCGATCGTGCCGTAGAAGCCCGTCGGTTCCTTCTTCTGGAACTCGGCGAATGCTTCGCCCGCGCCGTTGATGCCAACACCGATCACGTCGGAACCCGGAATATGCAGCTGCTCGGTGGCGCGCACGCCGCCCAGCACCGACTCTTCGTTCAGCGCGAAGATCACCCACTTCTTGATGTTCGGGTGCTTCGACAGAACCGGCGATGCTGCGTTGAAGCCGCCTTCGTCATCCGTGCTCTTTTGCGGCGCGTCGAAGATGTTGTCCTTCTTGAAGCCGTTGGCGAGCAGCGTTTCGGTTGCGCCGTCGGTGCGCAGCTTCGCGGTCGGCAGCTCATAGTCGGTGATGCGGATCGCGCCGACTTCTTCCGGCTTCCAGCCGCGCTTCTTCATTTCGTCGGTGATTGCCTGGCCCACCTGGTTGCCGATCTTGAACGCGGACATGCCCAGGTGCGGCACGCCGGCGAGCGGCTTGCCGGTCGAGTCGACGAGCTGGTCGTCAACCGTCACGAACTTCATGTTGTAGCGCTTTGCACGTGCCTGAATAGCCGGTCCGAGACGCACGTCCGGCGGGCAGATCACGAAGCCCTGCGCGCCTTGCGCGCCGAGGTTGTCGATCGCGGCGAGCACCTTCTCGCCGTCCGGCGTGCCGATGTTGACTACCGAGAAGCCTTCCTTCTGGCCCAGCGCGGTCGCCGCTTTCTGTTCGTTGATGAACCATGCCTGCTCCGGCATCTTCACGAGCACGCCAACTTTCAGCGGTGCGTCGGCATGCGCGGACAACGGCAGTGCGAACGGTGCCGCGCAAACAGCGGCGACCAGCGCGGACAGCGTCAGGCGGCGAATCGGGTTGGTCATGCTTGTCTCCTTCGTTAAGTCGTTACGACCTGTAGGTGCGGGTTGATTACTCTGATTGCGGTCTACGCACGCACGTTGATGCCCCTCGGTGCGCGCAGCGCCGCGTTCTCTCTCGTTACGTGGTTTTTTCCTGCTCAGTCCTCGAACGGCTCGACTGCGTGGTGGCTGCCGAGCAGGAATGCATCAGCAACGAGCCGCAACGGACGCACATCGACGTCCTGCTCGCCGTGATCGATCAGCCACTGAAAACGTTCGTACAGCGCCGGGTATTCGCGTTCAGCCGGCAGATCGACTGCCTGCCCTGCGATCGCAAGGCGCTTCCCGCCTTCCGACAGGAACAGATTGCCGTCGGCGGTCGCGACTTCGATTTCCCATTGCTCGACCGGCCCATACCGCCAGTCGAACGACGCATGCACCGGTACATCCTGTTCGTCGCTGAAATCGAGTTCAGCGGCAATCGGCGTTTGACGGTTGGACGGCACCAACAGCTCAGCCGACTTCAATACGATTTCGCGCGGCAGTATACGCGTAACGATCGACAGCGCGTTAATGCCCGGATCGAACACACCCAGACCGCCCGGGGTCCAGATCCATTCCTGACCCGGATGCCAGCGCCGCACATCTTCTTTCCAGCGCACCGCGACCGAATGGATCGCGCGCTTCGCAAGCCATTCACGCGCGACTTCGACGGCCGGCGAGTAGCGCGAATGCCACGTCGCGAACAGCGTGCGGCCGGCGGCACGCGCCATTTCACGCAGCACTTCGACTTCATGGACGCTCGCGCCCGGCGGCTTTTCGAGCATCACATGCTTGCCTGCCTTGAGCGCCGCGCGCGCCTGATCGAAGCGCACGTGCGGCGTCGCGCACAGCGATACCGCGTCGAGATCGGGCTCGCCCGTCAACAGCGCGTCCAGGTTCGGATAATTGCGCACGCCTTCGACAGTCGCGTTGCGACTCGCGCATGCGACCAGGTCAAAGCGGTCGAGTCCGGCGATCGCGGGCAGATGCTGGTCGCGCGCGATCTTGCCGACGCCGACGATAGCGATCGAGAGTTTTCTGTTCATTTGAGTTATGCGGTCAATGGCCCCAGCGCAGCGCGAGCGGATTCGCTTCGCGCGCCAGTTCGAGCAGCTCGGCGCGGGTCGCGCCGGACAGCGCCTCGAGCGGATGGCGCACCGCGTCGCTCTTGATCACGCCGCCTTCCATCATGACGGTTTTCGCCGCACGCAACCCGCATTGGCGGTTTTCATAATTGATCAGCGGCAGGATACGTGCGTAGCCGGCGCGCGCTTCGTCGCGGCGCCCAGCGCGGAATGCGTCGAACACCGGACGGATCAGGTCCGGCAGCAGCGCGCTCGACATCGTGCCGGTCGCACCGGCGTCGAGATCCGGCATCAGCGTAATCGCTTCTTCGCCGTCGAACGGCCCTTCGATCACATCGCCGCCCACTGCGATCAGCGCGCGCAGTTTAGCGGCCGCGGCCGGCACTTCAATCTTGAAGTAGCGCACCAGCGGCAACTCGCGCGCCACGCGCACG
This sequence comes from Paraburkholderia rhizosphaerae, assembly GCF_004366595.1. Classification (GTDB taxonomy): domain Bacteria; phylum Pseudomonadota; class Gammaproteobacteria; order Burkholderiales; family Burkholderiaceae; genus Paraburkholderia; species Paraburkholderia rhizosphaerae. Next base: position 140,823 of record NZ_SORE01000001.1, read on the forward strand.
AGGAACGGCACCGACAGCGCAACACCGCTCAACGGCGCGTCCTGGATCATCACCGGCACGCCGGCTGCATCCGCGATCCGCGCGAAATGCTCGAACATCGCGTTTTCGTCGACCCGCAGCGATGCGCCATGGTACGGCGGCATCACCATGATGATGCTCGCGCCCGCTGCGACGGCGCGCTTCGCGCGCTCGCTAGCGATCTGCGTGCTGAAGTGGCTGCAGGTCGCCATTACCGGCACGCGGCCCGCGGTATGCGTGAGACACAGATCAACCAGCGTGTCGCGCTCCGCATCGGTCAGCACGAACTGCTCAGAGTAGTTCGCCAGAATGCAGATGCCGTCGACCTTCTGATCGACCATGCAATCGATCACACGACGCTGGCCGTCGAGATCGAGCTCGCCCGACGCGGTAAACGGCGTCGGCGCGACGGGGAAAAGACCAGAGAAGCGAGGCGAGGTGACCACTATTTGAGACTCCTGTTGTTCTGCCGTGCGCGAGGTGGGCGCTATTCTGAATTAGCCAAACTATATGCGCGAGTGATCCGTCTAGTGATTAGTGTTTTCCCCCATTCTCGATACGTAAAAAGTCATTCTATTTGATAGCGAGTGCGAGTAAATTCTCGATATGTGGCACGTAATAGTGGTGACATCTCTATGCACGTGCCAGAATTCGCCCGCCGCCGCCATAGTGAAAAGTCTGGCTACAGTCACGCTTGGCTTCGTCGGCTCGCATCGAATATAGTATTACTATATCGCCCAAATTCGAATGGAACACCATGACTGATCAACCCCGCAAGCTCCGCTCGGCCCAGTGGTTCGGCACGGCCGACAAGAACGGCTTCATGTATCGCAGCTGGATGAAAAACCAGGGCATCCCGGACCACGAATTCGAAGGCAAGCCGATCATCGGCATCTGCAATACGTTCTCCGAACTCACGCCGTGTAACGCACACTTCCGCAAGCTCGCCGAGCACGTGAAGCGCGGCGTGTACGAAGCGGGCGGCTTCCCGGTCGAATTCCCGGTGTTCTCGAATGGCGAGTCGAACTTGCGGCCCACCGCGATGTTCACGCGCAACCTCGCGAGCATGGACGTCGAAGAGTCGATCCGCGGCAATCCGATCGACGCGGTCGTGCTGCTCGCCGGCTGCGACAAGACCACGCCCGCGCTGCTGATGGGCGCGGCGAGCTGCGACGTGCCGGCCATTCTGGTGACCGGCGGCCCGATGCTCAATGGCAAGCATCATGGCCGCGACATCGGTTCGGGCACCGTCGTGTGGCAACTGTCCGAGCAGGTGAAGGCCGGCAAGATTTCGATTCATGAGTTCATGTCCGCCGAAGCGGGCATGTCGCGTTCGGCCGGCACCTGCAACACGATGGGCACCGCGTCGACGATGGCGTGCATGGCCGAAGCGCTCGGCGTGACGCTGCCGCATAACGCGGCGATCCCCGCGGTCGACGCACGGCGTTATGTGCTCGCGCATCTGTCCGGCATGCGTATCGTCGAGATGGCGCTGCAAGACTTGCGGCTGTCGAAGCTGCTCACGCGCGAAGCCTTCGAGAACGCGATCCGCGCGAATGCGGCGATCGGCGGCTCGACCAACGCGGCCATTCACCTGAAGGCGATTGCCGGGCGCATCGGCGTCGATCTCGCGCTCGACGACTGGACGCGCATCGGCCGTGGCACGCCGACAATCGTCGACCTGCAGCCGTCGGGCCGCTTCCTGATGGAAGAGTTCTATTACGCGGGCGGTCTGCCCGCGGTGCTGCGCCGTCTCGGCGAAGCCGGTCTGCTGCCGCATCCGGACGCGCTGACGGCCAACGGCCGCACGCTGTGGGAGAACGTCAAGGAAGCGCCGAACTACAACGACGAAGTGATCCGTCCGCTCGACAAGCCGCTGGTTTCCGATGGCGGCCTGTGCGTGCTGCGCGGCAACCTCGCGCCGAATGGCGCGGTGCTCAAGCCGTCGGCGGCCACCCCCGCGCTGCTCAAGCATCGCGGCCGCGCGGTGGTGTTCGAGAACTTCGACGACTACAAAAAGCGCATCGCCGATCCAGATCTCGATGTCACCGCGGACTCGGTGCTCGTGATGAAGAACTGTGGCCCGAAGGGCTACCCGGGCATGGCTGAAGTCGGCAATATGGGCCTGCCGCCGAAGCTGCTCGCGCAGGGCGTGACCGACATGGTGCGGGTATCCGACGCGCGGATGAGCGGCACCGCATACGGCACCGTGGTGCTGCACGTCGCGCCGGAAGCGCGCGCGGGCGGTCCGCTGGCTGTGGTCCGTAACGGCGACTGGATCGAGCTCGATTGCGAAGCAGGCCGGCTGCACGTCGATATCGATGACAAGGAAATGGTGGCGCGCCTCGCTGAATGGAAGGAAACACAGACGCGCAATCCGAAGGATGCGAGCGGCTATCGCAACCTGTATGTCGAGCACGTGATGCAAGCCGATGAGGGCTGCGACTTCGATTTCCTGGTTGGCTGCCGCGGCGCGGAAGTTCCGTCGCATTCGCACTAGGCACGTAACAGGGCCGTCAGGCCCTTTGTGGCTTCATCACTTTCTGCATGAAGCCGGCGCGATGGTTGCGCCGGCAAGCACCTGCCCACCAGCGCGCGCTCGCGACTTAGCCGAGGCCGCGCGCTGCCACCCCAAGAATGGAATTGGCATCGGCTCGCGCATTCTCGAGCTGCACGAGGCTCGCCTGCCGCGCGCCGAGTGCGTCGCGATTCAGGATCGCGGTCAGAATGGCCTTATGGCGCGGCAGCGACAACGCATGCGTATCCGGGTGACGGCTCGTCAGCTTGATCGACTCCGATAGTGCGAGCGACATCATGTTGCCGATATACGCGAGCATGTCGTTGTGCGTTGCAGCCATGATCGCGCGGTGAAATTCCAGGTCCGGCTCGAGCAGTGCGCCGGCGTTCTGCGCGTGTTCCATCCGGTCGTATGCCGAACCGATTCGTTCAAGGTCTTCATCGGTCGCCGCAGTCGCCGCGAGCGCGGCCGCCGCCGGTTCAATGATGCGGCGCACTGTCATCAGCGCGTGAAAGAACTCGCCTTCGGGGATGTTGTTGAGCGTCCAGTACAGCACGTCCGGGTCGAGCATGTGCCACTCTTCACGCACGCGCACGATGCTTCCGACGCGCGGCTTCGAAATGACCAGCCCCTTCGCGACCAGCACGCGTGTCGCTTCGCGCAATACCGGGCGGCTCACACCATACTGTTCACATAGCGTAGCCTCAGCCGGCAGCCGCTCACCCGGCTTCAACCGTCCGCTGACGATCTCGATGCCGAGTTCCTGCACGATCCGGGCGTGCATGCTTTTTCGTTGCTGGAGATGCCGATAGTCCATTGCCGTTTGTATTCGAAGCCGCGGAGGGCGGACTTTTGTGCGCGGAGCGGGTTGCGGCGGAAGCGCCGTGGGCCACATAACAGACAGCCCGCCGGGGCTCAGCAAGCATAGCATGTGCTACGCGTATCGCCCGCAGTTCAATGTCGGTACAAGCGTGCGTTACCTGGCCTACGCACCCCGCTCGTTCAGCGTATTGCCGCAGCGCCGTTGCAATCGTCAGGTTCGCTTCTTGCTTTTTTGTCAGCATAGCGGAAGATGAAGCCGAAGATAACCCGGCTTTTTAGCGAGGACACGACGATGAAACGAAAATTCTTCGCTGTACTGCTGGCATTTATTGCCACGGGAAGCAGCGTGACGCTTGCGGCATCGCAGAAAGAGGAAGACAAGGCATGCAGGAGCGATGCGTTCCGGCTGTGCTCATCGGAAATTCCGAACAGGGAGAAGATCGAAGCGTGCATGAAGCAGCACTATGACCAACTATCGCCGCTGTGCAAGAAGGCATTCGACACTTCGTCATCGGACAGCAGCAAGTAGGCGCGGCACGAACCGCGCATTGGACGGAATGAAGGTGCGGCCACGCTCCCCGCACACCGGGCGTTCAACAGACGATGTTCAATGAAAATCTCGTCTCTCCACAAGCTGGCGGTATTGATTGCCGGCGCCGCGCTCGCGGCCGGTATAGCAGCAGACGCCGTTGCTCAGGACGCGCAGACCAACGCTTCGCCAGGTGGCGCCGCGATGCAGCCGGCCACGCCGCCGGCGGCCGCCGCGAGCCAGACCAAAGCGCAACGCAAGGCCGCGCAAAAAGAGGCGCGCAAGGAAGCGCGCGCCAAGCGCAACGCCGAGCTCAAACAGCTTGAAGATTCCGGCTATTCGCCCGGTCGCGACGATCCGCACTACCCGCAAGACCTGCAGAATGCTCAGAAAAAGGCTGGAATTGGCCTGGGTGCAAGCCAGTAGCCAACGCGCAGCGCGCCCATTTCATACGGTCAGTTGGCTGTCGAACCGGTGACAGCGCTGCGCTCCAAATACACGCGAGCGGAGCGTCTATGTGATACTTCCGACGCTTGATGGCGGGGTTTCGTTCGTTGCATTGCCGCATCCGGCCCCGGTAGACGACAATCCGAAAGGCGCAGCGATTCCAGTCAAAAATGCCGACTCCATTAAAGCAAGCAGACGGGAAACCCGACCGGGCAGCAGCCGTCGCCACCGTCGACCGCACTCACTTCCGGCGCATCATCCGGCGCAATATCGCGCTGCCGCTGACCGTCGGGTTCGCGATGATCGCCGTATTCGTCGCACTGATCGCGTACCTTGTGTCGACGGTGAACTGGGTCGAGCACTCGGAGCGCGTGATCGGCGACGCGAATGAACTGATGCGTCTCGCAGTCGACCGCGAATCCTCGCTGCGCGGCTTTCTGCTGACCGGCGACGACGCATTTCTCGCGCCGTTTCAGGCTGGCCAGCCGCGATTCCAGGCGCAGATCGCGGAGCTGACCGGCCTTGTGTCCGACAACCCTGAGCAGATCGACCGCCTGAAGCGTATTCAGATCGTTCAGGCGCGCTGGAACGCGTACGCGCAGCAGATGATCGACCTCAAGCGTAAAGATCAGGACGTCACCGACGAAGTCGCCGCCGGGCGCGGCAAGGCCGAATTCGACGAGACGCGCCGGATATTCGGCGAATTTCTGCAGATCGAGCTAACGCTGCGGCAGCAGCGCGCGGATGCGGCACGCAGCCTGACCGGAACGACCGTCGCCGTGTTCCTCGTATTCAGCGTGTGCATCAGCGCATTGCTGGCGTTTCGCGGACGCCGCGATCTGCTCAACCTGTCCGCCAACTACGATGCGGTGCTGGAGCAGCAGGTCGCGCATACACAACAGCTGCAACAGCAGATCTGGCTACGTTCGGGCCAGCGGCTGCTCGCCGATAAGGTCGTCGGCCAGGCGACGTCGCCGCTGGTCGGACGCGCGATACTCGAATTCCTTGCGCAGTACCTGGACGTCGTAGTCGCGGCGCTTTATGTGCGCGACCGCGTCAACGGCGAATTGCGACGCATCGCCACCTACGGCTTCAGCGCGGAAAGCGAACAGGCCACGCGCAACTTTCACGAGGGCGAAAGCCTCGTTGGCCAGGCCGCCGCTTCGCGTCGGACCATCGTGCTGCAACAGGTGCCCGACAATTACGTCAAGGTCGTGTCGGGCACCGGCGCGAGCGCGCCCGCTAGTGTCATCGTGCAGCCGATCGAAAACGATGGTCTGGTAAATGGCATCGTCGAAATGGGCTTTATGCGCGCGGCGACCGCGCGCGACCAGGAATTCCTGCAGCTGGTGTCGAACAGCATGGGCGACTTCGTCGAAGCAGCGCTGTATCGCGAGCGCTTGCAGGACGCACTCGCCGAGACGCAACAGCTCAATGAAGAATTGCAGGTGCAGCAGGAAGAGCTGCGCGTGTCGAATGAAGGGCTCGAAGAACGCGGCCACGCGCTAGCCGAATCGCAGACGCGGCTCGAAGCGCAGCAAGCCGAGCTTGAACAGACCAACGTCCAGCTCGAGGAATACGCGCAGCGGCTCGAACGGCAAAAGGCCGACCTGCTCAACGCGCAGGACGAACTAGCGAGAAACGCCGCGCGACTCGAACAATCGAGCCGCTACAAGTCGGAATTCCTCGCGAACATGTCGCACGAGCTGCGCACGCCGCTCAACAGCTCGCTGATTCTCGCGAGGCTGCTGCAGGAAAACCGCAATGGCAACCTGACCGACGAACAGGTGCGTTACGCGGAGACCATCCACGCATCGAATAGCGACCTGCTCGTACTGATCAACGACATCCTCGATCTGTCGAAGGTCGAAGCCGGACAGATCGCGATCGAGCCGGCTGCGCTACCGATCGACGCGCTGCTGCAGTCGCTGCGCGAAATGTTCGAGCCGATGGCGGCGGCAAAGCATCTGCAGTTCTCCGCGCAACGCGCGCCCGGCGCGCCGGAAATTATCGTGACCGACGGCCAGCGCCTCACGCAGATTCTGCGCAATCTGCTGTCGAATGCGCTGAAGTTCACCGAGCAAGGCGAAGTCGCACTCGACATCGCCGCGGAAGAACCAGGCACGCTGCGCATCGATGTGCGCGACACCGGCATCGGCATCGCCGCGGACAAGCTGGACATGATCTTCGACGCGTTCCAGCAAGCGGACGGTTCGACCAGCCGTCACTATGGCGGCAGTGGCCTTGGCCTGTCGATTTCGCGCGAATTCGCGCGGCTGCTCGGCGGGCGCATCAGCGTGGTCAGCGAGCCGGGCCGCGGCAGCGTGTTCACCGTTTGGCTGCCCACCGAGTTTTCGGCGCAGGCCTCGCATGAAGTGGCGCAAGCCGCGCCGACAAGTTCTGGCAGTTTGCATGCGGTGCCCGCCGCGGAGGGCGCGACCCACGTTCCCGCGGCACTCGCACGGGCCGCGTCGCGAGACGCGCCCACGTCGCGGGAAAGCGCGGCCAGCGCATCGGCTCCGTCGCCCTCGTCTGCCAGCCTGCGTATCAACGAACCGCGGGCCGCTCGCCCGGCTCGCGCGGCGGGCGGCCTCAGGGCGGAGCCACCGCCGCAACCAGTCGACGACGACCGCAATCGCCGCAGCCACAGCAACCGACTGATTCTCGCGATCGAGGACGAGCCGGCGTTCGCCGAAATCCTGCGCGACCTCGCGCACGAGCTCGACTTCGATTTCGTGCACGCGACCGACGCGGCGAGCGGGGTCGCGATGGTGCGCGACATGCAGCCGACCGCGGTGCTACTCGACGTCGGCCTGCCGGACCGTTCGGGCTTAACCGTCCTCGAATGGCTGAAGAACGATCCGGCGACGCGGCATATTCCGATCCATATCGTGTCGGCGACCGATCACGCGGAAAAAGCGCTGCATCTGGGCGCAGTCGGCTACACATCGAAGCCCACCGCGCGCACCACACTCGAGGCTGCGATCCGCCGCCTCGAAACGCGCCTGCAGCAGCGTATGAAGCGCGTGCTCGTGATCGAAGACGACCACGCGATGCGCGAAAGCATTCGCGCGCTCCTGCAAAGCGAAAGCACCGGAATCGTCGCCGTCGCCACGCTTGCGGAAGCGCTCGAGCAGCTCGACAGTACGCGATTCGATTGTGTGGTCACCGATCTGGCGCTGCCGGACGGCACTGGCTACGACGTGCTGGAAAGGATGGCTGCCGACGCGACGCTGCAGACGTTGCCCGTGATCGTCTACACCGGACGCATGCTTTCCGGCGACGAAGAGCACCGGCTGCGGCGCTATTCGAAGTCGATCATCATCAAGGGGGCGAAGTCGCCGGAACGACTGCTCGATGAAGTGACGCTGTTTTTGCACAGCGTCGAATCGTCGCTGGCGCCGGAACAGCAGCGCATGCTGCGCACCGTGCGTCAACGCGACAATGCATTTGAAGGCCGCACGATCCTGCTCGCCGAAGACGACGTGCGCAATATCTTCGCGCTGTCGCATGTGATCGAACCGCTCGGCGCGAAGCTGGAAATTGCCCGCAATGGCCGCGAGGCGCTCGATCTGCTCGAAAAAGGCGTCGACGTCGACCTCGTGCTGATGGACATCATGATGCCGGAGATGGACGGCTTGACGGCGACCGCGCAGATTCGCGCGAATCCGAACTTCGCGCATTTGCCCGTGATCGCGCTGACCGCGAAAGCGATGGCGCACGACCGGTTGAGCTGCCTTGAAGCGGGTGCCGACGACTATATCTCGAAGCCGATCGACGTCGACAAGCTGATCTCGCTGTGCCGCGTCTGGCTGCGCCAGCGATAGGCGCGTGAAACCGTGTAACCGGCGCATATGAAACGCGGCATGGAGCCGAACCCGATGACCCGTTCGTCCTACGAGCAATCACCGCAGCAGATGCGCGATTTCGACATTGAGTTGACGCTGCTGCTCGAAGCGATCTACCTGAAGTATCAGCACGACTTCCGGAACTATGCGATGTCGTCGCTGCGGCGCCGGCTCAGTCAGGCGCTCGAAGAATTCGGCGTGCTCACGCTTTCGCAGTTGCAGGACCGGATCATCCGCAGCGAAACGGATTTCAGCCGGCTTTTTCATTACCTGACGGTGCAGGTCAGCGATATGTTTCGCGACCCCCAATACTTTCGTGCGCTGCGTGAGCACGTGCTGCCGTTGCTGCAAACCTATCCGTCGATCAAGGTTTGGGTGGCCGGCTGCAGCAGCGGCGAGGAGTTGTGGTCGCTGAAGATTCTGTTCGACGAGGCAGGGCTAACCGAACGTACGCTGTTCTACGCGACGGATATCAATCCGGATGCGCTTGCGCGCGCCGAAGCGGGCATTTACGCGCTCGACCGGGTCGCCGGCTTCACCCGCAACTATCTTGCGGCAGGCGGCAAGCGTTCGTTGTCGGACTACTATCACGCGGCGTATGGCGGTGCGCGCTTCGCCGGCTCGCTGAAAGAACGGGTCGTATTCGCCGACCACAGCCTGTCGACCGATGAAGTGTTTCTCGAAGCGCATCTGGTGTCGTGCCGCAATGTGCTGATCTATTTTGACCGCGACTTGCAGGACCGCGCGCTCGGACTGTTTGAGCGGTCGCTCGTGCGGCGCGGGTTTTTAGGGCTCGGCAGTAAGGAAAGCTTGCGTTATTCGAACCATTACAGCGGATTCGAAGAGTTTCGCGAACACGAACGGATCTATCAGAAGCGCTAAACGCGGCGCCTATGACACCCTCTACTATCGACCGGAGAGAACATTTATGCGAGACGATCGAGCCAGCGCCGCCGACCCGCCGTCAGCGTCCGGTTCAGTGTGTGCGTTCGACGCGCTCGTGCTCGGCGGATCAGCAGGCGGCACCGAAGTGATGAGCCTGTTGCTGGCCGCACTGCCCGCCGATTTCGCGCTGGCCGTGCTGGTGGTATCGCACCTGCCCGCCGACTCGCCCAGCTATCTGCTCGAAACGCTCAGCTACCGCTGTGCGCTGCCGGTCATCGAACCGGATTCCGGCGAACCAGTGGTCTCGGGGCGCGTGCATGTCGCGCCGCCCGGCTATCACATGCTGGTCGATGACGACCGGACGATCGCGTTGTCGGTGGATTCGTCGGTGCGCTTTTCGCGGCCGTCGATCGACGTTCTATTCGAATCGGCTGCGCACGCGTACGCGTCGCGGCTGCTCGGCATCCTGCTATCGGGCGCCAACGACGACGGCGCGCACGGCCTCGCAGTGATCCGTGCGATGGGTGGCGTTGCATGGGTGCAGGACCCGCAAACGGCAAGCTCGGCCACGATGCCGCGCGCCGCGATCGCTCGGGGAGCGGTCGACGACGTGCTTTCTCCCACTCTCATGGCCCAGCGGCTCGCCGCGTTGCAGGCCTCCACGTAATACAAGGCCATGGCGCATCCATCAGTCAACATCCTGATCGTCGACGACATCGCACATAACATCACCGCGCTCGAAGCGCTGTTGTCGCGGCCGGGCATTCAGGTGCTGGTCGCGAATTCAGGGACCGCGGCGCTGGATCTGCTGCTCAAACACGATGCCGCGCTCGCGATTCTCGACGTCAACATGCCCGGCATGAATGGCTTCGAACTCGCATCGCTGATGCGGGGCAGCCCGCGCACATCGCACGTGCCGATCATCTTTCTGACCGCGACCACGGAAGACGCGTCTCGCACGTTTCGCGGCTACGAAGCAGGTGCGGTCGATTTTCTGCACAAGCCGGTCGATCCGCGCATTCTGCAATCGAAAGTCGATGTGTTCGTGCAACTCGAGCAGCACAAGCGTCAGCTCGCCGACCAGTTGCTCGCGACACGGCAACTGCTCGAATCGAATGAAATGCTAATGGCCGTGCTCGGTCACGATCTGCGCACGCCCCTGGGCACCGTGCTCGCGTCGGCCGAATACCTCGCGCGCAACGCCGCCGACGAACAGGCCGGCACGGTCGCGAACCGCATCAGGAACAGCGCGCTGCGCATGTCGCGGATGGTGCATCAGCTGTTGAATCTCGCGCGGCTGCAAGGCGGCCGCCTGCCGCTCGCGCCGCGCCCGACCGATCTGGCGGCGCTGTGCCGATCGGTAGTCGAAGAATTCGCGACGCAGGAAGGTGTTGAGCGGATCGCGCTCGATGCGCGCGGCGATTGCAGCGGCGATTGGGACACCGATCTGCTGTGGCAGGCCATTTCGAATCTGATCAGCAATGCGTTGCATCATGGCACGCCGGACGGCGGCATCGCCGTCGACATCGACGGCAGCGACGCGGCGCGCATTACGCTGAAGATTACGAATGGCGGTGCGATCCCGCCGGCCGTAATGCCGCATCTGTTCGAAGCATTCGGCACGACGACGGATCGGCGCCGCCCGGGCGATCGCCCCCGCGAGGGACTCGGACTCGGCCTGCATATCGTGCGTACGATCGTGCACATGCATGGCGGGAAGGTCCACGGCACATCGGATGGGGAACACAGCACCGTGTTCAGCATCGAGCTGCCGCGCACCGCAATGCACGGCGTATCCCGCTAACCGGAAGTCCGCGCAAGCCAGCGTTGCAAAAACGCGCGGTTTAACCTTGCGCGCGCGAACCGCACTACAATGCTTGCCGGTCCGTTCGATGTGCTGCGCGATATTGCCGCGCGCTTGCGTCGCGTGTTTTGCAGTCTGCCTTCTTTCAACATGCTCACCCGTTCATCACGATTCGCGCTCGCGCTACTGCCCGGGCTCGCCGTCGCGCTTGCCGCGTGCTCATCGGCGCCCAAACCGAAGTTGCAGGATGAGTTCCTGAGCACCGATGCGAGTCCGTTCATGCGCACGTTCGACGTGTCGAGCGCGGAGGCGTGCGAGTCGGCGCGGCGCGCGCTGCTCAGCCAGGGTTACATGACGACGCTCGCGCGGCCCGATACCGTCGACGCAACGAAGAATTTCCAGCCGGCCAGCGATACGCATTACACGGTCGAATTTCACGTCGTCTGCACAGCCGGCGACAATGCCGCGAACTCGAGCGTCGTTTATGTGAACGCCGTGCAAAACGGCTATGCGCTGAAGAAAAGCGACACGTCGGCCAGTGTCGGCCTGAGCATACTCGGCTCGCTGTCGCTGCCGATTCGCTCGAATAGCGATGCGATGGTCAAGATCTCGAGCGAGACGATTCCGGCGGGAACGTTCTACGACCGCTTCTTCGATCTCGTCGGACGATATCTGCAGACGACAGTGCGCAGTGCGCCAATACCGGGCGAATCGATCGACACAAAGGCACTGCCGGGCGATCCGTTGCCGCTGCCGGCGCCCGCGCTCGTCGCTGCGCCTGCCACCGTAGTTCCGGCTCCTGTCGCGACGCTTCCTGTGAGCGCTTCGCCGGCTGCGGCGCTGCCTGTGACGGCCGCGCCCATTGCGGCGTCCGCCACCGCGACGACGACGGCTGCGGCGGTCACGCACACGGCGACGGCTGCGGCTACCGCGCAGGCTGCCGCGGCGCAAGCCAGCGAGTCAGTCGGCGCAATCGCAAGCGCAACGCCCGCCGTTGCGGCGTCCGACACTGTGGTGAGCTCCCCCGGTGCGGCAACCCCGCTGCTCGAACCGGCTTTTGAGCGCGCGGTCGCGGCTTCGCCCGCGTCCAGTCCAGCGAACGTGCCGCACGCGCAGTGAGCGCAAAGCAGCGCTTAGCGCTCGCGGCCCCGGAGATCGCCCGGGCATCGCGCGGACGTCGCTCAGTCATTGCTCAGTCACCGTTCAGCCAGCCACGCTCCGCTTAGGCGCGGCCTCGCGCAACTACGCGCCGGCCGCCGCCGAATGCTCGCGAATCAGCTCGATCAGCACCCGCAGCGCCGCCGGCACATGACGCCGCCCCGGATAGTACAAGCACAGACCGTCAAACGGCGGTGTCCAATCTTCCAGCACGCGTTGCAGTGTGCCCGCCTTCAGATCCGGACCGACAGTCCATTCGGTCAGGTAGGTGAGGCCTAAGCCCGCACGGGCGGCTGAAAGCATCAGCTCGGGATCGTCCAGCGTGATCACGCCTTTTACTTCGACAGCGAACGCCTCGCCGTGCCGCTCGAACTCCCAGTGATAAATCGCGCCGCTCGGCATCCGCGTGCGAATGCAGCGATGCGCGGCGAGATCGGCCGGCGTGCGCGGCGCGGGATGCTGCTCGAAATACGCAGGGCTCGCCGCCACCGCGAACCGCAACATCGGGCCGAGCGGCACCGCGATCATGTCCTGCGGCACCGCTTCCGCGAGCCGGATACCGGCATCGAAACCTTCGACGACGATGTCGATCATCCGGCCCTCGGTGACCACATCGAGCTTCATTTCCGGGTAGCGGCGCAGGAATTCGATAAAGATCGGCATCGCCTGGCGAGCCGCGCCCGCGGATGTGTTGATACGCAAAGTGCCGGACGGCGTATCACGGTGGCTGCCCGCCTGTTCGAGCGCTGTGCGGATCGCCGATAGCGCGGGCGCAATGCTATCGACAAACTGCGCGCCGGCTTCGGACACCGACACGCTGCGCGTGGTCCGATTGAAAAGCCGCACGCCGATGCGCGCCTCGAGCGCCGCCACCGCATGGCTCAGCGCCGACTTCGATACGCCGAGTTCGGTCGCCGCCGCCCGGAAACTCCGGTGCCGCGCGACAGCTAAGACCGCTTCGAGTTCGCCCAGGCCGGAGGTTTCCATTGTCCCGATTAGTTCAACAGCACATCCTTGATTATATGGCTAGTCAGGCCAACGGACCGGAACTATCTTGGTAGCCGTAAGAAACTTCAGGAGCTTTGACCTCATGCAGCACATCGACCGGATTTATATCGACGGAGCGTTCGTCACGCCGCACGGCGAAGAACTGTTCGACCTGTTCAACCCCGCGACCGAGCAGGTAATCGGGCGCGTGCGTCTCGCGGACGAACACGATGCGAATCGCGCGATCGCCGCCGCCAGGCGTGCGTTCGCGTCGTTTTCGCGGACCGGCAAAAGCGAGCGGCTCGATCTGCTGCAGAGCATGGCCAATGCGCTCGCAGCACGTGAGGACGATCTCGCGGAGGCGATCATCGACGAATACGGCTCGCCGGTTTCGCGCGCGCGCTGGATGGCGAACTACGCATCTAGCGTGGTCCTCGAAGCCGCGAACACGTTGCGTCAATATGACTTCAAGCGGCGCATCAACGCGAGTGAAGTCGTGATGCAGCCGGTCGGCGTCGCCGGCATGATCACGCCGTGGAACGCGAATGCGGGCTTCATCGCCAACAAGCTCGCGACCGCGATTGCGGCAGGCTGCACGGCCGTGATCAAGCCGAGTGAAATGAGCGCCATTCAAACGCAAATCGTCACCGAGGCGCTGCACGCGGCGGGCTTGCCGACCGGCGTGTTCAATATCGTCACCGGCCGCGGCGACGTGGTGGGCGCGACGATCAGCGCGCATCCGGACGTCGCGAAGATTTCGTTCACCGGCTCGACGGCGGTCGGCAAGGCGATCCTGCGCGCCGGCGCTGAGACGCTGAAGCGGATCACGCTGGAACTGGGCGGCAAATCGCCGTTCATCGTGCTCGATGACGCGAATTTCGCCGAGGCGGCTCCGCTCGCTTTACAGGCGGGATTCATGAACAACGGCCAGGCTTGTATCGCGGGCACGCGCATTCTGGTGCCGCAACAGCGTGTCGAGGAATTCGAGGTGCTAATCCGAGCGGCGGCGGAAAAGACGCAATCGGGCGACCCGCGCGATCCGGCGACCGTGATCGGGCCGATGGTCAGCGAGAAGCAGTGGAACCGCGTGCAACGCTATATCCGGCTCGGCACCGAGGAAGGCGCGCGTTTGCTGACCGGTGGCGAGGGACGGCCAGATGGAATGGAATCGGGGTGGTTCGTGCGGCCGACTGTTTTCACCGGTGTGAGCAACGATATGACCATCGCGCGAGAAGAGATTTTTGGACCGGTGCTGTCGATCATTGCGTATCGCGATCTGGAAGACGCAATCGCCATTGCAAACGATACGACCTATGGATTGCAGGCTTACGTGGTGTCGTCCGATCCGGCACGGGCACGTGAGGTCGGCGCGCGCATCGACGCGGGCCGCGTGATGATCAACGCGATCACGCACGACCCGGCCGTGCCGTTCGGCGGATTCAAGCAGTCCGGCATCGGCCGCGAGTGCGGGACGCTGGGGTTGGAGGCTTATCTCGAGCCGAAGGCAGTGATGGGGGTGGTTTAGGGCGCGGCGCCATCGCCATCAAACACCCTGCCGCTGTAGATTGCACCGCAAGCGCTATGTAATCTGCAGCGCCCGGCGGATGCCACGCGCGATCAGGTGCTGCGCCGCGCTCACGCGTCATATCAAGTTCCTCATCGTCCTCGCGATCGCCTGCGGCGGCTGTCCAAACGCGCGCAGGAACGCACGCCGCATCCGTTCCCGATCGCCGAAGCCGGTCTCGTGCGCCACGACGTCGACACCGTGCCGGCCGCTTTCGAGCATCAGCCGCGCCGCTTCCACGCGCAGCCGCTCCACTGCCTTGGCCGGCGTCTGCCCCGTTTCCGCGCGAAACGCGCGCGTAAACTGCCGCGGACTCAGATGCGCGGCGCCCGCCAGTTCCTCGACCGACAGTTCCGCCTGCAAGTTCTGCTTCGCATAATTCAGCGCGTTCTGGATGCGATCCGACTTCGGCTCCAGATCCAGCAGCGCTGAAAACTGCGACTGCCCGCCGGCGCGCCGGTGGTAGAGCACGAGTTGTCGCGCGACGGTCCGCGCGGCCTCCACGCCCGCATCCTTTTCGACCAGCGCGAGCGCCAGATCGACACACGCACTCATACCGGCCGACGTCCACACCGGTCCGTCGATGATGAAAATCCGGTCCTCTTCCATTTTCACGTCCGGATAGTCGCGCCGCATCTTCTCCGCGAAAAACCAGTGGGTCGTCGCGCGCCGCCCGGCAAGCAGTCCGGCTTCCGCCAGATTGAACGCGCCGGTACACGTCGAGCCAATGCGCCGCACATTCGGCGCCGAACGCTTCAGAAACGCAACGACCGCGGGCGGCGACAGCAATGCGTCGTTGTCTCCGACGACGATCAGCGTGTCGAACTGGCTATCGTCGAACGGCTGCGTCGTGACGGCGAAGCCCGACGACCCCTGCACCGCCCCACCGTTTTCAGAAAGCAGCACGAGGTCATACAACGGTTCCTCCACGACCCGGTTTGCGAACTCGAACACGGACAGCACCGACAGATTCATCATCTGAAACCCCGGGAACAGCACGATTCCCAAACGCAGCATAACGATCCCCCACCGATGTCCTAAAAAGTTGCAACTACGACATTGCCGACATGTGAGTATGCACTTAATCTTCGGGACATGCAGCAACGCATCGCCTTGAAACGAAACCATTCACTCTCTGGAGCCTGACATGTCGAACACGCCTTTCAAAGGAACTGCCGTTATCACCGGTGCATCGACGGGGATCGGCGCGACCTACGCCGAACGCCTCGCACGGCGCGGCTACGATCTGATCGTCGTCGCCCGCAACCGCGCACGCCTCGAGCAACTGGCCACGCGCATCACGAACGAAACAGGCCGTTCGGTGGAAATCGTCACCGCGGATCTGTCGAACAATGAAGATCTTCGTCGCGTCGAGAACGTACTGCGGACCGACGCGAGCATCACGTTGCTGGTCAATAACGCCGGCCTTGGCGCCGCCTTGCCGCTGCTGAATTCCGACGTCGATACGATGGAAGCAATGATCCGGCTGAACGTCATCGCATTGACCCGTCTCACGTATGCGATTGCGCCCGCGTTCGTTGCGCGCGGCGGCGGCAGCATCATCAATATCGCGTCGATCGCCGGTGTCGCGCCGGAAATTCTGAATGGCGTCTATGGCGGTACGAAGTCTTTTGTCGTCGCACTCACGCAGTCGTTGCGCCATGAACTGGCCGACAAAGGCGTGCGCGCGCAAGCGGTGCTGCCGGGCGCAACGCGCACCGCGTTCTGGGACATCGCCGGCCAGCCCGTTGAAAATCTGCCCGAGCAAATCGTGATGGACGCCGGCGATATGGTCGACGCTGCGCTCGCGGGTTTCGACCAGGGCGAGACGATCACGATCCCGTCGCTGCCCGATGTCGCCGACTGGAACCGGTTCGAATCCGCTCGCCAGGCGTTGATGCCGAATCTGTCGCGCAGCACGCCGGCCGCGCGTTTTCACGTGACTGAAGCCGCGCAAGCCGAATAGTGCAGCGGTGAGTTACAGCGCCGCGACTGTCATTGACCGTCGCGGCGCTGGCTTCGATTGGCCTGGTTCGCAAACATAGGCAAGTATCACAAGCTCGAAGCCCCACTCCGTAGAATCGGTTCGCATGCATGCATTGCCCCAATTCCCTGTTTGATACGGAGAACGACATGAACCCGATATCGTCGACCGCTTCGCAGCCGTGGCCAATCACACAACCGGACGAAACGATATCGGGCTCTGCGGCGAAGACAGAAAGCCGTCATCGACGGAAAGCCAACCCCAAGCCCCCGCCCGTGTATCCGCAAACGTCTTCCGCTCCTCCACGCGCGCAGGATAAGACGCCATCGACCGACACCGGCGTCACACGCACATACCTTGGCCCCGTGTCGCAAGGCGCACCGAGGAAGAACCCACAGGCTCCGGAAAAAGTCTGGCTGCTGCAAACGCAATTCCAAAGAAAAAAGAAAACCGATCGTCATTGGGACAATTCGCGGGCCCCAACGCAGCGCCCGCCGGCACCACCGGTGCGACAGGTCGTCAAGCGACCTGTCAGCCCCGTATCCGTCGTCGACACAACGGTGCCCGTCGATCCGCATCTGCAGGTCAAACAGGGAATAACCACGCTCAAACGCCTGCAAGGCGAAGGACCGATCAACCTGACGCCCACCGGCGATGCCGCTGCGGATACCGCCCGCATCAAACAGTTCGGGGCACCGCTGAGGTTTTACCGGAACGACAGCAGCGAAACGGCTGTGCGTACGCCGTCGTTGATCGACAAGACGGACTATCGCGCGCGGCGGGACGTCGTCGCATTCGGCAAAGGCACCGACGCGACTTCGTACGTACCCGAGGCCAAGGCGTACATGGGAAGAGGCTGGGCCAGCACGCCTGCTCAACTTTCCGGAACAGACATCCTCAAGCTCGGCGCCGGAAAGGACGGCACGACCGCGATGATGCTGCCGTTCGGTCAGATACGGCCCGGCTCGACGATTATCGTCACCGGGGGACCGATGCGCGGCAGCACGATGCTGTTTGCCGCCGATCGCCACGGCTTCTATGCGTACCATGCGGGCGCATCGTCGAACAATCCGCGCTGGAGCGTATCTGAGGACGGTGCGCGAAGTATCGCGAATGCGTACCGTGCGATGCACTCAGGACACGACGGGTGGACCACCGCGCATTCCGGTGCCGGAGAACTGGTTTCCATCGCCCGGCAACACCCGTTTTCGGCGCTGATCTATAACGGCGAGTACTCGGCCGAACCGGGCCGCAAGCCGCTTGACGAGCGCATCGACGCGCCGTTGCATACGACGGCGGGCGACCCGGAAAACCCGTCACATATGATGACATTCAGCTATTTCGAGCCCGGCGACGTGCGCAGTGTGGGCACAGCGGAAGCCGTGATATCGAAAGACCCGAGCGGTCAGGTCACCGTCCAGGTGCTTGGGGAAAGAGGCAAGCTGGACAGCATGCAAACTTTGGATTTACACGGCGGCTCGGTCGGTTTCCGCTACCGGTCAACCTACGGCGCGACGACGTCGTACACCGTTGAGCGATCGAAGCAATCGTAACGACATGCGGCCCGGCCACGGAACGCCTGCTTCGAGCACGCGGGGTGGTCCGCGAACTAGCTCGCGAGCGTTTGAAGTTGCGCAAGCAACGAATCCGGAATATCGATGCCATCGCGATTTGCGGCGTCGGCGAGACCATGGCGACGCTGGCCGGGCAAGCGCACCTCCGGGTCCTGCAACAGGCTTTCAATCAGCGCCTCGACGCGCGACAGGTACAGGTCGTTGCCCGCCAGCGCGCCGGGATCGACCGCCCAGAACAGATGACCGATGCGTGAACGCTCGCCTTCCTCGGTCAGGAACGATCCTGCTTCGTACCCGAAATTCGCGCCGGCCAGCGCGGCAGCCAGCAGTTCCACCATCAATGCCAGCATCGCGCCCTTCGCGCCACCGAACGGCAGCACCATGCCGTCGAGCGCGGCTTTTGCGTCGGTGGTCGGCACGCCGTCGCGCGTCGTGGCCCAGCCTTCGGGAATCGGCTTGCCGTCGCGCGCGGCAATCATGATCTTGCCGCGCGCGGCCTGCGACAACGACAGGTCGATGATCAGCGGTTCGCCCCGGCGACGCGGAAACACAGCTGCAATCGGATTCGTGCCGAACAGCGGATGACGTCCGCCCCATGCCGGCATCGCACCCGGCGCATTGCTGAACGCGAGACCGACCAGCCCCGCCGCGCCGAGCGCTTCGAGGTGGTACGCACCGACGCCGAAGTGATGGCTGCGCGTGACGCTCGCAACCGCACTGCCGTGTTCGCGCGCACGGGTAATCAATGTATCGATCGCGAGCGCGCACGCGGGAAACGCCATGCCGTCCGCTGCATCGACGAGCACCGCAGCGTTGCGCGATGCGATCACCGCGGGCCGCGCGTGCGGATCGACCCGGCCGTTGCGCAGTTGCGCGATATACATCGGCAAACGCGCGACGCCGTGCGACGACAAACCGCGCTCATCCGCATAAACGAGGGCCCGCGCGGTCGCGACCGCGGTCTCGTGCGGTGCGCCGGTCCGTTCGACGGCACTCGTTGCGAGCGCAAGCAATGCATCGGGTGAAACACGTGTCATGGCAGGATTCCTTTTTCACGTTGCGGCCGGGGCGCGCCGAAACCGGCCGCAACGCCCCGCCCTGTCAATTCGAATGTTCGCGCGCAAAGGCCGGCGGCGCACCGTCTTCCACGTCACCCGTTTTTTGCGCTTCGGGTTCGTCGCGTAAGACATCTTTTCGCGGCGCCGCGAGAAACTCGCGAGCAGCGCGCGCATCGAATGCGCCCTCCCAGCGAGCGACCACGATCGTTGCCACCGCATTGCCGATCATGTTAACAATTGCGCGGATTTCGTTCAGCACGCGATCGATGCCGAGAATCAGCGTAATGCCCGCAACCGGGATGATATTGTGCGTCGACAGTGTAGCGGTAAGCGCAACCAGCGCGGCGCCCGCCACGCCCGCGCCGCCCTTCGACGTCAGCATCAGCACCGCGAGCAGGCCGAGTTGCTGCCACAGCGTCAGATGCGTGTTGGTCGCCTGCGCGATGAAAAGCGAGGTCATCGTCAGGTAGATGGCCGCGCCGTCAAGGTTGAACGAGTAGCCGGTCGGCAACACAAGACCGACGACTGTCTTCGGGCAGCCGAGCCGCTCGAGCTTTTCCATCAGGCGGGGCAGCACCGATTCGGTGGTCGACGTGCCGAGCACAATTAGCAATTCCTCGCGCAGATACTTGAGCAGCGGCCACAGCCCGACGCCAGCCCAGCGGCAGATCGTGCCCAGCACCAGCACAATGAAGAGAATGCTCGTCACGTAGAAGCATAGGATCAGCAAACCGAGCTGCTGCAACGTCGTAATGCCGTACTTGCCGACCGTGAATGCCATCGCGCCGAATGCGCCAAGCGGCGCGAGCCGCATGATCATTTCGACGATGGTCATCAACGCATCGCTGGTTTGCTCGATCACGCGCGCGAGAAAGCGGCTGCGACGCGCACTCAGCGAAAGCGCAACACCGAACAGGACCGAGAACAGCAGCACCTGCAGCAGATCGCCGCGTGCGAATGCGCCGATCACCGAGTTCGGCACAATCTGCTCGAGGAAATTCCTGGAGGCCTCATTGTGCACTTCGGTCACGTAATGTCCGACTGCATGCGGGTCCAGTGATTTCGGATCGATATTCAAACCCGCGCCCGGATGCAGCACATTGGCAACGACGAGTCCGATCACGAGCGCGATGGTCGTCACGATTTCGAAGTAGACGATCGTCTTCAGGCCGACACGGCCCACCTGCTTCAGCGATTCCATCCGCGCGATGCCGATCGATACCGTACAGAAGATCACCAGCGTGATCAGCATCTTGATAAGGCGGATGAACGTATCGCCCAGCGGCTTCATTTGCACGCCGATATCCGGCACGAAGTAACCGACGATAATGCCGGCCGCAAGGCCGATCAGGACTTGAACATAGAGATGTCGTAGCACGCGCAAGATGGTGTCTCCTCCACTCGCTGCTGCTTGCTGGAAAGGACAATGCCGCGCCGCGTGCCGGGCCTGTGGACCCTTGTACGTTGTGAAGGACTACGCGTTGCGCGCGCACTGCTGCGAAACTGCGTTTATATATGTATGGATTGAGCGACGACGAATGCAAAGAGGCGGTGCGAGAGGCGCCTTGGCGAAGCGGTGCGGCGCATTGGAGCGCGCCGCACCGCTTGCAGATCACGCGCTTTCGAACAGACGCGTCAGCACGAATTCGCGGTGGCCGAGTGTTTCAGCGGCCGTCCAGCGACCGTTGATCGTCGCCATCATCGATTCGAGCAGCTTGTCGCCGGCCTGATCGAGGTTCTGCTCGCGCTGCAGCAGGCCCGACACGTCGACGTCGATATGCTCGCTCATCGTGCGTACCGTGCGCGGGTTCGCGCAGATTTTGATAACCGGCACGATCGGATTGCCGATCACATTGCCCTGGCCGGTCGGGAAGAAGTGCACCGCAAAGCCGGATGCCGCGCACAGCGTGACCATTTCCGCGGCCGCCGACGATGAATCCATAAACCACAGACCCGAATGCGTCGGCGCTTCGGCTTTATCGAGCACGCCGTCGATCATGCACTTCTTGCCGATCTTCTGGATGTTGCCGAGCGCCTTTTCTTCGATCGTCGTGAGGCCGCCGGCAATATTGCCTTTGGTCGGCTGCGATTCGGACAGGTCATCGGTTTTCCAGCGGTTGATCATGTCCTGATAGCGGTCGAACATGAACTGGAAGCGCTCGCGCACCTTGTCGTTCGCGCAGCGCGCGGCAACGATCTGCTCACCGCCCGTCAGTTCCGACGTTTCGCCGAACACGAGTGTGGTGCCGAGGCCATACAGCTTGTCGAATGCGCTGCCGACCGTCGGGTTCGCGCCGCAGCCGGACGTCGTATCGGATTCGCCGCATTTGGTCGACACCCACAGGTCCGAGATCGGGCACTCGACACGATCGAGCGAGGTGGCGTACTGCACCATTTCCTTCGCGGCTTTCGACGCACGCATGATGGTGTCGTGGTCGCCGTGCAGTTCGATGCCGAAGCCCATGACCGGCTTGCCCGACTTCGCAATGCCGTCGACCACGCGCTTGGTCCAGCCTTCCTCGATGCCGATTACCACGACCGCCGCGACATTCGGGTTGCTGCCCGCACCGATCAGCGTGCGGAAATGCAAGTCGAGGTCGGCGCCGAATTGCAGACGGCCGTACGGGTGCGGCAGCGCCATCGTACCTTTGATGTTGTTTTCGACCGCTTGTGCAGCTGCATTCGACAGGTCGTCGACCGGCAGGATGATCACATGGTTACGCACGCCGACGCGGCCGTTGTCACGGCGATAGCCGCGGAAAGTGGTGTTCTTGTCAATTACGCTCATGGTAGGTCTCGATGTCCTGGATGGTGGGAACGCAGTGGGTTACCGGCGGCGGTTATCAACCGCGGTTACCAGCGCTTCGTCTTGATGTTGTGCACGTGTGCGTGCTCACCCGCCTTGATCGGCGCCACCACCTTGCCGATATCGACGCCATACTTGAACACCGTGTCGCCCACAGCCATATCTTTCAGCGCGACCTTGTGACCGATCGGAATATCCTGCTTCGCGGCCACCGTAATGACCTCGTCATCGTCCATGATCCACGCGTTCAGTTGCGTGCCCGCCTTGATCCCTTCCACCACCGCGACGCCGACGGTGTCTTTCGCTTCATGCAGCACGATGTGAATCGTTCTCTTTGCCCCGCTGCCGGTTTGTTGCGGCGCGGCTGATGCGGCGTTGCTCATCGAAGTGTCTCCAGGGTGGTTGAACCGGTTCGGCGCGTTGTGTCGTCCGTGCAACCCATCTTAGGCGGCGGGATTGCATGTGTCAACCATATCATCTATATGTGTTCAATGAGCCGCATGAAGTAGAATTCCCGGCAGGTTTTCTGACAACGAGGTTGCATGCCGGGCTGCTGCGAGAAAAGTGACAAGGGGCAAGAGCCATGAACACGCTGACGATCGGTACCCCCGCCATTGGCGGCATTCGCTACAAGGAAGTGAAGAACGCGATGCTTGCGGCGCTTGCCGCGCATGAATGGAAAGGCGGCGAGACCATTCCTTCGGAAAAACGCCTCGCCGAGCGCTTCGGCGTGTCGATCGGTACGTTGCGCAAGGCCATCGACGAACTGGTCGCGGACAACATCCTCGTACGTCATCAGGGCCTCGGCACATTCGTTGCACAGCATCAGCGCGACCGGCACTTCTTCCGCTTTTTCCGGGTCGTGCGAGCGGATGGCGACAAGACTTATCCGACGGTGAGCCTCGTGTCGTTCAGGAAGGCGAAGGCCACGCGCGACGTGGCGCAACTGCTCAATATCGAAACCGGCGCGCGCGTTTTCACGTTCTTGAACCAGCTCGCGCTACACGGGGAAAAGGTGATGACCGAGAACATCACGGTGCCCGAATCACATTTTCCGGGGCTGACCGAAGCGACACTGCGCGACCGGCCGAGCACGCTGTACAACCTTTATCAGGACGTTTTTCATATCAATGTGGTCGGCACCGATGAACGTGTGCGCGTCGCACGCGCGGATGAAGTGGAAAGCGCGCTGCTCGGCGTGACACCCGGTGCGCCGATCCTCGAGATCCGGCGTATTGCGTATTCGTATCATCAGGTGCCGGTCGAGCTGCGTATTTCCCACGTCAATACCGAGCACTACGAATATGTGGGCGCGTCAGCGTCGCATGACGAACCTTTATGACGCGACGGCAAGAGCAATCCCGATCTGGTAATTTGCAATCGTTGAAGCGATCACCTACACTCGCTACTCATACAGATGATTTAAATCATAAAGCAGTCGTCGTTATGAGCCGTACACGCAGTCGCTGGAACAGTGGGATTGACAGTCGGGGACTGTCGGCCACGCACGCATAGAGTTCGCTGCAATCAAAACCGGCCGCACGATGCCTTGCGCGAGAAGGCCGGCATTAGGAGACCCTCACGATGCACACTCTGTCTTTCCGCCCTCCGCACTGCCTTGCGGCCAGTTCTTCCGGGCAACGCATCCGTTCGTGTCGCCCACTTTCTCGCGGCGCCGCAACGAATCCTTAATATTGGCGACTCATACTGCGCCGCTCCGTTCCCGGAAACATTTCTAACGATCCGCCGTGCCGTTCCTCTCGCAAGGAGTGTCGAGCAATGAGCTTTCGCAAAATCGCCGTCGTATTGTCCGCGCTGGCCGCGCTGGTAGTCTGCACTGTCGCGCGCGCCGACATGTCGGAGATCAAGATCGCGCGTCAGTACGGCGTCAGCTATCTGCCGCTGATGATCATGCAGGACCAGAAACTGCTCGAAAAACACGCGGCGCAGCTGGGTGTGCCGAACCTGAAGGTATCGTGGGTCGAGTTTGCCGGCGGCAACGTGATGAACGACGCGCTGCTGTCCAATTCGCTGCAGATCGCGTCCGGCGGCGTCGCGCCGCTTGTGCTGCTATGGTCGCGCACGCATGGCACACCGCTCGAAGTGAAGGCGCTCGCCGCGATCAATTCGATGCCGCTGTTGCTGAACACGACGAACCCCGCGGTTAAAACCGTGAAGGACTTCTCCGGCAAGGACAAGATCGCCCTGCCGGCCGCGAAGGTGTCGATTCAGGCGATCACGCTGCAAATGGCCGCGGAAAAGGCATTCGGCTCCGGCAACCAGGGGCAGCTCGACAAGTACACCGTCTCGCTCGCGCATCCGGACGCACAGCAGGCGCTGCTGTCCGGCAGCAGCGAAGTGACCGCGCATTTCGGTTCGCCGCCGTTCCAGGAGCAGGAACTCTCGCATTCAAATGTGCATACGGTCGTGAATTCCTATGATGTGCTGGGCGGCAAATCGACATTCAATCTTGTCTGGTGCACCTCGCAGTTCTATCAGCAGAACCCGAAGCTCGTCCAAGCGTTCATCGCGGCGCTCGACGAAGCCGAAGCGTCGATCAACAAGGACAAGCACGCGGCCGCGCTCGCTTATTTGCGCATCAGCAAGGACAAGAGCAGCGTCGAGGACATCGAGAAAATGATCTCGTCACCTGACGTGCAGTTCACGACCACCCCACAAAACACGGTGAAATACGCGGACTTCATGGCACGCACCGGCCTCATCAAGACGAAGCCGGCGTCGTGGAAAGACATGTTCTTTCCGACCGGGCAATCGCAGCAAGGGAGCTGACCATGTATTCGATGCGTAATGCAAGCGGCGCCGCATCGTCCGGACACACGCCGGACAATGCACCGTTGCTCGACGTGAAGGGCGTCACGCTGCAATACAAAACGCGCAAGCATCTGGTGATGGCGACCTATCGGGTCGACTTCCAGGTGTTCCAGGGCGAGCGTTTCGTGCTGCTCGGGCCGTCGGGCTGCGGCAAGTCGACGTTGCTTAAAAGCGTTGGCGGTTATCTGCCGCCGACCGAGGGCTCGATCTCGCTGAAGGGAAAAACCATTACGAAACCGGGCCCGGACCGGATGATGGTGTTCCAGGAGTTCGACCAGTTGCTGCCGTGGAAAACCGTTCGGCAGAACGTGATGTTCCCGCTGCTGTCGTCGCGCCGTCTTGGCGCGCGTGAAGCCGAGCAGCGCGCGATGCACTACATCGACAAGGTCAACCTGACGAAATTTGCCGATAGCTACCCGCATACGCTGTCGGGCGGCATGAAGCAGCGCGTCGCGATTGCACGCGGCATGGCGATGGAGCCGGACATCCTGCTGATGGACGAACCGTTCGCGGCACTCGATGCGCTCACGCGCCGCAAGATGCAGGACGAACTGCTCGCGCTGTGGCAGGAAACGCGCTTCACCGTGCTGTTCGTCACGCACTCGATTCCCGAAGCGATCAAGGTGGGCAGCCGCATTCTGCTGCTGTCACCGCATCCGGGCCAGGTGAAGGCCGAACTGAACACGGCCGTATCCGGTGAAGCCGCGGTAGCGCTCGAAAAGCGCATCCAGCACATGCTATTCGAAGACGAGATCGAGGAGGCCGAGAATGTCTAACGGTACGGCGCAGGATACGGCACAGGGCACCGCAACCGCCTACCCGAATCGCGAATCGATGGCCGGTGTCGCCACCGCGCCGCGCGAAGAAATCGTCCGCGAGACGAGCGATACGCATCAGTTCAGCGTCGTCGAAAAACCGCTGTCGACGTTCGAACGGCTCTATAACCAGGGGTGGATTCGCAAGCTCGTCATCCTCGCGTTTCTCGCGATCGTCTGGGAAGTTTACGGCCGCATCCTGAACAACGCGCTGCTGTTTCCCACCTTTAGCGCGACGGTCGAAGCGTTCGTCACAAGCATTGCCAGTGGCGAGTTGCCCGGCAAGGCGTGGGCATCGATTCACGTGTTGCTGATGGGCTACGCATGTGGCATCGCGCTTGCCGCCGTGCTGACGGCCGCGGCGATCACGTCGCGCATCGGCACCGATTTTCTCGAAACGATGACGTCGATGCTGAACCCGTTGCCTGCGATCGCGCTGCTGCCGCTTGCGCTGATCTGGTTCGGCCTCGGCAATGGCAGCCTGATTTTCGTGCTCGTGCATTCGGTCACATGGTCGGTCGCGTTGAATACGCATTCGGGCTTTCTGTCAGTCAGCAACACGCTGAAGATGGTCGGGCGCAACTATGGCCTGCGCGGCGGCCGCTACGTGACGAAGATTCTCGTGCCCGCCGCATTTCCGAGCATTCTCACCGGCCTGAAGATCGGCTGGGCTTTCGCGTGGCGTACGTTGATCGCGGCGGAGCTCGTGTTCGGCGTGAGCTCGGGCTCGGGCGGTCTCGGCTGGTTCATCTATGAGAACAAGAATCTGCTGGATATCGCGAATGTATTCGCCGGGCTGTTCACGGTCATTCTGATCGGCCTCGCTGTCGAGAACCTGATCTTCCGCACGCTCGAGCGGCATACGGTGCAGCGCTGGGGGATGCAGTCGTGAGCGGCGCTTCATTGCTCGCGATTGCGATCGCCACGCGGGTCAGGGCTGCGGAGCGCAAACGTTGAGCACGCAACTCGCGCTGCTGGTGATCGGCGGCAGCGCGATCGCGGGCTTCGTATCGGGTCTTGCCGGATTCGCGTTCGGCCTCGTGGCGATGGTGTTCTGGGCGTGGACGCTGCCGCCGCAGGCAATCGGCCCGATGCTCGTGGTCGGTTCGCTGACCGGCCAGGTGCTGACGGTGGGTACGGTGCGCGGTCAGATCCGCCCGAAACTGATCGGGCCGTTTATTGCCGGTGGCTTTATCGGCGTGCCAATCGGCGCAGCCCTGCTGCCGATCATCGACCCGACCGCGTTCCGGATCGGCGTCGGCATATTGCTGATTGTCTATTGCGGTTTGATGCTGGCGGCGAAGAACCTGCCGACAATTACCGCCGGCGGCGCATGGGCCGATGGCGGCGTAGGCGTGATCGGCGGCGTGCTGGGTGGAATCGCAGGCCTCGTCGGGCCGGCGCCGACCGTCTGGTGCATGCTGCGCGGTCACCACAAGGATTTGCAGCGCGCGATCTGCCAGAGCTTCTTTATCGCGATGCAGTCGCTGACGCTTGTCACCTACGCGCTCACCGGCCTGATCGACCGGCAGACACTGACATTATTCGCGTGGATGGTGCCGTCGACGCTGATCTTCGCGTGGCTCGGCTCGCGTTTGTACGTCCGCATCTCCGACACCGCGTTCAAGCGCGTGCTGCTCGCGCTGCTGTTCGCGTCAGGCGCGGCACTGCTCGGTACGTCGATCGCCCACGCCCTGCGCTAGCGGGTGCGTCGCCGTCCATTCGCGGAGGAGCCGTGACTATGAGTGCAATTCGCTATTTCGTCACGTTTCTGTCGGTCGCACGGCACGGCTCGTTCGCCGCGGCCGCCGACGAAGTGTGCCTCACGCAAGCCGCGGTCAGCCAGCAGATGCGCTCGCTCGAGCGCGATCTCGACATCGTGCTGTTCGAACGCACGGCGCGCGCCGTGTATTTGAGCGAGCAAGGGCGCACGATCCTGCCGCTCGCCGAGACGCTGGTCGCGAACTATCGGAAGATACTCGCTGTCGGCGAGCGCGATGAAGTGGCCGGCGTGGTGCGCGTCGGCGCGCTTGTATCGTCGTTGATGGGCGCATTCGCGGACGCGATGCTGAACCTGAAGCGCCGCTATCCACGGCTCGAAATCAAGCTTTTCACCGGGCTATCGAGCGACTTCGCAACACGCGTCGACAGCGGCGAACTCGATGCGGCAATTGTCACGCTATCGCCGACCGGTTTCCCGGCGACGCTCAAATGGACCGCGCTCTACAGTGAGCCGATGGTGCTGATTTCGTCGACCGAAGACCCGCGCACCGACGTCGCCGCGCTATTGCAGGAACCGTATATCCGTTTCGACCGGCAAACGTGGACGGGCATCCTGATCGAAGAAGCGCTACAGGGTCTTGGCGAGTCGGTGCACGACATCATGGAGTTGAACTCGCTCGAAGCGATCTGCGAGATGGTGAAGCGCGGCTTTGGCGTATCGATCGTGCCGCGCCTTGCGAATGCAAACTGGAACGTCGAATCGGGCCTGCGCGTGACGGCACTGCCCGAACGCATCGCACCGCGCCGCGTCGGCTTGCTCGAACGCCGCGAGCACGCGCGGGAAGCGTTTACCGATGCGGTGAAGCGTCATTTCACCGGCGGCGCCGATGAACCCGCTGCGAGCGGTTCGCGCGGGACCGATGTCGATGCGGGCGCGGGGGCGGGGGCCGGTGCGGGTGTGGGTGATAAACCCGGCGCATCGTCGAGCAGCGACTGACCCGGCTGCACACGTGTGAATTGCACGCGACGTCGGCTCGTTTCCAGTTCGCCATCGCGCATGCGCAAGCACATATACTCGGATGTTTCCAGATCGCCCGCGTCAGGGAAGTCTTCACGGAAATGCGCGCCGCGCGAGTTCTCGCGCAGCAGCGCTGATTCGGTGATCGCGCGGCTCACGAGCGTGAGGTTCTGCAGATTCAGCCAGTCGTGCCACGAGAGATTGAAACGCAAGTCGCGGCCATCCACCCCCGTGCGTGCGAGACGCGCTTCGATATCCAGCAAGGCATCGCGTGCGCGCGTCAGCCCCCGTGCATCGCGCAGAATCCCGACATCGTTCCACATCAGGTCGTAAAGCGTTTCGCGGATCGCTTCGAGGTCGCCATCTGGCTTGCGCGTCAGCGGCGCGCGACAGCGCTCGATCGCACGCCCGATTTGCTCGCGATCCGCTTCTTCGCTGCGTCCGTAGCGCGGCACCCATTGCGCGAGCGTCTCGCCCGCAATGCCGCCGAACACCGTCGAATTCGCGACGCCGTTGCCGCCCAACCGGTTAGCGCCATGCACGCCACCCGCATCTTCACCCGCGACGAACAGGCCCGGCAGCGTCGTCGAGCAATCCGCCTCGAACGTCACGCCGCCCATCATGTAGTGTGCGGTCGGCACGACTTCGACCTGGCCGCCCGCTAGATCGAAACCGCAATCCGCGCAGCGCTCGACCATGCCCTTGAAGCGCTGCCGCACCGAGTCGGGCCCAAGATGATCCATGCGCAGATAGACGCCGCCGTTCGGCGTCGCATTTCCCGCGCGCAGTTCGCGGAAAATGCTGCGCGACACAATATCGCGCGTCGCGCGTTCGCCGCGCGCGTCGTAGCGATGCATAAAGCGTTCGCCATCGCCGGTGAGCAGGTAACCGCCGGCGCCGCGCAGCCCTTCTTCGAGCACCGTGCCCGTCATCCGCGTGTGGGTACCGGCCAGCAGCCCGGTTGGATGGAACTGCACCATTTCCATATCGCGCAGCGTAAGGCCGGCGCGCAACGCCATCGCCATCCCGTCGCAGCTCTTGTCGCCGCTTGGCGTGTGGTACTTGTACATGGTCGGGCCGCCGCCGGTTGCGAGCAGCACGGCCTTCGCGCGGACGAACACAAACTCGCCGCTGCGCATATCGATCATCAGCACGCCGGCGAGCGCGCCACCCGACTCGGTTTCGATAAATTCGACCGCCCGATGTTCTTCGAGCCGCGCAATGCCGCGCGCCCACACCTGTTCAGCCAGCCGGTTGATGATCTCGATACCGGTCTGATCGCCCTTGTGCACGGTGCGATCGAACGTCTGCCCGGCGAACGCCTTCTGCTTGAGCGTGCCGTCCGGGTTACGGTCGAAGAAGCAGCCGAGCTCGTTTTCCAGTTCGTGAATGCGTTCGACCGCGCGCGTCACGAGCGTCCACGCGAGGTCCTGATTCGATAACCACTTGCCGCCTTCGATCGTATCCATGAAGTGGCGTTCGATCGAATCGCCTTGCGCGAGCGCGACGTTATAGCCGCCCTGAACCATGCGCGTGCAGCCGCATTTGCCGAGCAGCCCCTTTACCGCGATTGTGATGCGCAACTGCGGCGCCGCTGTATGCGCATGCAGCGCGGCGAACAGGCCCGCGCCGCCGCTGCCGAGAATCAGGATGTCGGTTTCGTACTGCTTCATCTGCGTGGCTCCAGGGTCCTGTCCACTCTATGGCTCTATGGCTCGATGCGGTGCGTGCTATGGACGCGGCGGCTACGGGCGCACGCCGAGCGACGCGAGCACCTTGTCCCGCCTCGCCAAGGTGTTCTGCTGCACCGTCGTATAGACACTGCCACCATGGCTATCCATCGCGACCAGCAACGGCCCGAATTCGCCGATCCTGAAGCGCCACAACGATTCAGGATTCAGATCGTCGAGATCGACGTCTTCGATCTGCTCGATCCACGTCGTCTCCAGTGCCGCAGTCCCGCCGACAATCGCGAGATACACGCCGCCATGCTTCACGAACGCATCGCTCGAGCCTTTCGCGAGCCCACCCTTGCCGATCACGATGCGAACGCCGTACTGCGCCATCAACGGTTCGGTAAAGCGCTCCATGCGCATCGACGTCGTCGTGCCGATGCAGATCGGCTCGTAACCCGCCGGATTGGCGTCCGATACCGGCACGCGGCGCACGTTCGGCGCGGTATGGATCACCGCATGACCGTTCAGATCGAAGCGCGTCTTGCGGCCACGATCGAACATATGAATCTGCGTGGCGTCGCGAATGCCGAACAGCGTGCTGGTTAGCGTCACCATGTCGCCGATCTTCAATGCGCGAATCTGCGCTTCGGTAACCGGCATCTGCAGTGTGTGGTGCGTCATCGATCAGGTCTCCTCGCAGCCGGCATCGTCAGAAGCCGTACTCGACTTCACCGCGCGTCAACGTCGCGCGTGCGCGCCGCGCCGAATGGCATTGCATGTTCACCGCGACCGGATTCATCGTGATATGCGTCGCGGCCAGTTCGACGTGCACGGCGAATGCGGTCGCGTCGCCGCCCAGCCCTTGCGGTCCGACGCCGAGTTGATTCACCGCGGCCGACAGTTCCGCTTCGAGCGCTGCCGCGTGCGCGTCGCTATTGCGCGTACCGAGCGCACGCGTCGCGGCGCGCTTCGCGAGCCATACGCATAAGTCGGACGTGCCGCCGACGCCGACTCCAACGATGGTCGGCGGGCAGGTCTTGCCGCCCGCGTCGACCACACAGTCGATCACGAAACGCTTGATGGCATCGATCCCGTCGGCCGGCGTCGCCATCTTCAGAAACGAGTTGTTTTCGGAACCGCTGCCCTTTGGAATCATCTCGATCACGAGCGTATCGGCGGTCGAATCGAAGTCGATATGGATCGCCGGCATCAGCGGACCGCACGACGTCTGCTCGTTTTGTCTCGTGAGCGGATGCACGACTGACGAGCGCAGCGGATGCTCGCGCGTCGCGCGCTCGCAGCCGCGCCGGATCGCGTCTTTCAGCGCGACGCCATCGAGCGCGAGCCCCGCGCCGATCGTCACGTTGTAGATCGGCAGGCCGGTGTCCTGGCACAACAGGTTGTCCGCGCTTTCCGCAACGCCGATATTGGTGCGCATGATGCCAAGCACGCGGCGCGCGGTATCGTCGGTTTCCTCGCGTTCGAGGCGCGCGATGCCATCCTTGATATCCGGCGGCAATTGCTTCAATGCGCGAATGTAAAGCTGCTTCGCGACTTCTTCGACTTGCTGCATGTCCATCGGGTGGTCTCCATCGCGCCGATTAACCTGCATCCGCGCTGGCGCGTTTGGTGGGTAGCGGCTCACAACGTCAATGACAGTGCGAATGCCAGGCCAATCACGAGCGCGCCCCCGGCGGTGGCCGCAATCAGGTCCTTGCGCAGGCCGCTCCATGGCCGGTATTCGATCAGCAAAATTCGCACGCCGCCGATCAGATGCGCGGCCAGCAGCGTGACAAGTCCCCATTCGGCAAATACAAACGCCGGCTGTCGCGTCACTGCGAGAAACGAATCGAACGCCGCGGCGCCGTGCAATGCGGTGCCGAGCGCCCAGAAATGCATCGGCAGGAAAATCGCCAGCGCGAGTCCGGACAACCGGTGCACGAGGAATGCCCACCATGCGGGGTGATTGCGCGCACGCGCATCGGCGCGCCGTCCCGGTGTCTTGCGTTGACCTGCGGCCGCGCCGCCGCGCCATGCGTCGATGTCGCTCATATCGGACCTCCGGTCAGCGCGAAGACCGCGCGCAAGCCGGCAAATGCGAGCATCAGGCCGATCAGCACGCTGGCCGCGAACACACTGGCACCGCGCCAGCCGAGCCACTCCTCGGCAATGCGCCGCAAGCCGACCGGCACATGCGCGGCGGCCGCCAGCACGAACACCGCATAAAACAGAGCCCAAACTACATTGCCATGCAGACGCGCAAGAATGGCTCCCGCGGACAGACCGCCATGCGCGACGACGATCATCGTGATCAGATGGACGCTCACGCACAGTGCGAGCACCATCGCCGAAATGCGCTGCACACGCCAGCCGCTGATTGCCGCTTTCATTCGCCTGCTCCTTGCGGCGCCTTGCCGTTCAGGCGCTTCAGGCCCGCGATGCTGGCGGTCGGCGCAAGCGATTTCGGGCAGCGTTCGGTGCACGAGCCGAGCGTATGACACGAATGGCAACCCGCATCGTTCGACACCGCTGCGATCCGCGCGTGCTGCTGGATATCGCGGACGTCGTTGACGAGCGTCCACGCGCGATTGAGCGCTGCCGGCCCGAGATAGTCAGGATTCCACGCGACGACATCGCAGCTCGCGTAACACACGCCGCAGCCGATGCATTCAATGCCTGCGTCGGCGGCCCTGCGTGCGGCGGAGGCCGGGTCGACAGGCGTTACCGGCTCGGCGCGCGTGCGCGCGCCGGCGAAATAGCCCTTCGCGTCGCGCCATTTGTCGAAGAAGCCGGTCATATCGACGGCGAGATCCTTGACCACCGGCAAGTGATTGAGCGGCGCGATCTCGAGCACGTCGTCCGCGTGGCGCAGCACTTTGGTCACGTGCGTGCGGCAAGTCCAGCGCGCGCGGCCATTGACCGTCATCGCGCATGAGCCGCACATGCCGACGCGACACGCGAATCGATACGACAGCGTCGCGTCGAGATGTCGCTGAATATGAATGACAACGTCGAGAACCGTCTGGCTCTCCATGCGGGGCACGTCAAAGCGCTGAAACTCGCCTTCGTCCGCACCGCGCCAGACGTTCACCTTGAGTTGTGTGGGGCTCGCGCTTCGCATTCTGACCATTCGGGTTCGCGTGATAGCGAAGCCAGTCTAAGATGCGTGCGCCATGACTGAAAGCCAAAGATTTTTGCGGCGAGCATAAGGAATTGTTTCGCTCGGGGCGACGCGAGACGTCACAAATGGAGAGGTGATCCGATCACGGTGCCTCAGCCATATTGCGTACCCAGATGCCGAAATTCTCGTTTTCGAACTCGTATGCCTCTCGGGGCGACTTGAGGACGATATTTTTCCCGGCGAGCCGCGCTAGCGCGCGTTGGACCTGAGTCGCGCCTAGTGCGCCGACGCCCAGTTTTTCCTTGAGCGCATTGAGCTTGTCGCGCGAGAACGGCCTGAAGGCCGGATTGCCCGCAATCTCCCGCACCAGCAGGCGTTCTAGCGCGCTTAACGAATCCCAGGTGGTTTCGTGGCCCTCTGCGCCGGCCAGCTTGTCGAGTTGAAGCGCCACCGCAGCGTCAAAGGACATGCGTGGCTGCATCATCAACGTGATCGCCACTTCGAGCAGCGGTTCCGGGCGGCAGTGAAAGCGCGCAAACGCGGCCTTGGCTTTTTGCAGATTGAGTTTGCGCGAGGTTGCCGCGGCAAACCGGGCTGCAACGAATTGCACGAACGCATCGTCCAGTAGCGGGAAGTCCTGTAAAGGGTTAGCCGCGGAATAGAGCGGCGCGCGCGTGTCCGTGAACACATGCCCGAGCTGCGTGCGCGAGGACCCGGTGAAGACAACGCGGAGCTTGTCCTTGTGCTTCGTTAGCGCCGTGCGCAGCGCACGCGCCACGTCTTCGCCTTCCTCGCTTCGCCCCAAAGACTGAGCTTCGTCCACCAGCAGCAGCACTGGCTTGCGCCGGGCGAGTCGACCGAGCATTTCGTCGAGCTGTAGTGCCGTGTTGGCTGCCGCGAGCTTCTTGTCGTCGCTCAGCTCGATCGCGCCTTCGATCGACGTACCGGCAATTTCCGCCTTGCCCTTTAACGATTTGACCGACGGCATCAACCGGGCTTTCAGCTTCGTTGCAAGCGTATCGGGCTCCTGCGGCGACTGTAGTGCATGAACCAGCGCGGCGCCCGGCGCTTGTCGTGTTTGCCAAAGATCGGCATAGACAACCAGATAGCCCATCTGCTGAGCGGCTGGCGCCAGGTCCTGACGCAAAAACACCGTTTTCCCGGTGCGGCGCGGCGCAAAGATGGTCAGCGATGTCAGGATGCCCGAGTTGAGCGCGCTCAGGTAAGCCTGCGCGAGTTCCGGGCGCGGGAAGTGCCACAGCTCAGTCAGTTTCACGGGATTACACGAAATTATCAGTGACTTGTGTAATTATACAGACCAGCGATAATTTCGTGTAGTGCAGCTGGCGCCTGCCGGTGCGTCGGGCCGGGATGCCCTGTCCTTCCGGGCGTACCGGCGTCGCCTGTGGCCCGCTCAGGCCACCTGCCGATAGTAGAGATTCTGCGGGTGACGTGCCTCGGCAAAGAAGAACCACCGCTCCGCAACCAGCCCCGCATACTGAATCGCACACGCCGCGCATAACAGCACGGCCGACAGCGCAATGGGCCCCACACTGGCGCCCAGCGCGATCAGCACGAACGGCACCGGGAACGCGGTGATCAGAAAAGTCCATTTGATTCGCTGAAGCGTTTGCGGCGTCTTGCCATGGAAGAACTCACGCAGATTGAACGCGCCCGCCGTGAAGCCCCGCGATTTCTGCACGACCTTCGCCGCCCGAATGCCTGTCGCGCTTTGCACCGTCGATTTCGGCCGCAGGCGCGCATTGCGTCTGAGCGACGCGATACGCGCCAGCCCACCCGCAAGCGTCAATACGCAGGCGCTCACCGCCAGCCCCGGCACCAGCGCCGGCGCGGACCACGCGGCGCTGGCACTCGCCAGCGTGAAGCCCGACGCGCAACCGAGCAGCACAAAATTCACCATCGTCAGCGGCGTCGCCCATTCCTGCAGGAAACGCAAACACGCGTAGATCATCGACGTGCAGACGAATAGCACGCCGCTTGCGAGCACACCCAGCGCGCCGAGCGCGAGCGAATACGGCGCGTCGAACGCATGCGCGAGCCCATACGCGAACGCACAGGCCAGAAACACTGGCAACGCCAGACATTCGCGCGACAACCATGATGTGCGCCACATCGCAATCGCGCGCCACGCGCGCTCCGGATGCCCGAGGTGGAAAAACGATGCGAACAGGCCAAGCACGCCGAGCACGACCGACAACGCCGCGCCGACGATAAAGAACAGCTGCGCAGGCATCGCGATCAACCCAAGGTGGGCGGCAAGCTCGACGCCAAAGAGCGCGATCATCAAGCCCTGGCCCGCGCCGCACAACGTGGTCAGAAATACAACTGAAAATGCTGGATTCATCGTACAGGTCCCCCAATCCTTTTGTTAGCGTGTTGCATCACGCGCTCATTCAGCCACTACACGCGCGTCGCCATCGACGCGAGATCGACAAGCCCCTGTTCGAGCGCCCCCGCAGGCGTCCCGTCGGCTACGCTTGCGTCACCCGAGCCGCACGAGCACGACCCGCTGCCGCACGCAGTCGTCTTCTGCCGCGGCAGATAGTGATTCGCCGGACGCGTGCCCCACTCCGGCATCAGCTGATACCCGCCGCGTTCGCGGATCGCCTTCGACACCACCGACTCAGGATCGTGAATATCGCCAAAGAGCCGCGCCGATGTCGGGCAAGCAAGCACGCAGGCCGGCTTGCGGTCGCGTTCAGACAGGTTCTCGTTGTGAATACGGTCCGCGCACAGTGTGCATTTGGTCATTTCCTTGCGGTCTTCGTCGAGCTCGCGTGCGCCGTATGGGCACGCCCATGCGCAGTACTTGCAGCCGATGCACCGGTCGAAATCGACCAGCACGAGGCCGTCTTCCTTGCGCTTGTAGCTTGCCCCGGTCGGACAGACGGGCACGCACGGCGGGTCCTCGCAGTGCAGGCACGACTTCGGAAAGTGGATCGTATCGGCGAGCGGAAACTCGCCGGCCTCGAACGTCTGCACACGGTTGAAGAATGTGCCGGACGGATCGGCGTCATACGGTCGCGCATCCGACAGGCTGCCCGCCTCGCCGGACGTGTTCCATTCCTTGCAGCTCGTCACGCATGCGTGGCATCCCACGCAGACGTTCAGATCGATTACGAGCGCCATCTGGGTCATCGGGGGTTCCTCATCCAATATCTTTCGAAGGCTTGGCCGAGCGGCGCAAACGTGCCGCGAACTCGCCACGTCCCGCGAAATAGGTCTGCACGATGCGCTTCAATGTGCCGACCGAACCGGGCAACGGTGGCATCGGCGCGAACTGCGGCAGTGTGTGATCCGCGTCCGCCTCAGCCGGATAGACGCGCACGCGCACGTCGTACCACGCGGCCTGGCCAGTGATCGGATCGGAGTTCGAGATACGCGCGGGCCCCTGCGCGCCCGCCGCGCGACTGGCGTCCGGCAGTTCGTCGGTGATCAGGTGATTCAGCAGGAAGCCACGCTGCGATTCGTTCGCGTCCAGGCCCAGATTCCACGCGCCCGCCGCCTTACCGATCGCATTCCACGTCCATACCGTGCCCGGCTCGACCGCTTCGCTATAGCGCGCCATACAGCGCACCTTGCCCCATTGCGATTCGACATAGATCCAGCCGCCGTCCTCGATGCCCTGCTCGCTCGCCATGCGCGGATTCATGAACAGATAGTTTTCGCCGTGAATCTGCCGCAGCCACGCGTTCTGCGAGTCCCACGAGTGATACATCGCCATCGGCCGTTGCGTAACCGCCGCGAGTGGATAGCGCGCGAGATCCGTCGTGTCTCGTTCGAGCGGTTCGTACCAGAACGGCAGCGGGTCGAAGTAGCGCTCGACGCGTGCGCGCAGATGCGCGGGCGGTTGACGTCCTTTCGTTTTGCCCTGCGCGGCAAGCCGGAACTTCTGCATCACATCCGAGTAGAGCGCGATCACAATCGGCTCCGGAAACTTGCGAAAGCCCTTTTCGACTGCGAATTGCAGATACGGACCGTTCTGGCCGCGCATGTACTGCAGCGTCTCGGGCAACGTGTAGTGGAACACGCAGTTGTGTTTTGCGTATTCGTCCCATTGCCGCGGGTTCGGCTTGCCGACCAGCGCATCGGTGCCATCCTCGCCTCGCCAGCCGATCAGGAAGCCGACGCCCGAGCCGGGCGCCGTTTCATGACCGATGATGAACTCCGGATAGTCGCGATACTTGCGCGTGCCGTCCGGCTTCGTGAACGCCGGCAACTTGAGCCGGCTGCCGAGTTCGATCAGCACTTCCTGGAACGGCCGGCACTCGCCGGTCGGCGGTACCACGGGCACGCGCACCGAGTCGACCGGTCCGTCGAATTCGGAGATCGGCCGGTCGAGCATCGACATCGCATCGTGGCGCTCGAGATACGTCGTGTCCGGCAGGATCAGATCCGCAAACGCGGTCATCTCCGACTGGAATGCATCGCACACGACGATAAACGGAATCTTGTACTCGCCGTTGTCGTGCTTGTCGGCGAGCATCTTGCGCACTTCGACGGTGTTCATCGACGAGTTCCATGCCATGTTGGCCATGAAGATCATCAGCGTATCGATCGGGTACGGGTCGCCGCGCCACGCGTTCGTGATCACGCTATGCATCAGGCCGTGCACCGCGAGTGGGTACTCCCACGAAAACGCCTTGTCGATACGCACCGGCGCGCCGTTCTCGTCGATGAACAGGTCTTCCGGCGCGGCCGGCCAGCCGAGCGGTCCGGTCGCGAGCGGCGTGTTCGGCTTGACCGCGTCCGGGGTATTCGGCGGTTTGGCGGACGGCGGCACCGCGCGCGGGAACGGCGACTTGTGGCGAAAGCCGCCGGGCCGGTCGATCGTGCCGAGCAGCGACATCAGCACCGCCAGCGCGCGGATCGACTGAAACCCGTTTGAATGTGCAGCGAGACCGCGCATGGCGTGAAATGCGATCGGGTTGCCGGTCATGGTGTCGTGCGTTTCGCCCCACGCGTCGGTCCAGCGAATCGGCAGCGTGATCTTGTGATCGCGCGCGGTATCGGCCATCTCGCGTGCAAGACGCCGGATCGTGTCGGCGGAAATGCCAGTAATTTGCGCCGCCCACTCGGGCGTGCACTCCGCGGCGCGTTCGCGCAGCAGCGCGAACGACGGTGTGACCGGCGTGCCATCTTCGAGCGTATAGCGGCCATCGAGCGCGGGCGTCGCGCCGGGCGTGTGGTGCAGCACCGCGCGCTGGTTTGCGTTATCCCACCACAGATGGTTCTGCGGAAACAGAGGATTGCTTTCGCGTGCATCGCCGTCGTGCACGAACAGGCCGAATTCGTCGCTTTGCTCATTCATGTTCAGCAGTTCGGCCGCGTTCGTATAGCGCGCGACGAACTCGCGATCGAAGCTGTCGGTCGCGAGCAGTTCGTGAATCAGCGCCATGAAGAGTGCGCCATCGGTGCCGGGGCGGATCGGCACCCACTCATCGGCAATCGCCGCATAGCCGGTACGCACCGGATTGATCGCGATGAAACGGCCGCCCGCGCGCTTGAACTTCGAAATCGCGATCTTCAGCGGATTCGAATGGTGATCTTCGGCGGTGCCGATCATCAGGAACAGCTTCGCGCGGTCGAGGTCGGGGCCGCCGAATTCCCAGAACGAACCGCCGATCGTGTAGATCATGCCGGCCGCCATGTTGGCCGAGCAGAAGCCGCCGTGCGCCGCGTAGTTCGGCGTGCCGTACTGCTTTGCGAAGAGGCCGGTCAGCGCTTGCATCTGGTCGCGCCCGGTGAATAGCGCGAACTGCTTCGGATCGGTCGCGCGCAAGTGCGCAAGACGCTTTTCGAGGGTCGCCAACGCGACGTCCCACGACACCGGCTCGAACTGCGCGGTGCCGCGCTCCGCATTCGCCTTGCGCATCAGCGGCTGGGTCAGGCGCGCCGGCGAATACTGCTTCATGATGCCCGACGAGCCCTTTGCGCAGATCACACCCTGATTCAGCGGATGCTCGGGGTTGCCGTCGATATAGCGAACCTCGCCGTCACGCAGATGCACGCGGATGCCGCACCGGCACGCGCACATGTAGCAGGTCGTGGTCTTGACTTCGAGTTGCTCGTTTTGCGTACGCGCGCGATGTTCCATGCTTGCCTCATTACCTCGCAATGTCCATCCGAAATACCAGACGAGAGTCTGAATTTCATCGTAGAGGCGTTATAAGCAAATGAAAAATCGTTATTTCGAATCGATTGTATCGACGCGACTGATAGTTTTCAGCGAAGCCCTGAAACGCCCACCCGACAAGCCGATACGGGCGAATCACCCCCGAAAATCCTCACCTTTTCGAGGATCGGACGCGAAGCATGGAAAGGAATTTGAATGGTTTCGCAGCGCGTGTCACGCGCTGAGCAAATAGCCCGTGCGTGTCGGCTGTGTGCCCGTCACGCGGCCAAGCGCCGCGCCGGCCGTTACGAAACGGATTGCGCGCCGCATATACAGCACGCCATCGTTACGGCTGACGATCGTTGTGGTCGCATCGGTCAGCGGATCGACGATATCGAACAGTGCATCGCCCGCGCGCACCGTCGCGCCAACTTCGGCACGATGCACAAGAATTCCGCTTACCGGGGCGACCAGTTGCTCGCTGCCCGCAAGCGGCGTCGCGGGCATCGGCAAATCGGGCAACGGCTTCGGATCGCCGTGCAATGCGCGGCGCCAGATCAGGTAGTCGATTAGTGCATCGGCGTCCTGCTGCGCGACTTCATACGACACATCGCGCTGGCCGCGACATTCGACCGTCACCGCGAAGGTGCCGATACTGACCGGCTTACTGGCTGGCAACGACTGCTGCAATTGATGCCAGAAGAGACTGTGCGCTTCATCGAATGACTGGCCGCCGGAATCGTTCGCGAGCATCGACGCGCGCGAGCCGAGATAGCGCGCAAGCGGCTCGAATTCAGGCCAGCCGGTTTCGTTCGTATAGATATGCATCGCGGCCTCCTGCGAGCAATGCAGGTCGATCACGAGGTCCGCATCGTATGACAGTTTGAGCAACTCATGCTGCAACGATTCGAACTCGTTCCGCGGGGTGCGGAATTCGAGCTCGTCGCGCATCAATTGGCGGACAAGGCGGCGGTTTTCGAGCGGATCGGCGCCGAGCGCATCTTTCGCACGATCGATCACGCGATCGAACGGCAAAAAATGGCGATTGAAGTTCTTGCCGCTATCGAGTTCGAAACGGCCGACGAACTGACCCAGCACGTATTGCGAGAGTCCTATCGGATTGGCCACCGGCACGAGCACGACTTGCGCAGCGAGCGCGTGTTGCGCTTCCAGTTCGAGCAGGCGGCGCTTCAGTAACACCGCGGTCAGCATCGCCGGCGTTTCATCCGCATGCAACGACGCCTGAATGAAGACTTTCTGGTCGCTGTGCGCCGGTCCGAAACGAAACACCGTCAATTCACGGCGCGTGCCGATCGCAGACGATACAAGCGGAATCGATTGCTGGTTCATGTAGCGCTGCCGATCAGATAAAGGTCGGCGTCATGCTACGGCGGTTCCGCTATTAAGTCACGATGCTTCCCGAAAAGCCTCACCGTTACGCGTTTGCCTTCGTCGGATACGCGCCGCCTGCGTCGTCGTCGCGCCGCCGGATCGCCGCAGCTCCAGCGGACTGGTTTGCCGCGACGGTGCCGGGAATCTCGCGGCCGCGCAGCGAGCAGCCGGCAGTTTCCTTGACGAACAACAGTGCGACCATCCCGACCACGCATGCGGCCATCATGTAGTACGCGGGAATCAGTGTGATGCCGGTGTGCGCGATCAGCCAGTCGCTGGCCATCGGTGCGGTGCCGCCGAACAGTGACGTCGATACGTTGTATGCAATCGCCATCCCTGCATAGCGAGCCTGCGTCGGGAACATCGCGGGAAACATCGCTGAAATGCTCGCCAGTTGCGGTACGTACAACAGGCCGAGCACCGCGAAGCCGATCAGCGCACCGGTCGTGCCATGCGACATCAACGTAAACATCGGCACCGCGAATACGAACAGGCCAACCAGCGAGATCCACCATACGTTTTTGCGGCCGATGCGATCCGACAGTGCGCCCGAAAACGGCAGCAGCACCATCATCGACAGCATGCCGATCAGCGGCACGAGCAACGACATGTTGTCGCTCATATGCAGTTGCGTCTTCATGAACGTCGGCATGTACGCGAGCAGCACGTAGTTGACTACGTTCAGCGCGATCACGAGTCCGCCCAGCAGCAGCATCGGCTTCCAGAATTGCACGACCAGCTGCTTGAGCGGCAGACCGGTGCGCTCTTCGTGATGCGCTGCTTCCGCGACCTCGCGGAACACCGGCGTATCTTCGAGGCGAATCCGCAGATAGAGCCCGATCATCCCGAGCGGCGCGGCCACGAGGAACGGCAACCGCCAGCCCCATGCGTGCATCGTATCGCTGCCGAGCGCGAGCGAGCAGCCGAGCATCAGGAACGCACCTAGCGAGAAACCCGCGAGCGTGCCGAATTCAAGGAAGCTGCCGCACAGTCCGCGCCGGTGGTCCGGCGAATATTCGGCCATAAAGGTTGCCGCGCCGCCGTACTCGCCACCTGTCGAAAAACCTTGAATCATCCGCAGCACGATCAGCAGTGCCGGCGCCCACCAGCCGATCCGCTCGTATGACGGCAGCAGGCCGACGCACAGCGTGGCGACCGACATCAGGATGATGGTCAGCGACAGCACGTGCTTGCGCCCGACGCGATCGCCTACCGGTCCCCAGAACAGGCCGCCCAACGGCCGCACGAGGAACGAAATGGCGAACGTCGCGAGCGCGAACAACGTCGCTTGAGCCGTACTGCCAGGAAAAAGTGCGGCCGACACATAGGTCAAACCGTAGCTATAGATACCGTAATCGAACCACTCGGTGGCATTGCCCATCGCCGACGCGGCAATCGCACGCCGCAGCGAACAGCGAGGCTTCGGTGGAGCGGTATCTTCCATCAATGGTTGCGCGTAGCTCATTGATCGTCATCCGTAGAACGTGAACCGGCCGGTGCCGCACAGGACATCGGGCTGTGATTCACGATACAGATCACCAAATTAATCTCAGGTGTTCCAGGACAATCGGCGCGCTGGGGTTTTCCCGCACATGCGGCCCGCTAACCACGCCGGTGCGGCGACGCCGCACCTTGGTGCAGCGTGCGTGCATAAGGGTGCGAGTTGCTGCGTAACGTGTTTTACCGCGCATGCAGCAGCAACGTGCAATGCCAGAATCGCAAGGGTTTTTCCGGAGCGTCGATCAGCACGACAATCCGCCGGCTGGCCACTCCTTTGCGAACGGAAACGTCCAATGAAACGCGTCGCCCTTGCGATTTGCATGATCGCCTTCTGTTGCGGCACGCTTGCCGCGTCTTCCTCCACGGTCACCGCAACCGGCGTCGTCGCGCTCAGCACCGAGAAGATCCTCGATTCGATCGGCGTCAACACGCATATCAACTACACGGACGGCGCGTATGCCGATGTCAGCAAGGTCGGCGACCGGTTGCAATGGCTTGGCGTCACGCATATTCGCGAGTACACGCCGGGGCATTCGACGCCGTTGTCGTCCTATGTGTATCTCGCTCGACGCGGCTTCAAATTCACGTTTATCGTCGACGACGACGTCGTGGGTTCGATCGACAAATTCCGGCAGATCGAAGCGCAGGCGCGAGGCAGCGTCGTCGCGATCGAGGGCTTCAACGAGATCAACAACTGGCCGGTCAAATACGCTGGGCTCACGGGCCAGGACGCGGGCCTCGCCGGACAGAAGGCAATTTATGAGCGCGTGCGCAGCACACCATCGCTTTCGCAAGTGCCCGTGTACGACCTGACCGGCTACGACCCGAAGCCGGTCAAAACGCGCGCCGGAT
Organism: Paraburkholderia rhizosphaerae; assembly: GCF_004366595.1. Taxonomy (GTDB): domain Bacteria; phylum Pseudomonadota; class Gammaproteobacteria; order Burkholderiales; family Burkholderiaceae; genus Paraburkholderia; species Paraburkholderia rhizosphaerae. Next base: position 183,889 of record NZ_SORE01000001.1, read on the forward strand.
CGGCCGACTTCACGAACAGTCATACGTACCCGCAGAACGGCCAGCAGCCGAACTACGATCAATGGGGCAGCGTATGGATCGACTGGGCCTTCGCAGAGGTGCGCAAGTTCAAGCTGCCGATGGTGATGACCGAGTTCGGCTACTTCACGATGCCGCAAAGCGGCTGGTACGTGATCGGCGTCGATGAGGCGACGCAGGCCAAGGGCACGCTGAACGGTCTGCTCGATGCGGTGAACACCGGCATCTCACGCACGTATATCTATGAACTGCTCGACGAAAAGCCCGACCCGCAGCATCGGGATATGGGCATGCACTTCGGACTGTTCAATTTCGATCACAGCCCGAAAGCGTCGGCGCGTGCGCTGCGAAATTTCATCCTGATCCTGAAAGCGAACGACAAGGTCGCCGTGAACGAATCCGCGAATGGACGCATGTCGTTCACGCTATCGGGCTGGCCTGTTTCCGCGCAACGGATGCTGATGCAGAAGAAGGACGGCCGCTTTGTGCTCGCAATGTGGAACGAAGTGCCATTCTGGAACCGCGAAACCGGCAAACCGATCGATTCGCCGGCGGTCAAGGTGCCGCTGGAGTTCGGCAAAACCGCGCGTGTGGTCAACGTCTATGACCCGCTAGCGGGTACTGCGCCGACTGTTACGCAACGCAATGTTGCGCAGATGACGATCGATGTGCCGGACCATGTGGTGCTTGTCGAAGTGACCTTTCCGGACTAGCGTCCGATCCGGCCAGACCGCGCACTGTCTTATCCTTCGCCGATACGCACCGGCAACTCGGTTTTATATTGCACGCATCGCAATGTAATCGACGTGCTGACGTCGCGCACGCCATCGATTGTCGCGAGGCGTGTCATCACGAACCGTTCAATACCGGGGATGTCGCTCGCGACCACGCGCACCACGTAGTCGTATGCACCGGTCATCAGATAGCACTCCATCACCTGTTCGCAGGCGAGGATCTCCCGTTCGAATGCGGCCAGCCTGTCGGCGCTTTTTTCCAGCGACACGGACACATACGCGCTGATCGGAAACCCGGCCTTCTCCTGATCCAGCAGCGTCACGTATTGCTTGATCACGCCCGCCTCTTCCATCACGCGAATGCGCCGGTACATCGGCGACGGTGAAAGGGCGAGCGACTCCGCCAGCTCAGACGCTTTCGCATGTGCGTCGCGCTGCAGCGCCTGCAAAATCGTCACGTCTGTCTTGTCCAGTTTCATTGAGCAAATTGTCCTGTGGTACGGAAAAAGTCGAACTGTGCTAAATCGGCGCTGATTTCCCCGCGAACTTTGGCACAAATCAAGCGTGCCGGCTCGCTAGAATTTTGCTGATGCTTCCCTGAACGAAAAAGGAAATTCGCATGCTCTTATCGAAAAAGAATCTTGATGGAAAAGCCGCGCTCATCACGGGCGGTTCACGTGGTATTGGCGCGGCCATCGCGAAGCGGCTCGCCGCCGAAGGCGCAAAGGTTGCGATTACCTACTCGGCGTCGCAAGCGGACGCCGGGCAGATCGTCGAGGAAATACACCGTGACGGCGGTCACGCGATGGCGCTGCATGCGGACAGCGGCGATGTTGCGGCGCTGCAATCCGCAGTATCGACCACCGCGACCGAATTCGGGCGTTTCGACATACTTGTCAATAATGCGGGGCTACTCCGTACGGGCGTGATCGACGAGATTCCAGTCGACGATATCGACCAGATGCTCGCGGTCAACGTGCGCGGCCCGCTGGTGGCGATCAAGGAAGCGCTGCGATTCATGGGCAAAGGCGGCAGAATCATCAACATTGGCAGCATCACGAGCGACTATGTGCCGATTCCCGGCGCCTCGCTGTATGCGTGTACGAAAGGCGCGATAGCAAGTATGACGCGGGCGCTCGCGCGGGACCTCGGCGGCGCCGGCATCACGATCAACAATGTTCAGCCCGGGCGGATCGATACCGATATGAACCCCGCCAACGGCCCGCTCGCGGAACGCATTCGCGGCTCGATCGCGCTCGGCCATTATGGAGACCCCGAGGATGTCGCGAATATGGTCGCGTGGCTGGTCAGCCCGGAAGCGTCGTTCGTCACGGGTGCCAGCATCAAGGTGGACGGCGGCACGAGCGCGTGACGTCGTACGAGCTGCCGCGCGCGGGCGGTCGGCCCGCGGTTGCGGGTGCGCGTTCATCGCGTTCTTACTGACGGGCACCGCGCATCACGAAGCCCACCAGTGCACCCACCACACACAGCACGGCCACATACAGTTGCGGCGCGTCCGGATTCGACTTCAGCATCAAGGACACCGCGATAGGCGTCAGCCCGCCGAACACCGCGTACGCAATGTTGTAAGAGAACGAAATACCTGAGAATCGTACCGTCGGCGGAAACGCTTTAACCATCGCGACCGGAATCGCCGCCACCGCGCCGACAAAAAAGCCGGTCACCCCGTAGTAAGGCACCAGCGATGACGGATCGGCCGCGACGTGCATCATCATCAGGTAGTACGACACCGCGAGCAGCAGGCAACCGACGAAAATCGTACGTGCCGCGCCGAAGCGCCCCGCGATCGAGCCGAACACGATACAGCCGAACGTCAGGCACAAGGTCGCGACCGAATTCGCCGCGAGCGTGGTCGACGCATCGAGATGGAAACGCTTTTGCAGCAGCGTCGGCGTCATCAGGATCACGACGACGATCGCCGCGGTCAGCGTCCACGTGAGGATCATCGAGACCAGCACGACGCCGCCATGGTCGCGAATCACCGCTTTCAACGGCACTTCGGCCGCGAGCGACTTGCTCTGCTGCATGTCGATAAACACCGGCGTTTCCTGCAGCCAGCGGCGCATGAATGCAGCCAGCAGACCGAACAGGCCGCCGATCAGAAACGGAATGCGCCACGCGAACGCAACGATTTCATCATGCCCATAGTGGTGCGTGAGCGCCGACGCAATCAGCGAGCCGAGCAGAATGCCGGCGGTCAATCCCGCCGTGAGCGTGCCGCACGCATAACCGACATAGCGCTGCGGCACATGCTCCGACACGAACACCCACGCGCCCGGCACTTCGCCGCCGACCGCCGCGCCCTGCAACACGCGGCACACGAGCAGCAGCACCGGCGCGACGAGGCCCACGACGTCGTAGGTTGGCAGCAGACCCATTAACAGCGTGGGCAACGCCATCAACAGCACGCTTAGCATGAACATCCGCTTGCGCCCGATCAGGTCACCGAAGTGCGCCATGATGATGCCGCCCAGCGGACGCGCGATATAGCCGGCCGCGAAAATACCGAACGTTTGCACCTGGCGCAGCCAGTCCGGGATCGATTGCGGAAAGAAAAGCTGTCCGATGACCGCCGCAAAAAACACGTAGATCACGAAATCGTAGAACTCGAGCGCGCCGCCGAGCGCGGCCAGCACGAGTGTCCGATGGTCGCTGCCCATCAACGGACGGTGAGGAATAAAAGGGACTTGTGTTTCAGGGGTATTCATCGCTGAAGGGCTTTTCCGCATGACGACACGATCGGTGTCCAGCCGTCCCGCGCGCCAACCAGCCGCAGACAGAGGACATCAGATAGTGACAACACCTTGCGTGCGGCATTATTCCCTGCATGCCAGTTTTTTGACTGTGCGTAGCCGATAGACGTCATCGCCCATCGAAAGGAGCGCGAAAGAAAAACGGCGAATCAGTCTGCCGACTGTCCGCCGTTCTAACCTTCGCTGCGTTCGATCGAGCCGCTAATGCAGGGCCGGGCCTATACAGCGACCTTCAATTGAGCCTGCTTACGCGCGCCGCGTCGCCAGTTCCGCGCCCTGGCGCAGCGCTTCGAGCAGACTGCCTTCGTCCGCAATGCCTTTGCCCGCGATATCGAACGCGGTACCGTGATCGACCGATGTACGCACCACCTGCAACCCGACCGTCACGTTAACGCCCGCTTCGAGGCCGAGCACCTTCACCGGCCCATGGCCCTGGTCGTGATACATCGCCACGACCAGATCGAAATCGCCGCGCCCCGCGCGGAAAAACAGCGTATCCGCGGGCAGCGGTCCTTCGATATTCCAGCCGCGTTCGCGCAATTCGAGCACCGCCGGCACGATTTTCTCTTCTTCCTCGCCGTAGCCGAACAGACCGTTTTCGCCCGCGTGCGGATTGATGCCGCACACGGCGATGCGCGGATTCGCAATGCCCGCTTTCACGAGCGTCGCGTGGCCGCGCTCGATCGTGCGCTTGACGAGGCCTGGCTCGATCTTGCGAATCGCGTCGATGATGCCAATGTGCGTGGTCACGTGAATCACGCGCAATTGAGGCGCGACCAGCATCATCGAGACTTCGTCGACGCCGGTCAGGTACGCGAGCATCTCGGTGTGGCCGGGGAACTTGTGGCCGCCCGCATGTAGCGCTTCCTTGTTGAGCGGCGCGGTACAGATTGCGTCGATCTCGTTCCTCTCCGCGAGGTCGACTGCGCGCGCGATGTACTGGTACGCGGCGTCGCCGGCGACCGGCGACAGTTTGCCGAACGGCAGATCGGCGGGAATCAGGCCCAGGTCGATACAGTCGATCGTGCCGAGTTCATAGTGCGCGTCGGCCGCACGCTCGATGCGACGCACCTTCGCGGGGCTGCCGACGATTTCCGCCGCACGCTCGAGCCGTTTCGCGTCGCCGATCACAAGCGGTCGGCACTGTTGATAAACCGTTTCATGCGCGAGGCTCTTGACGATGATCTCGGCACCCACGCCGGCGGCGTCGCCCATCGTGATGCCGATTACGGGGAGATAGTGGCTCATGGCTTCCTGATGCTTCAATGTTCAGAGGGATGTTCGTTTGCGGTCGCGGCTTCACGGCACGGCTCGTGATGACGCTGACTGCCGGACGCGCTGTGACCCGCGCCGTGACCCGTTGCCTGCGCGCGCTCCTGCATGCCGCGCAGATGCAGCCATGCGCCATACAGCGCATGCTCGCTGCCGAAGGCGCCGGCCTTGGTGACGATCGTGAGCCGCCGTGCGTCGTCCGATGGTTGCGCGACCGCGACGCCCGGCTCGACTTCGGACAGCAGTTCGAGGCTGCCGATGCCAGCGGCGCCCAGCATCGCGCGTGCGGTTTCGCCGCCGGTCGCAATCAGGCCCGCGATATGACCGATGTGCGGTTCGACGAGCGTGGCGAGTGCCGTCGACAATTGCGCGCCTTCGGCCGGGTCGAACGCGTCGTCGCGGCCGATCCGCACCAGCAGATCGGCGCCGGCCGCGAGCGGCGCTCCGATCTTCGCCTGCCAGGCTGCGCTGTCTGGATGCTTCGCCACATCGCGCAGCACCGCGGGCGGCACAGTCAATTCGGCCATGCCGGTACGCTCGCGCAGCAGCGCGCATTGCGCGCCAGAGACGGCGGACAGGCTGCCGACTAACGTCAGAATCGGGCCCTCGCGACGCACCGGCGAAATGGGTGCGGGCGCGTCGACGTCAAACAATGCGGGCAGCGCGGCGAGTTCGCGCGCGAGGCCTCCGGAGCCGACCCAGAAGAACGCTTCGCGCAGCGCAAGCGTTGCGCGCGCCAGCAGGTTCAGGTCCGCTTCGCTTTCCGTGTCGACGATCAATGCGTGCGCGCCGTTATCGGTGTACGCGGCAATCGTCTGCGCGAGTGCGTCGGGTTGCATGCTGCGCAGGCGATCGACGGCGAGCTGCGCGGTGCGCAAGCCGGCCGCTTCGAGCATCGGCTGCAAGTCGGCGGTCTGGCCCGCATGCTCGAGCTGCCACGTGTCGGTTTCGCCGAGCGGCACGCCGCGCACGTAGACGCGGCCGTCGCGCACCGTGCGGCCGGTGGCCGGGAACGCCGGCGCGACAATCGCCAGACCCGCCAACGGCTGCAGTGCCGCGACTTCGGCGACCCAATTGCCACGCAGTGTCGAATCGATCTTCTTGTACAGGCGGCGTGTCGACGTGCGCACGCTTGCGTCTTGCGCTTGCGCTTCTGTACCGGTACCACCGAGCGCCCGCCACGCTTGCGATGCACGGGTTGCGGCATCGGCGGGCGCGAGGCGGCGCGAATCGGTATCGAGCGCGATCACGGCGGCGCGGCCGGCCGCCGCATCATGCGCGGCCTGCACTGCTTCGTCCGCGCCGAGCGCGACGACCGTGCGACGCCCGGCGTTGGCAAAGCCGATTGCGCAATCGGCGGCACCGGACAGGTCGTCCGCGACGATCAACATGCTCACTGCACCGCCTCCCGGTTGCGTTCGACGCGCTGCCCAGCCTTGCGCTTCGCGACTGCCGCGGTCAGGATCGGGCACACGATCGCGGTCACCACCACGCACGCGGCGACGAGCAGCGTCGCACTCTTCGCGGCGTCCGCGTACACCGGGTTGGCCGCGGCGATCAGCGCGGGCACCGCCGCCGCGTTACCCGCGGTATTGGCCGCCGAGATGCCGGCCACGCCAGTGCCGTTCGTCAGACGATCGATGAAGTAGAGCGGAATGCCGGTCACGATCACCACGGCGAAACCAAGGCCGATGCCGAGCAGGCCGGCTTGCCAGACCTTGTGCAGATCGAGACCGGCACCGAGTGCGAGCGCGAAGAACGGGATCATCACCGGCACCGCGCGGCCGAGGAACTCGCGCATCTCGCGGTCGAGGTTGCCGAGCAGCATGCCCAACGCGAGCGGCAGGATGCTGCCTACCAGTGTTTGCCACGGAAATGCGGACAGCCCGGCGACGCCGAGCGTGACCATCGTCAGGAACGGACCGGATTCGAGCGACATGATCGAATACGCGCCGACGTCTTCGGAGCGGCCGTACTGACCCATCAGCGCCATATACAGGCCGCCGTTCGTGTCGTTCATCGCGGCGACGACCGCGAGCGTCGATAGTCCGGCGAAAAGACCGGATGTGATCGGCCGTTCACCGAGGAAGTGGCCGAGCACGACACCGACGACGATCGCCGTGCCGACCTTCGCGGCAAACAGCGCACCGCCCTTCTTCACGATATATGGCGTCGCCTTCACGTCGATGCTCGCGCCCATGCAGACGTAGAACACCGCGAGAATCGGCAGTGCGCCGGTGAACAGCGCATTGGTGAACGAACCGAAGAACTTCGGCATGTCCGGCACGAATGTCGCGACCAGCGCGCCGAGCAGCAGCGGTACGATCATCATCCCGCCGGGCACGCGCTCGATTGCGCGCTTGATACGAATTTGAGCCATTTGAGGTGTCTCCGGATTGACTAAGGCTTAGCGATTCGATCATTATTTTGACTGATTCGATCAATTTGAAGTTTAAGGCGTGCTGACGGATCGTGCAACCTTGAGCGCGCCGAGGGTTTACGCTTAGGCATGTTTCTTCAGGGTTTTGTCGGTGACATCGACGAATCCGCGGCGCACCTCGGAGCGCTCGCGCAGCACGCGCGGCCTTGCCCTCAAAATGATCGATTCGCGCAAAATTGGCGGCAGGGTTTGCGCGCCATGCTTAGCTGGGGCGGCGCCTCGCAGTATCGCCTGCGATGCGGTTTGCGTGTCCGCGCCCGCGCTTCGCTAAACTACGCGGCCTTCGCGCAATGGCCGTGCCGCAGACGTCCTTGATCACGGAGCACCATGAAAGTAGCAAACCGTCGTGAGGCAATGCTTAAAGCCGTGCTGTCGGGTATGACCGATGTCGGCGCGCTGTGCGAGCACTTTGGCATGTCGGAGGCGACGGTGCGGCGCGACTTGCGCGCACTCGCCGAAGACCACCGCATCGTGCGTACTTATGGCGGTGCGGCCGCGCCGGTGGGTATGCATGAACCGGAAGAATCGCTGGAGACGCGCCGCCAGAGCTTTCGCGAACAGAAGGAAGCGATCGCGCGCGTGGCGGCGGCTCAGGTGCAGGACGGGGATACGATTTTTCTCGATGGCGGCACCACTACCGCGGCGATGGCGCGGTTGCTGGCTGGCCGGCGCGATTTGCGGGTCGTGACGAATAATCTGCTCGTGATCGGCGTGCTTGCGGCGAGTGATATTGCGGTGACGCTGATCGGCGGAGATGTCAGGCCGTCGAGTATGAGTACGCTTGGGCCGATCGCGCAGCTCGCGCTAAGCCGGGTTTCGGTGGATAAGGCGTTTCTGGGTGCGGACGGCGTGGTGGCCGGACGCGGGCTATGTGAGGCGAGCACGGAGCAGGCTTATTTGAAGGAGTGCGTGATTCGCCAGGCGGCTAGCGTGTTTGTACTGGTGACGTCGAATAAGCTCGATCATGCGAGTCAGCAGCATTGGACGCCGCTGGAGCGGGCGTGGACGCTTGTTACCGATGCGACGCGCGATGCGCCGGTGCTGGCGAGTTTTGGTCGCCATAGCGAGGTGACGGTGTTAAGTGCGGGCGCGGAGTAAGTGCAACGCGGAGTTAACGCAGCCCGCTATTGTCGGGTGCAGCGGGAAATAAATACGGCGCGAGGGGAAGACTGTTCTCATAGGTTCTCAAGAGAAGGCCGCTGCCCGTAAAGACAGCGGCCTTTCGGCGGAACTTGACAGCATGGGACGATGTGGGTCTGCAACAACGGCGCTCTACGCAATTGAAGCGCTTATCCGCTCCGCGCTTACGCCCATTTGCGCCGGGCTGTCATTGTTAACTGCTGTTACTGCACCGGCGACGCAGTACTCGGCCGCGCCAGCGTGTTATTCACCCCGTACGCAGTAGCAGCCGGCGCCGCACCATTCGCACTCTTCTGCGCCCCCGAATTCGACGCCCCCCCGCTAGTGCCGCTATCCGAGCCGGTAGCGCCCGGCGTGCCATAGCCGTTCGTCGCATTAGCAGCAGGCGCAGCCGCAGCCACCGGCGACACCACGCTCGGCGTCGCCAGCGTATTGTTCTGTGCAAAAGCGCCGCCCGACAGCGCGAGTGCGGCGACTGCCGCGATTGATGTGCCGATTACCTTGTTCATAGATTCGCTCCTCCATGATTGGGCTGAAATAGACGCAGCCGATCGCCATTTGCGCGACCACGTATTGAGCAATCCGCCACCGCCCGTGCTCTTATCCGCATTGACACGATGCGCGTCGCGGAGAGCATTTCGTCTGCGCCCGGCAGAATCCGCCGCTGTCCTGACTGGCGGCCGCGGCAACTTGATCGCTCGATACCAAGGCCTATGCAAAACACCTAATAGGGTCTGATTGTCTTAAGCACTTCCACCATAGTATAGGTCAATTACCGAGAGCCTGCTGACGGCCAGTCACAACTGCCGATTCAAGAAATGCACGGAACGCAACGGCATATCGCTGGCACACCGACACGTAGAATCGGTTTTCGGACGTGATTATTCCCAGCAACCTGCCCATCGCCGCGGTGCGAAAGCTGGTACGATCGCGAACCGTCGGCGCTGCTGTCCAGCGTCGAGTTGTCTCGCGTCGCGCTCATGCCAGGTAGTGACGCTGCTGGAACGATCCCTATCGCCGCATGAATATCCGTCCGCTCGCCGCAGCGCAGCGCCACTCGCGCGCACTCAGGCCCGCTGCCCTCCTGCCAGTTCAGGAGCGACGCTCTTGAGCAAATCTCTCAAACGCCACACGGCGACGTTGCTGGCTGTGCTCGGCGTCGGTCTGGCCGCGGGCGCGCCTTTTGTTCTGGGTTCGCACCAGTCGTTTGCCGGCCTGCGAACCCTCTCGCTGCACATCTTCCTGGTGTTAGCGTCAAGCGCCGCTGCAAGCGCGCTGGGTAAGGCCGGCAAGCAGTACCTGATGCAATCGGCGCTAGGATTGCGCCTGCCTTTCATGCGCACGTATGGAATCGCGCTGGTCACCGACTCTGCCTTCCTCGCCTCGCCGCTCGGTGCAGCGGGATATGGCGTCAATATCGGCTTGCTTCAGCGCGCCGGAGCCTCGTGGGCGACTGCCACGACGGTCGTCGGTGCGGACCAGGCGCTCGATCTGGCTTTCTTGTCGGTGACGGTGCCGCTCGCGATGGCGTTCGCTCTCGGTCCGCTAGCTCAGGTCGTGCCGCGGCCGGACATCGCTGTCGTCGTCGAAATGCTGGTAACTGTCGCGATCCTTATTGTCACGTTATGGACGTGTCGCCGGAAAATCTCGAGCGCGCTAGATGCCGCGTGCGACCGCATACAATGGCTCGGCGCACTGCGATCCCGCTGGGACAAGTTCCGCGACAGCGTGCATCAGCAAGCGAAGCTGCTGATGTCAGGGTCTCGCCACCGGGTTGCCGGCTTGCTGCTGTTTACCACGCTGCAATGGCTGCCGCGCTATGGCGTGCTGTGGTTCGTGCTGGTCGAACTCGGTTACCGGTTACCGCTCGGTTTCGTGATGGCGGTGCAGGCTGTGGTTCTGCATGCCGCCCTTTGGACAGGGATCCCAGCCGGCGGCGCCGCTGGCGACCTGGCGCTCGCGGCAGCATTTGCCAACTGGGTTCCGCAAGATGCAATGGCGACTGCGCTGGTCCTTTGGCGCTTCGCCACGCTTTATTTCCCACTGATGCTCGGTGCCGCGGCCTTCTTCGCGCTTGCCTGGCGGCGGCGCGCGGCAATGCCCGCCACCGAATAACCAGCTCCAAAGCGAGCGGACATTACTCCGCGCCAACCCGCTCGCTGAGTTCGGCCACATCCGCGCGGGTGCCCGGCGCGCGAAGACTCGAGATCGCCACGATACCGAGCACCGCCAGCACCGCGCCAAACCAGAAGTCGCTCGGAATGCCCACGCGATCGACAATCGTCCCGCCGACCGACGACCCGACCGCAATCGCGACCTGAATAATCGCGACAAACATCGCCGACCCCGCTTCCGGCAGATCGGGCGTCGCACGCTGGATCCACACGCTCATGCACAACGGGATCGCGCCGAACGCGACGCCCCATGCCATCACCATCGCCGTCACGGCAAACGCGGATTGCTTGAGCAACGGCATGGTCAACAGCGCGGCGAGGAGCAATACGGCCATCGTCAGCAGCGCGCCTTTCAGATTGCGCCCGACCACCGTCGACACCGCGAAATTCGACACGAACCCAATAATGCCGAAGCCGAGCAGCACCCACGTAATGCTCGATACGCTAAAGCCCGCATCGCGCAACAGGAACGGCGCGATATACGTGTAGGACGAGAAGTGCGCACCAAAAACGAGCGAGACCATCAATAAACTTCTGCGCGGATGCGCGCGCCGCACGAGTTCGACCAGGTCCGCGAAACGCAATGCCGCGCTCGACGGCAGCGACGGCACGAGCGCGATTTGCGCAATCAGTGCAACCGCAACCAGCACGCCGGACGCCATAAACGATGCGCGCCACGACGCAAGCTCCGAAATCAGCGTGCCAAGCGGTACACCGATCACCGTCGCGCAGGTCACGCCCGCGAGAATCGCCGCAGTCGCGCGCGCGGCCTCGTGCAGTTTCACAAGTCGCCCCGCCGCCGCGAGCGCGAGCGTCCAGAAGCCGCCGAGGCTCGCACCAAGCAACGCACGGCCCACCAGCATCAACGTAAAAGTCGGCGCGAACGCGGAAATCAGATTCGACGCGAGCAGCATGATCGATAGCGCGATCAGAATGTAACGGCGGTCGATACGGCCCGCGCCGAGCATCATGCCCGGCGCGGAAAGCGCCGCGATCACGCCGGGTGTCGTCACCATCAGGCCGGCGGTGCCGGGCATCACGCCGAGATCGCGCGCGATCTGCGGCAACAGGCCGACTGGCAAGAATTCAGTGGTCACGAACGCAAACGCGCCGATGGTCACCGAAGCGACCGCGAGCCACGCGCGCAGCGGGGACGAGTCCTCATTTCCCGGCGAGCCATTGCTTGCCGGATTATTGCTTTCGATCATCATGTTAAGGCTGGTGTTGATTGGAACGAACATCCGGGCGTGCCGGTCCGGGCGCTGCCTTTTCGTTATCGCTGCATGAGCTGCGTTTCTTTTATCGCTGCGATATCGCAGGTTTGACGCGCGCGATATTGCCTTTGACGGCATGCGCGTCAACCAATAAACCCTGTCTCCGGAACAGTCTTTCGATACGGGGGTGCGTCACGCAGCGGTGTTAGCCGCGACGCCGAACCCTATAAGAATTGAGTGACAGTAAAGAGAAACACCGTGGGCGCGAACGCGAACCGCATGACGGTATTGCGCGATCACACGTGCCGCCGCGCCCGGTATGGTCCCTTGCCGCGCGCGAGCAAGGCGACAACATACCACCGCGTCAGAAGTTTTGCTGAGCATGGATCAGCGCGTTGCGGCATGCGAAATCGCGCGAGCCGAAAAAGAAAAAGAAAGGCCGACACCGGCAGTGGCACAACTGCCCGCATGTCGACCCATTGGAAAGCGTTTGAAAACGCGCGTTGCGGTAACCCGAATCAGGCCGCAAGCTTCGGCGCGGCGGGGAAGTCCACCGGCACGTGCGTAGTCCCGTGCAGATAGTTCGTCACCGTTTTGTCTCCGATCACGACAATCGCATCAACCAGATTCGCCTTGGTCCAGCCGGCCGCAAAGAACGCATCGACGACTGCGTCGTCCGCATGCCCGCGATTAACCGCGATGTTGCGCGTGACGCGCGCAAGCGCATCGAGCTTCGCATCGAAGCTGGCCTTGCCGCCGCGGATCTCGAGAATCTGCTGATCGGTGAAGCCGAGCGACTTGCCGATCATCGTGTGCGCAGCGAGACAATACTCGCAGCCATTCACTTCGCTGACCACCAGGTTCACCACTTCGCGCGCCTTGCCCGTGATGCTGCTCTTGCCGTTCTGAAACGCGAGGTAGTTGCCGAGCGCGTGCTCCGAATGCGCAAGCGTCGCGTACAGATTCGGCACGGTGCCGAGGCTGCTCTTCAGCTTGTCGAAAATCGCCTGATTGGACGCGGACACTTCGTCGCGAGTCGGAACGTTGATCGTGGTCATGCTGGTTTCTCCTTGAGGTGAACAGAAGCGATGAAACAGAATGGGCGACGGCGCGGCGCTTTACTGCGCGACTGCGCTTTTCGTTGTCGTTAATGTGATCGATCTAACGCGTCAGAACTAGCCGGGCGACGGTCATAACTGTCATTCCCGCCAGGCACGCAGCGATATCGCGCAATCGCGGCGCCTGAATACAGCGCGTGAATGCGGCCCGGTTGCGCGCCACGGCACGCGAATTTTTTTGTAGTGCGACACTGCGCATTGGCGCCCGACAGCGGGCGCCCAACTGTCCCGTGTTCTTAAGACAATCGGGTACCGCCGGTTGATCTTCTTGCGCAAACGCCTACTTTTGCAGTCGCTGCACGCCTTTCGCGGAGTGATGTCATATGTCTGAAACAACGCAGTTCTGGATGGTCCCGGATGCGCCAACGCCCGTCGCACCTTTCTCGCACGCCGCCGAATCCGGCGGTTGGGTATTCATCACCGGCCAGATGCCGACCTCGCCCGACGACGATGCCGCGCCGCTGCCCGAAGGCGTCGCCGCGCAAACCAAGCGCGTGATGGACAACCTGATCATCGTGCTGAAAGGAGTCGGCCTGGGCCTCGAGCACGTGGTCAACGCGCGTGTGTTTCTCACCGAATTCAAGCGCGACTACGCGACGCTAAACGCGGTCTACTCCGCTTACTTCCCGCCGGGCAAGTTGCCTGCGCGCACCTGCATCGGCGTGACCGGGCTCGCGCGCGACGCGCTCGTCGAGATCGATTTCATCGCGCGGCGACCAGGTTGATCCCGCAGTCGGCCTCCCGGTCGACCTCCGGGTTGAGCTTTGCCCGTGCTCCGACGAAATGACGTATCGTGCAGTCACCCCTTTGCGATGCAGGAGCACCGCTCATGCAGCAACCTGCCCAGCCCGGCGGACGCCGCCGCTTTCTGCGTGCCGCGAGTGGCGTCACACTCGGCTTGCCGCTCTCGATGTCCTTGCAACAGCTTGCGCGCGCGCAAGGTGACGCCGCGCCGCTGCCGCGCATGACGCGCCGCCCGATTCCATCCACCGGTGAACCGCTGCCGGTGATCGGCTGCGGCACGTGGCGCACGTTCGACGTCGGCGACGATGCGAATGCGCAGGCGCGGCTTGCACGCGTGCTGCAAGTGCTATTCGAAGCGGGCGGCTCGACCATCGATTCATCGCCGATGTACGGCACATCCGAAGCGGTCGCGGGCACACTGCTAACCAGGCTCGATGCGCACGGCAAGGCGTTTGTCGCGACCAAAGTCTGGACCGAAGGCCGCGAGGCCGGCATCGCACAGATGGAAGAATCGATGCGCCGGCTCCAGCAGCCACGTATCGATCTGATGCAAGTGCATAACCTGGTCGACTGGCGCACGCAGCTCGCGACACTGCGCGACTGGAAAGCGCGCGGCAAGATTCGTTATTTCGGCATCACGCACTACACGTCGAGCGCGTTTCCCGAAGTGGAAGCTGTGATGCGCAGCGAGAAACCGGACTTCGTGCAAATCAACTATGCCGCGGACGACCGCGACGCCGAGCAACGCATTCTGCCGCTCGCGGCGGACCTCGGTATCGGCGTCGTGATCAATCAGCCATTCGGCGGCGGCGGTCTGATTTCTCGCATCAGCAAGCGGCCACTGCCCACATGGGCTGCGCAAATCGGCTGCACGACATGGGCACAAGTGCTGCTCAAATTCGTGCTCGCGCAACCTGCGGTCACCGTCGTGATTCCTGGCACTGGGCGGCCCGAATACATGATCGACAATGTGCATGCGGGTGTCGGCCCGTATCCGGACAAAGCGCTTTGCAAGCAGATCGCCGACGCCGTCAATGCGTGACGACGCGCTCGCGCATCGCATCTTCGCGCCGCCGATAGCGGCTCTCGCCGCGGTACTCGTATCGTTCGTTGCAACGGTCGATTGCCGTATTCAGGCGACCCGCTCAGGCCATCAGCGCATCATGCTGCCGCCCCGATGCTTCGAGCGGTTCAAGCGGTTCGGGCACACCGATTCCGTAACCTTGCACAAAATCGACGCCGATGTCGGCCAGACACTCGACAATCGCGAGCCCGTCTGCGAACTCAGCGATCGTGCGTTTGCCGGTTGCATGCGCGACCTGATTGATCGACTGCACAATCGCGCGGTCCGGAGCGCTGTGCAAGATGTCCTGAATAAAGCTGCCGTCTATCTTCAGATAGTCGACATGCAAATGCTTCAGATATTCGAATGACGACATCCCGGTGCCGAAATCGTCGAGCGCGAAGCGGCAACCGAGCGCACGCAACCTGCCGATCAGCGCGGTCGCTTTCTGCAAGTTGGTAATCGCCGCCGTTTCGGTGATCTCGAAGCACACGCGGTCGAATGAAATGCCATGACAGCGCTGCTGCGCGACGATGTAATCGAACAGATGCTCATCAACGAGCGACGCACCGGACAGATTGATCGACCATGTGCGTGCCGCATGCCATCCATTCGCGAGCGCGGCGAACGCGTGCGCGATCACCCAGCGGTCGACCGCCGGCATCAGGTTGAACCGTTCCGCCGCTTCGACGAATCCGGCGGGCGGCACCAGTGCCCCCGATGCGTCTTTCATCCGCAACAGCACTTCGATATGCGTGTCGTGCGCGCGTTGCGCGTCAGCTTCCGTGCCGTGTAGCACCGGGTCGATACGCTGCGCGTAAAGGCACAGCAATTCTTCGTCGAGCGCCGCTTTCACGCGCGCGACCCACTCCATCTGCGTATTGGTCGCGGACAGCGCCTGATCGTCGAGGCTGAACAAATGGACGCGGTTGCGGCCGTTTTCCTTCGCCATGTAGCAGGCGACGTCCGCGGCTTTCATCACTTCCTTCAGCGATGCAAGCCGCGCGCACGAGCTGACAAGCCCGATGCTCGCACCGGTGGTCAGCGTCCGCTCGGACCAAGGCATGCGTATCGTCGCAATCGCGTCACACAGCCGGTTTGCGATTTGCAGCGCATCCGCGATCGCGCAGTGCGGCAGTACGACGCCGAACTCGTCGCCGCCCAGACGCGCGAGCACATCCTGATCCGACAGACAGGTACGCAGCGTTGCGCCGACGTGGCGAATCAGTTCATCGCCGGCCGCATGCCCGCACGTGTCGTTGACGATCTTGAACTGATCGAGGTCGAGAAACATCACCGCATAGCCGGCCACGCCATCCGTGCCGTGCGCGAGCACGTTCGCCAGCCGGCGCTCGAACTCGCGGCGGTTCAGCAGATCGGTCAACTCATCGTGCGTCGCCTGATACAGGAGTTGCGCCGCATGCTTGCGTTCGGCGCTGGCGTCATACAGCACGGTGACCATGCCGATCGCGTTGCCGTCTCCATCGCGCAACGTGGTTGCCGCATAGTCGACCTCGACCCGGCTGCCGTCCGGCCGCACGATGTAATACGCGGGTTGCGCGCCGTCGTGCGCTTGCGTGCACTGCACGCGCGTGCATTCGGCGCCGTGCGCGATGCGCGTGCCGGTCCCTTCATCGCGCAGTTCGCAGATTGCGTCGAACGGCTGCAGTTTCATCTGCGCCAGCGGGCGCCCGAGCATGCGTTCGGCAATCGCGTTGCAATAGGTCACGCGCGCTGCTTCGTCCGTGCGAATCACCGCGTCGCCGATCGACGCAAGTGTCACTTCGGCAAGCTTCTCGCTGTTGCGTAGTTCATCTTCGAGACGTTCGCCGCGCGCAAACGAGCGCCGCACGAACAGCGTGACGACCGTCAGCAACAACAGCGCCGACGAGGTCAACGCGAAGATCAGCACGTTACGCGTGACATGCGACGCTTTATTCAACGAGCGCGAATAGCCTTCTTCGGCAAGCGTCACCTGCTGGTCGACCGCTTCGATCTCTTCGATCGCCACCGGTATTGCCAGCTCGGGCGAGCTGCTCGAACGGACCACCGCATGCAACCGCGTGCCGATCTCGCGCAACTGCAAAATGGACTGGTCGCCGCGGTCCCAGTAGGTGATTGCCTCGCGAAAGAGCGGCGCGTGTCTGAAGTTGCGATACAGCCATACCATTCCGTCGATATCGTCGCGCTCGACCCGCCCGTTCAGTAGTGCGTCGATCACTTTGTCGTGATCCGGGACGGGCTTGTTCAGTTCGAGCTTGCCGACCCGATCCGCGAGCGGCACGACGATATGACCGAGAAACGCCTGATAGTCGCTTTCGGCGCGCGTGTGCGCGAAGCGCTCGAGCGCGCGCACCGCATCCTTTTGCGCTCTCGACCATTGATTCTGACCCGCGATGTACGCGAGCAATACCGACATCACCGTGATGCTCACCCACGCGAAGATCGTCACCACGGCGGCGACCAGCCACACGGATAGCAGCGCGGCGGTCGTACGATCGACGCGCCGTATGCGGCTTCGTTCGTTACGCGCGGCCGGCTTCATCGAAGCGCAGCATTCGTGACATCGCGCATCGCTACATACGTGGCGAATATCGCGTTATTCCGTCTCGCTACAGCGCGACGCGATCTTTGTGCGCGGCTCGTGCCGCTGCGATCGTGCGGGTGCGGGTACCGGTGCAACCCCGTGTCGCGCGCCGGACGTCGGCCGCGCAACTTCCGATCCGGCCCAGGATCGATTGCGCTGACGGGCAGCTTCATTGTTATGCGGTTTTGAGTTGTTTGTATTAATCCGCTCAGACTCTATGGGGTCGGCCGCGACGCGGCAATCCGGGGTATTCCCGGACGGCGAATTCGTTAGTCATCTCGACGATGCCCGGCGAATAGGCGGTTGCCCAACGTGCATCATGCAAACCCATGCCGTGCAGCAAGCGGGACGGCCAACGCCGCGTCAGTCAGGCGTTAGCCGCGTTGGCTATAATCGGCACGCTCCATTCCGCATGCATGCAAGGAAGGCCACCGATGTCGATGCCAGGTACTAGTCCGTTTCCTCTAAACGACGACGCAGCGCATCAGTCGCGCGGCGTTTTCCTGCATACGGGTTGGCGCAGCGCAGGCACGTGGGTATGGTCACGATTCCGCGCGCTCGATTCGGTTACCGCGTTTTATGAACCGCTCAGCAATGTGATTGCCGACCTGAAGCTCGCCGATCTCGCCGCGCTCAAGCCCACCTTCAACTCAGGCCATCCCGCTCTCAACGCACCTTACTTCGCCGAATACCGCCCGTTCATGCGCGAAGGCGCACGCGGCGTGCCGGGCTATCGCAGGCGTTTTAGCATCGATCGTTTCGGCGACACGCCGGACATGGAGTTTCCGGCGCTCCATGCGTATCTGCACGAACTCACCGTACGCACACTCGACGCGGGCAAGATGCCGGTATTCAAATTCTGTCGTTCGTCGGGGAGACTGCCGTGGCTCAAGCAAGCGTTTCCGGCCGCGCTCCACGTCGCCGTGATGCGCAATCCCGCTTCGCAATTCGCGTCGGGTTGGCTGTTGCAGCAGGAATGGCGCAATACGTTTTTCGTTGCCGCGCCATTGCGTGTGCTGGGGCTGAACCGGCGCGAGCCGATCGTGAAGGCCGTGATCGACGCCTGCGAAGTGCGGCTACCAGACGACTCAAGCGCATCGGAAGACGCGTATGCCGCGGTCTGCGAACAGTACGCACGCACAATTGAAGGCGCCCACGCGTACCGCGCATTTATCGCGTTGTGGGCGCTTTGCGCGTTGCGCATCGCGAACGCGGCGGACATCGTGCTCGACATCGACCGGCTGGGTAACGAGCCTGCGTATGCGGCAGAAAGCGCTGCCGGGTTCGCTGCACGCAGCGGTGTCACCCCCCGTTTTGACGACGCGCGCGACCTTGTCGACGAACTCAAGCGTACGCCGGCACGTATCGCGGGCATTGACGGATGGTCGATGCGCACCGTGCATAACGCGGTCGTCAAGTTCATCGAGGCGCACGTCGCTTCGCCACAATCCGAGCAATCCGCGCAATCGGCGCACACGCCCGATGTCGCCGCGCTGGTGCGCGAAAAACTCGCGCTCGCAGCAGCGATTTCGGAGCCGTGGCGCTAGGCGGCCGTAGGTGACATCACGCGCTGTTTAACCAGCCGGTGCGCGTCGATGAAGATTCAACGCATCGTCAACACGGCGGCACCCGACACGCGGCCGCCACGCAGGTCATCGAGCGCGCGGTTCGCATCGGCTAGCGGATAAGCGGTTGTTTCGATCTTCAACGGCACGTCGTTCGCGATGCGCATAAACGCGGCGCCGTCCTCGCGCGTCAAATTCGCCACCGACACCACGCGCCGCTCGCCCCACAACAACGCATACGGAAACGAGGGAATATCGCTCATATGGATGCCGCCGCACACGACGATGCCGCCTTTCACGACCGCCTGTAACGCACGCGGCACGAGCGCGCCGACCGGCGCGAATAGCAGCGCGGCATCGAGCGTATGCGGCGGTGTTTCATCGCTGCCGCCAGCCCACGCAGCGCCGAGACGCAACGCGAGTTGCTGTGCGGCGCAATCGCCATTGCGAGTGAACGCGTAAACGCGACGACCTTGATGTCGTGCGACCTGCGCAACGATATGCGCGGCCGCACCGAAGCCATAAATACCGATATGTTCAGCGTCGCCCGCCATGCTGAGCGTGCGGTAACCGATCAGCCCCGCGCACAGCAGCGGTGCGGCTTCGGTATCGGTGTAACGTTCGGGCAAGTGCAGGCAGTAGTGGCTATCGGCAACCGTGCGCTGCGCGTAGCCTCCGTCAATCGTATAGCCAGTGAAGCCGGGCGT
Organism: Paraburkholderia rhizosphaerae; assembly: GCF_004366595.1. GTDB lineage: Bacteria > Pseudomonadota > Gammaproteobacteria > Burkholderiales > Burkholderiaceae > Paraburkholderia > Paraburkholderia rhizosphaerae. The sequence goes on from NZ_SORE01000001.1 coordinate 203,439, forward strand.
ATCGCACAGGTTTTCCCGGTCTGCCACGCAATAGCGGCAATGGCCGCAGGTGCTGCCCAGCCACGGCACACCGACGCGCTCGCCGAGTGCAAATCCGGTTGCGCCGGCACCGAGCGCCGCCACCGTGCCGACAATTTCGTGCCCCGGAATGACTGGCCGTTTCGGATGCTCGAGTTCACCGTCAACCACATGCAGGTCGGTGCGGCATACGCCGCACGCGTGCACCTCGATCAGCAACTGGCCCGCGGCCGGCAGCGGGTCGGGAAGTTCGGATGCGCGTAGCCGCGGCGCAGTGCCGTCGAACAGCATCGCGTGCATGGATGGACTCCTGTTCCGCGATTGCGATATCGGAAGAGATATCACCAGCATAGTTTTCGACGCGGGCGACGCAAGCCCGCGCGCTCATCGGTCGCACCGTAGCGACTATTCAGCCCCACAGCCGACTCATGCTGAATAACCCTATCGCTTCACACGCGGCATCGAATGCGCGCCTGTTGACCCATTTTTCGAGCGATATGGAAACTACACCAAATAGAACGTGGGCCGGCGCCCACTGGGACCCGCCTCAACCGGAACCGATTACGCGTCGACAGCTCGCGACAGCGCAGACGTGCAGTGGGTCGGACCAAGGCCGCCTTGCAGCCACGCGCCCCGAAGGCGATGTCCGGGCGACCAGGACCACTCTTCCACCCATTCGAACCGATGCGCAGGATTCGCATGAACGAACCAAGCGCGGCGGGGTACTGGGCACGTGCGGGGGAGGCTCCGAATTCCGCGAGTGCCGGGGCGGCGACGCGTTGGATGAGGGCGCAAGCACGCATATCAAGTTCGATCAGATGGACTACCGCCGCACACGTAACGGCGCGGACGGAAAAGGCACGTGCGAAGGGATCGTCCGGGAGGCGATGCGCCGCATCGACCGGAACGACGCGAACAATCTGCTGGAAGCCGTGACGCATATGCGCACGGAGGCCAATGGCGGTATCAGTCTCGCTGACCAGATGTTCGACAGAATCGAGAACTTCCAGAGCAATCGGGCCGCGCTGCAACTGACGCGTTTCGATCAGCGCCCGGCGATACGATTCGATTACGACCAGACACCGGACCACACCACACAAGTCAACACGATGATGGATCGTCTGAATGAGCGTCTAAGCCGGCCGGGCGACCTCGCGATCGTCGGGTTGGGGCTGCACCAAACCGGCGTGATGTCTGGTTTTCAAGGCGGTCATGCGCTGCTGGTCCAGCACAATCCGGACAATAGCTTCACCACCTTTGATCCGAACAATGGCGCCTTTGTCTACCCGAACGCGCGCGATTGGGCACGCGCATTTTCCGGCTACCTCGATACCGCCTTCGATGAAGCCGGATTCGACGTGCGCCCCGATAGCATCCAGGCGTTCAGACTGCGGGATCAGCGCGGTGGGCCAGCGACGCTCGTGCCGCTTCCCGACCTTGTACCGCCTGAACCGCCGTTACCGCTATTCCTTATTGCCGGAAGCGATCCCAAGTAGTGCAAACGCGGACGACTGAGTCCGGCCGCGCGCGGGCTGTCATACGTCGCGCCCGAGCCATCTTGCGCACAACGCGTCATAAGCGTTCCTGCAGGCATCGAGGACCCACGTCGGACAGCTAGCTGCGCCGACGCCGACATCGGGAAACCATAAGCGGACGAAAGCGGCGAACAGTTCGAAATCCGCCCGCGTCGGCAGAAACAGCCGATACCCGCCCGGTAATGGCGCCCATTTTGTGAACTCGTGAAAGTCGAACCAGTTCATCGCGCGAGCTCCGTCCGGGGCTTCGGGGTTGCACGACGTGGTTCGCTCAGGAGCGAGTCGCGAGATAAATGGCAAAGCACGGCCAGGCCGAGATATGCACCGCTTGCAAAGTCGAGCGATGCCCTCGCCCTGCCGAGGCCGGCATGGCGTTGCGTCAACTGCATGATGGAATCCCCTCTGTTTGACCTGAAGCGACGTAGACAGATGCGCGGTGCGCATCCGGTCAAGCGCTTACGCGCTAGCTACGTATGCAACGTCGACGGCGTGCATGGCACCGTGACGAGCGACAGAGGGGAAACGGAAATGAAGCAAACGTCGAACGGCGCCTGCGCGCCGTCAATGCGATAAAGCGATTTCATGTTGGACTTCCGGATTCAGATTGACACATCGGATGCAAGAAGCAGCCGAAACGGCGAAATGCCCAGATGTCATCCGGGCTCGCCTCTGTCGCCTTGAACCAGCGTGGTCGCGCCTTGCGGGCGCCTTCAGTGCGAAAGACGTGCCAGCTGACGTCCGGGCTTTCGTATCGAGCCGTCGCGGCTTGCTGCACAAGGCCGCCGCGTCAAACCGCCTGCGCTCGCGACACACTGCCGCGCTTCACGATAAGTCCGGTACTCACGACCGGACTTCGTGAGTTTCACGAAATATCGTGAAGGAAACGCCGAATTCAGCTTTTGCGTACGATTGCGAGCCGTTTCATTCGCGACTCGAGCGTCGTCGGTTTGAGACCGAGCCGCTCGGCCGCGCCCGCTTTGCCGCTCACGCGCCAGTTGGTCTGTTCGAGCACGCTGAGGATGAACGCGCGCTCGTTTTCCTCGAGCGTCGGCGCGACGCAGGTCGCCGCCACGTTGGCGTTGGACGGCGCGGCCGCAATCGCGCAGACCGCGGAGACCGGAACCGCAGCGTCCGAACGGGCAGAGGTGACTAAAGCGGCCGAGCCCGCAGCAGGCGCCGCAGCCTCGCCAAACCAGTCGCCGAGCGCCAGTTGCGATCCCGGCGAAAGAATCACCGCGCGTTCGATCACATGCTGCAGCTCGCGCACATTGCCGGGCCATCGGTAGCGAGCCAGCGTCGCGAGTTGCGCGGGCGTCAGCGCTTCGATGTGCTTGCCGTACTTCGCCGCGTAGCGGCGCACGAAATGCGCGGCCAACGGCGCAACATCTTCGGGCCGCTCGCGCAGCGGCGGCAGCGAGATTGGAAATACATTGAGCCGGTAGTACAGGTCGGCGCGAAACCGTCCCGCCGCGGCTTCATCGGCCAGACTGCGGTTCGTCGCCGCGACGATCCGCACATCGACTTTCTGTGTGCGCACGCCGCCCAGCCGCTCGAACTCGCCTTCCTGCAACACGCGCAGTAGCTTCGCTTGCAGATCGAGCGCGAGCTCGCCAACTTCATCGAGAAACAATGTGCTGCCGTCGGCCAGTTCAAAGCGGCCCGGCTTGCGCGACAGCGCGCCGGTAAACGCGCCCTTCTCGTGACCGAACAGCTCGCTTTCGATCAGATTCGCGGGCAGCGCCGCACAGTTCAGCTTGACGAGCGGTTTGCCATGCCGCCGGCTCAACCGGTGTACCTCCTGCGCGATCAGCTCCTTGCCGGTGCCGGTCTCGCCGCTGACGAGCACCGTCGCGTCAGTGGCGGCGACTTGCTGCACCTGCTGCATCACCTGGTCGAGACCGGTCGCGCCGACGATTCGCTCGTATTCGCTTGCCTCGCGCAGTTCGTCTTCGAGGTAGCGGTTCAGGCCGCGCAACTGGCCGACTTCGGCCTGCGCTTTACGCCGTTCGGCAATGTCGCGCAGGATCAGCGTATAAATCGCATCGCCTTGCGCTTCCGCATACGAGAGGCTCGCTTCGATCGGGAAGGCCGTGCCGTCCGCGCGCACTGCGTTGTGCCCTTCGGGCACCCACATCGGCGCGGCGCCGGGTTCCGCGCGCAGGTAGTCGCTGAGCAGCCGGCACAGCGGTTCCGCGAGGAAGCGCCGGCACGGCGAGCCGAGCGCCGCTTGCGCGTCGCAGCGAAATACCCGTTCGGCCGCGCGATTGAAAAACGTAATGCTCCCTGTGCGATCGAGCGCGACGACCGCATCCATCATCGATTCGACGATGCCGGACAAGCGCGCTTCGTTTTCAAGCAGACAATGCCGCAGACGCTGCAATTCGAGGTGTGTGCTCACGCGCGCGAGCACTTCGTCGTGCTGGATCGGCTTCGTGATGTAGTCGACCGCGCCGAGCGCGAAGCCTTTGATCTTGTCGACCGTTTCGCTCAGGCCACTCATGAAGATGACCGGAATTTCGCGCGTCACCGGATTCGCCTTGAGTTGCGCGCAGGTCGCGAAGCCGTCGAGCTTCGGCATCAATACGTCGAGCAGAATCAGGTCGGGACGCATATGGTCGAGCTGTTCAAGCGCGCTCTCGCCGTCTTCGGCAACCGACACCGCGAAACCATGCGTGCTCAGCAATTCGAGCAGGATCGACAGGTTCGCCGGCGCGTCCTCGACGACGAGTATCAGCGGCCGGCCGTCGCCGGTGGCGCATGCGGCGCTCATTGCGCCCCCGCGAAACCCGCCAGCCAGCGGCGCAGCGCCTGCATCCGGTATGCGCCGCCCAATACCCGCAGCTGTGCGGCGAACGGCGCATAGGTGCGGTCGGTTTGCTCGAGCCGAGCCGCTTCGGCAAGCAATTGCGTGATATCGCCGCGCGCAGCCAGTTCGACGAACGTGTGCAATGCCTCCGCCGGCGGCGCGACGAGCGGCGCATCCAACGCTTCGGGCATGGCCGCCGCGTCGGCTTCATCTTCTCGAGCTGCGGCTCCCGTTTCGTCGCCGCCCGGCGCATAAACAGGACTCAATGAAAGATGCGAGCACAACAGTTCGAGCAAACGCTCCTGCCGGAATGGCTTTGGAATGAATGCGTCCGCGCCCGCTTCGAGACACCGCGCGCGGTTGTGTTCGAACGCACTGGCGGAAATCGCAAAAATCACCGTTCCTGCCAGTTCGGCCATCGCGCGAATGCGCCGCGTCGCCGCCAGGCCGTCGACGCGCGGCATACGCATATCCATCAGAATCGCATGCGGGCGCAGGCGCACGGCTTCGCTCACCGCGGACTCGCCATCGGCCGCCTCATGCACGTGAAAGCCAAGCGGTTCGAGCACGTCGCGCAGCAGGCTGCGCCCATCCTCTTCGTCGTCGACGACGAGCACCGTGCGTCGTTCGCCTTCAACCGCGGTCAGCAGGCGCTGTTCCGCCGTGGCGAGCGGCACGGCGACTGCCGGCAGGTCAAGCTCGAACCAGAAGCGGCTGCCTTCATGCGGGATGCTTTCGACCTTCAGATCGCCCCCCATCAACCGCACGAGCCGCTTGCTGATCGCAAGGCCGAGGCCGGTGCCTTCGCCGACCGTCAGCGGGCCGCGCACCTGATGAAAGACATCGAAAATCTCGGACAAATGCTCGGGTTCGATACCCACGCCCGTGTCCTCGACGACGAAGCACACGCGGCCGTCGTGCATGCCGGTTTTCAGCACGATGCCGCCGCGCTGGGTGTATTTGATCGCGTTATCAAGCAGGTTCATCAGCACCTGGCGCAAGCGGCGCTCGTCCGCGCGCACGACCGGTGGAATGTCCGACCACTGCGCACAGGTGAACGCGAGCCCTTTCGCCTGGCTACGGCTGCGCATGATCGATGCGATGCTGACGAGCATCGTCGGCAGATCGAAGCAATCCGCGATTACATCGAGCGTGCCGGCCTCGATTTTCGCCATGTCGAGGATTTCGTCGATCAGCCCGAGCAGATGTTCGCCGGATTGCCGGATCACGTTCAGCGACTTGCATTGCCGTTCGGACAGATCCGCTTCGCGCCGCAGCAGCTGCGCGTAGCCGAGCATCGCATTGAGCGGCGTGCGCAATTCGTGGCTCATGCTCGCGAGAAACTCGGATTTCGCGCGGTTTGCGGCTTCGGCCGCTTCTTTCGCCTGACGCAATTCCGCTTGCGCGCGCTTGCGTCCGGTGATATCGCGCACCGTCGCGGTGACGCGCCCGGGTTCGCCTTGTACCGGCGTGACCGAAATCTCCGCGGGAAATTCGCTACCGTCCGCGCGCATTGCCTGTACTTCGATGCGTGTGCCGACTACCGTGCCGCCGCCGTTCTCCAGATAACAGGCCAGCTCGCCTCCATGCGCATCGCGCGTGGCGGGCGGGATAATCAGTTCCGCGATGTGGCGGCCCAGCGCGTCCGCACGGCAAAGGCCGAAGGTCCGCTCGGATGCCGGATTGAATTCCACGATGCGGCCATCGCTATCGATGCTGATGATGCAGTCCATCGACGCATCGAGAATGCCGCGCATCCGGGCTTCGTTTTCGCGTAGCGCGGCCTCGGCCCGTTTGCGCTCACCGATGCCGATCACGCTGCCGCGCACCAGCCGGCGTGTCGGATCAGGCAGCCGGACCAGCCTCACTTCGCACGGAAACAACACGCCGTCCGGGGTCACATGCGTCCATTCGAACACCGGCACGCCGCCGTTCAACGCGTCGTGAATCTTTTCGCGCGCCGCTTCACTCGACAGTCGCCCGTCGGGCTGCCGCTCGGGGCTCAGTTCGACTGGTCCGATCGACAGCAGCGCGGGCCGGTCGTAGCCGTACAAACGGGTCGCCTGATCGTTGACTTCGATAAAGCGCAACGTGTCGACATCGAGCAGCGTGATCGCATCGGGCGCGTACGCGAGCATCGTCGACAGGCGCTGCTCGCTTGCGCGCAGCGCTTTTTCCGCGCGCTCGCGTTCGTGCCGCTCGACGGCAAGCGCGATCAGATTGGCGAGCGCGATACCGAACAGGCGGTCTTCGGTGGTCCACGCGAGCGGCGGCCCGACCTGTTCGAGGCACAACACACCATCGAGGTTGCCCTGCACGCGAATCGGAATGTCGAGCATCGCGGTCACGCCGAGCGGCGTCAGATAACTGTCGCCGAATTCGCAGGTGCGCGGATCGTGGTGCGCATCGTTGGCGACGATCGCTTCGCTCGTCGCGAGCGCCGCGAAATAGGCGGGAAACGAATCGGCGCGCAACTGCGCGCCTTCGCTATGCCGTTTCGCATCGCATTCGTAAAGGTCGATGCAATGAATGGCCTGATGGGCGGGGTCGTAGCGCCACAGGCTGACGCGCGCGACGCTCATGAGGCGGGCTGCCGTTTCGGTAATGAAGCGCAGGGTTTCTTCGAGATGTTCGCCGTGCGATACGTCGATGCGCGATAGCGCAGCAAGCGCGGCCTGCTGCTCGAGCAAGCCTTCGCGCCTGATACCTGGAGAGGAGGACCGCCCGGAAGTCGTCACCATGTTCTTCCTCAGGCTTAACCGCAGGGTTAACTACGGGGCACTGCTCATTCGGCCGCTGGTGCGAATGCAATGCGGATAGCGGCCACTTTACACCTGGCCTTCAGCGTTTGACAGACTGTTTCGTATCCGCTGTCGCCTCGACTCGATTCGTGTGAAGTAAGCATTCGTCATCGCCATCGATCACGACGCTTGAGCATTCCTCGCGATGCTGGAGCGTCCCGGAAACGCTCACCTTTGCGACGGCATCGGTTTTGCTTGCGCTTCGCGCACGGTCCTGGCATCACGCATCGCTTCGTCATCGATCACAGTCTGACGCGTCGACGCGCCACGCTCTGCCGTTTAATTGCCTACGATTAAAAACTCTGGCAACCAGAACCGCACGTTGCGCGCGACGCAGCATCGCTCGCCACGCAACATGCATCACGTTCCGGCCCGGTCCGCAGGCGATACGCGTGCGGACGAACGCGGCCACTTCGGAGGAGACTGTCATGGCGACGTGGAAACCCGATCCGACCTTCTATCCGTCGGCCCGTCTCGCAGCCGACGCGCCCAAGGAAACCCTCGCGTATGTCGCGAGCTTCGATCCGTCGCGGCAGATGCCCGACGATATCGCCGTGGTCGACGTCGCTCCCGGGTCGAAGGACTACGGAAAGATCGTCAACCGCGTCACGATGCCGAACGTCGGCGACGAGTTACACCATTTCGGCTGGAACGCATGCAGTTCGTGTCTATGCCCGAACGCGCCGCACCCGCATTCCGAACGGCGTTATCTGGTCGTGCCGGGACTACGTTCGTCGCGCATCCATATCATCGATACGAAGCCCGACGGCCGAAACCCGAAGATCGTGCGCGTACTGGAGCCCGACGAAGTCGCATCGAAGGCCGGCTATACGCGTCCGCATACTGTCCACTGCGGGCCGGCCGGCATTTATGTCGCATCGCTGGCAAACGCGCAGGGCGAAGCGCCCGGCGGCATCTTTCTGATGGATCATGAAACCTTCGATATCCGCGGCCGCTGGGAAATCGATCGCGGGCCGCAGGAACTCTCGTACGACGTATGGTGGCACCTCGGCTACGACACGCTCGTCACCAGCGAATGGGGACTGCCGGCGACCTTCGAGAATGGGCTCGTGCCTGAAGTGCTGCTCGGCGGCAAATACGGGCACCGTCTGCACTTCTGGGACATCAATACGCGCAAGCACAAGCAGGTGATCGATTTCGGCGCGGAAAACCAGCTCGTCTTCGAGCTGCGACCCGCGCATAACCCGACAATGGCGCACGGTTTCGTCAACTCGGTGATCAGCCTGAAGGACTTGTCCGCGTCGATCTGGACGTGGTACCGCGAAGGCAATCAGTGGGCGGTGCGCAAGGTGATCGAGATTCCCGCCGAACCGGCCGATGCGCACGCGCTGCCGCCGATGCTGAAGGGCTTCGGCGCGGTTCCGCCGCTCGTCACCGATATCGCGCTATCGCTCGACGATCGCTACCTGTATGTGTCGTGCTGGGGCACGGGTGACTTGCGTCAATACGATGTGTCGGACCCGTTTCATCCGGAGCTGACCGGCAAGGTGCGCATCGGCGGCATCGCGGCGCGCGCGACGCACGCGGGCGCGAACGGCCAGCCGTTGAACGGCGGCCCGCAAATGGTCGAAGTGAGCCGCGACGGCAAACGTGTGTACTTCACGAACTCGCTATACGGTGCAATCGACGATCAGTTCTATACGGACGGACTCAACGGCTGGATGGTCAAACTCGATGCCGCGCCGAACGGCGGCCTCGCGTTCGAGCCGACCTTCTTCCTTCAATGGCCGAGCACGCATCGTCCGCATCAGATTCGCCTTGAAGGTGGCGACGGTTCGTCCGACTCGTACTGCTATCCGTAACGCGCAGCGCGGAATTGTCGAGCTCGATATGAACGACCTGTTCGCAGGCAGCTTCGCGTCGACGTGGGCGACGGTCATCGGCAGCGGCGTTTTTCACGGCGCTAATCCGGCGATGGGGTGGCTGTTCGCTGCCGCGCTTGGCATGCAGCGCGGCAGCCGCAAAGCGATGCTATGGGCGTTGCCGCCGATCGCGCTTGGCCATGCCGTATCGGTGCTGCTCGTGACGACGTCGGCGGTCGCGTTTGGCATGCTCGCGCAGACTGCCCACCTGCGCGTCGCGATGGGTGCGGTGCTGATCGGCTGGGCGCTGTACCACCATTTGTACGGGCACCGGCATCGCGTGCGGGTCGGCATGACCGCGGGCTTCATCGGGCTTGCGCTGTGGTCTGCCGCGATGGCGACGATGCACGGCGCCGGCCTGATGCTGATCCCCGCGCTCATGCCGATCTGCGGCGCGGCCGGCGCACAAGGCGTGGCCGCCGGTGCGCTGCCCGCTTCACTGCCTGCTTCGTTGCAGATGATCGGCCAGATGACTGCGCTGCATACGGTCGTCACGCTGGTCACTGGCGGTGCGATCGCGTTCGCGGCGTACGAGTACCTTGGTTTGGGTATGTTGCGCAGAGGCTGGATCAACTTCGACTGGCTCTGGTGCGCCGCGCTCGCGCTAACCGGTGGACTGCTGATCGTCACCGCATGAAGCACCGGGCTGTCGATGCTCGAGCCCGGGTCGCGTACTCCCGAAAAGCCTCACCTATCGATCATCGACCGTTTCGCAGCTCCCGAATCGGCTCACCATCGTGCCGGATCGGCTTTCGCGATTCAAATGATCAGCGCTTGAGCCACGCGCGAAGTTTGTCGCGCAAGCTCGCATGCTGACGCCAGCGTGCGGTCCAGTTGTAGTCGGGGCAAGCGACAGCAAGCCACTTTTGCGCATCGCCGGTGAAGCGCGGCACGCCGAACCGTTCGGGTGCTTCGAACAGATCGAGATACGCACGCCGGTAGTGCTCGATCATCATGGGCTCCGCGTAGTGCGCCTCCATCCAGCGCCGCGACGCCCCGCCGATTTCCGCGCGCAACGAACGATCTTCGAGCAGCGCACGCAACGGCGCTTGCGCCTCTTCGAGACGCACGTCGACCCACGGCAGATCGACCGCGCCGGTCAGCTTGCGCAATTGCGACTGCACGCGCGCGTCGAGAAAACCCAGCGTCGGCTTGCCTTGCGACAGCGCTTCGAGTCCGCTCAAGTGGTAGTTGCCGGTCACGCATTCGTCGATTGCGACTGCGGCCTGTTGTTTCGCGCGTAAGCATTCGTCGTGAGGCGTATCGACGATCAGCTGCAAGCGGCACAGTCCGTCGCGTTCGAGTCTGCGCAGCAGCGCGAGCGTCTGCGGTACGCCTTTCGTCTCCCAGCGCTTTTTCCATGCCGACGCGCGCCCGCTCGGCGAGAACGTGACGATCGGTACGCCGTCCGCTTCGGGATGCGGCCGGTAGCGCGGATCGTCGATCGGCACGACATTCGGCACCACGCGCGCCAAAGGATAGAAACGTTCGGGACCTTGCGCGATCACGAGCTGCGGCGCGCCGTCGCGCACGATCCGCTCGATCAGGCTCGGATCGCCGTTCGCCCACAAGTCGGGGGCCGAATGGTACTGACGGATCAGCTTTTTATCGCCGAAGCGCTTCTGAAACCCGGCACCGAAGGTTTCGTCGAGCGAGAAGTATTGGTGAATGTGCATCACATCCGCCTCGGCGATCGCATCGAGCGCCTGCTGCTGTTGCGTCTGCCAGTCGATGTCGATCGCGAACGTGCGCGTGCGATACGCGGCTGCATTGAACACAACGTGGCGGGCTTGAATGTCGGTCAGCCGATTTAGCGCCGACACGATATTGCCGGGGCTGCCCGCGACCGGCGTGTTGGAAAGATGGACGACTTTCATCGGGTACGACTGTGGTGTCCGCGATCGTGACGCTCGCGGGAACGAATTTTTGCTGTTATCGGGCAGCCCCGTTTCCCGCGGTTATGCAGCGCTATGGCGCATCGGGTGCGCGATATCCGCGCGCACGCCGGTTAGCGAGCGCCAGCTTCGCTTCTCGAAGATATCGACATCGAGCGCGCTGTTCACCGACAGGTTGACCACGCGCACGCCGCGCCGCCTCAGCAGTGCAGCCGCCTGCCTGAATGATGGCTCGATAAACGCGTCAAAATGCCGGTCAAGCGTACTCGGCTGCCTATCCGTGCTGGTTTCGTAGAAGCGCGGCGTACGTGATGCGTCGCGCAGATCGACGCCATGCAAGAACACCGTGTCGAAGCCAAGCGAATTCAGCACCTGCAACCCGACATACGCAACCGTGCGACCATCGAACACGCCTTGCCGCATATCGAGGCTAAAGCCGAGCACACGCTCTTCATCGAATAGCACGAGGTCGTCGGCACACGTATGAGCCGTGTGCAGATCGCGGCCGCTTAGCGCGCGTTGGCCCGCCGGGTATTGCACGTCTTCGATCACGAAGATGCGGCAACGCATCTGGTCGAGCGGAAAATATTGAGCGATGTACCACATCACGAGCGGCGTCGCGAACAGAATGAGCGACTGCTGCACGATACGCGCGACCAGATCCGGCCGGTTGCGCGCAAAACCCGCGTCGACGATGCAGTAATAGTCGAATCGAACGTCGTACCTGTCCTGCAGCGCGACGGCGCCATTCACGCCCATCACATGCTCGAGATCGAGCGCACTGTAGTTGATATCGTTGATCGACGGGCCCGCTGCAATCAGGTGGCAAGCACCGGTGCGCGATGCCGGCAGCACGGACGCATTCTCGATGGTTAGCCGGTAACGGCCTATGCGCATATCGGTGATGCATCCGTCAAAGTCGCGCTTGATCGAAACCGCGCGCCATAGACGTTCGTTGTGCCGATACGCACGCGAGTGCGTCCAGCGGTAGAGGAGCTTGAAGAGTGTGGCGGAGAACCGCCGTGTTCGCCGCGGCCACGCATAGGCGCATGCCTCGGGCACTCCGGCAGCGACATCGTGCAATGATGCCGCCCGGTCGACTACAAGCATAGTGGGACTCCCAGCAGCGCGCTGGGACTGGCGCACCGAGTGGACGACAGTCTAGTGCGACGAAGTGTTACAAGCATTACACGCGAAACGGCAAACGATTACGTCGTGTTACGTTCGGCTTTCCCTAAATGTCATCGCTCAATGCAAACGACATATTTCGGTTCGGACATGACGTCGACATAGCCGTAAAATCGGCCGCCGCATAAACCGTATATACTATTTATATCGTTTATACGGTTCACCAGGAGATCGGATATGAAGGCAGCAACGGAAAAAGCGGCGCCCGCTAAGGGCAATTCCAGCGCCGGCAAGACGGCGAAGACGGCGAGCACATCGGCCAAAACGAAACAACCGGCCGCGAAGACGCCGAAAGCGGCGCAGGTACAGCCGGCCGAAAAGGTCGCCAACGCAGCGAACGTCGCCAAAGACGTCAAGAATGTCAAGGAAGCAGGCGCCAAGACGACGAAGGACGAAAAGGCTCGCCGTGTGAAGAAGGACAAGGTCGTGCGCGACAGCTTCACGATGCCGAAGTCCGACTATGCGAAGTTGGCGGAACTGAAGCAGCGCTGCCTCGATGGCGGCGTGTCGGTGAAGAAGAGCGAACTGTTGCGCGCGGGGCTTACCCTGCTGGCCGCCGTGCCGCCGAAGCGGCTTATTGCAGCCGTTTCCGCGTTGGATACGGTAAAGACGGGCCGCCCCGCGAAGTCGTAAGCAACAATCCGAAACACGCGCGGCGGCAATCGTGCACGCGCGTTGTCACCTGCCGGTTTTCAATCGTTCCCGCTTGAATGCCGCATCAGCCGGCCAGCTTGCGGAACGTCTCAAGCACCGCTTCGCCCTTGAACGGCTTGACGATCCAGCCCTTCACGCCGGCCGCCTTGCCACGCTCCTTCATGGCCGGGCTGCTCTCGGTGGTCAGCATGATCACGTTGACCGTCGCGTTGCCCAGTTCGCCGCGAATCTTTTCGACCATTGTCAGGCCGTCCATATTCGGCATGTTCACGTCGCTGATCACCAGCTTCGTGCCGGGGCTCGCCTTCAGTTTCGCGAGCCCATCCTTGCCGTCCACCGCGGTATCGACGTCGAGCCCGTTCTTTTTCAGAAAGCCGGCCACTTCGTCACGCACCGTGCTCGAGTCGTCCACTACCAGAATTTTTGCCATGTTGGTTACTCCGTAACGCCTATCAGAAGAGATCGAGTTCGCCCGCTTCGACTGTCGCGCCCAGCGGTTCGCTGACTTCCTTGAAATCCTCCGGCGACCAGCTCAGGCTGAACACGAAACGTTGATGCAACTTCACCGAACGGCCCGATACGTCATCCGTGATCGTGTACACGAAGCACAGTTGCGGGTTTTCGGAGCCGAACGAAATGTATTTCTGCCGGTGGTTGACGAGTAGCGGCACTTGCACCTGCGCACGCGCGAGCGTGTCCGCATCACCCAGATAGCGGTTCTTGAACGCGCCCCAGACCATATTGGTCAACTCGCCGAGCAGATCGTTGAGATCGCGGAAGTCGGCTGTGTGGTCACCGGTGCCGCGCTGATCGAGCAGCGCGAGCAGCGGCTCCTCTTCAGCCTGAATCATCATGTAGCCGCGGCACCACGCGCTTTCGAGCGCGATCAGGCTGAACACCTCGCCGAAGATGATGCGGTCGCGCACGATGCTCGGCGTTTCACAGGTGATCGTGAAGTCCTTGAACAGCGTGGCAAGCATCGTTTCGCTGATGTCGGAGATGCCGCGCACCAATGCGTTCGGGTAATCGAGGCTGAAAATATAGCGGTCGATCACCTCGCGCAGCGGCGCCATATCCGACGCGACATAGGCCGCGCAGAGAATCTGCCGCAGGCTTTCGGGCAAATCGTCAAGCGTGGCGCGCGATTCGCGCCGCATGATGATCGGCAACTCAGGTCGCACCGCGTACACGCGGTTCGCAATCGCCGCACTCTCGTCGAGCGAGCCGCCGTAGTGCTCGTCGATCAGGATCGCGCCCAGATCGATATTCGCCCGCAGCACCGATAGCAGACGGCTCTTGCGCACCTTCACGCCGACGAGATTGTTTTCATCGCAAAAGCGCTTGATCGTGTCCATGTGCAGCGGGCTCTCGTCGAGCACCAGCACCTTGCTGACCGGTTTGTTGAAGTTCATCGTCTTTTCCTGCGGGCGTGGCTACCGCGTGGTTTGCGAATGGTCTGCGACTGCGCCGCGGCTGTCGCCGGGTCGGCGCCTGAGATCGCGTCTCAGCAAGAACCCAAGTCATGCCGTTCAGAACAGCTCGAGTTCGCCGCTCGTGTCTTCGGCCACGCTGACCTCCGCCGCGAAATCGATCGGCGCATGCGCGCATACGCATAGCGTCGCGGCGAGTTCGACCGACCCGTTGATTGTCACCGCCCAGGTCTCCAGAAGTTCAGGCTTCAGCCCTTCCAGATACGGCAGACAACGCGCACTCAACATATACGGCGTGGACATGCCGAGATCCGGAAAATAGCGCAGCAATTCCTGATTGATCGCGCCGCAACACAGATTGCATATTTCCTGGAACACCTCGCGAAACGGCCGCTCGGCGCTGTCCTTCGTGAAGTACTCGACCGTCGCGGTATCTTCGTTCACGTGCAGGATCAGCAGCAACCGGAACGAGATTCCTGAAATCGTCAGCACCACGACGTTCGATCGATCGCCCACAAGCGGCTCCGCCGCGTGCCGCGCCTGCGGCGCGATGCTGCATGTGTCGCCTGGGTCCACCGTTAGCCTCGTCTGCGCAGCCTTTTCAAGGATGCGCTCGAAGCTCTGCTTCGCTTGTGCGCTAATCACGTCCGACGCCTACTGAAGCTTTGTCTGAAACTGGTTCGCGAGCGATTCGACACTCGCGAGCGATGCGGCAATCATCTTGCCGCCGGCCTGGATGTCCTGAAACGTCGCGGCCGTCGTCAGATCGTTGCGATGCAGGCTGTCGCGATAGCTCTTCGACAGGTCCTCCGAACGCGCGGCAAGCGCGCGCACTTCGCTTGCGACCACCGCGAAGCCTCGCCCCGCCTGTCCCGCGCGCGCGGCCTCGATCGACGCATTCAGCGACACGATCACCACATGCCGCACAATCGACGACAGCTCCTGGTTCTTCGTGTGCATATCCTGATTCTGCGTCATCAGCGAGATCATCTGTTCATGCCAGCGTTCGAAGGTCCCGGCGAGCCCCTTTAAACGCGACGCTTCATGCGCGATCTTCTGCGCGTCGCGCACCCATCGATCGCGGCTTTCGGTGGCCTCGCGCAGCGCAACGCGAGTCTCGTCGACGAGCACGGTCTGCTGCGCGAGCGCGTCGCGCAACTGCGCGAGCGACGCCTCCAGTTCGCGCTTGTCGTCTTCGGCTTGCGCAAGCAGCGCCGTATGACGGTCGTCATCGCATGTCAGCGCGTCGATGCGCGCGTCGGCTTGCGCACGCAAACGCCTGATTACCTTTGCGCTGTGCAGCCGGTGCGCGACGAACGCGCACACGGCGGTGATCAAAGCCGCCGCAACCGCTGCTACTCCATACTGTTGAATCACATCCATCCTTCAAGCATTCCTATGACACAGCGCGAGCCTCTGAAGAGGCTCGGATGTCGCCGCCGCCCTGGCTGGCCATATGACCGAGCGGTGGCACCGGTGCGTTGTCGTCTTCTACGCGCGCGTCAGCGCCCAGGCTATCCACCGCGAAGCTGTCCGGCAGGCAGACGATGGTCTGGAACTGGCGGAAAGCGGCACCCTTGTGATCGTCGGTAAAGCGCAACTCGATGCTGCCGTTCTCGCGCGCGAGGAAATCGCGCACCGCATCCATACCGACGCCGCGCCCCGACACCTCGGTGATCTGCTCAGCCGTGGAGAAGCCCGGCCGGAAGATAAATTCGGCAATCTCTTCGTCGCTCACCTTGGTCGCGGTGTCGATCCAGCCGCGCTCAATAGCGATCGAACGAATCTTGCTCAACGCGAGTCCTCGGCCATCGTCGCTCAGCGTGAGTTGCAGCACGTCGTGATCGACACCGACTTCAATGTCGATCGCACCCGCCGCCGGCTTGCCTTGCGCGGTTCGTGCGGCGGCGGGCTCGATACCGTGGTCCATCGAGTTGCGCAGCAGATGCATGAACACATTCTTCAGCGTGGTGCTGGCGTGGTTGCGCACCCGGTAGCCGTTGTCGTCGATACGCACGACCGGCGCGTCCTTGCCGAGTTCAGCGGCAAGCGACGGCAGCGAGTCGAGCACGCCCGACAGTGTTTCCGCGACGCTTTCGGTACCGATCACACGCAGCGTCCGATGCAACGCATCGCGCATCGTGACGAGCGCATCGACGTCGCCCGTATTGGCCGTTTCGAGCAGACGCAGGCTGTGCGCGATATGTTCCTTGGCGACCATCAGATAGCCGTCGGCACCGCCGCGGCGCGCGAGGCGTTTGCGGCCGAGGTTCACTTCGTTGATCTTCGCGTAGCTGTCGATCGCTTCACGCACGCGGGCCAGTTCGGTCATCAACTGTTCCTGGTCCCACTCGCGCTCGGCGTCGGCGCGGCGCAGTTCCTCATAGCGCTGCTCGGTTTCATGCACGACGTTCGTCAGATGCTGCAGGTTGTACGTGCGCGCATTGCCCTTGATCGTATGCATATTGCGGAACAACTCGGCAATCGCGGGGCCATCTGCCTGATCGTGTTTGCGAATGATCCGTTCGTTCTCGCTGACAAAGCCGCTTGCCGAATCGATGAAGTGATGGAACTTCTCTTCGTTGACGGCGAGAATTTCGCCGATCATCTCGAGACGGCGCTTCTGTTCGCCCGCTTCGGCCGCCAGCTTGCGCAGTTCGGTCACGTCGCGCACGCACAGCATCAGGCGCACGATCACGTCGTTTTCGTCGGTGATCGCGGACCAGCTGAGGTCGAGCGTTTTCACGCGGCCATCGGGCATGCGCTTCGCAATCTCGCCGACCAGCAGATGCTGGTTGAATTCGAAGTTGATCGCATCTTCGCCGAGGCACGCATGCGTCGCCGCGTCGATTTGCGAAATATCGTCGGCGCCGAGGTCAGTATCGGCGAACACGAGATCCATCAGCGAACGGCCGGCAATGTCGTTCGTTTCGAAAATGGCTTCGAGATAAGCCGAGTACTCGGCGTGGATCACCGCGCCGTCGACCACCGTCAGAATGCCTTGCTGCATGTTTTGCAGCATCGCCTGGATGTCCGCGGTCTTCTGCTTGAGCAGCGCCGAGTTCTCCTGGATCTTTTCGATCATCCCGTTGAACGCGACGATCGAGCGGCCGATTTCGTCGAGGCGTCCGACCGGCACGCGACGCGTGAAGTCCTGGCTCGCGGCGATCTCGCTCATCATCGCCTGCATGCGGGACAGCGGCCGCGTGATCTGGCGGTAGAGAAGCGCGCCGATCACCGTCAGCAGCAGCACCGCAATGCCGGTTACGCCGGCAATCGCGGTGGTTGTGGTCGCAAGCTTGTTGTTCAGCGCGGCGATCGCTTCGTCTTTCTGGCGGTTCTTCTCGATGCGCAGCGTGTTGACGATGCCTTCGAGCTCGTCGCGATACTCGGCGACGTTCGCGAACAGATAGGCCTGCGCCATCTCGTTCTTGCCGGCGAGTTTCATCTTCGCCGTGTCGTCGATCGCGGAGAAATAGTTTGCGAGGCTATCTTGCGCCTGCACGACGAGGCCCTTTTGCGCCTGGCTCGCCGCGTCTTTCGCCTGCAAGGCAAGGGCTTGCTTGAGGGTTTCGCGCTTTTTCTTCAGCACGTCCTCCGCCTGCGAAACCATATTCGCATCGGGCGAATAAACGAGCGTCATCGTCGCAATCTGCACGTCCTTCACTTGCGACACCAGATCGGCGGACGCGAGCGCGCTCGGCACGACCCCTTCCGTCACCTTCCTGACTTCGCTTGCGCTCCCTCTGGTCTGGTACACGGCGTAACCGCCGATGGCCGACAGAGCGACGAACATCAAGATCACTAAAAGCGTAATGCGATGACGGATAGTCATGTTGCGATTCCCCGAGGTCTGGCCGGCGTATCTTTCCCGCGATCGTGGTAGCGGGCTGCTCGCCTTATATCGATGGCCCGATTGTCGGGCGGCGTCGATTGTTGGGGATGAATGTGACTGAACGATGAATCACCCCAACATCGGATACGGCGGCACGCCGCACCGGGCCTTAAAATGCCGTATATATGCCGACCGTGCACAGACGATGAAACGGATGTGTCAAAATATCCGGCGTAACCGAACACGGTTCTCCGAATTTGATTCCGTTCCCGCTCGGTCCGTCAGTTTTCTATTTCCACTCTCTATGAAACTGAACCTGGCGCCTTCCACTTATGGAGCCGACCCATTGGGTCTGGTTTGCAGCTTCCGGTTCGTGTCCGGTCAGCCGGGCGCACCGATCGACTCCGAGTCGGTCGATGCCTGGCTCGCCGAACATCGAGCGAATCCGACGCGGGTAGACGGCGAGTTTCTCTGGTTGCACTTCAACCTCGCGCACGTCGCCAGCGAGCGCTGGATGCGCGCGAACCTGAATCTGCCAGATGAATATTACGAGGCGCTGCGCGAAGGCTCGCACTCGACGCGCATCGAGCATCAGCACGGTGCGCTGCTTGCAGTGGTCAACGACGTGATCTTCGACTTCGAGAAGACGCCGTCCGACATTGCAACGCTGTGGGTCTACACGCACAAGAACATCATGGTCACCGCGCGGCTCAAGCAGTTGCGCTCGGTGGACCGCCTGCGCGCCGCGGTGCGCGATGGCGAAATTTTCAGCACGCCGGCGGAATTGCTGATTCACCTGATGCGCGATCAGGCTGATCTGCTCGTGCAGATCGTGCGCAGCAGCAGTATCGAAGTCGACCGGATCGAAGATCAATTCCTGTCGAAGCTCGCGGTGGAAAGCCGCCGCGATCTCGGCGCGATGCGGCGCGTGCTGGTGCGCCTGCAGCGCGTGCTCGCGCCGGAACCGGGGTCGATCTTCCGGCTGCTCGTGCGTCCGCCCGCATGGCTGTCGGAACAGGACGTTCAGCATTTGCGCGATTCGACCGAAGAATTTTCGCTGGTACTCGGCGATCTGTCGGGGCTGGCCGAACGGATCAAGCTGCTGCAGGAAGAAATTGCCGCACGCCTCGACGAACAAACTAACCGCACGCTGTTTACGCTGACGCTCGTCACGGTGCTCGCGCTGCCGATCAACATCATCGCGGGTCTGTTCGGGATGAACGTCGGCGGCATTCCGCTCGCGGAGAATCATCACGGATTCTGGGTAATGGTGCTGACCGTCGTCGGGTCGACCGCGCTCGCGGGCTGGTGGGTGTTCCGGCGCAGAGGTCGGCCGTCGGACCGCTTGTAGTTCACCGTGCTCGAGCTTCGCCGCTGAAAGCACACCGACTACGCACGGCATGCACCACGTCGGCGCGCTGACTCGAAAACGCCATACAAAATTCATCTATTCAATAGCCGCGTTAGCCAGACTGGCCTTTTCAGACTTCATCGTCGAGGAGGCCTCACATGGCTGTCGTCGTGCGCGCTTATCTGTCCCCCACGCTCGTGCTGCTGGCATTCGACTGGCCGCAAGGCAAAGGCCGGGATGATTTTCTCGGCTTCGCGATCAAGCGGACGCCAGGTTTTGTCGACGCTTCGGGCGACACGCGCGAATCGGGCAGCTGGCTGCCGAACCGCGTCACGTTCGACGGCCCGGTGCCCGATACGCAGCGCGACGCGCCTTCCAATGTCGCGCCGATCCAGAAGTTCATGTGGTGGGATGCGCGCATCGACCCGCCGGACCGTCAGCAGCACTTCGAGTATCAGGTGTATCCGGTCACCGGTACGCCCGCGTCGCCTCAATTGCAGGAAGCTGAGGTCGGCACTTGCCGCATCACGTTGCCGGCTCATATCGAGCACGGGTTCGGCAGCTGGTTCAATCGCGCAGTGGTCAGTTCGCAAGCGTTTGCGCGGATGGTCAACGCGTTGCATCTGCAACCGGGCGAAGCGCCATCGCCGCAACAGGCGCTGCGGCTCAGAACGTGGCTTGCGAACGACATCGAAGATACCTTCAAGACGATCTTCGCGGACGCGCGACGCGCCGCCGCCGCGGTGTATCACCTGACCGATACGCTGTGGGCGCTACCGGCATTCGTCGCGTTCGGTAAAGCGCAAGGCAAGGCAGCGCTTGCGCTCGTGTACGACTCGCATCAGGTACGCGAAAAGGGCAAGACGCTGCCGTCGCCGAACCAGCCGGCCGTCAATGCGCTGGAGGGCTTCGCAATGCTATCGCCGCGCGACAAAACGCACATCATGCACGACAAGTTCATCGTTGCCGACGAAGGCAACGGCCACACACGTCCCGCGCGACTGCTGACGGGTTCGGCGAACTTCACGACCGAAGGCCTCACCGAGCAGGCGAACGTGCTGCATCTGTTCGAGTCGTCCGCGCTCGCGCAGTTATATAACGACCGGGCCGCGAGCCTCGCGAAGAATCCGACGATCGCCGAGACCGCGAAACTCGCGGACGGGTGGTCAGACTCGGTAACGGTTGGCGACACGAAGGTGCGCGTGTGCTTCTCGCCCGAGCCCAAGAGCGCGCGCACGCAAATCGACACGATTGTCGAAGCCATTGGCGCTGCGAAACATTCGGTGATGTTCTGCCTGTTCATGCCGACCGACGCGCCGCTGCGCGACGCGTGCTTCGCAGCAGGCGACAAGGGGCTGATGATGTTCGGCCTCGTCAATCACATCAGCGAAAAATCGGCACAGGCGGCCGACGACGCACAACAGGATGGCAAGACGCTCAACACCACCGAGCTTGCGAACCTCGAGCTGTACCATCGCAGCAAGGAGCAGAAAGACGTGATCGACGCGGCATTCTTCTCACCGGCGACGGTGCCCGAAGGTTTTGTGCCGGAAATGCAGCTCTTCCCCGGCGAGCATGCGCCGCCCTTTGCGCCGGTGATCATCCACCACAAGTTTCTCGTGATCGATGCGGAAGGCGATAACCCGATTGTCTACACGGGCTCCGCGAACATGAGCAACAATTCCGAGCATTTCAACGACGAGAATGTGCTCGAGCTTCGCGGCAAACGCATCGCGGGCATTTATCTCGCGGAGTTCTTGCGTCTGTATGAGCACTATCGCGCGCGGGCTATTGCGATCAGCGAGCAGCAACGCGGCCAGAAACATCAGCGGCTGGTGCTGCAGCCCGATGGGAAATGGGCTGATAAGTATTTTGTCGACGGGAGCCCGGAAGAGAAGGCGCGAGTCGCTCTTGCGCATAACGCGAGCTGATCTACGCGGCCAGTGCAGGCTTCAACGCGGGCGCGCTACAGGTGATGCGCGTCCCGCCCTACTCTTCGTTGTCCAGCATCGCATCCCGATGCTCCTGCGGCTTAGCAAGCCAATGCCGATGCAATGCGTGCTCGGCGACGCGGCCAATTACCAGCAGCAGGATGAACAGAATCGTCGCGATCACTGCGACCGACCATGCGCCTACGCCACACACAATGCCTAGCGCCGCAGTTACCCAGATTGACGCCGCGGTAGTGAGACCGCGAATCTTGTCCCCGTCGACGTTCTGCACGATGACACCGGCGCCGAGAAAACCGATGCCCGTCACGATGCCTTGAATCGCTCGCGACGTCGCATCGTTGCCGGCTATGCCATGCAGTGCAAAACCCGCCCCCGCCATCGTCACCAGACACGAACCGAGTGCCACAAGGCCCAGCGTTTTCACGCCGGTCGGCTTGCCGCGCATGTTGCGATCGACGCCGACGATGCAGCCCAGCAGCATCGCGATCGCCATCCGCAACAACGCTTCCTTGAAAATTGGATCGGGTAGCACGGCGGGCGCTCGGCTCTATGGCTTCCACGGCCAGGACGGGTAGAAACCGCCTGGGTCGGACTCGGACGATGCTGCTTCGGCTTGCTTGCCACGCGACTGGCCGGCGCGATGCGCTGCCTTCGATGTTATGGCCGCTTCAGTGGGCAATGGCGGTAATCCGTCGCCGAACCAGTGCACGTCCTGTTTCAGCGTATCGACGTATGCGTGCCAGCCGTCGATATCGGCGACGAACAACGCGTCGCGCACCACAGCTGCGAGACGTTGGCGATTCAGTTCGGCTTCGAGCAATTCAGCTGGCCACACGGCGAACGCTGCGCTCACGCGCTGGGTGAATCCATGCACGGTCATTTCGGCAGGTGCGAGTGGCAAAAGCGGCAAACTGGCGAGGGCGCGATGCTCGGACACCAACTCGAGCACCGTAACCGATCTGTCGCCTGAGTAGGCGAGCAGCTTGTCCATCGCATCGAGCACTGCACCGAGATGCAACAGCAGTGCCCGACGTTCAAACGCGTCTTTCATCACATGTTCCGCCTGTCAGTCAGGCCCATCATTTTAGACCGACTGACGCGGGATGCCTGAAAAGCAACGGATCAGAACCCCTGCAGCGTACTCGTTGATTGCGCGATCAGGCTCACGACGCCATAGATCACTGCACCAATGCACGCTGCCATGAATACGGCGACAAACGGCAGTAGAACAAGGTTGATGTTAGCGAAGTCGGCTTCATGCGATGCGCGCTTACGCACACCGAAGAAGCTCGAAAGAACGATGCGCACGAGGCGGAGGAAATCCATGGCGATGCTCCTGACGAACGAGATTGGCTCCATCATCGAACCAGTCAGGAATCGCAAACAGCAGCAGATGCGCGTGAAATGAGGTAAGCACGGGTGGCAATTTGTCGCAGCGGCATGGCGCACCGCCGGGACCGTTGAACCGTTCCCGGCGTGCGTGGTGACGAGCGTGGTGGAAAGCGCCGCGATTAGCGCGCGGCGATCTTGCCGTCGTGGTAATCGACGCTCGGGCTCGCTTCGCCCGGATGCTTCGCGATCGCATGCAGTTGCTTGTTGCGTGCGATCTGCTCGTCGGTCGGCGGATAGCTGGTCTTACTGACCGGAAGCATGCCGTCATGACGCGCCTGCGCAAGTTCCTGCTGCACCTGTTCGCGCGTCTTGCCTTGTGCGAGCGCGGCTTCGGTGGCGAATGCGGCGCACAGCGACGCGGTGACCGCCAGCAGAGAAAGTTTTGCGGAACTCATGGCCAATCTCCTGAAGATGATCGCCGGGGTGGCTGATCGTGTCTTCAGTTTGCGCAGCCGACGGTGCGTTTCGATGATCGGCGGATGACAAATTCGCTGGATTGGCTCCCGCGGCATGCAACGGGCGATGGCAGCGAAAACGCTTCAGCTGCCGCGACCCGCGAGTGCGCGTTCGATTTTCCTGTCTGTCTTGTATTGGCCCAACGCGTAGACCGACCAGATTGCAGCCGGCAGCCAACCGATGATGGTGAGTTGCAGGACCAGACAGACAACACCGGCGATTGGCCGGCCGATCGTGAAAAACTGGAACCACGGAAGAAGCAGGGCAAGCAGCAAGCGCATACAGTTCCTCGAAAACAGGCTGTGTACCGGGCAACCGGCCGGCGCGGTGCGTGGCGCGCACGCGCGCGTCAACACCAACTTGACGGCACCGGGACGGTAACACAAGAGATGACCGCCGCTTTTTTGATCGGGCTAAACGACCCACCCAACCCGGTATGGCAGCACTTTCATGCACTCCGATGCGAATTGACTGACGCAATCGGACCACTGGTGTGCCACGTGCGTGCGTCCTTGTTGCGCAGCCGTCGCAACTGGTGGAGGATGTGGCTTCCTGCACGCGCGCGGGCGCGCCCGACCCGTCACGATGTGTTGCCCTATGCGTCGATCATGAAACTCCTGAGCGTTTCAATCGCCTCTAGTATCGCGACCCGATGCGGCACGGCGGTGTTCTGCGCGCTGAGCGCCACTTTGCTCGTGGCCTGCAGTCTTCCGCCGCTCGGCGACCGGAAGCCGTCCACAGCCCTGTCAACTGACGAAGTGGTAACCACCCGGCTTGGCCGGGTGACAGAGAAGGACCTGAACGACCATCCGGGGCTCACCGGCATCGATCCCCTCGCAGATCCCTTAGAGTCCTTTGCCGCGCGAGTCGACCTGGCGCGAACGGCCGAACGGACGCTCGATGTTCAATACTACATATGGCGTAACGACCTCACCGGCACCTTGCTGCTTGAAGAACTGCAGGAGGCCGCGAGTCGTGGCGTGCGCGTACGGCTCCTGCTGGATGACAACGGCATCCCATCGTCAATGGACGATATCCTCGCCGCGCTAGCCGCTCAACCCAACATCGAGGTGCGCCTGTTCAATCCGTTTGTTTGGCGAAAGCCGAAGTTCGTCGGTTTCGTCACCGACTTCTCGCGGCTAAACAGACGCATGCACAACAAGTCGATGACGGCCGACGGCATCGCAACCATCATCGGCGGACGAAATATCGGCGACGAGTATTTCGGTGCGACTGACGGCGTGGTGTTCGCGGACCTCGACGTGCTGGCAATCGGCCCCGCGGCGAGAGAGGTGGAAAACGACTTCGACCGGTACTGGGCCAGTGCATTGGCCTACCCCGCCGAACAGATCCTTCCACGCGCGAAGCCCGACGAACTTCACGAACTCGATGAGTCTGCGCGTGCGGTACATCGAGACCCGGCGGCCGCTGCTTACGTGGAATCACTCCAGAAGACGACCGACGTGCGGCGCCTTGTCGATGGTACGCTACCGCTCGATTGGGCCCGCGCGCGCCTCGTCAGCGATGACCCGACCAAAGCGCTCGGCACGGCACCGCCGGAATCGCTGGTGTTGCCTCAACTGCTAGCGAAGCTGGGCAGACCGACACATGAATTCGATCTGATTTCCCCGTATTTCGTGCCGGGTGAAGACGGCACACGCTACCTGACGGAGCTCGCTAGCTCGGGAATCACCGTTCGGGTGCTGACCAATTCGCTCGAAGCGACGGATGTCGTGCCGGTCCACTCCGGTTACGCCAAAAGACGTGTGGCGTTGCTTCACGGGGATGTTCAACTGTACGAACTGCGTCGCACTGCGGGCGCTACGGCTCATAAGCATTTCAGCACCGGCATCTTCGGTAGTTCAGGCGGCTCAAGCCTCCACGCGAAGACCTTTGCTGTCGATTCCGAGCGTGTATTCGTCGGTTCGCTGAATCTCGATCCGCGTTCCGCGAATCTGAACACCGAGCTGGGACTGGTGATCGACAGTCCGGAACTCGCCATACGCATCGAGTCCATATTCTGGCAGCTGGTGCCGAAGCTGGCCTACGAGGTGAAAATTGACAGTAACGACAAGTTGTATTGGACCCGGCAGTACGGCGGCGAGACCATCCGCTACGACACCGAGCCAAACTCAACATGGTTCGATCGACTAACCGTTACGGTCTTCTCCATCCTGCCGATCGAATGGCTCCTGTAATGCGGCGAGCCTTTTGTGACTGGCCGCATACTCGCGCGGTGTCAATCGTAACGGGACTTGAATGCACGGCTGAAGTGCGCGTGATTCGTAAAGCCGCACTGAAACGCGATCGCCTTGACCGCGCCGTGCGACGAGTCAGCGCGCAGCTGCCGCGCCGCATGTTCGAGGCGTAGTTCTCACCATGCTGCCGGGCGCACAACAGGCCTACAGCTTCAAGGTCCGGGTATGTTTTTCTCGCAGCCCGGCAACTGCATCAGGAACGTAACCCCCTGCGGCGAGTTTACGCTCACTGTCAGCCGCCCTTTGTGCCCTTCGACGATCGATCGGCAGATCGACAACCCCATGCCCATTCCTTCATGCTTGGTCGTATAGAACGGTTCGAACAGACGCGCGATGTCGTCGGGCGCAATGCCAGGCCCCGAATCGCGCACCATTACATGGATGCCGGTAGATTCGTCTTGGCTCGTTTCGATCGTAAGCACTCTTTGTCGATCGTCGACGTCGCTCATCGCTTCAATCGCGTTGATGATCAGATTCAGCACCACCTGTTGAAGCTGCACGCGCTCCCCCAGGACAAGGGGTAAACCGTCGTCGAGCTCCATTCGCACCGAGACGCTGTGTTTCATGGCCTCGCTAGATGTCAGCGTCACGACTTCGCGAATTGCGTCATTGATCTGCACCCGCTCCGTATGCATCGGCGATCGCTTTACGAGGTCGCGAATATGATTCATCACGTCGCAGGCGCGCGTGGCTTCCTTAATGATCCTTTCGAATGCCAGGCGGACCTCACCCGGGTCCGGCGACCGGGCGCTCAGCCAGCGCAGACCTGCCTGCGCATTCGTCACGCACGCGCCGATCGGCTGCTTCACTTCGTGGCTGATAGACGCGACGAGTTGCCCCATCGTCGTCACGCGGTTGGCGTGCGCGAGTGCCGCCTGAATTTCGCCGTAACGCCGCTCGCTTTCGCGCGCTTCGGCCTCCGCGCGCTTACGCTCCGTCAGATCAAGCACGAACGAAACACCCTCGTTGCCGCCTTTTTCGAAGGCCGCGACGCCGACCAGCACCGGCACCCGGCTACCGTCCTTTCGGAAATATTCCTTCTCGAAGGGCTGCAGGGTGCCTGTCTGTTTGAGTTCCAGCAGCCAATGCTCGACATCGCGCTCGCGCCATTCCGGCGGCGTCAATTCAGTCAGGCGGACACGGCCCGAGTCGAGATCATCGCGCTCGTAGCCGAGGATGCGCAAAAACGTGTCATTGGCGTCAATGATGCGAGTTCCAGTCCACATGAAGACGCCAATGATGTCGGCGTCGACCAGACGCTGAATCTTCGCTTCGCGCTCCTTGAGCTGTTTGTCCAGCATGTCAAACAGCTTCAAGTCCGCTTCCAGCACATCGCGCCATTTAAGCAGAAGTCTGAAGAAAAGATCGCTGTATGCGTTGCGTTTGCTGTCGAGCACGCAGATCGTGCCGAAGATCTGTCCATCAGGCCAGCTGACCGGAACGCCAAGATACGAAATCATCCCCAGTTTGATATCGGGGTTTGATTTCCACGCGTCATCCTGAAGTGCGTCGGGAACCAGCAACGGCCGGCGGGTCTTCATCACGGTCTCGCAATAAAGACCTGAATTCAAAGGCGCGGTTTCGGCTGGCTCGTAAGGATTCCCACTAGATTTGCTCGATACGAGCACCCTGATGTTCGGAGGCTCGACTCGCATGATCAACGCCGAAGGCACCTGCACGATTTCGGCAAGCAGATCGACCATCTCCTGCCACTTGGTGACGGTTTCGGTCGGTAGCTGCGCAAAATGTTGCATGGTCCCCCTTCATTGAGGAACGATTGATCTGATCAATTCATGAACGCATCTAAATTGTAGCCTTTCAAAATAGCCGCAGGCGGCGCCAACTGCCGCCGCGTCGAATAGCGATTCATCGCGCCTGCGCCGTGCGGACGATGTTCGACCGCACGGCACGCTTACGCTTGATCAGAACCGGTGCTTCATGCCGACCGCAATAACCACCTGCTCGTTACCCGCTGACGGATCGAGCGTGTAGACACTCGCGTCGAATGCCGAATTGCCGTTCCCGCCGCTGACTCTTTGATAAACACCTTCAAGGTAGACATCGGTGCGCTGCGAAAACGAGTAGTCAGCCTGCGCCATCACCTGATTCCAGTGCGGCGACGCCGACGTGAAGCCCTTCGATGCGCCGCTAAATTGGCCCGTCGTGTACGTGTACGATGCGCCAAGGCTAAAGTCGGGCCTGACGAAATATCGACCATTCACTTCGAAGTTGTCGAACTTCATCGAGGTGCCGACCAGCGCGCCGGTCGACGTGCTGCCACCTTGCAGCACGCCGGTGATGTTGTCGGTGACCGAGTGAGTCCACACGACACCCACCGACGACTTGCCGAACTTGTATTGCGCGCCCGCACCGTAGATCTGCTGGTCGCCGCCGGTCGTCAAAGCATCGCCATCGCCGGTGCTGACCGCACCTGTTGCATTGGCCAGCGCAGGTTGCGCAGTGCGGTTGATCTGAAGGTAACCCGCGCCGAAATTGAACGGACCATACGCGTAGCTTGCACCCAGGCTGTATGCGCTGTTGTTCGAAAAGTTGCCCGCCTCGCCGGAAAACGCATACATCGCGCCGGCCTTGAAACCGCCATACGACGCGCTACTGAACTTCACCGAATTGTTCAGGCGCAGATCGTTGTTCAGGTTGTCATTGTCGAACACGTGCGTCGCCAGGTTGCCGCCGAAGCCCGAACCAGTTGCGCTCAACGGTGCGACGAAGTCCACCAGGAAATCATATTGACGACCCAGCGTCACCGTACCGTATTGATCGGAGTGAAGACCGACCCACGCTTGCCGGCCGAACAGGTCTCCGCCGTTCTTGAAGGTGCCGTTCGCAACGTTAAAACCGTTCTCGAGCCAGAAGATCGCGCTCAGGCCGCCGCCGAGATCTTCAGTGCCTCGCAGACCCCATCGCGACGTAAACACATTGCCGCTTTGAAGCGAAAACGAACTTGCCCCTGGCGACGTGCCGCTCGAAGGGGTGACCCGGGCGTTATTCTGATAGACGACACCCGTATCGATAAGCCCAAAAAGGGTGACGCTGCTTTGCGCATGTGCAGCCCCGGCCATAAGCATCGCGGCCGCCGCGGCAACATATCTGACCTTCAATAACATGACATCTCGCTTCACTTGTAATTCCCCGGTTAAATGATCGGCAATCGTTCTGAAAACGACGCGAGCAATGGTCCGGCATAGCAGCGACCACGAAAGATGGAATGCTCTTTTTCAGGTTTCGACGAGTGGTGTCACGGTAGTTAAACGGCGCGCTTTCTATGCCGATTCGATGGATGTTTGCGGCCGGTGGCGCGGGTGGCGCATGAACAAAAAGACATGTTGAACGCGGGAAAGCCCCGATGGCGTGTCGCGCGTTCGCTACAGCCGGGCTCGCCCGATTCGCAGACACGATTCGCTTGTCGCGACCCAGGCCTTTCATTACGTGCTCGCGTTACGTTGCCATTGCAGGGATGGGCGAACCACCGATCGCAGGTGCTTCGCTGTCGTTATGCGGATTACACGCGACTGGCTTGACGCTTACGCCGATTTGGTATTCAGTAAGTAATTCTGGTCTTCTTATTATTTCGATTCGCGACTGTCGAGCCTTCACACAACTGGAGTTTCCATAACCGTCGGTCATCGATTGAAAGGCCCATATCGTTGCTTCGAACCCGGAGACTCCATGAAACCGGACCTTGTCGCATGCACCTGTGTGCTCGTCATCACCGTCATCACCGGGTGGGTGCTTTACATCGGGCGCACGGTGCTCGTGCCAATCGCGTTTGCGATCATCACCTGCTATGTGATCTACGGGCTCGCTGAAATTCTCAGGCGCGTGCCTCATGTGGGCAAGCGTCTCGGGCCCGGCACGCGTTACACAAGTGCTGCGGTGATCATTCTGATCGCCGCCTACCTCGCCGCCGAACTGCTGCTCGCCGATACGGACCGGATGGTGGCGGTCGCGCCGAAGTACGAATCGACGCTGCTCGCGCTGCTGACCCGATTCGCCGCGCTGCTGCATATCGAAACCGAAGCGACATGGACGGCCTTCCGCCGCGACCTGCTCGGCGCAGTCAACGTGCAGGGCATTCTCACTTCGCTACTCGGCTCCGTTTCATCGATGATGGCGACGGCTTTCGTCGTCATGCTGTATGCGGCATTTTTTATGTTCGAACATCGCAAGTTCAGGCGCAAGCTATTGGCCGTGATGCGCGGCAAGACCGACCTCGAGCCTGTCATCGATGCGGTGAACGAGAAAATCGGCACCTATCTCGCGTTGAAGGCGTTGCTGGGTGTGGTACTGGGCATTTTGAGCTATATCAGCATGCGTCTGGTCCACCTGGAATTTGCCGCGCTGCTTGCGGTACTCGTCGCGCTGCTCAATTTCGTGCCGTATGCGGGTTCGCTGCTATCGGTTGCGCTGCCCACCTTGCTGGCCGCGCTTCAGTTCGGCCAATGGAGCGAACCGATCACGCTGCTGATCGCGCTTTCGGTCATTAACTTCGTCATAGGCAATGTGGTCGACCCATGGTTGATGTCGGGCTCGCTCAACCTGAGTCCAGCCGTGATTCTGATCAGTCTCGCAACGTGGACCGCGATCTGGGGCATCGCCGGTGCGTTCCTCGCGGTGCCGGGCACCGTGGCGCTGACCATTTTCCTGTCAGCGTTCGATTCCACGCGGCCCATCGCGTTGCTGCTAACCAGAGATGATGTTCCACCCCCAGCCGCTAGCGAATCGCGGATGTGACGCGGCTAACAGCGCGGCGTGATGCCGAGATCTCTGGCCTTGCGCACAAGATCCGGTACGGAGCGCGAGCCCATCTTTTTCATCACCTGACTGCGGTGCAACTTCACACAGTCTTCGCTGACACCCAGCGTCGCGGCAATCTGCTTGTTCAGAAGACCGGTGACCACGAGGTGCAGGACTTCTCTCTCGCGGGCCGAGAGTCGGCCATATGAAGCGCGCAATGGCTTGAGCCGTTGCTCGCTACTCCGTCTGCTGTAGTCACGCGCCAATGCATCGTGCACGGCGTCCAGCAGGTCCTGGTCGCGAAACGGCTTTTCAAGGAAGTTGACCGCGCCGGCTTTCATCGCCTGAACAGACATCGCGATATCGCCATGCCCCGACACAAAGAGGATTGGCATGTGCAAATGAAACCGATGACATTCGCGCTGAAACACAAGACCGTTCTCGCCGCGCAGCCGGATGTCGAGCACGAGGCAACTCGTTGTGTCCGGCCGGTCGAACTCGAGAAATGCCGCCACGGACTCGAACGCCTCCACCTGGTAGCCGACGGAAAGCAACAGCGAACCCAGTGTCAACCGAATCGATCTGTCATCGTCGACGACATAGACGATGGACGGCGAGCCAGCCACAAAGTGTTCCGCCGACGCGTCACGAGGGTTCACCGCGGATCCAAACGAAATTGCGTGGTCGTTACGCATAAGCATCAGATTGTCGGAGCTTGGGGTTCGCGGGTAACAGCTTTTTGTTTCTCATTCATACCGCTGTCGCTTGCAGCCTACATAAATACGGCAAACACCGATTATCCCCGCCCACTTTCTTTCCACAAGTATACACATAGTATACGTTGCGTAATATCGAGAAGTTGATAACGTAAACATTTAGCGCCACATTTGAAATGTGGTCCACGGCAGCCGGTGCTTCGCTTACCGGTTCTTTTATCCAGTGGCGCTGCCCTTTCCAGGCATTATGTCCCATATAACGGGAATCAGGTTCTGGAAGCGCGTCGCGCATGGTGCTGTCGACCCATACGAGGCGATGATGAAGACAGCTTTCTACAAGAATGGCGACTCACGAAAATTCCATTGTCGGATGACCGGTCTTACTCCGGCATCAATGTCAAAATACGGCCAAAATTGCATAAAAACGACGCCATCCGTATGCGCGGCTTGACCTGATCGTTCGTTCTCTTGCGCATCGCACGCAATGTGCAACGAACACGGGTCCATTGCGACTACTGTCAGGACGGTTCGCTACCTGAAAGATCCAGTCTGCAGGCGTATGACCAACGCCGTGACGCCCATGCATCTGCATGCGGCTTCGATACGCGACTTTAAAACCTGAACTTCCCGCGGATTCGAAAGCGATGACCAAGCCCAGCCATGTGTTCAGTCCACTCGTACGTGACGGCGAACTGCTTCCCATCGATGGCGCGATTACGCACCCATCCGCTAACGGCCCCAGGGAGTCTTCGAGTTCGATTTTGAAATCGGGCGACGAACCTTTGATCCGTTGCATGGACAACTGGGCGGGCGGGCGTCTGATCCGCGTGGTCGCGGAGCATGATCCGGAGAGCACCGAGCGGTTGCACGCGGAGTTTCGCATGCGCAACCAGCTCGATCCGCGGTGGGCCGCGGTACCCGTAACGCTTGCGCGGTACGCCGGACGCGACGCCCTGGTTCTATGCGACCCGGGTGGCGTGCTACTGGCAAGCGTTTCCGGCAAATCGTTCGATCCTGCAGCGTTTCTGAAATTTGCCGAAGCGCTTTCGGCAACCGTGTGTGCGTGCCATACCGCAGGGCTGGTCCACGGCGATCTCAATCCCTCGCATATCCTGGTCGACGTCGATTCGTCGCGCAGCTGGCTCACCGGCTTCGGAAATCGCCAACGCGAAGTCGATATCGCGGACCCTGACTTCGCATACAAGGCCCCCGAACAAACCGGCTGCGTGTCGGGCGAAGTCGATGAACGGACCGACCTCTATGCATTGGGATGCATCTTCTACGAAATGCTGACCGGCCAACGGCCACCGCTGCATTGCGCCGATGCCGCGATGCATGCGCACGTCGACCCGCATCCGGCAACGTTGGCATCGTGCTTTACCGGCATGCCGTGCCAATTCGCCGCAATCCTGATGAAGATGCTCGCGAGGCGTCCGGAGGATCGATATCAGTCGGCGTGCAGCCTGACGGCCGATCTGTCCCGTTGCCGTTCGTCTTATCCGGCTGATCAGGCGGTCGCTTCATTTCCGCTCGACCTGAAGAGCATCGGCCGCAAGTTCAAGAAGCCGCGAAAGTTATATGGGCGAACCAGCGAACTGCGCGTGCTCACGTCTTCATTTGAACGTGTCGCCGCTACAGGAAAACCCGAGTTCATTCTTTTGACGGGTTATTCCGGATCGGGCAAGACCTCGCTCGTCGGGAACCATATATTGCAGCTTGAGAACACACCGCATTGCTATGCAACGGGCAAATGCGATCCGCTCAAGGCAGCCGTCCCGTACTACGCGCTAGTCCAGGCGTTTCAGACGCTGTTGCGGCCAATCGTCGGCGAGAGCGATGAAAGGTTTCAGGCAACGCGAGCGAAACTGATCGATGCGCTCGGGATCAACGCAGGCGCGCTCGCATCACTGGTGCCCTGCGCGGCGGTCATTCTCGGCAATCTGCCACCCGTTCCGGAACTGACACCCGAACTCGAGCGACTGCGGTTTCTGCGTCTTACCACGCAGTTGCTGAACGCGTTTGCGACTCCGGAATGCCCACTCATTCTGTTTTTTGACGATCTGCAATGGGCCGATGCCGGCACACTCGCGGTCATCCAGCACCTGATCACCGACGCGCAAGTCAGTTATGTATCGGTCGTCGCCGCGTATCGGGATACGGGAGCACAGTCGTCTTCGATCCGGCGATGGATCAACGAGACCCGGAATCATATGGTGGTCGTTCCGACGCGGCCGTTGCGCGCCACCGATCTTGCCGAGTTCATCTCCGACACGTTGACCTGCACGATCTCCGTTGCGATACCGATCGCGCGCTTCGTCGAAAGCAAGACCGGTGGTGAGCCGTTTTTTGCGATTCGCCTGCTTGCGTCACTCGCGGACGAAGGCTTGATCAGCTTCGATTACGTCGCAGGCAAATGGTTATGGAATCCCGGCAGGGCCGAGGAAGTCTGCCAGCCTAACAATATTGCCGACTTTATGCGGCGCCGGATTGCGAACCTGTCGAACGAAGCACAGCTTGATCTGCGATATCTGTCATGTGTCGAAAACGCTTCGGCGGATACCTTGAGCGCCGCGGCAGGCACCGAGCCGGACGATGCGTTGTCGTCGCTAATCGAGGCGGAAAGAGTCGACCTCGTTTACCAGCACGCAAGCGACTGGCGGTTCTGGCACGATCGTGTCCGCGAAGCCGTCTATGCATCGATCTCGGCAGCCGACAAGCAACGGATGCACCTTGAGATAGGCAGAAGGCTCGCTGCGAGTCCGACCTTCGATCAGCACAGCGACCAGGTTTTCGTGGTCGTCAATCAGATCAACCGCGGCTTGCCGCTTGTCAGGGCAATCGATGAACGCGTGTCGTTCGGACGTCTGAATCTCGTAGCCGGACGTCGCGCCCGGAACACGGCCGAGCATGTGTCCGCGCTCGAATATTTCGTCGCGGCCACGCGCCTGCTTTCCGGCACGCGTGAATCGTCGGATCGCGACGCCGCGGAGTTTCACCGTGCGGAATGCGAATTCTTGACAGGTGCGGCAACCGTCGCATTATCCCGCCTCACGCGCTTGAAGTACCACTTTCTCGATCTGGGCCTGCGCACCCAGGTGACCCGCCTGCTGCTGACCATCCTGACCGCTCGCGATCAGCTCGACGATGCACTGGGTGTCGCCGTGAACTATCTGCATCAGGCTGGCGAACAGTTGCCCAAAAGGCCGACAGACGACGATGTCGACCGCGAATTCGAGCGCGTGATCACGCTGATGAGTGGCCGCCAGCCGCACGCGTTGTTTGAGCTCCCGTTGATGCGCAACGTGCAGCTGCGCAGCATCATGGAAGTGTATGTGGATTTTTTCCCCGTTGCGCTGCTTTGCGACCGGAATCTTCGCGACCTCGTCCTGCTGCGGATGACGTCGATCAGTCTGCGGCACGGACACTGCGACGCGTCCACGCATGCTTATGCGGGCGTGGTCCGCGCTTTGGGTGTCCGCTACGGCGACTACGAGACGGGTATTCAGTTCGGTGAACTGGCGATGAGGTTGATCGGCAGCAAGTACCTCGGCAGCATGAAAGTGCGGGCTCAGGTCACGGTGGGTTCATGCGTGCTGCCGTGGTCGAAGCCCATCAGACAGGCGGAGTCGCTGGTTCGGGAAGCGGTCCGAAGCGCTTCGCTGATTGGTGATCTGAACTTCGAAGTCTATTCGCGCAGGAATCTCGTCAGCATCCTGATCTTTTCGGGAACGCCGATCCGGCAGGCGCTCGCGGAGGCCGATGCAGGGTTCGACGTCGCGAGAAAGTACAACATCGATCTGATGGCCGACTCGTTCATGACGCAGATCTGCATGCTTCGCGAGCTCTGCGGAATGCCCGTCGACGAGGCGTCGCTGCTGACGGCCGGATACGATCCGCACTGGGTCTCGCGCATTGTCCGCAATCCCGCATTGTCGAGATCGCTCGCCGCGTTTGCGTTCTGGACGCACCAGATGCAGGTTTCGTTGACGTTCGGCGATTTTCGGGCCGCACTCGCGGCGGAAAGCGCCGCGAGAAAGCACGCGTGGACGTCGGACTCGCTGGTCGAAATCGTGGATTACTCATGCTATGGCGCGCTCGCGCATGCAGAAGCGCTGTTGGCGTCGTCCCCTGCGATCATCCCCGAACACGTGGTTGCCCTTTATGCACGGCACAACACGCTCGCGGCCTGGGTTCGATATTGTCCGGAGAATTTCCGTTGCCGCCTTGCACTTGTCGAGGCGCAGATCGCCTGCATAGAAAAGCGGTTCTGCAACGCGGAATGTCTTTTCGAAGAAGCCATCAACGACGCGCAACAGCACGGTTTCGTCCAGATCGAAGCGCTCGCCGCCGAAGCCGCTGCAC
Organism: Paraburkholderia rhizosphaerae; assembly: GCF_004366595.1. Classification (GTDB taxonomy): domain Bacteria; phylum Pseudomonadota; class Gammaproteobacteria; order Burkholderiales; family Burkholderiaceae; genus Paraburkholderia; species Paraburkholderia rhizosphaerae. The sequence continues at coordinate 238,726 of NZ_SORE01000001.1, forward strand.
GGCACTACACCCGCCGCCGGCTGGACACCGTCGCGCGTTCGTATCTGAGCCACGCGCGCGACGCGTATCTGAGTCTCGGTGCTCAGGGCAAAGTGCACGCGATGGACTCGACCTGGAGACGTGAGCCCGGGTCGCTCATCGTTGATGAACCACGTGCCGCGCAAAGATGGGCGGCGCCGGGTGCCGACAGCGAACCGGAACCGCAAAGCCCTTACGCTTCGTCCGGAGAGATCGTTCTGAGCAAGCTTGCCGGCATGATCGTGACATCTTCGGTCGAATTCGCCGGGGCGCAACGGGGTGTGCTCGCGTTTTTTAATGGAACCGAGCTCCGAACGGCTGCAACCGCGTACGTGACCCGCGACGGAGTGGCGCTTTCGATGTCACCGTCCGATGTCTCCGCGCGCGACATGCCCGCGACAATCCTCCAAACCGTCGCGCGCACGCGCGAGCATGTGGTGGTCGGCGACGCGCTGCAACACCGCGAATTCGCGCAGGACCCGTATATCCTGTCGAACCAGCCACGCTCGATTGTGTGCATGCCCATTGTTCAGCAGGCGCGCACGACCGGCATCCTGTACCTCGAAAACTGCATGGCCACAGCGGTATTTACGCCTGAGAAAGTCGAAGTGCTGGTGGCACTGGCCACCCAGGCCGCCGTCACGTTTGAAAACGCGCGCCTTTGCACACGCCTTGCCGAAGAATCGCGTCAACGAGACCGAGCGGTCGACGCACTGCGCGATTCACAAAACGAACTGGCTCGCGTCAAACCGCTGATCACGATGAGAGAACTGGTTGCCTCCGTCGTGCACGAAGTCGCGCAACCATTCGCCACAGTCGGAGCTGCCGCGGGCGCTGCGTTGAACTGGCTGAGCGCCGCGCAGCCGGATATTGGACAAGCGCGCTCGATGGTCGAACAAATCGTCGAGCAAAGCGCTCGCGGGCGAAGCATCGTCCGCAGCTTGCGCGCGCTGGTCAGCAACGCCACGCCAAGCTTCGAACTGTTTGACATCAATGCATCGATCGACGAGATTCTGGCCCAGTCGCAGAGCCGCCTTTGCGAAGCCCGCGTCGAACTGGATGCCCGTTCGTTAAGCGAAGAACGGCTGGTGTATGGCGATCGCGTGCAGCTTCAACAGGTCGTGCTCAATCTCGTCTTCAATGCGATCGACGCGATGGTGGGCTTGAACGGCAGCCGACGCGTATTGACCATCAGCACATCCGGGACGGTCACGGGCGATGTTGTGATTGCTGTCGAAGATACCGGACCCGGCATCTCACCCGCTGTCGACGGGAGGCTGTTCGCGCCGTTTGTCACGACCAAACGGGAAGGCCTCGGCATGGGACTCGCCATTTGCAGCATGATTGTCGAAGCGCATGGCGGCAAGCTGGCTGTCGAACCCGGATCCCAGGCGGGCGCGGTATTCCGGGTCTCGATACCGGGGCCGGCGGACTGTATGCTGGACGCAGCCTGCGGTTAGCGGCACCGCTGACACCCGTTCCACGGTCTCAAGTTATCCGAACGTATAACGACACTCACGAAGATATGCTACGTCCGCAAAGATCTTCACGCTAAAGTTCATTCTCCATAAGACGCGCCGCGAGGCGCTTTTGTTGGGAAGAACCATGTCGAAGTGGGATACGAACCGGGCTGACAAAACGTCGAGAATGACGGCCGCCGCGCCGTTCGCTCGGGGCAAACTCGTCGAAGCCGCCGATGCCACCTCGTTGCTCCATGCGGTGATCCGGCCTGGCGACCGCGTTTGTCTCGAAGGCGACAACCAGAAGCAGGCCGATCTGCTCGCCAAAGCGCTCGCCGCCGCGGATAAAGGCATCCTGCACGATCTGCATATGGTGCAGTCCGGTGTCGTGCTTCCCGCGCATCTCGATGTGTTCGAACGCGGTATCGCGACCCACCTGGACTTTGCCTACTCGGGCCCACAGGCGCAACGAACCGCCCAGATGCTATACGCGGGGAAAATCGCGTTAGGTGCGGTCCACACGTACCTCGAATTGTTTGCGCGCTACTTCGTCGACCTGACGCCTCATGTCGCGCTCATTGCCGCCGTTTATGCGGATCGTCACGGCAATCTCTATACAGGCGCCAATACCGAAGATACGCCGACCGTTGTGGAAGCAACCGCTTTTAAAAACGGCATCGTCGTCGCGCAGGTCGATCGCATCGTCGACAGCTTGCCGAGAGTCGACATACCGGGCGACCAGGTCGATTTCGTTGTCGAAGCGGGACGGCCGTTCTATGTCGAGCCGCTTTTCACACGCGACCCCGCTGCGATCACCGAGTCGCAGATCCTGACCGCGATGCTGGCGATCAAAGGCATTTACGCGCGCTACGGCGTCACGCGGCTCAATCATGGCATCGGTTTTAACACCGCGGCGATCGAGTTGCTGCTGCCGACGTTCGGCGAGCGGCTGGGCCTCAAGCATCGGATTGCGACGCATTGGGCGCTCAATCCGCATCCCACGCTTATTCCGGCAATCGAATCAGGCTGGGTCAAGCAGATCCATAGTTTCGGCTCGGAAGTCGGCATGGACGAGTACATTCGCGCGCGTCCGGACGTTTTTTTCACCGGGTCCGATGGCTCGCTGCGCTCCAACCGCGCCTTTTGCCAAACGGCTGGCCTCTATGCGTGCGACATGTTCATCGGGTCCACGCTGCAGATCGATCTGAACGGAAACTCGTCGACCGTCACGGCAAACCGGATTGCCGGCTTCGGCGGCGCGCCGAACATGGGCTCCGATGCAACGGGCCGGCGACACCCGAGCGAAGCGTGGCTGCGCGCGGGCAGCGAAGCGGATACCGACAGTTCACCGATGCTTCGGCGCGGACGCAAACTCGTCGTGCAAATAGGGGAGACGTTTGGCGATAAAAACCTGCCGTTGTTCGTCGAGAACCTCGATGCAATCGATCTCGGCGAAAAGCTGCGGCTTCCTTTAGCGCCCGTGATGATCTATGGCGACGACGTCACGCACATCGTCACCGAAGAAGGGATCGCCAATCTGCTGCTCTGTCGCAACGCGGACGAGCGCGAACAGGCGATTCGCGGCGTCGCCGGCTATACCGACGTGGGCCGCGCGCGCGATAAGAAGAAGGTTGAAGAACTGCGCAGCAGAGGCGTGATCCAGCGGCCGGACGATATCGGTATTGCCGTGCTCGACGCGGATCGCCGTCTGCTTGCCGCGCGCTCGATCCAGGATCTCGTTCGCTGGTCGGGCGGCTTGTATCAGCCGCCTTCGCGGTTCCGGAACTGGTAGGAGTTCACCAATGGAACATCTCGCATACCGATACAGCGTCGACCGGCGCGCGCGCGGCGAACGACTGCTTGCGATCGTCGGTGTCGTGGCCTCCGGCAATCTTGAAGTACTCGTCGAGCGCGTGCTGCCAGATACGGACTGTGAAGTGGTCGTCAATACCGCTGTGAGGGGCTTTGCCGACGTATGGAAAGCGGTGATCGGCGACTTCGTCGCGCAAGCGCGCACGGGAGGACTCCGGATGTCGATCAACGATGGTGGCGCTCGTCCCGACACGGTATCGCTGCGCCTTGCACAAGCCGTTGCGTCAATCGCGGAGGATGCCTGATGAACCCGAGTTCGCCCGCTACCGGGCACGCACAACCGCAAGCGCCTCACACCTCGGTCACATGGTACGAATCGACCGCGCGACAACGCATCGACGGGCTGCTCGATGCCGGCACGTTCACCGAGTTTCTCGGGCCGCAGCAACGCGAGACCAGCCCTCATCTCGCGATGTTCGATCTGCCGACGCAATTCGACGATGGAATGATCGTCGGCAGCGGGCGGCTCGACGGCAAGCCGGTGTTCGTCGCGGCACAGGAAGGCCAATTCATGGGTGGTGCGTTTGGCGAAGTGCACGGCGCCAAGCTGACCGGCCTTCTTAGAGCGTCGCGCGACATCCGGTCGATTCCGGTTCTGCTGCTGTTCGATACCGGCGGCGTCAGGCTTCAGGAGGCCAACGCGGGAGAACTGGCGGTCGCCGAAATCATGCGCGCGGTCTATGAAGCGCGTCTCGCGGGCGTGCCTGTCATCGGGCTGATCGGCGGACGCGCAGGATGCTTCGGCGGCGGCGGCCTGATCGCCGCGTGCTGTTCGGCACTGGCCGTGTCGGAACAGGGGCGCATCGGTGTATCCGGTCCGGAAGTGATCGAAACGAATCGCGGCATCGAAGAGTTCGATTCGCGCGACAGGGCGTTGATCTGGCGCACGATGGGCGGCAAGCATCGCTGGCTGATCGGTGGCGCGGACCGGTTTGTCGACGATTCGATCGCGCACTTTCGCGACGCGGCACTCGAACTGCTGACCACGCACTCCGCGGCGGGTGAACACACGCTGCAGCAGGAACAGTTTCGTCTCGAACAGCGCATCGACCTGTTCGGCGAATGTGCCGATGCACTGGATGTGTGGCGCCTGATGGGTGCCCGCTCGCCTGCGTCGTTGCCCGAGCTGGATTACACCAGCTTTATGGAACTTGGCTCCCGTATCAGGAACGCTTGCCATGACGCTCGATGAGATTCTCGAGTCGCTCTTTCCGAGCGGCTATCACCTGATTGCGGTGAATGGGATCCTGTACGGTCACGCGACGCGTCCCGCAGGCGGATCGCTACATGTGATCGGGATAACGGATGGCATAGCGCCCGGCGTCGACGAGACAGCGACGCTGTCGCGCTACTTGCTAGACGTGTTTGGACATGTGCAACGCGAGCCGATCGTCGTGCTCGTCGACAGCAGCAGCCAACGTATGAGCAAGCGGGATGAATTGCTTGGCCTGAACGAGTATCTCGCCCATCTGGCGAAGTGCCTTTTCTATGCGAGCTCGCTCGGCCACCCGACGGTAGGCCTGCTGTATGGGAACACCGCGGCGGGCGCGTTCCTCGCGACCGCGCTGGCCGCGCGCACGCTCGCGGCGCTTCCAGGTGCACACCCTGAAGTGATGGATCTGCCATCGATTGCGCGAGTCACCAAGCTGCCGATGGAATGGCTCGAATCCAAAGCGAAATCGAACCCGGTGTTTGCGCCAGGTCTGGACAACCTCGCTCAAACCGGCGCCGTGCACGAAGTCTGGGACCCGCGCAGTTCGCTCGCCGCGCAGCTGGAAAGCGCGATCCGCGCACAGACCGTGCACGCCGGTGATTTGCGCGACGAATTGGGATTGCAACGCAAAGGGCGTCCGAAAGCCGCCCCCATCAGTGACCGTGTCTATCAACTGGCTATCGATGCGTTCTAGCGATGTCGACCGCGAACTTCCCGCGCAGCCCATCCCCCGGAGAACGGACGTGAACCCTTTAGCCGATTGCGTTGTCCGGCCGCGTTCGCGGGCGCGTTCGATGCCGCGGCACCATGCATCGCATGTTGCGGAAGCCGCGGTCAGCTGCCTGCTTGCGGAAGTGACGACCTGGCCGAAGCCAGGACTCGTCAGCCATATCGACAGCGGCAGTCATGCCGATATGAATGCACAAACGCTGCGGGACAGTGCGCACGCGCTGCAACCGTTTTTTGCGGAACTTGCCGACGCGGGGGCGGCGAACGCCGGCATGCTCGAGCTTCGCCGCATCGGCCTGCGCGCGGAACGCGAGATGCTGATCGCGACGGGCGGCGTCAATACGCACCGCGGTGCGATCTTCGGCCTGGGTCTTCTGTGTGCCGCGGCAGGCCTGCGCGCCGCGCATCGTGGGTATAAGCAGGAAACGCTAGGCGAAATCGTCGCACGGCATTGGGGAATGGAAATTCTGACGGGCACCCGACCGGCCGTCAGTCATGGCGCCGCAGCCGAGCGTCGATACGGGGCCGGGGGTGCACGGGTCGAAGCCGCGCTCGGGTTTCCCGGCATCTATCACGTCGCGCTTCCGGCCTTGCGGCTCGCATACCATGCGCGCGCGAAAGAATCCGACGCCGCGCGTGTGCATGCCTGCTTCGCGCTAATCGCAAAGCTTGAGGACACCAACCTTCTGTACCGCGGTGGCCTCGAAGGACTTCGATACGCACAGCAGGAGGCGCAGGCGTTCCTTGCTTCGGGAAGCATCTGGCAACCCGGGTGGCGGCACACGGCTCAAGCGATTCATAGCCGGTTCGTCGCACGAAATCTCAGTCCAGGTGGCGCGGCGGACCTGCTCGCGATGAGCCTGTTTGTCGACGCATGGGACGCCCGATCAACCCGATGAAGCTTGCCATTCTGTGTTCCGGCCAGGGTGCACAGCACCCGGACATGTTTCGCTTGACCCGCGACGCGGCTCCGCGGCTTTTTGAACAGGCATCGGCGCTGCTTGGCATGTCGGTGCATACATGGCTCAAACGCGCCGATGCTTCGATGCTGCGCGATAACCGCTCCGCGCAAATTCTTTGCGCATTGCAGCCGCTCGCCGCGCAGGTGGCGCTGAACGACGCGCTTGCCGGCGATTGCTGCGTGGCCGGCTATAGCGTCGGCGAAGTCGCCGCGTGGGGCGTAGCGGGCCTGATCGAGCCGGTCGCGCTGCTGAATCTGATTGCGGCTCGCGGCGAGTTGATGAGTGCGTGCAATCCGATGGACGGCGCGATGTTATTCGTTCGCGGTCTCGATCAGCACACGATTGAACGGCTATGCACCGGTGACGATGCGGCGATTGCAATCGTCAATCCGGGTAACGCTTATGTGATCGGCGGCCGCCGTCAAAAGCTGCTCAGAATTGCACTCGAAGCGATGGCGGCCGGTGCGTCGCGCGTCTCTTCGCTGCCGGTCAACGTCGCATCGCATACGCCTCTGCTTGCCGACGCAGCCGTCGCGTTTCGCCAACTCGCGACAAAGGTCGTCAGTCGGTCCGACCTTCAATGCATGCGTGTGTTTTCCGGCATCGACGGAGCGCCCGTGACGAATATCGGGGCAGGCGTCGACAAGCTCGCCCGGCAGATCGCGCAACCGGTTCGCTGGGATGCCTGCATGGCGGCATGTCTGGAAGAGGGCGCTACCGCGTTTCTGGAACTCGGCCCCGGCCAAGCACTGAGCGATATGGCGGCGGCGTCCTATCCGCAGTTTCCGGCGCGAAGCGTCGAAGACTTCCGCTCGATCGACGGTGTGAAGCGTTGGCTTGACACCGTGGCGCGCCTGAAAACGTGGCCCTGACGGGCGCGGTTTGCTCGTCACGCGCCTGATCGCCGTTCGGCGAGCAATCCGCCTGACAATGCGTGCGCGCCGCGGGCCGCACCGTCAGCAGCCGGTGCACCCGCCACGCGCGTACCCGATTAACTGCTGCGTTGTCCTGCAGCTTCGAGAATGAGCTGCGTGATTTCTTCCGGATGAGAAATCATCGACACATGGCTCGACTTCAGTTCGATCGTCTTCGCGTTCATGCGCTTGGCCATAAAGCGTTCGAGGTCGGGATTGATGGTCCGGTCCTCTGTCGAGACCGCGTAGTAACTCGGCTTCGAACGCCACGCGGCGTGCGTTGTCTTGCCCGCAAGCAATTCCTTGTGGAACGGCTCCTGCACCGCATAGAGCACCTTCGCCTTCTCGGTCGGCACGTCGCCGGCGAAGTCTTTCAGGAACGCGGCCTCGGTAAGCCGTCCCTCATCGCCATCGAATACAATGCCAGCGCTCGCAGGCGGCGTCGGGTATTTCTTCGCGAGCGCCGGGTAGTCTTCGCCTGCATCCGGCGCGCGGGCCGCCACATAGACAAGCGCCGACACGTTCGGGTGGACCCCAGCCTCCGTCACGATCATGCCCGAAAAGGAATGGCCGACGAGAACCGTCGGACCGTCTTGCCGATCGAGCACTCGCGTCGCCGACGCGACCGCGTCCGGCAGCGTCGTCAACGGATTTTGCACCGAGGTCACGTTCAACCCCGCGGCCTGAAGTCGTCCAATCACGTCGGTCCAGCACGATCCGTCCGCGAACAGGCCATGCACCAGGACGACATTGCGCGCCTTCGTCGGGGGCGTGTTAGCCGCAAATGCGCGCGTGGAAATCATCGAAGCGGCGGCCGCCGCGACCATGGCGGCAGAAAAACTACGTCTATTCACGTTCTCTTCCTTTATTCATCTTTCGTAGACCCGGCAGACAGCGCCGTCGACCGTTGTAATTCACCATGGATAATAGACGCCGCCACACCTTCCGCAATGCATACGATGTGTATACGGCCTCAAACCAAGATTTAACGGACGATTGAACGCTGCGCGTCGCGCATGCGAACCGGGGATCATGAAGCGGGCCAATGCCGGCCCGCACCGTCAGGCACCACTCAGTTTGCGGGCCGGTAAGTCAGAAATCGCGTCGTGCGATGAAAACCCGCACGAAGATACACCGGCAATCCGGCCGGCGACGCGTGCAGCACTGCACGCGTCAAACCAGTTGCTTGCCAGGCTTGCTGAAGCGCGTGGCGGACCGTTGCAAGACCGTACCCTTTGCGTTGCGCGTGCGGTCGTGTCGCGACCAGCGCCAGATAAATCCGCCCGCCATTGACAATCGCCGCCGCCGTTGAAACCGGCTTCCCGTCTTCATAACCGATAAAACTATAGGCCGTGGATTTCCAGAACCGGGACCCCGCGAGACCCTCCCGCCCTGCTTCGAGCGAAAAGCCATAGCCCTCGGCATTGATCTCGCCATAGGTCTGCAACGCGGCCTCGTCGCTGACCCGCCGGAATGTCAGCGGCGATTCGAGCAGTGTCGCATCGAACGGCAACATCTCGCCAGCCATACCGAAGATGTCCATCACGAATTCAAGTCTCGCGTTCGCGATGATCGCGTCGAGATCCTGTTGAGCCGTATTGCCAAGATGGTCTTCACAGATATACACGAGACCGCTGTGCCGTCTCGCGCGCATGTAGTCGGCTGCTTCGCGCAGCCTGCTTACCAAAATCTTTGAATCTGCCAACGTATCAGTGACAAAAATCGCATTCCAGAAAGGAAATTCACTATGAGCCCAGCACATCGACAGCCCCGGCTGATCGCTCAGATCCGCGCCGGGTCGATCACCCGATAATACTTTCCACATTGAAATGTACTGAAAGACTGATTCAATAACCTCGGGTTTACTTGCTTGCATAACTCGTCAAACGATTCGATTAATGTAACGACAACGATATATTCCGTAAGCCTTCAGGAAAAAACTGCTGAAAGCGCTGTTCGTATCGCGCGGCTTGCATCGATAACAAATTATTCGGACTACCTATTCCCGTCCGGGTTGCTCAATTCGGACATCACAGATGCCCAATTCCGCATGGGTGTACCAACGTCCGTCGAATTGCGGAAAACCAATTAGATGGAGTACTGCGTACATCCAGTTAAACGCACGGTCGGACCACCTACCCCCGGGTATAGGAAACATGAAACCTGGATTCATCCAAACCTATCCCGCCGTCTTCTAGGTTTTTGTCGCACTGAAAAGTATTCTGCTTCTGCCGGATGGACTACGCGTGACCGGCCAACGAGCCCTTGCCAGGTGAACTGTCCCCTTCGTGCACGGCATGGCTACGCGATCGAACTGGAATACCGATGAGGTGTCGTTCCCTGACTACCACGCTTGCGCTGGCATTTGCGGGCACCACGATGGCTGTGTTCGCGATGGTCGGCAGCGCGCTGTACTCCGCGCTGGAACGCCAGCTTCTGCTGCAGGACGACAACGAACTCGTGCTCGCCGCGTTCCATACACGGCGTCTCGCGAACGAACTCCAGTCGTCAACCGACGTGCGTGCGCACGCGCTGCGGCTGACGAGCCAGGTACTCGGCAATCGGGCGCTTGCGATGAACATCCATGACGCGAGCGGCCATGTGCTGTTTGGACACAACACCGACGGCCACGCGACCGGTGTGCTCAGTTCGCTCGTGTGGTCGACGCGTGTGCCGGCGACTTCGCCCATCACGCTCGCCGCGATTGCGCAAACCGGCAGCGGCGCGCGCGCCCTGGTGCGTGTGCTGGCCGCGGACGCCGCGCTAGCGGACGGCAGCACCGTCACCATCGTCATCGCAAGAGATATGTCCGACCACCGCCAGCTGCTCGATCACTACCGCGACCGCTTATATGGCGCTGGCCTTGCCGGCATGCTGCTCGCTTTCCTGATGAGCTGGATGCTGGTGCACGAATCGATGCGCCCGCTGCGGCAGCTTTCGGCAAGCGCAGCGCTCATCACCGTCGACCGGCTGCATACGAGCATGAACGTCGACAAAGCGCCGAAGGAACTAGCCGCGCTCGTCACGTCGCTGAACTCGATGCTCGAGCGCCTTGCCGGCGGCTTTCAGCGGATGTCGCAATACACGGCCGATCTCGCGCACGACATGCGCACGCCGCTGTCGAACCTGCGCGGCGCCACCGAGGTCGCGCTTTCGCGCACGCGCATCGCGGAAGAATACGAGGCGTTGCTCGCGTCGAACCTCGAGGAATGCGATCGCCTGTCGCGCATGATCGAAAGTGTGATGTTTCTCGCGCGTGCCGAACATCCGCAATTCGTGATGCACATGAAGTCTTTCGACGCGCATTTCGAACTGACGTGCGTGGCCCAATACTTCGAAGGTCTCGCCGACGATGCAGGCGTCCGGGTGCGCGTGACCGGCGACGGAACATTGCACGCAGATGTCGAACTGTTCCGTCGTGCGGTGAGCAATCTGCTCGCGAATGCAATCCGTCACACGCCGCGCGGCATGGCCATCGAGCTGCGTGTCGAACGCATCGCGAATGCGTTGCGCGTGACGGTTGCCAATGAAGGCTCCCGCATCGAACCAGATGCACTCGAACGGGTGTTCGACCGTTTCTACCGCGCCGACTCGTCGCGCCATCACGCGCCGATCGGGCCTCCGTCCACGGGGCTCGGCCTTGCGATCGTGCGCACCGTGATGGAACTGCATGGCGGCCGCGCTTACGTGCAAAGCGACGCCAATGGCACACGCTTCATTCTGGAGTTTCCGCTGTCCACCTAACGAGCAGGTCCATACAACCCACAAGGAATCACCATGAACGTTTTATATCGAGCTCAGGCGACCAGCACCGGCGGTCGCGAAGGACGTGCGATCTCGTCGGACCACGTACTTGACCTGCAACTGACGATGCCGAAAGAGCTAGGCGGAAGCGGCGCGACCGGAACGAACCCGGAGCAGCTTTTCGCCGCGGGCTATTCGGCATGTTTCCTGAACGCAATGCGTTTTGTCGCGGGCCGCAAAAAGATTGCCATGCCGGCCGACGCGACGGTTACCGCCAAGGTCGGTCTCGTCGCGAACACGCAAGGCGGACTTGCGCGATTCGCGCTGGACGTCGAACTGGAAGTGATGCTCCCGGGCGTGACGAAAGACGTCGCCGAACAGCTCATTCATGACGCTCACTCGGCGTGTCCGTATTCCAACGCGACGCGTGGTAATGTCGATGTCAAAACGACCGTGATTCAGGCTCAAACATAGGTCAGGACTTGCGCGCGATGCGCGACGCAACCAGCCGCCGCTGCACCGACGGAGCCGGACCCGTGGAAGCGCGCACCATCAGTTCGGCCGCGAACGTGACACGCTGCGACGCGGCATCGTGTCCGGCGACCTGTGCGAGCAGCGTATTCACCGCCGAACTGGCCATTTGCTGAAACGGCTGGCGTACTGTCGTCAATGACGGATGAAACTGCTCGGCCATCGGAATATCGTCGAAGCCGATAATGGAAATGTCATGCGGCACGCGCAGGCCGGCTTCGCGCGCAGCCGCGATCGCGCCAAACGCGCTTTGATCGTTGGCGGTGAAAATAGCCGTCGGCGGATTCGGAAGGTTCAGCAGACCCGACGCCACCTCGAAAGCGGTCATTTGCGAAAGGTCGCCCGGCACAACCCATTCAGGCACATTCGGTAACCGATGCCTCGCCAACGTGTCGAGATAGCCGCGCTGGCGATCGCGCACGCCTTCAATCGAATCGCTGCCCCCCAGAAACGCAATGCGCGTATGGCCCAGTTCGATCAGATGCTCGACCGCGAGTTGGGCGCCGCCGTAATTGTCGACCGAAACGGACGGCAAGCGGTTCATCGTGCCGCGCTGGTCGATCACGACGACCGGCAGGTTCGCTTTCGATAGCAAGTCGAGCCACAGCGACTCGCGCGGCAGAATAGCCAGCACGCCGTCGGAAAACTGCCGCACGAGGCCCAGCACATCGTGATGCGTGCGACGCTCTTCATCCGACATCGTATAGACCAGCACTTCGCAACCGGCGGCGCGCGCCGCGCGCCCGGCACCGAGAATCAGCTCGCTCGAAAACTGCGTATCGAGTGTCGGCGTAATGATGCCGATGATGCCGTTGCGCCCGCCTGAGAGTTTCTGCGCGGTGCGATTCACGACATAGCCGATATCGGACGCGATGCGCAGCACTTCGTCGCGTGTCTCGCGCGACACGCCGGCGCGCCCATTGAGCGCGCGCGAGGCGGTCATCTGCGACACACCGGCCAGTCGTGAAACATCTGCGAGCGTCGGGTTTTGCTTGGTCATGCCGTTAGCGATAACGTTAATCTACATTGATTCTAGATGAATCACTAAAAGTCGCAATCAGGGCTTCCCTGCGCTGCGTAATCGCGCAAAGCTGCTTCTGTGACGCACGATAGCGCGTTATGCCGATTGCGTGAAGCACGCGTCGCATGCTTGAGGGTTAACCGCATCTGGCGACCAGCCGGTGACGTTACTAACATCGCTAACGTTAAGGCTAACGTACTGATCAAAAACTCTAACGAGCGGAGACTTCGAGATGGCGTACGCGGCGGTATCGAAGGCGATGGGTGTGGCACTGTGGTTCGGCGTCACCGCAATCGCCACAACGGGCGCGGCCTACGCGCAAGACACGAAGGTAATCACCGCGTGGGACCAGCAGACCAACGCGGGCTCCGCGAAGATCCTGCGCGATGCATCCGATCGCTTCGAGCAGAAGAACCCCGGATACAAGGTCGAAAATTCCCACATCCTGAACGATGCGTACAAGACCAAGCTGAAGGTCGCGTTCGGTGCGGGTCAACCGCCGTGCGTGTTCGAATCGTGGGGCGGCGGTACGTTGAACGAGTACGTGAAGGCAGGCCAGATTGTCGACCTGACGCCGTATTTGCAGAAGGACGCCGCGTATCGGGACCGCTTCCTGCCTTCGTCGTGGAAGGCGGTAACGTTCGACGGCAAGACCTACGGCGTCGCAGCCGAAAACGCGTCCGCCGCGGTGATCTTCTATAACAAGGACATTTTCCAGCAGTACGGTCTCAAGCCACCCGCGACGTGGCCCGAGCTGATGCATGTCGTGCAAGTGCTGACTTCGCACGGCATCGCACCGTTCGCCCTGGCGAACAAGAACAAGTGGACGGGCTCGATGTACTACATGTATCTCGTCGATCGCATCGGCGGCCCGGACGTCGTACGCGCCGCGCTCGACGGCAACGGCAACGGCAAAGGCTTCGACGACCCCGCGTTCGTCGAGGCGGGCAAGCACATCCAGGAGCTCGTGAAGGCCGGCGCGTTCGCACAAGGCTTCAATGGCCTCGACTATGACGTCGGCGCATCGCGGCGTCTGCTTTACTCGGGCCGCGCGGCAATGGAACTGATGGGCGGCTGGGAAGCGTCGACGATCCAGAACGAAAACCCCGCGTTCTCGAAGAAACTCGATTTTTTCCCGTTTCCGAGCGTGCCGGGTGGCAAAGGCGATCCGCGTGACGTGATCGGCACGGTCGGCGATGGCTTCCTGAGCATCTCGACCGAATGCAAATACCCGGAAGCCGCGTTCAAGCTGATCCAGTCGCTGACCGACGACACCGCGATGAAAGCACGCGTCGGCGACCGCAAGGTTCCGCCGGTCAAAAACATCGCGCTTGACGATCCGTTTCTCAAGCGGCTTCAGACGCTGATCGTGGATGCGCCGAATGTGCAGCTCTGGTACGACCAGGCGTTGCCGCCGCGGCTCGGCGAGCTTCACAAGGACACGACGCAGGCGTTGTTCGGTCTGTCGCTGACACCTGAGGCTGCCGCTCAGAAAATGGAATCCGCCGCGAAGGCGGGTGGTTAATCACCTTCTCTAACCGCAGAGTCCGGCCGGCGCGATAGCGTACTATCAAGCGCCAGCCGGCAAAACACGCTCGTGAATATCGCGCTCTCCGCCGAATCCGAACGCCGACGCCGGTTGCGTGTCCCGTCGCAGACCCTGGTCGCGGCCGCGTTCCTCGCACCTGCCGTGCTGCTGCTCGCCGTCTTTCTGCTCTATCCGCTCGTTTCGAGCATGCGTCTTTCGCTGCTCGACTGGAATGGTCTCGGCACCGATGCCCGGTATGTCGGATTTTCGAACTGGGTGCATCTGGTGCACGACGGCGTCTTCTGGCTGTCGCTGTGGAACAACGCGATTCTCGCGGTCATCTCGGTCGTCGTCGAATTGCCGATCGCGCTGGCGCTCGCCGTGCTCCTTGAAAAAGCCGGCCGCGGTTCGCGTCTGCTGAAGGTGCTCTATTTCTTGCCGCTGCTGATGTCGAGCGTCGCGATCGGTGTGCTGTTCAAGAACATCTACGATCCGAACTTCGGCCCGCTCAATGCCGCACTGCGCGCGACCGGCCTCGGCGCGCTCGCGCAGGACTGGCTTGGCGATCCGCATCTGTCGCTGGCGTCGACGATCGCGGTGATCTGCTGGCAGAACATTCCGTTCTACATGATCCTGTTTCTGGCGGGGCTTTCTTCGATGCCGGTCGAGGTCGTCGAAGCCGCGCGTCTCGAAGGCGCGTCCGGATGGGTCATTTTCTGGCGCATCAAACTGCCGCACCTGCAGGGCACGGTACGCACCGCGGTGCTGCTCGCGGTGCTCGGCTCGCTGCGCTACTTCGACCTGATCTACGTGATGACAGGCGGCGGCCCCGAAAATGCGTCGGAGTTGATGGCCACCTACATGTATCGCACCGTGTTCAGCTCATTCCAGCTCGGCTACGGGAGCACCATCGGTTCGGCGATGTTCATCATCGTCTGCGCGGTTGCGGCGGTGTCGCTGCGTTTCACCCGACGTTACGCGACCGAGGTCTGAGCGATGAAGCTGAATCTTCGAATCGGCACGCCGCTGCTCGCACTAATCTGGCTGGCTGTCACGACGCTGCCGTTTCTCTTTGTCGTCGTGACCAGCCTGAAGACGCTGGATGAATCTTTTTCATCGTCGGTATGGGCGTTGCCCGAGCGGCTCTACTTCGGCAACTATGTAGCCGTGCTCAAAGGCCCGTACTTCACGTATTTCCGCAATAGCGTATTCGTCGTCGGAATATCGGTTGCGTTGATCGTACTGGTTAGCGCAATGGCCGCTTATGCGTTCGCGCGCATGCGTTTCTCGTTCAACAAGACGTTGTTTGCGATCGTCATTGCCGGCATGATCGTGCCGTTGCACGCGACGCTCGTGCCGATCTATCTGCTGACACGCAACCTCGGCCTTTACGACACGCAGTTCGCGCTACTTGGCCCGTATGTCTCGCTGAGCCTGCCCGTGTCGATCTTCATTCTCACCGAGTTCATGCGGCAGATTCCGCGAGAACTCGAAGAGGCTGCGCAACTGGATGGCGCCGGTCCTTTCCACATCTTCTGGCGCATCTTTTTCCCGCTATCCACGCCGGGGCTCGCAACCGTCGCGATCTATAACGGTATCGCGCTGTGGAATGAATTCATCTTCGCGTACATGCTGACCTCGACGCCGGAGCATCGCACGCTACCGCTCGCGGTGTGGGACTTCCAGGGGCAATACTCGTCGAACGTGCCGGCGATGCTCGCGGTTGTCACGCTGACGTCGTTGCCGCTGATCGTCGCATACGCGTTCGGTCAGGAACGCGTGATTAAAGGAATGATGGCTGGTTCGATAAAGGGCTGAGCCCGCCTCATTCGTCACCGAAACAGCCACGTAATCACCACACAACAGCCGCCTAATAGCCAGAACATGGTCAGGAGTGAACGAATGGCGCTTGAAGACACCAGCGAATATCCGCTCTATCGCAAAGCCCACATACCGACCGGCGCACGGGTCGCCGATCTGCTCGCGCGCATGACGATCGACGAGAAGATCGCTCAACTCCATGCGGTCTGGCTGAAGCTCGCCGAAGACGGCCACCACCAGTCGCGCAGCGAAGACTTCGCGCAACGAGACACCGGTGTGCCGCTGGATACGCTGCTGCGGCATGGTCTGGGACAGGTCACGCGTCCGCTCGGCACGCACTCGGTGGACCCGAAGGACGGCGTGAAAGCGTTCAATGCGTTGCAGCGGCAGATGGTGGAAGACACGCGCCTGGGTATTCCGGTGATGGCGCACGAAGAGTGTCTGGTCGGTCTGATGATCAAGGACGCCACGCTTTTTCCGTCGCCGCTCAATTACGCGGCAACGTGGAACCTCGATTTGATCGGCCGCGTGGGCGAAACCATCGGCGAGCAGGCTCGCTCGATCGGCTGTCATCAGGGTCTCGCGCCGGTGCTCGACGTATCGCGCGATCCACGCTGGGGCCGCACCGAGGAGACATTCGGTGAAGACCCGTATCTGGTCGGCGTGATGGCGTGCAGTTTCGTGAACGGTTTGCAGGGCGAGAAGCGCGACGTGCTCGCGACACTGAAGCACTTCGTCGCGCATTCGGCGAGCGAAGGCGCGCGCAATCACGCGCCGGTCCACGTCGGTCCTCGCGAGCTCAACGATACGTACCTGCTGCCGTTCGAAATGGCGGTGAAGCTCGCGCGTGCGGGTTCGGTTATGCCTGCGTATCACGATATCGATGGCGTGCCGTGTCACACGAATCACGAACTGCTGCAGGGCGTGCTGCGCGACAAGTGGGGCTTCGATGGACTGATCGTCGCCGACTACGCGGCGGTGAATCTGCTGTACACGCATCACGGCGTCGCGCGCGACGCTGCCGCGGCGGCCGCGCAGTCGTTCAATGCCGGGCTCGATGTCGAATTGCCGGGTCACGAATGCGCGTTGCACCTGAAGGAAGCGCTGGCGCGCGGCGAGATCAGCGAAGCGACGATCGATGCGGCTGTGACGCGCGTATTGCGTGCGAAGTTCGATATCGGTTTGTTCGAACATCCTTACGTCGACGCGGAACGCATCGATCTGCGCAGTGAAGCAGCGATCGATCTGGCGCATGAAGTAGCGCTCCAGTCGGCGGTGCTGCTGCGCAATGACGGCGTGCTTCCGCTCGCCGCGGACGACAAGCAGAAGGTCGCGGTGATCGGCCCGACCGCGGACGACCCGCTTGCTTTGCTCGCGGGTTACAGCTTCCCTGTGCACCTGATCAATAGCGGCGAGCAGTCGGAGTCGTCGGTCACGACGCCATTGAAAGCGCTGCGCGACGTGCTTGGCGAAGCCCAGGTGATCTACGAGAAAGGCTGCGACATTATCGAGCACCGACGCGCCGGCGCGCCGGTGTTCCCGGGCGACGTCGCACTCGATTCGCGCGATCTGAACAGCCGCGATGAACTGATCAGCACCGACACCTCGCGCATCGCGTCGGCCGCGCAGGCCGCACGCAACGCCAATATCGCGATCGTTTTCGTTGGCGATCTCGCGGGCCTGTTCCAGTCGGGAACGGTCGGCGAAGGCTCGGACACCGACAGTCTCGCGTTGCCCGGTGTGCAACAGGCGCTCGTCGATGCGGTGATCGCGACCGGCACACCGACTGTCGTTGTGATGACGGGCGGCCGCCCATATAACCTCGCAGGCCAGGAAGAACGGATCGCCGCGCTCGTGATGGCCTTTGCACCGGGCGAAAAAGGCGGCGAAGCGCTAGCCGGACTGCTGACCGGGCGTGCCGGCTTCAGCGGCCGTCTGCCGTTGTCGGTGCCGACCAGCGCGGGCGCGGTGCCCTACGTGTACAACCATCGCCTGAAGAGTGCGGGCACGCCGGTCGCCTGGCACTTCGGTTCGCGCTATCCGTTCGGATTCGGGCTCACGTACACGCGATTCGCGTACGGTGGACTGGAACTGGCATCATCGGAAGCGCCGATTGCCGATGGCGTGTTCGAGTTCAGCTTCACGGTCGAGAACATCGGCGCGCGTCGCAGCGACGAAGTCGTGCAGGTGTATCTACGCGACCGTCTTGCGTCGACGTCGCGCCCGGTGAAGGAGCTCAAGGCGTTTGCGCGCGTCAGTATCGAACCGGATGAAAACGTGCGGCTGCGCGTGCGCCTGCCCGTCGACATGCTGAACTTCACCGACGCGCGTGGCGAGCGCATCGTCGAGCCGGGCGAGTTCGAACTGATGATCGGCAGCTCGAGCCGTGACATCCACCTGCACGCGACGCTAACCGTGACGGGTGCCGCGACGCGCACACTTGAACGCGACTGGCGGATGGTCAGCGATGTGAAAGTCATCGACGCGCGTTAAGCGCCGTGCGTCGATGGCTTTGAACATGCCGCGACCATACCGGGCGGTGGGCTAAACTACCCGCTTACCGTCGGCCACCCGAAACTCATGCCCGCTCGCCAAGATCGTGAAGCACGCCCGCTTGCGCCGTCTTCTCACCCGGCCGGCGACGACATATTGCAAGACCCAGCGCTGCTACGCCGCCTGCTGCGCGCCAAAGACCGCATGGATGCCGCGTCGCACGAAGCGTGGCCGGTCAGTCGCCTCGCCGACGTAAGTCGCATTTCCGAAGCCCATTTCGCGCGCTCGTTCAAGCGCGCGTTCGGCGTTCCGCCGCACCGCTATCTGCTGACGCGCCGTATCGAGCAGGCCATCACGTTGCTGCGCGACACCGAACTGAGCATCACGGACATCGCGTTCGCCACCGGCTGGGAAAGCCTCGGCACCTTCGGCCGCATCTTTCGCGACATCACCGGGCGAAGCCCCGGCGCGATGCGCATCGATGTCCGCTCCGATACACGGCAACTCGACCGCGTGCCCGCTTGCGTACTGAAAGCGGCCCAGCGCCCGGACCTCACGATCGCAGTTTTGGAGAAGCGCCGCCGCGTGGCCAAAGCTAAATTGCAGCCATCTACGGAGGAGGTCTCATGAACCAGGGTATCAGTGTGGTGGGCTTGTATGTCGACGATCAGGACGAAGCGCTCGCGTTTTACGTCGGCAAGCTCGGCTTTCGCGTGAACACGGATGTACGCAACGGTTCGTACCGCTGGCTGACGGTCCAGCATCCGGATCAGCCGACGTTCCAGCTCGGACTGTTCGCGCCGGGCCCGCCGATTCACGACGAAGGCACCGCGCAAACGCTGCGCGCGATGGTCGCGAAAGGGGCGATGCCACCGCTCGTGCTCTCCGTCGCCGACTGTCGCGCGAGCTACGCGCAGTTGAAAGCCAAGGGCGTCGAATTCACGCAGGAGCCGGTCGACCGCTACGGTAGCGTCGACGCCGGGTTCCGCGACCCCGCGGGCAATGGCTGGAAGATCATTCAGGCGCCCGCAAGCAGCGCCTGATCTGCCTTGCTTGATGGCCAGCATCGCCCCGTTCAACGTCGCCGACGCGTGAACCAGCCTGTCAGCGAGATCCGTTCACGCGTCGCGGGCAATACCTCATGCTCGATATCCGCGGACAGAAACACCACGATGCGCCCGCCGGCTGGTTCGATATCGCGCGTACCGCCATCATCGACATGCAGTCGCAGCGCGCCGCCCTGCTCCGCGCTCCAGGTATCGTTCAGATAAGCAATCACTGTTACGACGCGACTATCGTCGCTGCGGAACCGGTCGCGATGCCGGACGTAAAACGTGCCCGGCGCGTACCACGCAAAGTGCCCTTCGAATTCGTCGAGCCCCGCGCATAGCTCGCGGTTCAGCGCGCGCCGCAACGCGTCGATCTCCGCGAGATACGCATCGCAAACGGTCGATTGCCCTGGCTTGATCCAACGGATGCAATCGCCGCGCACGTCCAGTTTGCACATGCGCGCCGCGCCGCGGCCGACCTGCGCCGGCTGCAGTGCGCCCGCACCGGCTAGTGCCCTGCACTCCGCTTCAAGCGCATGCGTCAATGCGGTCGACAGAAAATGCGGCTGCTCCGACCAGCCTTGCGCATGGATGTCGTCTGCAATCGCACAGTAAGGTTTAACCACGCGCGCATCGACGTCGACGCGCATCGGCCATTCCGGACAGTACAAGGCGAGCCTTGAAACAGATGAGGTGCGATGCAGAATATTCGAAGCGGTTTGCGCACCGCCGCACCCGCGATGCCCGACCACACAACAGACGCCCCAGCTTCGAACGAACCTTGCGCCCGCACATTTCCGGTGCAGGTTTCATTGCATCATTTCGCGCATCTACGACATGCAAAATCCGCAGCACGTCACACTAATAAGTCATCAATTTCAAAGCGGCTTTTGCTTTAAGGTGCGCTAGACTGGTTCAAACGGGATCGGGCGGAGAGCATCTTGCGCTCCCGGCCGCCCCGCTTCTCACATATTGAATTCCAGAGGGTATGCGATGGCGAAGGATGTGATTGTCTGGGGTGTGCTTGGGGCCGCAAAGATCAACGACAAAGTCGTCGTGCCGATGCATAACGCGCCGAAATGCCGCGTAAAAGGCATTGCGTCCCGAGATCCGCGGAAGGCGCGGGAAGCCGCCGCAAAGTATGGGCTGGCCGTCGCGTATGACAGCTATGAGGCGCTGCTCGCGGACCCGGAAATCGATGCGATCTATATCCCGTTGCCCAATCACCTGCATGTGGAATGGACGATCAAATGCGTCGAGGCGGGCAAGCACGTGCTGTGCGAAAAGCCGATCGGGTTGAATGCGGAGCAATCTGAACGACTGATCGCCGCGCGCAACAAGACCGGCCGATATGTGCAGGAAGCCTTTATGGTGCGCACGCATCCTCAATGGCTGAAGGTGCGGGAGTTGATTGACGAAGGCGTGCTTGGCGAATTGCGGGCAATCAGCGGAGGCTTTTCCTATTACAACACCGACCCTCGCAATATCCGCAATCAGAATGACATCGGTGGCGGCGGTCTGCTGGATATCGGTTGTTATCCGATCACGACTTCGCGTTTCGTCACGCGGCGTGAACCGTGCCGTGTCGTCGCGATGCTGGAGCGTGACCCGGCATTCGGGGTCGACCGGCTTGGCTCGGTATTGATGGATTTCGAAGGCGTGCAAGCGAACTTCTTCTACTCGACGCAAATTCACCCTTATCAACGGATGCAATTCCACGGCACGACCGGGCGCATCGAAGTCGAAATTCCGTTCAATGCGCCGAATGACCGGCCAACGCGGTTACTCATCAGTGAACGCAACAGCGCCGGAGTTGACACCGAACGCTGGCTCGAGCTTCCGGTTTGCGATCAATACGGTGTCGCCGCCACCGTGTTCGCCGAAGCGATTCTGAGCGGCGGCCAGCAGGCTATTCCGCTGGAAGACGCGCGCGCCAATATGCAGGTGATCGATGCGGTGTTCCGCTCGGCTCAAACGGGCGCGTGGGTGACTGTCTCCGAGGAATAAGACCCGCGGCTGGCCAGACGTGCCGCCGCGCTTCGTCTTCGTTTTCGCTTATGCCCGGACGGCGCGTGCTCGTTTGGGCGTCTTCGCCTTGCTTTGCACGGCACCCGCGGCCGGCACACGATGCGGACCATCCGACGCGCGGACGATCAGTTCCGGTTCCCAGATCTCCTGCAGCTGCTGCGCCGGCGTGCCGGCCAGCCGCTCGAACAGCATGGCCGCCATCCGCTTGCCCGCGCGGTGCGTCTCGGCTGAGAAGGTGGTCAGCGCGGGCTGCACGTAGCGCCCGATCGGATGATTGTCCCCGCCGATCACACCGACATCGCGGCCCGGCATCCTGCCCGTTTCCGCGATGCCGCGCATCACGCCCAGCGCGAGCAGATCGTGCCCGCACACGATGGCCGTCGGCGGATCCGGCAGCGCAAGCAGCCGGCGGACAGCATCGGCGCCGCCTTCCTCGGAGATCGCCGTTTCGACACACAGGTCCCGGTCGAATGCGATCCCGGCGGCGCGCAACGCTTCTTCATACCCGCGCCGCTCGAGGTGGCTGAACATCAGATACTCGGGCGCATGAACGAGCGCAATCCGGCGATGACCCAGTGCGATAAATCGACCGCAACCGGCGCGCCCCACGACGCGATGGTCGATATCGACATACGGAAACGCGTTGGACGTTTCGCTTCGGCCGAATGCGACAAACGGAATATCGCGCTCGAGCAGATACGCGATGCGCTCGTCCTTGCGGCGTGTGCGCCCGAACAGCAGCGCGTCGACGCGCTGACGTTCGATCAAACGCCTGAATACATCGAGTTCCGTTTCCACGCTGCGTGCGGAAGCGACGATCAGCTGATAGTCGGTGCTATCCATCGCTTCATTCACACCCGCCAGCATGTCCATAAAGAACGGATGAGCGAATGAGGTTTGCGGCGGCGATATCACGAACGCAATCGTGTCGGCCGCTTGCCGACGCAACCGACGCGCGGCCGGATCCGGAGAAAAACCGTATTGTTCCGCTGCTTCCAGCACGCGCTTGCGCGTCGCCGCGCTGACATCTTCGCGGCCGTTCAGCGCTTTCGATACGGTGCTGACCGAAAGTTTGAGGAGGGCTGCAAATTCCTGAATGTTCATTCGAGGTTTGCTCTGAGTCCGCTGGGATCAGGCGTCGAAAACGAGGTGATCGCCATTTTACGCGGGCCCAGGCGCATTCAGGATCAAACAGCGAAATCGGTTCGTTACCTCCTGGTGAGGGCGATGTTCAACGTTAGCCGCGCATGCGGTCAAATAACGAAGGCTAAGGCAGCAGCGGTTTGCCTGCCGCATCCTTGATTTTCGCCTTCCATTGCGAGCGGATTTCAGTCGTCACCGCTTCAGGCAACGTGATGTAGTCGAGTTGCTGCGCGATCGGTCCGCCATGCGTAAAGGCCCAGTCAAAGAACTTCAGCGTTTCACGTCCCTTGTCCGCGTTTTCCTGTTTCGTATGGATTAGCACGAACGTTGCGCCAACAACGGGCCATGCGTCCTTGCCGGGTTGATTCGTGAGAATCTGATAGAACGTTTTCGACCAGTCCGCGCTCGCGGCGGCTGCCTTGAACGACTCTGTCGACGGTCGCACGACCGTTCCAGCGGCGTTCTTCAGTGCGGTATACGCCATGTTGTTCTGCCGCACATACGCCCACTCGACGTATCCAAGTGCACCGGGTAATCGCTGCACAAAGGCCGCGACCCCGTCGTTGCCTTTACCCCCTGTTCCGGTTGGCCAATTGACGGTGGTGCCTTCACCGACCTTGCTCTTCCAGTCAGCGCTCACTTGCGACAGAAAGTGCGTCCAGATAAAGCTGGTCCCTGAACCGTCCGCCCGCCTGACCACCGCGATCGCAAGGTCCGGCGGCAATTTGATGTTCGGGTTCAGCGCGACGATTGCCGGATCGTTCCACTTCGTGATCTTGCCGAGATAGATGTCCGCCAGCACCGGGCCGGACAGCGTCAGTTCCCCGGGCTTCACGCCTGGGATATTGACCACGGGCACGACACCGCCGACCACCGTCGGAAACTGGAACAACCCATCCTTCGCAAGCTGCTCGTCCGTCAGCGGTGCATCGGAGCCGGCAAAGTCCACCGTTCTGGCAATAATCTGCTTGATGCCACCGGACGAACCTATGCCCTGGTAATTGACGCGCCCGCCACCGGCCTTCCGATACGCGTCGGCCCATTTCGTATAGATCGGCGCCGCAAATGTGCTTCCCGCACCGGTGATGTCGACTGCATGCGCGGTCTGCGCGGACAGCGCGAAACCGATGCCTGCGAATATCGTCAGAAGGAATTTCATACGACTCCCTCGAAGGTGGCACGACCAATTGACCCTAGTCCGCGCACATGACATTTCTGTGGCACCGATGCGTTTGGCATGTGAGAGCTTGAATAGCGACGGCGATATTCAACTCTACAGATCAATTGCATAGCGAGGCGCTTGAGCCTCGTCGGTGACCGGGTCGATCGCGACCCAGCGAGTCCACGCGGCAAGATGCGCGCCGGTCGATAAACGCAATGCGGTCGAGCCATCGTCGAACGTCAGCAGTTCGATGTCGAAGGCGCCGCTGTCCTGCGTGTCGCTCATGCCCGCCGTTGTGCAGACGTGGTGACGAAAAGCGAGTTTCCCTTCGCGCAGCAGTTCAAGCGCTGATACGCCTTCGGTTCTCCGCATGCGTTCCCAGCGGTTAAGGAGGGTGGTGGCGATCTCGGCATCGAACATCCTTGACCTCCCATATGGGTAATCCATGCCATTGCAGATACAGCGGCAGCATCAGCGAGCCCATCCATTCCCGCTGGTGCCCGAACAGACAACCGGACCTGTTGCATTGCAGCATAGTACATCGCGGCGATGGGTGCATACGAGAAGCCCCGAGTACAAAGTTAAACAAACGCAGCGCGAATAGTTCGTGCGGCAATTTCGCCCTGCCAGGACCGTAGCGTGACGTTTTGACTCGCGTGGGCGCACCACACGGAATGGCCCGCAAGAAAAGTCTCGATGCCTTATCGCTGACACTTTTGTCGCAGTACACTGTGCCAGGGCGAGTCCCCGGGGGAAATCAAATGATTTTCTATCATCACGGCGCGGCAATTCAGCCGTCCGCCATCCGGCACGGAAACCTCTTCCTCGCACGCGCGTGCATACTGGAAGAAGACGGCGAAGCCACTTCGCTGGGCGACCTTGGCGCATTCGCCAATCGCATTTCCGCATTCGAGTTCGCAATCAGTTATGCGACCGCGTTCGTCGACGGCGACCCGTTGCCGCGATCGCCGTTCGAAGGCGTCAATGATCATTGACGTATCCGTCGCATACGCCTGACCTCCACTGGTTTACCAATTCATTCTTGCTCGAGCGTCTGCTCGCTTATCGAGCGTGGCGACCCGTTCGCGTTCGCGCTTGTCTATAACCGACTTTCTTGCCGGTTAGGGCCGTAACCGAAGACCTGCACCGGCGACACCTGACTGTTCGATTCGATCGCGCAAAAAGCCATACTTCGAAAAATGAAGCGGCGCTGCCGGCCAGTGCCGATTGATGCACATCGCGCAACACCGTGAGCCCGTCCGCGTGCCTACCGCGATACCCGACACCTGCCTACGATGACGTCGTGCAGCACGTTTGCAGTTTGACGCTGCCGATATCCACCCAGCGCTACAACCTCGATCCGTCGCGGCGCCGGAACCCTACCTCGGGCGCCGCGTCGCGATGACCGGTTGTAGTCCTCATGACGAGACAGCGCAGGACACCCGTTTCTGCGCGGTCAGCGCACGTCGCCGACTTCGCAAGTCTCTAATCGGAAGCAATCATCATGTCGCAGAAGATCCTGATCGTAGGTGCCGGTTTTGCCGGCGTATGGGGCGCGCTAGGCGCAGCTCGCGTACTGGACGCAGCCGGTGTCAGAAGCAGTGACGTTGAAGTCACGCTGATTTCGCCGAAGCCGGAATTGCAGATCCGGCCGCGGATGTATGAGAGCGAGCCGCAGAAGATGGCCGCACCGCTGCTGCCCCTGCTCGAAGCCGTCGGTGTGAAGTTCGCCGAGGGCAGTGTCGACGCCATTTCGGTTCAACAAAAGACGGTGAACGTCGTGTCAGCGAACGGACAAATGCGATCGCTCGCGTACGACCGCTTGTTGCTGACGAGCGGCAGCAAGCTGGGCAGACCGCCCGTTCCAGGCCTCGCCGAATATGCATTCTCCGTCGATCGTATCGAAGATGCCGTCGCGCTGGAAAACCACCTGGCCTCGCTCGCAAAGCTGCCGGATTCGCCGTCGCGCAACACGGTTGCCGTGGTCGGTTGCGGCTTTACGGGTATCGAGGCTGCGACCGAATTGCCGAAGCGTCTGCGAGAAGTGTTCGGCGCTGACGCGGCCGTTCGTGTGGTGGTGATCGGTTCGCAGGCCGAGGTCGGTCCGGATCTCGGACCTAATCCCCGCCCGTTTGTAACCGAGGCATTTAAGTCGATGGGTATCGAGACCGTGCTGGGGTCCAGCGTGGTGTCGGTCGACGCGGACGGCGTTCGTACCGCATCTGGCACTCGAATTGAAGCGAAAACAGTGATCTGGGCCGGCGGTATGCGCGCCAGCGCGCTCACGTCGCAAGTCGCCTCGCATCTCGACGCGCTGGGTCGCGTCGAAGTCGCGCCGGATCTGCGCGTGCCGCAAGCACGCGATATCTTCGTCGCCGGCGATGTCGCACGAGTGCTGTGCGACGACGACGGACACTACGCATTGATGTCCTGCCAGCACGCGATGGTGATGGGCAAATTCGGCGGGCACAATGTCGCGGCCGATCTGCTCGGTACGCCGACGCTCGCCTATCGGCAGCCGTTCTATGCGACGTGCGTCGACCTCGGCGAATGGGGCGCCATCTATTCCGAGGGTTGGGACCGGCAAATCAAGCTGACGCACGCCGAAGGCAAGACGCGCAAGCAGATGATCAACACGCAATGGATCTATCCGCCCGCGCCGGACCGCGCGCAAGCGTTGGCAGCGGGCGATCCGCTCGCGACTTTCGGCTAACCGCTAACCGCGAACGGCTAACGGCTGTCCCTGGGCAATCGGCGCGGATGAAAGACTCCGGTCCGCGCCGGCTCTGGCGCTCGGCGCGGCGCGGTCGCGCTAATCACCGTCGATAAACATCGACTTGCGAATGATCGCGTGCACACCCCAATTTCCATCCACCACCTGCGTTACGCCAAAATCCACCGCGACCGACATCAGCGAAATCGCTTCGTCTTCGCTTAGCCCTTTGGTGGTCATCAGAAACCTTCTCGTCTTGATGAACGCATCGCGCATCGCCAGATCGAGCGTCGATTTCTCGTACACCTTGCTCTGCGCATGCGATCCGAACTCCGCCAGATAGTTAGGGTGACTGAATCCATGCAGTACCCATTCGTCCGCAGTTTCGACGAGTGGATACGTAAGGTCCGCGAACGGTTGCCCGGCAAGCGTCGCCTTCTTGTGCAGGATCAACTGGAAATCACCGGTCAGCGAGCATTCGATCGCGGTGCCGCATAGCTCCGAATCGCCCTGCGATGCGTGCGGATCGCCAATCGATAGCAATGCGCCAGGCACGCCGACGGTCAGATACACACTCGCGCCGCGTGCGACGCGCCAGTTATCGAGGTTGCCGCCGAATGCGGACGGCGGAATCGAATCGATCAGGCCGTCTTGCTGCGGGGCGACCGCAATCAGGCCAAAGTGCGGCCGCACGGGAATGCGTACGTTCTTCAACACGTTGTGATTCTCGACGACCGTCGCATGATCGACCGGCACACCCGGATAATCGATTGTCGGATGCACAACGCCAAACGGATCGCGCTGCGGCGTCCAGCGATAGTTGTAGACGGCACGCGCAAACGACGCGCCGTGCTCCGGCAATTCGGCGTCGAGCTCATAGATCGTGATCACTTCGCGCGGCTTCGGCTCGGTCAGCAGTTCGCGATAGTGAAAGCCCCACCATGCCGCCGCGTTGCTGCCAAATGCGCGGCCCGCGAAATGCGGATTCGCGCAGCGGCGTGGATGCACGTCGAGAATCCTGACTTCGAGCACGTCGCCCACTTCCGCGCCGCGAACCGCAACCGGGCCCGTGCAGATATGCACGCCGAAGCCTTCGCCCGCACCGCGCCCGTAGATCGATGCGTTGAGCGGGCCGGCGCCGCGCCGGTCCACGTTCTTGCGCTCGGCCGTCCAGTGAAACACGCTTTCCGCGCCGGGGTCGCCGGCCACCATACGCGCCCAGTCGTCGGATGCGTGTTGCGTGAGCGTCTCGATCGTGACGGTGTCGCCGCTGTCCACTTCGAGCACTGCTTTCAGGTCGTGAGAGAAATAGCCCCAGTGCACAGTGTTCGCGGTTGCGCGCAATAGATGATGTCGCGGCCTTGCCGGCCGTCGTCCGGCACTTGTGCTTTTGGCCGGCTCTAAACGCGTCTGTGCGGGTGGACGGACGACAATCGTGTCGTCGTCGGCTCCATTCGTTTCGCGCGCTGCATCAAGCGGTATTGCCGACGCAAAAGCGTCTTCGGCCGGCGCAGACTCGCGCGGTACAGCCGGCGCCGTCTGCGCAAGCGACGATTCCGCATTCAACGGCACACCGCGTGACATGCGCCGCACCAGATGCCGCGCGAGTTCAAGACTCGCTTCATGGCGAAACACGCGTGGCGACATTTGATACTGCTCGCGAAATGAACGGCTGAAATGCGCGGGATCGTTAAAGCCCCAGCGAAAGCAGATATCCGAAATGGACATCCTTTCGTAGAGCGGATCGACAAGCTCCGCGCGACAACGCTCGAGCCGCCGCTGCCGCAGATACGCGGAAAAGCTCTGCCCCACCGTTTCGAACAGCTTCTGCAGATAGCGCGACGACACGCCCGCTTGCTGCGCGATTGCAGCGAGGCTGATATGCGAATCGCCGAGCCGTTCGTCGATCGTGCGGCACACCCGCGTGAAGATCGCCGCCTGCGACGCGGTCAACCCGCTGATACTCGCTTCGTGCTGATGACCCGCGAGACACGCGACGAGAAATTCCGCGAGCGCAAGCTCGAGCGGACGCAGCTCGCTAATGGACAACGTGTCGACACTCTCCGCAATCGACGCGAGAAACCCTGAAAACACGTGTCCGATGCCTGCGTCCGCGGCGATTCTCCCGGCGCGCATCGACGACGAGGCGAACAGGCGTGAGCCGATCGCCGCGCGCGGCACACGCACGATAAAGACGCGAAAGTCTGTCGGAAACACCAGCGACGCGTGCTCGCGCGACGGCAAGTAGACGATGTCGTGCACCGCCACCGCTTCGCGCCGGCCATCGACGACGAGCGTCGCGGCGCCGTCGACCGTAAGCACGATTTGCAGACTATCGGCAGCAGACGTCTTTAGTTCGAGCGTCTGCGCGCCCGAGGTGAGGACACTGAGCGAAAAGCCGCCGATCGACGTCCGCGATTCGATCGTGCCGTGCAGCGCGCGCGTGCCGTGCAACGCGCCGCCACTGCTGCGCAGGCCGAGCCGATCGAGCGCAGCACGCCACGCGCGCAGCCGCTCCGCTTGTGGATAGGATTCGGTCGTGAAGCGCAGCGATTCCAACGAGGGACTCCCGGGTCGTGACACGCGACGCGGGAGCGTCGCACAGCAACGCCCAGAACCGGTTCGGTCGGTTTCCTCGCACAGTGCCGGACGCGTTATACGGCAATCCAAGGCAACCTTTGTGCCACCGACGGGGAAAGACACGACCGCCGATGCGCGGCGCATGAGAGCGGACGCACCGCCGAGTATCGACAGGTTGCACGAACAACAAGCGATGCCCTTTTGATGAGCATAAGCGCGTGCATGCCTGCGCCAGCGTCGCGCATGTGCACTGTGCTGGCGCAATACATGTAAGCACCGCGTCAGCTGCGTTCCATCAACGCGTCAGCGAATCCAACTCAACGCTCAACGCGCGGCAAACACGTTCTTCCGGATTGACCCATGCACGCCCCAATTGCCGTCGACCACCTGCGTCACGCCGAAGTCCGCCGCCACCGACATCAATGCAATCGCTTCATCCTCACTCATCCGGTGCACCGTCATCAGAAAGCGGCGCAGCTTTCGGAACGCGTCGCGCATCGCTTTATCGAGGCTCGCATGCTGCGCCACTTCGAGCTGCGCGTTCGGGCCCAGTTCAGCGAGATAGTTCGCGAACGTGAATCCGTACACGGACCACAGCTCATCGGTTTCGAGCATCGGATGCGTGAGCCCTTCGAGCGTCGTGCCGCCCAGATCGTTTTTCTTGTGCAGCACGAATTCGAAATCGCCGGTCAGCGAGCATTCGATCGCGGTGCCGCCGAGTTCGCTGTCGCCTTGCGCCGCGTGCGGATCGCCGACCGAGAAATACGCGCCGTCCACCGCGACCGGGTAGTACATGCGCGCGCCCTTGCCGATCCGCCAGTCGTCCATATTGCCGCCGGTATAGCCCGGCGGTATCGAGCTCACGTAGTCCGCTTCGGCGGGCGCGAGCCCCATCGTGCCGAAGTGTAGCCTTGCGGGCACCTTGATGTTCGGCAAAATGTTCTCGCGCTTGCGCACGAGCGTGTGGTCGACTTTCACGCCCGGATAGTCGATCATCGCGTGCACCACGCCGTCCGGGTCGGTCTGCGGCGTCCAGACGTAGTTGTAGACCGCGCGCGCGTGCGGTTCGCCGGTGGTGTCGAGTTCGAAGATCGTCACGACTTCGCGCGGCTTCGGTTCCTCGATCAGATCGCGATACTGAAAGCCCCACGACGCCGCGACGTTCGACCCGAAGCAGCGCCCCGCATAGCATGCGTTGCAACTCGGACGCGGACGCACATCGAGAATGCGGACTTCGAGCACGTCGCCCGCCTCAGCGCCTTCGATCGCCACCGGTCCGGTCAGCAGATGCACACCGACTCCTTCGCCGGAACCGAGCTTGAATGGCCCTTCGGTCGGGCCCGCGCCACGACGCGGCACCGCCTTGTGCTCGCGGGTCCAGTGGAACACACTTTCGGCGGCCGGGTCGCCGGCAACCATCCGTTCGTGGTCGTCGTTCGCGTGATGCGTGAGCGTCTCGATCGTCACGCGGTCGCCGGAGCGCACCGTCAGCGCGGGCGCCACCTGCTTGCTGAAATAACCCCAATGAATCGTTTTCGTCGATACGGGGAGGGTGTGGTGCTTCATCGGTGTCGAACCTCGTGTCGTGAGGAACCCGACGCAGCCGGCGCCGGGCAATGCGGATTCGGTTGCGGCTCAGGGCGCGACTTCGAAACGCGTGTCGGCGCCCATCACGTTGAGGAAGCGCGTCGTCAGCGGATGACGCGGGCGCGTTAGCAGTTCATGCGCGGGCCCTTCTTCGACGACATTGCCGCCGCTCATGAACACCACCCGGTCGGCGACCTGATCGGCAAAGCGCAACTGGTGGGTCGAAATAATCATGGTCAGGCCATCTTCGAGCGCAAGGCGCCGGATCACCTCGAGCACTTCGCCGACGAGTTCCGGGTCAAGCGCCGAGGTCGGCTCGTCGAGCAGCAAAACGCGCGGATTCGGCGCGAGCGCCCGCGCAATCGCAACACGCTGCTGCTGACCGCCCGATAGATGACGCGGCAGCGCGTCGGCGCGATGGCTCAAGCCAACGCGGTCGAGCAGCTCGTATGCACGGCGATCCGCAGCGGCAGCATTCATCCCGTGTACCCAGCGCAACGGACCGGCAATATTCTCGCGCGCGCTCAAATGGCTAAACAGATTGAACTGCTGGAACACCATGCCGACGCCCACGCTCGCGCGCTCGTTCGCGATGTCGCGCGCATTCATCGGGCGGCCGTCCTCGCGGTAACCGAGCCTGCGTCCACCAACATGAATCTGGCCGGCGTCCCATTGCTCCAGATGGTTGATACAGCGCAGCAGCGTGCTCTTGCCCGAACCGCTCGGGCCAAGCAGCGCGATCACCTCACCGGACTGCACGGTCAGATCGAAGCGATCGAGTACGGTCTGCTTGCCGTAGCGTTTGTGCAGCCCCATCACGCGTACCGCGGCCGGCCTTTGCGCCAGTTCCGCATAGCGTTTCGCGCGATCGGGACGCGGCGCGCCGACGACGCGCAATGGGCCTCGCGACGACGTCTGCGAGTCCGTTGTCGACGTTGTCGTTTGCCCGTTTTCCGCCGATTGCACGGCGGCGATCGCAGCTTCATCGCCGGCACGACCGTGGTTCGACTGCCCCGCGTCATTCTCCGCACGCGCGGCCCGTCGCCAGGGCAGGAACCGCGCGAAACGGTCCGACGGAGTCCGATCGAGATCGAGTGCGGCCTCGGCCATCAGCTGAATCATCGCGATCGCGCCGGTCAGCACCAGGTACATCAAACCCGAGGCGAAGAAGATCGAAAAGAAATCGAACGTCGACGACGCGAGCTGCGTGCTGCGCAACGTCAGCTCGTCGACCGCGATCACCGATGCGAGCGACGAGTTCTTCAACGCACTGACGGACTCGTTGCCGAGCGCCGGCACAATCGTGCGGATCGCTTGCGGCGAAATCACGCGGCGCAGCAGCACGGCAGGTGTCATGCCGAGCGCCTGCCCCGCGAGCAGTTGGCCGCGATCGACGCCAAGCACGCCAGCCCGCAGAATCTCCGCGATAAACGGCCCTTCGTTCGCCGCGAGCGCGAGACCCGCCGCGCCCAGCGCGCTCAGCTTGAGTCCGATATGAGGCAGCGCGTCGTACGCGAACACCAGTTGCAAGATCAGCGGTGTACCGCGAAAGATCACGGTGTAGCCACGCGCGATGACCGCCAGCGGGCCGACCTTGCTCAACTGCATCGCGGCCAGCACGACGCCCACCAGCAAACCGCCAGCGAGCCCGAGCGCGGTCACCGCAATCGTGAAGCCGATCCCGCGCAGCAGATACGGCAAACTCAGGTAGTGCAGAAACAGATCCATCGGTCAGCCGCGTTCAGTTCGAGACGATAAGCTTCGGCGCTTCGAGGTTTTCCGACGGCAGCGACCACTTCTTCAGCAGTTGTGCCTGCGCCCCGGACTTCTGCAGCGCGACGAGCGCCGCCATCACCGCTGCGCGGAACTCAGGCTGGTTCTTCGGCACGCCGATCCCGACCGAATACGGCAGCGTCACCGCGCTCGCCTTTTCGAGCTTGTCCGGGTATGCCTTCACCGCCTGATCGACGGTATTCACATCGTTGATGTACGTGTCCGCGCGGCCCGCCAGAATCGCCTGAATACAGTTCGCGTTGTTGTCGTACAGCTGCACGGTCGGCTCGGGCTTGCCCGCGGCCTTGCATGCCGGCGCGAGATTGTTGATCAGCGGGATTTCGACATAGCCGGTGTTCTCCGCGGCCGTCGCCCCGCACATCGACGGATTGATACCGGTGATCTTCTTCGGGTTGCCTTTCGCGACCAGCACACCGTCGAACACCTTCGAATACGTGATGAAGTCCGCCGCCTTCGCGCGCTCCTCGGTTGCGTAGATGTCGGAGATCACGATGTCGGCCTGACCGCTTTGCAACGTCGTCAGCAGCGCGGCGAACGTAACCGGCTTGTAGGCCATCTTGAAGCCGAGGCAATCGCCGATCGCTTCGCCCAGGTCGATATCGAAGCCAACGTACTTGCTCGGATCGTTCGGGTCGAGTGCTTCGTAACCCGGCGTATGCGGGTTGATCGCGTTGGTGAGCGTCTTGCCCTTGAGCTGCGGGTACTTTGCCTGGAGCGCGTTGCACTCGGCGGGCGTGGCAGTCCCCGCGGCCATCGCGCGGCCGGACATCAGCAGCACCAGCAGACAAACCACGCCGATAACGACTTCGCGCCAACCCGCGCGCGTGGCGGCCGCGCGCAGGCGGCCCTGCCCGTAGTCGATAACTTCGGTATGCATCGCAAGACTCCGTGAGCGGCAGATGTCAACGGCACACCCCATGTACGCCTCTTTGCATCGCACGATCGCAAGCGTAGGTGGAGGAAATTCGCCGGACTTGTCCCGATGCGCACA
Organism: Paraburkholderia rhizosphaerae; assembly: GCF_004366595.1. Taxonomy (GTDB): domain Bacteria; phylum Pseudomonadota; class Gammaproteobacteria; order Burkholderiales; family Burkholderiaceae; genus Paraburkholderia; species Paraburkholderia rhizosphaerae. Next base: position 272,079 of record NZ_SORE01000001.1, read on the forward strand.
AATGCCTGGATGCAGGTGAAGCAGCGCGGCGGCCCCTGCTTTCCGCGCAAAGGTGAGAACAAACGGGAGACAGGTATTCGAAAGGACCCGTGCGGGGTCGCAATGCGCTGACTGCACTGCACTGCACGGCGCGGCGGCGCAAGCGCTCTGCCGCCCTTGCAGGTCGGGCGCGCCTCGCGATGAGTCGAATGAGCGGTTTGCTGATCCGGCCTGCGATTCACGTGGCACATGGAGAACCCTAAAGTTCGTCCATGCCGTCGACAACGGTAACCCATCGGGAGTTAGCTCATCATGAAACGTCTTAGCCAGGTCCTCGTCGTCGCATCGTTCATCGCAATGCCACTTGTCAGCCATGCTGCGGATACCGCGCCTGCCTCGCGTGCGCAGGTTCGCGCCGAACTGTTCGCCGCCGTGCGCAACGGCCAGTACCCGCAAAGCAGCACGCATTACCCGGATGCCGCGCCCGACGCGGCGACGACTTATGCCGCGAGCCACGCGGCAGACCGCGCGGCCGCAGGCAAAGACACATCCTATGGTCCGTCGACCGCCGCAAGCAGCGCGACCAGCAAGCGCGTGATCACGATCGATACGCGCTGGGATGATCGTCCGGTCCTCGGCAACCTGTATAGCCACCCATAACCGGTTGCAACACTCACCCACCTGCTCATCCATTCACTGTATTGAGGTCCATCATGGTCGAAACCTTCGCTTTCGCTTATTGGGTCAGTCTCTTCGTGCTGTTCGCCGTGTTCGCGGTAAGCGGTATGGTCGGAATCGGCGCGGCAGCTACCGCACTGCTGCGGATTCATGCGTATCCCGCGCGTGTGCTGGGCGCGGTCGCCGGTGCGGTGATCGGCTTTGCGGTGCTGGGCACGCTGCCGATCTTCGGTTGATTTCACGTAGACGTTGTTCGCGCAGGCGGTTCGCGGTCCGCTGCCGGGTTCGGCGGACCGCCTCGAGCACCAGCAGGTTCGTCGCTCAGGTGATCCCGAATCTTCTCACCTTCGTGAATCGCATTTGAACCGACGACCCAATCCTCACAGATGAATTACGATGCAGGCGATCGTCCTCCCACGCAGACGAACCGAACAAACACAATGAACGATGCCATTCGCTTGCGCGCCGCGACGCGAGACGACGAAGTGTTTCTGCTGGAGCTACGCAAGCTCACGATGACCGAGCATCTCGTGCGCGCCGGCGAACCGGTCGATGACGAGTCGCATCGGCTGCGCATGCTGGCGAACTTCGAGACTGCGCGGATCATCTGTTGCGATGCGCAGCGCATCGGTCTGATCAAGCTCATTCGGTCGGAAGACGACTGGCGCCTTCAGCAGATACAGATCCTGCCCGGCTATCAGGGCCGTGGCATCGGTGGAGGTGTGATCCGCGCGGTACTCGCCGAAGCGCGTGAAGCCGGCGTCACGGTGTCGCTTCGTGTGCTTCGACGCAACCCGGCGATGCGTCTGTACGAACGGCTCGGTTTCCAGATCACCGCCGAGTCCGATATCGACTTCAAGATGACGTGCAAGCCCTGACTTTCGCCTATCGCGCTGTCGCATCGCACTCGCCGTCGCACGATTTAACCCACGGCTCATTGACGGTCGATAGAATCGTCGACGGTTGATTTGAACCGCTCGATTCATCTTCTTGCGTGCGAAGGCATCTCATGAATATTCGTCGAAAAATGGCCACCGGGCTTGTCGTTTCGCTTTGCGGACTGACCGCGATCGCCGCGCGCGCCGAGACTCAACGCTATTCACCGGAACCCATGTGCAAGACGAACAATCCACCAACCGGCATCGCAGCGCAGGCTCGCGAGCAGATCGCGGACACGCCGCGCGGTCAGATCGCTTACTACAGGTTAGGCAATGGCAGCCCGCTCGTGCTGGTCACGGGTTTTCGCGCGACGCTGACCGAATGGGATGCGGCCTTTCTCACCGAGCTTGCGAAGCAGCATGATGTGATCGTCTTCGACAATCGCGGCGTGGGCCGTTCTGAACCGAATGCAAGCACCTTCTCGATCGAAGACATGGCACGCGACACAGCGGCACTGATCGATGCGCTGCATCTGCAGCAGCCGACAGTTGCCGGCTGGTCGATGGGCGGCGCGATCGTTCAGCAGTTGGCCATCGACTCGCCCGCTTCGATCGGCAAGCTGGTGCTGCTCAGCGCGCCGGCGCCCGGCAGCTCCGGTACGCCGGTCTCGCCGCAGGTCGAAGCGATGTTGTCCGGCAAGCCCGGTGTCACATTGCACGATGTGATGGGCGTGCTGTTTCCGGCAGCGGACGTCGACGAAGCGTCGCGCTGCTTCAAGCAGGATATGTTCACACCGGCGGACTACGGCAAGCACAGAATTTCCGCTGCGGTCACCGCCGGACAAACCGACGCGCTGCGCGATTGGGAAGCGAATGATCAAGCCGCGCAAGCGCTACGCGCGGTACGTATTCCGACGCTCGTGATGAGCGGCAACGAAGATACTGTCGTGCTGCAGAAGAACGCGGAAGCGTTAAAGCAGTTGCTGCCGAACGCGCGTTTGCTGGTTGTAGAGGCGGGCGGCCACGCGATGATGTATCAATACCCGGCCGGGCTTGCGCGCACGATCAGTTCGTTCGCCGGGCAGTAGGCGCGCTAACGTGCCGCAAGCGACGCCGCGTTGTTTCAGGCGCATTCAGTTTTTTGCGGCGGCGTCGTTTAGCATGACCGTCCAGCCGAGTCCGCGCACATTGCGTATGACCGTCACGCCGAACTTCTTGCGCACCGAGTGGATCAGCACGTCGACCGCGTTACTTTCCACCTCTTTGCCCCAGCCGTACAGCCGGTCTTCGAGTTGCTCGCGAGACAGTATCGTACCGGGCCGCTCGAGAAACGCCAGCATTAACGCGAATTCGCGGGCCGACAGCACGGACGTCACGCCATTGCAGCACAGCGTGCGTTTGTCGAGATCGAGGCTTAGCGTGTCGTCACCCAGACGCGATACCGCGTAGCCCGCCTTGCGCCTGATCACCGCGCGGATTCTCGCGAGCAGTTCGGGTACCTGAAACGGTTTGAGCATGTAGTCGTCAGCGCCGAGATCGAGCCCTTGCACGCGGGCGTCGAGATCGTCGCGCGCGGTGAGGATCAGCACCGGGACCGGGTTCCCTTTCGTGCGGCAGCTTTTCAGCAGTTCAATGCCGCTCATTCCCGGTAAGCCAAGATCGAGCAGCACGACGGTGTATTCCGCCGCCTCGATCGCCGTGCAGCCGGCTATACCGTCGCGCACCCAATCGACGCTGTAATCCGCATCCTTTAGCGCGCGCAGCAGGCTTTGTCCAATTTGCAGGTCGTCTTCAATCAGTAGCACTCGCATGATTTCGTGTCAGACAACGAATATGTAGTGTTCGATCTGCGGCGCAATGAACATGAAAACCGCTCGGCAGAGCGGTTTTCATATCAGGCCGTAGCCCCGCCGGCGCGTGCGGAGGAAGACCAGGAGGAGCAGGGGGTAGCGACGCCGGGTATCGGAATAATAGCCGACTCGAGAGCGTTCAGGACAACGGAAATGGCGCACGCTCACGTCTTTGCGTTCACCATGAGTCGGATTGCATTGCATTGCATTGTAGTGAGTCACGGCGCGCGGCGTTTCGCGCAAAAGCGCAAAAAAAAGCCGACCGCATGCGGCCGGCGAATGATTCTGGCCAACGCCGATCGCCGAGCCAGAATCAGAGGGGCCAGAGATTCGTATCAGCGGGCAGCGTCACGTATCGCGGGCCTGTCCTCGGGAGACAGGTCAATCGTACGTGCGGAAAATGAGCGGCGAATGAGCGCTATCCAGCCAAGCGGCAGGCGGCTATGCGGCTACACCGCGATTCTGAAGCCGATCGATGCAACGATTCCCGATCGGCCGTCGTCGCGATTCCTGAGCGATGCGGTGCCGCCATACTTGGCCACGATCGCCTTGACGATCGACAGGCCGAGACCGCTGCCTTCAATATCCGCATTCGCGCGAAAGAAGCGATCGAATACGCGCGGTAAAAGGTCTTCCGCAATGCCCGGCCCCGTGTCGATCACTTCGATCCATACCATGTTGCCGCGCACTTCGGTGCGCAAGTCGACTTTGCCGCCGTCCGGCGTATAGCGGATCGCATTGCTGACGAGGTTGCGGATCGCAATGCCAAGATCCGCTTCGATCGCCCGCACTTTCGCACTCGCCATTTCCTCCGCGCCGATATCGATGTTGCGTTCCATCGCGATCGGCAACACTTCGGCCACCGCGTCGACCACGACATCCGATACGTCAACCAGCGTGACCACATCGGTCTGCAGCGACGCATCAGCCCGCGCGAGGCGCAACATTTGCGCGATCATGCTGCCGCTGCGCGCGATGCCGCGGCGCAGTTCCTGAAACCGCTCCTGATTGCCCTGCACGATATCGCGCTGCAGGTTGTCCGCCTGCAATTGCAGCGCGGTGAGCGGCGTGCGCAGTTCGTGCGCGGCATCGGAAATAAACTTCCGCTCCGTCTCGATCGATCGCGCGAGGCGTTCGATCATCCGGTTGATCGAATCGATAAACGGGCGCAGTTCGATCGGTACGCCACGCGTAGGCAGTGCTTGCAGGTGCGCGGCGTCGATCGCCTGTACTTCGGAACCGAGCCGGTTCAACTGAAGAAACGAAAAGCGCACGACCAGCATCACAGCCGCACAAACCAGTGGCACCAGCACGAGGATCGGCCATAGCGTTTTCACCGCGGCTTGCTGCACCAGTTCGTGACGCACTGCCGAGCGCTGCGCAACCTGGATGACCCGTGGCGGTTCGCGCAACGTATAGATACGCCATTGCTCGCCGTTCACGATCTGCGAACTGAAGCCGCCCTGTGCGTCCCGCGGCAGCGGCAATGAAGGTTCGGTGGAGCGGTATGGCGTTTCGAGATCGTCGCGCCAGATGGTGATCAGGATGTCGCGGACCGGCTGCGAACCGCGCGCCGCAATCTCTGGAATCGCATCGCCCAGACCGCCGCGAAGCCGGTACGCGACCTGCTCGAGACGTAAATCGAGCAGCGCGCTCATGCCCGCTTTGGATAACTGATAGGAACTGATGCCCTGGACAATGCCGACCACACTGACGACCGCGCATAGCGCCAGCACGAGTTGGGTTTTTAGCGATCTGATCATGGCGGCGCGGCGACAGAGTGACGTTGACGAAGACGCCCGAGTCGATCCGGAAGCGAAAGACCGGATCCGGCCGGTCGCAAAGCGACTGGAAAGCTCGTCGCAAGGCCTTTTTCGAATCGATTCTACTCTACCGATGCTGCGCCCGGTTCAAGCGTACGCATGCCCGAACGACTCAAACACGAAGGGCGCACAGCCTGCGCTGTACGCCCCCGGTGGAGTTTGTGATGCTCATGGCCTGACGTTCGTTGCGAAGGCAGACAACAAGGCTTAGTGATGCAGAAAGATTGAATTCATACCGACGTCATTAGCCGGGTCGTATGCGGGGCGGCCGGACTTGGACATGCCGCTCGCGACACCACCGTAGCCTTCCTGGTCAGCCGGTTGCGCGGTCGTCGTGTGATCCGGTGCAGTGGCCGCAGCGGGCTGGCCCTGGTCGGCGGCCGGTGCATAGCCGATTGCTTCGATCTCGACAATCTGCACATATTCGCCAGCATCAGCAGACTGAGCGGTGAACTGAACAGCGGACTGAGGAGCGGACTGCGCAAAGCAAACGGCCGGCAGAACGAGAGCGGCGGCAACAGCAACGGTCTTGATCAGCGATTTCATGGTAATTCCCTCCGGTGATTTTGATGGTCTGTGGTTCAGGCGTTGTGTCTTCCCACAGACACCATCGTAGTGACGGAGAATTAGCGAAGAATGAGTGGCCTCAGCGATACTGTTGTGCACCGTTTCTCGACGCCGAGCAGCGGCGTCAGCGCTTATGACGAGCCCGTCACCTACGGCGGTGCGTCGTGTATCGATGTGAAGAGCGCGAGTTTCTGTTGCGTCGACAACGGCCCGGTATAAATGCCCGCGAGGACGATACGCCTCACGGTATGCAGCGTTTCTCGCCGATTGCCGTTAGCCGATTCGGGCCGCGCAGGCGAGCCGCGCGATTAACGCAAGCTGCCCTGCCCGCTCAACGAGACGGTCTATCTGTTGCGCATCAGCGCCAGTAGCCGTACGCGTAGTACGGCCGATGCCAGCCGTAAGGATACCCATAGTAGCCAGCGACAACGGGCGGCGCCACATACACCGGCGGGGGCGGTGCGTAGTAAACAGGTGGCGGCGGTGCATAGACCGGCACCGGTACGACCGGCACCGCAGGCACGACCGGCGCGATGCCGACCCCGACAAACACATGCGCTTGCGCGACGCCGATCATGCCGCCGGTCAGCGCGCCAGCGACCAAAAGATGGCGGATCCCTTTCATGTCGTTCTCCTTGAGCGCGGATGCGGTTGCTTCGAACGCATCGGACAACGGAGAGTGTGACTGCGCACAATGAGCGAAGAATGAGCCGATATAGAACGGGCCGGGCCCTCGCCGGAACGCCGCGCGCGATATCGCTACGGGATATGAATCGACGTGACCAGGTCAGCAACACCAAGCCACATGATCTGCACGCCAATGCATAACAGCACGAACGACAGTAGCCGCATCACCACCTGAACCCCAACCGCGCCGAGCAGTCTCTCGAGGTGCCCCGCGAATCGGACACACACATAGATGCTCGCGCACAGAATAAGCAGCGCGATGCCAACGCCGATCAGGTGACCCGGCGACAGCCCCGCCTTCGGCGACCCCGTCCCCAACGCAATCGCCACCGAGATCGCACCGGACCCGACGGTGATCGGCAACGTCAGCGGATAGAACGCTTTCGCGCGCAACGATGCGTCGTGATCGATGCCGGTTGACGGCGGCGCGTCCTTTTCAGCGGCGTCGCCGGTCGGAGACTGCAGCAGGCTCCAGCCGGCGGCGGCGATCACGATACCGCCCGCGACCCGCAGCACCGGCACCGAGATGCCGAAGAACGAAAGAACGTAAGCACCGATCGACAGCGAGCCGAGCAGGATGAACAGACTATTGACGGCGATGCGCGTGGCCAGCTCGGCCCGCTCCGCTTGCGTCGCGTGCGGAATCATCGTCAATGTGATGAATGCAGTCGCCGGTGGATTGATGACCGGGAACAGACCGGTCACCAGCAGGAGAATGGTCTTGATCAGTTCATTCAGCATAGGCTGAGCATCCGTCGGGGGCGGCGCACGCTGCGCTCCGACCGCATTGTTACCGGGCTCAGCCAGCTGTGGCAAGGCCGGTTTTCCCGCACCGGCGATGCGTTAAACCGAGGTTGCCGCGCAACGCGCTTATCGCCTGATCGACTTGCGGTTCAATGTGCACCGGCCGCGGCACCCGCTGCGCCGCCCTTGGCCGGCTTCGTCAGCCAGATCAGCGGAATGATCAAGATAAAGATCACAGCCGACAGCCAGAAAATGTCATTCAGCCCAAGCATCGCGGCCTGCGCATTCAGCGAGCGTTCGAAGAACGCCAGCGCCTGATCGCTGCTGCCGCCTAGCGTCGTATGCAGCGAGCCGATCGTGCCGTTAAAGGTCGGATTGTCGATGCTCGCCTGCTCGGTGAGTCGCGAGTAGTGCAGGATTGTGCGGTTGTTCCAGCCGGTCGTTGCCAGCGATGTGCCGACACCGCCCGCGAACACGCGCACGAAGTTCGACAGGCCGGCCGCCGCGGGAATCCGTTCGGGCGGCAGCCCAGACAGAATGATCGCCGTCAGCGGCACGAAGAACAGCGCCATCGGAATGCCTTGCAGCAGCGTCGGCAGCACGAGCGTCCACGCGTCGACACCGGTCGTATAGCCCGAGCGCATGAAGAACACGATCGCGAAGCCGATAAACGCCAGCGTGGCCAGCACGCGCGCGTCCGATTTCGGCATGATGCGTGCCATCACCGGTGCGAGCAGCACCGCGAATATGCCAAGCGGCGCGGTCACTATGCCCGCGTCGACCGACCGATAGTTCAGATAGCCCTGGATCCACTGCGGCAGAAGCACAAGATTGGAGAAGAACAACGCGTAGCCGATCGAAATCGCGATCGTGCCGCCTCGGAAATTGCGCACGGCAAAGAGCCGGAGATCGACCACAGGGTTCTTCTCGGTCAGTTCCCAGATCAGGAAGAACACGAAACTGACCGCCGCGAATACGCCGAGCCCGCAGATTACCGGCGAATTGAACCAATCGAGGTCTTTGCCCTTGTCGAGCATGATCTGCAACGACGCGACCCATGCGATCAGGGACAGCAGCCCGATCTTGTCGATCGGCAGATACCGCGTCCGCGTTTCGCGAGTCCGATAGATCATCCATGTCACGGCTGCCGCAAATAGCCCAACCGGGATGTTGATGTAGAAGATCCATGACCATGAATAGCTGTCGGTAATCCAGCCACCGAGTGCCGGGCCCGCAATCGGGCCGACCGTCGCCGTCATCGCCCATAGTGCGAGCGCATGCGAGCTTTTCTCCTTCGGATACGAGCCGAGCAGGATCGCCTGCGAGAGCGGAATCAGCGGGCCGGCCACCGCACCCTGCAGCACGCGCGCGGCAAGCAGCACGATCAGATTCGGCGCAATACCGCACAACCATGACGACAGCACGAACAGCAGAATCGCGCCGACAAACAACCTGATCTGGCCGATGCGCTGCGTGAGCCAGCCAGTCAGCGGAATCGACACCGCGTTTGCCGCGGAAAACAGCGTGATCACCCACGTGCCTTCGTCGACCGATACGCCGAGATTGCCGGAAATCGTAGGGATCGCGACGTTCGCAATCGACGAGTCCAGCACGTTCATGAACGTCGCGAGCGCAACTGCGAGCGTTGCGAGCACCAGTTTTCCGCCGCTTAACGGCGGCGGGCTCGCGGAGTTCGTCGAAGTGTCCATTTCTCGATTCCTTTTTTGCGTTCGCTGGTTTCAGTACGTGTTCTGACAATCTGATGTGTCAGATATACGGATCAAAAAGATCGCTCCACGGTTTGCGGCTCGATTCAGCTCGCCGGTTGCACCGAATCATGCTGTGCCGCTGTATTTGCGGTTGCGGCTTTCGCGGGATGGCCGTGCCTCGCGTCGGCGGATGCGGTTTGGCCTTCCTCTACGATATTCGCCGCGATGATGCGTGCGATTTCGTTGTCAGCCTGCGCACCGTACGCGGCAAAAACGTCGGTCCGGTACGCGGTATTGATCGCGGCGCCTAGCTGATGGCCGGAGTCATCGCGCGTCTCGACGTCGACCTGCATCGATAGCCCGATTCGCAGCGGATGTGCGTCGAGTTCGCGCTGATCGAGCTGGATACGCACCGGCAAGCGTTGCACGACCTTGATCCAGTTACCGGTCGCGTTTTGCGGCGGCAGCACCGCGAATGCGGCGCCCGTCCCTGCTGAAAATCCGACCACGCGCCCGTGATAGGCGACTTTGCTGCCATACACGTCGGCGCTCAATGTCACCGGCTGGCCGATGCGCATCCGTCGCAGTTGGCTTTCCTTATAGTTCGCATCGACCCATACGCCGTCGAGCGGCACGATTGCCATTAGCGGCGTGCCCGGGGCGACGCGCTGACCGACCTGCACCGAGCGGCGCGCTACATAGCCGGTAACCGGTGCGGGCAGCGTGTTGCGCGCGTAAGCGAGGTACGCGTCGCGCACTTTCGATGCGGCGGCCTGAACGTTCGGGTGTTGCGCGACCGTCGTGCGGTCGGTCAGCGCGCGGTTCGCTTGCGCCTGTTGACGCGCGGCATCGAGCGCCGCCTGCGCGGCAGTGACCGCGTCGCGTGCGTGCGCGACGTCTTCGGCCGACACCGCGCCGGTATCCGCAACGGCCTGGCGGCGCTTCAAGTCGCTCGTCACGCGTGCGAGATCGGACTGCCGCTGCGCGACAGTCGCGCGATAGAAATCGTTATTCACGTACAGGCTGCTGACCTGCCGCACCGTTTGCGCAAGCGCGGCTTCCGCGTTGCCGAGCGCCACTTTCGCATCGGCTGGGTCGAGCGTCACGACCGGGTCGCCTTCGTTGACGATCTGCGTGTCGTCGGCATTCACCGCGACGACCGTACCGGTCACCTGCGGTGTCAGTTGCACGAGATTGCCGCTGACATACGCGTCGTCGGTGGACTCATGGTATTGGCCGACCGTCACGTAGTACGCGCCGTATGCGGTGCCTGCGACGACGACCGCCGCGCCGAGTAGCGCGAGCAGGAGCGTCCGCTTGCGCGATGCCGGCGCTGTCTGTGCGTCCTGAGGCGATGCGGGCGCCGCGTCGGCTACCGCTGCGTTCGTTTGCTTCGGGGTGTCCATTTCGCTCATTTCAATCTCCAGGGCTGAATCGTGCGGGTGCCGTGTCCGGGGGGCTTGCATGGGTTGCATGGGCGCGCGTCAGCGCGAGGCGGTGGAAGATCGCGCGGTATCGGTCGCCGCGAGTCCCACCGCATCGTTCGTATCCGACGCATCCGTATATCCGCCGCCTAACGCAGCGGCGAGTGCGATCTGCTGATCGCGACGATTCATCGTCAGGTTCGCAACGGCCTGGTCCGCCGACAGCGCATTCACGTCCGCGTTGAGCACGGTCAACTGGTTTGTCAGCCCTGCCTTGTACTGAGTGAGCGCCAGTTCGTCCGCACGGCGTGCCGCGCTTTGTGCCGTCTGTGCGTCGTCAAGTTGACCGTCGGTTGAGCGGATATCGGCCAGTTGCGTCGCCACTTCGCTCAATGCGGTCACGAGCGTCTGGTTGTAGGTCGCGACCGCATAGTCGAATTCCGCGTAGCGTCCCTTCAGTTTTGCGCGCAACTCGCCTGCGTCGAAGATCGGCAAGTGAATGGCCGGCCCTGCGGAAACCGTGCGGCTCGCCGCGTTCAGAAAGCGGCCGAAGCCGAATGCGTCGAGGCCAATCGCGGCGCTGAGGTTGATGTCCGGATAAAACTCGGCCTTCGTCGATTTGACCTCGTGCGTCAACGCGTCGACGCGCCAGCGCGCCGCGACGATATCCGGGCGGCGGCTCACCAGGTCCGCCGGCAGATTGTCCGGCAGCCGCACTTCATCGCCGATGCCAAGCGTGGGGCGCGCGATCTGCAGCCCGCGGTCCGGACCGGCGCCAAGCAGCGCCGCGATCTGATAACGTGTCGTGACGATCGAGCCGTCGATCGCTTTCAGCGCTGCACGGCTCGTCGCGAGATTCGCCTGCGCGGTCTTGCGCTCGACTTCGGTGTCGAGGCCGGTTGCGATGCGTCCGGCGGTGATGCGGTCGATCTGTTCACGCTGTGCGATTTCCTGCTGGGCGATATCGCGCAGCAGATAGAGCCGCGCCAGCTGGTTGTACGAACGCGCGACCGCTGTCGTCAACGTCAGCCGGACGACTTGCGCGTCGGCTTCGCTCGCCTGCAATTGCGACAGCGCGGCCTTCAGCGCTTCGCGGTTTTTACCCCACAGGTCGAGTTCGTACGACGCGCTGAGCACGCCCTTGTTTTCCGACTGCCAGCTTCCCGCAAACGGCGGTGGCACATAGGTCGTGCCGGAAAATTGCTGGCGCGTATACGAGTAGCTGGCATCGGCACGCGGCAAGGTCGCGGCTTTCGCGGTCTCGCTGTAAGCGGCCGCGGCGGCCACCCGGGCACGCGCCTGTTCGATCGTCGGACTGACGTTCAGCGCTTCGTCGATCAGCGCCTTCAGCTGCGCATCGCCGAACTGATCCGCCCAGTCGCCGGTTGGCCAATGGCCGCCTTCCGACGGCATGCTCTGCTGTGTCGCATAGTACTGCGGCTTTGCCATCTGCTTGTCGCTATGGATGCCCGCATAGTTCACGCACGCGGACAGCACCGCCGCACCTATCACCGATATACCGGCTTTCAGTCCACGAAACGCACAGTGTGTCGCTTTTGATTGACTGCTCATTTTCTGACCTATCAGATATATGGGTTAAAAAAACGGCTCAGTCTTGCAATAGCTTGTGTAACAGACGGCACAGTTCGTCATACTCCGCGCCGGAGAAACTCCGCAGCCGCGCGTTCAACACGTCCGGCGCGAGTTCCGCGACGCGCTGCGCGGTTGCCCGTCCCGCGGCGGTGAGCTGCAGATTGACCACCCGACGGTCCACCGTGTCGCGCGAGCGCACGATCAAACCGAGTCCTTCGAGCTTGTCCAGCATGCGCGTCATCAGGCCCGAATCGACACCGAGGTGTCGCGACAAGCTGGCCGGCGTGGTGTTCGATCCGCGCAGCAGCGACATCAGGATGCCGATGTGTTGCCCCTTCACGTGCATCCCCTTCAGCGCAGAGTCCATGTCTGCTGAGATCTGATTGCGCACCTTGTTGAGCACGAACCCGACGCTGCCGATCTGATGAAAGTTGTCCGGTGTATAGAACGACATCTCTGGCTCCTTCATTCTCTGCATGAACAATAGCTGATGCATCAGATACTTTCAAGAAGATTTTGACAGAGCGTATCGAACCGCGTTCGGGCCAGGCGGAATGGTGATGTGGAGTCGGTTAGCGGAGCGGCCGGTTAGTCGTTGACGAACTTGCGCAGCAAACGGCGCAATTCTTCGACCTCGGCCTTGGTGAATTTCTTCAGACGTTCGTTCAGCACGGCGGGCGCGATTTCGGGAATTTGCGCGGCCACTGCGCGGCCGCTGCCGGTTAGCGAAAGATTCACGACGCGCCGGTCTTCGTCGTCGCGGGAACGCACGACCAGACCCTTCGATTCAAGCTTGTCGAGCATTCGGGTCATCAAGCCGGTATCGATGCCGAGTGTTTTCGACAACTCGAACGGCGTGCTCGCGGTTTGCTGTTTCAACAGCAGCAGGATGCCCATTTGCTGGCTCGAAATATCGACTTCCTTCAGCGCGGCATCCATTTCCATGATGATCAGGTTGCGTGCCTTGTTGAGCGCGAAACCGACGCTGTCCATCAGATTGAAATTCTCTTTGGTGTAGTGCCGCACGGGAATCTCCTCGATGAACGCAATGATGGTCTGGCTGACCGATCAGATACTACCAAATCAGTTCCTGACCGACGAGCGTGCTGGCGCAGCGGGGCAGGCGCTTCTATTTAAGCCCGAGACGCTTCGCCAGCCGGTTCAGGTTCGCGCGGTCCATCCCCAACGCACGCGCAACGGCCGCCCAGTTATTGTCGTGCCGCTCCAGCGCACCGGATACGAGAGAGCGTTCGAACGCGATCACCGAGCTGCGGAAATCGCCGGGCGCATCCGCGTCATCCAGTTCGCTTTGCCCCGCTGCACGCTGAGCGGCGACCGATGCGGGCGCAGTCGATATGCCGAGGTCCAGCGCAGTCAGCGTCAGGATGCGCGGCCGTTCGCGGTGCCGCGACAATGCCTTGAAGGCGCTTCGCCCGATCATATGCTCGAGCTCGCGCACATTGCCCGGCCACCGGTAGGCAAGCAGCGCCGACTGGGCGTCGGTCGCGAGCCGGATGCTCAGCAACCCGAGGCGCGCGCGGTTTTCCTCGAGGAAAAAGCCGGCCAGCAGCAATACGTCGCGCCCACGCTCGCGCAACGGTGGCACGCGCAGCGGATAGACGCTCAACCGATGGTACAGGTCCGCACGGAACCGGCCGGCACGTACCTCTTCGGCAAGATCGCGGTTGGTCGCGGCAATCAGCCGCACGTCGACCTTATGCTCGCTGTCCGAGCCGATGCGTTGCAGTTGCCCATTCTGCAGCACGCGAAGCAGCTTGGCCTGCACGGCGAGCGGCAATTCGCCGACTTCGTCAAGCAGCAGCGTGCCGCCGTCCGCGAGTTCGAACTTGCCGCGCCGGTCCGATGATGCCCCCGAAAACGCGCCGCGCACATGCCCGAACAGTTCGCTTTCAACTAACGTGTCCGGCAATGCCGCACAGTTCAGGCTGATCAGCGCCTTGTCCGCGCGCGGCGAACCCGTGTGAATCGCACTGGCCACGAGTTCCTTGCCAACGCCCGTCTCGCCGGTGATCAGCACCGTCAGATCGCTATTCGCGACCGTACGGATTTCATCGATTAATTGCCGATGCGCCGCGCTACTGCCGATGATTTCCCGGGTTCTCGGTCCACTTGCCTGCCGGTACGCTTCGGCCCGTTGGCGTTCTTCTTCGGTATTGCGCGCGAGGGTATCGATGCGCTCGGCCACACTGACCGTGGCGGCCGCCAGACTGAGAAACGCCTGCAGCAGACTCATGTCGACGCTATCGAAGCGCGCGGGGTTGAGTGCGTCGAGCGTTAGCAGGCCCCACGGACGCCCGTTGATATAAAGCGGACAGCCAAGACAGTCGTGCACTTCGAGGTGGCCGCTCACGCCTTGCACGAGACCGTCGTACGGATCCGGCAAGCCTGAATCGGCAGGGAAGCGGGTCGGTTCCCGCCTCGCGAGCAGCGCGACAAAGCGTGGATGGTCGCTCACGCGAAAGCGCCGGCCCAGTGTGTCGCTGGTCAGGCCGTCGATCGCAAGCGGCACGAGCGTATCGCCATCGAGCCGCAACAGCGCGGCCGCGTCGCCGGAAAAAAGCTCGCGCAACGTGGTGAGCAGGCGCCGGTAGCGCTCGCCATCAGACAGGTCGCGCGACAGGTCCTGGACCAGCGGCAACAGCGCGTCAAGCAGGCCCGATGCAGTCAGCGCGACTACTTCAGTAGTCGATTCGACTCGTGTCATATCCACTTCGGCTATTCGTAATGCACTGATTTTAATACAGATCAATGCTGGCCCGCTTCATGCGTTATTAAGCGCGAACCCGCTTGCCGGGTCTTCAGCCACTCATAGAAAAGAGGTAAGGTCCATGCTGTCAGCCGAACATCGCGCCATCGTCAAAGCCACCATTCCGCTCCTCGAAAGCGGCGGCGAAGCCCTCATCAGCCACTTCTACAAGACGATGCTGTCCGAGTATCCGGAAGTGCGTCCGCTGTTCAATCAGGCTCACCAGGCCAACGGCGACCAGGCACGCGCGCTGGCGAACGGCGTGCTGATGTACGCGCGTCATATCGATCAGCTCGAGCAGTTGGGCGGCCTTGTGTCGCAAATCGTCAACAAGCACGTGTCGCTGAACATCCTGCCCGAACATTATCCGATCGTCGGTGCTTGCCTGCTGCGAGCGATTCGCGAGGTGCTTGGGGCCGAGATCGCGACCGACGCGGTGATCGACGCGTGGGGCGCGGCTTATCAGCAGCTCGCCGATATCCTGATCGGTCTCGAAGAAGGCGCGTATGCGGCGAAGGAAACCGCAAAGGGCGGCTGGCGCGGCACGCGCAAATTCACGGTCGCGCGCAAGGTGCGCGAGAGCGACGAGATCACGTCGTTCTATCTGCGTCCCGCGGACGGCGGCGATCTGCTCGACTTCGAGCCGGGCCAGTACATCGCGCTGCGCGTGGTGATAGACGGCGTGGAGGTGCGCCGTAACTATTCGCTGTCGGCCGCCGCGAACGGACACGAGTATCGGATCAGCGTGAAGCGCGAACCGAACGGCAAGGTATCGAACTACCTGCACGATCATGTGATCGAAGACGACACGCTCGATGTGTTCGCGCCATCCGGCGACTTCACGCTCGAAGACAGTTCAAAGCCGCTCGTGCTGATTAGCGGCGGGGTCGGCATCACGCCGACGCTCGCGATGTTGCGCGTTGCGCTGAAGACCGCGCGGCCGGTGCACTTCATTCATGCGGCGCGTCACGGCGGCGTGCATGCGTTCCGCCACTTTATCGACGAACTCGCAGGGCGCCATCCGCAGCTGAAGCGCTTTTATGTGTATGAGAAGCCGCGCGCGGAAGACAGCGCGCCTGATGCGGTCGGTTATCTCGACGAAGCACGGCTGCGCGAGTGGATGCCGGCGACGCACGACGTCGACGTGTATTTTCTCGGGCCGAAGTCGTTTATGAAGGCCGTCAAGAAGCATCTGGAAACGCTCGGCGTGCCGGCCAGACAGGCGCGCTATGAGTTCTTCGGACCGGCTTCCGCGCTGGATTGAACGGCGCGCGATCCCGCTAGCGGATTGGGTTGACCGTTAGCGCTTCAGCGAGCATTCGATGCGATGTATGTGAGCGAAGAGACGTGCGGTACGACGTCTCTTTTGTTTTGCTCTTCCACGGTCACCCGCGGCTTGCGCGCGAAGCGCGAGCCGCAAAACGCGATCCGATCAGATCGGCCAACACGCAGATAAAGAACGCCGCCGCGCTGATCGCGAACAGCATCCGATGGCTTCCGCCACTGCCGTTGAAGATCGACGAGCAGATGTAGCCCGCGGCCGCCTGAAATGCGGCGAACATGATCGTCAGGCGGCTCCACGCCACATTCTGTCCCGCGTGATTGCCGGGAAACACTTCGTGCACGCGAGCCAGCATCATCGGCACGATGCCGGGCGGAAAACTGCCGATCATCACAGCCAGCACGCCGATCGCGACACGGTTGCCCGACATCGCGAGCAGCAACGCGAACATGCCCTGCGCCAGCATCACGAAGCGCATGCTGCGTGCGCCGCCGAGCCGATCGGCGAGCCAGCCATACAATGGCGGCCCGGCGATCGCGCCAACGCCGTACAGGACCCAGTACAGCGCGCCGATATGCGTGCCCGCACCGAGTCCGCGCGCAATATAGTCGACGAGGAACACCATCGTCGGCACGATACCGAAGGCGACGACCGCGTACTGTGTGTACAACACATGCACCTGCGCGCCTGCGGGCTGATGCGGGATCGCAGACTGCTGATGAGCGTGCATCACTGCGGCATGGGCATGCGCGGAAGGCCAGGCGGTCCAGGTTGCCGCGGTCAGCACCGCTGACAGCACGCCCAGGCCAATCCACGTCTCGCTCAAGCCCAGATTGAGCAGCAGCGGTATCACCGTGCCCGATCCGGCAATGCCGAGCCCGAGCCCAAGAAACAGCGCGCCGCTCGCCAGGCCTCGTCGGTCACCCGGCACGTGCGGCATTACGGTTGCGGCCACCAGCACCATCACCGCGCCGCCGCCCACGCCGGACAGCAACCGCCACACAAAAAACCATGTGACCGACACGGGATAGCCGCACGCGAAGAATGCGGCGGTAACGAGCACCATCATCACGCGCAGCGTGTGCCCGTTCGTCAGATGGCGGCCCAGCGGCCGGCCAGCGATCGCGCCGATCAGATAGCCCATCAGATTGGCCGCGCCAAGATAAACGACATCGGCTGTCGCGAACCAGTGCGCCTGAATGAGAGACGGTAGCAAAGGCGTGTACGCGAAACGCGCAAGCCCGATGGTCACGAGACTCGCGCACAGGCCGGCGAAAATATAGCGCCACGTTGATGCGCGGCGCTCGACACTAGTCGCAGCAGAAGATGTATCGGTAGACATCGCGGGAGATGGATTCTGGCTGGCCCGCATGAATCTGCGGAGAATGAAAAGCGGCCGACGCGTCGCGTCGACATGACGTGTCGGGTATGAGACACTCATCCTAGTCAATGGCGTCAAGAATTATTAGAGGCTCTTTCAGGAAGAGTGTGTTGCCAACGACCTTTTAAAAAACGAAAGCGCCATGCGAGCCAGCCCGCATGGCGCCATTCCACTCGTCGACGTTTTTACGCCGTATCCCGAACGTTAAACGCGCCTCGCCGCGCGCATCAACCCGACGTACGCCACCGCGCCGGTAATCGCACCGATCAGCCAACCGAAATTGTTTTGCGGCAACACGCGCAGCAACTGCGTGCAAAGCTCCCAGCCGATCGAAATGCAACCGGACACGATCAGTGCGATCACCCCCATCCGGTTCCATCCGCCGTCATAGTAAAAGCGGCCCTTCGGCGACATCGTATAAAGCTCAGCCGTCTGCACCTGCTGTTTTTTGATCAGATAGAAATCGGCCATCATCACGCCATAGAGCGGCGCAAGCACCGCACCGAACACGCTGACGAAAATCGTGATCGCCCGCGCGCTGTCGACGAAAATCCACGGACACACCACCACCGCGAGAATCGATGCAATCAGCCCGCCGCGCTTGAAGCTCACATGCTTCGGGAACAGGTTCGCGATGTCATAAGCGGGCGATACGAAATTGGCAACAATGTTGATGCCCATTGTCGCCACGATAAACGTCACGCTGCCGATCACCACCGCGAACTTGTTCTGGATGCGCGCCACAATCTCCACCGGGTCCATGATCATCTGGCCGAACACGGTCGCACTGCCCGACGTGACGATCACCGTGATGATCGCGAATGCAATGAAATTCACCGGCAGGCCGAGGAAATTGCCGACCTTCATCTGCTGCTCGCTTTTCGCGAAGCGCGCGAAGTCGCCGAAATTAAGCAGCAGCGCGGCGAAATAGCTGATCACCAGCAGAATCGCGTTGCCCATCGACGCCAGTTGCTGGCCGCCGGTCAGCTTTTCGCCGCCGAGCGTGAGGCTCAGGCTGCCAAGCCCGGCTTGCATCAGAATCCACGCCATCAGCGCGAACATCACCACATAGACGGCGGGCCCGCAGAAGTCGATGAATTTGCGGATCGTGTCCATGCCGCGCTGGAAAATAATCAGCTGGAAGATCCACATAAACAGGAAGCTGACCCAACCGAGGCCGTCGAGGCGCAGGAAACTGAACTGCGTCAGCGATGCCGAAGCGGGAATGAACAGCACAAGCAGCGTGGCGACTGCCTTCGACGCGAAAAAGGTTTGTACGCCATACCAGACAATACCGACTACACCGCGAATGACCGCCGCGAGGTTCGCGCCCATCACGCCCATGCTGACGCGCGCCATCACCGGAAACGGAATACCGTGCACGTAGCTCGGCTTGCCAACCCAATTCATCAGCACGTAGACGACCAGGATGCCGATCGTCAGCGCAATCAGCACCTGCCAGCCGGAAATGCCAAGCAGGAACAGGCTGGCCGCGAACGTATAGCCGCCGACGCTGTGCACATCGGACATCCACATCGCGAAGATGCTGTAACCGGTCCACGTCCTTTTATCGTGCGGAACCGGCGCGAGGTCGCGATTGTGCAACCGCGCATCCGCTTGCTCAGTGATCCCATCGATTCCGTGCGGCGCGTCGCTGTCGTAGAGCGGTGACGTGGACATGGCTTCCCCCTTAAGGGTTAACGACCGGTTATCTGCGAGAGTGCAGCGCGTTTGCTCGGTGCCATGGCGCGGTCCGCGGATGCGGCAATGCGGCGGACGGGATCGCGTCGGAGATTCGTTCTTATGCTTGCAATATAGATTGTTTTAGTTGCGCAAGCGGTTGTCCAGTCGTCAAAAAAGCCTGACGCCTGGGTGCTTGAGGACCGCGAAGAGTGTCAGGTCTGGCGATCGCCGCCGGCCGCTTCCGGTTCGTGCGATACGCGTGCGCCGGCTTCGCGCATCTTCTCGAGCGCCTTCGGGCTGAGCCGCAGCGCGATGCCGATCGCCAGCGCGTCGACCACGCACAAGTGCACGAGGCGCGAAACGCCCGGCGTATGCGGCCCGATCGCATTGGGCGCGCGCAGTAACAGCGGAATATCGACGAGCCACGCCAGCCGCGACCCGACGTTGGTCAGTGCAATCGTCGTCGCGCCGCGTTCCTTCGCGATCTGCATGCTTTCGTTCACTTCGACGCTGCGCCCGGAGTGCGAGATCGCAAACGCGACGTCGCCGGGTTCCATCAGACCTGCGTACAGGCGTTGCAGATGCGCGTCGGTAAACGCGCTCGCGGCGAGGTCGAGGCGCAGCAGACGCAGTGCCGCGTCCTGCGCGACGAGGCCGGAGCCCGCGCCCACGCCGAAGAAAAACACACGCCGCGCACTGGTCAGCGCGGCGAGCGCCGCCTCGACCGCAATCGGGTCAAGCGCGCTGCGCGCATGCGTGATGCCTTCGACCACCGCTTCGCCGACCTTATCGAACAGCGTCTGGATGTCGTCGTTATGAGCGACCGCCTGCGACGCGTACGGCATGCCCCCGGCGGCGCTTTGCGCCAGCCGCATCTTGAAGTCGCGCAGCCCGTGCGCGCCGACCGCGCGGCAAAAGCGCGTCACCGACGGCTCGGAAACGTCCGCGCGCTGCGCGATCTCGGTGATGCTCGCGCGCATCGCGAAGTCGACGTCGGCGAGCACCATGTCGGCGACCTTGCGTTCGGCGGGCCGTAGCGACGGCAGCGCATCGCGGATATGAGGGATCAGGTTCGCTGCGGACAACCGGGTGTTCCTCTTGGGTTCAAGGTCAGGAATCCGCGCCGCGGGCGACGCGGCGCACGGTGTTACGCAAGCCTGCGTCCGCTCTCCGTATCGAACAGATGCCGATGTTCGGCCGGCAGCCGCAACGTCACGCGCTGGCCGGGCTCGAGCACCGCGCGCTCGCGCGTCGTCACGCACCATGCGCTGCCGCCGACCTTTCCGTACAGATGGGTTTCCGCGCCGGTCGGCTCGACCACTTCAATGGCCATCGGAATACCGTCCTGCGCGGCGCTCGTTTCGATATGCTCGGGCCGCACGCCCAACGTCACCTTCGCGCCCGGCTGCACCGGCAGCTGACCGGTCAGCGCAATGCGCAGTCCATCGGCCAATAGCAGCGCAAGCCCGCCGTCGCCGGCCACCACCTCGCCTTCGGCGAAGTTCATCGAAGGCGAACCGAGGAAGCTCGCGACAAACAGATTGGCCGGCCGGTCGTATAGCTCGAGCGGACGCCCGATCTGCTCGATGCGTCCGGCGTTCATCACGACGATGCGGTCGGCCATCGTCATCGCTTCGATCTGATCGTGCGTCACGTAGATCACGGTGTTCTTCAGCCGCTGATGCAGCGCCTTGATCTCGGTGCGCATCTGCACGCGCAGTTTCGCGTCGAGGTTCGACAGCGGCTCGTCGAACAGGAACAGCGACGGTTCGCGCACTACCGCGCGGCCCATCGCGACGCGCTGCCGCTGGCCGCCGGACAGCGCGCGCGGCAGACGGTCCAGATAACCGCTGAGATTCAGCATTTTCGCGGCGGCCTCGATGCGCGGCTTGAATGCCGACGCGGCCTCCTTGCGAATGCGCGGCCCGAACGCGATGTTGTCGTACACCGACAGATGCGGATACAGCGCGTAGCTCTGAAACACCATCGAGATATTGCGCTGCTGCGGCGCAAGCCCGTTTGCACGAGTGCCGCCGATCGTCAGATCGCCGCCGCTGATTTCCTCGAGACCGGCGACCATCCGCATCAGCGTGCTCTTGCCGCAGCCCGACGGGCCGACCAGCACGACGAACTCGCCGTCGTCGATATGCAGGTCGATGCCGTGCACCACCTGCGTGTCGCCGTAACGCTTGTAAATGCCGCTCAATTGCACTGCTGCCATGCTGTCCTCTTCGTTGTCCGCTGCTGCATTTGCGACGGGTTTGCGTCGGGTTTGCGTCATCATTCATGCGGGGCGCGGCGCACGTGGCGCGGCGCGCGCGCATACGCTCACAGTGATTCCAGCGTCAGCTCCTCGGCCATCAGCCGGTTGCCCGCCATCAAACCGCCGTCCACCGGCAGCGCGACGCCGGTAATTACACGCGCGAGCGGCGACGCGAGAAACAGCACGGCGTTCGCGATGTCGTCGGGTGTCGCGAAATCGCCGAGCGGATACCACTTCTTCAAGTTCTCGAAGACCTGCGGGTTCTTGTCGACGCGCGCTTGCCACGCCGGCGTCTTCACCGTGCCCGGACAGACGATATTCGCGCGAATGCCATAACGGCCCAGTTCGACCGCGAGTGACTTCGTATAGCTGATCAATCCCGCCTTCGCCGCGCTATAGGCGGGGTGACCGAGCATCGCCATCCCGTTGACCGAGCCGATCAGCACGATTGCGCCGCGCTGCCGCTGGATCATCGATTCGCGCACCGCTTCAATCGTGTGATATGTGCCGTTCAGATTCGAATGCACGTCCTGCTGCCAAGTTTGCGCGTCCGTCTTCGCGAGCGTCAGACCAGTGGCCGAGCCGGCGTTCGCCACCGCGACATCGACCGGACCGGTCGCGGCCGTTGCGTGCGCAACCGCGTCGCGCACCGCATCGGCGTCGCCAAGATCGACCGCGAGCGGCGTGATCTGACTGGTGCCAAGGCTGTCGACAAATGCCGCCAGCGCGTCCGCCTTGCGGTCGAGCGCCAGCACGTGATCGCCCGCTTCGATAAAGCGCTTCGTCAGTACGCTGCCGATCCCGCCGCACGCGCCTGTCACCAACACCACACGTTTCATGTCCGTCCTCACGCTTTTTATGCTGCCTGACTCACGCCCGATGCTATGTAAATTTCCAACATGTGAGACACAAACAACAGACGTAGGCCATTTGACGCCACCGGGCCCGGCACCTCGGCCATTCGGCCGCAACGCAACAAAAAGCCCATCTTTACAGGATGTTATGCAAACGATACGGCGTCCAAAAATTATCGGCATCCCTACGTGACAACATTTTTTTCGTCCTGTAGGATTTTTTCAAACAATTCAACCCAAAGCGGCCGGCGACGGCAGCAGACCACCCAGGAGAGAGAGAAATGTCGTTGCATGCTCGTGCTTCCCTCACGCTCGGCAAGCTCGCCGTAGCGCTTACGCTCGTCGGGGCCGCGCTCGCGGCGCAGGCCGAAACGGTCCGCGTCACGGTCGCCCACTACAGCGACCAGACCGCACCGTACTTCGAAAAAATGGCGCGCCAGTTCGAAAAGGCGAATCCCGGCACGACAATCAAGATCGAAGACGTGAACTGGGACACGCTGCAGCAGAAGCTGCAAACGGATATCTCCGGTAACGCGAACGCCGATCTGGCGATCGTCGGCACGCGCTGGCTGCTCGATTTCGTGAAGGACGGCGTCGCCGAGCCGCTCGACGGCTATATGGATGCGAGCTTCAAGGGCCGCTTTATCGGCCCGTTCCTGGCGCCGGGCCAGATTGACGGCAAGACCTATGGCCTGCCGATCGCCGCGTCCGCGCGCGCGCTGTACTACAACAAGGATCTGCTCGCGAGCGTCGGTTATCCGAATGGCCCGAAAACGTGGAATGACGTGATCGACGCGTCGAAGAAGCTGAAGGCAAAGGGCGTCCCCGGATTCGGCCTGCAGGGCAAGGAAATCGAAACGGACGTCTACTACTACTACGCGCTGTGGACCAATGGCGGCGACGTGGTCAGCAAGGGCAAGGCCGCCTTCGATTCGCCGGCCGGCATCAAGGCCGCGACGCTGTACAAGACGATGATCGACGAAGGCCTCACGCAACCGGGTGTCACCGGTTATAGCCGTGAAGACGTGCAGAACCTGTTCAAGCAGGGCCGCGTCGCGATGGTCATCTCCGCGCCGTTCCTCGCGAAGCAGATCAAGAAAGAAGCGCCGAACCTGAAGTACGGTATCGATCCGCTGCCGGTCGGCACGAACCCGGCGACTTACGCGGTCACCGACTCGATCGTGATGTTCAAGAACTCGAAGGTGAAGCCGGCCGCATGGAAGTTCCTCGACTATCTGTTCACGAAGGAACCGCGCGTCGAGTTCACGAGCCAGGAAGGCTTCCTGCCGACCACGAAGGCCGAAGCAGCTGACCCGGCCTTCAACGATCCGGACACGAAGGCGTTTATCGCGCTGCTGCCGAACGCACGCTTCGCACCGACGATCACCGGTTGGGAAGACACGGCGAAGGCTGTGACGAACGCGATGCAGGCGGTGTATCTCGGCAAGGCGAAACCGGCTGACGCGTTGAAGCAGGCCGCGAACGAAGCCGACCAGTCGCTTGGCCACTAAGCCACGTAGCAAGCCGGTGTTGTTTTGACGCCGCATCGCGACTGTTGTCGCGCGCGGCGTCCGTCGACTTCGACAGGCCTGTGCCGCCGCCCTCCGTCGGCGGCACAGGTCACGCCGCAGGCCATTCATTTTCCGGCGTTACTGCCGGCGTTTTCCTGATCGAGCACGCATGAGCCGTTCCGCCTCCGCTTCCGCGCCCGCCGCGCTACCCACTGCCGGGTCTGTCACGCCGCGCATGATCACGCCGTGGCTGCTAATCGCGCCTAGCCTGATTCTCGCGCTGTTCATCATCAGCTACCCGATCTTCAATATCGTGTACCAGTCGGTGCACGACGTGTCGCGTTTCGGCGCGATTCGCGATTTCAACGGGCTGCAGAACTTCCTCGCGGTGTTCGCCGACCCGGTGTTTCTCGAAGCGACCCGTCACACGCTCGTCTGGACTGCGTTCGTGGTCGGCGGAACGATACTGATCTCGGTGCCGGTCGCGCTCGTGCTGAACCAGGATTTTTACGGCCGCGGCATCGCGCGAACCATCGTGATGCTGCCGTGGTCCGTGTCGCTGACGATGAGCGCGGTCGTCTGGCGCTGGGCGTTCAACGACGACTACGGGATGGTGAACGTCACGCTGCAGCGCCTCGGCCTGATCGGCGGGCCGATTCACTGGCTCGCAACGCCGGAGCTCGCGTTTCCGGTGGAAATCGGCGTCGGTATTCTGGTGTCGATTCCGTTTACCGTGACTATCCTGCTCGGCGGCTTGTCGTCGGTGCCGGGCGATATTTACGAGGCCGCGCGCATCGATGGCGCGAGCGCGTGGCAGCAGTTCCGTCAGCTGACGCTGCCGCTTTTACGGCCATTCATCAACATGGCGATCCTGTTGAACGTGATCTACGTGTTCAACTCGTTCCCGATTATCTGGGTGATGACGCAAGGCGGTCCGGATAACGGCACGCATATTCTCGTCACCTATCTGTACGAACTCGGCTTCCGGCTCGGGCGGCCCGGCCAGGCGGCCGCAGTGTCGCTGATCATGCTGGTGATGCTGTTCGTGTTCTCGATGGCGTATCTGCGCATGCAGCCGTCGAAAGAAGGAGACGCCGCATGAACACGAAAATGAAACGCTCGCTGTGGTGTTGGATCGCGCTGTCGCCGCTCGTCGTGGTCATCCTGTTTCCGTTTGCGGTGATGTTTTTCACCGCGTTGAAGCCCGCGCAGGAAGTGTTCGTCTACCCGGCGCGCTGGCTGCCGATGCATTGGCACTGGCAGAATTTCGCCGATATGTGGGAAGCCGCGAATTTCGGCGTCGCGCTGCGCAATAGCGTGATCATCAGTTTCCTGTCGACCGCGCTGGCGCTCGCGGTTAGCCTGCCTGCCGCGTATGCGCTCGCGCGTTTTCCGTTCGGCGGACGTAGCGTGTATCGGCAGTTCCTGCTCGTCACGCAAATGCTGTCGCCCATTCTTCTGGTGGTCGGCCTGTTCCGCCTCGCCGCGATGATTCCGTATGGCGACGGCAACCTCGTCGATTCGAAAATCGGCGTGATCGTGTCGTACGCCGCGTTCAACATCGCGTTTGCAGTGTGGATGCTGTCGTCGTATTTCCAGACGGTGCCGCGCGATCTCGAAGAATCGGCGTGGCTCGAAGGGTGCAGCCGCACGCGCGCGGTATTTAAAGTGTTCCTGCCGCTGGCGGTGCCGGCCATCGTCGTTACCGCGATCTTCACGTTTATCAACGCGTGGAACGAGTTCGCGGTGGTCTATACGCTGATCCGCTCGCCGGAAAACAAGACGCTCACCGTGCAGGTCACCGACATGGTGGCGGGCAAGTACACGGTCGAATGGCATCTGGTGATGGCCGCGACGCTGTGCGCGACGCTACCGGTATCGGTCGTGTTCGCGTGGTTGCAGCGGTATCTGGTCAAGGGGCTTGCGCTCGGGGCAGTGAAGTAGCCTTCGTCTTTCCATCGCGCCGGCACGGCAGGATGGCCTTCGAACTGGTTACCCCAAAATTCCAGAAACTGGTCATTACCTGTGACCAGTTTTTTGCTTAATCTTCGGTTGTCGCGCCACCCGGGCGCATTGAACTTACAACCGGAGAGAAACATGGAACGCCTCGACTTCTATAAGGCCAACCCGCATGCGATCAAAGCGATGCTCGCGCTCGAAGAACGCATCGGCAAAAGCGACCTCGAAAAATCGCTGACTCACCTGGTGCGGCTGCGCGCATCGCAAATCAATGGCTGCGCTTTCTGCGTCGACATGCACACGACGGATGCGCGCAAGGAAGGCGAAACCGACCGGCGTCTGGCCACCGTCGTAGTGTGGCGCGAAACGCCGTTCTTCACCGGGCGCGAGCGCGCCGCGCTCGAATGGACCGAAGCGCTGACGCTCGTGTCGCAGGACCACGTGCCCGATCACGTGTGGGAAGCGGTCAAACCGCATTTCACCGAAGCCGAACTCGTCGATCTGTCGCTGCTGATCACCGCGATTAATGGCTGGAACCGGCTCGCAATCGGATTCCGCAAGTTGCCTGCCTGAATTTTCAATGCGTCCACGCGGTTGAAAACGGCACGCGCACGGTACTAGACTGGCCGTTTTCCATAGCATCACGAACAATGCATCGCGCATGGAGACGGCCGCATGACGCACAATATCGAAGGACGAACCCGCTGGTTGGCACTTGTCGTGCTTTGCCTCGGCGTGCTGATGATCGTGCTCGACACGACAATCGTGAATGTCGCGTTGCCTTCCATCGCAGCCGATCTCGGTTTCTCTGAAACGTCGCTGGTGTGGGTCGTCAACGCGTACATGCTGACGTTCGGCGGCTTTTTACTGCTCGGCGGGCGCCTCGGCGATCTTTACGGGCATCGCAAACTGTTTCTCGCAGGCATCACGCTGTTCACCCTGGCTTCGCTCGCATGCGGGCTCGCGAATTCGCAGGTGATGCTGGTTTGCGCACGGGCGGTGCAAGGGCTTGGCGGCGCGGTCGTATCCGCGGTGTCGCTGTCGCTGATCATGAATCTCTTCACCGAACCCGGCGAGCGCGCTAAGGCGATGGGCGTCTATGGCTTCGTTTGCGCGGGCGGCGGCAGTATTGGTGTACTGCTCGGCGGCCTGCTGACCAATCTGCTCAGCTGGCACTGGATCTTTCTGGTCAATCTGCCGATCGGCATCGGCGTGTATGGCTTGTGCATCGCGCTGCTGCCGGCGGGCCGTGGTCATGCGCACGGCGAGCGGCTCGATGTGGCGGGCGCGATCACGGTTACCGCGTCGCTGATGCTCGCCGTCTATGCGATCGTCAATGGCAATGAAATCGGCTGGACGTCCGCGCAAACGCTCGGCCTGATCGGCCTCGCGCTTGTTCTGCTGGCAGCGTTCGTCATCATTGAAGCGCGGGTGCGCCATCCACTGATGCCGCTTGCGCTTGTACGGATGCGTAATGTCGCGATTGCCAACGCAATCGGCGTGCTATGGGCCGCCGCGATGTTCGCATGGTTCTTTATTTCGGCGTTGTATATGCAGCGCGTGTTGGGGTATGCGCCGTTCCAGGTTGGCCTCGCCTTCCTGCCGGCAAATCTGATCATGGCGGTTTTTTCGCTCGGTCTGTCGGCGCGCATCGTGATGCGCTACGGCATCCGGCGGCCGATCGCGGTGGGCCTGGCGCTCGCCGCGATCGGGCTGCTGCTGTTTGCGCGTGCGCCGGTCGCCGGCCAGTTCGCGGTCGACGTGTTGCCCGGCATGGTGCTGCTCGGCATCGGCGCGGGCGTCGCATTCAATCCGGTGCTGCTTGCCGCGATGAATGACGTCGAGCCGAGCGATTCGGGGCTCGCGTCCGGCATCGTCAATACCTCGTTCATGATGGGCGGCGCGCTCGGGCTCGCGGTACTCGCGAGCCTCGCGGCTGCACAGACGGGCGCGCTCGATGCGACGCAAGACATGCGTGCAGCGCTGACGGACGGCTACCACCTTGCGTTTCTGGTCGGCGCGATTTTCGCCGCGGTGGCTGCGACGCTCGGCGCATTGCTGCTGCGCACCCCCACGCCGCGCGCCGCACAGTCGTCGACGGACGGCAGTAGCGGCCGCGCCGCGACCGATCAGGTCTGATTCGTGCACAGCGTAAATCGAGGGGGTGTTTGATGAACGACAACGCCAGCATCGATGAAATCGTTCGCCGCTCTTACGCCGCGTATGAGACAAAAGACCGCGCGGCGCTCGAAGCGCTGCTTGCCGACAATTTCACATTCACCAGCCCGCAGGACGACCACATCGATCGACGCACCTACTTCGAACGATGCTGGCCGTTCAGCGATCAGGTCGAGTACTTCCGGATCGAAAAGCTGTTCACGCAGCGCAATGAGGCATTCGTCCGATACGCGTGCAAACCGGCCGGTCGTGCGGCGTTTCGTAACACCGAGTTCTTCCGGATCGAGAACGGCAAGATCGTCGAAGTGCAGGTGTTCTTCGGTTTTACCGCGGACGATATTCCAGGCGCCTGACCCGCGCGTCACGATGCGCAAGCGCGATCAAATGACGCTCGGGCGCCGCGCCTATGCTGCGCTTATGCCATTCGAGAGCCGATATGAATCCGGTCGCGAAAGCGCTCTGGTTTATCGAAAGTCATTTTGCGGGCGAAATCACGCTGGATGACATCGCGCGATGCGGTTGCGTGTCGCGCTTTCATCTGTCACGCGCGTTCGAAGCGGCGACCGGCCAGCCGGTGATGCGTTACGTTCGTGCGCGCCGTCTAAGCGAAGCCGCGCGGCGGCTCGCGCGCGGCGCACCGGACATTCTCGCGGTCGCCGTCGACGCCGGATACGGCTCTCACGAGGCATTCACGCGCGCGTTCCGCGAGCAGTTCGGCATCACGCCGGAAGCGTTGCGCGCGCAACGGCATGTCGATCACCTCGCACTTATGGAGCCAATCAAAATGGACGAAACCCTGATGACGAACCTCGAACCGCCGCGCTTCGTTGATGGCGAGCCGTTGCTGATCGCGGGAATCAGCGAGCGTTACCACTGCGAAAGCAGCTCCGGCATTCCGGCGCAATGGCAGCGCTTCGTGCCATCCATCGGCACAGTGCCCGGACAGGTAGGCAATGTCGCTTACGGCGTCTGTTACAACGCCGACGACGCCGGTAATTTCGGCTATCTGTGCGGCGTGGAAGTGCGCGATTTTTCCGCGTTGCCCGCCGGAATGGGCCGTGTTCGCATTCCTGCGCAACGCTACGCAGTGTTTGCGCACCGCGAGCATGTGTCGTCGATCAGGCGCACGTGGAATACGGTCTGGAATGCCTGGCTGCCGAAGTCGGGGCTCACGCCGGCCGACGCGCCGAACTTCGAGCGTTACGGCGAGCAGTTCAATTCGATGACAGGGCTGGGTGGTGTCGAAATCTGGCTGCCGTTGGCGCGGTGACGCCAAGGTAGCGGTGAAGAACTGCGGCGACGCTGGTTGACGGACTGATCGCGAGGCTGACTGGGAGGGATGATGGCGGTGTTGACCCGCGCTATGCGGCAGTGCCGCAAAACGCCGCCAACCACTGCGGCGCAGGCGGCCAAGCGCACAGCGGACCGCGCCTCGCGCCGCCCGCTGCACCGCACCGATCAATGTGGCCCGTTGGTCGGTTCCTCGTGCGGACCGGCTTCCAGCGGCTTGTGAGCGTCGCCGCCGGCGCCCGGGAAAAACGCATTCCAGACAGCCCGTACGCCTTCCGCGGCGGCCACTTCGGCGCCGATGCTCTCGGTTTCGCCGGATTGCACCGGGTCTTTGCTTAGGCCGCGCCAGTGCGTGAAGACGAGCGGCGGCTTCTCGGTCCACTCGCCTTCGGTAAAGCGCGCGAACGCGGTTTCACCGCTCACCAGTTGCACTTCGTACCAGCCTTCGCGCACAGGCTTGAATTCGTCTAACGGAAACCACTCGGTCGGATCAATTTCCATATCGTCCCTCTCTCGGTTCATCGGTCTTGACGGGTGCCACACAACAGCTGCCAGTATGCATTGTACGTGCGGAGCGGGTGCGTTTTGGCCGGCGCGCGCCGTTGGTGGACCGTTTGCTACTGAAGCGCAAGACATGCAAAACTCATCCAATTTTATCGAATGACAGGGCCAACTCATTCGTACGTCATTCCTGGCCCGCACGACCACAATTGCCTTCATACCGAACCCACGTTCATAGGAGAACGTCATGAATCGCTTTGAAGGTAAGACCGTACTCGTCACCGGTGGCAACGGCGGCATGGGACTCGTCACCGCGCAAGCT
Source organism: Paraburkholderia rhizosphaerae (assembly GCF_004366595.1). Lineage (GTDB taxonomy): Bacteria > Pseudomonadota > Gammaproteobacteria > Burkholderiales > Burkholderiaceae > Paraburkholderia > Paraburkholderia rhizosphaerae. The sequence goes on from NZ_SORE01000001.1 coordinate 302,002, forward strand.
TTTGCAGCTGAAGGTGCGCGCGTCATTATCACGGGCCGTGATGAAGTTGCGCTCGCAACGGCCACCGCGACGCTCGGCAAATCGGCGCTAGCTATCCGTAATGACGCCGGCTCGGCCGTCGCCGCACGTGATCTCGCAAAACAGCTCGCCGACGCGGGCATTCGCCTTGACGCAGTGTTCATCAACGCCGGCGTCGCCCGCTTCGCGCCGCTCGCGGACGTCCCTGAATCGATGTGGGATGAGAGCTTTGACATCAATGTCAAAGGCCCGTACTTCCAGATTCAGGCGCTGGCGCCGCTTCTCAACAAAGGCGCGTCCATCGTATTGAACGGGTCGATCAACGCGCATATCGGCATGCCGTCGTCGTCGGTGTATGCGGCGAGCAAGGCCGCGCTGATCTCGCTAGCGAAAACGCTGTCGGCGGAGTTGCTGCCGCGCGGTGTGCGCGTCAACGTGATCAGCCCGGGGCCGGTCACCACGCCGCTTCATACGAAGCTCGGTTTCGATGACAACACCCGTGAGCAGATCAAAGCACAGATTCCGCTCGGCCGCTTCGGCAACTCCAGCGAGATTGCCGCCACCGTGCTGCATCTTTCGTCGCCGGAATCGGGGTTTATCGTTGGCACCGAGATTGTGATCGACGGCGGAATGACCCAGTTGTAAGCCGCCCTGTTGTATTGGCGCGTGGCGCGGTCGGCTAGAGGTAAGCCGCCGTGCCACGCATCTTTCGTTCGCTGAACACGCGTTCTCCGCTCGCGTTTTGTGTGTCGTGGTTTGTCTAACCGCTCGCGACAGGCATACTTCCAGTCACGACAGAAGGCAACACACGAGGAGCGACAACGTGCAGCAGAGAACCAATGAATTCGGTCAACCGATCGGGGCGCCGGTGCCCGACTGGCATGGTGCGAAAATGCCTGACGACACGCCGCTGACTGGACGCTACTGCCGGCTCGAACGACTGAATGTCGAGCGGCATGCTGACGAGCTATATGACGCATATGGCCGCGCGTCCGATGCGCGCGACTGGACGTACCTGAGCGTCGGGCCATTCGATTCGCTCGACGCTTACCGGGCCCACGTGTCGCGCATCGCCGGGTTAGCCGATCCGTGTCACTACGCGGTCATCGATCTCGCAACCGGCAAAGCGGTTGGCACACTCGCGCTAATGCGTATCGACGCGACACACGGAGTGATCGAAGTCGGCTTCGTCACCTACTCGCCGCTGTTGCAGAAAACCCGTGCGGGTACCGAAGCGATTTTTCTTCTGATACAACACGCATTCGACACGCTCGGCTACCGCCGATTCGAATGGAAGTGCGATTCGCTCAATGCGCCGTCGCGCGCCGCGGCGCTGCGCTATGGGTTCACGTTCGAAGGGATTTTCCGGCAGGCGATTGTGTATCGAGCGCGCAATCGCGATACCGCGTGGTTTTCGATCATCGACAGCGAATGGCCGGCCATTCGCCCGGCATTCAATACATGGCTCGAACCGTCCAACTTCGACGCGCAAGGCGCGCAGGTGCGTAAGCTCGCCGAGCTGGTCGACGCGCAACGCGAGCGTGTGCGCGCCGATGCGAGTTAGTGAGGCTTAATGCGAGTTAGGGGGTCCGTTGAAGTGCACCGGCCACGTTAGCAGCCAAGGAGCCAAAGCAGTGCATGCGAGGCAACGACCGCCCCTCGCATGCATCGCAGTGCACTATTAGCCCTTGATGAACTCGAGCAGATCCGCGTTGACCTTATCCGCCAGCGTCGAGCACATCCCGTGCGGCGCGCCCGGGTACACCTTCAGCGTCGCGTTCTTCACGATCTTCGCCGACATCCGCCCTGCCGCATCGATCGGCACGATCTGATCGTCATCGCCGTGCAGCACCAAAGTCGGCACGTCGATCTTCTGCAGATCAGCCGTGTAGTCGACCTCGGAAAACTCCTTCACGCACGCGTACTGGCCGACGATGCCGCCGCGCATGCCCTGGCGCCAGAATTCGTCGATCGTGCCCTGCGATACTTTCGCGCCCTGACGGTTATAGCCGAAGAACGGCACGGCCAGATCCTTGTAGAACTGCGAGCGGTTATCCGCAACGCCTTTGCGAATACCGTCGAATACGTCCATCGGCAAGCCGCCCGGATTCGCGGCTGTCTTCAACATGATCGGCGGCACCGCGCCGATCAGCACGGCCTTTGCGACCCGCTTCGTACCATGACGGCCAATGTAGTGCGCCACTTCGCCACCACCTGTCGAATGGCCGACCAGCACTGCATCTTTCAGATCAAGATGTTCGATCACGGCGGCGAGATCGTCTGCATACGTATCCATATTGTTGCCGTTCGCGGTTTGCGACGAGCGGCCATGACCACGACGGTCATGCGCAATCACGCGAAATCCCTGTTGCACAAAAAACAGCAATTGCGGGTCCCACGCATCGGCATCGAGCGGCCAACCATGCGAGAAAACGATCGGCTTGCCACTTCCCCAGTCCTTGAAAAAAATCTGCGCGCCGTCTTTGGTCGTGACCGTATTCATCGTATAAGCTCCGTGCTGGTGAAAAGAACTGCGGAAGGGTACCGCGCGTCGGCGAGGTCCACAACGGACGTACCGTCCGCCTGCCCCGCTTGCCGCGGTAGGCAATGCTTAGTTTCGATTGCGGGATTTTATCGGGCGATCATGCGCCGCCGACAGTGTACAGATGGAGCGCGAAGCCCCGGCAAGGCGCGCGCTATCTGACGTTCGTCAGATCGATTGACTGGATTATGCGGCGAAAAATTTGCGCCGCAAGCAAACCTTGGTTTAGCTTGCGCGCGCAACGATCCTGTGATCAGCGTGGCTAAATGTTATTTGCCAGCGTATGCGTTCTCGAGCCCAGCGATGTCGAGCTTCACCATGCCCATCATCGCTTCCATCACGCGCGTCGACTTCGCACGGTCTGCGTCCCTTAGCATCTTGCCCAGCACCGTCGGCACGATTTGCCACGATATGCCGAATCGGTCCGTCAGCCAGCCGCACTGCTGTGGCGTGCCGCCTTCCAGCAGCCTGGTCCATAGTTCGTCGACTTCTGCCTGCGTTTCGCACTTGACGAAGAGCGAGATTGCCGGCGTGAACGTGAACTGCGGACCGCCGTTCAAGCCGATGAACTGGCGCCCTTCAATTTCGAACGACACGCTCAGCACCCGCCCCGCCTTGCTGGGCACCGCGTCGTTGTAGTACATCACGTCGGTGATGCGGCCGTCGCGGAAGACGGACACGTAGAACTTCGCGGCCTCTTCCGCCTGGCCGTCGAACCAGAAGCATGTGGCAATCCTGTCCATCGAGACTCCGTGAATGCTCGTGCAGCCGAGCTGTTCGAACCGCTTGACCCGTTATAGCCATTGGGCCGCTTGGCCCGCTTGGGTCACCTGGGCCGCGAACTCGCACGGCGGCAGCGAGCGCGGCGTGCCTCCGTGCGATGCGTGCGGTTTAGTGAGCGGAAATACGTGCAGACGTAAAGCGCCGGTCGCTATCGGGACTTCATCATCTCCTGCATCGCGGCCTGAATTTCTTCAGGCGTCAAATCGGCCTTGTGAGTCGCAACCGACCAGCGGTGGCCGAACGGGTCTTCCAGCTGACCGTAACGATCGCCCCAGAACATGTCGTCGACGGGCATCGTGACTTTCGCGCCGGCCTTGACCGCCTGCGCGACCGTCGCGTCGACATCGTCGACGTACAGGTGGATCGTCACCGGCGAGCCCTTCAGCGCTTTCGGACCGACCGCGCCGGCGCACTCGGGCATTTCGTCGACGAGCATCAGTGTCGAATCGCCGATTTTCAGCGACGCGTGTATCAATTTTCCGCCGGGCCCCGGCAAGCGAACCTGTTCGACTGCATTGAACGCCTTTTTGTAGAACTCGATTGCTTCGGCCGCACCGGCGCAAACAATATGCGGTGTGAGCGAATGCATGCCTTCAGGGATGGTTCTCGTGGCTGGCTTGGACATAGTCGCGGCTCCTGTCTGTCGACGATTGATTGGGTGGCGAAGCGTCACCGGACATCGTGGCTTCATCCCGACGACGAGTAAGCCACCGTCATATCGACATGCGCAAGGAGAAATTTCGCATTTCGGGCGAACCGATGCTGCATTGCTGCGCCGCAACGGCGGACCCGGCACACAATGTGCAAGGGCACCGATGAACACGCCTTCTATCTGGCGTGCGAACGTCTATCGACGACGAGGGGATGCTCGTGACCCAGAACTGGTTCTCCCGATTTTCGACCGCGCTTTCGACCATGGCAGGCAGGCCGGCCACGTTTGCGCTTGCAGTGGCGCTCGTCGTCGTGTGGGGCGTGAGCGGACCGCTTTTTCACTTTAGTGACACATGGCAACTGGTCATCAACACGTCGACGACGATCGTTACGTTTCTGATGGTGTTCCTGATCCAGAACACGCAGAACCGCGACACCGCAGCGATGCAGATCAAGCTCGACGAGCTGATTCGCGCGCTCGAGGGTGCGCACAATGCGTTGCTGGATCTGGAAGAACTCGGTGAAAAGGACTTGACACGCTTTCGCAAGCGTTATGTGCAGCTTGCCGAAGAAGCACGCACCGCATTGCGCTCAGGTGGCACCGATACCGATTCGCCGTTTGTCGACCATCAGCGGCCCGAGCCGGATGACGACGCAAAGCAACCGCGCGAGCGTGCCGCAGAGACAGACGCAAGCCGGCACCACGGTTGATTCAGTGCATCAGTGCACGTCGCCGCTCATTTGCTGCACGCGTTCGAGCAGCAGATCGCGTTCGCGTGCATTGCGCGTCATCGCGGCCGCACGTTCGAATTCGGCGCGCGCTTCGTCGCGCCGGCCTAGCTTCGCAAGCAGATCGCCGCGCACGCTCGGCAGCCAGTGATAGTTCGACAGCGCGGCATCCGCGCCAAGCGCATCGACAATCTCGAGGCCGGCGGCCGGCCCGAATGCCATGCCAACTGCGACCGCGCGGTTGAGTTCGACCACCGGCGATGGCGCAACCTGCACGAGCGCATCGTAGAGTGCAACGATGCGCTCCCAGTCGGTTTCATCAGCGGCGCGCGCACGTGCATGACACGCCGCGAGCGCGGCCTGCAGCGTATAAGGGCCGCTGCCGCCGCCAAGCGCCTCCGCGCGAGCAAGCGCAGCCAAACCGCGCCGGATCAGCAACGGGTCCCAGCGGCTGCGGTCCTGGTCCGGCAGCAGCACCGGCTTGCCCTGTGCGTCGATGCGCGCCGGAACACGCGACGCCTGGATTTCCATCAGCGCGACAAGGCCGTGCGCTTCGCTTTCGTCCGGCATCAGCCCCGCAAGCACACGGCCAAGCCGCAACGCCTCTTCGCATAGCGTCGGACGCATCCAGTCATCGCCAGCCGTTGCCGAATAGCCCTCGTTGAAAATCAGATAGATCACTTCGAGCACCGACTCGAGCCGCACCGCGCGCGCGTCGGCCTGCGGCACTTCGAACGGCACCTTCGCCGCCGACAACGTGCGCTTCGCTCGCACGATGCGTTGAGCGATAGTCGGTTCCGGCACAAGAAACGCGCGCGCGATTTCGTCGGTCGTCAGGCCGCCCAGCAGGCGCAGCGTCAATGCAACGCGCGCATCGGTCGACAGCACCGGATGGCACGCGGTGAAGACCAGCCGGAGAAGATCGTCGCCGATATCGTCTTCGCGGGCGGCATCAAGCGCATCGACGAAATCGGGCACCAGATGCGCCTCCAGTGCGTCGAGGTCGTGGCCGAGTTCTTCGCGCTTTCTGGCGTGCAGCACTTCCTGACGCCAGCGGTCGAGCGCGCGGTTTTTCGCGGTTGCCATCAGCCACGCTCCCGGGTTGTCGGGCACGCCGGCCCCGGGCCAGTGTTCGAGCGCGGCGACCAGTGCATCCTGCGCCAGTTCCTCGGCCACGCCGACGTCGCGGACGATGCGCGCGACGTGTGCGATGACCTTCGCGGACTCGATCCGCCACACCGCCTCGATGGCACGATGCGTCGCGGCCGTCGACACGGCCGGCCTCAATTCGCTGCCGGTGTGGCCGACTCCGCCGGCCGTTCCGGCATCGGCACATTCGGGTCCATAAACGCAAGTTCCCAGATATGGCCGTCCGGATCTTCGAAGCCGTGGCCATACATGAAGCCGTAGTCCTGCGGCTTGCGCGGCGCCGTGCCGCCCGCCGCGACCGCCTTCGCAACCAGATCGTCGACTTCGGCGCGGCTGTCGCACGACAGACAGATGAGCGCTTCGGTGCTGGTTGACGGATCGCTCAGCGGCTTGCTGGTGAAGGTGCTGAAAAATGGCTTCGTCAGCAGCATCGTGAAGATGTTTTCGCCGACGATCATGCAGGCTGCGTTCTGGTCGGTGAACCTCGGCTCGAACGTGAAGCCGAGCTTCGCGAAGAACGCCTTTGAGCGCTCGAGATTGTCGACTGCGATGTTCAGAAAGATCTGCTTGTGCATCGTGCGCCTCGTATCAGTGGTGGTTGCCTTCGAGCTTGCGAAACCGGTCGATGGACGGGCTCGGTTCGAAATCGTCGAGCCCGAACAGCTGCCGCACTTCGATCTCGCCATCCGCGTGTTCGCCGAACGGCGCCGGGAAGCGTCGCGCCCACTCCATCGCCTCTTCGCGCGAGCGCACCTGGATTAGCGTGTAGCCGGCCAGCAACTCCTTGGTCTCGGCAAACGGACCATCGATGATCCTGCGCTTGCCGCCTTCGTAGCGGATGCGCCAACCCTTCGAGGTCGGCTGCAGGCCGCTTGCGTCGAGCAACACGCCCGCCTTCGCCAGTTCTTCGTGATAGGCCGCCATTGCCGCGATCCGCTCTTCTTCCGGCATCTTGCCCGCCTCGCTGTCCGCGTTCGCCTTCACCATGATCATGAATCGCATTGTTTTCTCCGTTTATTGGGCCACGGGAGCGCGAACGGAAGGGTTCGTCCGGCGTCTCCTTGCCAGCACGACGAATCGATTTCGGCGGAATCGACAGACGACGCACTGCGCACGCGCCAGGGAAAACCCTACAAAATTCGACCGTGTGCGCGTCCTCCGTCTACTCGTAGCAGGGCCCGAGCTTGCGCACTTCGATCGTGCACCACCGCGCGGCCGGACACTCGGCCGCGAGCGCGACCGCTTCTTCCTGCGTGTCGCAGTCGACCATAAAGAAGCCGCCGATCATTTCCTTCGCTTCAGCGAACGGGCCGTCGACGACGCGCGCCTTGCCGTCGCGCACCTGCAGCCGCTTGCCTTTCTTCGCGGTCGACAGCGACTCGCCCGAGATCAGCACGCCGCGCTCATTCAGCGAATCGCGGTAACGCACCATTTCGTCGAAGACCGCGCGGCCGGCAACTTCGCCCCGTTCGTCGCGCTGATCGACCGGTTCGACGATGAGCAGCATATAAGCCATGGAACCTCCGATTGAAACGCCCACTGCAATGGATGCCACCGCACCGGCGACGGCCGATTTTCGGTATGCGACGGCAGTCTAGCAAGCGGATGCAGTGGGCGGCAAACGGGTTACAAAACCAGGGAACACCTTCCGAATTGCAAAGTCTGGCAAAGAAAGTAAATAAAAGCCAATGAATTTTATTGGGACGATCGATTCGCCATCATTTTTTACTTTTTATAGCCAAATGGATTAGGACGAGTCTTATCTATATCTGAATCACAGGCTCCCGTTTTATGACGTCGATTTACAAACCGACTTATCTATAATTCTTTATTTTTTCGAGACAAGCCGCGCCCATCAACGCTCTACGACGAATCTGCGTTGCCATTAAGCAACGACATTTCAATCTCTAAAATAAAACACATTTTATTTGAGACGAACAAATTAAATAGAAACAAAACCCTATATGCCATTCTCGTATTTATTGCATGTTCCGCAAAAATGAATTGCCAATTAATCGAGGGATATTGATTAGGCTGCCTACCTATACTGCGCCGGTTCCCCGAAAGGGAATGCGCGCGTCCCGGTTCGCCGGTAAGTCGATGCGCGACCCACAGAACACAGAAGGAAGCTCAGATGAAAAAGACCATGATCGTTGCGGCCGCTGCCGCGTCATTCGTTCCGCTCGCTCACGCACAAAGCAGCGTCACGCTGTACGGCTTGATCGACGCGGGCTTCACCTATACCAACAATGTCAACGGCAGCGGTCGCGCCGCCATCGGTAGCGGTATCGATCAAAGCCGATGGGGCCTGCGCGGGTCCGAAGATCTGGGCGGCGGGCTGAAGGCCGTCTTCAACCTGGAAAGCGGGTTTGACATCAACAATGGCAAACTCGCGAACGACGGCTCACTGTTCAACCGTCAGGCGTACTTCGGTTTGTCGAGCGACTACGGCACCGTCACCTTCGGCCGCCAGTGGGATTCGATGCAGGACTACGTCGCGCCGCTCACCGCAACCGGTAGCTGGGGCGGCACGTACTTCGCGCATCCGTTCAACAACGACAACCTGAACACGAACGGCGGCTTCCCGGTCAACAACGCGATCAAGTACACGAGCGCCAACTACGGCGGCTTCACGTTCGGCGGCACATACGGCTTCTCGAATCAGAGCAGCTTTGCGAATAACCGCGAGTACAGCCTCGGTGCGGCTTATCAATATGCGGGGCTGCGCGTCGCGCTGGGCTACGCGCAACAGAACAACCCGGGCGCCACGTCGAACGGCGCGACGACCGATCCGGAGATGAGCGCGATCAGCAACACGGTCGGCGGCTTCCGCCAGCGTGAATTCGGTGTCGGTGCGAGCTATGCATTCGGCCCGGCGCTGGTCGGCGTCGTGTGGACGCAAACGCGCCAGGACAACTTCGCGAACTCACCCGGCTCGTCCTCGCATCTGAACAACTACGAAATCAACGCGAAGTACAACTTCACGCCGGCACTAAGCGCGGGCATCGCCTATACGTACACGGACGGCGACTATAGCGTGGCAGGCAAGAAGACCAATGTAGGCCACCTGCATCAGATCGGCGTGCAAACGGACTACGCGCTGTCCAAGCGTACCGACGTCTATGCGCAAGTCGTCTACCAGCGGGCGACGGGCGACGACATCGGTGCTGCAGGCATCTATTCGGGCACCGCAAGCATGCTGTCGTCGTCGCAGAATCAGGCAGCGGCGACGGTCGGTCTGCGTCACCGCTTCTGATGGCGCGTCGCGCTCGGTTGCGGTTCCGGCTCGGGCTTCGGTTTAACCGCTAGCCGGGGCGGCGACAAAGAAGCTCCTGTGTTCCGCGCAACACAGGAGCTTATTGATTTGCGCGCGTACGGCATGCGGTAGAAAAGCCGGGGGGACTAACCCGCCGCCATCCGTTTCAGCTCCGCCGCAAGCCGGTCAAAGCTTTCATCGTTCGCTTTAAGCGCGAAGGTCTTCACCTGAGCACATGCCGCTGCGGTATCGAACAGCATCCGATAGGTGAGCTTCGTATTGCCGGCCGTTGCGCCCGCTTCATCAAACGAAGCGATCACGCGGAAATGCGGCCCGGACATATGGTCGAAGACGATGCGCTCCGGTTCGGTGATCTCAAGGAATACGCTGTGGTTCCTGTAATCGACGCCATCCGGTCCGTGCATCACGAAGCGCCAGTTGCCGCCCGGTGTGAGGTCGAATTCATGAAAAGTATTGCGAAAGCCTTTTGGGCCCCACCATCGCGCGAGATGAACCGGGTCCGTCCATGCGCGGAAAACGCGTTCGCGCGGCGCATCGAAGGTACGCGCCGAAAGAATCTCCAGATCGGAGACGGTCGAACTTCCGTCGCTTACTTCGGACATGACGCGGCCTCCTCACTCGCCGGCGCGAATGCCCGTGTACACAACACGAGCGCGCTGCACCCAGCATAACGCAACGCGCTCTATCCGGTTGCGTCGCGCGCCGCGGACGGCCAGCAGCGCGCTCACCTCACCGTGGCCGCCTCCGCGTTAGCTGACGCAAGATTGCGCCGCCGGTTCGGGCTCGATCGGCACCACGCGACGCGCGGGCGGCGCACCGCAATTGCGCAGCAGATCGCGCAATTCGTTGATAACCGGGAAGACTTCGTGATTCCAGTCAGCCCCTTGCGCATCGTGGGCCTCCTGTTCGCGCTCGACGATCCACCGGTCTTCCTTGAAAATTCGCTCGGTGAACCAGATAAGCAGCGGCCACGCGGCATCCAGCAGAAACCCGAGCTTTGGCCGCTTGACCGAAAGCAGGCCGAATGTGCGATTGGTGCGCTGTTCGGCATCGAGCGGTACGTAGACAATCCACAGGTCCATCACCAGCGTGCCTTCCGACGTGCGGATTTGCAGCGTCTGATACGGGTACTGCGTGCGGATGGTCATCACATCCTTGTGCTTCTTCTGCCCTTGCCGGCTCTGGCCGAACACGAGCGCCTCGCCGATCGGCTGCTGACCGGCTTCACGCGAAAACGTGTAATCGACCTCGACCCAATCATCGCCGCGGCGCCTGCTCAGCGATCGCGCGCGCATCTGACCCATCTGGCGGCGATGCAAAAACTGATGGTTCATGTCCATCAGATTCTCATGCATGAACGAGTAGTGGCACGCGACTTCGCGGCCGAAGCGGCGTGTCTTGTACGCGCGGTTCGCGACCGAGCCGAGCGGCGGCAGCGGCGTCGATTCCGCCAGTTCGCGTTTGCCCGGAAACACGAAGATCAACCCTTCGACTTCGCGGCAGGGATACGCGCGCACGCCGTTCGGCAGCCGTTCTCGACCCAGATAAGGAACGTCGATGCAGCGGCCCGAGCAGTCGTAAGTCCAGCCGTGATAGCAGCAACGGATCGCTTCGCCGTCGACCACGCCGCCGTGCAACGGCACTTGCCGATGCGCGCAGCGGTCTTCGAGTGCGAACACGTTGCCGGACTCCGTACGCACCAGCACGATCGGCTCGCCCGCGAAGCGCACGCCGTGCGCCTTGCCGCGCTTAACCTCATGCGACCACGCGAGCGGATACCAGTTGTCAGGATGAATGTGGACACGGCGCAGATCGCGCACCGGCGCTCCCGCCGGGGTTTCGACTGGACTGCTTTCCACGGGACTGACTGCGTGCATGTATAACGTCCTCCTGGCGCAACTTGGCCTCCGCGAGGCGAAGACGAAGTGTAAAAGCTTTCTATTGAATTACTGAATTCGTTCCCCAGTCTACTCGAAGTGCGGAAGCTTTTTGACAGTCAAGAAAAAACCATGCCCGCGGATGCAGGCACGGCTGTGGTGAGGCAGGGTATATGCGTATGCCGTCAACGCGCGGAAACGTTGGCGATCAGCAACGGCCGGGGACGCCTCGGAAGGGCAGACGAAAACTGCAGGCAGGGAAGGAGCGCGAAGCCGCGGCGCATTGCGCGCCGCGGTTGCTGTCAGGTAAGGGACCTGGAAACTGAAGTTGTTACGGATTGTGATGGGTCGGCGCAATCAACCCGGAGCGATGCTGCTTGCCCCACGATTTGCCGCCACGCAGGAAATGGAACCAGCCGAGCACCGCGCCGGTGTGCCGCAACAGCTGGAACGTGAACGGCTCCGCGATTGCCGCGGCCGCCGCCATCCACAGACTCGAGCCGGCGCGCAGCCCGGTCCAGCGGCGATACAGGTGAATGCTCCACAGGTAGAACGCGAGATCGAGCGCGGTCTTCAGAAAAATCACGCTGAAGATCGATACGACGATCACACCGTGGCCGCCAAACAGAAACGCCAGCAGCAACCCGAACGCGGTCAGCCCGTACACCGGCTGTATCGTGTCGAATGCCTTGACCGGCAGCATCAGCATGCCGAGCTGTCCGTAGCGGCGGTTGCCCGTCATATCGCGATTCCAGTGCTGCGTTTCGAGGAACCCGGCAAACCAGCGGCGCCGCTGTCGCAGGAAACTCGCGAGCGTATCGGGCGCGTCGGTTTGCGCATGCGCGTCGCCAATCACGCGCACATCCCAGCCGAGACCGTGATCGACTGAATAGCGCCGCAACCGGTGAATCAGTTCGTAGTCTTCGACCAGACACTGTCCGTCGAAACCGCCGACCGCGACCAGCGCTTCGCGCCTGAACGACGCGAACGCGCCCGACACCAGCAGCAGACTGTCCGCGCGCATCCACGCAAAGCGCGAGATGAAATTGCGCATGTACTCGTAAGTCTGGAACCACTGGAACAGCCGCCCGCCGACGGATTTGCTGCACATCGGCACCAGAATGCCGGTCGCGGCAACCAGCTTGTCGCTGCCGGCAAACGCCACGCGCATCGCGCGTGTCGCGTCGGCGGCCAGCAGTGTGTCCGCATCGACGGTCATCACGGTTTCAGTCGTCATGCGATCGATCGCGGCGTTCAGCGCGCGCGCCTTACCGCCATGCGGCAGACGCAGCCAGTACAGGTTCGGGTAACGCCGGCTGGGCGCGCTCATCTCGCCGAGCGCGGGTGTCGTGAGGCCGAAACGCGTGGTTAGCAACGCTTCAGTGCCGTCGCTCGAACCATCATCGGCAATCACGATCTGCGCGGGACCATCCACCTGCTCGAGCAATGCCGCCAGCGTCACCGGCAGCACCGCTGCTTCGTTATGCGACGCAACGATGATGCCCATTTCCGGCATGCGCTGCCGGGCAGCCGACGACTGAGACGACGACATCATCCGCTTCGCGAGCGGCCACGCCTTCACCGTCACGAAGAACAGCAGCAGCGTGTCGTACAGCACGTACGCTAGGCCGGTCGCCCATGCGACCACGCCATGCAGAAAAAACGCACGCGCAAACAGCAGCAGCCACAGCGCGGTGACGCCGCCGTGAATCAGCCGCCCCGCCCAAGTCGCCCGACGCGGCACGATACGCGGCGACAGCGCGGCCAGCGCGTCTTCGAGCGATCGCTTAGGCGTACCACCGGAACGATCGTCCTGCGCTTGCGGCGCTTCTTTTTCGATCACCAGATCTGCACACATCAAGGCACCATACGTTTAATGACCGAATGGCGGTCCAGCCACTGATGCTTCAATGCACCGCCGATGTGCATCGCGAGCAACGCGTACAACGCGTACCCGAGCCACTCATGCAGCGTGCCGAGCTTGTCGTGCAGATGGAGCTGTTCCTTGACGGCAGGATCGATGTTCATGATGAACCCGATCCGCGGCCATTCGAAAAGGTGGAAATACTGCATCGGATGCGTTGCCGCATCTTTCCATGCGGAGTCGTGTGCCCAGCCGGAAAGCGGCAAACCGATCATCAGCAGATACAACAGGAAATGTGCGATATGCGCCACCGTCCGCTCCCATGCCGGAAACTCGCTCGGCAACGCCGGCGGACGGTGCGAAGCGCGCCACAAGATACGCAACAGCGCGAGACCGAGCACTGTGATGCCGATCGACTTATGCGTATCGATAACCGGGCGCACCCAATCGTCCGGCAATGAATCCGCGCTCAGACCGAGCGCGACGTTGGCGATGATCAGCAGCGCGATCACCCAATGCAGCACCATCGCGACGCGTGTGTACTGCGTGGGTTCGTTGGCGTGCGGTAGCGCCGTGTGTCCGTGCCTGGACTCGATTCGGGTCGTCATGAAATTGAAGGCAGCAAATAGGTTAGCGACGAAAGCTATTCGAAATAGATGCACAAGCAACGGCAAACGTACGGCAAGCTCGCTTATGCGATTAACGGACGGACGCGCCTTTTTATTCCGCGTTTCCGATTGCTTTGATGACGTTTATTTCGTTTTGTTGCGACGGTCACCCAAAGTTCATCGAACGAACATATCGATGCCGTGTACGAGACGCTTCGCAAGACGCGGCTGGCGAAGCTGATCGATCCACCACTGCAGCGCGCGACCTTCGTGGTCGCCAAGCCATGCAACGTATAGCACATTCGGCTCGCGCGGGTCGGCCGTCTCTTTTTCGATCAATTCGCCGCGTTTGAGCAGCGATGCGATGCGCTGCCGAGGCACCCAGCCGATGCCGAGTCCATCTCGCTGCGCAAGGATCTTCGCGCGCATCGTCGGCACCGCGAGCGACGCCTGACCGCCGACGACGCCATACGCGCGGCCGCTCGCGCGCGACGAGTCCGCGACCACCACGCCGCGCCGCTTCGAAATCTGATCGCGCTTGAGCGGCCCTTTGGCAGCGGCAAGCGGATGACGCGGCGACACCGCGAACACCCATTCGACGACGCCCAGTTCAAACCAGCGCAGACCCGGAATGGCCGGCGGTTCATTGGTTGCGCCGACAATCAGATCCGCGCGGCCGTCGCGCAATGCTTCCCACGTGCCGCCCAGCACTTCGTTCGTGAAGCGAAGCTTCACGCCTGACTGCAGCGCGTCGAACGCATGAACGAGCGGCATCAACGTCTCGAACTCCATCAGCTCGTCGGAGACGATCCACAAACGGTCTTCCCAGCCACTCGCCACCTGGCGCACACGTTGCGTCATCCGCGCGACGTCCTGCATCAAACGGGCCGCCTCCTCGGCAAGCAGATGGCCGGCCGGCGTCAGTTGCAGCCGATAGCGCCGGCGATCGAACAGCAGCGCGTCGAAGCGTGTCTCGAGCTGGCGCGCCGCATGCGAAACCGTCGAAGGCGCCTTGCCGAGGCGCGCCGCGGCACGCGACAAGCTGCCGCTTTCGCGAATCGCCTCGAGGAGGGTCAGTTCTTCGTCAGTCAACATGTTCGACTCCGTCGCACAAATTCGTCGAAAGTATCGCACGGCAAAACGATCGAAGCAGCGCATGATCAGGAATATGGCGGCATGGTTCGCCACACGGGTATGCAGTTTTATCGAACATTGCGCGGCGCGCGATGCGTGCGTCCGCCGACGAAGGAGCCTCCGACATGGGATTGCTGATCGACGGGAAGTGGCACGACATCTGGTATGACACCGCATCGACGGGCGGCCGGTTCGTGCGCAAGGATGCGGTATTTCGCAACTGGGTGACGCCGGACGGCGCCGCGGGCCCGAGCGGGCACGCGGGGTTCAGGGCCGAAAGCGGCCGCTACCATTTGTATGTCAGTCTCGCGTGCCCGTGGGCGCATCGCACGCTGATCATGCGCGCGTTAAAGGGACTTGAAGCGTCGATCAGCGTATCAGCCGTGCACTGGCTGATGCTCGACGACGGCTGGACCTTCGCCGATGGACCGGGTGTCGTGCCGGACACGGTGAACGGCGCACGCCTGCTGCGCGATATCTATACGGCTGCCGATCCCGCTTATACCGGCCGCGTGACGGTGCCGATTCTGTGGGACAAACAGCAGGACACCATCGTCAGCAACGAATCGTCGGAGATCATCCGGATGCTGAATAGCGCATTTGACGGTCTCGGCGCGAAAGCGGGCGATTACTATCCGGTCGCTTTGCGGGAAGAAATCGACGCGATCAACGCGCGTGTGTACGACACGGTCAACAACGGCGTCTACAAGTCCGGCTTCGCGACGACGCAGCAGGCTTACGAAGAAGCGGTCGTGCCGCTGTTCGATACGCTCGACTGGCTCGAAAGCCGGCTCGCGACGCAACGCTTTCTGACCGGCGGTCAATTGACCGAAGCGGACATCCGGCTTTTCACGACGCTCGTGCGTTTCGACGCGGTCTACTTCGGGCACTTCAAATGCAACCTGCGGCGCATCGCCGACCATCCGAACCTGTCGGCCTACACGCGGGATATCTACCAGCACCCGGGCGTGGCCAGCACGGTAAATTTCGAACACATTAAACGGCACTACTACGAGAGCCACCGGACGATCAACCCGACCGGTATCGTGCCGCGCGGGCCTTTGCTTGATTTCACGGCGCCGCATGGGCGCGAAGCGCGGCTCGCTGCGGTGTCCGCGCGGTAGTGCCGAAGCGCTAGACTGAACGCTTCGCAAGAGCCCGCAGGAGACAGACATGATCCGCAAGACCCGCACCGCATCCCAGTTGCAGGACGAAGTCAGCCGGCGCATCCAGCGCCTGCAGGAGGTTGTCGACGAGGGCGTGAAGATTCGCGTGCCGCGGCCGCAATTACAGGAACCCGATGCGACCGGGTGCAACTGGGACATCAAGCACTTCGGCAATCTCGGCGGTTATCAACGCGACGTCGCCGCAATCGTCGCAGCGGTGCGCAAGGAATTCAATCTGTCGACGGAAGAGAAAGACCTGAATAGCCTCTTCGGCGACGCCACTCCGACGGCGGAATGAAGCGTGCGTCGCGCGAAGCCGCCCATCCAGATCAGTTGACGAAGTACGCCTGCGTCATCATCGCGACGAGATGCGCGCGAAGGCTTTCGCGACGCTGTATCCGCTGCCACGTGTCATTGCCGATCCGGTAGCTTGCCGCGGTTCTTACGGGCCGATCCGGCTGCGCGCCACGCTTAACGGCCGCAAATGCCTGGGCAGACCGCCAGACCGCCTTTCCGCCCAACGTGCGCACCTCGAGGCCGCCTGCTCCGTCGGGAATCGCGTAATAACCATCCCGGAACAGCCAGGCCGCTTGCGCGGCATCGAGCGCGCGCGCGGCATCACGCACGTCGCGGGCGGTGATCCGGTCGACGTAAGCGCTGAAATCGCCGCGGTACGCGTTGCCTCGCACGCTGGTGACAAAGTGATCCGCGCTATCCGGGAGCGCCGAATCCGGATCGCACTCGAACGCATGCAGTTGCTCGCCGCTACCCTCGTCCTTGCCGCGATACGTATGCAGGTTCGCCGCCGGCGGAGCCGCGCGCCGCCGGTCCGGCCGCTCAAGCCGCCAGTCCGAGCGCGACCCGTAGTCTTCTGTCGTGACGAATGGCGTATAGACAGTCTTGCCGATCGTCAGAAACTTGTCGTCTTCCTGATGAATCAGATGATGCCCATCGTAGGCGAATACGCCGTTAAGCGACGCCGGATTGTCGGGCACTTTGCCCAGGTACACGTAGCCATCGTTGCCGACGCGCAGCACCGAACGATCGTCGCCGGCCACATGGAAGCGGCCATCATCGCCCATCGTGAATTCGTGACGATTGCCGGGCCGCGCCGAGAAGCGCGTATACGCGCTGTCGGCCAGAACATTGCGCAGCTCGTCGACAAAGATATGCGTGCGCCAGCGACTACCGCCATACGCCAGTAGCGTCATCGGCCCTCGGTAGTCGACGCCCATCGACTGCCGCATCTGCAACTCGCGTATCTTTTGCCATGCGCTGTCATAAAACGCCGCGTGCGCGATGTTCGGGTCCTGCTTGAACCTGCGCGCGTTTGCGTCGCCGCCGCCCGACACATATTGGCGAAAGCGGGCTTGCTGCCAGCTATCGCTCGCGACCGGAAAGCGTGCGAGCTGAGGTTGCGCCCGCGCGATGCGCGTCTGGTCGTATACGTCCCACCGGTAGTCCGGGTTCGTGACGAATGCTCCGGGGACGCCATTTTCGACCATTCGCCACCCGCGAATCTGAGTCATGTCGATACGGCCCATGGCCGCTACCTCGCCGGTCCCCGGCGCGCGGGCCCCGGAACCGAGGCTCGCACGCACGTCGATCATGTTCGGCGCAGGCGCGACGTAATAGATGAAGTGCGCGCCGCGCTCCGGCAATCGCCCGAGCGCGACACGCTCGCTTCGAAAGGTGCCCAGATAACCGGCGCTGTCCGTGACGTGCGGCCGCGATGCCAGATCCGCATCATGCAGATTCATGTCGATATCGCGCAACTTCGTCTGTTCGCTGTCGAAGCCGCCGCGCGCTTTCACCGTTTCGGGACGCACCGACGACGGCCGGAACAACGCGTAGGGCTTGCGGTCGGCCGCAAGCGGTAACCCGCGCTTCAATTCATCGTGCCCGGGATACAGCGGCAAACGCGGTGGCCCGATATCGGGCGGCGCAGGCGAGGTCGGCAATGCAGCGTGGGGCGGCGTCATCGCGGGGCTACCGCCGATACCGAGCGCACGTTCGACGCTGCCAAGCGGCAAGCAAGCGACCGGAGATCCGCGCGGTGCATCGAGTGCGGGACCCGGAAGCACCACGCGTTGTTCGCTGCCGAGATTCGCGAAAAGGGTCGTGTCCGCGTGATCGATGCCGCCAAACTCGCGGTAACCCGTGTCAAACAAAGCGCGCAGCGCCGCCGACATCTGCGCGAAATCCCTGTATCGGAACGCGCCGAAGTTCGAATCGTAGACCTGGTATTCGTCGTGTTCATAGTGAGCGGAAGGCCGCAATCGTTGCACGACGATCGAATGGCCCTCTGCTACTTCGCGATCGCTGTCCGTGTCGCTGCCATTTCCGTGCGGCCCGGCGTCGCTTGCATTCCCGCGAAACGTCAGTCCGATTTCCGCAAAGTCGTTTAGATAACCCCTTATTGCGTGATCGCGGAAGTATGCATTTGCGAAGTGCCTGCGCAGATCGTCGATCAGGTACGCGCCCGAACGGATGGCGGACCCGCCCGCGTGCCGGAGACGGTTCGCTACGGGTGCAACAAACGCATATTGATTCGCTTCCTGCAATTCACCGATCGTGCGGATCGTCGTGCGCCTGCGCGTCGCGTCGCTCAAGTCTTGCCGCAGGTTCTCTGTTGCGCTGATCAGGTCCGCCGTGCGGCCGCACGCAATGTCGGCGATCGCGTAGACCACGAGGCCGCTGCACATGTTCGCCATCACGCGACGTTGTCCGGCGGCTGCGGACAGCTCGTCGCCCGACAATCCGTTCGACGTATCGGCTGTTGTGGAATAGGCACGCAAAGTCGGAGAGTCGTCAGGTGCGCGCGCAACGCGAGATCGCGGCACGTCCGCGCGATTTGCATTCGAACGCATCTCGGGCGCTGCGTCCGCCACGCCCGAAGACTGCCGCTCCCCACTCGTGCCGGCGCGTCGCAGCGCTTCGCGCGCGACGCCTTCGCATGTTTCGTAACCTTCGGCGGTTCGCTTTCGCCTGTAGTCGTGCTGATCGAAACGATCGCAGGAACGCGCGCTGCCATGCAATACCTCGCCTGCGCCGCACGCTCGCAACGGCGATGTTCCGATGCAGGGCTTCATCATGATGCAAGCTGCGACGTAAGCAACTCGCGATTCACTTCTCTATGGCGAATCCTTTGCCATACCTCGTCTTCAATCCGGTAATTGGATGCGGCCGGCGGCGCGCTGAACTTCGCGGTGCCCGTGCGAGTATCGACGTGAGCGCCCCAGTGAGCCGCTCCATCTGGCGTCCTCGCCTCCAGGTACCCCGGCGACGGCGAAAAGAGGCTGTAGCCGTCCTTGAACAGCCACGCGGCGTTGTGTGCGGAGAGCCAGCCGGAGATGTTGCCTATCTCCGCAGGCGAGATCAACGTATGAAAAACGGCAAAATCGCCACTGAATGAGTTGCCCGGCACCGACGTCACGAAATGCGTCGTACCCTCAGGCAGCGCCGCATCGGGGTCATTTTCGAAAAGATAAAGCGCACGCGCGTCGATCGTCTTCCCCGAATAAGTGTGCGTGTTGATCGCTGGCGGGTTCGCAGGTTTTTCATCGGGCTTCCTGAGTTCCCAAAGTGATCGCGATCCCTCGCTCTTTGACGTCACATAGGGAGTCCACACGGATTTGCCGGTCGTCAGAAACTTGCCGTCTTCACGATGGATGAGCTGCGAGTCGATATAGTCGAACACGCCGTTCGTACTGTTCGGATTGGAAGGGATCACACCCAGATAGACATAGCCGTCGCTCCCGACACGCAGCACCTTCGCGTAGTCGTCGGCAAGATGGAAACGGCCGTCCTCGCCGATCGAAAACCGATGCCGGCTGGCGGAGTCGAGCGCCGCTTGTTTGTAGCGGCTTGCCACATAAGTCGCGCCGTTTCCGGCGATAAACAGATGAGTGTCTATGCTGTTACCGCCATACGCCTCGAGCGTCAATGGACCTCGATAGTCAAGTCCGGCGGCCTGCCGCTCGTTGAGCCTGCGCACCTTGTCGGCAGCGTTATCGTAAAAGTGTGCGACCGACAGGTCGGGACTCTCGTTGAATCGCGTCGCCTTGCCCTTTCTGTCCCATGCGACCCACGCACGCGATCGCGGGTTGGTCCACGCGTCGCTCGCGAGAGGCAGACGCGACAATTGGGTCTGCTCGCCGGCCGTCCGCGTCTGATTGTAGATGTCCCACCGATATGCCGGGTTCCGGACGAACTGGCTCGCCACGCCATTCGTGACCGTACACCAGCCGCGGATCTGTGCATAGTCGATTCGCCCCATCGCCGCCACTTCCGGCCGCTCGGGTTGGCGTGCGCTCCAGCCCAGCGACCGGGTAACGTCGACCATGTTAGGTGTAGGCGCAACGAAGTACATAAAACCATTCGCCGCGTCATCCGGCAAACGCGATAGCGCCGCGCGCGGGCTGCGAAACGTCGCGAGATAGCCTGCGCTATCGACCATTTCCGCTTGCGACGCGAGGTCAAAGTCGTGCAAGTCCAGATTCACGTTGCGCAACGCCGTATCTTCGCATTCGAAGCCGCCGTGTGCTGCGACCACGTTCGGAGCGAGGGTCGACGGCCGGTAAAGTACATAAGGCTGACGATCGTCCGCGACCTCCGTTGACCGTTTCAGGTCGAGATGTGAGATATCGCATCCAAGGTCCGGCTCATCGAAGGTTGGGACCGTCGGTGTGACCTGCAATGGGTTAACCGCGATACCAAGCAGCGGCTCGATGCCACCCAGCGTCGTATTGGGCGCGCGCGATTCGTGCACCTGCACGATGCGCGGCCCTTCACCGGTATGCACTACGGGACCGTCATCGTGGTGGCCGAAGTAGACTGTATCGACATGATCGATTCCCCCGTGCTCGGGGTAGCCCCTTGCCATCACGGTACCTAGCGCGTCGGACATCTCCCGGAAATTCGCATACCTGAAGACACCGCTTTCCGGATCGTGCAGTTCGTACCCGTCTTGTGCGAAGTCGTCGGACAGGCGGCGCCGCTGCACGGTGACCGAGTATCGACTCGCCGCGTGGCTGCTCGAGCAGCTTGTGCAATGTCCCGTATCGTTCGGCGGACGTCTGAACGACATCCGGATTTCCGCAAAGCCATTGCGATAAGGCACCAGCGTGTTTTCCGTATCTCGCGACGCGCTGAAGTGCTGCCGCAAATCATCAGTCAGCTGCTCAGGGGTGGTCATGCGGAACCCGCCAGGGCGTCTCGTCCAATTCGGCAGCTCAACCGCGGGGCCAAACAGATCCTGTTCGTTCAAACCACGGATGTCATCGATGGACTCCGACCTTCGTCTGTAGTCTGCAAGTCGGTCGCGCATGTTTTCCGTCGCGTCTGTCAGGTTCGACGCGTGGCCTCGCGCGACCTCCCTTAGCGCGTAGCGCGCGAGGCCCCCGGAAACGTCGCGGAGCCGGCGCGCTCCGCCGGCGGCCGCCGAAAGCGCCACGTCCGACAGTTCGTTTGATTCGTCCGCGTTCGCCTCGTAGTACGTCCGCGTCGACGAACCTGCATGTGGCACCGCGAGGAGCGGCGGCGACTGCAACGGCGACGACTGGGGCAGCCGGACCTCGTCGATCGGCGCTACCGCGGGCGCGAAATACTCGACACTTTCGGGCGCCGCTTCCAGTTCCAGTTCCGGCTCGGTGAACGCCCCGGTCATGTACGCGCGAAGCGCCAGTTGCATATCCTGCTGGCTGCGGTAGAGAAACGCGCCGTTGTTAGGGTCGAAGATGGTGTACTCGTCGTGAGGAAGCCGCTGTATGAGAAGCGCGTGGCCGTACTGCTGGCCAGCGGGTCGAGTCGAATTCAGGCCTACGCGCACCAATGCAACTTCACTCTCGCGCAATTCGTTGCCAACCGAGCGCACCGTCGAGCGGATCTTATCGTCGCGCGGGGCGTCCGGGCTGGACCGTACGGTCAACCTCAACCGGAGTCTGCGTAAGCCGAGCGAACTGGCATTAAGCTGGAATCTGCCTACGCGGCTAAATAGATCGCCGGCGATGCCGATCCGTCGCCGGCTTGCGTCTCGACTCATCGCGTGCGCGACGGTTAGCAGGCTCGTCGAAGATGCGGCATGGGCGCGATCGAGCCGGCGGATCGCCTCGCGGGCCCATCCTTCACAGGCACCTCTTCCGTCAATGCCGCGCTGCCCCTGATAACGGAGCTGGTCGAACGGCACATGCGACCACGCCGTCATCTGCAATCCGTCGCCTCCGCGGTATTCGCGAAATGACGAGTCAACACAAGTGGACTTGGTCGACGCTCCGCCCCGGCGCATTCGACCGGCATCCATCGCGGTACGAACCCTTCCGGCCGATGGTATGCCGGCAATGGCCGATGAATTCGACGGCGTTTGCGCAGACACGATCTGACCCGTGGCCGGGCCTCCGGTACGCTGCGCGCTGTGGCGTTCGCGTCGTGTTTCGTCGCTCGAAAAGCGCGAGCCCGCCCCAGGCGTTTGCTCGCCGTTCCATTGAATCGGATTGTCTCGCGCGTTTGGCGAAGTCGTACTGCCGGGCTGGATTTGCATCGCGCAACCTCATCGGACTATCCGAGCTCCGATTTGAGCACGCACCGCAAGAGTCGATGCGGTAGCCCCTTAGTTCAGCGCGGCAAAACTTTCCTCGAGCTGCGCGACGTCGGTCGGACGCACGACACGCGCGACTTCGACCCCGTCGCGCATAAACACCAGCGTCGGCCATAGCTTGACGCGAAACGAGCGCCCCAGTGGACGCCCCGGTCCATCTTCAATTTTTAAGTGGCGTGTGCCCGCATGCTGCGCGAATGCTTTATCGATCAGAGGCTGCGCGCGTTGACAGTAACCGCACCAGTCAGTGCCAAACTCCACGACAGTGATTCCCGCTAGCGCGTCGACTTCTTCGCGCGTCGGTGCGGATTTCGCATATTCGGTCATCGTGCTCATCGCTCCTGATGCAAACGATTGATAAAGGCGACGCATGGTCGGGCGTCGCCTCCATGTTGCACGAAATGGGCAAGCGGCGCTGACCTCGTCGCGTCAGCCCTTCCGTCGCCGCGCACGCACTGCCTGCGCGAGCCCGTCGAGCACCGGCTCCGTCTGCGCCCAGCCGAGGCACGCATCGGTGATCGATACGCCGCGTTTAAGCGGCACGCCGGGCTTCAGATCCTGGCGGCCCGCTTCCAGATGGCTCTCGACCATCACGCCGATAATGCGGCGCTCGCCGCCCGACAGCTGCTGCTCGATATCCTGCGCCACTTCAACTTGCCGTTCATGCGACTTGCCGGAATTCGCGTGCGAGCAGTCGATCATCACCTGCTCGCGCAAACCGACCTTGCGCAGCGCCGAACACGCTTGCTCGACACCCGCGGCGTCGTAGTTCGGCCCTTTCTTGCCGCCGCGCAGAATAACGTGCGCGTCGTCGTTGCCGCGCGTTTCGAAGATGGCCGCCATGCCCATCTTCGTCATGCCCATGAACGCATGGCTTGCGCGCGCGGCAACGATCGCGTCCGCCGCGATCTGCACGCCACCGTCGGTGCCGTTCTTGAAGCCAATCGGGCAGCTCATGCCCGACGCGAGCTGACGATGCGACTGACTTTCGGTCGTGCGCGCGCCGATCGCGCCCCATGCGATCAGGTCCGCGATGTATTGCGGGCTCAACAGATCGAGAAATTCGGTTCCGGTCGGCAAACCGAGCGCGCTGATCTCGAGCAGCAGTTCGCGCGCGCGGCGCAGGCCTTCGTTGATGCGGAAGCTGCCGTCAAGGCGCGGATCGTTGATATAGCCCTTCCAGCCGACTGTCGTGCGCGGCTTTTCGAAGTACACGCGCATTACGATCAGCAGATCGTCGCGCAACGCAACGGCCTTCGCCTTCAGCAGATGCGCATATTCGATCGCCTGATCGTGATCGTGAATCGAGCACGGACCGACGACGATCACCAGCCGGTCGTCGCGGTTATGCAGCACGTTCGCCACTTCGGCGCGGCTTTGCTCGACAAGCGATTGCACCGCCGGCGGCACGGGCAGCTCGTCGAGCAGCAGCGCCGGCGAAATCAGCGGGCGCACCGCGCCGATGCGCGTATCGTCGATGCGCGTGATGTCTTGCGTGGAATCGGCGGAGCCGGCTTCCTGGTCTCGTGTGGGGTTATCGATGCGGGTCAAAATGGTTCTCCGGGCTCGGGCTGGCCTCGCGGCGTGCGAAACGCGGATTATCGCATTTCGCACCTGCGATGAAAGGCCGGCGTAACGGCGAGCGCCAGGGTGTGCGTCAGCTGCCGTTCATCAGTTGCGCGAGGTACGGTTTCCACACTTCGGGATGCGCGAGTGTCTGATGTCCGTACGACTGCGCGGTCTCCGGCATTTCGACGAAGCGGCCACCCGGCACATCGCCGATCAGCTTCTGCATCACGCCAAGGTCGGTCGCATTGATCAGGTCGTCGGCGAAGTTGACCGCGAACAGCCGCCCGCGGATTTTCGACAGTTCCGGCGCGGGATCGTAGTCCCACGACGATTCGAACCAGTACAGCGCGTCGTTCGCATCGGTTTTCCCGGCATCGGCGACAAGCGTGTCGTAAGTCCGCGTGGCGGACGCGCGGTCCGGCGACGCGGATTGCAAACGCGCGGGGTTGTTCGTCATCAGCGTGAAAAGCGGCATCACGCGGGTCCATTGCGTGGGCTCGGTCGTGTACGCACCGCCCTGCCAGCCCGGATCGTTGCGGATCGCGCCGACGACCATCTGCCGCCACAACCAGTTGCGGCCCGCCATCGCGATCGGCTGGCTCGCGATCGGCATCAGCGCGTCGGCCATGCCCGGATAGCGCTCGCCCCACATCCATGTCTGCATGCCGCCCATCGACGTGCCGAGCACCAGCCGCAGATGGTTGATCTTCAGACCATCGACGAGCAGCCGATGATTCGCGTCGACCACGTCGCCGTAACCGTACTTCGGGAAATTCGTCCGCATCCCGTCGCTCGGTTTGCTCGACCCGCCGCGGCCGAGGCCGTCCGGAATCACAATGAAATAGCGGCTCGCATCGAGCGGCTCGCCCTGCGCAAAGAGCTCCTTGCGCATCAGCGGTGTCAGATACGCTTTGCCCGTGCCGGTTGTGCCATGCATCAACAGCACCGCGTTCGTCACGTCACCGCGCGCGTCGCGTTGCGGCGTACCGAGCGTCACGTAGTGAATGCGGACTTCCGGCAGGATCGTACCGTCCGAGAAGTGGAAGTCATGTTCGATGAAATCGGCCGCGTGTTCGGGAATGGCGGCGTCAGGCGAGCTAGCAGCGTAGGCGTGGGCCGCAAGCGAGAGGGCGGCGAGCGGCGCGGCTCGCTTCGCGAACGATCGAAACACTTCTGGTCTCCGTTTGTTGTGAAGATTTTGGTGTGGGATCGTACACGAACACGAATCGTGGTGCTTATCGATTTGCTGTATCTTGACTTTCGTTTGTCATTCAACCGGTCCGTCGTCACAAATTGATGCCAGCTCAGTGGTTTGTGATAACCCGCATCGCGCCATGGCCACGCGATCGGTAAAAAGCGCGATAGCCGGATTCAATTGGCATCCAGGCCCCGCGCGACCTGTAATGTGATTTCTCACCCTCCTTCCATCTGACCGCCACAACGGAGAGATTCATGGCCCAGCCTCAGCCCAACGCCGAAGAAGTCGTGAAGGCTATTGCAGCTGAAACCAACACCCCTCCCGAAACCGTCTCGAAGTTGTATTCCGATACGCTGGCGCAATACAAGGCGGACGGTCGCATCGTCGATTACATGCCGCTTCTCGCCGCAAAAAAAGTGCGTGAGACGCTGCGCCATTCGTCACCCGGTTGAAGCCGTCTACGCTCGCAGTGCTGCCGTAAAGCATCGTCCACCGCAGGGATGGGCGAAAGCGCAGGCGTACCCTTACGCGCTGAAATGTCCTATGCTGGTCGGCCAACGGGCATTCACACATAAGGAGACGTAGTCATGACTGGCGCCACCCAGCTTCAGATTCGACCGGTGCACCCCGACGATTTCGATGCGTGGCTGCCGCTCTGGGAAGGCTATAACCGCTTTTACGAGCGTACTGGCCCAAGCGCAGTGCCGCGCGAAGTCACACTATTGACGTGGGCGCGCTTCTTCGACGGACTGGAGCCGATGCATGCGCTGGTCGCGACACGCGACGGCAAGCTGGTGGGCCTCGTGCATTACCTGTATCACCGCCACACGACCATGGCAGGGCCAACCTGCTATCTGCAAGACCTCTTTACCGCTGAATCGGAGCGAGGCAAAGGAGTCGGCCGCGCGCTGATCGAACGCGTGTACGACGAGGCGCGCGCCGCGCGCGCGGAACGCGTCTACTGGACTACGCACGAGACCAACGCGACTGCCATGCGCCTTTACGACGGCATCGCCGACCGCTCGGGGTTCGTCGTCTATCGCAAGGCGCTTTGAGTCGGCGGACGGCTTCGCCTATCGCAAGTCGCCGAGCAACGACGCACGCACGTTCTGGTCGATCGTCTGCACAGGTGTCGGGTAGTTCGGGTGATCGCAGCCAATTCGCAGCGCCGCGCCGTCGCGCAAGCGCGCTTTCATATTCGGCGTGAACTCGAAGCGCACGAAGTGCACGGCCGAGGTTTTTTCGCCGTTTTCACGATCGAGGTCTTCGTCTGCGACTGCGTACACCGGCGCTTCGCCCTCGACCTCGACGAACACCCGGTCTTCGATGCCGATCAGCCGCGCGAGCGCCGCACGGCGTTCAACCTCGTTTTCGTACTCGATCTGCATGGTCGCCTTCAGATTGCTGCCGTCGGGCACCAGCGGCAGGTAGGCATCGAGTTCGCCCTGAATGCCCTCTTCGTCGAAGATCTTCTCGATGTGCAGCATTTCCTGGATCTGGTAACGAATCGTCAACTCATCCTCGAAGAGAAACGTGAGGTGGTTGCCCAGCCTCACCGTGCGGCGCTTCTTGTGCTCGATTACACGATCGCGCATTGTCATGCGCGACTTCGAATAATTCTCGAGCGACAACAGGGAGTTCCTTGCGATCGTCATCGGATGTCCTTACGAAGTAGGAGTGTTATAGGCCGTACGCTTTGCGCAGCAGCGTCAGCGGATGCGCGAGTGGTGCCTTCGGCAGGCCGTTTGCGTCGAGCCCCTGTTCGATGTGGTGACCGGCTAGCTGGCAATCCGATGAGATGTAGTCAGGCTGTGGCTGCGCCATCGCCCTGAAGACCGGCGTGCCGATTTTCATCGCGATCTGGTGGAATTCCTTTTTCACGCCGAATGTGCCGGCATGGCCCGAGCAGCGCTCGACCACGGTCACCTGCGTATCCGGCACCAGCGCGAGCGTCTCGGAAGTCTTGCGGCCGATATTCTGCACCCGCGCATGACACGGCACGTGATACGAGACCTTGCCTAGCGGCGTATTGAAGTCCGTCTTCAGCAGGCCGTCGCGGTGTCGCGACACGAAGTACTCGAACGGGTCCCAAAACGCTTCGCTGACCGCGCGCACGTCGGGGTCGTCCGGGAACATCAGCGGCAACTCGTGCTTGAACATCATCACACAACTCGGAATCGCGCCGATGATCGCGTAACCATTACGCGCATAGTGCGCGAGTACCGGCAGATTTTTCTCCTTCTTCCGCGCGACGCCTTCCAGGTTGCCTTGTTCGAGCAATGGCATCCCGCAACACGCTTCACTCGTCACCAGTTCGTACGGGATGCCATTGTGCGCAAGCACGGCAAGCAGGTCGTGACCGATGCCCGGCTCGTTGAAGTTAACGTAGCAGGTCGAATAAACCGCGACCTTGCCGGGGGTACGCTCGCCGTCGCGTATCGGCGTTTGCGGTGATTGCTTCGCTGCACTGCGAAATTTGCGCGGAGCGAATGACGGCAGCCACGCGTCCTTGTCGACGCCGAGCGCCTTTTCCATCAGTCCGCGCGCGGCAGGCGTGCCGCTCACCGCATTGACAGTCTGCGTGACGACCGGGATGCCGGCGAGATGCCCGAGCGCGTCGGTATTCGACAGGAACCGGTCGCGCAGCTTCGCGTCACCACGCTTGTAGTTCGCGGCCTTGGCGCGCAGCATCAGATGCGGGAAATCGACATTCCAGGGATGCGGTGGCACATACGGGCATTTCGTCATGTAGCAGAGGTCGCACAGATAGCATTGGTCGACTACCTTGCCGAAATTCGCTTTGTCCACGTCGTGCGCCTCGCCGGTGTCGGTTTCGTCGACGAGATCAAACAGGGTCGGGAATGCACCGCACAGCGACACGCAGCGGCGGCAGCCCGCGCAAATATCGAAAACGCGGGTCAGTTCGTTGTCGATCGCGCTCTGCTCATAAAAGCTGTCGGATCGCCAGTCGAGCGCGTGTCGGGTGGGGGCTTCGAGACTGCCTTCCTTGTGGGGCATGACGTCAGTCTCCGTTTCATCGTTCTTGTGTACGCGGCGCGCCATATTGCGGGAAAAACCGGCACGCAACACCGCGCGAGAACTTGCGGTGCTTCGCCGCACGTTCTCGCGCAATGCTCGGGGCATGCCGTCGCCGGACGGCATCAAATGGCAGCGCCGGCCATCGCGTCGTCAATCCACCAGCGATTCGAGTGCCCTCGAATAGCGGTTCGCGTGGCTGCGTTCAGCCTTGGCTAGTGTTTCGAACCAGTTTGCGATTTCGTCGAAGCCCTCGTCGCGCGCCGTTTTCGCCATACCCGGATACATGTCCGTGTATTCATGCGTTTCACCGGCGATCGCGGCCTGCAGATTCAGGCGCGACGAACCGAATGGCAGGCCCGTGGCAGGGTCGCCCGTTGCCTCCAGATACTCGAGGTGACCGTGTGCATGACCGGTCTCTCCCTCGGCGGTTGAACGGAACAGCGCGGCTACGTCGTTCTGGCCTTCAACGTCCGCTTTCGCCGCGAAATACAGGTACCGACGATTAGCTTGCGATTCACCGGCGAATGCGGCTTTCAGATTTTCTTCTGTTCTGGATCCCTTCAATTGCGTCATCTGAGCCTCCATGCATGCCTTGTATTGTGGGAACGCGCGTTGGGGAACAAGGACAGTCGCGAACGACTCCGGCCGGACGCGCGCGCCTGAGCCGTGCCTTAAATCTAGAAGTTGGCTGATGCGTTCCCAATTGGGTTTTTTAATCCCATCGATAGCCATTTGGCTTGCATAACGTATCACCCGACATAGACTGATGGTGCGCACAGGCTCTTTGCAATGGAACGGAAATGCGGCTCACCATTCTTATCAACGGTTCGGATCCGACCGTCAATCACGACTATGCGGTGCTATGGCTCGATACTGAGCAGGGTCGATGGTCCAGGGAAGCACACGAAGGCGTTTTTCTGCCTCCCTGGGGAGAGTTGCGCGATCAGGACGGCGTCACAACCTTGTGCGCGCCGAGTGCGGCCGCGCCCCTTTGCACCTTGCGGGGGTTGCATATCGATCGCCGGGAACGCGTCAGTTCATCGCAAGGTGTCGCGGCCTGGGAGTCGGAAATTACACATTCGCCGATGAACGGATTCTGGCGTCTGCAAGCGGTCGATCGCCAGCCGGTCAAGGCGGAGCACAGTATTTTCGGGCGCTGACCGGTGCCGCGGCCGCGCGGCCAGCACGCGCTGGACTTGCCGGCAAGCCGACAGGCTACTCAGGGTGGAGGGCGCGGCGCTTTCTTTTGCCGGCGAGCATGCGTCGTCCAACGCGTGGCGCTAGTGGCTTGCGCCGTCGTATAGCGTCGGTTTCAACGCTGTGGGATCCACATTGTCGAGACATCGCGCGTTGACCGCGACCATCGGCGTGCCGTCCGGCATCGCACCAAACGAAAACGCCTCAACACCGCAGACGCGGCAGAACTGATGCCTGATCGCCCGCTTGTTGAATAGATACTCCTGCGTCGCGCCTTGCGCCGCATTCAGGTGAAAGCGGTCGACCTTTGCAAATGCGAGGATCAGTCCGCGCTTCCTGCAAATCGAGCAGTTGCAGGAAATGGTCTGGTCGAGATCGAGATCCACCGTGAATCGCAACGCGCCGCAATGGCAGGCGCCCGCATAGTTCTGTAGTGCCATTTCCTCTCCGTCGTTCGTTTCTCCGAGCGGGCTCTTGCGCGCTGTTGCCGCTACGGCTCGCGGCAAAAAAGCGGCATCGCAGCCTGTCCGGAATGGATTGCTGCGGCGCAATCATGAGCTTCCGATCGCGCCACGCGCGACGCTATACTTGCGCACCTTGCGGCTTCTGCCAATCCCTTTTCACCTCCCGCCTCCGCCTCGTTCCCGATTTATGAAGAAGTGGCTTCTCTGCTTACTGACCGTTGTGGCAGTACATGCGTCAGCCGCGCCGTCCTGCCCGGAATTCACACCCGGCGGCCAATGGCCGGTGCTGACCAACACGAAAATGGCGCCGAAAACGCGGCTGCTGTGTTACGCGGATTTCGCACTTTTGCATTCCGGCATCACGCATGGCCCGCTGTGGTCCGCCGAGCATCTGACGCGCGATCATATCGAAGCCGCCAAAGACATGACACGCACGAACCGCTTCTTCGAAGAGTCGCGCCTTCCTGGCGGCGAAGGCGCAACGCTCGCGGACTACAAACGCAGCGGTTTCGATCGTGGCCATATGAGCGCCGCCGGCAACCGCTGGAATAAGGAAGCGATGGCGGAATCGTTCTCGCTCGCGAACGTTATTCCGCAGAATCGTGAGAACAACGAACGCTTGTGGGCGCGCATCGAAAGCGCGGTACGCAAACTCGCGATGAAGTACGACGACACGTATGTCGTCACGGGTCCGATGTTCGTCGGGCAGCAGCTGCAAACCATCGGGCCAAACCATGTGTTCGTCCCAACCCGGTTATTCAAGGTGGTTTACGTGCCGTCGAAGCGGCTCGCATTCGCTGTCGTCGTGGACAATGTCGCGACAAGTCGCTACAACATCGAAACAGTACATGAACTCGAAGCCGCCAGCGGGATCCGTTTTCCAGGCATTCCGGAAAACGTGAAAGACCAGCGGCCAGGAGGGCTGAAAGGTGTTTAACGCATATTCCAACGATGCCGACGTGCTCAACATTCAGGGCGATGCGCTCAGCGTGACGAACGGTACTACGCGAGTGATCATCAACGGCACGCTTGAACTGACGAAGGACAAACGCGGCCTGAAGGCGGCGCTCGCACTCAAGCAGGCAGTCGACAATGTCGTGGCCGCACTGCAGGCGCAAGCGGATCTGCCTGAACGGATCAAGGATGAACCCGACGCAAAGCCGGGAATCGTCGACAATCCGTTCTAGCGGAGCGCGTTCCCCAACCGCAATGCGCATTGACGGGGAGACACATCGATGAAAACGCTGACCGATCAGCTCGCACAGTATGCGGCCTACCATCGTGACCGACGCAACGTCACGACGCATTTTGTGGGTATCCCGATGATCGTGCTCGCGTTGAGCGTGCTGCTCGGTCGGCCAGCGTCGACATTCGGCATGCTGCCGTTCACGGTGTCGCCCGCGTGGGCGTTGTTCGTGGCCGGCACGATTTACTACATCGTGCTCGATACGGCTCTCGGCATCATGATGGCGGTCGTGTCCGCGGTCTGCATTGTGTTCGGGCAATGGATTGCCGCGCAGTCGACAGCCGTCTGGCTCGCAACGGGTATCGGCCTGTTTGGCGTCGGCTGGATCGTCCAGTTCTTCGGGCATGTGGCTTTTGAGCATCGGAAGCCGGCATTCGTCGACGATCTGATCGGCCTGATGATCGGGCCGCTATTTCTGTTGACCGAAGCGCTGCTTGGCGCCGGATGGCGACCCGAACTACGTGCGTCGATCGAGCAGCGGATTGAAACGGCGCAATTGCACGGGCAAAGTGGCGTTGATCGCGAATGACGCCGCAACGTCGGCGCGCGTGGACTGAGGCCCGATCCGAACCCTGCTGGCCGATAACCGATCATCACGTTATCCATAAAGCATATTTACGCATGACCGGAGCAGCTAATTTTCGCGTTTAATTGATCGTGCCTTCAACACAAAGTCAATTAGACATGCAAACAAATACACGCCCCACCGGTGGAAATTCCACGCAATTCGATGATGTTAAAGACGGTCGTACCCACACATCCGGGCAGCCGATTGCACAGGAAAGTCCAAAGCGAGCGTTCTCGCAACCGAAAGAACAATTCGGGCAACCCAACGCCAGCGCCGCACCCGCAAAAGCCCGCCGTCCGTCCACTGCCCATCTGCTCACCGCTCATTCCGCCGCCGGAGAAGCGGGTTCTGCGGCCGCAACCGGCCCCGGAACGGAAAACCAGCCAGTCTGGAATAAATCACCCGCGGACACGCAGAAAGACCTTGCTCAAGCTGCACAGACCGCCAAAGACAGAATCGACGCGGACGTAGCCAAGGTTTGGCAGGGGCAGATAAAGGACATCCGGGCCTGGCGCGAAAAAAACGTAGGAAATGAAGGCGCAGAAGACATAGCAAGGCAGCTTTTCAAGGATTCCGAGGCCTACATGCTCCTCGCGCAGGATGCACAATCGCGAAAAGACAACATCGACGCCCAGGTGAAAGCGTTCCAGCCCAATCTGGACGCCAATGCAGCCGCTGTCGCTAGTAACAGCGGCAACTCTGACAAAACCGGCGAATTGATGAAAGAACGCCAAACGAATCTCGAGAACGCCATTGCCGACATCGACGATCAGGCCAACCTTTTCTCGACACTATCGGACAAAACGGTGAACAACATGCGCGTCGGCACCGATAAACAGCCGGAACGCGACTTCGTTTCGAAAAGACGCCAGAAACGGGATGCAAATGACGGTTCAGCCTCACACGCGCTAGCAAATATCGAGCAGACGGCGCAGCAAATCCAGCGATCGGCGTCGAGTGTTGCTGCGGCAGAACACGCCGCACAGACCAATGAGATGCCAAGGATCGACAATCACCGTGAACGAGAGGTTGCGTATTGCAAGGAATTGATCGAAACCGCTAGAGGACTGAATGGTCAGTTACAAAATCTGTCGGAAAACGAAACAACATTGAAGCTTCTTGGCAATAAAAGCTGGAATGTGCCGGGCGCCGCTCAATCACTCACCGCGGCAAACGTGGTTGGTCTCGGACTGTCGGTCAAAAAGTTTGCGGATGAGGTTTCCGACTATAAAGAAAAATCACGCCAAGGTTCTTTGACAAATGACGACAGATTCAAAATGGCACAGTCATCGATGCATCTGATCGGTTCAATGGCGCCGTATATCCCGGCAATAGGCCCGGTTCTCACGCCATTCCTAACCGTCGCCAATATGACGCTCGATCTGATCGGCGAAAACAAGCATACGCCGGTACAAAATGTTTATAGTCAGATGCAGTCACAATCGACTCGTTCGATCTTCAGCCGCAACTACTCATCTATCTCAGCGCCGCGTTTATAAAGTTGCGGGGGCAACCAAATCCGCATGCGTCGGTCGCGGAGTTCGGTCGCGCATACTCAGGCAACACCCCAGTCACCTTTGCTCCTGGTCTAATCGTCCCGGTAGTCCTGGCAACACCATAACGGGAGACATGCGCTTATGCTGGTCAATTCACACTCCATCGATCCACGCTCGCACGCCGAGGACGGTAACCAGCCCGACACGAAGCAAGCGGCTCGACAGCAAGACAATGGTAATGCCGGTCGTACAACGAATCGCATGCCCGCCGCTGCGAACGGCAAGCCGGCGTCTCGCGCAAGGAACGGTTCTACGCTAGCGCCCCGGAAAGCGGTGACGCATGGTTTAAACAGGTCGATGGCAACTGATGCAGACCACACCACGCTGCTCAACAACGTGAAGCAGATGCTTGCAACGTCACAGATCGATGCGTGGAACCGTGTGAGCGACTGCATACGCGGGTCAGTCGAATATGACCTCGGCCATGACCGGCGCTCGCTTGACAAGTCAGCGGAAGCTGTACGCACCGCGGAGCGCGAGTTCAACGACGCCGAGCATCAAATGACGACCGGCGCCGACCCGTTCTCGGGCCTTCCTTGGCCCGCGGACTATGCGAAATACGAAAACGCGAAGCAGCAGCTCGCTCATGCGAAACAGGCGTACGACGACGAGGAGAAGTCATGGAACGAAGCTAGCCACAAGCATCTTTCCAACGTACACCCCTATGTGCCGGACTCGTTCACGCTCGATGCGGATAACCGGCTCACCCGGGGTAACGTCGATAAAAGCGCGGATTGGGTCGTGTCGGCAACCGACGCGCGCGAACTCTCGTTGAAGGCGGCGCAATATGCGAGAGACAAGATCGACCTGCTGTTAGGAAAAGCATGGGAACAGTCAGTTCTCGATTTGCGTGCGTGGCGCGAGCAGAACATCGGCAAGATCGATGCCGAAACTATCTCCAGACAGCTAAACAAGACGGCTGAAACCCACCTTCTGCTCGAACAGGATGCCGCTCTGAAGAAGAGCATCATTGACACGCGAGTCAAGAACTTCAACGATGCGCTGGATAAAAATCAGGCTGCCGTCATCACCAGGTTGCCGGCGAGCGGCTCCGCCGATAAAAGCGAAATTGTCGGCTTGCTGCGCGAGCGCAAGGGCGCTCTGGAAAACGCAATATCCGACGCCAACGATCAGGTCAAGCTCGCCTGCGCATTGATGACAGCGACGGTTAACGACAGTCGGCTTGCCACGCCCCGATCAGTCGATCCGCCGTACACATCGAGCGGCAAGTATCAGGGAAGCCCTGACGACTACGCGGGAAGACTGTCGTTCTACGACACCAGTACAGGCAAAGACGTGCTGGTCGGTACGAAGGATCTCGGCGTCACGACACTATCCGCATCCAGACAGGACACGGCACGAACGCCTCCGCCCGACTTCATCGCGCCACCACCGCTAACACCCGCGGGAACGCACCTGAAACTGGCCTATTCCTACGAAAGGCTGGCCTCGGAAAGCTACCCGCAGCAAAACAGCATCGTCTTCACGACACAGCAGACACACCCACAAACACAGGCCGAAAAGGACTTCGTGAAGTACGGCGGACCGACGGCAGCCTTGGTGAGAGCAGGAGAATACGGCTACGTCCGCTTCAACAACTCACAACTCGTCAAGGAGAAGTTGCCGACGCTGTCCCAACGCCAGAAACCGATGTTGCCGTTCCATCAGCCGATCCCGGCCGCGGTGCAATTCGCAACGAGGGGGGTGTCGATCGCATCAGACTTTACTCGCGGCGCGATGTACGTTGATTCCGCCGCCAGAAAATTGGCCCAGGGAGAAGACCCGACGCTCGACTATGTCGCGGCCGGCGCTGCATTGGCGCAAGGAACGATCGATTCATCGATCGGCTTGTATGTCGACGCCGCGCTCGTATCCGCAAGTCAGTACAAGGCAGATCACCCGCAGGCAAAGCTGCCAGGTAAGGTCGGGCAATCACGCGGCGGTGCGGAGTCGGTACGGGGAATCAGCTACGAGTACCGGCCTGACGGCAGCCTCGCGGCCTCAGAACGGATCGACCCAGATACCGGGGAACTGCAACAGCATGCGCCACTTCGCGACGAATTCGCGGTGCGAGATGTCACTGGAGATGCAACGCCGTCGACCTCGGGCACGACATCGCCGGCTTCATCTGTTGAGAACATCCGCCCCGTCGCCACACCGATAGCCGACATCGAAGTTCAGACTGGGATCGACGAATCCGCTCGCCGGATCGTTCAGTC
This sequence comes from Paraburkholderia rhizosphaerae, assembly GCF_004366595.1. GTDB lineage: Bacteria > Pseudomonadota > Gammaproteobacteria > Burkholderiales > Burkholderiaceae > Paraburkholderia > Paraburkholderia rhizosphaerae. The sequence goes on from NZ_SORE01000001.1 coordinate 337,451, forward strand.
TGCCGGGCGCGTGGCGCAAGCTTATCAACCGCTCAGCACACGTGGCGTGCCGTGGGTCAATACGAGCCGCGCAAGGTTAAATGCGCTGGCGACGGAACTCCAGGAGAACGCCAATCAGTTAAAAAGCTCTTTTCAAAAGTTTTCGTTCAACGTCGAACTCAACCGGGCCAACGTATGGGGAGGTAAAAACTGGTCGATTCCTGGGGGTGTCAAGTTGATGGGCTACGCAAGTGCGGGCCTGCTCGTTCCAGCCTTGGCCGAATACGGGATCAAGCTTTCCAGTTACATCGAGAAAGCGAAGCAAGGAAAAGGCAGCACAGCCGCCGATGCCGAACTTGCCGCGTCGACGATCAATACAGCGGCGATGATCACCCCGTACATTCCCGCGGTTGGGCCGGTGGTGACACCCTTTCTGCTGCTGACGGGCATTGTCGCGAACGCGGTTGCGGGTTCACTCGACAAAACGCCCGTCGAAAAGGTCGCCGCGCAGTTGCGATCACAAACGGCTCACCCGCTTGCCAATCTGGGTGGCTACGATCCGATCGTGCGACCTGCGCCACCCACATGAACACGTGGCAGCCTTCTAACGCATCTGCAGCCGGATCAGCCGCGCGCCATGCAATGCGGTCAACGCGACAGCAAGCCAGATCGGCACATACGTCGCGAGCTGGGCAGTAGACAGGTGTTCGCCAAGCAATGTCACCGACACCAGCACGAGCAGCACCGGCTCGACATATCCGAGAATGCCGAAGAGCGCCATCGGCAACAGCCGGCTCGCCTTCAGATACGATCCGAGCGCAACCGTGCTCAGCAGTCCGAGGCCCGGCAGCCACAGTAGCCACATATCGAACCGGCCGGCCAGCAGGTTCAACGAGCCGCCGGTTGCAACCATCACGGCCGCGACCGGGAATAGCAGCGTCATTTCGACGGCGAACGCGGTCAGCGAGTCCGCGTTGATCTTGCGACGCAAGACGAAGTACGGTGGGTAGCCGAGCGCGACAAGCACGGTCGGCCATGAAAACGCGCCGGTCACCCACAACTCGTGCGCGACACCGAGCGCCGCGCAACCGACCGCCGCCCATTGCAGCAAGTCGAGCCGCTCGCGATAGTAGAAGCGCCCGGTCAGTACCATCGTCAGCGGCAGCAGGAAATAGCCGAGCGACACTTCGAGCATGCGTCCATGCAGCGGCGCCCACAAGAACACCCACAGCTGTACGCCCAGCAATGCCGCACTGACGATCAGCGCGAGCGCCGTCCAGCGCTCGGTTACCGCGCGTGTCACTAGCGTGCGCAGTTCGGGCAGACGCGAGCGCAATGCAATCAGCGCCAGCGCACCGGGCGCAGTCCACAGCACACGCCACGCAAAAATATCGAGCCCGCTTAAAGGCGCCAGCAACGTCGCGTAGACCGACAGCAATGCGAAGAGCGCAGATGCGCTAACCGACAATGCGATGCCGCGCCCAGGCTGGTAGGTGCTCATCGAGCCAAAGTCCATTCGGGAACAGGACGTGCAATCCTGCCGCACGCCGATCGGCGATGTGCAACCTGATGTGCAACCTGTTGTACCGCGGCCATATAGTTGTTCATGCAAGCGATTGTTTCGAAGGTGCGGATAATGATCGACAGAGGTGTCAGGCGAGGGCATCCATTGCCGGCCAAGCCGGCATTCTAGACGCCTCGTCTATCCGATGGGTAGCAACCGGCATACGAATGGGTGCGTGCATGATTTCGCACATTGGAGTAGAACGTAACCTTCACGCCTTTCACGGTCCATTCACGTCGGGACACATCGACGTAACCCGTAAGCGCGATTCTTGCTTGACACGGTGTCTTCGCCGCCGTGGATGCTGAACGCAATGCCTTTTTAATTGCACGTCAAGCCGCGGCTATGCCCGCCTATCGTGCGCGACGATCATCGCATCGCTCGTGCGCGCGAACCCCAATGACCGGCAGCATTGCAGGCCGCCGCCGGACGACACAACATGGAGCGAACATGACCCAGCCAGCCCTATCGCACGACGTCTCTCCCGAATTCGCCGACGCCGTGCGAGCCGGCCTGACCCATGCGCCACAACGGGAGCTGCCGTCGATGTATCTGTACGACGAAGTCGGCTCCGCACTCTTTGAAGTGATTACCGCACTACCCGAATATGGCGTCACGCGCGCCGAAGAGCGATTGCTAACGCGGCATGCGGGCGATATCGTCGCGCACGTGCCGCACAATGCGATCGTCGCGGAGCTCGGCAGCGGCAGCGGCCGCAAGACGCGGCGCATTCTGGAAGCTTTATGCAAGAAACGCCCAACGACGTCGACCACCTATTCGCCAATTGAAATTTCGCGCACCGCTTTGCAATTATGTCGCCGTGAGCTCGGCGATCTCGAGCGCCTTTCGATCGTCGGTTACGAGCGCGACTATCTCGCCGGGCTCGCCGAAGTCAGCAAGCGCCGCTCGCGCGACGAACCGCTACTGGTGCTGTTTCTCGGCAGCACGATTGGCAACTTCGGCCGGCTCGCGGCCACACGCTTTCTGCGCGACATCCGCGGCATGCTGATGCCCGGCGATGCGCTGCTGCTCGGCACCGACCTCGAAAAGCCGGTGCCCGTGCTGATCTCCGCCTACGACGATCCGATTGGCGTCACCGCAGCCTTCAATCTGAACTTGCTCGCGCGTATCAATCGCGAACTGGGCGGCACATTCGATCTCGATGCGTTCGAGCATGTTGCGCGATTCAATCCGGATGCGCGCAGCGTCGAGATGCATTTGCGTGCAAAGCGCCGCGTCACGGCACAGGTGCGCGCAGCGCAGTTGAACGTGACGCTCGAAGCCGGCGAAACGATCTGGACCGAGAGCAGCCACAAGTACCGCGTCAGCGAAATCGAAGCCATCGCACACGATGCAGGCTTCGCATGCCGGCAACAGTGGGTCGAGGAGGATTGGGGTTTTGCGGAGAGCTTGCTGGTCGCGCGGTGACATCAGCGTGAGACGGCGTTGCCGGCGCGGGCCGTATTCGCACCGCGCGACGCCACATTACGCCGCACGCAGTTGCACTGGCGTCAATGCTGCTCGAAACGCTCGTATCGCTTGTCCGTCATGCGCTCTTCGCCGGTCACTTCGGTCACACGCGCGGCGGGCGGACCATGCCGAAGCCACGTGAGCATCCGGTCGACCTGGTTCGCGGGTCCTTGCAACAGCGCTTCAACCGAACCGTCGTCGAGATTGGCCACCCAGCCCTTGATACCGAGCGCGTGCGCCTCGCGCACCGTCGCCAGGCGAAAGCCCACGCCTTGCACCACGCCTCTGACGCGCGCGTAGTACGTTTCGATTCGCGAATCGAGATCTGTGCTGGTCATGCTCTCTTCTCCTGTGTGTCCTTAAAGCCGTCCTTCAAGCGGGCATTCTAGTCGCGTCGCAGACCGAATGCCCGCACACGCAACATCGATCCCCGTCGCGCGACATGCCGGCAACCGCCACGCGACATCTCCGCCCACGTACAATCCGACAACTGTCAAGCGGGGAACCACAGAGGAATGACTGATCAGAATCGCGATCTCATGCTCGTCACCGGCGCATCGGGCTTCGTCGGCTCGGCGGTGGCGCGCATCGCGCAACAGAAAGGCTTCGCGGTGCGCGTGCTGGTGCGCGCGACCAGTCCGCGCCGCAATATCGAGGCGCTCGACGCGGAAGTGGCGGTCGGCGATATGCGCGACGAAGCATCGATGCGCGCTGCGTTGCGCGGCGTACGCTACCTGATGCATGTCGCGGCCGATTATCGGCTGTGGGCGCCCGACCCAAGCGAGATCGAGCGCGCGAACCTCGAAGGCACCGAAGCGACGATGCGCGCCGCGCTGAAAGAGGGCGTCGAGCGCATCGTCTATACGAGCAGCGTCGCGACGCTGAAGGTGACGGGCTCCGGGCAGTCCGTCGACGAAACCGCGCCGATGACGCCGCAGCAGGCGGTCGGTGTCTATAAACGCAGCAAGGTGCTCGCGGAGCGCGCGGTCGAACGGATGGTCGCAAACGACGGCTTGCCGGCGGTGATCGTCAATCCGTCGACGCCGATCGGCCCGCGCGACGTGAAGCCGACGCCGACCGGGCGCATCATCGTCGAAGCGGCGACCGGCAAGATACCAGCGTTCGTCGATACGGGCCTGAACCTCGTGCATGTCGACGATGTCGCCGCCGGGCATTTTCTCGCACTCGAGCGCGGCAAGATCGGCGAACGCTATATTCTCGGCGGCGAGAATCTGCCGCTGCAGACGATGCTCGCCGACATCGCGGCGCTGTCGAATCGCAAGCCGCCGACCATCAGTCTGCCGCGTTGGCCGCTCTACCCGCTCGCGCTTGGCGCCGAAGCCGTCGCGAAGGTGACGAAGCGCGAACCGTTCGTGACTGTCGACGCGCTGAAGATGTCGAAGAACAAGATGTACTTCACGTCGGCGAAAGCGCAGCGCGAACTGGGCTACCACGCGCGACCGTATCGCGAAGGGCTAAAGGATGCGCTCGACTGGTTTCGCGAGGCGGGGTATCTGAACCGGTGAAGCGCACGCGGCAAGCGCGCGGTTTCACAGCGGCGCGCACGATGGGTCCACGCGCGCGCTGCATTTTGTTACAACGTCGGCCGCTGCGGCCGAGCGTAAAAGGACTATCCGAAAGGTAAAATCGCGGGTCTTCTCAGAGAACCGTCGCATGAACCTTCAGGAACAGATCGGCGCGCTCGAAGCGAGCGTCGATGATCTCATTCACGCCGCCGCGGCATCGGTCGCTGCGGCATCCACCACGTCGGCATCGGCCGGCACGTCAGCGGCCACCGCGTCATCCGCGCAAACGGACGCGCATGCGGACCCGGTCGCCAGCGGCGACGTCGACAGCAGCCGCACCGACGCCCATCGAGACACGCAACCGCAACCCGCTGACAAACCCACGCTGCACATCGAGCGGCCAAGCCAGAACGAAATCGCGATGACCATCGGCGGCCAGACAGTACTGCTGCATCCGTTGCAGGTCGGCCAGCTCATCGAGGAACTGTCGAATGCGCGCGCGTCGATGCAGCCGGAAGCGCCAGCCAATCTGCCTGCGGGCTGGCGTTTCGTTTCGACGAAAAATCCGATGATGGCCGTGCAGAAGCAGTCGAATGGCGACCGCCTGCTGGTGATGCGTCACACTGGCCACGGATGGGTGCCGTTCACGTTTTCGCCGGATATGGTGATTCAGATGTACATGATGCTGACGCAGGCGTGACGGCTGTAAGACTAAGTCCCGACACGGCAGCGGTAGGCCGGCGTCGGCTGCACGTTTAACGCAGCAGCGGCAACAGCACGCCCGGCAGAGGCATCGCCTGCGGTGCTGTCGGGTCGGACGCGCTTTCCGTCAGGTCGGCCGTCGGGCCCGGCCACGCGATGGGCCGAATGCAGAACGTCGTCCAACGCGCGTCGCAGGCGTCGGCCCGGATGCTCGGCGATGTCACCGCGGTCCCGTCTTGCGGCTCGACGACCGGCGCGAACGTCCTCGCCCGCAGACTCACCATATCGGCATAAGCCTTTGAACCACCGTAGCTCTTCAGCGCCGCGTTCAGGTCGCCGCCCGCGGACTTCGCGTAGCCGTACAGGATCGCCGACCCTATTTCGATATTGGTGACGGGTTCCGTCAGATCTTTCACGTTCTTCAGCAACGGCCGATGCGCGCTCGGCACCACCTGCATCAGACCGGTTGCGCCATTACGGCCTTTGGCCTTTTCCTTGAAGCGCGATTCGATCGAAATGATTGCGAGCAGCAGCGCCGGCGGCAGAGCGTATTTTTCCGACGCAACGCGGACCGCGTTCGAGATCTGCACCGCCTTTTCTTTCGCGACGCCGAACTTCTTCGCGAGATAGTCCGAAACATGGTCACTGGTCGCGTGGACGCTGTCCGGCGACGGGTTGCTCGCGGCGGTGAGGTCCGCGGCCAATGCCGACGTGGCGACGTCGCTCTGCGTCCGCGCGTTACCGCTTTGCTGGGCCCATGCAATCTGCATCAAACCGAGCCACAGTGCGCCGATGCAAAGCAGGCGGCGCCAGGTGGTCGATGCAGTCATGAGCATGCGTGTCCTATCGTTCCTGCGCCGGCGCCTGGACGCGGGCCTTCCACTGCCCGCCCTTGCCCCGCCAGTACCGCACCGCCGACCCGATCGTCGCGCTCACGTAGAACAGCGCGATGAGCGGCAGAAACGGCGCCCAGAACGGCGAACGGCCGTAGTAACGCAGCATCGGCGCATACGCGCAGCACATCGCGCCCCATGCGAGCCACGCCGGCCAGCCAAGCGGACCGAGCGTCAGTGCGACCACCGGCGGCACCATATAAATGATCACCATGCCGGCCACCGTGCCAACCAGCAGCCACGCCGAGTAGTGCAGTTGCGTGAACGCGGTGCGCGCGATCATGTTCCAGATTTCCTGCCAGTCGTCATAGGGTCGCAACGACAGGCTACGCGCGGCCACGTCCAGCCGGATCGGGTGACGGCCTTCGCCGCGATGCTTGATGCGCGCGGCAAGCGTGCAATCGTCGATCAGCGCGTCACGGATCGACTCGATGCCGCCAGCCTCCTCGAGCGCGCTACGACGCACGAGCATGCAACCGCCCGCGGCAGCCGCGGTGCGATTGCGCGGATTATTGACCCACGAAAACGGATACAGCTTCGCGAAAAAAAACACGAACGCCGGGATCAGCGCTTTTTCCCAGAACGAATCGCAGCGCAAACGGACCATCAGCGACACGAGATCCCGCTTTTCGGCATCGGCACGCGCGACGAGTTGCGCGACGGCATCGGCTGGATGGCCGATATCCGCATCGGTGAGCAACAGGTAGTCGGACGGCAGACCGTGCGCCCGGACCGCCTCGATGCCCTGCGATTGCGCCCACACCTTGCCCGACCAGCCCGCCGGCAACGGCTTGGCGAGCACCACGGTCAAACGGTCCGGGCATTGAAGCTGGAGCGCGGCGGCGCGTGCGGCGTCCGCGGTGCCGTCGGTGCTGTGATCGTCGACCACCACGACGTGAAACGCGCCCGCGTAGTCCTGCTTGAGCAGGGACGTCAGCGCGGCACCAATCACGTCGGCTTCATTGCGCGCTGGAACGACCGCGACGACGGCCGGCCACGCGTCGCGTGCATCTGTCGCGAGCGGCACGGCCGGACGCGCGCGCCAGAACCCGCCGCGCGCAAACAGCAGCACGCACCAGATCAGAAGCGACAGACAACTGAGGATGAACAGCACCGCCGCGCTCATGCGAGGGCCTCTTCGCCGGGTGATCGCCTGGCCGCACGAATGACCGGAATGGCCGGCACTCGCCGCCTCACGCCGGACTCACACGTGGCCGCCGACTGCGGCGCGTTTGCAACAGGACAATGATCGTAATGGTGGACTTCCATCCAGCGAGCCTCTAGATTCCACATTCAGCAAGCGGCGTCACAGTAGCTCCGGCCGCGCGGGCCCATAGTTTAAAGGTTGCGTGCCGCCTGCGCATCGAGTCATTTTTGCCGCGCCGCGCCGCCGCCCGAAAGGGCGTGGAGGCAAACGGGCCACGTTAGCGTTAGAATGCGCGTTTGGTCTTCAACCTGTGGCTTTTTGTCGGTTTTAAGACGTCAACTAATAATGGACGCGGCGATCGAGTCGTTTTTACCGATTTCATCGTCAAAGACCCCGCGTCAGTCGGAGTTCGCCAGCATATGCGAGTCATCCTTGCTCAACCCCGCGGCTTTTGTGCGGGCGTTGTACGCGCGATCGAAATCGTCGACCGCGCGTTGCAGCAACACGGCGCACCCGTGTACGTGCGCCATGAAATCGTCCACAACAGGCATGTGGTCGATAACCTGCGCAGAAAGGGCGCTCGCTTCGTCGAAGAACTCGATGAAGTGCCCGAAGGCGCGGTCGCCATTTTCAGCGCGCACGGCGTCGCGCAAAGCGTCGAACGCGCGGCGGAACAGCGCGGCCTCGACGTGCTCGACGCAACCTGCCCGCTTGTCACGAAAGTGCATGTGCAGGGCCGCCAGTACGTCGCCGCGGGCCGCACGCTGATTCTGATCGGCCACGCCGGGCATCCGGAAGTCGAGGGCACGATCGGCCAGATTCCGGGCAAGGTTTTGCTGGTCCAAAGCGAAGCCGAAGTTGCAAAACTCGATCTGCCCATCGGTACGCCCCTGGCGTACGTTACGCAGACGACGCTGTCGGTCGATGACACCCGTGGCATTATCGATGCGCTGTTGAACCGCTTTACCGACATCGTCGGACCGGATACGCGCGATATCTGCTACGCGACGCAAAACCGGCAGGCGGCGGTCCGCGAGTTGAGCAGCCAGGTCGACGTGCTGCTGGTGGTCGGCGCGACCAACAGTTCGAACTCGAACCGGTTGCGCGAAATCGGTAGCGAAACCGGTGTGCCGAGCTACCTGGTCGCCGACGGTACGGAAGTCAAGCCGGAATGGTTCGCGAATGCGCAAACCGTCGGCATCACGGCCGGCGCATCGGCGCCGGAAGAAATGGTCGAACACGTGATTAATGCGCTGCGCGCGTTGAGCCCCGTCGAAGTCACGACAATGGCGGGCCGTGAAGAGAAAGTTGAATTCAAGTTGCCGTCGAAACTGACGCAACCACTCGCTGCACGCGAAGTTTAAGGAGAACGTCTTGTCTATTCCGCTGCTACAGAAAGTTCGGGTGGGCGCCTACATCATGCGCCAGCACCTGTCGGGGAATAAGCGCTATCCGCTCGCACTGATGCTCGAACCGCTGTTTCGTTGCAACCTTGCCTGCAATGGCTGCGGCAAGATCGACTACCCGGATCCGATTTTGAATCAGCGGCTGTCGCTGGCTGAATGCCTCGAAGCTGTCGACGAGTGCGGTGCGCCCGTCGTGTCGATCGCGGGCGGCGAGCCGCTGCTGCATAAGGAAATGCCGCAAATCGTCAAGGGCATCATGGCGCGCAAGAAGTTCGTGTACCTCTGCACGAACGCGCTGCTGATGGAAAAGAAAATGGACGACTACGAGCCGAATCCGTATTTCGTCTGGTCCGTGCACCTCGACGGTGACAAGGACATGCATGACCATTCCGTGTCGCAGGAAGGGGTGTACGAGAAGGCCGTCGCCGCGATTCGCGAAGCGAAACGCCGCGGTTTTCGCGTCAACATCAATTGCACGCTGTTCAACGACGCGGTGCCTGAGCGCGTCGCCGCGTTTTTCGATACGTTGAAGCCGCTGGGCGTCGATGGCATCACCGTGTCGCCGGGTTACGCGTACGAGCGCGCACCGGATCAACAGCACTTCCTGAACCGCGAAAAGACCAAGCACCTGTTCCGCGAAATTTTCAAGCGCGGCAACAACGGCAAGAACTGGTCGTTCAGCCAGTCGGCGATGTTCCTCGACTTCCTCGCCGGTAATCAAACGTACAAGTGCACGCCGTGGGGCAACCCGGCGCGTACGGTGTTCGGCTGGCAGCGTCCGTGCTACCTAGTCGGCGAAGGTTATGCGAAGACCTTCAAGGAACTGATGGAAACCACCGATTGGGACCAGTACGGCACCGGCAACTACGAGAAGTGCGCGGACTGCATGGTCCACAGCGGCTTCGAAGCGACTGCGGTGGTGGATACCGTCACGCATCCGCTGAAGGCGCTGAAGGTCAGCATGAATGGCCCGAAGACCACCGGCGCGTTCGCGAAGGATATTCCGCTCGACAAGCAGCGTCCGGCAGAGTACGTGTTCTCGCGCCACGTCGAGATCAAGCTGGAAGAAATCAAGCGTACCGGCAAGGGCAAGAAGGTCGAGACGGCTGCCGCGATGAACTGATCGCGCACGGCGGTTTGCGGCCGCCAGCTTCAATTCATGCGGAGAGCAAAAAAAGCGCAACGGCTCACACCGTTGCGCTTTTTACATTTTGCGGCTTGGCTTGGCTTCGCTGCGTTGCCTCTGATGCAGCGTGACGCCCGCTCCCGTTCAGCTCAGCAGCACTTTCCCGCACCCGACCCATATCGCGCGTTTTGACGTTCGCGGAAAAACTCGTCGTAGGTCATCACCGGACGGTCGGGATGCGTGTCGCGCATATGCGCGACATAGGTGTCATAGTCCGGCAGGCCCACCATCAGGCGCAGCGTGTCGCCCAGATAGCGGCCTGCGGTCTTGAGGTCGTCGCGAAGATTCGAGAACATCGCGCACGCCTCGCTTAGTTCGCACCGCGCGCGCGAGTGGCCGGCATCGTGTCGAACGGCGCCTCCAGCACCGTCGGCCGATCGGCGCGGCGCGCGCGCAGCACCGCCAGCACGCCATACACCGCAATGCTAACGACCACGAGAATAAACAGGCCCGCGAGCGCCGCATCGACGTAGTCGTTGAACATCACGCGCTGCATCTGTGCGAGCGATTTAGCGGGCGCGACGATCTTGCCTTCATCCGCTGCCGCACGAAGCTTCGCCGCATGCGCAAGAAAGCCGATTTTCGGATTCGCGTCGAAAATCTTCTGCCAGCCCGCGGTCAACGTGCAGATCAGCAACCAGACGGTCGGCACCAGCGTGACCCATGCGTAACGCTCGCGCTTCATCTTGAAGAGGACCACCGTGCCGAGTACGAGTGCAATGCCGGCGAGCATCTGATTCGAGATACCGAACAGCGGCCACAACGTGTTGATGCCACCGAGCGGATCGACCACGCCCTGATACAGGAAGTAACCCCACGCCGCCACGCACAGCGCGGTTGCGATCAGATTGGCCGGCAGTGATTCCGTGCGCTTCAACGCCGGGTGAAATGTGCCCAGCAGATCCTGCAGCATGAAGCGGCCCGCACGCGTGCCGGCATCGACCGCGGTCAGAATGAACAACGCTTCGAACAGGATCGCGAAGTGATACCAGAACGCCATCATCGCCTGCCCGCCGATGACCTGATGAAGGATCTGCGCCATGCCGACCGCGAGCGTCGGCGCGCCGCCGGCACGCGCGACGATGGTTGTTTCACCGACTGCCTTCGCCGTTTCGGTCAGCATGTCCGGCGTCAGCAGGAAGCCCCATTGCGACACCGTCTGCGCGACCGCGTCCGGCGTCGTGCCGAGCACGGCCGCCGGCGCGTTCATCGCGAAGTAGATGCCGGGTTCGATCACCGAAGCAGCCACCAGCGCCATGATCGCGACGAACGATTCCATCAGCATCGCGCCGTAGCCGATAAAGCGCGCGTTGCGCTCGTTATCGAGCATCTTCGGCGTCGTACCCGACGAAATCAGCGAATGGAACCCGGACACCGCGCCACACGCGATCGTGATGAACAGGAACGGGAACAGATTGCCGGACCATACCGGGCCCGTGCCATCGACGAACTTCGTCAATGCCGGCATCTTCAGTTCCGGCGCGACCACCAGAATGCCGATTGCCAACCCGACGATTGTGCCGATCTTGAGGAACGTCGACAGATAGTCACGCGGTGCGAGCAGCAACCAGATCGGCAAAACCGACGCGACGAAGCCATAACCGATCAGAATCCATGTGAGTTGCGTGCCGCTGAACGTGAACCACGCGGCGAGTTCCGCCGAGTCATGCACCTGCTGGCCGAACACGATCGCCGCCATCAGCAGCACGAAGCCGATGATCGACACTTCACCGATGCGGCCGGGCCGGATAAAGCGCGTATAGATGCCCATGAACAGCGCGATCGGAATGGTCGCGGCAACCGTGAATGTGCCCCACGGCGAGTTCGTCAGTGCCTTCACGACGATCAGCGCGAGCACCGCGAGGATGATCACCATGATCAGGAACGCGCCGAACAGCGCGATCACACCCGGCACGGTGCCGAGTTCCATCTTGACCAGGTCGCCGAGGGAGCGGCCGTCGCGTCGCGCGGAGATAAACAGCACGACGAAATCCTGCACCGCACCCGCGAACACGACGCCGGCGAGAATCCATAGCATGCCGGGCGTATAACCCATCTGCGCGGCGAGCACAGGACCGACGAGCGGCCCGGCGCCGGCGATCGCAGCGAAATGGTGACCGAACAGCACGTATTTGTTGGTCGGCACATAGTCGAGGCCGTCGTTGTGCCGCACAGCGGGCGTGATGCGATCGCCGTCCAGTTGCAAGACCTTGTTCGCAATGAAGCGGCTATAAAAGCGATAGGCGATCAGATACACGCAAACCGCGGCAATCACGACCCACAGTGCGCTGACGCGTTCACCGTTTGCGAGTGCAATCGTGCCGAACGCGAACGCGCCGAGCAGCGCGACTGCCGTCCATACCAGGAATCCGGAAGCCCGATTCATGGAGTCTCCTGTTTAGTTATACGAATTCAATCAGTGAATGCGAGGAGCCGACGGACGATCGTATGTCTACCATGCTCCGGGCGTGTAGTATTCGCTTTCGCCCCCGGTGTCACAAGCGCACAACTACGTATGCGCGCTACGTATTACTACGTATGCCATCTGGCAGACTTTTCAGCGATGAATCTCAAAGCGAAGATATTCCTGCTCGCGATCGTGCCGTTCCTGGTGGCGATCGGCGGCATTGGAATCGGCGTGCGCCACCAGGCCACGATGCTCGCGCAAACCGAGCACGCCACGATGCAGGCCGCGTATCTCGCGAGCAAGGAAATCGAGTTGCGTCACTACGTCGATCTCGCGATGAGCGCGATCGCGCCGCTCTACGAAGCGGCCGGCGCGAATCCGGACGACGACGCGGCGTTGCGCAGCCGCGCGCTCGCGGTATTGGAAAAGCTGGAGTTCGGTCAGGATGGCTACTTTTTCGTCTACGACATGCACGGCCGCTCGCTGATGCATCCGCGCGAGCCCGATCTGGTTGGGCGCGATCTGTGGACGCTGCGCGATCCGGCCGGGTCGCTCACGATCCAGCAGCTGACCGCCGCCGCGGCGCAAGGCGGCGGCTATGTGCGATACGTATGGCATCGTCCGACGACCGGTAAGCTCGCGCCGAAGCTCGGCTATGTGGTGCCGCTCGAACGTTGGGGCTGGATGCTCGGCACAGGCATCTATCTGGACGACGTCGACACCACGCTGAGTCGCATCGATCAGCGCGCGTCGTCGAACATCGAGCGCACGATGATGTGGATCGGCGGCATCGCACTCGCGGGCCTGTGCGTGATCTCGCTATGCGCGCTGGTTCTGAACGTCAGCGAATATCGCAGCGCTGATGCGAAGCTCAGGCGCCTCGCACAACAGGTCGTCGCATCGCAGGAGAATGAACGCGCGCGGTTGTCGCGCGAGCTGCACGATGGCATCAGCCAGATGATGGTGTCGATCAAGCTGCTGCTCGAATCAGCGCTCGCGCGCTTCGAACGCAGCGACGTGCGCGAGCCGGCCGCGGAAGCCGCGTTATCCACTAGCCTGACGCGGCTCGCGGACACCCTGCGCGAGGTGCGGCGTATCTCGCACGCGTTACGGCCTTCGATGCTGGATGACCTTGGCCTCGCCGCCGCACTTGAACAACTCACGCGCGAACTGAGCGCTGAATCCGGCGTGACGATCGAATTCGCGCGACGCGGCCAGGCACAGGGAATGCTGCTGCCCGACGCGGTCAATACCGTCCTCTTCCGCATCGCGCAGGCAGCGTTGACGAATATCGTGCGGCACGCCCGCGCATCGAAGGCCCTACTCGCGCTCGACATCTCCGCGCAAACCATCGCGCTGACCATCGAAGACGACGGATGCGGCTTCGACGTCGAACGCGTGCAGGCTGACCCGTATGCCGGCGTCGGCTTGCGCAACATGCGCGAGCGGCTCGAAGCACTGGGCGGTGCGCTGTCACTCGCGTCGCAGCCGGGGCGCACGGTCGTGAAGGCCTCGGTACCGGTGCCTGCGGCCAGCACCCGTGCGCAAACATCAGCCGAGACATCCAGCGCAGGCGCACGGGTTACGCAGGAGGACCGACCATGAGCGATGCGTCGCCCGACACCGCCCGCCTGATCCTCGTCGACGATCATCCGCTCGTGCGCGACGGCCTGCGCGCCCGCCTCGAAGCCGTGCCGGGCTTCGCGGTGGTCGGCGAGGCGGGCAACGCCGACGAAGCGATCGCGCTTGCATCCGAACACCGGCCGGATCTCGTGCTGATGGATGTGGGCATGAACGGCATGAATGGCATCACGCTCGCCGGCATATTCCGCCAGCGTTTCCCGGATATCCGCGTACTGATGCTGTCGATGCACGACAACATCGAGTACGTCACGCAAGCGGTTCAGGCGGGCGCAAGCGGCTATGTGCTGAAAGACTCGCCCGCCACCGAGATCATCCGCGCGATTAGCGCGGTGCTGGGCGGGCAGACATTCTTCAGCGCGGGACTCGGCGTGCGAATGATCCACGCATCAGCTGCGCAATCGCCGCTTGCGCGTCTCACGCCTCGCGAACGGGACATTCTGGATGCGTTGGCCGAAGGTCTGTCGAGCAAACAGATTGCACAGCGCAATGGACTATCGGTGCGGACCGTCGAAACGCATCGGCTGAATCTGAAGCGCAAGCTGGATATCGACGGCCAGGCCGAGTTGATCAAGTTCGCCGTCGAGCATCGCAGCAAGAAAACGTGATGCAGCGCCCGGCCCGGTTCGGAAGAAAGAAGAAGGAAGCGCCGTGCAGAAACGATGCGGCGCAATCAAGCTGCGTTGCGCGCGTTGTGCTCGGTCAGGAACTTGATCAAACCATCGATGCCGCCTTTCGACAGCTGCTCCTGAAACTGCGTCTGGTAGACCTGGATCAGCCACGCGCCCAACATGTTGATGTCGTAGATCTTCCAGCCGCTGGGGGTTTTCTCCAACCGGTAGTCGATCTGATCGTCGCCGCCGCTGCTCAGCACATGGGAGGTCACGACAGCATCATTGCCACTGGCGCCGACGTTCGCGGGCAGAAAGCGGAACTTCACGTCCTGGCCGCGCAATTGCGATAAAGATGATGCATAAGTGCGTACCAGCAGTAACTGGAACTGCTCATATAACTGTTTCTGCTGGTCCGGCGTGGCGGTTTTCCACGCATTGCCAACCGCAATTCGCGTCGTACGCTGGAAGTTCGTCGCAGGCACGAAGTGCGATTCGACGACGGCGGTGATTTTATTCATATCGCCACCGCGTGCCTGAGGGTCGGCCTTCATTGCCTCGACCGTGCCCTGCACCGCGCTCTTCACGACAGCCTCAGGCGCGGTTTGTGCAATAGCCGCGGTGGACACGAAGGCAGCTGCCATAAAAACAGTCAGGTAACGTTTCATATGTGGATCGGTACGTTGAACAATGGGCGCCAGCACAGCAAGGCAGCGGGCGAAGGGCCAGTATAACGGCTTTGTCACATCGCTTTGACACGCATGCCCGTCCTTCGATCCGCCTACGGCCCAGGTTGCGTCGGTATACTTGAGCGCTCTTGCAGAAAATGCCATTCAATGACAGGGGCTCTGCGCCTACATGCTGAAGTCATCCATCGTCCGCCTAGCGGTCTTCTCTGTGCGCCGTCCGTTGCAGGTGATCGGCGTGTCGCTCGCGCTTGCCATCGCGAGCGGCTTTTACGTCGCCCACCACTTCAAGATCAACACGGATGTGAGCAAGCTCGTCGAGAACGACGAGAAGTGGGCTGCGCTCGACAACGCAATCGATCAGGCGTTTCCCGATCGCGGCGGCACGATCCTCGTCGTGGTCGAGGCGGGTGCGCCCGAATTTGCCGGCGCCGCCGCGGACGAACTCAGTGCCGCACTGCAAAAAGAAAAAAATGAGTTCGTACGGGTCACCGAGCCGGGCGGCGGGCCATTCTTCGAACGCAATGGTTTGCTGTTTCCATCGGTGAGCGACGTCGAATCGACCACCTCGCAGCTTGCGAAGGCACGGCCGCTGATCAATTCGCTCGCCCACGACCCCAGCCTCACCGGCCTCGCGAACACGCTCAATACCAGCCTTCAGCTGCCGCTGACGATCGGTCAGGTGAAGTTGAGCGACATGAGCCATCTGCTGTCGGAAAGCGCGAGCACGCTCGACCGCGTGCTCGCGGGTCAGCAGGCGGTCATGTCGTGGCGCGCGCTGGTCGACAAGAGCGAAGCGAAGCAGCCCGCGCGCGCATTCGTCACGGTCGTGCCGGTGGTCAACTATGGCGCGTTGCAAGCGGGCGCGCACGCATCGAACCAGATCCGCAAGACGGCCGCGTCGCTGAACCTCGAGCAGAAATACGGCGCACGGGTGCGCCTGACCGGCCAGCAGCCGCTCGCGGACGAAGAGTTCGCATCGGTGCGGGACGGTGCGGCCGTCAACGGCATCATCACGCTCGCGGTAGTCCTGTTCATTTTGTGGCTCGCGTTGCGCTCGGGCCGCATGATCGTCGCGGTGCTGATCACGCTCTTCGTCGGTCTGGCGATCACGGCCGCGATCGGCCTGATGATGGTCGGCGCGCTGAACATGATCTCGGTCGCGTTCATGGTGCTGTTCGTCGGGCTCGGTGTCGACTTCGGCGTTCAGTACGGCGTCAAATACCGCGAAGAGCGCCATCGTGACAACCGGCTCGCGGCCGCGCTCGTGAATACTGCGTACAGCATCGGCGTGCCGCTGACGCTCGCCGCGGTGGCCGTCGCCGAAAGCTTCTTTTCGTTTTTGCCGACCGCGTATCGCGGCGTATCGGAATTGGGAAAAATTGCGGGCGTCGGCATGTTCATCGCGTATTTCACGAACATGACCTTGCTGCCGGCCTTGCTGAAAGTGTTCAATCCGCCCGGCGAAGCGGGGTCTCCGGGCTTTAGCTTCCTCGCGCCCGTCGACGACTATCTCGACCGCAATCGCAAACCCGTACTGATCATCACGCTGGCCGTGATCATCGGCGCATTGCCACTGCTGGCGCGTCTGCATTTCGACTTCAACCCGCTGCATCTGAAGGATCCGCATACCGAATCGATGGCGACGCTGTTGTCGCTGAAAGATTCACCGGAAGCCGGCGTGAACAACGTTCGCGCGCTCGCGCCGAATCTCGCTGGCGCGGACGCGATTGCGGCGCGTCTGTCGAAACTGCCGGAAGTCGGCCGCACGACGACGCTCTCCACTTTCATTCCGCCCGATCAACCGCAAAAACTCGAACTGATCGCCGCCGCGGCGCAGCAATTACTGCCGGCACTCACGCAGACGCCCGCGCCGGCGGCAACCGACGCGGTGCGGGTCGACGCGTTAAAGCGCACCGCGAACCAGCTTTCGCTCGCCGCCGGCGACCACCCGGGCCCGGGAGCCGCTGAAGCACAGCATCTGTCGGCCGCGCTGGCCAAACTGGCCGCCGCCGATGCCGCGACCCGCGACCGTGCTGAAACCGCGATCTCCGAGCCGCTGCGGATCGCGCTGCGGCAACTCACGAACCTGCTGCAACCGTCGCCGATCACCGAGGCGACGCTGCCGCACGACATCGTGCGCGACTGGATCGCGCCGACCGGCCAGGCACTCGTCGAGATTTCGCCGAAGGTGCCGCCCGGCACCGACCCCGGCGACGACGTGATGCTGCGCCGCTTCGCTCAAGCAGTAAAAAACGCCGAGCCGGCGACGATCGGTGGCCCGATTTCGATCCTGCATTCGGCGAACGTCATCATTCTTTCGTTCGTGCAGGCGGCGTGCTGGGCGCTCGTCGCGATCACGACGCTGCTATGGATCGCGTTGCGGCGGTTCAGCGATGTGCTGCGCACGCTGATTCCTCTACTGGTGTCGGCCGTTGTCACGCTTGAGCTTTGCGTGGTGTTCGGCATGTCTCTTAACTTTGCGAATATCATCGCGCTACCGCTGATGCTCGGCGTCGGCGTCGCGTTCAAGATCTACTTTGTGATGGCATGGCGCCGCGGCGAAACCGGCCTGCTGCAATCCAGCCTCACGCACGCGGTGATCTTCAGTGCGGCGACCACCGCGACCGCGTTCGGCAGCCTGTGGCTGTCGCACCACCCCGGCACGTCGAGCATGGGCAAGCTGCTCGCGCTGTCGCTCTTCTGCACGTTGATCGGCGCTGTGGTATTTCAACCGGTACTGATGGGCAAACCGCGGGTGCGCCGCGTAACGACGAAGAAAAAACAAAGGATTGATGCATGAAAATGCGAACCGCCGCATTGGCGATGCTTGCCGCCGGCCTCATGAGCGCATGTGCGACGGGCCCGGACCGCAAGCCCGGGGACCCGCTCGAGCCGATGAACCGCGTGATCTTCAACGTCAACGACAAGGTTGACACGGCCGTCGCCGTGCCGATCGCGAAGGGCTACCAGAAGGTCACGCCGCAGCCGATTCGTCAGGCGATCAGCAACTTCTTTTCGAATATCGGCGATCTGGACAATCTGGCCAACAGCCTGCTGCAGTTGCATATCACCGAGGCGGCCGAGACGCTGATGCGCTTCACGATGAACACGGTGTTCGGCATCGGCGGCCTGCTCGACTTCGCGACGCCTGCCGGACTGCCGAAACACCGGCAGGACTTCGGCTTGACGCTCGGACGCTGGGGCGTGCCTTCTGGCCCGTATCTCGTGCTGCCGCTGTTCGGGCCGAGTTCGTTCCGCGACAGTATCGGCTTCGCAGTCGATTTCCGCTTCAATCCGATTCACTACCTGGATTGGGAGCCGCGCACGGCGTTGTATGGCGTGCAGTTCGTCAGCGTGCGTTCGGATCTGCTAGGCGCGACAAACCTGCTGCAACAGGCGGCACTCGACAAGTATTCGTTCGTGCGCGACGCGTACACGCAGCAGCGTCGCGCGCTGCTGCGCGGCGCGGGTGCGCCGGCGCAGGCACTGCCTGACTACGGCGATTCCGAAGACTCCGGTGCCGAGCCGGGCGCGCCGGCTTCGGGTGCCGCGCCGGCGGGCGTGCCGATGTACACCGATCCGGGTGCCGGGGGCGCGCCGGCAGGCGGCGGCAACGACTCCGCGCCGGCATTGCCGAATAACAGTGATCCGGATAGCTCGTCGGGTGGTAACAGCAAGGGCGGCGCGGCCGCGCCGGACTATTCCGATCCGGGCGAAGCAGCGCCGGCTACTGCGGCGCCGCAGTAGCGAGTGAGCTTTGGCTGGGCCGCTGCGCTGTCCTCGCGGCCGGCCTCTGCCCACCGCTGCATCGCCATTACGCGCCAGCCGGGGCCTCGCATGTGCCGGCGCCCAGGCGACCGCAACTCCGCAATCACAAGGCTACTTTGGCACGGCCACTGCGCTGTCCTCGCGGTCTGCCACCGCCTCACGGCGCCACCGCCATGGCGCACCGGCCGACGGCCCAGGCGACTACTTTGGCAGGCCATTACGGCCCGTCTTCGTGGCCTGCCGCAGCGCCTCACGGCCCCCATTCGCCGTTACAGCCAGCCGACGCCCCAACCCGCAGGCGCGCGGCCGCTGTCACTTCATGACGTGCCATTCAGAAGGAAGGCGTCGACGCGGTTTATCGGGACTGGAGCCGAAGCGCGCCCGCCTGCTCCAGCGCACGTCGCGCCTCCACTAACGCGGCGCGGGCCGCGCGCGCATCCGCGGCGAGTTGGATCAGAGGACGAATCTGCGACGGCTGTTTGATCAGTTCACGCAGGATCGGCACGATCGCGGTGCTGCCGTCGTCCCGCAAGCCGGCCGTCGCGGCGGGCGGCAGCGTGCGCCACGCCGGGTCGACCACCGCGCGACATACCGCGAACGGCAGGCCGTGCGCATGGGCGATCGCGCCGGCCAGATGAGATTCCATATCGACCGCGAGCGCGCCGCTCGAACGATGGCGCTCCGCCTTGTCCGCCGCGCCCGTCAGCGGCGCTGCAACGCCCGCCAGCGGGCCGCGGTGCAGCCTTGATGCGAGCTGCGTCGCCGCGAGCGCTGCGGCGATCCGATCGGACCAGGCGATATCGATAGAAATGGGCCCAAGCGGCCCGTCGACCGCATCAGCAACGATCAACGCGCCGGGCTCGAGATCGGGCGCGAGCCCGCCCGCTGTGCCGAAGCTGATGATGCCCGCGCAGCCGCGCGCAACGGCGGCGTTCAGCGCGTGCTCGAGCAGATCGGCACGCGCCGCGAAAACCGTATCGACGCCATTGCCTCGCGCAATGCGGGCTTCGAACGCCATCCCGGTGACGGCGATAACAGGCAACGCGGCGCCGACATGGCCCGCCACCGGCGGCGCACTAGCGCTCACACGCCGACCTTGACGCGCGTTTCGCCGGCCCGCTTCATCTGCCGGTAGCGCGCGAGCGCCCACAGCGGGAAGAACTTGCGATAGCCGTGGTACCGCAGATAGAAAACACGCGGAAAGCCCGTAGCCGTAAAGCGCGTTTCGTCCCACAACCCATGCTCGCGCTGCTCGCGCACCAGGTACTCGATGCCGTGCGCCACTGCCGGATGGTCGACTTCGCCGGCGCAGATCAATGCAAGCACCGCCCACGCAGTCTGCGACGCGGTGCTCGTCGCACGCTCATAGCCGCGGTATTCGAGTTTGTAGCTGGTGCCGTCCTCGCCCCAGCCGCCGTCCGCATTCTGGATCGACAGGAGCCATTGCGCCGCGCGTTTCATTGCCGGATGGTCGAACGGCATGCCCACCGCATTCAGTGCGCACAGCGCGCTCCAGGTGCCGTAGATGTAATTCATGCCCCAGCGGCCATACCAGCTGCCGTCGGCTTCCTGCTCCTTCAGCAGATAGTCGTACGCGCGCCGCGCGGGCTCGCTGTTCGCCGGCAGTTCGCCCATCTGCGCGAGCATCGACAGGCAGCGGCCCGATACGTCCGCGGTCGGCGGATCGAGCAGCGCGCCGTGATCGGAGAACGGAATACTGTTCAGGTGATAGTGCGTGTTTTCCGGCTCGAACGCGCCCCAGCCGCCGTCGCTGCTCTGCATGCCGACGATCCACTCGCGCGCCCGCGCAATCGCCGCATCGTAGGCTTGCGTTTGCGTGTCCACGGCGACGCGGTGCATCGCCATCACGACCACCGCCGTATCGTCGACGTCGGGGTAATGCGCGTTCGCGTACTGGAACGCCCAGCCGCCGGGCCGCACGTCGGGCCGACGCGAAATCCAGTCTCCGCGCACGTCGAGCACCTGCAGCGGCACCAGCCAGTCGAGGCCGCGCGCAGCCGCGGCAGTAGCTCGCGCATCGCCGGTTTCAAGCAATGCGTGCGCGACCAGCGACGTATCCCACACCGGCGACAGACACGGCTGGCAGTACGCTTCGTCTTCGTGAATGGCGAGCAGCCTGTCGACCGAGCGGCGCGCAATCGCACGATGCGGGTGATCGGCCGGGTAACCGAGCACGTCGTACATCATCACCGAGTTCGCCATCGCCGGGAAAATCGCGCCGAGGCCATCTTCGCCGTTCAGGCGTTCGTCGACGAATGCCACCGCCGCCTGAATCGCGCGTTCACGCGTCGCTTTCGGAAAAAGCCCATCGCTCACGCGCAGAACCGCATCAATCGAGCGGAAGAAGCGGAACCACCCCTTGCTCTGATGCGGCGCACGCGGCAGCATGCCGGTGTTGACCGGCGCACCGACGAACAGCTCGTCGATCCGCACGCCGCGCGGGTTGCGCGCAACCGGACGCTTCACCGCGAGCACCAGTAGCGGCACGATCACCGTGCGCGCCCAGTACGACACCTTCGACAGATGGAACGGAAACCACTGCGGCAGCAGCATCATCTCGATCGGCATCACCGGCACCGCGCGCCACGAAATCACGCCGAACAGCGCGAGCAGCACGCGCGTGAACACATTCGCCGCCTCCGCGCCGCCGTGTGCCAGCACCGCTTCGCGCGCACGGCGCATATGGTCGGCATCTTCGGGATCGCCGATCATCTTCAGTGCGAAATAGGCCTTCACCGTCGCGCTGACGTCGAGCGCGCCATCGGTAAAGAGCGGCCAGCCGCCATTGGGCAGCTGGATGCGCCGCAAATAGCGGCCGATCTTCTGCTCGAGTTCGATGTCCGCGTTTTCGCCGAGATAGTGAACCAGCAGCACGTATTCGGCCGGTATCGTCGCATCGGCTTCCAGTTCGTAGACCCAGTGGCCGTCCGCTTTCTGCGCGGCGAGAATCGCGTCGGTTGCGCGCGCAACAGCCGCGTCCAGCGCAACACTGGGCGCCGCCGGCTGCGCGGCTTGCGCGCCGCCGCCCGCGGGGTTTGCTTCGCCCAATTGCAACTGCTGGGCCACGGATAAATCGTTCATCGACGTTCCATCGGTTCGTTCAGAAGCAGATCCGCGGCCTTCTGGCCCGAGCGGATCGCTCCTTCTATCGTCGCGGGCAGACCGGTAGCCGTCCAGTCGCCCGCAAGCATCAGGTTATTCCAGCGGGTGCGCGCCGCCGGGCGGCGCATCTCCTCGTCGGGCACCGCGGCGAAGGTCGCGAGCGGGTCGACTCCAATCTGCCACACCGGCAGCGGTTGTGCCGGCAGGCCGGCAGCCTGGGCGACGTCGGTCCAGAGCGTCTGCGCCAGCGCGTCGCGCGGCATGCCGGCGAGACGGTCGGCGCCGTAGGCCGTCACGGACAAACGCCCCTCGGCGGCCACCAGCCAGTGCGCGGTGCCGTTGATCAGCGCCGCCGTCGGCGGATGGCCGGCAGGCGGCTCGACCGCGAAGTGCGCGGTCACCATCGGCGAGAAGCGCTGCGGCGCCTGCAAGCCCGGCACCAATGCCTGCGCGACATGCGGCGGTACCGCCAGCACCATCGCTTCGCCCGCTTCGAACGCAATGCGCTCGCCGCCGACATGCAATGCGCTCGCGCGGCCGTCGGCAAAGTCGATGCCGTCGAGCCGCGCATCGAGCCGGATCGTCGCGCCGCCATGCTGCAACAGGCGCAACGCCGGATCGACAAATGCGCTGCTCAGCCCATTGCGCGCAACCAGCGGCCGGCAAGCATCGCCGCCGGTGACGAGCGTCTCGCGCAACGCCATCGCAGCGAGCCCGGCCGTGCCGTCGCGCGGCTCGACGTTCATCATCACCGTCAGCAGCGGCCGCAGCATGCGGTCCCATAGCACGCCGTTGCAGCGCATCGTCTGCGCGAGCGTGCGGCCCGGCTTCGCGAATAGCAGCGGCACGAGCGACAGATAGTCCGCCATATGCGTGTGTGGCGCTCGCGCCGCCGGGTCGAGCATCCAGAACGGCACACGTCCCGGCGACGGCCGCACGGTCCAACGCGAACGCGTCGCGACGTCGATGAAATTCAGCTCCGGCTCGCTCGGCCCGACCAGTTCGTCGCCCGCGCCAACCGCGCGCAGGTAATTCAAAGTGGCATGGTTGCCCGACACCACCACGTGATTGCCGCTGTCGACGGTCGCGCCGAGCGTGCGGTCATAGTACGAACGGCAACGCCCGCCCGCCTGCTCCGCCGCTTCGTATAGCACGACCTGCGCCCCTCGCCGCTGCAATTGCACTGCAGCGGCGAGGCCCGCGAGGCCTGCGCCGATCACGTGGACCAGCATGCGCATCAGAAGAATGCGTACCGCGCGAGGATCCACAACAGCCGCGCACGCGGCTTGTGGACTTTGGTGCGCGGGATATCGAAACCGCGGTCGATGGTGCGATCGAGCAGGCAGTGATAGACCGCCGACATGATGCGCGGCGCGCGCACCTGGATGCGCGGACATTGATCCATGATCGCGTCGGACGCCCGGAAGTGCTGTTTCGCGCGTTCGGCGATCGTCGCGCACACGCGCGGAAGAGAAGGATCGTCGGCGATCGTCGCGGGGTCGGTCACCGCGATGCCCTCGCGTGCGAGTAGTTCGCGCGGCAGATAGCAGCGGTTCAGCCCGGCGTCTTCGTCGATGTCGCGCAGAATGTTGGTGAGCTGCAGCGCGCGCCCGAGATGGTGAGCCAGGTCGCGGCCCTGCTCCTCCTGCATCCCGAATATTCTCACCGACAGACGGCCTGCCGCGCTCGCGACGCGATCGCAGTAAAGATCGAGGGTCGCCTCGTCCGGCGCGCAGATGTCCGCTTGCGCATCCATCGCCATGCCGTCGATCATCGCGTGGAAGTCTTCGCGCTGCAGATGAAACGTATGGATATGCCGGGTCAATTCACGTAGCGAGTCGCGCGGCGAACCTGCGTAGCAAGCATCGATGTCGGCGCGCCAGCGCTCGAGCGCGGCAGCGCGTTCGGCGGGCGGCTGGCCACCGTCGGCGATATCGTCGACTGCACGGCAGAACGCATAAACGTGGTACATCGCGTCTCGCTGCGCCGCCGGCAGAATGCGCATGGCGAGGTAGAACGAGCTGCCCGACGTGACGGCAGCGGCGTCGGTTTGCGTGTTGTTGTCCACGACTGGATTGGAAACGGCCAAGACTATCTCCGCTGAGGCGCCCGCGACGAGGCGATCAAGAAGTCATGCCTACCCGCAGGGCAAGCCGCCCGCGCGCGCGGACACGCGCGAATAATGAATATGCCGGCTGGGAAGCCAGGATCGGGCGAAAGTATACCAGCCCTCGTAAGCCGCCGCTAAACAGTCGGCCGCAGGCAGAGCGCCCGCCGCGATCCGCGCGGCCAGCCCCGCCGCAGCCGCCGTGGCTCAAGCATCAGATGAATGCGATCGAGCGGTTGCGCCCTTGCCGTTTCGCTGTGTAGAGGGCCGCATCGGCCTCGTTGATCAGCGCTTCGTAAGCCGGTACGCCAGTACGCGCCGACGCGCCGCCGACGCTTGCGGTAACCGGCACGCTGACGCCTTGCACGTCGACCGGCGTGTCGCCGATCGTGTTGCGAATTTTTTCAGCCACCAGCATCGCGTCCTCGAGCGGCGTACACGGCAGCAACAGCGCGAACTCCTCGCCGCCAAAGCGCCCGAACGTATCCTGCACGCGCACCACGCCGGCCACGCGTTGCGCCATCTCGCGGAGCACGGAATCGCCGGCGACGTGCCCGAACTGATCGTTGATTTTCTTGAAATGGTCCAGATCGAACAGCAGGATGGACAGGTCCCCGCCATAACGCTGCCAGCGCGTGTATTCGTCGCGCAGCCGCGCTTCGAAGTAGCGCCGGTTCGCAATACCGGTCAGGCCGTCGCGGTCCGCGTACTCCTGCAGCTTGGCGACCGCTTCTTCGCGTTCGCGCTGCACGATGCTCACATGCGTCACGTCCGATACCGTCACACAGACTGCCTCGACTTCGCGATCGCGCATCAACGGCATGAACGTGCAGTCCTGCTGCATGAAGTCGACGCCGCCGGTAATCGGCCGGTCATGGTCGAACTTGAACAGATACGGCCGCTGCTCCCACGAGCTGAACGCGAAGCTGCCGAGCTGGAAAACGCTCTCGAGCTTGCGCGTGAGCCAGACGCGCGGTAGTTCCGGGAAGCTCGCGAAAATCGACTTGCCGACCACCTGCTCCGCCGACAAACCGCTGTGGTCCTGCATGAAGCGGTTCCACATCAGCACGTTCATTTGCCGGTCGAGCACGAAAATGCCGAAGCCGACGCGTTCCACCACGAGATCGCTCAAAGAGGCAGTCGAGACATTCATAGGCTGGACAACAACGCGTCAAGGGCGTGATGGATATGCCGGATCGAGTCTTCAGCCATCAACATCACGAGATGCGCGCGAAAACTCTGGTCTTCCAGCGAGAAGTTCACTTCGACTAGCAGCGCGACGCTCCAGGCCAGCACCTTCGGCTGGAACACGTCGTCAAGGGACATCGTGAGGCCGAGCATGCCAGGGGCGGTGAACACCGGCGCGCGGCCAAGCTGCTCGAAGATCGACGACACGCACGCGCCGGTCAGCAGATTTGCGATATCGAAAATCAGCTCTTCCTCGGTCGTCGCCTCGTACGCGGATTTGGCGTACGGATCGCTGACCAGCGCGCACAGTTGCTGAACGTTACCGCTCTTGCAGATCACGAGCGCCTCGCCCTTGATGTCCGAGCGGAATCCCTGGCGCACCGCCGCCACCGTCTCGCTGATGCCGGTCATCTCGCGCAACGCGTCCGCCGCGTCGCGCACCGCGACCACCCGCACGCGCGGCACCGACAGTTCGATAAACGCGTCGAGCAGCAGCGCGAGACGCTGCGCGGCCTGTCCCATCGCGAGATTCGCGACCTCCTGCAGCGCGTCGCGCTGGTCTTCGTTGAGAACTGGCTCAGCCATACAAGCCGTACTCCTTGAGGATGGGTAGGACCGCCTCGGGGGTCACGGGCTTCGGAATGAAGGCGAGCGCGCCCAGTGTGCGTACGCGTTCCTGCGCCATCGGCTGGATGTCCGCGGACACGACGATCACGAAAGTATTCAGATCTTCGTGCTGCAGCGCTTCCAGCACCTGATAGCCCGTCATATCCGGCATCGTCAGGTCGAGAAACATCACCGATGCCTTGCCGGCGCGGTACAGTGCGAGTGCTTCGCGGCCGTTCGACGCGTACGTGATCTCGACGTCCCAGTCCGCCGGCAGCGCTTTCGTCAGCACTTTCCGGGCGAGCAGCGAATCGTCAGCGATCACGATGGGCAAAGGCATAGCGGCAAATCAATCGGTAAACGGAATTGTCTCGTGCGTATTATCGGCGGCTGCCGGCGGTTCTTTAGCGGCTGGCCGTTTGCTGTCGTACAGGTGAAATGCTGCCGCGCGCCCCATGACGTCGGGCGCACAAAAAGGGCAAATGGGTGCGGCGCTGCGCGGGGCAGAATCGGCGCACGTGAGAAAACCCGAGTGCGCGTCGAAAGACGATAATGGCCGGCATTTTTCGAACCCCACCCCGTAGCAGAATCGTCGCGGCAAGACGGGCGTAATGCATGCCGTGCCGCGACGCTGGCAATTGAACGACCCTTTCGTCTCGTTTGGTTGGGATGTCGGGGCGCCCTCGCGCTATTGCGCCCGGACATGGCGAGCGCATTGATTGTCTGGGAGGCGATTTTCGAATCAAACTGGCGAAAAGGCAACTCGCCAAATTGGGGTTACACGATCAAAAGTCACTCAAATGACCGGTTTTATCGGGGCGTTTTAACTATTACTGAATGAAATGTCGCCGAATATGCTTTTGTGTACGTTTGCGCTTCCGGATTTGTCACTGTTTCATGGGCGTTCGCGCTCGCCGAACGCTGTCCGAGCCGCGGTAATGGCCGCTGGCCGCCTTATGATAGTAAACGTCGTGCACGCCCTTCCCGACTCTTGCCGCGGTGTCCTCCATGACTTCTGATCGGCGCGAACCGGCTCAAGAATCCCGCGGCACCGGCGGCCGGCCGGAAGAGACCGTATTCCCCGCCGTCCCCGAACACAATTTCGCGGTGCGGCGCATCACGCTGATCGCGCTGCTGGTGGCGGCCATCATTCTGCCGTGCGTGTTCGTGGCGGTGATGGCGTTCAACGACTTTCACACCCGCGAAGCGGAAGCGACCGACCTGACGTTGCGCACCGTGCGCGTCGCGGAAGAGCACGCGCTAAAAGTGTTCGATATGAACGAGGCGCTCGACGAGCGCGTCGTCGATCTGGTGCAAGGCCTCGACGACGCCGGCATTCGCGCGCGCGAAGCGCAGATTCACGACAAGCTGGATTCGATCGGCGGCGGCTACCCGCAAGTCGCGTCGATGTCGATCTTCAGTAGCGAAGGGACGTTGCTTGCCAGTAGCCGCTTCTATCCGGCGCCACCGATGTCGATTGCCGCGCGTGACGATTTCATCGGCATCCGCAACGGCAGCGTGATCGAGCATGTATCGAAGGTAATGACCGGCGGCGCGGCCGATGGCGAAATCGTGTTCAACACCGGCGTCGCGCGCCGTGACGACACGAACGCGTTTGCGGGCATCGTGTCGGTTGCGCTGCGCTCCGCGTATTTCAGCGATTTCTACCACGATCTGCTTGGCGGTATCGGCGCGCCGATGACAATGGGCCTGACCCGCACCGACGGCGCCGTGCTCGCACACTATCCACCCAGCCCCAGAGCCGCCGCCGAACCGCAGCGCTCGCCGTTCACGGAAGCGCTTGCCGAAGGCCGGCGCGCGGGCGTGGTCAGAGTGCATTCGATGATGTACGGCGACAAGCAGATCGTCGCGTTCCGGCGCGTCGGTTCCTATCCGGTGTACGTCGCGTGCGGTTATCGCATGTCGGCGATCTGGGCCGCGTGGTACCGGCATTTGAGCGTCCTGATTCTCGCGATGTTCGTGCCGTCGGTCGTGCTGTGGTGCGTGATCTGGGTGTCGCTGAAACGCCTTGCCGCGGAAGAGGAAGCGTGGGAACGGTGGCAGGCCGAAGCATCGATGCGTCGGTCGATCGAATCCGCGTACCGGCAATCGCGCAAGATGGAAGCGCTCGGCAACCTGGTCGGCAGCGTCGCGCATGACTTCAACAATCTGCTGATGATCGTGTCGGCGAACGTGCAGATTCTGCGTAGAAGCAAGGCGGCCGGATTCGATCGCGAAGTGTCGGCAATCGAACGTGCGCTGAAGAGCGGCCAGTCGCTCACGCGCCAGTTGCTCGGTGTTGCACGCAAGCAGCCGCTGCTCAACGAGACGCTTGCGATCGAGCGCTGGTTGCCGGGCTGCCGCGAACTGCTGCGCGCGTCGCTCGGCGCGAAGGTGTCGCTTGTGATGGACATTGGCGTTGGCGTGTGGCCGATTCGCGTCGATGTCGCGGAGCTCGAGCTCGCGTTGATCAACGTCGCGGTCAATGCGCGCGATGCGATGCCGAGCGGCGGACGCTTCATGGTGCGGGCGCGCAACATCACGTTTCGTCACGAAGACGGCTTTCCGCTGACCGGCGACTTTGTGCAACTATCGCTCGAAGACACCGGCGTCGGCATGCCGCCCGACGTGCTGTCGCGCGCATTCGAACCACTCTTCACGACCAAACCGAAGGGCATGGGCACCGGCCTTGGCTTGCCACAGGTGTTCGCGTTTTGCGAGCGCTCGGGCGGGCTCGCGGCGATCGACAGCGCGACCGGCGCGGGCACGTCGGTGCGGCTTTACCTGCCGCGCGCGACCGGCGAGCCGACGCAGGTCGAGGCGCCGGCGGAGCCGGTCGTCGCCGGCAACGACATGCAGCAGGGTCTGCGCATTCTGCTCGTCGAAGACAATGACGAAGTGGCAGCCGGCACCGAAGCGCTGTTGCAGATGATGGGTCATGAAGTGACGTGTGTATTCAACGCGGACACCGCGATGCGCCTGCTCGACGATGCGCGCGCCAAACGCGCGAAGAGCGGCGAGCCGTTGCCGTTCGACCTCGTGATTTCCGACATTCATATGCCGGGCAAACTGAACGGCATCGATCTCGCGGAAGCGATCCAGCGCTTCGAAACAAAGCTGCCGGTTGTGCTCGTGACCGGCTACGCGGAAGAACTCGACCGGGCGCGGCACGTGGACGCGCACGTGTTGCCGAAACCCTTCGATATCGCGCTGCTCGACACATTCCTGCAGACACTGCAGCAGGAACTCGCGCATTCGCCCGCGCATCCGACCCATTGAGCGGCGCTGCCGCGCATTACCGGGCGTTGTAAAAAAGGCGGCGTCCGCTCGACGGATGCCGCTTGCGCGCGTGCCCGACGCGGCGATGCGGGTATCACGACCGTGCGTCGCGCAAGCGCGCGCTGCGCAACGCGGCCGGCGCGGAACATGCGCGCCCGGCACGATCGTTGCGGCGTCTGTGGTTAGCGTGTGCGAGCGAAGACGGCGCGCTCTGGCGCCGCCGGCTCAAGCGAACCGTCGGGAGGCAGCGATGCGACAAACGGTCTTTGGCCTGTTCAATACGTATGCGGAAGCGGACGGTGCGCGCAATGCGCTGATGGAGTCCGGCTTCGCTTTTCAAGAAGTCGAACTGCGCGCGAATCCGGAAACGGCGTCGGACGCGATCGCCGACGAATCGCCAGGCGTACTCGCGAACATCGAGCGTTTTTTTGCGAGTCTGTTTTCGACCTCGGGGGCGACCGCCAGTGAGCCGATCGTCGAGCACTACACGCAAGCGGTGCGACGCGGCGCAGTGCTCGTGTCCATTGATGCGGCGTCCGACTCGCACGCTGAACTTGCGCACAATACGTTGATGCGGCTCGGCGCACGCGACGTCAGCGAGCGGCCCTTTGTCTCGCCACAGGAGCGCGATGACGCTCGACATGCCGAGCAGGCGCGACGCGAACATTCGATGCTCGACGAACTGGGTATCGGCGGACCGGCTGCGCTGCCGACCGCGGCACAGCCCCCGCGCGAGCCGTTGCGCGCGATGGAGGAAGAACGGCGCTTTGAACGTGTGGATGCGCCGCCGCACGATTCGCCGATCGACGATGAGGCCGCGCGGACTGCGATCGCCGCAGGCGGTGCGCCCGGGTCCGGCGCGGTATTGCGACCGGATCTGGCGGACACTGGACGACGCGAATTGGACGACGCGGCGATACGGGAAGCGGAAGCGGCGAGGTCGGCGGGTGTGCAGCCGGCGCGGCCGGTTGCACCTGCGCCATCTGCGCCGCCACGCGATGAGTTTTCGAGAGTATCCGGGGGCGGGTTAGGTGCGGATTTCGAGCGGGAAGCCACCGGTGCTGCCGGGGTGACACGACAGAGTTCGCCGAAACCAAGCATGCCGCCTGAGCGTGCCGAAGATTCCGCATACCCGGCGCGAGCCGTTCAGGGCGCCGCGCAATATCAGTCCGATCCTTCGGACATCGGCCGTGCAACGAGTCTGCCAGGCCATGGCCTATGGCAACGCGAAGCGGTCCAGGGTAGCGAACCGCAACAAAGTACAGGCGCCGCGCAACAAACGCGCGCGCCGGACTTTGGCGTGCCGACGAATCGTAGCGTGCGTGATGAGCACCAGCCGCCGCAGATGGGACCGGATGCGGATGCGCCGCCGGACACCGCTCGTGCAGCCCGCCCGGACAGAGACCCGAGCGCTGCTCGTAGCAGCGGCGCGCCCGATCAAGGAACGGTACGCGGCACGGGGCACAGCAAAAGCGACCCGGGTGCTGTTCGCAGCAGCATCATGCCCGACGAAGGCGTCGTGCGCGACCCCGACCAGGGCAGAGGCGGCCCGAGTGCTGTTCTCAGCAGCGGCACGCCCGACGAAAGCGTGCTACGCGAAGCGGGCCGGAACAGAGGGGATCCGAGCGCCGTTCGCAGCAGCGGCACGCCCGACGAACGAGCGACACGCGACCCCGGCATGCGCGGCCAAACCGCCACGGAGCTTCCTGGTATGACGAACGAGTACGAAGCGCGGCAGAACCTGGCTGACAGCAGTGGCCTCGGTGCGCCGATCCCGGACGAATTCCTCGAGTACGAGGAGGACTTCCGCACGCACTACGACGAACAGTACCGCGCGCGTGAAGGCGCGCGGTACGACGAATACGTACCGGCTTATCGTTATGGGGCACAGATGGGGCGCGACACGCGTTATCAGGATCGCCCGTGGGAGGAAGATGTCGAGCTTGAAGCGCGGCACGATTGGGAGCGCACCGCAGCTGAGGGAAGCTGGGATCGTTTCAAGGCCGCCGTGCGGCACGGCTGGGAGCGGGTCACGGGACACCATCACCATCATTGACCGAGCATTAAAGACAAGACTACTGGCCGCGCGGTTGTCAAAGACCGCGCGGTGAACTCCATCAGACAGCGGCGCCGTCTACATCGCGCGGCTCGCCTTGAAACGGAATTATTGGCTTGCGCGAATCAACGCGCGATCGGACCGGCACGTCGCGCGCCGCGATCAGCCGATCAGCCCTTATGTCTTTTCACCCAGCCTACGTAAGTGTCGACGAAGTTCTGCAGAAATTTGCGCGTATCGTCGTTGATGATCTTGCCGTTCGCATCGATTCGCGAAGCGTCATGTTTGATGAACATTTCAGGCTGGCCCATCGTATGCACGTCGAGATACGCGAGCACGTTGCGTAAATGCTGTTGCGACAACGCGGTCCCCATCGCGCCCGGCGATGTGCCGGCGACGGCAGCCGGCTTATCGGTCCACGAGCTGTGGCCCCACGGACGCGAACCCCAGTCGAGTGCGTTTTTCAGTACGCCGGGAATCGAGCGGTTGTACTCGGCGGTGACGAACAGCAACGCATCCGCGGACTCAATCTGACGTTTGAACTGGCGCGCGGACTCGGGGAAGTCCGCGTCGTATTCCTGGTTGTACAGCGGCAGGCCGCCGATATCGACGAACTCGAACTTGAAATCGGCGGGGGCCAGCGAGATGAGTGCGTGCGCAAGCTGGCGGTTAAAAGACTCCCGGCGCAGGCTGCCTACAATGACTGCAATCTGATAAGCCATGTTGTCGTTCCTATGATGTGTTGCGGTTGGTGCGGCGCGCAAAAAGACACGCGCCAATCATCTTACCGGGATTCAGGCTTTGGTTATTGATCTGTGGATAAGTCGATTGCTACCGGTGTTATCCACAGTTTTCGTGGAGAACCTTGTGGATAAATCGTCTCTTTTCCTTGCGAGTCAAGCTTGCGGTCGGCTCGCGAACGAGAAGCAATTTGTACCGGGGACCGCGCATTCCTCAGTGCAATGCTTTCAGATGTCACGCTGAACGTAGCGCGCGATGCTTCCTCGAATCTTTTTCAGGTCGCACGTGTCGCGTAGCGCAAACATTGCGGCATGAGACTCGTGGTGCGCGTCAGTTACATCGACTCATACGGAGGACTAACAGATGACCCGCATTTCATCAGGCAAATCACATGACGAAGCCGTGGCGGCTCGCAAAGGGCAACGGCAGAAAGCGCAGGAACAGCCGGGCGGCGAGATGGCTGTCGACAACACCCAGTCGGATGCCGAACATAGCTGCGGCGAATTGTCAGAGCAGGGCAAGAACGTTTGGCGGACCGGTGCCGGGCTCGACGGCGGTGGTAAGAGTTCGTGACGCGCGCCTCGCCTGGGGCGCCTGGTTGCCGGCATCGCGCCGCGAAAAACAGAATATCGCCGCCATCTTCGTCATAACTGCGCACGCCGTGCGACTGAACTGGGTCTGGACCGACCGTCTGATTCATGCATTGATCGGCAAAATTCATTCGCATGCGCGATAACGTGCGGGAGAATAGGCGCCAAGCCCGCCTGGGTGCCTATTTCATCCGCGAATGAATACGATCGACCTCGACAGCCGCTGGTTTCGGCACAGCGTTTTTTTTGCAGCCTTGCGTTTGCGCTCCTTACGCCGTGCTGACCAGCGGGCGCAAGCATGAAAGCCACGATCGATGAGCAAGCGTTCAACGATCCCGCTTACCTGGCAACGTTGCGCCGCGACCTGTTACGTTTTGCCCGGCTTCAACTGCGCGATGCCGCCGCTGCGGAAGATGCGGTCCAGGAGGCGCTAGCCGCTGCATGGACGCAGGCTGACCGTTTCGGCGGCCAATCGGAGCACAAGACATGGGTATTCGGCATCCTGCGACACAAGCTGGTCGATACGCTGCGTGCACGGCAGCGCACGATCAACCTGTCCGCGCTCGACGACGAACTCGATGGGGAGGAATTGCTGGATCGCGAACTGTTCAAGGACAACGGGCATTGGTCGCGCGACGCGCAACCGCGTTCGTGGCCCACGCCCGAGACGGCATTGCGTCAGCAGCAGTTCTGGACGCTGTTCGAAATGTGTCTCGAGCTTTTGCCCGAGCAGATTGGACGCGTCTTCATGATGCGCGAGTTTCTCGATCTGGAGACCACCGAAATTTGCAGCGAGCTTGAAATGACGGCGAACCACTGCAGCGTGCTGATCTATCGCGCCCGCTTGCGGTTGCGCACGTGCCTGACCGAAAAAGGCCTTTCCAGCGGGGATGTACATGGGGAAATGTAAGGACATCACGCGGCTGCTATCCGACGCGCTCGAACGACGGCTCGGCGCACTCGAATGGCTGGCTGTCGGTGCGCATCTGCCGACCTGCAGTGGGTGCCGCAACTTTCGCAAGCACATCGGATTGCTGCGCGCGGCGTCGCGCGCAATGAGCGGGATCGACGACGTGGACGACCGCGGCACGCGCGAATAAGTGCGCGGCGATTGAAGTTTGCGTCGCGCGCGCCGCTTTGACGTGATTTGCTTATGCAAATTTATCGGTTCGCGATGGCTCGTGGGCGACTTATCGTTGAGCGCAACCGGTCCACGTTGCGTCCGTACTTCGTCAAGTCGACATCCACTTCCCGTCATGATCCGTCACTCCTCATTGACGCGCCGTGCGTTTCTGGCCGGCGCCGGCGCCGTATTGGCCGCGACCGCGCTGCCCTCGCTTGCCGTTGCGCGCGCGAACGCGATCCGCATCGGCTATCAGAAAGCGGCGAGCACACTTGTCTTGCTCAAGGCGCACGGCACCCTCGAAAAACGGTTCGCGCCGCTTGGCATCTCCGTCAAATGGACTGAATTCCCCGCGGGCCCGCAATTGCTCGAAGGCCTCAACGTCGGGTCGATCGACTTCGGTTATGTCGGCGAGGCACCGCCGGTGATCGCGCAAGCCGCCGGCGCGAACTTCGTCTATACCGCCTATGAAGTGCCGACACCGCACGCGGAAGGCATTCTGGTGCGTCACGACGTGCCGATACAGTCGGTGGCCGATCTGAAGGGGAAAAAGATCGCACTTAACAAAGGTTCCGACGTCCATTGGTTCGTGGTCGCCGCACTGCAAAAGTCGGGCGTGCAGTACACCGATATTCAACCCGTGTTCTTGCCGCCTGCCGATGCACGCGCCGCGTTTGAGCGCGGTGCCGTCGATGCATGGGCGATCTGGGATCCGTTTCTCGAAGCGGCTAAGCGGCAAACCAACGCCCGACTGCTAACCGATGGCGAAGGCATCGTCAGTCATCACCAGTTCTTTTTGAGCGCACGTGCGTACGCGCAGGAAAATGGCGAGGTCATCGCGGCAGTAATCGACGAAGTCGGAAAGGAAGGCGAATGGCTGCGCGGTCACTACGCGGAGGCGGCTGCGCAGCTTGCACCGATCCAGGGCCTCGATGCAAGCGTGATCGACGCCAGTCTTCGACATTACGCGCATGTGTATCGGCCCGTCGACGCGCAAGTGCTGGCCGAGCAGCAACGCATTGCAGATGCGTTTACGCAGCTTCGCATTATTCCTGGTCAGATCGTCACGAAGGATGCGGTGTTGCAAGTCGCGAAGGGCTGAGGTTGATTTTCTACTGTTTTGCTAAAGGTTGCTATTCGATTTATTTATCGAATAGCGCTTTGACGTTTTCCGGTGGCCGGCCAATTACCGCTTTCCCATTGCGTACGAGGATCGGGCGTTGCAGCAGGATTGGATGTTTGACAATCGCCTCATATAGCTGATTGTCGTCCATGTCGTCCGCTCCAAGGTCTAGCTGTTTGTACTCGGGCTCGGTGTCGCGCATCATTTCCCGCACCGAGCAACCCAGCATACGGTTCAGTTCCTTTAATAGCGCAACCGTCAGCGGCTCGCGCAGGTACTCCACGATCTTGACCGGATCGTTAGTGACGTTGAAGGTCGTGTCGACGAGTTCGCATGCGCCCCTCGATTTCGAGCAGCGGGGGTTGTGGTAGATCGTGATCATCGGTGAGGCTCCTGGTGTCGATGGCCTGCGTCGTTGGTGTTCGGTCAGCAAGGCGGGACAGGGGGGAGATGTTGCGATTTTAGCGGCGTTACGCTTTGCGAGTCAGCGCAGGACTTTATGCGCATAAAGACGCTCGCGCCTAAGCGTGAGCGCGGGGCGTAAAGCGGTTGTGGTCGGTGTTAAGGCTGTGCGGTTTAACGGTTTGGTCTATCGGCTCGCTCTATCGTCCACCTTCACACGTCTGCGCTTAGGACCTCGCGCTTAAGAAACGATCTTCCATTCTCTAGCGGCTATTAGCGGCGCTGTTCTCGACGCGTCGCCCATTTGACGCTTCCGGACTCGACATCGACTAAAGCCTTTGGCACGACGATCCACTCCCACCACCTATCCCCTAGCTTTCGGCTCTGAATTCCGATCGCGCTCTAGTGAGCGTCAACGGCACGGCTATGCGAACACACCACTCCTTTATGCGCATAAACCTAGGCCAAATGGCCAATCTGTCGCAGTGTCACGACAAAACGCATTGAAACAAAAATACATCAAGGTAGAATTCAGCAGCGTCCAAAAACGGGGAGGTGGAGCTTGGCAGCTGAAATCATCGCAGTCACACAACAAAAGGGCGGTGTCGGAAAGAGCACGATCGCGATGCATCTCGGCGCCGCTTTTCATGAAAAGGGGAAACGCGTCCTCGTCGTCGATGCCGACGGACAGAACACGCTAGTTCACTGGGCCAGTGCCTCGTCCGATGGCGACGCCGGCATCCCGTTTCCGGTCGTCAACCTCTCCGAAGCCGGTGGACAGATCCATCGCGAGATCAAGAAGTTCATCGGCGACTATGACGTGATCGTCGTCGACTGTCCGCCCTCAATTACCGAGAAGGTGTCCGGCGTCGTTTTGCTGGCCGCGACGGTGGCGGTTATTCCGACGTCGTCTTCACCTGCTGACTACTGGTCCAGCGTCGGACTCGTCAAGCTGATCCAGCAAGCACAGGTGATGAACGAAGACCTACGTGCGGTATTCCTGCTGAACAAAACCGAAGAGAAACGCATGCTCACCCGCGAACTCAAACGCGCGCTGGAGGAGCTTGGCTTCCCGCTACTCAAGACACAAATCCCTACCCGCGAGGCGTACAAGCAGGCCATGGCCCTTGGGCAAACGGTACTGCAAATGAACGATCGCGGAGCCAAACTCGCCAGCGTGGAAATCCGAGCGTGTGCTGACGAGATTGCCGCCCTGCTTCCCTGAATTTATGCGCATAAAGGTCCCTGAATGAAACCCTCCCAATTCGCCAAAGGCTTTCAAGCGCGCCCCGATACAACCAGCAGCGAGAAGCGCACGGCACTCGATCGACTGAATGCAATCGAGGGCCTTGTACAGAACGACCCACGCAAAATGAACGAGGTCGCCGGCCGCTCGAGCCAGTCAATTGCTCCGCCGGCATCGAACGAAGGCGAATCGGCCGAAGCCATTAGCGAATCGCCGCAATACCGTGCATGGCGCGCCGAGCACGGGTACCGTCCCGGACAGGTAATTGAACTCGCGCTCAAAACGATCAAGGCAAGCCCGTTCAACCCACGTCATTTTTATCTGAAGTCTTCGATTGCAGAGCTCGCGGTCAATCTTGCCAAGCAAGGTCAGCAGCAAGCGATCCACGTCATTCCCGACTACGACAATCCTGGCACCTACTTCGTCAGTGATGGCGGACGACGCGTGCGGGCGCTGAAGGAAGCTAACAAGGAATCCGTGAAGGCGATCGTGATCGATCTGCCCATCGGGATTCAGAGCTATAAGCTCGGTTACGACCTGAATGTTCAACGCGACTCACAGACGGTCTTCGACAACGCGGTCGTCTGGAAGCGATTTCTCGATGACAAGCACTTCCAGAGTCAGAAGGAACTGTCCGAGCATCTCGGACTGGATGAGTCGACGGTTGCCGTCGCGCTATCGATCGCCAAGCTCCCTGAAGTCGTGATGCAGGAAATGGTCGCGAGACCCGACCGATTCGGCTCGAACATGGGTTATCAGGTCGGCCGCTATCACTCGGCGCGCGGCACCGACGCCACGTTGCGCCTCATCAACAAGATTTTGTCCGATGACCTCAGCACCCGGCAGGTCGCCGATATCGTGAAGGGCAGGGCGAGCGCGCAGGAAAGCGCGAAGCCCGCCGGCCGCCAGCGTTACGCGCAGCGGCTCGAGATCAAGTTTGATGGAGTGTCCGTCGGCGATCTGAAGTCATACGGAGACGATCGCATTGAACTCCGTTTGCGAGGTCTGTCGCGCGAGAAACGCGACGATATCCTTCACCAGATCGAGAAGATGTTGCAGAAGAAATAGCGCAAAGGTGAACCGCCGTGACCGGTGCGGACGCTCGCACCGGCACGCGTTTCGTACGGGCTGTTCGTGAAACTAAAACTTCGCGGAACATGGCGACTAGCCATCAGGCCCATTAGGCGGCGCGCGATTGACTCAACGTGAAGGAGAGCAGGTCGCCGTCCGTCGGCTCGCCCCAGGTCTTGCGGGCAAGCCAGTCGAAGAATGCCGTCTCGGCGAGCTTCGAATCGAGGCCGCGGCGGCGCCAGTCGTCGCGCATGTGCGCGCCGAGTGCGGGCAGTTCGTCTTCTTCGAATGACTGGCGCGCAAGCGCCTGCTCGGAGTCACCCTGTTCTTCGTAGAGCGCCTGCGCTTCCTTGCGCCGGTACGCCGCATATTCGCTCAACAGACGCGCCTTCAGGTCGTCGGCAGGCACCGCGACAGCCTTGCCGCCCGTTGCCGACGGCAGCGCTTCGACCGGCGGCGCGTAGCCCTTCTTCAACGCATCCTTGAAAAGCGCCGGCGCGCTGCGCACGGGCGGAAGCGTCGTGCTGCGCATCCGCTGCTCGGTCATCTGCAGCGCGGCGCGAATCCGGTTTTCCTCGCTGTCGGCGTAAAGGGTTTGCGCCTCTTTCAGCGGGATACCGATCTTCACCATCCGGTCGACGAGCGTGCTGTCGAACACATTCGGATGCTCGTCAAGAGCCAGCATCGGTTGCTTGCGCTCGGTCACGCGGAACTGGATCTCAGCGACACGGCGGCCTTCGCGATGCTCGATCAGTTCGACAAAGATGTTGGTGACGGCGTTGACCTCGGCAATGGCTGGCCGCAGGTAGTCGCGCTTGAAGTACTTGTATTCGCGCTTTGCCTCGTCACCGGCTTCCGTGTCGGGCGTACCGGACAGAATGGGCCGCCACCATTCCCACGACTCGCGCATCGTCAAATGGCTGGGGTTGGTCAGATAGCGCACGCAGATCTCGTACAGCGCGAGGCCGGCGCTGCTGCGCAACTGGCTCTGGAACTGCAGGCTCAGCCGCGCGTACTGGACAGGGTCGAGCAGCTTTTTCTTGATTTTCGGCGCAAACGAGAATTCGACCCACACGCGACGGGTGGCCGGATCTTCGAGAATTTCGGCATCGGCGATCAGCGTCGAGATGCCCCATTTGCGACCGGGCTTCTGACTCGATGTCCCGGTGCTCCATTCGACCTGGACCGACACCATCCGCCGCAGGTGTTCCTTGACGAGCGCGGTGTCGTTCGAATCGAACGCCGAATTCGCCACAATGTCGGACAGCAGCGCCCGGTATGTATCGCCGGACTCGTCCGCCTGCTGCGCGACCGCCAGCAGCACGTTGAACAGCTTGCGGGTGAGCAGCGTGATCTTGCCGCTCTTCGGCTGAATCGCGATGGCTTCGACGGCCTTGCGCAACTCAGCCGAACTCGGGCTCACCACATCGGTTTTCTTCGCGCGCTTCGTGGCCATGCGTCGGGTCGAGGAGGATTTTGCGCAAGGATACCGACTGGGGTGATGTGCGTCTATAGGGCGTGCCTCACCATTTCCTGGTGATGCGGGTTTACGGGCCACGACTCACCTCGAGCGGTCCCGGAAACACTCACCTGTCAAAATTCCGGTCGATTCCTTCGTTCGTTGCTTGTCGCGGCATCTGGAAAAATCGCGCTCAACGAGGCCGTCGATTGCGAAGGTTGCAGCCTCCCGTATCGGCTCACCTTGATGAACGTCGTAATTTTGCGACGCCAAAATGGACGGCCGGCGACCCGCCTGGCGAACCGGGGATGTATTTCGCGGGTGGTCCGGCTTGGGGGTGGCGTCGGCCCGCATCGGAAATCGGCATGTCCATCGGTTGAGTCTGCAACGCCGAGACGCGCGTTTGCGGGGCGCGGGGTGGGTGTGGCGGGCCAAGCGGGGCCAAGCGGGGCTTAGCGGGGCTTAGCGGGGCTTAGCGGGGCTTAGCGGGCTTAGCGGGCGGGCCTTAGCGGGCTTAGCGGGCCTAGCGGACGTGCAGGGCGTCGAGTGGCGCGGCGAACGCACAGCAGCCAGCACGCGAAGCTGAGGTGGCGCGCGTAGCTCGCGACGCCAACCGGCTGGCACGATCACGCCGAACGCCCGACCCGCGAACATGCGAGCTTATGCTTCGCGGGCGAAGCCCGATGTGCGGACCGGCCGCGAAAGCCCATCACATCGCGCCTCCGAGCCGACCGTCAAGCATCCACGCCAACCGGACCGACGCTCCCCGCGGACACCTCACCAGCCGTGACTCACGCGGGATCCGCGCAGGCATCACACGCCCGATGCGCCCACACTCCCGAAAACGCTCACCTTGACCACGCCGGACATCGCGAAAAACGGGACTTTGCGAATAGCGACCTGCCCAAAGCGCGTCGCCGACTCCCGAAAATGCTCACCTCAATGTTGGTATCGGGCAGCAACCGTGAGCCATATGAGGTTGAAGTACGATCTCCCGGAAACCCTCACCTATCGCGGCTCCGCACAAAATCCCCAATCGATTCTGGTACTTACGATGTACATATAAAGCAGCGCGTGACCGCCACGCCGATCCCGAAACTTCTCACCTCAGTCCGGTACCCGCCACGGCCCCCTAATCCTGGTCCGCATCCAGAACCTCCCGAAAACGCTCACCATTCGCTAGCCGGATTGTAAATTTCCGATCGGACTCACCCCCATCCACCGTGCTTTTCACGTAAGTGACCGCAAACCTGGTCCCGTATTTCCTCACCTCAACGTCTTCTGGCGATCGCGACACGTCCCGCAAACGCTCACCTTTGCCCGGTCCGATCCGGGTTCCAGACCTTCCGCGGCGGGAATTTCGGCCCCTGTATTCCCTCACCTTTTGCCGTTTAGCCGTTCAAAACCACCGGTCAGGCGCAAAAGCACGTCCCTGACTCCTGAAAACGCTCACCTTTAGCGTCGGCGGAGACCAAATCCAGCACGCCACCGCCGTCCCTCCCCGAAAAACCTCACCTGAAAGGGCGCTGCGCTCCTGTTCCTGCTCACCGGTTTCATTTTGGGCGGGCAAAAAAGGCCAAAAACGACGTTCGGATGACGTCCCGGAACGTCTCACCTTGGCCTGCTCCAGTGGAAAAGTCGCGCTTCATGCAGAATATGGACGCAATCGAGCTTCCCCCCCGAAAACACTCACCTTTGCCCCAACTTGTTTTTGCCGGGTATTCCCGAACCCGCTCACGAACTTTCCCGCAGTGACTCACCGAGCGCCCCGAATCCCTTCACTGCACCATCCCGTGCCGGCTCACCCAGGCTCCCGTAAAACTTCACCTGATATGCCGGAGACCCTTACCCGGTAACGGTTTGCCGTGGCGTTAACGTTTTTAACCAAGGTTCAAGGGTGTTTACTTTTATATCTCTCAAGAGAAGCCCGTGAGTCTCGAAAAAAAATGCGAGGCAAACCCGACGTTGCAGTTCGTTTCGCGTCGTGAAACATAGGGTCGCAATGGTACGAACCGTGAAAATCTTTTAAGTACAGTGGGTTATCGTCTATTCTTCGCTTTGTTTCACGGATGCCCCTTTGGATTCGCCGGTAAGCGTAGTCGATAGCTCGCTCGAAGCAGACTGCAAGGAATACGGGGCGTAAACACCGAAAAAACGTAGCAAATGATACGTAACTTGTTATGATTCATCGAATCCTACCTTCGATGGGGCACCATGAACCTCGATGACGAGCGCGAGGCGATCCGGCGAGAACTGGATTCGATGCGGCAGAATGGCGCCCGGCGTCAAGAGCTTTCACTGCACGCGTGCAAACGATTGTTCTTCGACCTCGGTATCCGACCGTCGATGGCCGCGGTCCGCGACCTGACCCAAACCGGCAGCGCAAGCGACATCCCGAAGGACATTGACAGTTTTTGGGAGCGCATCCGTCACGCGTCGCGCGTGCGCATCGGTGCCGGCGCAATTCCGAAGTCACTGGAAGAACGAGCCGGCGAATTGCTCGGCACACTGTACGAGGAAGCACTCGCTGACGCGCGCGCGTCGCTCGACGAGGAACGCACCGAAATGCGGGCGTCCATTGCGGCCGCGCAACAGGAAATGCACGACGGCAAAATCCGGCACGAGGCCGCCGAACAGGCCATCGCGCGCAGCGAAGCGCGCGCGGACGCCGCATGGGAACGCGTGCGCGTGCTCGAGGCACAACTCACCGCTGCGTCGACGCACGGCAGCGCGCATCAGGAAAATCTGCAGGCGTCGGTCCGCCGGCTCGATGCAGAAAACGACACACTAAAAAAACGCCTCGAGGCCGAGCAGGCGACAAACGCCGCGTTGCGGGACCGGGTCGACTCGTTGCACGAGCAGATGCGGGAAAGCACCGAGCACTACGCACAACAGATCAAGGACGCAGTGGCCGAAGCGGAGCGGCGCGTCAAGCCGATGCTGGTCGAGCTCGATTCCCTACGCAGTATGGCCGCTACCTATCAGTCGGGTGTTCGCGACGCGAGCCGCAAGGAATTCGACTTCATCCAGCAACTCGCGGCGGCCAAGGCGCGCGCTGATCGGCTCGATGCGCAATTGCGCGAGCAATCGGACGAACTCGATCTAATGACACGACAGCTCGCGGCGCTGCGCGCGCAGCAAGGTATCGACCCTTCCGTCGCGACTTTGCTATGCGCCCTCGCGAGTGCGGACAGGTTGACTGCCGATGAACTTGCATCGATCGGTACCGCGGTCGATGGCCATGTCGTTTTGCCCACACGTTGTCCGAAGTGTGAGGCGGGTGAGCCCGAACTTTCACAAGTCGATCACCGTTATGAACTGTCCTGCCCGGAGTGCGAGCACTCGTCGGGAACGGGTACGTCGCGGCTCGAAGCGGTGACGCGCTTCCTGTCGGTCGGCGCGGTCTCCGCGCCGACGTAACCCCATGTTGCACAACGGTTTTCGTGTCAAGGTGAGCTTATTCGGGATTGCCAGGGTGAGCCTTTACGGGAAGTGTTGCTTCGGTGAGGGGCCGCGCGTACGCGCATCACCGGTTCACGCTTCAGCTGAGTCGGACTCACCGTCAATGGCGATGTGCGCCACCTGTTGGCTACTCCACGTTTTCCACGCGCGATGCAGCCGATGGGCCGACACCGGTTGCACGAAGCCGAGCCATTCGCCGACGCGTTCCGGATCGACGCCGCTTTCAAACAGATCGGCTGCAAATGAATTACGCAGCGTTTGCGGGCTTGCACGCGCTTCACGCGATGCGGCAATTCCGGCCGCATCGATCAATGCATCGATGGATCGCAACGTCGTTGCCTTATGCATCGGCCGTCCTGACGACGAAGCGGGAAACACCAATGTACCTGGAAGTCCTACTGTTGCGCGCACTTCGAGCCACGCACCAAGCATCGTGACGGCAAATGGCAGAAGCCGCGTGCGGTGTGACAACAGGGGGTTGTCATCATCGATGGTGAGCCACGCGGTGTCGCTGCCGACGTTGCGCAGCGTTAAAGCGATAGCCTCGCCGGTTTTCAGTCCGCCGCCGAGGAAAACGGCTACCAGCGCGCGATCGCGATATTCGCGCCAACGCTGTGCACCCGATGCAGCCATAACAGGCGACGCAAGATGAGCCATCAGCGTTGCGCGTTCGGCGGTGGACAGAAACCCGGTGGGCTCGTTGTCGCGTGCATTGCGCCAGCCCGCCTCGCCATCTTGTGCGATGAACCGCGCCGGATTGGTCGAAGCGGCTTCGATATAGTGAATGTGATCGAGAACCCGTTCGATCAGGCGCAAATACCGCGCACGCTGTGGTTTGCGGATGGACAGGCCCGCGACGAAGTCGGCGATCGAGCGCCGGTCGACGGTCGCAAGCGTCTTGCGCCGCACGCTGAGCCAGTCGAGAAAGAGTCCCCACTGTGCGCGGTAGACCTGTGCCGACGATGCGCGGAACTGCTGGGTAGCGAGCCACGCATCGAATGCGATGGCGGGGTTGCGCAGCCAGTCTTCGCGTTCGCGATCGAACAGGTCGCCAGTGCCCGATGACTGTGAGTGTGAAGGAGAAGCCACGCGCGATTCTCCGTGAGTTGCGCGAATAGTAGACGCAAGCGGATGGCTCTTTCAATGGCGCGACCGCCGCGCATCGGCCGACGCATCAACGGACATACGGCTCACGCCACTATCCACCCCATGCACGCGTGCGCCGCCTGCTTCGCGTTGGCTGAGTGCGCGCGGCAAGTTGAGACGCTCCTTGCTGCGCCTGCTCATACGCGACGACCGCAAAGGCGAACACCGCCGGCAGCGCATTCGATGTCCCGAAGTTCACGAGGTCATCCGTTTCCGGATATGGCAGGCCGGTCGGCCGCTGAAACAGGCCGAGCATCAGCGCGTCGTGCCGGCTCGCGAACCCGAGATCGGCGAGCGCTTCTGC
This sequence comes from Paraburkholderia rhizosphaerae, assembly GCF_004366595.1. Lineage (GTDB taxonomy): Bacteria > Pseudomonadota > Gammaproteobacteria > Burkholderiales > Burkholderiaceae > Paraburkholderia > Paraburkholderia rhizosphaerae. The sequence continues at coordinate 381,466 of NZ_SORE01000001.1, forward strand.
TTCGATCGCGTGCAGCAGCCGCCATGTCAGCGGGACGTGCTGCGCGATATAGCGCGACGCGATACGGCGAACGATGTGCTCGAGGTCGCGTGCGGCATGCCGGTAGCGCAACGCCGCCAATGCGGCGTCGGAATCGGTGGACGGGCTGTTCATGGCGGCTCCGGTCGCTGTCGATAGGCCGTATACTGTACAAATATACAGTATCTTCCGCAAGCACCGTCAACCGGCCCCAACCAGGCTCCAACCGCGCCGCAAATCAGCCGTGAATCACGACCAGCAGCGCCTTCGCCTCGCCTTTGCCCGCATTGCGGATCGCATGCGGCTCGTCGGCGACATAGCGCGCCGTGTCCGCGGTCTTCAACCGTTTCGTCGCACCTGCTGCTTCAACGTCGATCGCGCCATGCAGCACCGTCAGGTGCTCGCGTGTGCCCGGTTCATGTGCGTTTGACACCAGCGCACCGCCTGGCTCAAGCGTAAGCTCATACCACTCGAACTTGCCGGCGAGTTCGATCGGCCCCCAGACGCGCAACTGGTATTTCGCCTCGTGTCCGCTCAACGTAGGGATCTCGTGCGGTCCGGACACGGCGATTGCCTCAGGCGCCTTCGGTGGCGCAAACAGTGAATCGAGGCTCACGCCAAGCGCGTTCGTCAGTCGCCATGCAACGGCAATGGTCGGATTCGCCTTGTCGCGCTCGATTTCGGACAGCATCGATTTCGACACGCCGGCCGCGCGCGACAGATCGTCGAGCGTCATTTTGCGTTCGCCGCGCAGCCGCTGGATCTGCTCGCCGACGCGCGGCGGCGCCGCCACCGTCGACGCCACCGGCGCTGCTGCTGCGGCCGCGCCGCGTGCGGTACGGCGGGATACCGAACTTGCCATTTGCTGACCTATCGTTTAGAGTTGTTCGATATATCGAACTTAAATTCGAAAAATCGAATATGTCCGGTAAAGCTGACAACCGACTATAACAGGCCTGGCAGGCCGCCGCGTCGCCGTTCACACGTGCCGCGGCCCGCTCAACCGATCAGGAGCTTCATTCATGCGTGATGCTTTCCTTACCCATCTACGCGGCACGCTCGACCAGATTCGCGCGGACGGTTTCTTCAAGACCGAACGCGTGATCGCGAGTCCGCAAGCGGCTGAAGTCAAGCTCGAAAGCGGCGCCGATGTGCTGAACTTCTGCGCCAACAACTATCTGGGCCTCGCCGACGACGCGCGGTTGATCGCCGCGGCGAAGGAAGGACTCGACCGCGACGGCTTCGGGATGGCGTCGGTCCGTTTCATTTGCGGCACGCAGACGGTGCACAAGGAACTGGAGCGCGCATTGTCCGCCTTTCTGCAGACCGACGATTGCATCCTCTACTCGAGCTGCTTCGATGCGAACGGCGGACTGTTCGAAACGCTACTCGACGAATCCGACGCGATCATCAGCGATGAACTGAACCATGCGAGCATCATCGACGGGGTGCGGCTGTCGAAGGCAAAGCGCTATCGGTACAAGAATAACGATCTCGGCGATCTCGAAGCAAAGCTGCGCGAGGCCGATGCCGCAGGTGCACGCTTCAAGCTGATCGCCACCGACGGGGTGTTCTCGATGGACGGCATCATTGCGAACCTCGTCGGCATCTGCGACCTCTCGGACCGCTACGGCGCACTCGTGATGGTCGACGATTCGCACGCGGTCGGTTTCATCGGCGAGCACGGCCGCGGCACGCCCGAACATTGCGGCGTGCTGTCGCGCGTCGACATCATCACCGGCACGCTGGGCAAGGCACTCGGCGGCGCGTCGGGCGGCTACGTCGCGGCCCGTCAGGAAGTCGTCGATCTGCTGCGTCAGCGTTCGCGCCCGTATCTGTTCTCGAATACGCTGACGCCAAGTATCGCGGCCGCTTCACTGAAGGTGCTCGAGTTGCTCGCGAGCGACGAAGGCGCGCGTCTGCGCGAACGGGTGCGGGCGAACGGCGCGCATTTCCGCCGCTCGATGAGCGCGCTCGGCTTCACGCTCGTGCCGGGCGAGCATCCGATCATTCCGGTGATGCTCGGCGACGCGCAGCTCGCGTCACGCATGGCCGATGCGCTGCTGCATGAAGGCGTCTATGTCGTCGGTTTTTCGTTCCCGGTCGTGCCGCGCGGCCGCGCGCGGATTCGCACGCAAATGAGCGCCGCCCATACGTCCGAACAGATCGATCGCGCGGTGGACGCGTTTGCGCGCGTCGGCCGCTCGCTCGGTGTGATCTGAACGCCGCGCTTCGCATCATTCGAACATTCGCAGGAACACACATGAAAGCACTGGCAAAACTCGAACGCGCGCCGGGTCTGACGCTGACCCGCGTGAAGAAGCCCGAAGTCGGCCATAACGATGTGATGATCCGCATCACCCGCACCGCCATTTGCGGCACCGACATCCATATCTGGAAGTGGGACGACTGGGCGCAAAAGACGATACCAGTGCCAATGCATGTCGGTCACGAGTACGTCGGTGAGATCGTCGAAATGGGCCAGGAAGTGAAGGGCTTTGCGATCGGCGATCGCGTATCCGGAGAAGGGCACATCACCTGTGGCTTTTGCCGCAATTGCCGCGCAGGGCGGCGCCATTTGTGCCGCAATACGGTCGGCGTCGGTGTGAATCGCGAGGGTGCGTTTGCCGAATTTCTGGTCATTCCGGCGTTCAATGCGTTCAAGATTCCGCCCGAGATTTCCGATGATCTCGCCGCCATCTTCGATCCGTTCGGCAACGCGACGCATACCGCGCTGTCGTTCAACCTGGTCGGTGAAGACGTGCTGATTACCGGTGCTGGGCCGATCGGCATCATGGCGGTTGCGATTGCAAAACATGTCGGCGCACGTAACGTCGTGATCACCGATGTCAACGATTACCGGCTCGAGCTGGCGCGCAAGATGGGCGCGACGCGCGCGGTCAATGTATCGCGCGAGACGCTGCGCGATGTGATGGCGGACCTTCATATGACTGAAGGCTTCGACGTCGGCCTCGAAATGTCGGGCGTGCCGAGCGCATTCACCAGCATGCTCGAAGCGATGAACCATGGCGGCAAGATCGCGCTGCTCGGCATTCCGCCGGCGCAAACGTCGATCGACTGGAATCAGGTCATTTTCAAAGGGCTCGAAATCAAGGGCATTTATGGCCGTGAGATGTTTGAGACCTGGTACAAGATGGTCGCGATGCTGCAAAGCGGGCTCGACCTGTCGCCGATTCTCACGCATCGCTTTGCGCTCGACGATTACGAGCGCGCGTTTGCGACGATGTTGTCTGGCGAAAGCGGCAAGGTGATTCTCGACTGGACCGTATGATCCAATCCACCATCGAGACTTGGTGTTTCCCAATCGCGCGGCATTGATCCGCGCTGCTTGAATCAACCCGCCGCGCCCGCCGGCGGCTTGTCGAATTCCGCCTGTATGCGCACGTGCACATCGTCGCCGACGGCCGGATACCACGTCGTCAGCCCGAACCTCGAGCGGCTGAAACGGCCTTCCGCTGAAAAGCCGAGCGTATCCGCTTTGGTCAGCGGGTCGCGGCCATACCCGTTGAACTTCACATCGAGCGTGACCGGCTGCGTGGTGCCGTGAATCGTCAGATCGCCGGTCAGTTTGCCGCTCGCTTCGCCGGTACGCTCGAAATGCGTGCTGACGAAGCGAATCTCCGGATAGCGCGCAGCGTTGAGCATGTCGTCGCCCTTCACCATCTTGTCGAGCTGCGGCACATTCGTGTCGACGCTGGCCGCATCGATCGTGATCGCCACCGAGCTGTTTTCCATCCCGCGTTCGCGCCAGTCAAGCTGACCGGTGACGCGATCGAAGCGCATCACGAAGCGCGAGTACTTGAAGTGATCGACGTCGAATATCACGCTCCAATGATTCGCGTCGAGTTTGTACTGGCCGACGGGCACGCGCGACTCATTGGTGCTGACGGTATGCGTGACCACCTCCAGCGGCGTACAGGCAGTCGATACAAACGTCGCAGCTGCGACGATCAGCAGCGCGCGCACGACGGCCGCGCAGACAGCGGTTTTCTTCACGTCCCGTCTCCTCCAATGGTTTGACCCCGCATCGTCCGGCACGCTCGCGCACGCGCGCAACGCCGTATCGCAGGCAATCGCGCACGCCATCGTGCGTATCCGCAAAAAACATACTTGAGCATACTTGACGTAGGTAGAATGATCGTTCTACCATTCGTCGCATGGCTACCTCGAACGATTCCCCAATGACCGAATCCGGTTCCGCGCGCGAGCGGCTGCTCGAAGCGGCCGAAGCGCTGGTCTACGCGGGCGGCATTCATGCAACTGGCGTCGATGCAATCGTCAGGCAGTCTGGCACCGCGCGCAAAAGCTTCTATACGCATTTCGAATCAAAGGATGCGCTGGTCGCGGCCGCGCTCGAGCGGCGTGACGAGCGCTGGATGAAATGGTTTATCGAAGGGACGCAACGTCATGGAAAGCGACCTCATGCGCGTCTGCTCGGGATGTTCGACGTATTGCGCGAATGGTTTGCTTCCGGGCAGTTTCATGGCTGCGCGTTTCTCAACGCGGCCGGCGAAATCGCGTCGCCTGACGACCCCATCCGCGTGGTCGCGCGCGAGCATAAGGAACGTCTGCTCGCGTTCGTGCGCACGCAATGCGACGACTTCGCCGCATCGGCAGGCATCGATGCGCGACGCGCGGCGCGGCTGTCGCGCCAACTGTTGATTCTGATTGACGGCGCGATTGGCGTTGCGCTCGTCAGCGGTGACCCCGACGCGGCGCTCGATGCGCGCAGCGCGGCCGAACATGTACTTGATGCGTATCACCCCCATGCCCGTTCGCCATCCGGCGGACAGCGATCCACAGCAAGAGACCGTAATCGAACCTAGGAGCTCATCATGGCAGAAATCGAAACCCGCCCGCCTGTTCCGCCATTCACGCGCGAAACCGCGATCCAGAAAGTACGCGGCGCTGAAGACGGCTGGAATACGCGCGACCCTGAGCGGGTGTCGCTCGCGTACACGCCGCAAAGCGTCTGGCGCAACCGCGTGGAATTCGTCACCGGCCGCGAGGCGATCGTTGAACTTCTGCGTCGCAAATGGAAGCGCGAACTCGACTATCGGCTGATCAAGGAGTTGTGGGCCTTCACCGGCAACCGTATCGCGGTGCGCTTTGCATACGAGTTTCATGACGATTCGAACACGTGGTTCCGCGCGTACGGTAACGAGAACTGGGAGTTCGACGACAACGGCCTGATGGCGCATCGTCACGCAAGCATCAACGAAATGCCGATCCGCGAAAGCGACCGCCTGTTCCACTGGCCGCTCGGCCGTCGCCCGGACGATCATCCGGGGCTGTCGGACCTCGGTCTCTAATTCGACGGCTGAGCATCATTACGTGAAGCCTACGGTGAACGTTCTTACCGGACGTTCACCGCTCTGTCATCGCCCTTCCGCTATTGTCCAGCCTGCTGCGGCCAAGCCATTTCGTCAACCTGTCGTATCGAACGGATATTCCACACGATCGTTACAGAATGTGGGGTAGAGTGCGCGGCGGGAAGCACGGGAAGCAAATCGATAAAAGACCGCGGTTTTAGAACGACACCGGCATTCGACTGCCGGCGGAGAGGACATGCGTTTTCGGCAGATCAAGAACATCAAGAAAAATTTGCAGCGCTTTATCGTGGCGCTTACGGTCGGCCTGGCGGCGACGTCCGCGCACGCTGACTGGTGCTCGGGCGGTGTGTGGGTCGACGCAATGTTCGCGTCGTATCACATCGATCCCGATCCGGGCACGAACTTCGAGGAGTTCAATCCGGGGCTTGGCGTCGAATGCTGGCTCAACAACGAATGGATGCTCACTGCGGGCGGCTTTCGCAATTCGTTGCGCCGTCCTTCGTATTACGGCGGCGGTGTTTGGGCGCCGGAGTTCGCACATTGGGGCTTTGTGCGGCTAGCCGTGATTGGCGGCATTATCTCCGGCTATAACTACGGCAACTGGGGCCTCGGACGAAATCATTCGGTCGGCCCGGTCGCGGCGCCGATCGTGATGACCGAGTACAAGCGCGTCGGGATGAACTTCATCATCGTGCCGCCTATTCCTTCGGATAACCTGCCTTTTACGATCGGGTTTCAGTTGAGGGTGAAGTTCTAGCGGGCTCGTATCAATTGGAAAACGGTGAGAATTTTCGGGAAAGTTGGCGCGTCGCGCCGTCCACACCAACACTAATTTCCCTGGTTGAAGCTGCCCGTCCACACGAGCACGTCATTCGTTGTATTGTGTGCCGCGGCGCGGCCGGTCGTGGTGCGTATCACGTGCCGGATTTCGTCGGCGGAAGGTATGGCCGAAAAAGTACCGGGCCTTCCAACCGTGATTGCCGCGGCATGTTGCGCGCATTCAATCGCATGCAGGAACGGCACCGCTCGCGTGTAGAGTGCGGCGAGCACGCCGCAAAAAACATCGCCTGCGCCCGACGTGTCGACAGGCACGACCGCCGCGGCAGGCAAATGCAAGCGCTCGTCGCCGCGTGCGACCAGCGCACCGCGCGCGCCTAGTGTAACGATCACCCACCGCGGACCCTGTGCGAGTAACTGCGCTGCACCGAGCTCGGGGTCGTCCACACCGGCGATCGCACAAATTTCGCCCTCGTTCGCAACCACCCCTTCGCATAGCGCGAGCGCCGATGTGTCCGGCCAGCACCACGGTGCCGCGTTGACCATAACCTTCGCGCCCGCCGCGCGCGCGTGATCGATCACCGCGCGGCTGCATTCGAGCGACAGATTGCCCTGCATCAGCAGCGTATCCGCCGCCGTGATATCTGCGACTTGCGCGACGAGGGTGGTTGCGCTCAGTGCGCGCGTGCAGCCCGCGGTCGTGATAATGGCGTTTTCGCCGCTACGTGCAACCGTCAACACAGAAAGATCAGTCGGCAGCGCGTGGCGCGTCAGCCGCAACTCATACATGCGCTCCGCGGCGAGGCGCCCGGCGATGTCCGAGCCTTCGCCATCGTCGCCGATGGTCGCTTGAAATACGACGGCGGCGCCCGCGCGGTGCGCGGCGACTGCCTGATTCAGGCCCTTGCCACCTGGTGCGCGTTGCATATGGTCCGCAAGAATGGACTCCCCCGCGTGCGGCGCGCGCTCCACCATCAAGGTCAGATCGGACACCGCATTGCCGACCACGAATAGTCGGTTCGGCCCGTTCATGCACGCGCCTTCACGGCTTCTTTCATGAACGTCGAGACGCGCTCGCGATCGACCGGATTCCACCACACGCCATCCCGCTTCAAAAAGCTCGCGACGATCACCGCGTCTGCAACCGTGAACAGTTCGCCGACATTCGACGGATTCACTCCCGAGCCGATCACGACGGGCAGCGACGTGCCTTGCGCGATCGCGCGAAGCTCGTCCATCGTCGCAGAATCGCCGGTGCGCTGACCGGTGACGATCGCCGCGTCGGCATCGAAGAATTCGACGTCGCGAGCGAGTTCGGCCAGCGAGCGGTCGGCAGTGATCGCGTGTGCGCCATGTTTGACATGGACGTCCGCGAAGACCTGGATATCCTGCGCGCGCAAACGCGCGCGATAGCGCGTTGCCGCCGCCGCCGGCCCTTCAATAAAGCCTTCGTTTGCGACATACGCATTGGCCCACTGGTTGACCCGCACGAACGACGCGCCGGTCGCTTTGGCCACGGCAATCGCATGCAGCGCGCCGTTCGCGAGCACGTTGATGCCGATCGGCAAGCCCACCGCGCGACGCACCGCGCCGGCCACCACCGCCATCGCCGCGGCGGTTTCTGGCCCGAGGTCTTCGGGCTTCGCAAAGGGAATATCGCCGTGATTCTCGACGACGATGCCGTCGAGCCCGAATTGCGCATAGACCTTCGCCTCTTCCACCGCGAAATCGACGATCTCGTCGATCGGCTGGCCGTCGTAGCGAGGCGCGCCCGGCAACGGCAGGCAATGAATCATGCCCAGTACCGCCTTGCGTGTACCGAACAACGTTTCGATCGCATTCGGTTTGGTCCGGAAGACCGGTTTTGCCGGTGTATTCATCGTTTCTCCGTCAATAGTGTCAGGCGGCGTAACATGCGCTGTGAAAATCGATCTCGAGCGCGAGTACCTTGCGGAAAATCGCGCTGCTGCGCGCGAAGTCGAAGCGCTGTTCCGACCATCCGTTGACTTGGTCCTTCAACCATTGCACCTGGTTGAGAAAGGTCGGCTCGGCGTGGAGCGCGACCCATTCGCGAACGAATGGATTGCTGCTCGGCGTCTGGTTTGCACGCGTGCACCACGTGCCGTACATCCATTCGGCGGCGAGCATCGAGACGATCACCTCTTCATACGTGCGTTGCCGCGCGATCTCGAGCATGCCGGAATCGAATGCGGTGACCGGGACCGGCAGCGGCGCGTCGATGTGGGACGCGGGCAGGCCCAGCGCGGCAAGCGTGCGTTCAAAGTACGGCACCTGTTCGGTCGACAACGCGTTCAGTACGCCGATCAGCCAGTGCTTGTGCGCGATCGTATCGGCCTTCACCAGCGCGTAGCCGAAAATCGCCATTGCCGTTTCGACGAAACGTCCTTCATACGACAGATACCGTGCGAATGAGTCTGCCGGCAAGCGGTCGCGCTCGATATCGACGACGAATCGGTGCTCCTGCATTGCCTGCCACACGTCCGTAGCCGACGCGAACAGGCGCTCCGTGTGCGAGTGTTGCTTGATGTCCGTATTCATCTGCATGCGAGTGCCTTATTTCTTTGCCGACTTGTAGCGGCCGAATACGCGCGTGTTCAGCCAGATCGCGCCGAGGATGATCGCGCCCGTGACGATCTGCGTAAAAAACGGCGAGATATGCATCAGGATCAACCCGTTGCCGATCACCGCAATGGTCAGCGAGCCGAGTATCGTGCCGATGATCGTTGCGCGCCCACCCATCAGCGATGTTCCGCCGAGCACGACCGCCGCGATCACCTCCAGTTCAAAGCCGACCGCGGCATTCGACGAGCCCGAGCCGAGACGCGACGCGAGAATCAGCCCGGCGACTGCGGACGCGAGACCGGTCAGCAGAAATACCGAAGCCTTGATGCGCAGCGTTGGCATGCCGGCACGCCGTGCTGCTTCCGCATTTGATCCGACTGCGACGACGCGCCTGCCGTACCGCCCGCGATTCAGATAGATGTAGCCTGCCACCGATACCATCACTGCAATCAACGCCGGCACCGGGATATCGAACAGTGTGCCGGTGCCGATAAAGTCGAAGCCGGTACCGGGATCGATCGCGACCGAGAATCCCTTCGTCGAATACAGGGCGATGCCGCGCAATGTCGTCATCGCAGCGAGGGTGACGATGAATGACGGAATCGCCTGGCTTGCGGAAATCCAGCCTTGCAGCCAGCCGATGGCGGCGCCCAGCAGCAGCGTAGCGACGACCGCGACCGGCCAGGGCACGCCGTGCTGGATCAGGATCGCCACCAGCGCATTGCACAACGCGGCCATCGAGCCGACCGACAGATCGATGCCGCCGGTCGTGATCACGAACGTCATCGCGATGCCGACCACGAGAATCGGCGCGAGTTGGCGCATGACGTTCAGTGCGTTGCTCGCGGTCAGGAAGTTCGCGCTGCCGAACGAGAAGAACACGCAGCAGCCGACGAAAAATGCGGCAATCGACAACACCTGCGCATGGGCGGCGAAGTAGTCGCGTGAACGCGACCCGAGTTCGCGTTCGGTGTACGACGTGGTGCTCATCCGTGTCTCCTTCCGACAATCAACTGGACAAGATCTTCAAGGGTCGTTTCTTCGAGCCGCCGCTCGGCGATCTTCGTCCCTTCGTACATCACCGCGATCCGGTCGCATACGCGAAACAGGTCCTGCAGCCGGTGCGTGATCAGCACCACCGCCACGCCCTGTGCCTTCACGCGATTGATCAACTCGAGCACCGCCTCGACCTCCGCGACCGCGAGTGCCGACGTCGGTTCGTCCATGATCAGCACACGCGGTGAAAACGATGCGGCGCGCGCGATCGCGATCGATTGCCGCTGGCCGCCGGACAGCTGTTCGACGGTGCGGTTCAGATTCGGAATGCGGATCTTCAGCCGTTCCAGCAGCGTGCGCGCTTCGGCCTGCATGCGCTTGCGCTGCAACATCCCGCCCTTGCACAGTTCGCGGCCAAGAAACAGGTTGCCGGCGACGTCGACCGTGTCGCACAGGCTCAGGTCCTGGTACACCATCTCGATGTGGCGTTCACGCGCATCGGCCGGACCGTTGAAGCGCACCTCGTCGCCTTCGACGAAAATCGCGCCATCATCCGGCAGGTAGGTGCCGGCCATCACCTTGGTCAACGTCGATTTGCCGGCAGCGTTGTCGCCGATCAGTCCGAGACATTCGCCCGGGTATAGGTCGAGGTCGATGCCGCGCAATGCCGGAAACGAACCGAAGCTTTTGCGAATGCCCTTCAACGCGAGCACAGGCACGCGCGAAGAGGCGGAATGGGCGGCGCCCGGCTGCATGGTCGCGTGCGGATTCGTGCTCATTTCGCCGCCGCAAACTGGCTGCGATAGGCGCCGACGTTCGCCTTCGTCACGATAGTCAACGGCGTTGCGATGACCGACTGCACCGGCTTGCTGGTATGCGCATCGTTCAGCGCGGCGATTGCCGCGCGGCCCATCGCGGCCGGATCTTGCTGCACGACGCCGAGCACCACGCCGCGTTCGATGCCACGGATGACCTCCGGCGCGAGATCCCAGCCGATCACCTTGACCTTGCCCGCGCGGCCTTGTGCCTGTACCGCCGCAATCGCGCCAAGCATGGCTGGTTCGCCGGTTGCATAGATCGCATCGAGGTCAGGGTTCGCAGTCAGCAGGTTTTCCGCGGCCGATAGCGCGACGTCCTGCGTATTCTGTCCATCGACGACGCCGGCGATCGTCACCTTGCTGTTCACCGTCAATGCATCCGTGAAGCCCTTCTGGCGCGTATTCTGGATCACCGAGCTTAGTGCGCCGACAATGCCGACGTGCGCGGTGCCATGCAGATTCTTCGATACGTAGTCGAGAAAATATGCGGCCATCTGCTTTGCGCCGACGATGTTGTCGACGCCGACCTGCGCCTTCTGCGGTCCCGGTGGCAATACCGCGTCGATACCGACCACAGGAATGCCGGCAGCGCTCGCGTTACGCAGCGCCCCGCGCACCGCATTGACGTCGATCGCGTCGATCGCAATGCCGTCGACTTTCTGTTGCGTGTAGTCGTCGATCGCATTTACCTGCGTGGATGACGCATCATTCGCGTTGAACACGACCAGTTTCGCACCGAGCTTTTTTGCCTCGTCTTCCGCCCCACTGCGCATCTGGTTGAAGAACACTGCCTGCTGATTGATCAGGATCAGTGCGTACGTGGGCGGTTCGGCTGCCGGTGTGCGTGTAACGAGGCCAAACAGAGCAGTGCAACTGACGAACGCAATGCGTAATGCCTTGTTCATGACTACCTCCAGGGAGTTGAGCTTGTGTTAATCGGACAGCGGCGAGGCCACCGACGCCCGCTTGATGAGTTCCACCGGCAGGCGGATTTCGGGTTGCGCGGAGTCGCCATGCGAGGCGGCCAGCACCAGTTCGACGGCGCGCGTGCCCATTTCGACGATCGGCTGCCGGATCGCGGTCAAAGGGGGATTGAACAGATGCAGTGGACCGGCATCGTCGAACACGATCAGCGACAGTCGGTCCGGTACCGCGACGCCGGCGCGGTTCAACGCATCCAGTAAGCCGAATGCGATCTCACCGCTCGATACGAACGCCGCCGTCGGTGGCCGGCCGACGCTCAGCAGCGCGCGCGCCGCATCTTCGCCTTGTCCAGCCGAATACGGCCCGTACAGTTCGAACGCGACTTCCGCACCGGCCGCCGCAGCGGCGTCACGCAAGCCCGCAAAGCGCTCGCGTGTGCTCGCCAGTTCCGACGGTCCACCGATAAACGCGATGCGCCGATGGCCGAAGCCGGTCAGGTGCTCGCCTGCGAGCCACCCGCCGCGATAGTTGTCGCACAGCACTTTCGCGCATTGCACGCCAGGTATGTCTTCGTCGATCAGCACGAGCCCGCGCGTGTCGTTGAGCGCCTGCGCGAGCTCGGATGTGTGGTGATGCGCGCTGACGAAAAGCAGGCCGCTGACCTGATTGCGCCGCATTCGCGTCACGTATTGCAGTTCGCGATTCGAGGTGTTCGACGTCGCGCTCAGCAGTACGCCCAGCCCTTTCGCTTCGGCCGCCTGCTCGACCGACGACGCGAGCATCGCGAAGAACGGATTCGCGATGTCCGGAATCACCAGGCCGACGGTATCCGAGCGGCCGCGGCCGAGACTGCGCGCATGCAGGTTCGGCACGTAGCCGAGCTGCCGGATCGCCGCGTCGATGCGCTGCGCGGTGTCCGCCGGCAGCACGAGGTCGGCGTTCAGGTATCGAGAAACGGTCGCCATCGACACGCCCGCTGTGCGGGCGACGTCTTTCAGACCGGGTACGAAACGACGTTGCGTCACGCGGGCCTCATCGATTGGGAGTCGGCGGATTCAGGAACTTGGGTTAGGGCATCGCGCCCCGGGTTTGTAAAGCGCTTTACTTCGTTAGGTCCGATTGAACGTGGCCATATCTCGCGTGTCAAGCATTTCCAGACAATACGCTGGTCAGTAGTTACCCGAGGTGGGGTGACGGGCGGGCACCAGAATAGTGCCTAAAATAAGGCATTAAGCGATGTCAGATTGAGCCGGTGCACCCACTGTCGTATTTTTTGTTCGATTGACATGGACAACCTGATCGACATAACGTCTGCTGTAAAGCGCTTTACTGACCGTGAGGTTATCGATGACCGACTTCCTGCGTACGTTTGGACCCGCTGACACGACGCCGATCGGCGTCGACAGCGGCTACGTGATGACCGTGCGCGGCCCCGTGCCTGTCGACGAAATGGGCGTGACTTTGATGCACGAGCACATCCTGATCGACGCGTCGAACAAATGGGTGCCGGCGTCGTGCTGCGGCGGGCGCCACACTGGCGAGGAGAAGGTGCATATCGGAATCCTTGGCGCGCTGCGGATGAATCCGTTGATGAATCGCGACAACTGCCGGCTCCTCGATGTCGATCTTGCGGTCGACGAATTGATGAAGTTTCGCGAACGCGGCGGCGCGACCGTCGTCGATCCGACCAACATCGGCATTGGCCGCAATCCAGTCGCTTTGCAACAGGTGTCCCGCCGCACAGGATTGCATGTCGTGATGTCGACGGGCTTTTATCTGGAGCCTTCGCATCCTGCCTATGTGCGTGAACGGAGCATCGACGATCTCGCCGAACAACTGATGTTCGAAGTCGGCGCGCTCGACCGCAAGCCGGACGTGATCGCGGGGCTAATCGGCGAGATCGGCGTATCGGCCGCGTTCACCGATGAAGAAACGAAGTCGTTGCGCGGGGCCGCGCGCGCGAGCGCCGCGACCGGCGTCCCGCTATCGGTCCATTTGCCGGGCTGGGCCAGGCACGGCCACCGCGTACTCGACATCGTCGAAGAAGAGGGAGCGGACCTGCGACACACCGTGCTGTGTCATATGAACCCGAGCCACGCGGATGTCGACTACCAGCACACGCTTGCACGGCGTGGCGCCTGGCTCGAATACGACATGATCGGGATGGACTACTACTATGCGGACGAAGACGCGCAGTCTCCCTCGGACGAAGAGAATGCGCGTGCGATTCGTGCGTTGATCGATGCCGGCTATGGCGGCCGGCTGCTGCTGTCGCAGGACGTCTTTCTGAAGATGATGCTCACGCACTATGGCGGGTTCGGCTACGGCTACATCCTCGAGCACTTTGTACCGAGACTCAAGCGCCACGGTGTGACGGACGAACAGATCGGGACGATGCTGGTGGACAATCCAGCCCGCGTGTTCTCGCGCGGTACAGGTGCGGATACCTGACTCACAAGGAACCGAATGAATAAGAAAGTGTTGCTGGCCGGCGAATCGTGGACTTCCACTGCGACGCATGCGAAAGGCTTCGACCAGTTCGCGTCGATCACCCATCATAACGGCGCGGAACAGTTTCTCGCGCTATTCGAGCGCGGCGATTATGCGATCACGTACATGCCCAGCCACGATGCGCAGACGCATTTCCCTATGACGCTGGAAGCATTAAACGAATGGGACGCGGTGATTCTGTCTGACATCGGCGCGAACACGTTGCTGCTGCACCCGGATACATGGATAAACAGCCAGCGCAGTCCGAACCGGCTGAAGCTGTTGCGCGACTACGTCGCGGCCGGCGGCGGCCTGATGATGATCGGCGGGTATCTGAGCTTCCAGGGTATCAATGGCAGCGCGCGCTTCCGGAATACACCGGTCGAAGAGGTGTTGCCGGTGCGCTGTCTGCCCTATGACGACCGCGTCGAAGTACCGGAGGGATTCACGCCGGAATGCGTGACGCAGCATCCGCTGGTCCACGGCATCGATGGCGCGTGGCCGCATCTGCTCGGCTATAACGAAGTCGAACTGAAACCGGACGCCACCCTCGTGATGCAAGTGCCGGGAACCGCGCACCCGTTGTTGGCCGCGGGCCAATTCGGCGCAGGCCGCACGCTTGCGTGGACTAGCGACATGTCGGTGCACTGGTTGCCGCCGGAGTTCTCGTCGTGGCACGGTTACGAGCGGCTGTGGCGCAACAGCCTCGACTGGCTCACGCGGCGCAACGGGTAAACCAGCTTGAGCGCTCGAGATCGCGAGTCGCTCCGAGCTCGGGAACATTGCGGCCGGACACACAGTGCTGGGTTAGACCGGATTTAAGGCCGTGACTCAGTACCGGTCGATAGCCCTGTATTCAATCGACGCGGCCTGTCACCGCATCACATCATCCGCACCGGCGACGCCGCGCACGGGCGTCGCCGCCAAGCCTCTTTTGCCCAGCGCGCGCATCGCGTTCTTCAGGCGGTTTCCGAGCGGCAACATCGCAAACGCGAGCACGAGCAGCGCAACCAGCGCGACCACCATCCCGGCAGTCGACAAAGGGCGTCCGTCGCGCGCCGCGCCGATCGCAACCAGCACCGGAAAATGCAGCAGATAGAGCGGAAACGTCGCGTCGCCGAGGTTTCGTGAAAACGCGACGAACCGCGCGCCCGGATGCACGCGCGGCCCCGCGAGCTCCAGCGCGGCAAACAACGCGGTAAGCCCGAACACGAACAACAGGCTGCCGCACATCAGCGATGGCTGCACGCGGCGAGGGCAACCGATCAGCTGGAAAATCGCTTCGAGCCCATGAGTCAGCGCGGCGTGCATCTGCCGATACAGCAGCGCGACGACCAGCGCACCCACTACCGACACGCAGATCGCGATGATCGCGCGGCGCCGCGACGGCGGCGTCGAGAAACGGTCGTAGATAAACACACCGGCCAGCCAGAACGGCAGCACCGCGATCACATTGGGCCCATACAGCAGCGCGACCGCGAGCGGAATCAGCAGCGTGCGGCCGGTGTGACGGCAAAAAAGCAGCGAGCCCCAGATCGCATAGAAACCCGCTTCGTAGCCCAGGCTCCAGAACGGCGAATTGGACAGCGGCGACATATCGACGCCCCACACCTGGTTCAGCAGCAATACGTTCGCTACGATGCGGATCACCGGATGGTCCGCCTGCGTACCCCAATTGTGGTTGTACCAGCCGGGCGCTGCGAGCGACGAATACGTGTCGAGCGCGAGCGTCGCGACGAGCGCGAGCAGCGTGACGGACAGCATTCGCGACACACGATCGACGACGAAGCGGCGCCCATTGAACTCGGCGACGGACGGCGAGAACGCGCGGATCGTATAACCGCTCATCACGAAGAAGCCGCCGACCGCGATCATGCCGATGCCGGTGATGTCCGGCCACTCGTTCTGAAAAAAGCGCTGCGTCATGTGTGCGACCACGACAATGATCGCGAGCACGAAGCGCATCAGATCGAGCGAAACTGAAACAGCGGGCGTGATTGTCACGCGCGCGCCTCTGCTGGAAGCTGGCATTTCCGGGGTCTCCCGATGACTGTGACCGGCTTCCCGTGCTGCGTCGTGTGCCGGCGCGTCTGACCGTTCGCGCGAAAAAAGCGCTCGACGATCCGATGAAAGTATGCGAACCGCGCAGCCCATGCGGCCCGGGCTGTGAACGCGGTCGATGCCGGAGACTGTAAAAGCGCGCGCGCCGGTGGTATGTGGGATGCCGAACGAATAGCCATCGACTTTGACGAAGCGCGCCGCCAGACGGCTTCATTGCGATCGAATGTGCCCCGTCGCACTAAAACGCATGCTGCGCGTGCGATATAAACGAGTCGCCAAAACGGGAGACGCAACGATGCGCACGGCTCAACTGGGCTCACGACCGCTCGACAAAGAGTCCAGGGAATGCTGGTACTCGACGAAATTCGTGTACCTGCTCGCGATCTTCGTCGTGCTGGTTCTGGGCGCGTCGCTCGCGGCCGCATTTGGCTTCCTGACGCACGACTCATGGAACTACCTGCTTCTCGCACAATCGCTCAAGCGCGGCGAAGGCTGTTCGATCGCAGGCGCGTATTTCTCGATGTTCCCGTGCGGGTATCCGCTGGCGCTCGCGCTGACCGCGCCTTCCGCCGACATCGCGAGCCTGATGATCAGCAGCAAGGCCACGAACGTGATCCTGCTGTTCTTCGCGTTTCTGCTGCTGCAACGCACGTTGCGCAACGTGCTGGTGCCGACGTTCGTGGTCATCAATCCGTTCACGATCGGGTTGTTTCTGTACACGTGGTCGGAAAACCTCTTTCTGCTCGCCTGCTGCGGTAGCCTGTTTGCGCTGTCGCGCGTGCATCGGCGCGACGCGTCCTATCCGTATGGCGCCGTCGCGCTGCTGACCTTCTTCCTGCTCGTTGGCGTGTCGTCGCGCTATTTTTTCGCGCCTTTCGCGGCGGTTATTTTCTTGTGCGCGTGGCGGGCGTATGGCACGCGCACCGCGCTCAGGACGTTACCCGCGTTTATCGCCGCGGCGCTGTTCTTCATCGCTTATCTGAAGCTCAACACAGTGCTCAGCGGCCTTGCCACCGGCATGCCGCGCATTCCCGCGCCGGAGACGCCCGCTTTCCTCGTGTTTCGATTCGTTCGGCAACTGACGAAGGAGGTCGTGATACTCGGCGTCTCGGTGGCGGCGCTGCTATGGCTGACGCGCAAATACTGGTCGAAGCGCGCGGAAGATAGAACTGCGGACCGAACCGCCGACAACACCACCGCGCCCGAATCACGGATGCTCGCGCTGATGGGCGCAGGCTTTCTGCTGCTTGCTTTCTGTCTGCGGTTTCGAACCCAGTACGACCTGTATGACCCGCGCACGCTCAGCTACGGGCTGACCTTCGTCGTCGCCGGGCTAATCGGATTGCGGACCCGCATTCCGACACCCCGTTTTCCGGCCGGGCCAGCGGTGATTTACGGCGTGCTAGTCCTGCTGGCGGCGCTGACCGACGCGGCGGCGTACTCGGGTAGTGCCTGGCTACCGATGCTGAAGGACACGCTGGCGAACGGGTACGCGTCACCGGTCGCGGCGTTGCAGCGCTATCGCGGCCCTGCAACGGACGCCGACCTGATCGTCACATTGCGTCGGCCGCCGCGCGTCGCCGAGACCGTGGACGATGAAGCACGCCTCTACTATCCGACGCATGCATCGATCGTCGATATCCGCACGGGTCCGTACTCGAAGCCCGATAGCGTCGCGGATTTAATGAAAGCCATTGCCGGTCATCATGCCCATGCGTGCGTGATCGATTTCACGCAATTCGCGTCGCGCGACGATCTGCAGCGGCACCTGGACGGGTCGTTTCCTGTCGCGTTTTCGTTCGGTTCCGGCCGATGGTGGCCAGCCACCGTGTATCAGCCGAGTTTCGATCCCGGCATGCGTGATTACCTGCTGTCGATCTTCCAGCCCGGACGATACGTTCCGTGCGCTCGCAACTGAACGCAACCGCTAGTGCTTTGTTATGCACCGCACCAACAGCGGTTGATCCAGATGGCGGCCGGACGCCGCTGGCGATATAAACGACTACCGGGGTTAGCGTCTAAAAAGGATCGACCAACATGGAAATTCAGGTATTCGCCGTGGTCGTGCTCGTGTTGGGCATGCTCGCGCTGAACGTCGAATCCCATTGGTCGATGTACATCCTCGTCGTCAGTTGGCTGTTCGCGGCCGCGGCCACCCTGACGGTGGGCGGCATTACCCTTCCTCCCGAAACACTGTTCCTGATCTTCCTCTTTATCCGTGCGTTCAATATGGGCGGCCCGGCCGGACTGTGGCGACCACTCGCGCCCGGCAGTCCCGGCTTCCCCCTGGTGTGGCTCGCGGTCGTTGCGCTGATCGGCGCGTGGTTCCTGCCGCGTGCGTTCGCGGGCGCGACCAATGTGTTCGCAATCAGCAAGGACGCTGCCGATCCGAATGCCGTGGGGCCCGTGCCGCTTGCGCCGGTGTCCGGGAACCTCACGCAGTCCGTGTACTTCATCAGCGACGTGGTGATCTATTGCTGCATGACGATTTTTCTCGCGAGAAAGGACGGCTACCGGCATCTGGCGCTGGCGATGCTCGTGCTCGCCGGGCTGAATGTGGTCGCGGGCGTCGTCGATATGGTTGGCGGCGCCGTTGGAATTAACGCGCTAGGCTGGATCAAGACTGCGGGCTACACGATTCACGACGGCGAGGAAGTGGGCGGGCTGCGACGCATCACCGGCACATTCACCGAAGCGTCCACGTATGCCGGCTTCACGATGCAGCTGTTCGCGTTCACGGCCAACATGTGGCTGTTCGGCTACCGGCCGCGCCTGACGGGCCTGATTGCGCTCGCGTCGGTCGTGCTGATCATGTTGTCGACGTCGACCACCGCGTACGTCGGCATGGTCGCCTACCTGATGGTGCTGCTATGCAGCCGCGACGACCGGATCTGGCCGCACGCCCGCGCGAGAAAGGGATATTTGTTCGCTGCCGTCGGTTGTCTCGCGATCCTTGCGCTGTTGTTCAGCCTGATATTCAAGCCGGGCATGCTCGAATCGGTGCTCGGCTTTTTCAACGACACCGTGATGGCGAAGGCCGACAGCGATTCGGGACGCGAGCGCGGTTCATGGAACCAGCAGGCGATCACGAATATTATCGATACCTATGGGTTCGGCATCGGGCTCGGTAGCGCGCGAACCTCCAGTTTTGTGCTTGCTCTGCTGTCGAACCTTGGCTTCGCCGGAGCGGTGCTGTTCGGCGTGTTCGCATGGAACTGCCTCGTCGCGCGCATTCCGGTGCAGGCGCCGCTGCTCAGCCGGATGGTCTGCCATTCGATGCGTCAGGCGATGTTCGCGGCGTTGATCATGTGCTCGATAGCCG
The DNA here is from genome assembly GCF_004366595.1 of Paraburkholderia rhizosphaerae. GTDB lineage: Bacteria > Pseudomonadota > Gammaproteobacteria > Burkholderiales > Burkholderiaceae > Paraburkholderia > Paraburkholderia rhizosphaerae. The sequence goes on from NZ_SORE01000001.1 coordinate 400,809, forward strand.
GCACGATGTTCAACCTCGGATCGAATTTTTATGTGTTCGCCGCTGCGACGACCGCGCTGTCGCTCACCGCGCGAAGAATGGCGCCGAGTCGTCGCGTCAATGGCGCCAGTGACGGCGATGTGCCATTGGTGGCGCCTGCGCCGCGGCGGCAGACACGCATGTCACCGAAGGCGTCCGGTAAGGCCGCGCACCTGTCGCTGGTTGAAAGTGGCAAGCGCCGGAGCCGCGTGCCCGCATGGCCGAACAAGGGTTGACCCGGTCAACACGCGGCCAAGCCTAGCCGGATGACAACAGCATCGTAAATTGAAGCCACCGGCCTGGCGAGTCGATTTACTCTGCAATCCAAACGGTAAAAACTCGTGCGCAACCCGGCGATCGGCCAGCTTCCGCGACGACGTTTTACCGCTGATCGAATCACGAATCGCGTATAGGTGAGCGTTTTCAGGAGCCGCACGTATGCCGCACGTATGCCGCACGAACGGACACCGCGACTCCCTCACCCGACCCCGCGCCCAGCTTGCGCATGACGATCATGTCTTGAACACGATCATCTTCTCCGCCGTCATCTCATGCGCGGTGTACGGAATGCCGCCAATGCCATACCCGGACTCATGCCGTCCCGCGAACGGCATCCAGTCGGTGCGGAACGCGGTGTGATCGTTGATCATCACCGCCGATGCATCGAGCCCTTCGGCCGCTTCGAACGCGGACGCCAGATCGCGCGTGAAAATGCTGGACTGAAACGCGACCGGCAGCGAATTGGCCTCGGCAATCGCTTCGTCCAGTGACTGAAACGGATAAACACAGGTCAGCGGCCCAAAGACCTCGAGCGTGGAGACCTTCGCGTCTTTCGGCGGATTCACGAGCACGGCGGGCGTTAGCGTGGTCGCACTGACACGGCCCCCGCCGAGCTGCGTCGCCCCCGCCGCTACCGCTTCGCTGATCCAGCCTTCCACACGCTCCGACTCCGACGGCGTGATCAGCGGCCCGACTTCGGTTTCGGGCCGAACCGGATCACCCACTCGCAAAGCGGCCACGCGCGCGGCAAAGCGATCGACGAATTCCTTCTGCAGGTCCGCATGCACATAGATACGCTGGATCGACACGCAGACCTGGCCCGCGTGGTAATAGCCGCCCTTGACGATCGGATCGATGATGCGGTCCAGGTCCGCGCTTCTGTCGACGATCGCCGGCGCAACACCGCCATGCTCCAGTGCACAACGCGCACCCGGTGCAAGCTTCGACCGTAAATGCCAGCCGACCCGCGCGGATCCGATGAAACTGAGGAAAGCGACCCGCGAGTCGGTCGCGAATGCTTCAGACAATCCGCGTGCTTCGGGCAAAAAGGTTTGCACCCAGCCTTCCGGCATGCCGGCCTCGTTGACCAGATCGACCAGTTCAAAGCAGCTCAGCGGCGTCGCGCTCGCCGGCTTCACGATGACCGGGCACCCGGTGGCGATCGCAGGTGCAACCTGGTGCACGACCAGGTTCAACGGATGATTGAAGGCCGAGATCGCGGCGACGACGCCGATCGGCTCGGCAATCGTCCATGCGCGGCGATTGTCGCTAGCCGGCGTAATGCCCATCGGAATCTCCGAGCCGGCGCGCGTGCGCAGCAGTTCCGCCGCATTGCGCACGCCATCGATCGCGCGGTCCGTCTCGATCAGCGCATCGGTATAGGGCTTGCCGCCTTCGCGCGCGATCAGCCGGCCGAAGTGCTCACGCTTTGCTTCCATCAGGGTTGCGAGCTTGCGCAGCACGTCGATGCGCTGATGCGGCTTCAGCCAGCCTTTGCGGTCCTTGAACAGCTTCCACGCGGTGGCGAGCTTGCGCTCGAGCGCGGCGGCATCGTCGGCCGGAAGCTGCGTGATCGGTTCACGGTCGAATGCCTGGACAACTTCAATCATGTTGACCTCCTGGGGTTGAGGTCCCCTTGTCGGGGAAATGCCGGCGTGCCCTGTTGAGTCGAAGCTTAATCGCTCCGTCCGCGCGGCGCAGATATCGCGCGAATCGTGTGAGTGGCCGCGAACTTGCGTCAAGGTGAGGTTTTTCGGGAGTCGCTGCGCAGCCGGTTCCTATCGTACGCGTCGACGGAAAGAGTCAACGATGCTTGCTGAATCGCACAACGCGCATCGCGCATCGTTATCGATCGAAATCTTTACCATTCGGCAGTTGCCTTATACCCTTCGTGATACTGCGACGATCCGGAAGACGCGATGACCGATCCATCCGTTCCTCTTCAAGCATCAGGCAACGAACCGCCATTGCTTATCGATCTGGCCTTGCAGGGCGGCGGTTCGCACGGCGCTTTCACATGGGGCGTGCTCGACCGGTTGCTTGAAGAACCGCGCTTGCGGATCGAAGGCATCTCGGGCACATCGGCCGGTGCGATGAACGCGGCGGTGCTGGTCAGCGGTCTCGCGAAGGACGGTGCGGCGGGCGCGCGACAGGCGCTCGAATCGTTCTGGCGGCGCGTCGCCGACGGCGCACTGTTCAGCCCGTTCCGGCGCAGTCCGCTCGACGTGCTGCTCGGCCGCTGGACGCTCGATCACTCGCCGATATTCCTCGCGCTCGACATGATGGCGCGCGTTGTGTCCCCATACGACCTGAGCCCGACGCCAGTCAATCCGTTGCGGCGCATCCTTGCCGAAAGTATCGACTTCGACGCGCTGCGCGCTTCGCGCGTCAAGCTCTTCATTACCGCGACGCGCGTGCGCACCGGACAGGGGCGCATCTTCCGCAACGCGGATCTGACACCGGACGTGCTGCTGGCGTCCGCCTGTTTGCCGACCCTCTTTCAGGCTATCGAGATTGACGGCGAAACGTACTGGGATGGCGGCTATGCCGGCAATCCGACCATTACGCCGCTAATTCGCGAATGCGAATCGAGCGACACGGTGCTGGTGCAGGTCAATCCGGTCGAACGCACGGAGACGCCGCGTTCGGCCCGCGATATCGTCAGTCGCCTGAACGAGGTTGCGTTCAACGCGCCGCTTATCAAGGAACTGCGCATGATGGCGCTGCTGCACAAGGCAGCGGATGCCGGCTGCGCTGAAGGTCGTCGTTGGGCGGCGATGCGCATCCACCGCATTTCAAGTCCGGTGATGAACACGCTCGGCTACTCATCGAAGCTCAATGCCGAATGGCGCTTCCTGACGATGCTGCGCGACGAAGGGCGCAAGAGCGCAGAAGCGTTTCTCGATCTGCATGGCATCGATCTTGGCGTGCGCTCGTCGCTCGACCTCGATGCGCTGCTCGACGGAGTGCTCCAATGACCGCGATGACGCTGGTCGGCCTTGCCGGCATGCTGGTGAGTCTTGCCGCGCTGATCTGGTTCGCGTATCGCGGCTGGAGTGTGCTGCTGCTCGCGCCGCTGGCCGCGATGCTCGCCGCGCTGGTGTCCGCCGAACCGGTGCTTGCGCATTGGACGCTGACTTTTATGGGCAGCGCGTCGCGCTTCGTCGCGCAGTTCTTTCCGCTGTTCCTGCTTGGCGCGCTGTTCGGCAAGCTGATGGAAGACAGCGGATCGGTCGATGCGATCGCGCAGTACATGATGCGAAAGCTTGGCGCGCGCCGCGCGGTGCTGGCGGTAGTAATCGGCGGGGCGATCGTCACGTATGGCGGCGTGAGTCTGTTTGTCGCGTTCTTCGTGCTGGCGCCGATGGCCGAAGCGCTGTTTCGCTCCGCTAACGTGCCGCGCCGGTTGATGCCCGCTGCAATCGCGCTCGGCACGTCGACGTTTACGATGTCCGCGCTGCCCGGCACACCTGCGATACAAAACGCGATTCCGATGCCATTCTTCGGCACCACGCCGTTCGCGGCGCCGGGCCTCGGCGTGATTGCGAGCGCGGTAATGGTGGCGTTCGGATTGTGGTGGCTCGCGCGTGAGGAATCGGCGGCGCGCCGGGCGGGCGAAGGCTTCGGCGGCGAACCGCTGACCGCGAATGACGAAGAACTGGTGCGTGAGCGCGCGACCGTGTCGCAAGCGTTCGACCCCGCCGAGATTGCGAACGGCAGCGTGAGCGCCAATCGACCGCCGTTCGGTGTCGCGATCGTGCCGCTGATCGTTGTGGTGGGGCTGAACTTCGCGATGAACGTTCTGATTCTGCCGCGCATCGACGCGTCGTATCTCAGCGAGCCGCGTTGGGGCAACACGACGCTTGCCGCGGTCAGCGGCGTATGGGGCGTGCTGGTCGCGCTGGCGGTCGCGATCGTGGTGCTGGTTTTCCTCAATCGTTCGCGGCTGCCCGCGCTACGCGCAAGTGTCGACGCGGGCGCGAATGCGTCGGTGCTGCCGGTGTTGAGTGTCGGCAGTCTGGTCGGCTATGGCGCGGTGATTGCGGCGTTGCCCGCGTTCGAAACCGTGCGCGAATGGGTGCTCGGCATCGGCGGCGGGCCGCTCGTGTCGCTCGCGGTTGCGACGAATCTGCTCGCCGCGCTGACGGGTTCGGCGTCCGGTGGTTTGACGATCGCGCTTGACGCGTTAGGGCGCACTTATCTGGAACTGGCCGCCGCGCATCATATCGATCCGGCGCTATTGCATCGCGTTGCCGTGATGTCGTCGGGCACGCTCGATAGTCTGCCGCACAACGGCGCGGTCGTGACCTTGCTGGCGGTGTGCGGCACGACGCACAAGCAAAGCTATCGCGACATTGTGATGGTCGCTGTGATCGGTGCGCTGCTTGCGCTGGCTGTTGTGATCGTGCTGGGGTCGCTGTTCGGTACCTTCTAGTCAGCGTTGCCCGTGAGTGGTGTACCCGGGTCGGTGTTGCATCGACACGCGAATTTCGATCTGCGTGGCGTTACGTTCAACCGCCGACTCGCGGACTCACGTGATGTGCTCGCGCTTGATCGCACACCGGCATCGCGGCAGAGGTGAGCTTTTTCGGGGGCTGGGAATCGGTGCCCAACTTTGAATTTCGCGCTCACCTTTCGGTCATCTGCATTGCCGGAATCACGCGCATCAGCATCCGAAACTTTCGATCCGTAAGCATGATCGACACCCCCGTCAAAAATATTTTCAACGCACGGGAATAAACCTCGAGAAGCCCGCGTTCTCACCACGGCGCGTATCTTTTCGCGCGCACACGCCGTTTTAGCGATCGCCGAAGTAGCGTTCGCATCCGATCAGGTCCCCACTTTCGTGCTCGTTCAGCCGCGCGCATCGCCGCGCGCGGCTGCCGCATGCCGTTCGTGCACTACGCGTGGTTGGCGTTATTCGTCATCCGCACACACGCAGCGAAACGGCACATAACTGAAGTGCGTTCGAAAGGGGATCGATTCATGAGTATCAGAAATGCGCGCAGCGCGGCACGCCTCGCTTGTGCTTGTGTGCGCGATGCGGCCGACGTCCGGCTTGCGGCGCTATGCATGGGCATCGCGTTCGCGCAGTCCGGCTGGGCGCAGTCACAAGAACAAGCGCCGTCCGTCGCGCCATCGGCAACTCCATCCGCAACCTCATCCGGCGCCACGCTGCCCGATGCGACACTGCCTGCGATTCATGTGCAAGGAAGCGCGCCGACCGGTTATGGACCGCTCGTCGAAACCGACCGTGTGAACGATCCGCGGCAACGCGCGGCGTCGAGTAAAACCGGCACGCGGCTTGAAGATCTGCCGGCCAGTGTTCAGGTCATTCCGCGTCAACTGGTGAACGAACAGGGCGGCACGATGCTGCGCGATGCGATCACGAACGCGAGCGGCGTCAACTATGGCGGGCAGGATTCGAAGGGCTATTACGATCACTTTCTGATTCGCGGCCTGAACGCGCAAGTTTACGAAGATGGTTTCTCCGACGGCGACGAGCTCAGCGGCATTTCGCATTCGCTGAACGGCGTCGAGCGCGTCGAGGTAGTCGAAGGACCAGGGTCGGCGCTATTTGGCAGCGGGCCTCCGGGTGGCACGCTCAATATCGTGCACTACACGCCGTCGCCCGACTTGCACTATGGCGGCAGCGTTCAGGCGGGCTCATTCGGCACGGTGACCAACACCGCGTACATCACCGGCCCGACCGGCATCTCCGGCCTGAATTACCGGATCGATGGGACCTTCTCGCGCACCGACGGTTTTCGCGATCTCGCGAGCCGCGACTATGAAGTCAGGCCGGAACTGCAATGGCAACTCGGCAAACACACGATTCAGTTCTCGCTGGACCTGCGCGATATACACGAAACGCCGGACTCGTACGGCATTATCTACTTCCACGGTTCGCCGCTTTCGACCGTGTCGCGGGACGCGAAATTCTCGACGCCGTTCGCGACCGCAAAGCAAACCTACGTGCGCCCGACAATTAGCGACCAGTGGCGCGTGAACGACATCCTGACGATCAATAACCGCTTCTCGTATCTGCACCGCTCGCTCGACGCGCTGACCAACGGCGATAGCACCAGCACGAAGATCAGCGATGGCGAAGTGGTCGGCCGGCAGTTGCGGCAGCAGGACGACAGCGACAACAGCTTCGACTATCAGCTCGAACCGGTATGGAAGTTCGCGACGGGCAGTGTCGGACATACGCTGCTGACCGGCTTCGAGTATCAGCATCAGACGATCGATACCGAACGCACGACTGCCGATCTGCCGAATATTCCGGACGCGTTCAATCCGGTGCCGCCGGAAACCAGTCTCGGCCAACTCGCATTCCTGTGCGACGCGAAGCATTCATGCGACAACGACAACCTGGTCGCCAACTATTACAGCGTGTATGCGACCGATCAGATCGACGTAACCGACAAACTGAAAGTGCGCGCTGGCGTCCGCCAGGACTGGTGGGACACGTCGTTGACGCCGAATATCTCGGTGCCTGGGCGGTTCGGCACGAATGGTCAGCCGTTGCTCGCCGGTGTGACGGATTCACGCAACGATGCGCCGGTCAGCTGGAATATCGGTGCGCTGTACAAGCTGCTGCCATGGATGTCGCCTTACTTCGGCATTTCGAAGAGCCACTTCGCGAACTTCAATTCGGAGAACACGCAGAACGGCATCGGGGCGCCGGAATCCGCGCTTCAATATGAAGTCGGCGTGAAGTTCTCGCTGCTCAACGAGCGGCTGATCCTCAACACCGCGCTGTTCGATGTCAAACGCGACAACGTCGCGGCGTTGCAAACCGTCAACGGTGTCGAATCAGTCGTCTTTGACAGCCAGAAGACGCGCGGCGCCGAGGCGTCGATCGATGCGGCGCTGACGAGCCACTGGCATGTGATCGCGAACTTCACCGCGCAGGACCCGGTCATCACTGACAACCCGCAAGGGATTGCGTCGGTCGGCAATCGTCCGCAAGGTGCGCCGGCTTATATCGGCAACCTCTGGTCAACTTACGACTTTTCGATCGATGGCATCCCGGGTTTTCATGTGGGCGCGGGTGTGAACTACGTCGCGAAGACTTACAGCGACATCACCAATGTGAACTCGATTCCGTCGTATGTGATTACGAACGCCGCATTCGGCTATGAAGCGTCGCGGTGGGGCATCGACCTGAATGTGCACAATCTGTTTGATCGGCGTTACTACGTTGCCGCGAATGCGGCGGGTGCATTTGTCGGCGAATCGTTGAGTGCTGTTGTGAACGTGCACGCGAATTTCTGATGCATGCAGGTTGGCAGGCGCTCGCGTTTTGCGTGGCGCCTGCCAACCATGGACTTAACCGCGTTCAATTCATCTACGGAATAGTCGACGCGCGGGCGGTGTTCTGGAAACAAGCCGGTGATCGCGATACATCGCGAGCCGCAACCAGAGGCCTTCGACATGATCGACATTGAAACTCGTGCGCTCGATGTTTTGCGAAAGTGGTTTGCGGCCGGCTGGGCGCCGGTGTTCGCACGCTTTAACATCGAGCCGGACTTCAACGCGCCGCTCGACGTGCTGCGCGATTCATTGCTGCAGCCTGTCGCCACGCTTGCCCGGATAGATCGCGACGATCCGCTCGTCAGCGATCTCGCCCCCGATGCGCATGCGGCGCTTTGCCCGAACGACCCGGCCAAAAGCATTATTTATCACGTGTGGGCCGGTGCCCATCCGACGCGTGGCCTCGAGCGCCCGTCGCTCGACGCACTCGATGTCATCGAAAATTACATCTATCTGCTTGGCGAACGCGAGCCGGCGCCCGACGGTCCGCTGGTGCCGATGGTGCTGGCCTATGCGTACCGCAATCGCGCCGCGACCGCGCATCGACGTCACGCGGACATGGTCTACTCGCGCGTGGCGATTACCCGTGTCGGCACGCGCGACGCCCGATTCGTTCCCGCGGAGCAAACCTGGGAGTCGTGGGCGGGTGATGGCTTTCGCGTCACGCGCGCACGCGTCGGCCTGTTTCTGTGCCGCATCGTCGATGGCGTGCCCGCTCACGTGTCGGTCCTCGACACCGTGCACGGCGATGCGCGCCGCAGTTTTGTATTGCCGGTTCGCAAGCTGTTCGAAGGCGCGCGCGTTCCCGGCAGCGCTTCTCCGGTGCGTTCGATCCGCTTTCGCGGCTACTTTCTCGGCGACAAACTCAAGCGCGTAATCGACGTCAGCGGCGCAAGCGTGCCACCGACGCTGGATGTGACGCGCGCGCCGTTCGTCAACGAAGCGCGCATCGAAGTGCCGACCGGTGCGAGCGGTGGCGATGCCGGTATCGAACTCGATGTATTCGATGGCGCATGCATCGTCGGTCCGCGGCCGCGCGCGCAACTGGTGTCGATCGCGATGCAGGAAGAGCAGATCGCACGGTTCACGGTCCCGCCGCGCGAATGGCCGCCGTCGCTATTGAGAGGGCACGGGATCGATGCGGGCAATCTGAGCTTGAACCGGCACTACACGTCGTTGCAGGTGCCATCGAGCAAGACACGTCTTGTGCTCGAAACCGCGTTTGCGCAGCTCGAGCACGTGTTGCCGGACGTGCTCGATCCGCTGCCCAAGGTGCGGCCTCGCGCCGCGCCGGAATACGCGAACATCCGGCACCGCGTCGAGCCCGATGGCCGCATTACAGTGCTCGGCAATACATTGCCGGCTGGCGAATATGAAGCGGTGCTCGACGCCGGCGGCTTCGAGGCAGCGATGTTCGACGACGGTGTCATGGATGGCGCGGTCTGGGCGGTGATCGATGGGGTGCCCAGTTCGGCGGCCTTCGTGCTCGTTACCGCTCCCGATTTCTTCCCGCGTGCCGATGAGGAAGACCTTCAGGTATGGAGTCAAACGCTGCCATTGCGCGCGGCGTCGCATCGATTCAAGGAAGGCGGGCCGGCGCCGCTATCGGCCGGGCGCTTCGTACCGAACCTGCTACTGAAGGACCCGTGGAGCGGCGAACCGCTGTTCGCAAGCACGGATAACACGGTGGCGGCACTGGTGTCGCGTCCGGTGAAGTCCGCCGACGACGCAAGCGATGCTCCGAAGGCCGCGCATTTCCCGCGGCGTGCTGGCGGTTTTCTTGCCGACAGCGCATCGAACGAGTTCGCGCCGGGTTGGGATGTGTCATACGACGAACTGAATGGCACCTACTACTACACGACACATGGGCTCGGTTCGCCGTTTCCGGAGGATGTGAAGTTCTGCGCGTCGGCCAACGCGTACTGGCCCGCTGCGTCGCCGGATGCCGCGCGCACGTTCGAGCGGCCCGGCATTCCGAGCGCGATCCCGATGCTTGACGACGAACTGGGCTTCCATCCGGACAGTCCGCACGGCGCGCCCGACTCAAAACCCGGTTGGGATGGCGAATTCGGTCCGTTCTTTCAGATGCGCGACGGCGTGGCGGGTGTCAATTCAGCGGATATTCGCCGCTCGGACTATGTGTACAACGCGACGCAGCACACGTTCGCGTCACGTGTATTCGATCTGTCGAGCGAGGAACTGATTCGGCGGATGGAGGCGTTGCGCGCGTGCATCGGCGTGATCCCGAAGGCCGGATCGGAGATGCCGTCGCTCACGCAGTACTGGATTGTCCGTGCGAGCGTCGTTCGAAATGCCGAGGCGGACGCCACGCACTATACGTTCGAGTTGTGCGTACCGGATAACGACCACGTGCAGCCGGTCATGTCAGACATCGTATCGAGTGCCGCTGCCGCGGGCTACTGGCGGCTATGGCGGCCCGTCAGCAAACGGATCAAGGCCGAGTGCCGTTTCGACGGCGTCGACGATCTCGTGCCGCGCGCAGTCCGCTATGCGTCTTATGACGAAACGATCGGCGCATATGGCGCCTGGCAAGAAGGGGAACGCGATGAACGAAGCAACATGTGATGTGCTGGTCGTGGGCGATGGTCCCGCCGGTTGCATGGCCGGCTTGACCCTCGCGCGCGCGGGTTTGCGATGCACCATGCTCGCGCCGCCGGCGCCGGCGAACCATCGAGGCGCGATCGATAGCGTGCCGCCGCTGGTGCCCGTGCTGCTCGAAGCAGCGGGTCTTGCCGCGCACCGGTTCGCCGACGCGATCGTCGGGCGTTTCAGCGGCATAGTCTCCGACGGGGTGGCGCGGCGGTTTTACGGCGAGACGGGCTTGTCGACGGAGCAGGGATGGCACGTCGAGCGCGGGCTATTCGACCGCGTGCTGCTGAACCATGCACTCGAACAGGGCCTGACGCTGCGGCGGGACCGCGTGACCGATGCGGCGTGCACAACGAAAGAGGTTGTGTTGCAGACCGCGAAGGTGCGTCATCGCGCGCGTTGGCTGGTGGACGCATCGGGGCGTAGCGGCTTGCTGCAGCGGCTGCTCGGTCTGGCCACGGTCACGCATGGCGCGCGGATGGTTGCGTGGCGTGGCGTGACACGGATGCAGCGTGTCGCCGATCCTGATGCGCAGCAGAAAACGGCGCTGGCGATGCCGACGTTTCACACGTCCAGCACGGGCTGGCTATGGCAGGCGTCACTCGACGACGGCGCGCTGGCGTGGACCTGGGCCGGTGACGCCAGTGACGCCGGCGATGCGAACGCGCCGCCGCCGGCGATGTACCCATTTACGACTGGAGCAGACGATGCCGTCACCGCGCGCGGCTTCGACGTGAGCTGGCGCCTTGTGCGCCCGGCCGGTGGCGCGGCGTACCGGATCGTTGGCGATGCCGCCGCGATGCTCGATCCGCGCAGCGGGCAAGGGGTGCTGTTTGCGCTATCGTCGGCGCTCGCGGCGGTGCGCTCGATCGTCGCTGTCGAGCAGGCGCCGCATTTGCGCGCACTGGAAGCGGCTGGCTATGACGCGTTCGTCGCGCAGGAATTTCGCCGCAAGAGCGATGAACTGACGCGGCGCATGCCGGCCCCGGCGAAAGAGGCCGATGTCACCGGTTAAGCGCAGCCGCTATTGATCATCCGTTCGCCTGCGACACACTCATCGCATCGAGTTCGGCGAGCGCCGTATCCGGCAATTCAAGCGTCGCCGCATCGACATTTTCGCGCAGGTGCGCGACCGACGATGTGCCCGGTATCGGCAGAATATTGGGCGATCGATAAAGCAGCCACGCAAGGGCGACCTGCCGCGGCGTCGCGCCGATGGTCTGCGCGACCTTCGCGAGCACCGACGACTGGATCGGCGTGAAACCACCGAGCGGGAAAAACGGCACGAACGCGATCCCTTTGGCCGCGAGTTCGTCGACCAATGCATCGTCTTCGCGCTGAACCACGTTGTACAGGTTCTGCACGCAGACGATTTCGACGATGCTGCGCGCCTCGGCGACCTGCGCCGACGTCACGTTGCTCAGCCCGATGTGACGCACGAGCCCTTCGCGCTGCAGTTCGGCGAGCGCGGTCACCTGTCGTTCGATCGAGCCTTCCGACGGTGCATGCAAATTACCGATGACCCGCAGGTTGACCACATCGAGCGCGTCGACGCGCAGGTTGCGCAGATTATCGTGGACCTGCTGCCGCAGTTCTTCCGGCTCGGACGCGGGCAACCATGCGGCGGCGTGGTCGCGGCGCGCGCCGATCTTCGTGACGATTGTCAGGTCGTCCGGGTACGGGTGAAGCGCCTCGCGGATCAGCAGATTGGTGATGTGCGGACCGTAAAAGTCGCTGGTATCGATGTGATCGATGCCGGCGGCCACCGCTTCGCGCAGCACCGCGATTGCGGCGCCGCGATCCTTAGGCGGCCCGAACACGTTCGGACCGGCCAGCTGCATCGCGCCGTAGCCCATGCGGCGCACCGCGCGTCCGGCGAGCGAAAACGTGGGCTTGGGGGTGAAGTTCGACATGACCGTGATCTCCGTGGCGGGTTGTGGAAGTCAGCGCTGACCTCGGCGTTGACGTTGGGCGCCAGTATGGGAGCGATCTTATTGTTAGATAATCCCATCCAGATCGAACGGGCTGTGCAAAAAGGTGAACAATGGCCACCGAGATGAATGACCTCGCCGCGTTTGTGTCGGTCGCGCGCGCCGGCGGGTTTCGCGACGCCGCGCGCATCAATGGCGTGTCCGCGTCGAGCCTCAGCACGGCGGTGCGCCGCCTTGAAGCGAAGCTCGGTCTGCGGCTGCTGAACCGCACGACGCGCAGCGTCGCCCCGACCGAAGCGGGCGAGCGGCTGATCGAAAAGCTGACGCCGCTGTTCAGCGAAATGGAGGCCGCGCTCGATGTGCTGAACGTGTTCCGCGACAAACCGACCGGCACGCTGCGGCTCAATGTGCCATCGGGTGTCGCGCGCATTGTGTTGCCGGATATCGTCACGCGGTTTCTGAAGACCTACCCCGGCATTCGTGTCGAAGTGGTGGTCGAAGACAGTTTTGTCGACGTGCTTTCAATCGGCTGCGATGCCGGCATTCGGTACGACGAAAGGCTCGAGCAGGACATGATCGCGATTCCAATCGGGCCGCGCGTGCAGCGCTTCGCGACCGCCGCCACACCGGCGTACCTCGACGCGCACGGCCGGCCCACGCACCCGCGCGAACTGCTCGCGCATGCGTGCCTGCGTGGCCAGTTCGCCGGCGGCGCGATGCCGACCTGGGACTTCGAGCGCGACGGCGAAGTGTTGCGCGTCGATCCGCCGGGGCCGCTGGTCGTGCGGCCCGGCATCGCAGTCGAACTGGCGATCAATGCGGCGCTGGCCGGTCTGGGCGTGATTCATCTGTATGAAGATCTGTTGCGCCCGCATCTGGATAGCGGGGCGCTCGAGCCGATTCTCGAGCGATGGTGGCAGCCATTTTCCGGGCCGTTTCTCTACTATCCAGGACGCCGTCATCTGCCCGCGCCGTTACGCGCGTTCGTCGATTTTCTGAAGGCAAACAACGACGCTCCCTAGACGGAACAGTCCCACCTCCTTTTTTTGTCATCTGTGGCAGACTAGGTTCCCGCGCTCGCCCGCCGATGCGGTCAAGGTGGTTCTTTCCGCGGCGCGGCAACCCTCTCGATGGCGGAGACCAGCAGTCGAACCTGACTTATGGGGTCTTTGCAGTGGTGGACAGTAGCTTCGAAGTCCTTGCAAACGACGGCGACCGTGCGTTTTGCCGGACCACGCGCACCAATCCCGATGGCACGCAAACGTCCGTGCTCACCGTGCGGCCCGCCGGCGAGCCGCCGAGCGCGGCCAGTCTCGATCGCGTGTCGCACGAATATGGTTTGAAAGACCAGCTGCACAGCGCGTGGGCAGTGCGTCCGCTCGAACTCGTGCGGCAAGGCGACCAGACCGTGATGGTCTGCGAGGACCCGGGCGGCGAACCGCTCGAACGTCTGCTGGGTACGCCGTTCGATAGCGCGCGTTTCCTGCCGCTGGCGGTTGGCATCGCAGCGGCGGTCGGCGAACTCCATCAAAGCGGCCTCGTGCACAAGGACCTGAAACCGGCCCATATCCTCGTCGACGAGGCAGCGGGCGCGGTACGGCTAACCGGCTTCGGGCTGGCCACTTTATTACCGCGCGAACGCCAGGCGCCCGAACCGCCCGAGACCATCGCCGGCACGCTCGCCTATATGGCGCCCGAGCAGACTGGCCGGATGAACCGCTCGATCGATGCACGCAGCGACCTGTATTCGCTCGGCATCACGTTCTATCAGATGCTGACGGGCACGCTGCCATTCACCGCAGCGGAGCCGATGGAATGGGTCCATTGCCATATCGCGCGCAAACCGGTTCCGCCCGATGTACGGAGCCGGCACGTCCCGGCGCAGGTGTCGCACATTGTGATGAAACTGCTGGCGAAGACGGTTGAAGAGCGCTATCAGACGGCGGCCGGCCTCGAGCGCGATCTGCGCCGCGCACTTTCCGCATGGCAGGCACGGCGCCGGATCGATCCGTTTCCGCCCGGCGAACACGACATCCCGGACCGGCTGCTGATTCCCGAAAAGCTGTACGGCAGGGAGCGCGAGATCGCGGTCTTGCTCGACGCGTTCGAGCATGTGGTTAGCGATGGAACGCCGCGGCTGCTGCTCGTGTCCGGGTATTCCGGAGTGGGCAAGTCGTCGGTGGTCAACGAGCTGCACAAGGTGCTGGTGCCGCCGCGTGGGCTGTTCGCGTGGGGCAAGTTCGACCAATACAAGCGCAATGTTCCGTACGCGACGGTCGCTCAGGCGTTTCAGTGCCTCGTTTCGCGGATTCTCGGCAAGAGCGACGAAGAACTGGGCCGGTGGCGCGCCGCGTTGCAGGAAGCACTCGGCCCGAACGGCCGGCTGATGGTCAACCTCGTGCCGCAGCTTGCGCTGATCATCGGTCAGCCTCCGGCGCCGCCCGACGTGCCGCTGCAGGACCAGCAGGCGCGCTTCCAGGCGGTATTCCGGCGGTTCCTCGGCGTATTCGCGCAGCCCGAACATCCACTGACGCTGTTTCTCGACGACCTTCAATGGCTCGATTCGGCGACCCTCGATCTGATCGAACATCTGATCACGCATCCGGAGGTACGTCACCTGTTGCTGGTCGGCGCTTACCGTGACAACGAAGTCGGCCCGGCGCATCCGCTTGCGCGCACGCTCGCGCGGCTGCGCGGCACGCGTGGCAGAGTCGACGAGATCGTGCTCGCGCCGCTCGGTCTTGGCGACGTTGGCCGGTTGCTTGCCGATGCGCTGCATCTCGACGCGGCGCATGTGCAGCCATTGGCCGAACTCGTGTTCGAGAAGACCGGCGGCAATCCGTTCTTCACGATCCAGTTCCTGCTCGCGCTCGCCGAACAGGCGCAGCTCGCATTCGACGCGGACGCGGTGTCGTGGACCTGGGATTTGCCGCGCATCCGCATGATGGGCTTCACCGACAACGTCGCGGACCTGATGGCGGCGAAGCTCGGCCGCCTGTCGCGCGATACGCAGCAGGCGCTCGGACAGCTCGCGTGCCTGGGCAACGTGGCGCGCGCCGATACGCTCGCGGTGGTGTACGGCGCGGCGGAGGAAACGACGCACGCGGCACTGTGGGACGCGGTGCGCGCGGGCCTCGTGCTGCGTTCGGACGGCACCTATACGTTTCTTCACGACCGGATCCACGAGGCCGCTTACGCATTGATTCCCGAGGGCGCGCGCGCCGGCGCGCATCTGCGGATCGGCCGCGCGCTGGCCGCGATCACACCGACCGACGAGCTCGACGACAGCATCTTCGATATCGTGAACCAGTTCGATCTCGGCGCGGCGCTGATCAGCACCGAGCCGGAGCGTGAACAGGTCGCACGGCTGAACCTGATGGCAGGCAAACGGGCCAAGGCGGCGAGCGCTTATCAGGCGGCGCTGCGGTATTGCCGCGCGGGGCGCGCGTTGCTCGCGCAAAACGAGTGGGAACAGTGCTACCGGCTGACGTTCGACCTTGAATTGAACGCTGCCGAATGCGAATACCTTAACGGCGAAATGGCCGCTGCGAACGCGCACCTCGCGATGCTGTCGACCCGCGCGCAGACGATGGTCGACCTTGCCGCGGTGACATGCATTCGCATCAATCTGTTCACGACGCTCGATCAGAGCGACTGTGCGGTCGAAGTCGGCCTCGAGTATCTGCGCAAGATGGGTGGGCGGTGGTCGCCGCATCCTGTTGCGGATGACGTGCTCGATACCTATCAACAGCTATGGCAACGGTTAGGGGCGCTCTCGAACGACGCGCTGCGCGACTTGCCGATGATGAAAGACCCCGAGCGCTCCGGCACCATGGATGTGCTGACCGTGCTGACTTCGCCGGCGCTGTTCAGCGATCCGGATCTGTTCCGGCTCGTGGTCAGCGAGATGGCGGTGCTGAGTCTCGAGCATGGCCATAGCGACGGTTCGTCGCTCGCGTACGCGTGGCTAGGCGGCGTGCTCGGCTCGTATCTCGGCGAATATGACGCGGGGTACCGCTATGGCCGCCTCGGGCTCGAACTGGTGGAGAAGCGCGGGCTCGATCGCTTCAGGGCGCGCGTGTACCTCGTGTTCGCCGTGCATATCTCGCACTGGATGGAGCCGCTGCACGTGTCGCGATCGTTTTTGCGGCGCGCGTTCGAAGCCGCGCTCGAAGCGGGCGATCTGTCGTACGCGTGTTATGCATGTGCCGATCTGGTCACGAACCGGATTGCCGCCGGCGACGCGCTTGCCGACATCGAGCGCGAAGCGATGCATGGGCTCGAATTCGCGCGCAAGGCCGGTTTTGGCCTCGTCAACGATGTGCTGATCGGGCAGCTGATGCTGACGCGAACGTTGCGCGGCCCAGTATCGCCGCAGGTTGCGGATGCCGACGCCGGGTTCGATGCGCGCAGCTTCGAGCAGCGTCTTGAGAACACGCCGCAACTGGCGATCGCGGCGTCGTATTACTGGATTCGCAAGCTGCATCTGGGCGTCTACTTCGGCGACGATGCGGCCGCCATTGCCGCAGTGGCCAAGGCGCTGCCGTTCCTGTGGACCACGCCGACGCAGTTCGAATGCGCGGAATTCCATTTCTACGCGGCGCTGGCACGTGCCGCGCATTGCGATTCGGTGACATCCGTCGAGCGCAGCCGGTTGCGGCAATCGATCGCCGAACATCATGAACGGCTGGCTGTGTGGGCGTCGAATTGCGCGGTCACTTTCGCGGATCGCGTCGCGTTGGTCGGCGCGGAAATCGCGCGCATCGACGGACGCGATATCGAAGCGTTGCGGCTCTACGAAGCCGCGATCGCGCTCGCACGCGATCGCGGCTTCATTCATAACGAGGCGTTGGCCAACGAGCGCGCCGCGCGGTTTTGCGAGGCGCACGGCTTGCGGTCGATGGCCGACGCATTCCTGCGCAATGCGCGGCGCTGTTACCTGAGCTGGGGCGCCGACAACAAGGTGCGGCAGCTCGATCAGCGCTATGCGCAACTGACCGCGGAAGGGTCCGCGCCGGGGCCGACCCGCACGATCCGCGCGCCGGTCGAACATCTGGATCTCGCGACCGTGCTGCGGGTGTCGCAAGCGGTGTCCGGCGAGATCGTGCTCGACAAGCTGATCGACACACTGATGCGAATCACGATCGAGCATGCGGGCGCCGTGCGAGGCCTGCTGATTCTGACGCAGGGCAATCAGCAGCGCATGGCGGCCGAGGCGGTCACCGTCGGCGACGCGATAACCGTACGGCGGCTCGATGAACCGTTGAATGCGCACGCGTTATCCGAAGCCATCGTACAGAAGGTGTTGCGTACGCATGAAGCGTTGATTCTCGACGATGCGACGGTCGATTCCGTCTATGCCGCCGATCCGTACATCCGCGAACGCGTGGTGCGCTCGGTACTCTGCGTGCCGCTCGTCAATCAGAGCAAGACCGTCGGCGCGTTGTACCTCGAGAACAACCTGACCGCGCGCGCGTTCACGCCGACGCGCATCACGGTGCTGCATCTGATCGCGTCGCAGGCGGCGATCGCACTCGAGAACACGCGGCTGTATCGTGATCTCGCGGAACGCGAAGCGAAGATCCGGCGCATCGTCGATGCGAACATCATTGGCATTTCGTTCTGGGACCTCGAAGGGCCGATCCACTCGGCCAACGACGCGTTCCTGCAGATTGTCGGCTATGACCGCGAAGACCTCGCCGCGGGCCGGCTGCGCTGGACCGATCTGACGCCGCCGGAATGGCGCGTGCATCATGACAGCAAGTGGACGCCGGAACTGAAGATGACCGGCAACGTGCAACCGTATGAGAAGGAGTATTTCCGCAAGGACGGTACACGCGTGCCGGTGCTGGTCGGCTCGACCACGTTCGACGAATCGCGCAATCAGGGCGTGTCGTTCGTGCTCGATCTGACGGAAAGCAAGCGCGCCGAAGAGACGTTGCGTGTGATGCAGTCCGAGCTTGCGCATGTGAACCGCGTCGCGACGATGGGACAGCTGACCGCGTCGATCGCGCACGAGGTGAACCAGCCGATCGCCGCGACGGTCTCTAATGCGGAGGCCGCGCTGCGCTGGCTGAACCGGCAGCCGCCCGATCTGAAGGAGGTGCGCGAAGCGACCGAGCGCATCGTCAAGGAGGGCCATCGCGCGGCCGATGTGATCGGCCGGATTCGCGCGCTGATCAAGAAGGCGCCGCCGGTGAAGGACCGCGTGAGCATCAACGATGCGATTCGGGATGTGTTCGAACTCGTGCGCGGCGAGATCGTGAAAAACGATGTGCTGGTGCGCACCGAGCTCTCCGCGGGCTTGCCGGTGATTTACGGCGATCGCGTGCAGCTGCAGCAGGTGTTGCTGAATCTGATCGTGAATGCGATTGAAGCGATGAGCGGCGTGGCGGACGGCGCGCGGCACCTGTCGATCACGACGCGCCACGCGGACGATTTCGACGGGGTGCACGTCGAGGTGCGCGATACCGGGCCGGGGTTGGATCTCGAGCGTGTGGATCTGCTATTCGAAACGTTCTACTCGACCAAGGCGAGCGGAATGGGCATGGGGCTCGCGATCTGCCGCTCGATTGTCGAGGCGCATGGCGGTAGCCTGTGGGCTTACGCGAATGAGCCGCGTGGCGCGGTGTTCCTGTTCACACTGCCCGTTGATGGCGCGCTTTAGTTTTCTTCGAAGACCACCACGCTGCGCGCATCCACGTGACCTTGGTCATGCTCGATCGCAATCCATTCTCCGGCCGCGGCGATGTCGCGCGGACTATCGAGCGACGTATCGACGATGCGCCGCCAGCCGCGTCCGCGCTCGAGCGATCGCGCGTGAAGCCGCCGACGTGCAGTTCGTAGATCACCGCGTCATTCAGGTCGCGCCACGGCCGCATCGCGAATGCGGGTAGCGGGTTTGTGACGATCGCACGGTTTGTCGTGTGCCGCGCGCGCGTGCGATCGTCGGCGGGGCGCCGGAGCCACAGGTCGGTCGCGACTGCGCGCGTGTACGGGTCGAGCAGCTCGTTGGCGGGGTCGAACGTGCGACCGGTGAACTGGGTGTCGCGCGGTCCGCCCATCCGCCGCGTGTAACACGTATGCGGTGGCAGATCTTCGGCCAGCACATGCCAGTAGAAAAAAGTGCGATTGTGCTCGGGTGACAGTGTGATCACCTGGAATGGTTCGCGGCTATCGGGCGCCGCGTATAAAAGCAGCTCGGCATGCGTCGCATGCCTGCAAAAGATGCTGAAGTTGACCCGTTCGGGCACGACCGTCGCGCCGGGCGGAAAGCGTGACGCGGCGCTATTCCGATAGCCGCTCGCCGGAAGGTCTTCAAAGCCGGCGCTCAAGAGCGATCCTCACCGGCTTGATGTTCCAGATCTGCGCGCAGTATTCACGAATTGCGCGGTCCGACGAGAACTTGCCCGAATGCGCGGTGTTGAAGATCGACATGCGGGTCCAGCGCCGCGAGTCCTGCCACGCGACGCTGACGTCCTGCTGGCGCGCGACATAGGCGGCATAGTCGGCCAGTACGAGGAACGGGTCGTGATTCACCAGGTTGTCGACCAGCGGGCGGAACATCTCGCGATCGCCGCGCGAGAAATGGCCGCTGCTGATTAATTCGATCACGCCATGCAGTTCCTCGTTGGCACGCGCGTAGTCGGCGGGCCGATAGCCTTCGCGCTTCACGCGCTCGACATCGTCTGCGGTGAGGCCGAACAAAAAGAAGTTTTCGTCTCCGACTTCCTCGCGAATCTCGATGTTCGCGCCGTCGAGCGTGCCGATGGTCAGCGCCCCGTTCATCATGAATTTCATGTTGCCGGTGCCGGATGCTTCCTTGCCGGCTGTTGAAATCTGTTCGGACAGGTCCGCGGCCGGATAGATGAATTGCGCGTTCTTGACGTTGAAATCCGGAAAGTACACGACCTTCAACTGCCCGTTGACGGCCGGATCGTTGTTCACGACTTCGGCCACGCCGTTGATCAGGCGGATGATCAGCTTCGCCATCGCGTAACCAGGCGCTGCCTTGCCGCCGAACACGAAGCAACGCGGCGGAACTGTCAGATGCGGATCGCGCCGCAGGCGCTGGTACAACGTGATGATGTACAGCGCGTTCAGGTGTTGCCGCTTGTACTCGTGAATGCGTTTGACTTGTATGTCAAATAGCGCGGCCGGGTCGACCACAATGCCTGTCGCGTTGCGAATATTGGCGGCAAGCAGCTCCTTGTTGGTGCGCTTGACGCGGCGCCAGCGGTCCTGGAACGCCGCATCGTCGACACAGGTGTCGAGTTTGCGCAGTCGGGTGAGATCGGTGATCCAGCCGTCGCCGACGGTTTCGTCCAGCAGCTTCGTGAGAGACGGATTGCTGAGCGCCATAAAGCGGCGCGGCGTAACGCCGTTGGTAACGTTATGAAAGCGCTCGGGCCACAGGTCGGCGAAATCGCGCAGCACGGTTTGTTCGAGCAGTTGCGTATGGAGCGCGGCCACCCCGTTGACCGCGTGGCTGCCGACGGTGGCCAGATGCGCCATGCGCACGCGCTTTGCGCCGCTCTCATCGATTAGCGACATACGCGCGAGACGTGCGTCATCGCCAGGATAGCGCAGGCGGACTTCATCGAGAAACCGCCGGTTGATCTCGTAGACGATTTCAAGCAACCGTGGCAGCAAGTTTTGAAACAGCGGCAAACCCCAGGTTTCGAGCGCTTCGGGCAATAGCGTGTGATTCGTGTAGGCGAGTGCGCGCCGCGTGATTTCCCATGCCTCGTCCCATGGCATGAGCTTTTCGTCGACCAGCAGACGCATCATCTCTGCGACCGCGATCGACGGATGCGTGTCGTTCAGCTGCGCGGTAAATACATCAGCAAGGCGGCCGACCGGCTCGCCTTTAAGCTCGAGCAAACGTAGGATGTCCTGTAGCGAACACGAGACGAAGAAGTACTGCTGAGCGAGCCGCAGGCGCTTGCCGGCATCTGGTTCGTCGTTCGGATAGAGCACCTTCGACAGCGTTTCGGATTTGACCTTTTCGTGTACGGCTTCGTAGTAATCGCCAGCATTGAAGTCCTGCAAGTCAAACGATTCGACAGCCTCGCTTTTCCAAAGCCTTAACGTGTTGCATGTGTTGACGCGATAGCCCGGTATCGGGGTATCGCAAGCTACGCCCTTGACTGTGTATGCCGGAATCCAGCGTACCCGAAGGCGCCCCTGTGCATCGGTTTGCTGTTCCGTACGGCCGCCAAAGTTCACATAGAACGCGACATCAGGAAGCAGGATTTCCCACGGGTTACCTTTTTGAAGCCACTTATCGGTGACTTCGACTTGCCAGCCGTCACAAATTTTCTGGTCGAAGATGCCGAATTCATAGCGGATGCCATAACCGATAGCGGGAACTTCAAGCGTCGCCAATGAGTCGAGATAGCAAGCCGCCAGGCGCCCCAGCCCACCGTTGCCAAGCCCGGGTTCTTCCTCGATTGCGAGCAGCGCTTCAAGATTGATGCCGAGCGCCTGCAATGCGTCGCGCGCATTACTTTCAATGCCAAGGTTGATCAGGTTGTTGCCGAGCTGCGGTCCGATCAGAAATTCGGCGGACAGATAGCACGCTACCTTCGCATTGCGCGTGACGTAGGTGTACATGCTGGCGACTCGGCGAGCCATCATCCGGTCGCGTACCGCATACGCGAGCGCCATATACCAGTCGTACGTCGTCGCAATCTCCGGATAGCGCGCTTGCAGACAGATCAGGTTATCGACAATGTCGCGTTTTAGCGCATCAATGCCAAGACCACTGCGAGCGGGCTCCGCGCTGGGCGCTGACGTGAGGGAGAGGGCTTCGTCCATGGGCAGTCCTTGTCCTTGCTGTCGAGCAGGTAGATCGTGCCGACCGACAGGTCATTGCATGCGCGTGATCGCGCGTATGCGCGGAATAAACCGGCGTTCGTTGCCGCCGAAGCGCGGCTTGCTGAGAGCCCGTTTGGGGATGCCTGATGATGCCGACGTCTGCTGTTGTTGCAGCGTTTTCCCGAGCGCGGACTGTATGCCGCGCAGGCGCTGTTCCGGTTTCGCCGGGCCGCGTCGCGCCTGCCGGCGGACACGCTCGATGCCATTTACGTTCGCTAGCCCCAAGGGCGTACCACAACGCAGCATACGTTACTATTCGTAGAAAGCAAGGCGCGATTCCGGCCCGTTTGCGCGTGCGTCGCGCTTGCTAGCCGGCTTCAGGAGACACGTTATGAACAACTCGTTCTCAGCCGTTTTAGCTGTCGCAACTTGCGTTGCGCTGAGCATCGCGCCAGTCGATTACGCGTCCGCGCAAACGGGTGGCGGCGTAACGAGGCATATGCAGAATGCGCAACGGTCCGCGCACGAAAAGGCTCGTGCAGCAAGAGGTGCAAGTGGGGCTGCAAGTGGGGCTGCAAGCGGTACCGCAAACGGCGCCGCGCAAAATCAGACGAAACTGCAAAAGGAAATGTCGCCGCCCGCGCCGGCCTCCGATGCGCATTGAATGCACGTCGTAGCGTCAGGCTCTCCCACCGCAATCGAAGTTGCCGCGATGCGCCGGCCTCGTCACGTTAGTGACACTTATTACAGCGCGCTTTTGTTTTTCTTCTCCGACGATCGTCGAAACGAGATCAGGTTCAGCGCGATCACCGCTATCGCGACGCCGACAAATATGGCGAGGGCGCCGTAGCGAAACTCAGTGATCCGGTCGTATAGCAACCCGTGAATCGTCGAATAAAGTCCGCCGAGCCAGACCATGACGCCCACCAGCGCAATCGCCACTCGTCTTTCGGATTTCTTCATCGCTGCCTCTAACGTTTCTAGAACCTGCCGCGCATGCTCGGATCGCGCGTGGTATCCGGCGTCTTCTGCGTGAGCCGCAGAATTCCCTGGTCGTCGAAGTAGAAGCTGAATATCAGGTTGGTGATGTTGTTTTCCTGATAGCGATACGACCAGACCTCGCGCTGCATGCGCCTGAAGTAGGACGTCTCGAACGGACGGCCGAAATTGACCAGCACGTCGTCGCGCGTCCACACGCCGACCTGCGCGCGAGCAAACTCACTCGCCTGGAGGACTTGCCTCGCGCTGACGACCTTGCCGGATGCATCGATGTCGACCGCCGTGGTAGTCGTGCCCATCGGCTGCGTCGGCCACATCAGCCGCCGGCCGCCATCCGGCAGATTGTAGGTTTCGCGCGGCGGACCCAGTCGTGCGATGACCGACGCTTCATCGGCGCCAGGCTGGATTTGCTGATGCGGCTGCGCACACGCGGATATCACCAGAATTAACGCGCAAGCACGCAGCCAGGCGAAACGCCTGCTCATCATCGTTCTCCCTTCGGCGGTCGCGGCGGGCTGCGTCGGGTCGTGTCAGAGTACTCAGTATCCCGATGGAATAGGCCGACCTGATGCCGACTCACGAGTGACCAACAAGCTTATTACACCGATATCGCCCCCGGTATTGGATCAAGGTCCAATATCGTTTTGCGCGTCGGCGTCCGATACTCGATCGTGGCGGCACATCGATTGAAAACGGGCGCGCCGCGCGATGGCGGCATACCGCAACTTTTTCAAACAACGTTACCAATCGACACGCGCCGCGGCTATTACAGGAAACGCCCGCAATGCGTGAAGCGGGTTGTCAAAAGGTTCTCGATCCATGACTCGAACGATACGACTTGCGCCGGCACTGGCGATCATGCTGCTGATCGGCAGTGCGCATGCGCAGCAACCGATCATTTACCCCGCGAAGGGCCAGAGCCCGCAGCAGCAGGCGAGCGATATGGGCCAATGCCAGGCGTGGGCGAAACAAACGACCGGCGTCGACCCTGCGGCGCTTGCTCAGCGCGCGGCGAACCAGCCTCCGCCACCCGGGCCGCAAGGCGAACGGGTGCGAGGCGCCGCGGGCGGCGCAGCGATGGGTGCGGCGATTGGTGCGATCGCGGGCGACGCGGGTAAGGGCGCGGCGATCGGCGCGGTGACCGGCACGGTGGGAGGCGGCATTCGCCAACGCCGCAATGCGTCCGCCGCCGCGCAGCAACAACAGGCTGTCGCGCAAGATACATCGCAGCAACTGGCTGTTTTCAACCGCGCGCTATCGGCGTGCATGAGTGGACGAGGCTACACAATCAACTAGCTTCCACGCTAGCGGAGGTGACGACCGTGAAGAGAACACTAACAGCAATCTCTTGCGCCGTTGCCAGCGCGCTTGTGCCGACGTGGAGCGTTGCTGCGGATTTCGACGGCAAAACGCCGCTGATCTGTGCTACCTACGATGCGCATTCGTGCGACCCCGGCGTGCTATGCGAGCGCGCGTTGCCTGGCGATATCGGCTTGCCGCAGTTCATGCGAGTCGACTTCGCGAAGAAGACGATCGAAGGCACGTCGCGCACGACTCCGATCCAGTCCATCGACAAGACGCCGGGACAAGTCCTGATGCAGGGCAACGAGTTGGGTTTTGGCTGGACGATGGTGATCGACTCGGCCACCGGCGAGATGACCTCGACGATCGTGAACCGCGACAGCACGTTCGTGATGTTCGGTGCGTGCACGCCGAAATAGGCGTTAGTCCACTGCGGCTTGCACCGGGGTTTCAAGCGCAAATGCGAGTGACGCTGGTTTTCCCTGAGGGCTTTTACCGATGCATTGAGCGTGTTGCTTGCAAGTACGGTGCTACAAAACCAGTGTGAATGACCTAACATCATAGTGAGTTGACGCTTCCATCAAGGAGCGGCCATGTCCTCGCGAAATGAACGATGGGCCAGAGCCGTGCGCGTGGGGCTGTTCGTCATGCTGACGTCAGCCGCGGGTTTCGCGCGTGCCCAAACCGATCCCGCCGCGCAGCCGCAGCCTCCCCAGGCCGCTCAACCTGCTCCGCCTGTCCCGTTCAAGCCCGAAGAAATCGAAGCGCTGGTCGCGCCGATCGCGCTTTATCCGGACTCCGTTCTATCGCAAGTGCTGATGGCTTCGACGTATCCGCTTGAAATTGTGCATGCGGCGCGCTGGGTCAAGGCCAACCCGAAAGTGACGGGCGATGCGGCAATCAAGGCTGTCGAGAATGAGCCGTGGGACGTCAGCGTGAAATCGCTCGTTGCTTTCCCGCAAATCCTTGAGCCGATGAATGACAAGCTCGACTGGACGCAAAAGCTGGGCGACGCATTTTTATCACAGGAAAAAGACGTATTTGCCGCGATCCAGCGGTTGCGCGCGCGTGCGCAACAGGCGGGCAATCTTAAGTCAAACGAACAGCAAAACGTGGTCGTCGAGCCGGCGCCGCCTCCCGCAGGTGGAGGTCAGCCCGCGACGCAGACCATTGTGCGCATCGAGCCCGCGAATCCGCAGGTGATCTACGTTCCCGCGTATAACCCGACGGTTGTCTATGGCGCGTGGAGCTATCCGACTTACCCGCCGTACTACTGGCCGCCACCGCCCGCTTATTATCCGGGTGCGGCGCTCGCGACTGGCTTTGCGTGGGGCGTCGGCCTTGCCGCTGCCGGTGCGATTTTCAGCAACTGCAACTGGGGTGGCAGCGACGTCAATATCAACGTCAACAAGGCGGCCAATATCGACCGCAACTTCAATAGCGCGAAGGTGCAAGGCAACGGCAACCGCTGGCAGCATGATGCGAGCCATCGGCAGGGCGTCGCGTATCGCGACAATGCGACGCGCAACAAGTATGCGGGCAATGTTCCTGGCGCGGAGGGCCGATCCGATTTCCGCGGGCGCAATAACGGTGCGAATCAGGGGGCGAGCGTCGCGGATCGTGCGGGAGCGGGCAATCGCGCTGCTGCGGCCGATCGGGCTGGTGCTGGTAATCGTGCGGCAACGGCGGACCGCGGAGGCGCCGGTGCAAATGCCGGTAATCGCGCAACAACGGCGGACCGTGGAGGCGCAGGCGCGGGCAATCGTGCGACAACAGCGGACCGTGGCGGTGCAGGTGTCGGCAATCGCGCGACGACAGCGGACCGTGGCGGTGCAGGCGCGGGCAATCGCGCGACGACAGCGGACCGCGGCAACATCGGCGATCGCGGTGGTGCATCGAACCGTGGAGGCACAGGCAACATCAGCCGCGCCAGCGACCAGGTAGGCGGCGGCGGTTTCGGTGGCGGTTATGGAGGCGGCGGGCGCGACAGTGCGTTCTCGGGCGTAGGCGCCGGCGGTGCGACTCAACGCAGCGCGGATCGCGGACGTTCCAGCATGCAAAGCTCGGGCTTCAGCCGTCCGAGCGGTGGTGGCATGCGGGGCGGTGGTGGTGGCATGCGCGGCGGTGGCAGACGCTAGGAGACGACAGTATGAAGCTCTGGTTACGGTTCCCCTCCGTCTCGCTCGCCGGCGCCCTTCGAGCCGTCGCCGCCGTCTGCGTGTTTGGCGCCGCGGCACTGCCCAACGCTCACGCGGAAAAGGACTTCAGTACGCCGCAAGCCGCGATGGACGCGTTGGGCGAGGCGGTTGCCAACAATGAGGAAAGCGCGCTGCAGGCGATCTTCGGCCGCGACTTCCGTCAGTTGATTCCGCCGGTCGGCGCGGACGTACGCAATCGCTTTGTCGACGAATGGGGCGTATCGCACACGGTGCAGCCTGTAGACGACACGCATGCGCGAATTGCGGTCGGCAACGACGGATGGACGTTTCCGATTCCGCTCGTGAAATCCGCGCAGGGGTGGCACTTCGATATGCGCGCGGGCGCCGAGGAAATGCGGGTACGCCGCATCGGACGTAACGAGCTCGCGGTGATCCAGACGATGCTCGCGATCTACGACGCGCAGCGCGAATACGCATCGACCACTCACAGCGCGGACGGTTTGTATGCGTACGCATCGAAGCTACGCAGCACGCCGGGCAAGCAGGACGGCCTGTACTGGCCGACGGCGCCGGACGAAGCGCCCAGTCCACTAGGTCCCGCGTTTATCAAGGCCGGCTCGCCCAAAATGGACGGCTCCGGATATCACGGTTACCACTACAAGCTGCTCACGTCGCAGGGCTCACACGCACCGGGCGGTGCCTACGACTACATGACGCATGGCCGGCTGTTCGGTGGCTTCGCGGTGATCGCATGGCCGGTGAAATACGACGAAACCGGCATCAAGACCTTTATGGTGAGTCATGCAGGGCAGGTCTACGAACGGGACCTGGGCCCGGATGGCGCGGCCATCGCCAGCGCGATGAAGTCGTTCGATCCCGGACCGGGTTGGGCGAAAGTCTCGCCTTGATGCGAACGGCGCGCGGCGACAGGCCTCTGTGTCGCCTCGTTCGTATCGGGGAGGCAACATGAACCGGTTCGCCGTTTGCGTTGGCTCGGTCATCGTTACGCTATTCGCCGCGACGTTCGCTAACGCGGCGCTGCGCTACGACTGGGACGAGGTTTTACTCCCGCAAGCCGCTGTGTTTCCGAAACTATCGCGGGAATCCGAGCAGCGCTACTTCGATCAGATGTTTCGTGAGCAGGGCATCGAACCTGACTCGAACAAGGCGCAAATCGTCCGCGCGTGGATCAATAAAATCCGGCAGGACCCGATTATCGCGGCCGCGGTGCCGGGCGGCGCAAAAGGCATCGGCCGGCTGTTTCTCGATACCCAGACGCGCGAAAGCCTGTTGCTGAATGGGCTGGTGCGGCTTTCCGCGGCGGACCGGCTCAGCTACGTGCAGCTTCTATCGAAGTTTCTCGACGAACTGGTTCCAGTCGATTGCTTCGGCCTGTTGAACATGAACGACGTGATGAGCCGGATCTCGCTGCGCGAGATGTCGGACTCGGACGTCGCGCAATATTTCAACCTGCTTTCCAAGGTGCTGGTGAGCGACGCGGTCGATGCGCCGATCGTTCTGCCGACGCGCGAGCAGTACACGGCGGCGAAACAGCAGTTTGCCGATGCGCTATTTGTGCAGCTGAGCGGGGACCAGTCGGATATCACGCGCTTTCAGCACTATTCGGCGCATCCTGCGCAGGCCACGCCCAGCGACGCGTGCTGGGTCACGCGCGTGACGATGCACGCGATTCTGTCGATGCCGGACCCGGGGCGCGACTACATTCTGTTGATCAGCATTCTGCAGTCCGGCGAACAGGCGAAGACTCAGGCTGGCGACCCGGCACCGTCCGAAGCGCGGCCCGCGGCGCCGTCACCGGCGTCCGCGCAGCCGCCCGGCGGGGCACCGGGACGTTAGGCGCCGCGAGCGAGCCGGGCGGGCGTATGGCGCATGGCGTACCAGAACGCTATGCAGGCGGATAAAACTGCATCCCATGTTCACGCGTGCTGACGCGCGTGCCGGCGGCGCGATCGACAATCGCAACGATATCGGGCAGCGCGCCGATCACCGCGTCATTTCCCGTGTTGCGCACGAACTCGATGGCCGCCTGCACCTTCGGCCCCATTGATCCGGACGCGAAACCGAGCCTTTCTAGCTCATCGGGGTGCGCGCGCGAAATGGCTTTCTGCGTCGGCTTGCCCCAGTCGACATACGCGGCGTTGACATCGGTGGCAATGATCAGCAGATCGGCCTCAAGCTCCTGCGCGAGCAGCGCGGAGCACAGGTCCTTGTCGATCACCGCCTCCACGCCGTGCAACTGGCGATTCGGCCCATACGACGTCGGAATGCCGCCGCCGCCCGCGCAGATCACAATCGTGCCTTTCTCGAGCAGCCATTTGACCGGCCGGATTTCGAAGATCCGTTGCGGCCGCGGACTGGCCACCACGCGACGATATTTATCGCCGTCCGGTGCGATGCTCCAGCCTTTCTCCTTCGCGAAGCGTTCCGCTTCTTCCTTCGTGTAAACCGGTCCGATCGGCTTGGTCGGATGATTGAACGCCGGGTCGTCGGGATCGACTTCGACTTGCGTCAGGATCGTCGCGAACGGTATCTCGAAGGGCAGAAGGTTGCCCAATTCCTGCTCGATCATGTAACCGATCATGCCCTCGGTCTGCGCGCCGAGCACATCGAGTGGATACGGCGTGACTTCCTTGTAAGCCGCACTTTGCAGCGCAAGCAGACCGACTTGCGGGCCATTGCCGTGCGCAATCACGAGCTCATTGCCAATTGCGACTTTTGCGATTTGCGCCGCGGCGATTTTTACATTTTCGCGCTGCTGGCTATCCGTCATCGGCTGGCCACGCTGCAGTAGCGCGTTGCCGCCTAAAGCAATCACTAGGCGCACGATAGATCCTCCCAAATAACGCGCAGCCGCGGGTGCCGGAGCGCCGTGCGGCTGCACAGACTGGAGCGACGCCCCGGCGGCGCCGACGCGATCAGATGTCGGCCAGCGTCGAGACGAGAATCGCCTTGATCGTATGCATCCGGTTTTCCGCCTGTTCGAATGCGATGTTGTAGTCGGATTCGAATACGTCCTCTGTCACTTCGATGCCATTCGCGAGGTGCGGATAACGTTCGGAGATCTGTTTGCCAACCTTGGTCTCGCTATTGTGGAACGCGGGCAGGCAGTGCATGAATTTCGTGCGCGGATTGCCGGTCGATTGGATCAAGGCCATGTTCACCTGGTACGGCAGCAGTTCCTTGATGCGCTCGTCCCATGCTTCGACCGGCTCGCCCATCGAGACCCACACGTCGGTGTGAATAAAATCGACACCCTTGACCGCTTCTTTCGGGTCTTCAGTCAGTTTCATCCGCGCGCCGCTTTCCTTCGCGAACCGCTCGCAGGCCGCCAGATGTTCGGCGTTCGGCCAGAGCGACTTCGGTGCGCCGATACGCACATCCATGCCCAGCTTCGCGCCGATCAGCAGCAACGAATTGCCCATGTTGTTGCGCGCATCGCCGAGATACGCATAGCTGATGTCATGCAGCGGTTTGTCCGCGTTTTCGCGCATCGTCAGCACGTCGGCGAGCATTTGCGTTGGGTGGTATTCGTCAGTCAGACCATTGAACACCGGCACGCCGGCAAAGCGTGCGAGCTCCTCGACAATCTCCTGGCTAAAACCGCGGTACTCGATCGCGTCGTACATGCGGCCGAGCACGCGAGCCGTATCCTTCATGCTCTCCTTGTGCCCGATCTGCGACGATGTCGGGTCGATGTATGTGACGTTCGCGCCCTGATCGTGCGCGGCGACTTCAAACGCACAACGCGTGCGTGTCGATGTCTTTTCGAAAATTAGCGCGATGTTTTTGTGCTTCAGATGCTGCTGCTCGGTGCCCGCGTATTTCGCGCGCTTAAGGTCGCGCGATAGATCGAGCATATAGCGCAGCTCACGGGTGCTGTGATGCATCAGGCTCAAAAAGCTACGATTTCGCAGATTGAAGGCCATGAGTCGTCTCCGTCGAATGAGTTAACGCGCTAACGCTTGCTTCAATAATCGACCGCGTCGCGCTGAACCGGGCAGGTCATGCAGTGACCGCCGCCGCGTCCGCGGCCCAGTTCGCCGGCGGTGATCGTGATCACTTCGATGCCTGCCTTGCGGAGCAGCGTGTTGGTAAACGTATTGCGGTCGTAGCCGATCACTACGCCCGGTTCGACGCAGACCATGTTGTTGCCGTCGTCCCATTGCTCGCGTTCCGCGGCAAACGAGTTGCCGCCGGTTTCGACGACGCGTAGTTCCTTCAGGCCCAGTGCATCGCCGACTGCCTTGACGAACGGCTTGTCCTCGCGCTGCACGCTCATCCCGTATGCGCTCTTCTCATCGGGCCGGAGCGTGAACGTGACGATCTGATGGACCACTTCGGGGAAGATCGTGACGAGATCGCGATCGCAGAAGCTGAACACCGTATCGAGGTGCATCGCGGCCCGTGACTTTGGCAGCCCCGCGACCACCACCTGTTCAGCGGCGCCCTTCGCGAACAGCGAGCGCGCGACCTGGCCAATCGCCTGGCGCGACGTACGCTCGCCCATGCCGATCAACACGATGCCTTTGCCGATTGGCATCACGTCGCCACCTTCCAGCGTCGACGCACCGTGATCTTTGTCGGGGTCACCGTACCAGATCTCGAAGTCCTGACCCACGAAGCTCGGGTGGAACTTGTAGATTGCGGCGGCGAGGAGCGTTTCCTTGCGGCGCGCCGGCCAATACATCGGGTTAAGCGTGACACCGCCGTAGATCCAGCAGGTCGTATCGCGGGTAAACACCATGTTCGGCAGCGGTGACAACAGAAAACTCGAATACCCGATGTATTCGCGAAACAGTTTGATAACCGGCGCATCGCTAGCCGGGATATCGTCGATCGACACGCCGCCGATCAGAAACTCGGCAAGCTTGCGCGACTCGAGTTCGTTCATCCACGCGCGTACTTCATTGCTCAAGCCGATGCCGACGGTATCGTCGTTGATCCTGCGATCCAGCACCCACTTGCGTGCTTCCGGGTTGTCCAGCGTCTGCGTCAGCAGGTTGTGCACGTCGAGCACTTCGACACCGCGTTCGCGCATCTTGGTCACGAAGTCGAAATGGTCGCGCTTGGCCTGGCTGACCCACATCACGTCGTCGAACAACAATTCGTCGCAATTGCTCGGTGTCAGCCGTTGATGTGCGAGTCCTGGCGACGACACCATTACCTTGCGCAGCTTGCCGACCTCGGAATAAGCTCCAAGCTTGTTGACCTCGGTACTCATCGCATTTCTCCCATTACGGAATCAAAGCGTCAGGAAGCCCTTGTACAGTCCGAATGCCGCAACGACCGCTGCAATCACGACGGCGGCAAACACCACTTTCTCGATCGATGTAAAAACAGGGCGGCCGTTTTCGCGCTTGGCTTTCGCAAACAGAATGGCACCCGGTGCGTAGAGCAACGCCGACAGCAACAGGTATTTCACGCCGCCCGCGTAGAGCAGCCACACCGCATAGATCACCGCGATGCCCGAGATGATCATGTCTTTGGTGCGCACCGATGCGGCGAGCTTCTGGTAGCCGTCACCGCGTATCGCGATCAGAAACGCGTAGGCGACAGACCAGAGGTAGGGCACGAGGATCATCGATGTCGCGAGGTAGATCAGCGACAGATACGTGCCCTTTGAAAACAGTGTTATGACCAGAAAAACCTGCACCATCGCATTGGTCAGCCACAACGCGTTGGCCGGCACGTTGTTCGCGTTCTCCCTGCGCAGAAACGCGGGCATCGTATGGTCTTTGGCGGCGGAGAACAGAATCTCCGCACAGAGCAGCACCCATGACAACAGCGCACCCGCTAGCGAAATCGCAAGCCCGACGCTGATCAGAATCGCGCCCCAGTGGCCGACCACGTGTTCGAGCACCCCGGCCATCGACGGATTCTGCAGCTTGGCCAGATCGGGTTGCGTCATGATGCCGAGCGACAGCACGTTGACCAGCACCAGCACGAGCAGCACGGTCAGGAAGCCGATCACGGTTGCGCGACCGACGTCGCTGCGTCTTTCCGCACGCGCGGAAAAAATGCTCGCGCCTTCGATGCCGACGAATACCCACACTGTCACCAGCATCATGTTGCGGACCTGATTCATCACGCTGCCCAACTGCGGATTGGATTTCCCCCAGACGTC
The DNA here is from genome assembly GCF_004366595.1 of Paraburkholderia rhizosphaerae. Classification (GTDB taxonomy): domain Bacteria; phylum Pseudomonadota; class Gammaproteobacteria; order Burkholderiales; family Burkholderiaceae; genus Paraburkholderia; species Paraburkholderia rhizosphaerae. The sequence continues at coordinate 433,391 of NZ_SORE01000001.1, forward strand.
CGCGGTGAAAATGTCGAGCCTGAATGCGAAGAAGCAGATCACGATAAACAGCACGATCGGTACGATCTTCGCGACGGTCGTGATCTGATTGACGAAGGTCGCTTCCCTGATGCCGCGCAACACGAGCGCATGTACGCACCACAGCAGCACCGATGCGCAGACGATCGCAATGACCGTATTGCCTTCGCCGAATACCGGGAAGAAGTAGCCCAGCGTGCTGAACAGCAAAACGAAGTAGCCAACATTGCCGAGCCACGCACTGATCCAGTAACCCCACGCGGATGAAAAACCCATGTAATCGCCGAAGCCGGCCTGCGCATACGCGTAGACGCCGCCATCGAGGTCGGGTTTGCGAATCGCGAGTGTCTGGAAAACGAAAGCCAGCATCAGCATGCCAATGCCGGTGATCACCCATCCGATCAGCACGGCGCCGACATCGGCGCTATTGGCCATGTTCTGCGGCAAAGAGAAAATGCCTCCGCCGACCATCGATCCGATAACCAGCGCAGTGAGTGCACCGAGCCGCAGCTTATGCGTGGTGGGCTCGGCGTGAGTGACGCCCGTTGCTTCATTCATGTCTCCTCCCTGCGGCTCGCGCATGCGGGTTCCGCGTCGACCCCTTGCCTTATGGGCATTGCTTGGACGCAGAACCTGCACCAGGACATGTGCAATTCAGCTAGTTATTTCCGTATGCTAAATAAGAGAGACGGGCTGACAGAAGTAGAGCGCCGGACCCTGGCTATCGCGATCCTGCTTGCCAGCAATTGTTGCCATCGGAGACGAAGTGTTCGTAAATCATTCTGGTAGATGAAGTCGAATACTTCAAGGGCGGGATATGAATTGCCCAAATAGCATGTGGAGAAGCAACAGTGACTTTTATCAGGATATTTAACGTTTCACTGTCGCTTCAATAATCCGAAAAACGGCGGCGGCGCCTCAGGGGCGCCGCTTTTATCACGCTGTATACGCGGATTTATAGGCGCGCTCGCGGATATACGCTTCGATGTCCGCGGGGCGCGGAACGCGGGCCAGATCTTTGTCAAAGATGTGTTCGGCGACCCGTGCGGCGACGTGCAGCGACGCATCGAGAATCTTCGCCTGAGGCGGATAGATCAACCCGGTCTCAAGGCTTTCCTCCGAGACCTGCTCCGCTACTGCCTTGGCCGCGACGATAAACATCTCCTCGGTGACGCGGGTCGCTTCGGTCGCGTACACCGCCATGCCCATTGCCGGGAAGATATAGACATTGTTTCCCTGCCCAGGCACGAATGTGCGGCCGTCGTGAAGCGTCACCGGCGGAAACGGGCTGCCGCTCGCGAAAATCGCGCTGCCGTTCGACCACGCGTACGCTTCTTCCGCAGTGCACTCGGAGCGCGAAGTCGGGTTCGAATACGGGAAGATGATCGGTCGTTCGTTGATCTCCGTCATCGCTTCGATCACTTGCTGGTTGAACAGCTTGGGCACCGTGCTGACGCCGATGATGCCGGTGGGCTTTAGCGTCTTGATCGCTTCGGCGAAAACATTCACCGGCGCATGTTCAATCGCAAACGGTTTCTGGAAATCGGCAAGGTCGCTGCGCGATTTGACCATCAGCCCGTTTACGTCGAATAGCGCGTGGCGAGCGCGCGCTTCGTCGATCGTCAATCCTTCAAGCGTCATCGCTTCGCTGATCAATTCGGCAATGCCGGTTGCCGCCGATCCGCCGCCCAGGAACAGGAAGCGTTGGTCCGTCAGCTTCTGACCGGAAATTCGCAGCGCACCGAATATGCCGGCCAACGCGACTGCGGCTGTGCCCTGGATGTCGTCGTTATACGTGCACAGCTTGTCCTTGTAGCGCGCAAGTAGCGGCACCGCGTTGAAGTTCGCGAAGTCTTCCCACTGCACGCAGCATTTCGGAAATAGCTCCTGCACCGCATCGATAAATTCGCCGACGAACGCGTGATACGGGTCACCGCGCACGCGCTCATGCCGCAGGCCGAGATAAAGCGGGTCTTCGAGCAATTCGTGGTTGTTCGTGCCGACATCCAGCGTCACCGGCATGCAGTATTGCGGCGGCACGCCCGCGCAAGCGGTGTAAAGCGACAGCTTGCCGATTGGAATGCCCATCCCGCCGACGCCAAGGTCGCCGAGGCCGAGAATGCGTTCGCCGTCGGTCACGACGATAAACCGCACATCTTTCTCCGGCCAGTTTTGCAGCAGTTCCTTGATGCGACCCCGCGCGGAGATCGGCAGATACATACCGCGCGAGCCGCGATAAATGTGATCAAACTTCTGGCACGCCTCGCCGACCGTCGGCGTATAGACGATGGGCATAAAGCGCGATGGGTCCGACATCAACGTCGCATAGAACATCGTTTCGTTGCGCGCCTGAAGATCGGACAGATAGAGGTACTTCTGCAGGTCGGTTTCAAGGTGTGCGAGCTCCGAATGCACGCGCGCGGTCTGCAATTCCAGTGTGCGATGCCCCGGCGGCAATAGTCCTTCCAGGTGATGCGTGCGCCGCTCTTCGTCGGTGAACGCGGTGCCCTTGTTCAAGTGAGGCGAGTGCAGAAGGTCGTAACCGGTAAGCGTACTTTGCTGGGTGCTCATCGAAGTCTCCTTATTGTTCAGTAGCGACATAAGGTTTGACCATCTTGCGCGCATCGACAATGCGGTCGAATTCCTCCTCGGTCACGAAACCGAGTTCAAGCGCCGCTTGCCTGAGCGTCTGGTCGTGATCCATCGCGTGGTGCGCGATCTTCGAGGCCTTGTCGTAGCCGATCACCGGCGCGAGCGCGGTGACGAGCATCAGCGAGCGTTCGACGTATTCGCCGATCTTCTTCAGGTTCGGCTGCGTGCCTTCGACAAGGAAGCGCCGGAAGTTCGTGCATCCGTCGGTGAGTAGCGTGATCGATTGCGCGATGTTGTAGATCATCAGCGGCTTGTACACGTTCATCTCGAGGTAGCCGCCTGCGCCGCCGAAGCCGACTGCGACGTCGTTCGCCATCACCTGCACGGCGATCATCGTCAATGCTTCTGCCTGGGTCGGATTCACTTTGCCCGGCATGATCGACGAGCCGGGTTCGTTCTCCGGAATCAGCAGTTCCGCAAAGCCCGCGCGCGGACCGCACGACATCAGCCGGATATCGTTCGCGATCTTGTACAGCGATGCGGCTAGCGTTCGCAGCGCGCCGGAAAGATGGATAAGTGCATCGTGCGCGCCCTGAACGGTGAACTTGTTCGGCGCGCTGACGAACGGCAGCCCGGTGAGCTTCGCGATCTCGTCGGCCACCGCTTCCGCAAAACCCGGCGCGGCGTTGATGCCGGTGCCCACTGCGGTGCCGCCGAGCGCGAGGTGATAGACGCTTTGCAGCGCAGCATCGAGCCTGTCGATATTGTCCTGCAACATGCCCGCATAGCCGGACCATTCCTGCCCGAGCGTCAGCGGTGTTGCATCCTGCATATGCGTGCGGCCGATCTTCACGATGTCGACCCATTCCGTGGCCTTCGCGTCGATCGCATCGTGCAGTTGACGAACCGCGGGGATCAGCCGCTCCGTCGTATTGACGGCTGCGGCAATGTACATCGCCGATGGAAACGAGTCGTTCGACGACTGCGACATGTTCACGTGATCGTTCGGATGCACCGGATGCTTGCTGGCGAGCGGCGTGCCGGCGAGCTGGCAGCAGCGGTTCGAAATCACCTCGTTGACGTTCATGTTGAACTGCGTGCCGCTGCCGGTCATCCACACGTGCAGCGGGAACATGTCGTGATGCTGTCCGTCCAGAATTTCGTCGCATGCCTGTGCAATCAGCTTGTGTGCGGCCGGGTCGAGCCGCTTGCCGGCGAGATTCGCATTCGCGGCCGCTTTTTTCAGCGTCGCGTACGCGGTGATCATTTCGCGCGGAATCAGATCGTGGCCAATATGAAAATGTTCGAGCGAGCGCTGCGTTTGCGCGCCCCATAGCTTGTCGGCCGGCACGGCGACTTCGCCCATGCTGTCAGACTCGGTTCGAACGTTGCTCATCGTCTAGCTCCTTTCAACGGAAATTGGCTGTCGGGTGGGAAGACCGGATGAAGCGACTGCTGAGTGCGCGATCGCAACGCGCGATTGACCGGCTGACTGGCGCGCGTGAACCCGGTGCAAAAGACCAATTGACGATACAGCACGGGATAACCGCGGAATAGCTATACAAACGTCCCGACAGGTGCGAAACGACGTATGGGGGAGGGATACGTTGGTGTTGTCACGTTAAGACGTGATTGACGGCTATCGATACACCAAAGGCCGGCTTGATTCGTCAAGCCGGCCTTTAAATGCAAGAAAAACGAAAGTTGGTGCTGTTAAACAGTGCGTTCTGATGGGGCTTAACCATTGCGGAACAGAAAGCTGTATGCATTCAGTGCGGGTACGCCGCCCAGATGCGCGTATAGCACTTTCGACCCTGGAGCGAATTCATCATTGCGCACCATCTGGATCATCGCATCCATCGATTTGCCTTCGTAAACCGGATCGGTGAGCACGCCTTCCATTCTTGCGCACAGCCGGATCGCGTCCAGCGTGCCTTCATTCGGCAAGCCGTACGCAGGTCCCGCGAAGCGTGTATCCAGAATAACGTCGTTTTCATGGATCGGCTGCGCGAGACCGACTAACTCCGCCGTATGCTTCGCAATGCGTGTGATCTGCGCATGCGTTTTTTCAGGGGTCGCCGACGCGTCAATGCCAATCACGCGGCGTGCTCGACCGTCGGCCGCGAACCCGACCACCATTCCCGCCTGTGTGCTGCCGGTCACCGAACAGACGACGATATAGTCGAACTTGAACCCGAGCGCCTCTTCCTGCTGTCGCACCTCCTCCGCGAAACCGACAAAGCCGAGTCCGCCGAGCGGATGTTCGGAGCAGCCGGCGGGAATCGGAAACGGCTTGCCGCCCGCGGCGCGCACGCTGTCCATCGCGTCTTCCCAGCTCTTGCGAATGCCGATGTCGAAACCGTCCGGCACGAGCCGCACATCCGCACCCATGATGCGCGACATCTGGATATTGCCGACGCGGTCATATACCGCGTCCGAATAGTCGACCCAGTTCTCCTGCACCAGCACGCACTTCATGCCCAGATGCGCGGCGACCGCGGCCACCTGGCGCGTCTGGTTCGACTGAATGCCACCGATCGACACCAGTGTGTCGCAGCCCTGTTCGAGCGCTTCCGGAATCAGGTACTCGAGCTTGCGCGTCTTGTTGCCGCCGAATGCGAGACCGCTATTGCAGTCCTCGCGCTTCGCGTATAGCGACACCTTGCCGCCGAGATGCGCGCTCAGGCGCTTTAACGGAACGATCGGCGTCGGACCAAAGGTCAGCGAATAACGCGGGAAACGTCGCAAGTCCATTGCCGGACTCCTTCCTCTCGGGATGATGGGCTACATGCTAGGAAATCATCTCGAAAATGAGCTTGCAAAGATGAGTCGCCTTGCGTAGTTTTAAAGCGAGAAAGCCGTAACCAGCTTAACTATATTTCTTCAAATGGCGCTTTCACGCAATGAAAAAACCGTCAGTCCGCGCAGCGTCCCAGCAGGAAAGCCTTGAGATCGACCGCGTGGATCGCGCGATTTTGCGGCAGTTGCAGCGCGACGCGTCGATCTCGAATGTCGCACTCGCGGCTAAGGTGAACCTGAGTGCGCCGGCGTGTTTGCGCCGTGTCGAACGGCTGAAGAGCACCGGCTACATCCGTTCGACGGTAGCGCTGCTCGATCCGAAAAGGCTCGATGCGGGCATGCTGGTGTGGATTGGCGTAGTGCTTGACCGGTCAACGCCCGAATCATTCGAGGAATTCGAGCGCCTTGCCCAGAAGGTGCCCGGCTGCATGGAGTGCCATGTCGTAACCGGTGAATTCGACTACTTCATGCTGATCCGCACGCGGGACAACGACAGCTTCAACAAGCTGCATGCGGAGAAGCTGCTCTATTTGCCGGGCGTGCGCCAAATACGATCGTTCATCGCGTTGCGCGAAATCCTGTCGACCACTTCGTTTCCGGTTTGATCGATCTGACGAACTGGTGTCGGTCTGTGCGAAAACCCGCGCTACAAGCTTTTTTCGTGCCTGCAATGTCACCTTCGTGACACGAAAGTTACTGAGTATTTCCGGGGCAATCAATAAAGGTCTTCCGTTCGCACGGCGCCGTTTTTGCGGCGCCGCAACCTCGAGCAGATCCACCCCCAAAGGAGATACCGGATGTCGAAATCCAGACCGTTTGCGTTCACTCTCATCGCTTCACTGTTCGCAGCATCGACGGCCCACGCCGGCGTCGATCTCATTGCGAAAGGCCAGATCAGCGGGTTGATCGGCGACCTGTCGAGCGAAACCGCGGCGCCGCTCGAAAATGGCGCGGCCGGCAACCTGTTGGGCGGCATCGGTTCGGGCATGAGCTATGCCGGCTGCAATACGTTCGTCGCGGTCCCCGATCGCGGCCCGAATGCGATTTCGTATAACGCAGCGATCGACGACACAGCGTCGTACATCAATCGCTTCCAGACGCTGCGGCTGCAGCTCGCGGCGGCACCCGCCAACGCGGATCTGCCGTTCGTGCTGACGCCGACGCTGACCGACACGACGCTGTTGCATACGGATGACCACCTCGTGTACGGCAGCGGCGCAGCGGAAAACGTGCCGCCGGGCGCACCGAAGCTCAATCGCACACATCACACGAATTACTTCACCGGCCGCTCGGACAACTTCGATCCGGCGCACGTGTCGACGTTTCCGCTCGATGCGCGCTTCGATCCGGAGAGCATTCGCGTCGCGAACGATGGCGATAGCGTGTTTATTTCAGACGAGTACGGTCCATACATCTATCGCTTCGATCGCCGGACGGGCCAGCGTGTCGACGTGATCAAGGTGCCGAGCGCGTTTGCGGTGTCGACGCTTAGCCCGGTTGGCAGTACGGAGATCAGCCAGAACATGTCGGGCCGCGTCGCGAACAAGGGGATGGAAGGGCTCGCGATCTCGCCGGATGGCAAGACGCTGTTCGGTGCGATGCAAAGCCCGCTGCTGCAGGACGGCGGCACCAATGGTGGGTTCACGCGCATTCTGCGTATCGATTTGCGCACCGGCAAGGCGCAGCAGTTCGCGTATCCGCTCACGAATATCGGCACGGCGGCAAAGCCGAATTTCCCAACGATCAGCGATGTGGTTGCGGTCAACGACCATGTGCTGCTGATGGACGAACGCGATGGGCACGGTCTCGGCGACGGTTCGGCTGCGGCTTTCAAGAAGGTGTTTCGCATCGATCTGGACGATGCGGCGGATGTGAGCAACACGAGCGGCAATGACAACCTGAAGGCGCTCGCGCTGCAAAAGACGCTGTTTCTCGATGTAGTGACGGTGCTAAACCAGCACGGCATCAACGCGAACGATATTCCGGCGAAGCTCGAGAGCCTGACGTTCGGTCCGGATATTACCGTTAAGGGCGTGCGCAAGCATACGTTGCTGATCGCGAACGACAACGACTTCGTCGGCACGGTCACTGACAGCCTGCATCCGAACGGTGTTGCCAATCCGAACCAGTTCTTTGTGTTCGCGGTGGATAAGAGCGATCTGCCGGATTTTGTGCCGCAGCATTTCACTGGCCGCGACCGCTTCGAAGATGGGAACAGTCAAGGTCACGGTAAAGCCAATTCATGCAGCTTTGTGACCGGCGGTGATGATGACGATGATCAAGATCATGGTCATCATGACCATGGCCATAATGGTCCGCATCACTCGAACGACTGATCTGGCGGGTAGCCAGCCATTGGTTGTTCGTGCAACCGGGTGAAAAGGGCGGCAATGTGAGGTTGATTGCGCATTGCCGCCGCCCGCTTGTTCAACGCGAAGAAGAAAACTCGATTGTCGGTTCGCACAAAATCGCGAAGTTGACCGAGTTCGCCACATAGCATTTCTCATGTGCGGTGTGGTGCAGGCTCTCTGCGCGCTCGCGATCGTCGCCGGCGCGAATGGTTACGCGTGGGCGCAGCACGATCTGCGTAAAGTGTCCTTTTTCGCGGCTATCGAGCATCGTGCCTTGCGCTTCGTCGACATACGCGAGCACGGTGATGCCCGCTTCCGCGCACAGGTGCAGATACCATAGCTTGTGACATGCCGAGGTTGCCGCAACGAACAGGTCTTCGGGACTCCACCGCGCCGCATCGCCGAGAAATGCGGCATCCGATGAACCGGGGATGTCCGGTTTGCTGCCCGAGCGGATGATATGGTCGCGGCTGTAGTCGCGGTAGCCTGATGTGCCGGTTCCTTTGTTGCCGGTCCATTCCACTGTGATTTTGTATTTGTGTTCGCCGTATGCCATGCCGGGGTCTCCTTGAGATTGAATCGAACGTTATTCTAAAAGAATCCGCGTTATTTTCGCCCTACCAGGTAAGTGACGCCCTGTGGACCGTAGCGCTCTGCGTGCGTCATATTAGCAGGCAGATGAAGCACATCGCCGATCTGGTAAAGCCGCTCGTCACCGCCAGTACGGATCTGAATTTCGCCGGCGAGAATCAATGCTTTCGCTTCGAAAGGATGCGCATGGTCTTCGAGCGCGCCTGCGTCACGCCGTACGGTGACGAGTTCGGTGAATCCTTCTTGCGTGAGCGCTGCGACGAATGTTTCGCGTTCCATCAGGTGTCCTCCATCGGGCGAGTCTCGAGTCTGAGTCTGTCCGAAGCAGTATAGGTGGATGACGACAGCGCGTACAACGCGACGCTTGCGCCGCGCATTGCATAGCAACTGCAAAGAGAATGGGCAGACCCATCTAATACTTGCGTACAGTTTGCAAGCCCGCGTGGAACATGGGCTGGTGGGGCTTCACGTTTCCGATCGGCGTGTACACGTTGACGACATTCACCGCCTGAACAGTAACGGTACGCGACGGCGCATCAACGGTAACTTGCTTCATCGGCGACAGATCGATCACGATGCCATCGTCGCAAAGCGCGTGGCCTGCAACGTTGTGTCCGCCACCCATGATAGCAAGCGATAGATTGTTGATACGCGCGAATGTAACAACGCGCGTGACATCAGCCGTCGACGCACATCGAGCGATCAACCCCGGGCGTTTATCGATACTCGCGTTCCACAGCGTGCGCGCGAAATCGTAGCCCGCGTCCCCCGGAAGCAGCACTTCGCGCGCGAATGCGTTGATAAACCGCTTGAAGGTCCGCAGTTCAACGATCGAGCCGTCGGCGTGCTTGAGAATTCCAGGCATGAATGCTCCTTTGAATTGGCCAGGCCGCGACAGGTTGTCGTAGCGGTAAAGCGCCATACCGTTGGAAAGCGCGTGCAAGTAGTTATCCTTCTTGTAAGGCTTCGCCTGGCTGCGCAAGCGAAGCACGGTCGGGCATTCACGAACTTACAAAGCATCGGACGGATCCCTCATTCTTTCCTCACTTTCCGCGCATACGCTAAATCCAAGACAAGCGTCACTGGACGGAGGTCATCATGCAGGTACCTGTTATCGATATTTCAGCGCTCTACGAAGACGACCCCAACGGATGGGATCAGGTGATGGAGCAGCTATACGACGCGCACTCGACGGTAGGCTTTTCAATTCTGACCGGCCACGGCGTGCCGGCGCGGATGATGGACGATCTGTTCACGGCATCGGCGCGTTTCTACGCGCTGCCGCTCGAAAAGAAACTCGCATACCGCTACGGCGCGAATCTGCGCGGCTACTTGCCGCTTAACACGTCGACGTTGATCCGCTCGACATTGGGTTCCGCGCGCAAGCCAAACTACAGCGAGTCGTTTATCGTGCTGAACGAACTCGATGAGAGCTTGTGGAGACAGTGGTCCGGTTCCGCAATGGGTGGCTATCAGGTATGGCCGACGGAACCCAAGGAGTTCGAGATTGCAGTGCGACGCTACCGCGCGGCAATGACGCGGGTCGGCGAAGCGATTGTCCGCTGCTTCTCATGCATGGTCGGTTTGCCGCGTGACGGTCTGGACCGCTACTACGAAATGCCGAACCCGATTTTGCGCTTGCTGCACTATCCGGCGCTGGCTGCGCGTGACGCAAATCAATTCGGCTCCGCGCCGCACACCGACTACGGCTGCCTGACCTTTATCGCGCAAGACGACGTCGGCGGCCTGCAGATCAAGGCCGCTGACGGTAGCTGGTTCGACGTGCCCATCATCCCGCACGCACTTGTGCTGAACACCGGGCAAGTGATGGAAGCATGGAGCGGCGGCACACTGAAGGCGACGCCGCACCGCGTAATCAATCATCCAGAAAAATCACGCTATTCGGTCGGCTTCTTCTACGACTGCGGACTGAACACACGCGTGATGCCCGTCGCGTCGATGACCGAGCCGATGTGCGCTTGCAAGCCGCAGCCCAAGACATACGGCGAACATCTGGAGACCCTGCTGCGCGCCAACTACTCATTTGCAGATTGAGCGTCAGCGCGGCAGCATGGCCGCCGCGCGCGATGCTTAGTGGGTGGTGGTGACCGGATCGATCCGGCCGAACACGCCGGTCGTCTTGCTCGGTCCTGCGGCGAAGAAGATCGTGTTGCTCGGTTGGTTATCGACGTTATTGCCGAAGCTCATGCCCCACAGACCCGACTGCTGGAACGGCTGGCCATTGCCGAGCATCAGCTTGCCCATATCCTGGCCGGTGGTCGGGTTGAACACTTCGATAAAGCCCGAACCGAAGTTACCGACCAGCAGCATGCCCGATTGCGGCCCAAAGTTAGCCGGCGCGAGCACGATGCCCCACGGCGCATTCAGCACGCCACCGTTACTGACGATGCGGCGCACGAAGTTCCCACTCAGATCGAATTCGTCAAGCACGCCGAGGCCGTCGCCGACCACCTGAGCATTCTTCGCTGCATTCTGCTGCGCATAAGTAACGAACACGCTATTGCCGATGTGCTGGATACCGAACGGCGCGAAGCCTGCCGGCATATTGGGGTCGACGAACTGATTGGCAGCCGGTGCGATCTTGTTGAACTGCGCGTCGAACGTGTCGACCTTCGCGTTGTGGAAGTCCGTTGCGTACAACCGGTTCTCACCACCGATGGTCACCATCGTGATGCCTTTATAGTTCGCGCCGCCGTTGTTGACGGCATCGTCAAACGCTGTCACGGCTTCGGTCGGCAGCACCTTCGGCGACCACGCGGCAATCGTGCCTGCATCGGTGGCCCAGATAAAGACGGCGTTGCTGGTTGCGCCGTTCGAGGTGATCGAGAAGTCGGTCGTCGGGTTGAAGATGATGCCTGTCGGACCCGCGGGGCCGGCCGCGCCGTCCGGAATCGACACGACCAGCGACTGCACGTTGCCGTTGCCATCGAACAGCGACGATTTATGAGCATTGTTATCGGAGACCCACATCGTCGCGGTCGGGTTGAAGGTCACGCCCCAGCCGTTCTGCAGGTCCGGATCCGGTTTCGTGTTAGCGACGCTGCCATCCGAGTCGAGCAGCGTTTCGTTGAAGGTCGTCACTTGTGACGAGTTGTTGTCGTGGTGGTCATCGTTGCCGCCGCACGCAGCAAGACCAAGCGCTAACGATGCTGCCAAGGCGGCAGCGCGAAGGGTGTTTTTATTGATCACGAGATGCTCCTGTTCTGAAGTGTTTTGATTATTACGGCCATTTTTTGCAGCGCAATGGCTTGCATGTATGCCTAACCAACTGCGTCGGCACCGGGGGATGACACACATGCTGTGCATTCCTAGCAAATCTCTGCAAATGCTCAGCTTCTCGAAAACAGCATCAAGGGAGGCTTTATTCCGAGGAAACGAAATACGCGTCAGAACGTGAAGTTGTTGAACGGATGAAAGGATGACGCGCCAGTCAAAGATGGCGGCATGCCAATGGAAAGGTGAGCCGATTCGGGATGCGGCGATGTAGTGGCCGGTGACGCGAGCACGCGAAACGGCGTGACAAAAAGGTACTCACAACCCGACACCGATTCGCCACATGAATCGGCTAAGTTCAGCTGCAATTCGAGGGTTCTGCTTTGCGGGCGCGGGGAGCCGGCATTGGGTAGTCCGGACCCGCGACTGCATTTCACCGATTCGACATGAGCAAGCGATGCATACGAGGCAAACGGCTGGCGCGATGCATACGCAAAGCGGCGGTGCACGTGGTCCGACCACATTCACCAAAAAGATGCGCAGCGGGCTTTGAAGTGCCGACACTGACTGACGACAAACAAATCGATACGCGCCTTGCGGGCACGCGAACATGGTTTGCCCAGGCGGCCGCCATGCCGATGTCACCAGCGGCGCGGGCATCGGTATTTCAAGCATCAGCATGACGAGCAGACCGCGCGCTGCCCGCTGACTAAGATTCGACGAAAGAAACCGCAACCGCTACTGAAGAAGAATGAAGCATGCGTTTTTAAGGCTTCAGTTCCAGCGGCTGTGCGTTGATCTTGATGCGAAACAGCGTGTACGGCTTCTTGCGCAGATCGCGGCCATGATTGAACTGCGCCTGCCGGTTCAACTGATTCGCGGTGAAATACAAATAGCCGTCGGTGCCGATCGATAGCGTATCCGGCCACAGAATGCGCGGGTCATGCGCGATCGTCACCCATGTACCATCGGGCAGCATCTTACGGATGCTGTTGCGCTCGTAGTCACCGGCGTAGACCGCGCCGCTCGCATCGGAGGTGATGCCGTCCGATGCGCCTTTTTCGCCGAGGTCGCGCACGCTCGCTTCCACTTCGCCGTCTTCTGCGTTGCGGTCCCGCAGAAACCTGGTTGCGACCGAATACAGGTGACGGCTCGTCATCGGCGAAAAATAGAGAATGTCGCCGTCCGGGGAAAGCGCAAGTCCATCTGCCGCGACACGCACCGGTTGTGGCCTGCCGTCAGGGCCGTCTTCCATCATCTCGATGCCTTCCACGACGGGAACAAACGACGGGTCGCCCTGGGTCGACGGATGCGCTTCGAGTGTGCGCCACGCGTCGCCACTCGCGAGATCGACAACGATGATTCCGCCGGGGCCCGACGGCGATGAATCGGACAGGTATGCGAAGCCTTCTTTGCCGTAGCGGAAATCGAACTGCACGTCGTCGATATACGACATCGGCAGCAACACGTTCGGCTTGAAGATGATTGTCTTCACAACCTTGTTGGTGGTCATATCGACCGCGACGAGCTTTGCGCCGCCTTGTACCGGCGGCGTGTATTTCGGCGCGGCGGTATCGAGAATCCACAGCCGGTTGCGATAGTCCGCGACGATGTTCTGCACGCTCAGCAGGCTCGTGGCCGGATGCGTCGGGTCGGGCCGATTGATCTGCTCATTCGGATACGGCACGACGTGACCGCCGACAATCTCCCCGACGCTATAGGGCACATCGTCGCCCCAATGCGGATAGTTGACGAAGAGCCGCCCGTTCGGCGCCTTCGCGACGCCTGACGGCATCGCGCCGTAGAACTCGTGGACCGCCTCGATGTGCCCGATCGAACGTTCTTCCGGTAGCGACGCACCGTCGTCGCGCGACGCCTGACCGTATGCATGGCCGGGCAAAGCGGCGAATAGCACTGCTGCGATTGCAGCTGCGGTCGCATGCTGGTTGAGGTTCACCCTGCACTCCTTGACGCGGATTCGTCCGTATTCGCGTTTTTCACCACGGTCATACGCGGACGTTCAACACCGGATTGAAACAGTTCGCGCCCCGGCTGGATGTCGCAATTGCATGTCAGGACGGGCTTCTCAACGGCCGGTGAAACTGAACATCGCCGTGCGGCGACGCGGGCTAACCTCAACGGTCAGGTGTGTGTGCAGCGCCCCAACACTGCATTGCGGACTGTTGTTGAACACAAGACGGTTTGCGGTCGCTGTCACCTCGGTCGAACTCCTTCATGTCGCCGCTCACGCCCGCCGCGTAACGCACCCGTTCAAATTGGCCACCCCTCGCCCGTTTTTTGCAAATGCATGGCGGCGGGCGCGTTGCCTGCCAGTCAATTGCGTTGCAGTGGAGTCGGGAAATGTTGATCTATCAAGTCAGTCCGGTTTTGCGGCAGAAGGGCAAGACCTGTATTCAGCGTTTGCTTGGTTGGGGTGCGGCCGGTGCAGTCGTGCTCACGGTGGCGGGCACCGCGGCGCTTTGGCATGAAGTGCGCGCCGCGCGCATCGAGGCATCGTCCGCGTTGTCGCTGCGCGACCAGGTGTGGGGCGGCCGTGTCGACACCGGTGAGGCTCCGGTTGGTATCAACGCGGTGGTCGATGCGCTGACCGGCAGTGAGGACGCTATCGTCACAGCGGTTCGCTGCAACAACGGTGCGGATAGCCTACCGTGAGCGGCTGCTCGACAACGGCCGTGCGCGAAGCGTCGTGAAGCGCGCCGAACGGTTACGCGCTGCCTGTCACATCGGAATAAACATTGGCATCAAGCGTTTAAAAGAAACGCCTCGGCGAAAAGCGATCACGCTTGATGCCTGTCTGTCTGCGATGCGCGAGTCTTGTGCATCGGTTGCGGTCCGCGCTGTGGTGCACGCGCGTTGATCTCGCGAAGACGTGTTCTCGCTGCGCGACAAAACCCCCACTTTCAGTCGATGCGCCGAATGCCATGAAAAACATAGTGAAGATTGCAGCGCTTGCGCTGTGTTGCGTTGGGGCCAGCGTCGGCATGGGCACGCGGGCTTATGCCGATGCGCCGACGCTCGTTGTGAAGGCCGGTGACGGCGAACACAGCTTCACTGCCGCTGACTTGCTGGCAAGACCCGATAACAGGAACGTCACGTTGACCGGCACGGTGATCGGCGATATCTACCACCATAAGGTCGAATACCATGCGGTGCCGCTGCTGGCGTTACTCGGCAATCGTCCGGAGTCGCACTTCGATACCGTTGAACTGCAAGCGAGCGATGGCTTTGTCAGCGAGATCCCGCTGAAGCTGGTCGAACGTGGTGCAAAAGACGGCGCGGTTGCATGGTTGGCCGTCGAAGATCCTGCGCATCCTTGGCCTGCGTTGCCGAAAGAGACTGCATCGGCGGGCCCGTTCTATCTGGTCTGGCAATTCCCCGAGCGCTCCGGCGTGAGTCGCGAGCAATGGCCGTATAAGGTCACGCGCATCGCGCTGGTTGAAAGCCCAGATCATCGCTGGCCGCAACTGGCGGTGCCGGCGCAGTTTGCGGGCGATGCTCAGGTCAAGCGCGGCCACGATGTATTTGCCGTGCAATGCATCGCGTGTCACAAGATGAACGGTGGCGGTGTCGGCAACGTCGGCCCGGATCTCGGGCAACCGATGAACGTCACGCAGTACTTCAAGGATGCCGGCTTGCGTGCGTTGATTCGCGATCCGCACAAGGTACGGACGTGGCCAGAGCAGCGCATGATCGGGTTTCAATCGTCAGTGATATCGGACGCCGATATCGATGCGCTGCTGAAGTATCTGCACGCGATGGCAAGTGCAGGCGGGACAAACGCGACTTCTTCTTCGAGTGCGCAGTAAGCAGGTCAACCTGCGGTTGAGTTGATCTGGTCCAATCCGATCGACCATATCCGGCCATAGGCGAATTCGCCGTCTCTTTCTTTTCTCACGACTCATCTCCACGCGGCGGCCATCCACTCCGATGGCCCCGTCGCGCCCTTTTCCCGCTTATTGCACAGAATTCATAGCTGCTATGCGTACCGCGCCGTGAGCCGGAATGCTATTCGCGGTCATACTTTCGAGCACCTTAACGCACGCGCAGCGGCCAACTGCAAACGCGTAGCGTCGAGGGACCCACCACAACAATAAGCAAACCAGTTTGCAACGGAGATACTTGATGCAGCCGTGGTACAGCACTATGGCGCCCGCCCAGCGCCGCACTTTCTGGGCTTGCTTTCTCGGCTGGGTGCTCGACGCGATGGATGTCCAGCTGTTCGCATTCGTGATCCCGACGCTGCTTGGCGCGTGGGGCATGTCGAAAGCGCAGGCTGGAGTGATCGGCACTTCGGCGCTTGTCGCATCCGCGGTTGGTGGCGTGATCGCCGGGTTGCTGGCTGACCGCATTGGCCGCGTGCGCGTGTTGAAGATCGCGATTCTGTGGTTCTCGCTGTTCACTGGACTTTCCGCTTTCACGAACAGCTTTCATCAGCTGCTGTTTACGCGCAGCTTGCAAGGCATCGGTTTTGGCGGCGAGTGGGCGGCCGGCGCGATTCTGATCGGCGAAGTGGTCGACAAGCGCATTCGCGGCCGTGCGGTCGGTTCGGTGCAGAGCGGATGGCCAGTCGGCTACGCGCTCGCCGCGCTTGCGTACTGGGCGTTGTATACGCTGCTGCCCGAGCATCTGGCATGGCGCGCGCTGTTTCTGCTCGGCCTTGCGCCTGGCCTGCTGGTGCTATGGATGCGCCGGAACATCAAAGAATCCGACGCGTTCGACGCCGCCGCGCACTACCGCGAGAAGAGCAACACGATAAAGACGTTCGGGCTGATCTTCTCGCAAGGGATGTTCACGCGCACCATGCTTGCATCGCTGATGGCGGCCGGTGCACTCGGCGGCAACTATACGATCCTCACGTGGCTCGTCACGTACCTGCGTGAGACGCAAAGCCTGACCGTGAATCTGACGACGATGTACCTCGCGGTGAACATCTTCGGCTCGTTCTGCGGCTATATCGGCATGGCGTATCTGAGCGACGGCATCGGGCGGCGTGCGACGTTCGCTCTGTCCGCCGCGGGCGCGACGCTGACCGTGCTCGCGTACACGCGCCTGCATTTGCCGATGTCCGCGCTGCTCGTGCTCGGCTTTCCGCTCGGGCTGTTCCAGTCGGGCATCGTGTCCGGCATGGGTGCGTGTTTCACTGAGCTTTTTCCCACGCATATCCGCGCGACGGCCGGCGGCTTCTCGTACAACTTCGGCCGCGGTATCGGCTCGCTGGTGCCCGCTGCGGTCGGCATGACGAGTTTGACGCTCGGGCTCGCACCGTCGATTGGCACATGGGCGGCTGCATCGTATGTGGTCGTGTTTATCGTCGCGATCTTCCTTCCGGAAACCCGTAACAAGGAGCTTGAAGTTCATGTCTGACACAGCTGTCACGCGCAACGGCGGCAAGATTCTCGTCGACGCGCTCGTTCGCAACGGCGTGGACACCGTTTATTGCGTGCCCGGCGAGAGCTATCTGCCGGTACTCGATGCGCTGCATGACGCCCATCGCGTGCGTACGATCGTTACACGTCACGAGGGCGCCGCATCGAATATGGCCGACGCGTACGGCAAGCTGACCGGCCGTCCCGGCATCTGCTTCGTCACGCGCGGGCCGGGTGCGACGCATGCGAGCAACGGCGTGCATACCGCGCGCGAGGATTCGACGCCGATGATTCTGTTCGTCGGCCAGGTCGAGAGCGGGTTTATCGGGCGCGGCGGGTTCCAGGAAGTCGACTACCGGCAGATGTTCGGCGGGCTCGCGAAATGGGTCACCGAGATCGACAGCATCGAGCGGATTCCGGAAATCGTTTCGAAGGCGTTTAGCGTGGCGTTGTCCGGGCGTCCGGGGCCGGTGGTGGTGGCGTTGCCGGAGAATGTGCTGTTCGGGTCCGCGGCGGTTAACGATGCGCCGGCGGTG
Source organism: Paraburkholderia rhizosphaerae (assembly GCF_004366595.1). Lineage (GTDB taxonomy): Bacteria > Pseudomonadota > Gammaproteobacteria > Burkholderiales > Burkholderiaceae > Paraburkholderia > Paraburkholderia rhizosphaerae. The sequence continues at coordinate 450,899 of NZ_SORE01000001.1, forward strand.
CGCGTCACGCAGGCCGCGCCGGCTGCCGACACGATGCAGGAATTGCGTGCGCTGCTCGCGGCTGCGCAGCGGCCGCTTGTCGTGGTCGGTGGTACAGGGTGGGATGCGGATTCGAGCGCGGCATTCAAGCGCTTTGTTGTCGCGAACAATTTGCCGGTGGCCGCGTCGTTCCGCCGTCAGGATCTGTTCGACAATCGCGATCCGCATTACGTCGGGCAGCTTGGGCTCGCGGTGTCGCCGAAGCTGGCGGAGCGCGCGCGCGAAGCGGATTTGCTGCTTGTGGTTGGATCGCGGCTCGCTGAAACGACTTCGTCCGGTTACACCGTCGTGCAAAGCCCGGTGCCCGTGCAGACGCTGATTCATATTCACCCGGACCCGCAGGAATTGGGGCGCACGTATCAGGCGCGTTTGCCGATCAATGCCGGTATGCGTGAATTTGCGCATGCGCTCGACAAACTCGATCCAATTATCGCGCCGTGGCGCGTATGGACCGAAGCGGCGCGTGCCGACTATGTCGCGCATTCGACGTCGCTGCCGAGCGCGGACATTGATGGCGTCGATCTCGCTCAAGTGGTCGCGCATCTGAACGACGTGCTGCCCGACGATGCGGTGATCGCGAACGGCGCGGGCAATTACACGGTGTGGGTGCATCGCTTCTATCGCTATAGGCAACCCGCCACCGAGCTCGCGCCGACCAACGGCGCGATGGGCTATGGGTTCCCGGCGGCGATCGCGGCGAAGCTACGCGACCCGTCGCGGGCTGTGGTCGCGTTCGCCGGCGATGGCTGCTTCATGATGTACCCGCAGGAACTCGCGACGGCCGTGCAGTTCGGCGCGCCGTTGATTGTGATCGTCGTGAACAACAGCATGCTCGGCACAATCCGGATGCATCAGGAGCGTGAGTATCCGGGGCGCGTGTCGGCCACCGATCTCGCTAACCCGGATTTCGTTGCGTTTGCAAAGGCTTTTGGCGCTCATGCGGAGCGTGTCGAACGGACGGCGGATTTTCCGGCTGCGTTTGAACGTGCGCAGCGGGCAGGGGTGGCCGCGTTGATCGAACTGCGTGTGGACCCGCGGCAGATTACGCCGACCAATCGGTTGAACGGCTGAGGTTACGTCCAAGGCTCAATCGAGGCGGCTTGGTTTAGCCGCCTCCTTGTGGCCTTGGCCGTTAGCTTGTATGCAATCCCTCGCGCGCATTCTGATCGCCGGTCGTCGCGTGCAACGTTGTGCCCGGCCATGCGCCACGTCCGACCAACTGTTCGGCCTGCACGCGAATCAGATGCGCGACGTCCCACAGTCCATCCGGCATCACACGGTTCCGCGGCCACGCGAGCGCGACATCGCGCTTGATAACCGGGTTCCGCAGCGGATAACACTTGAGCCGCTTCGCCGCGACCTCTTCGATCACCGATGCGGATGGCAACACCGTGCATCCGCAATTCGCAAGCACGAGGCGCTTCGTAATCGAAATCGAACCGTCGCATTCGAGCGCGATGTCCGGCGTAAAACCGTGCTTCGCCGCAATCGATTCGACCAGCACGCGCAAGCCGTGATGCGTGCTCGGCAGAATCAGTGGGACCGTGGCGAGCGTACGCACATCGATCGGGCCTTCGGGTTGCGGGAAATCAGGCGGCGTGACAAGGCAGACCTGCTCCGATAGCAGAGGGTCGAACTGCATCGCGCCCGGATACTCGGGCACATACATGATCGCGAGATCCACTTCGCCGTCCGCAAGCCAGCCGAGAATATGGCTCGCTAAACCTTCAACAAAGCGCACACGGGTGTGCGGATAATGCGCCTTCAGCGTATGGCCAAGACTGCCGAACATGATTCGCGCGATAGTAGGCTGTGCAGCGATGCAAAAGCGCGAGGGGCCCAAGCCGACCGTGTTGCGCATCGCATTGCGCGCTTCGAGTAGCGTGCGCTCCAGTGTGGTCGCGTAGCCGAGCAGTTGTTCGCCGTGTTCGGTCAGCCATACACCGCGGCCACTGCGTCTGAACAGGCGCACGCCAAGCTCCGCTTCGAGCATGCCGATGCGGCGGCTGATTGTCGACTGGTTGGCGCCCATCTCCATCGCCGCGCGTGAAATGCTGCCCGCCTTGGCGACGTGCGCGAAGAGTTCAAGATCGTCTGAGTTCATCGTCGGCTTTCGTTGCGAACCTGAAATCAGCCGTTATCGCGCGGGCAACAGGTGCTCGTTAAGCACCGCGATCGCGCTTTCGATTGCACCATTGCCGATCGGCACGTTCAGCAGACGAAGCGTCGCGTCAACGCCGGATAGACAGCCGAGAATCATCGCCTCGTTGATGTCGCCCAGATGCCCGATGCGAAAGAGCTTGCCCGCATGCGGTCCGAGGCCGCCCGCGAGGCCGATATGGAAGCGCTCGCGTGCGACCGTATAGATTTCAGCCGGATCGATGTTTTCCCGCACGCCGATCGCGGTGATCGACGTCGAGCGTGCGGACGGGTCCTTCACCATCAGCCAAAGCGCGCCATGCTCGCTCCATCGTTCGACGGCCGCGTGGACCGCGCGCGCGATACGCGCGTGCCGTGCGAACACCGCTTCGTAGCCTTCGCTTTCGATTAGCCTGAGTGCCACTTCAAGTCCCATCAGATGGCTTTCGGGCGGCGTGCCGCCAAATTTGCGGTAGCCGATCGGGCTCTTGCGCGTAATCCAGTCCCAGTACACGCGAGGGGTGCGGTTATCGCGCGCGACGTTCAGCGCTTTTTCGTCGACGGCGGTAAACGACATGCCTGGCGGCAGCATCAACGCTTTTTGCGACGCGCCGATCGCGACGTTCACGCCCCACGCATCCATCTCGAACGGTGTCGCGGCAAGCGACGCGACTACGTCGACGACCAGCAGCGCAGGGTGTTGCGCGCGGTCCATCGCTTGCCTCACCTTCCGGATATCGCTCGTTACACCAGTCGACGTATCGGTCTGAACCGCGAACACCGCGATGATCTCGTGCGCCTTGTCCTCGCGCAGCGCGGCTTCGATCAGGCTCGGGTCGATCGGCGAGCCGGCGCGCGCTTCGGTGCGAATCGCGTGTGCGCCGCAGCCTTCCGCCGCTTGCGCCCACGTTTCGCTGAAGTGGCCGGTACCCGCGACCAGCACCTTGCCGCCTGGCGGCAGCAGGTTGACGATCGCGGCTTCCCACGCGCCGTGGCCGTTTGCGGTGTACATGATCACGTCGGCGTGCTTCGTGTTGAGCAGCCGTTGCAGGCCGCGCTCGCAGTTTTCGACCACCGCGGTCAGGCGCGGGTCGTTCAGATCGAACGGCTGCGCGCTCATCGCGTTGCGCACGAGGTCCGGCACATGAGTGGGCCCCGGCGTATGCAGAAGTTTGATGCCGGCCGTCGTTGGAAGATTCGGGTTCATAGGCGTCAACGCGTATTGTTAGCGGGTTTCGCGCGCGCCTGGGCGTTCTTTTTCGACAACGAATCCGACCGCACGGCGCGGCAATTTGCGGTTGAATTCAGGCGCCGTCGCGCAGTTTCGCGAGCGTGGCCATAAACAATTGTACCGATGCCTGGATATACATCGGATCGAAACCGAGGAACAGGTCGTTCACACCGAGGCGTATCGCTTCGGCCGCCTGTTCGGGCGTGATCGCAAACGACGGCATCCGCGCGCGCTTTGCCTTGATTTTGCGGATCACTTCTTCGATCGTTTTTCGCACTTCAGGGTGGTTGGGACCATCGGTGAAGCCCATGTTGACCGCAAGGTCGAACGGCGCAGGAATTGCGCCGGCGACGCCTTCGAGATCAAGGATCGCGTCGAGGTCGCGTACCGCGCCAGGATGTTCGATCAACACGTATAGGCTGGTTTCTTCGTTGGCTCGCTTTGCGTAGTCAAGCATATTGGTTTGCCATTGATATTGCGCGCGGAACGGGCCCCAGCCGCGAATGCCCTGTGGTGGATATTTCGCGTAGGACACCGCGTCTTCAGCGTCTTTCAGGCACGTGATCATCGGCACGATGATGGATTTTGCACCGGTGTCGAGTGCGAGCTTGATTTGCGCGGCATCGTTGTGCGTGACGCGAATCCACGCTTCGGCAGGCGTACCGATTGTTGCGGTAACCATTCGGTAGGCCGTTTCGATCGAGATCGGGCCGTGTTCCATATCGATCAGCACATAGTCGAAGCCCGCATGAGCGAACATCTGCACCAGTTCGGGCGAAGGGGACGTAACGCCGATTCCGAGCGTGATACCTGCCGGTTTTTGCAGCGGATTCGATAGGTAAGCGGATGGGTTGGCCGGGCTTTTTTGCATGACAGGAACTCCTTACTTGAACAGAGCGTCGACGAGGCGGGGGAGCGGTCCCTGTTTTCGATAACACGCGGCGACGGGGATTAGTCCAGCGATTAGGGTCACGGCTCGGTGAGGTAACATCGTCCGAGGAGGCCAGCTCGTGAAAATTACCGTTGCCTACATCGAAGAACCTCCATTCGGCTGAACCGGCGCGGATAAATCGACGACAGGGTGCCGATATCGAAGTCGATTTCAGCGTGCCGGTGTGGGCAATCGAAGATGGGTTTCTCGTGCAGGCCGGCAATCCGAAATCATTGGATAGCTACGAGTCGGTCGCGCGACATGCCAACGCGCGGCTTGGCATCATAGCCGGGCAAGTTCAGCATTTGTCCGCGCGGGCAAAGGGTGTGCGGGACGAGCAGATCCGCTTGTTCGATCAACAGGCCGAAGCAATCGCGGCGCTTCAGTCAGGGGAGATCGATGCGTATGCGAGCACTGCGCTGGGCAATCGGATTGTTGCGCAGCGTGTTGGTGTTGTGCGCATCGAGGCGGTTGCACATCAATCGAATGCGCGTGCCGATGACAAACCGCCGATGGGCGCGTTTTCATTCAGAAGAGGCAATCGCGCGCTGGTCGATGCGGTGAACCAGCAGTTGCGGGCTTATCTAGGTTCCGCGGAGCATCGGCAACGGATGGCGCGATTTGGCTTGACCGAGCGCGAGATCGATCCGGTGGTATTGCGGAGGGAGACCTGATCAATCACTACTGCGCGTCAAGCGTCGCCCGTACAAATGCCCCCATCGCTTCAAGCGATTGCTGTCCCGCATCGAGTTGCTGATAAAACAGACTCCACGCGTGAATCATCTCCGGCCAGATATCGAGCACCACGCGTCCATCCGCTTGTGCGACGCGGCGTGCGAGCCGGACTGAATCGTCGAGCAGTGTTTCCGCGGTGCCGACTTGAATCAGCATCGGCGGAAGGCCGCTTAGATCCGCATACAGCGGCGACGCGAGCGGCGTGCGCGGCGCTGCGCCGTTCAGATACGCTCCCGCCGCTTCGAGCAGATACGGCTTCTGAATCAACGGGTCCACGGTTGCTTTCGATTCCATCGATTCACCGCTCATGTCGAGATCTGTCCACGGCGAACTCAACCATGCGCACGCGGGAAGGTCGGCGCCTATCTGCCGCAGTGAGACGAGCATCGCCAATGCAAGTCCGCCGCCCGCACTCTCTCCGGCGAGCACAATGTTCGCGGGCTCGTAGCCTTGCGACAGCAGAAAGCGATAGCCAGTAAGCGCGTCTTCCAGTGCCGCGGGAAACGGATGCTCGGGCGCAAGCCGATAGTCGAGTGCGAGCGTGCGCGTTCGTGCGACGCGGCCGATCTGCGCAACCATGTGCCGATGAGTCGCGATACCGCCGGAGATATAGGCGCCGCCATGCAGGAACAGCACGACTTGCTTTGGATCGGCTACCGGTGTCAGCGTCCATTCGGCGGGAACGCCACTGGCGTCGACCGCGTCGATCTGCACGTCAGACGGAACTGTGTACCGGTCCACTAACGACAGCAGACGTGCACGCCGTTCAGCCAGCACCGTCGGGCGCGGCTTTGAAGCAAGCCATTCGCGAATGGCTTCAATTTGAGGATTGGCCATCGTCGCTCTCCTTTCGGGCTCGTTCACAGAATGGTAGTGCAAAGCAGACTACCTTTTAAGCACTGGCGCATTCGCAATCGCTAACGAAGGCTGGCTGCGGACGGTCGCGAGACTGACTCGCTTCGCGTCAAAGCGACGACGAAGTCGAGGAATGCGCGTGTCCTCGCCGGCACATGGTGTCTCGACGGATGGTACGCATACAGCGGGAAACGCTCGTCAGACCAATCCGGAAACAGATTGATCAATTGACCTTCCCGTATCAGCGGCTCGGCGGCGAGCAGCAGCATTTGCGCGATGCCGGAGCCAGCCAGACACGCGTGGAGCAACGCGCCCGGCTCGTTGACCGTCAGGCGGCCATTCGTTTGGATAACGAGCTTTTTACGTTTACGGTGAAATTCCCACGGGTATGGTCTGCCCGTCTCCGGGTTGCGAAATTCGAGGCAGCGGTGGTGGCGTTCGTTTAACGCTTGCGGTTCCGTTGGTCGCCCATGACGCGCGAGATAGGCAGGTGCAGCGACCGTAATGACCGGTGTGTCGAGCAGTTTGCGTGCAACCAGACTCGAACTGCGCGGTTCGCCGAATCGCAGTGCGAGATCGAAACCGTCGGAGACCAGATCGCCAAGATGGTCGCGTGTGACCAACTCGAGATCGAGGTCGGGGTGCGCGTCCATGAAGGTGTCAAGATGCGGTCCGAGGATGATCCGCGAGATCACCGCATCCAGATTGACGCGCAGCTTGCCTCGTACGGCTGTGGTACCGCCTGCCGCTGCAGCCGCGGCTTCCTCCATGCCACGCAAGTGCGGCATTACCTGCTCGTAGAAGCGCCGGCCTTCTTCGGTAAGCGAAACGGAGCGCGTCGTTCGATGAAAGAGCCTGATTTTCAGCCTCTTTTCGAGGCGGGCGATCGCGCGGCTCACGCCAGGCGGCGTCATCTCGAGTAGTTCGGATGCGGCTGCGAACGTCCCCGCGTCGACGACCGCGGCAAATACGCCTATTCCACTCGATAGATTCTCGTTGTTCGATCTCATATCGCTTCCCTAGCCTTGGCGTCGGGCATGCGCGATTTCGTCGAGCGCGCTGCGAATCGACGCGATCTGTTCGGGCCAGCCACCCGACATTTGCCGAAAGACGTACATGTCTTGCGGATACCACGACGACTGAGCGCCTGCACGATGCCAACGCCAGTCGACGCCGCTCTTCGGCAGCATCAGCCAGCACGCGACGCCGAGTGCGCCGGTGAGATGGACGATCGCGGTATCGACGGCGATGACAAGGTTCAGTTGCGCAACGATCGCAGCGGTGTCGGCGAAATCGTGGATGTCCTTGCCCAGACAAACGACGTGTTGATGATTGCCGCTTGCCGCGACTTCGAGTTCGGCATCGCCGGTCTGCAGGCTCACGAATGAAACGCCATCGACTGACAGCAATGGCGCGAGTGTGGCGAAGTGCGGCAGCGAGCGCGCGGCGTCGTTCTCGTGTCCGGGGTTGCCTTTCCACACAAGTCCCACTCGAAGTGGGCTATCGGGAAGGCGCGCTTTCCATCGGTCCATCCGCTGCGTATAGACGCCGACATACGGAATACGCGCCGGAATCGATTGCGGCGTCGTGCCGAAATGGCGCGGCAGACTCGTCAACGATTCCCAGTAGTCGTGCATGCGCAATTCGTTGGGATCGGTGACGACGGTATCGATGCCTTCGACCGTGCGCAGCAGCGGACCCAGCTCAGGCTTGCATGCGACCGTCAGTTGCGCGACGCCTAGCGCCTTCAGGAGCGCAGCATAGCGAACGAACTGGATCGTGTCGCCGTACCCCTGTTCGGGTAGCAACAGTAGAGATTTGCCGCTTAGCGCCTCGCCCGCCCATTTGGGAAAGGGCAGCGTGCCGTGCTCCTGGAACAGCGGACCACGCGCTTCGTAAAGTGGCCACGCGTCGATATATCGACCTTGCGAGAGCAACAGCAGCGACAGATTGAAGCGGGCTTCATGCAGCTCCGGATTGAATCTGATCGCATTCCGATACGCCGCTTCTGCTTCATCGAGGCGGCCAAGCGCTTCGAGCGTATCAGCGAGATTCGCATGAAACTCAGGGCAGTCCGGCCAGTGCCGCAGTGCGTTCCGGTAGTGCTGTTCGGCCTCGTGAAGCTGGCCCGCGCGACGCAGGTCGTTGCCTGTGTCGTTCTGAGCGATCGCTTCGTCGAGTTGGCTTTCGGACGGTTGACGGATGCGAGCGGGCGCGCGAAAGACGGTTCTGTAAAGTCGGGTGCTCATGGTGGGCCGCTTGCCAATGACGGACGATCGACAAGTAAACCACAGTTCAGGCGGTGCGAGGGACTACCCACCCGAAGCGTTTGTTCAGTTAAGCAGAGGAAAGCCGACGAAGGCCCGATTCGCTCTTCCCGCGATGCGAAGTCACGACGCCGCCGCATTTATATTGACGTTTATTCAGGGGCTGGCGGTTCAGGCCAAAGGGGGCGCAACGCGACGTCAGCCAACGCGCGCTGGCAACTCGTTCGACGGTATCGAACGTGAGGTCGAACGGCATCGAACAACATTGGGAACCGGGCAGCACATAATACGCTGCATGTCGCGTGAGGCGACACATATTCCGAATCATGGTCCAACGCATTTATCGCAGGAGCCGAATATGAGTCAGCAGATTTCCTTCATCGTCCATCTGCCGGGGAAGCCGGAAGCCCGCGAAGCGCTTTACTCTAGCCTTCTCAACGTGCTCGACGAAATGTCCCATGAACCCGATTTCGTTAATACCTATCTACATCGCTCGGCGGACGACCCCGACACGCTCGTCCTCTATGAAACGTGGGCCTGCAGCGCGGAGTATTTCCAGAACCATCATCTGAAGAAGTCCTATCGTGTGGACTATGAGAAAAAGCTTGGAAACCTGTTGAAGTCGGAGCGCCGCTTCGAATGGCTGGAACCGATCCGTTCATATGAAAAGAAGGCCGCGTGAGGATCCGCTTCGCTGTTCCGTCCATTGTTGGGATTAATAGGATTTCGTCATGAATTCACGTCTTTCGGGAAGAGTTGCATTTGTCACCGGCGGTGCCAGAGGGATTGGCGCGGCGATTGTCCGGCGTCTGGCCAGCGAGGGCGCAACGGTCGCGTTTACCTATCAAAGCTCGGCTGCGAGCGCACAGGATGTCGTTGCGAGCATTGAAGAACGGGGCGGCCGCGCGCTGGCGCTGCATGCCGACGTCGCGAATCCCATCGCGCTTACCGGCGCTGTTAACGAAGCGGCGCGCGTATTGGGGAAGATTGACATTCTTGTCAACAACGCGGGCGTGCTGTTTATGGCGCCGATTGGCGAGTTCAAGCTCGAGGATTTCGACAAGACGCTGGCTGTCAATGTGCGCGCGGTGTTTGTCGGCACCCAGGCGGTATTGCCGCATATGGGTGAGGGCGGCCGCATCATCAATATCGGCAGTTGTAACGCGGACCGTATGCCGTTTGCGGGCGGTAGCGTGTATGCGATGAGCAAGTCGGCGCTGATCGGTCTGACCCAAGGGCTCGCGCGCGATCTGGGGCCGAAGGGCATCACGGTCAACAATGTTCACCCGGGACCGGTCAACACCGATATGAACCCGGAGGCCGGCGAGTTCGCACCCGTTCTTCATGGGCTGATGGCGATTCAACGTCACGGCACAGCGGAAGAAATCGCGGGCATGGTCGCATATGTGGCGAGCCCGGAGGCTGCATTCGTGACCGGCGCGAACCTCGGCATCGACGGGGGAATCAACGCCTGATCGTTCAACTCCCACTGTGGCCATCATGCAAGGAGCAGGAATGAAAGCCGTTCAATTCAAATCGTTTGGCATGCCGGACGTACTCGAGTATCTCGAACTTGACACGCCGCATGCCGATGCGGAAAACGCAGTTGTGCGTGTGAAGGCGGCGTCGGTTAACCCGAGCGACGTCAAGAACGTATCCGGGCATTTTGGACATACGGTGCCACCGCGTGTGCCGGGACGTGACTTTAGCGGCGTCGTCGTTGACGGTCCGGCGGAGTGGATCGGTGCGGCAGTATGGGGCACCGGTGGCGATATCGGCTTTACGCGTGATGGCACTCACGCTGAGTTCATTCGTATTCCGGTGGCGGCGCTCGCGCGCAAGCCGATGAACTTGAGCCACGAGCAGGCGGCTTCGATTGGCGTGAATTTCGTCGTCGGGTGGTTGGGTGCAGTCGAACACGCGAAGCTTGCCGCGGGCGAGACCATCGCGGTAATCGGCGCCTCGGGCGGAGTCGGCGGTGCGGTCACGCAGATCGCGAAGGCGCGCGGCGCGCGCGTGATTGCGGTGGACCGCCGCGAACCGGATCCGGATTCGCCGGCGGGCCGGCTGATCGACGGGTATGTGCGGATTGGCGACGACGCTGCCGAGCGCGTGAAGGCACTGACCAACGGAGGCGTTGATGTCGTGTATGACGCGGTGGGCGGTGTCGCGTTCGAAACGGCGCTGGGTCTCGTGAAGCGGCGTGGACGGGTTGTCGAAATCAGCGCGACGGGTAAGCGCCGTGTCGAGTTCGACCTGATCGACTTTTACCACAACGAGACACAGTTGTTCGGCACCGACAGTGCGAAGCTCGGGGTCGCTGAATCGGCGCCGCTTTTACGCGCCCTAGTGGAAGGCTTCGAGAAAGAGCGCTACGAGCCGCCGGTGATTGCGCAGTCGTTTGCGTTGGGTGATGCGAAGGCCGCGTATGAAGCGGTGGCGGCGGGTACGCGCGGGCGCGTGGTGCTGACGATGTGAGCGCAGGGATGTTTGCGTGTTGCGATGGCGCCGGTCTCTCGTTGCAGAGACCGGTCGCTGCAACTGTTCTTCTAACCGCGCGCGTTATGCGTTCGCACCGACGTGTTGATCGAGGAATGCAAGAAGCTCACGGTTCACGAATGACGGGTTCTCGAGACACGAGATATGACCCGCTTCAGGCACCAGCACATGCCGGCAACCGATCGTCTCGGCCATTCTGATTGCTTCGGCGGGCGGGCGCGGAATGTCGAGTTCGCCGCCCATCACGAGCGTGGTGGACGCGTCGAGCGCGGCAAGCTTCGCCACTTCATCGGCGCGATTCATGAAGAGGCGGCCAAGCGGCACGATCGACTGTCGTAGCTGATCCGCTGAAAACGCAGCCAATGCGCGTTTGAACGACACGATCAGTTCGCTGTCGAGCGGTGCGCCGCGGCGGAAGTACAACGGTGCGATCGCATCGATCATCGGTGCGGGAATCTGCCCGAGCGATTCGATTGTGTTGACCATCTGCGTGTATTGCGCGAGCGTTGCTGCGGGTTCGGCGCCGCGGTCCGAATCCATGATTACGAGCGCCTTGATGCGCTTCGGTTCACGCAACGCGAGTTCGGAGCCCCACATGCCACCAAGCGACAAGCCGATCATCGCGCATTGTTCGATGTTAAGCGCGTCTAGCAGCTCGCTCGCTTGCGCGGCGAGGTCGCCGAAGGTGCGGGTGCTTTCGGGCATCGGGCCGGATTGGCCGTGGCCCCATAGCTCGGGGACGATGACCTGGTACGACTGCGAAAGCGCTTCAATTTGCGGCTGCCACATTGCGGAGTCCCACAGGTAGCTGTGGCCGAGCAGTACCGGAAAGCCGCTGCCGCGGGTCTGGTAATGCAGCTGTTGTCCTGCGATGGTGATGAAGGGCATGGTGAGGTCGGTGCGGGTGGGCGAACGGAACGGGAAGTATATTCGCGATCTCCGTATTCGGCCCGCGGAACTTGCTATGCGCGCACACGCGAGCGGTTCCTCGCACCGATACGCGCGGCCACTGCCCCTCCCAGCGCACCACCGAGATGGGTTTGCCATGACACGCCTGGATAAAGCGGCAGAACACCGAAAAGCATCGTCAACCCATAACTGAAACCGACGAATCCAGCGACGAGTACCGACAAAAGGTTTCGGGTATAGAGCCCGCGTGCGACGAGATATGCAGCGTAGCCAAACACGAGGCCACTCGCACCGATGTGCACCGAGTGCGGCGCGCCGAAGAGCCACGCGCACATGCCGCCACCGAGCATCGCGCCGATCGTCGCCGATACGAAGTTGGAGATGCGCGGCCACATGCAGAGCCAGCCGAGAACGATCAGCCCGCCCGTGTTTGCAGCGATATGGCCGACGCTCGCATGCAACCATGGCGCGAAGAGAATGCCCTGCAGCCCGCTGAGCGTGCGCGGCACGACGCCGTACCGGTATAGATGAAGCTCAGGGAAGGCAGCAGTCGCGATAAAGACCGCCCAGATGGACCCGACAAAAAGCACGAGCACCAGCACCCGGGTCTCGAACTGGGAGACGGCGTTGTGAACTGCGCGTGACAGCGACGCTTTATTTTGCGGCATTCAAAGAGGCTCCGGAGGCCCGGGGTGTTCAAAGGGTGCTCGTATCGGGCAGCAAGCGCACGGCGCGGCTTCGCCGGTGAGACGACGCCTGGCGCCGAAAGCGGATTCTACTTGCGCGACGAATTGTAAGCGTTGGCCGACGGGCGGAGCACAGTGGTGACCTGCTTGCTGAGCACGGTCTTAAATGGCGAACACGCCCGCGCGCACGCTGTCACGGTGGGTCAACAGTGAAACGGGAGTGTGCTGTGGAGCGGTTACGACGAGCAGCCGAAGCGAACTGAGCGACGTTTGTAGCAGGTGGATATTGCGGACGAGCGGTTCCTCCAATCGGATGATCGTGTAAGCGTCGTCTGCGCCCGCTTCGCCGCGCTCAAGAATCCGAGTGCGCGTACAACGTATCGCGCGGAAAGAAAAACCGCTGGTTAAAAGCGGGAAGCACGACGGTCGCACCTCTCGCGGTGACGCGCACATTGCAGGTTTGACTGACCAGTGTGCCGTGCCTGTAGACGAACGCGCCGGGCCCACCATCGCACGCCGCAACGTGCTCGAACAGACGTATGTCCCGGCCGTTCGACATTTCGCTCGTGACGACGAACCCGGAAGCATAGGCGGCGGTTACGCCGACCATCGCGGCCATTCCGATAAGCGGTTTTGCTATCTGCATGACGTCGATCTCCGTGGCCTTGCCAGCTAGTGATCCAGCATCGCGACGCTCGCCTTCACGTAACCAATATAGTGCGCCGGTTGTTCATCGGCGCACCTCACGTTGAAAAATTTCGAGGCTGCGCTTCCGGGTCTTGATGAAGCTAGCTTGAGACAGCGTCTCGACCGTGCGCGGCCGTGCTTCGTCATAGTCGATTATCTCGGCGATACGCGTGGGCCGCTTGGTCAGCAGCAGCACCTGATCAGCGAGATACACCGCCTCTTCCAGGTCGTGCGAAACCAGCAGCATCGTGGTGCCGGTCTGCATAAAGACTTCCTGCAGCTTTTCGCGGATAAAAAGCGTCATCTCGTAGTCCAGCGCGGAAAACGGCTCGTCGAGGAATAGCACCTCGGGACGCGGCGCCAGTGCGCGCATGATCGATGCTGTCTGCTGCTGTCCGCCCGACAACTCGTACGGATAGCGTTTCAGGTCGAACCGGACGTCGAACGAAGCCATCAGTTCTTCCATCCGCCGATCGACTTCCGCCTTGCTTTTGCCTTCGAGCAGCAGTGGGTACGCAATGTTGTCGATCGTGCGCATCCACGGGAACAGCGCCTCGCGGTAGTTCTGGAAAACATAGCCGATACGCGTGTCTTTCAACGATTTGCCGTCGAACAGGATTTCTCCGCGGTCGATCGGCACGAGGCCTGCGATCATGTTGATCAGCGTGCTCTTGCCGCAGCCGTTAGGGCCGAACACCGACACGATGCGCGCCTTCGGGATATCGAGGTCGAAGTCCTCATAAAGCGGCCATCCCGCGAAGTATTTGGTTAAGCCGCGGATCGTGATGTGCGTGCCTGCCGGTCCGGGAACGAAGCGACGGGAAGGGACATCGGCGAAAGACGGAGCGTTCAGTACGGTGTTCATTTATCTTCCGCTCCAGTGAACCACGCGTCGCTCCAGCAACAAAAACAGAATGTTGAGCGCGTAACCCAGACCGCCTGCCGCGAGAATGGCGGCATACATCGTCTTTACGTTGAGCACCTGCTGCGCGTCGAGAATCGCATGACCCAGGCCGTCTTGCGAGCCGATAAACATCTCCGCCACAATCACGATCACCAGCGACATCGACACCGCTGAGCGCAAGCCTACGAAGCTGGGTTGCAGGCTTTCCCAGATCAGCACGTCCTTGAAGATGCGCCAACGCGATGCGCCCATCACTCTGGCTGCCATCACCCGCTGCTTGCGCGCATTGATGACCCCGTACGCGCTATTGAACACGACGATAAGCAGCGAGCCGAACGCCGCAATCGCGACCTTGTTGATATCGGACACGCCGAAGATCAGCAGGAACAGCGGAATGAGTGCGGATGCTGGCGTGGAGCGAAAAAAGTCGACAAGAAACTCGACACTGCGATATGCACGCTGATTGCTGCCGAGTGCGATGCCAAGCGGCATGCCGATGACCGCCGCGATCACGAACGCTTCCAGCGTGCGCCCGACCGTCACGAGGAAATCGCTCAACAGCGGGCCGCCCGCGAGGCCGTGTACCAATGCGCCCAGCGTGTCGATCGGGCCCGGCAGCAGGATGGGTTTGATCAGCCCCATGCGGACTACCGCTTCCCACACGATAAACAGAATCACCGGGCCGACGAACGGCAGCATGCGGTCGTGCAGCGCCGCGCGCGGTGCGGCCGTATCGCGCGATGCCGGCGGCGCCCAGCCAGCGGCTGACGAATCGGAAGCAGCGGGCTTGTTCATCACTTACCCCTTGTACAGCATGGATGTCACGTCGACCTTCTCCGAGAACACGCCTTTCTGCGAGAAAAAGTCGTAGAACTTCTGGTAGTAGCGCAGATCGTCAGCGCTCAATTCGGTGTAGGACGCGTAGGCTGCCATTGGGACTTGCTTGGCGAGATCCGCGGTAATCGGCGTATAGCCGCTCAGATAGACGAGCGTCGAGTCGAGTGAATGACGCACCAGATCGACGCCGCGTAGATACGCGGCGATGTACTGCTTCGATACTTGCGGGTTTGCCTCGACGAACGCCGCGGTCAGTACCGCTGCGCCGCCATGCCACGGGGCCGACGGATCGCCAAGTACGTAATGGGACACCACCGCGGGTTCCAGCACGCGGGTCGATCCATTCAGGCGACCGAGGGTGCCCATCGGCTCCAGCGCGTAGGCCGCATCGACCTGGCCTGCAGCGATGGCCGCAACGTGCTGCTCGTACGGCAACTCGACCGGTTTGATGCCAGGCACGCCGCCGCCTTCAAGAATTGCTTTGCACAGGGTCGTGTTCTGAATGCCAGGGCCGCACGCGATTTTCTTGCCTTTCAGGTCGGCAATCGTCTTGTACGGACTCGCTTTGCCGACCAGGATTTCTTCCAGTATGTGATCCTTGTTGCTAGGGTTGGTGCAGAACACGCGGAAGACGCCGTGTTCCGCGATTGCGCCAATGCCCAGCGTGGCGGTGCCGGTGCCGTTCGCGCAGCCTTCCAGGCGGCCTGCGAGCATCGCTTCCATGATCTGTTGCGCGGAACTGAAACGCACGGGCTCCACGTCGAGACCCGCTTCCTTGAAATAGCCTTTCTCCACGGCCGCATAGAACGGCAGACCTGCCGATAGCGGCAGATAGCCGACTCGTATCTTCGGGCCGGCCGCGCGCGCAAGGCCCGGCATCGCCAGGGCGCCTGCAAGCGCTCCGCCGAGCTTCAGCATATGACGGCGGCTATATTTCGCGTCGTGTAATGGAATCGACTTGTTTGATGCGCGAGACACCTGGAGCTCCTGACGGTATGAAGAGGGGCTTACGTTTTGCGGGGATTGAGTTTTACGTTTCGCTTAAGCACGAGACGCGACAGGCGGCTGGAATTCGGATGTCGCTGGTCATCTATTTGCGCATGGGTTGTGCGCATGTGATGTCGCGGTAGTCGCATCCGTTTGCGAATCGACTATCAGGCTACGGGAATCATTCTGGAGGGGTTTCCAGAAATTTCAAAAATGATTTTGCTGCGTTCGCGCGACGAAGAAATCAGCTCGTACGCCGCAGCGCGACCGCTAGCGGATGCGAGCCTTTAAGCACCGAAGACAGGCGAGCCCGATCGACCATTGCGTGCACACCTTTTTCGCCGTTCACCATTTGTGTCACGTGCAGGTC
Organism: Paraburkholderia rhizosphaerae; assembly: GCF_004366595.1. Taxonomy (GTDB): domain Bacteria; phylum Pseudomonadota; class Gammaproteobacteria; order Burkholderiales; family Burkholderiaceae; genus Paraburkholderia; species Paraburkholderia rhizosphaerae. Next base: position 466,975 of record NZ_SORE01000001.1, read on the forward strand.
ACACGCCATGCTGCAGAACACGTAGGCGTCTTCGCGCGCCCATCCGGTGATTTCGCGCAGCAGCGCGATCATTTCCCGCAGCGCCTGGCGTGCCGCGGTGTCGAGGTCTTCATCGAAGCCCATCGTGATGACGTGAGTGACCGACAAGCCGATCGGCATTGGCGCATGCACGGCCTTGTGCAGGTGAAACTCGAACAATCCTGTAAGCGAAGTTTCGAGTGCAGTGAGATTGACCTCGCCGTCGCCTTGCACCGCGTGCCCGTCACCCGCCGAGAAAAGTGCACCGCTCGCGTGCACGGGCAGGAACAGCGTGGCACCGGCACACAGCTCCTTGTTGTCGATGTTTCCGCCATGTTCGCGCGGCTCGATCGAGCTGATCGCACCGTAAGCCGCGGGGGGCGCGACGCCCATCACGCCAAAGAACGGGCGTAGCGGTAACGTGACGCCGAATGGCAATGTCGTCGTGTGCCGTTCGCGATCGATCGGCACGTGCAGCAAGCGCGTGAGTGGAAAGTCTTCGGGCAGCGTACCGCGTAGCGGGCGTATCACGTTCCAGCCCCAGTCCTGGCGCAGCTCGATTTCGCGCACGCGGACTTCGAGTAGATCGCCGGGCTCTGCGCCATTGATGGCAACTGGGCCTGTCACGATATGCGGGCCGAGCTTCGGTGTGCACGTTTCATGGATGCGCCGATGCTCGGGCAGGACATCAAAAGGCGCACCGACGAGATCGCGTGGCTGGCCGTTTACCGATTCGATGCGAACAGAGTCGCCGGACTCAACTGTGAGCGCCGGCGCAAGCGCGGCGTCGAAGTAGCCCCAGTGGACCGTGTCCGGTCCAGCATGCAACACGTGCGACCGCCCCATCCATCCTCCTGTGGCACAGCGCTGAAAGTGCGAGTCGAGAATCTACGAATCGGATTTTCGCGTGTCAAGCGATCTTAATTGCTGAGACCGCGCCTGTTCCGTGTCACTCAGCGTGGCCCTGCTTCGTCGATAAACCGTTCAAGCAGACGCTTCAACTGCTTCGCGTTACGCGCCCCGAGCGCGTCTTCGATGGCGGCATGATGTGCGTCCACGCCGGGTTGAAGGCGCGCAAGCAGCTTGATGCCACGGTCAGTGATGAAGATCAGCACCTTGCGGCTATCGTAGTCGTCCGCGGAGCGCTGCACGAGGCCGCGGCTCACCAGCTTGTCGACATTTTTAGTCAACGCGGGAAGGTTGAGCAGCACCTGTTCGGCGAGCTCGCTCATTGAGTGCCCCGCTTCGTCCGAGACCGCGTGCAAGATACGCCAATGCTCTTCGCTGACGCCTTCCTCGGCGGTCAGTTGCGCGAGACTGAGCTTCATTTGTCGATGCGCGGACGCGATGAGCCACGCGAGGTATCCAGAGAGTTCGGTGTCCGGCATGGTAGATGCTTTGTCGATGGGAATAGTTGAATCTTACGCAAATAAGTTTTCCGTGGAAAGTATCGGTGCAGATTGTCCTTTGCATCGATGCCTGATGGTGCCTGCACGCCATTTGTTGGTGCATTCCGATCGTTTAACTCTTGTGCGTCGTCAACCGTTTGATGAAGCAGCGTTCCCGTTCCTGCCGTCATGCGCAGGAGATGACCATCGCGTTATGCGTGCCTCTCGGCGGCGCGGCCGGACTTTGGGGGCCTTGTGCGCTTGCCTCGGCGCAGCTCGCGGTGGCCGAACTCAATGCGGCGTCCGGAATCGCGGGCCGGCCTTGCCGGCTCGTCACCATTAACGCCGGTGACGATGCGCGCGAGCTCGAATCCGCGCTGACAAGTCTTGTCGACGAAGGCGAGATCGATGCGCTGGTCGGCATGCACACGAGCGCAGTGCGCTACGACCTTTTGAAGGCCGTCGGCGGACATATCCCGTTTATCTATACGCCGCTCTACGAAGGTGGCGAGCGCACGCCCGGCGTATTCGCGATCGGCGAGACCACACCCCGGCAACTTCAGCCAGCCATTCAGTGGCTAACCACGCAGTTTCGCCCGAAGCGCTGGTTCTTCGTCGGCAACGATTACGTGTGGCCGCACGCTACCCATCGGCTCGCCCATCGCTTCGTAACGGAAGCGGGCGCGCAGGTGGTCGGCGACATGTACTTGCCGTTCGGAGCGGGTGAATACGATGGTGTGCTCGACGCGATTCGGGAACGGCGTGCGGATGCTGTGCTGCTGTCGTTGATCGGACAGGACACGATCGACTTCAATCGTGCGTTTGGCGAAGCAGGGCTTGCGCAGAAAGCAGTGCGCCTGTCGTGCGCGCTCGGCGAGAACGAGCTGCTCGGAATCGGCGCGCGCAACACCGCGGATCTCTACGTGGCCTCGGGCTACTTCGCTTCATTGCGCACGGATGCGAACCTCGCATTCAAGGAGCGCTATCTCGGACGATTCGGTGCGCGCGCACCGACGCTGGATACGTTCGGCCAGTCCACGTATGAAGGCATCCACTTTCTCGCGGCGTTGTTCGACGACGCGCAACGCAGACGTCTGTCGCAGGATGCAGGGCTCGCACAGCTTGGTATCGCGCCGCTGTCGTATCGCAGCGCCCGTGGCGCTGCTTATGCGGGCGGCCGTGTGAATCATATGCCGATCCATCTCGCGCGCGCGGAAGGTCATCGGTTCGAGGTGATCCCGCGGGACCAGGCGGCATAGATCGCTGCGCTACCGTTCTCGTCTCGTTCAATTTACTTTCCGAGGAAAATAAATTGTTGACGAGGAAAATATGTGTTCCTACCATGGGTCTCAGATCAGGCGTTCGTATGCCGAAACGTCCTGTTTATCCAGACACGCCTGCACGAGTGCACAGCAAGCAGGCGGCAATCCGACACGAATCCGTTCGAGCGAGGAAACGCCATGGCAGTGAAACGTCCGACACCCGCCCAGCTTGATGAAGTTGCCAAAAGCCTCGGCATGCATCTGTCCGAAGCGCAGCTCGCCGCCTATCACACGTTGTTGCAGCCCAATTTCGACGCATACGATGTGATCGACGCGATGCCCGATTACATCCCGCGCGTCACCTATCCGCGCACCCCGGGCTATCGGCCTTCCGGCGATGAAAACCGCTATAACGCGTGGTACGTGAAAACTGAAGTGAAGGGTGCGCCCACGGGCAAGCTCGCCGGCAAGACTGTCGCGCTGAAGGACAACGTTTGCCTTGCGGGTGTGCCGATGATGAATGGCGCGTCCACACTCGAGGGCTATGTGCCGGATGTCGATGCGACTATCGTGACGCGTCTGCTCGACGCGGGCGCGACCATCGTCGGCAAGGCGACCTGCGAGTATTTCTGCTTCTCCGGCGGTTCGCACACGAGCGCGCCGGCGCCGGTACACAACCCCCGCAAGATCGGCTATTCGGCGGGCGGTTCTTCATCGGGAAGCGCCGCGCTGGTGGCCGCGGGAGAAGTCGATCTCGCGATCGGCGGCGATCAGGGCGGCTCGATCCGCATGCCGGCCTCCTATTGCGGCGTCTATGGGATGAAGCCCACGCACGGGCTCGTTCCTTATACCGGCGTCATGCCGATCGAATTGACCATCGACCATACCGGCCCAATGACGGCGAACGTCACGGATAACGCGTTGATGCTCGAGGTGCTGGCTGGGCCCGACGGTCTCGATCCGCGCCAATACGCCGGGCAAACCGCCAAGCCTTACGCGGAGCTCATGAAAGAGGGCGTGCGCGGCTTGAAGATCGGCGTAGTGAAGGAAGGCTTCGGCTGGCCGCAGTCGCTTGCTGCGTCCGATGCCAAAGTGCGCGCCGCCGCCGATCATTTCGCCGAACTCGGTGCGAAGGTGAGCGACGTATCGATACCGATGCATCGCGTCGGTCCGTCGATCTGGTTGCCGATTGCCGCTGAAGGCGCGACCCAGCAGATGATGAAAGACAACGGTCACGGCTTCAACTGGAAGGGCCTCTACGTGACCAGCATGGTGGACTTCCACGCCGGTTGGCGCGAGCGTGCGGACGAGTTGTCCGAAACACTGAAGATCACGATGGTGCTAGGCGAGTACTTTATCCGTCACTATCGTGGGCGCTTCTATGCGAAGGCGCAGAATCTTTCCCGCCAGCTCACGGCTGCCTATGACGCCGCTTTCGCCGACTACGATCTGCTGCTTATGCCGACGCTACCGCTTACGGCGACGCCGCTGCCGGAGCCCGGCGCGAGCGTCGACGAAGTGGTCACGCGCGCGTTCGAAATGCTGCCGAATACCTGCCCGTTCGATTGCACCGGGCATCCTGCGATGAATGTGCCGTGCGGCACGGTCGACGGTCTGCCGGTGGGCATGATGCTGGTCGGCAAGCATTGGGATGAAGCGACGATCTATCGCGGCGCTTATGCATTCGAGCAGTCGGTCGACTGGATCAAGCTCTGAGCCTGTCCTGTTCTTTCATCGTGTCACTTTCCGGAACCACGCTATGGATCGACGTTCGTTTTTGAAGTCGTCTGCGGTATCGGCCGTGGCTGGCATGACGGGCACATTGCCGCTCATCGCCGAAGCAGCCGACGAGATTCTTGTCGGCGGCATCACCGACCTGTCGGGCGGCCTCGACATCTACGGCAAGCCGATGGCCGATTGCCTGACCCTCGCGGTCGAAGAATGGAACGCGCAGGGAGGTTTGCTCGGCAAACAGATCAAACTGCTGAACTACGATCCGCAATCGAGCATGCAGCTCTATACGCAGTTCTCGCAGCAAGCGGCGCTCAAGGACAAGGTCGCGGTCGTGCAAGGCGGCATCACGTCCGCGTCGCGCGAAGTGATGCGACCCGTGCTGGACCGCTATCGCACGCTCTACTTTTACAACACGCAGTATGAAGGGGGCGTTTGCGACCGCAACACGTTCTGTACGGGCGTGACGCCGGCGCAGACTGTCGCGAAGCTGGTTCCCTACGCGATGAAGCAATGGGGCAAGAAAGTCTATGTGATCGCAGCCGATTACAACTATGGTCAGATCACGTCGCAGTGGGTCAAGAAGTTCGTGCAGGAGAACGGCGGGTCGGTGGCATCGATCGACTTTTTCCCGCTCGATGTGACCAACTTTGGTCCGACCATTTCGAAGATCGAATCGGCGAAGCCCGACATGTTAGTTTCCGCGCTCGTCGGCGGCTCGCATATGTCGTTCTATCGGCAATGGGCGGCAGCGGGATTGCACAAGAAGATCCCACTCGCGTCGACGACCTTCGCGGTGGGTAACGAGCAGATCGTGCTGTCACCCGACGAATGCGACGGCTTCCTCGTCTCGTATAACTACTTCGAGAGTCTGGACAACCCGGTGAACACCGCGTTCAAGGCGCGCTTTCACAAGCGTTTCGGCGCGAACTACCCGAACATCACCGAGCTCGCGATGGGCACTTATCAGGGCTTCAATTTGTGGGCGCAGGGCGTGAAGAAGGCAGGAACGCTCGAGCGTACCAAGGTGATCGACGCGCTCGAATCCGGCATCAGTATCGATGCGCCGAGCGGTAAGGTATCGATCGATCCGGCGACGCATCACTGCGTGCTCAACGTAAGCATTGCGCAGGTGAAGAATCACAAACTGGACATCGTGCAGACCTTCGTCGCGCAGCCGCCAAGCGATACCAGCGCGGTGTGCAACCTCATCAAGAATCCGCGCGATAACCAGCAATATGTGATCAAGCTGTGAGGTGCGCGCGTCGCATCGTTTTATCGGCGTCATACAAGGGAGCCAGGCGATGGATCTTGCCGTGATTGTTCTGATTCAGGTGCTGTACGCGATAGCGAGCCTCGTCGTGATCTCGTCCGGGCTTGCGGTCATCTTCGGCATGATGAAGGTGATCAATCTCGCACACGGCGAGTTCATGATGCTGGGCGCTTATGCGTGCATCGAGGCGATCCATTTCGGCGTGAACCTATGGGTCGCAATTCTCGTCGTCGCGCCGGTCGTGGTCGCGCTGATCGGCGTCGTGCTGGAGCGGGTGTTTATCCGGCGGTTGTACGGCCGGATGATCGACACGATGCTCGCGACGTGGGGGCTTTCGCTGCTGCTGATCGGTATCGTCACATCGATCGCCGGTAATACGACTGCGGGCATCTCCGCGCCGCTCGGCAGCTTTGCCGTCGGTCGCTACTCGGTGAGCAGCTATACGCTCGTCATTATTGCGATTGCCGCGGTGCTTGCGCTTGCGATGCGCTGGGTATTGCTGCACACGTCGCTCGGGCTGATTGCGCGCGGCACGATGCAGAATCCGCAAATGGCCGACGCGCTCGGCATCGCGCCGGGCCGTGTCTATTCCGCGACCTTCGCGATCGGTGCTGCGCTGTCGGGACTCGCCGGTGCGCTGCTCGCGCCGATGACGGGCGTCGTGCCGACCATGGGCGGCGCATTCGTAGCCAAGGCGTTTATCACCGTGATCGGCGGCGGGCCGGCCATCGTGGCGGGACTGATCAGCTCGTCGACGCTATTCGGTGCGATCAATCAGATCGCGACGTTTGCTTCGACGCCGGTATTCGGCGAAGTGGCGCTGCTGGCCGGCGCTATCGTGATGCTACGGCTCCTGCCGCGCGGCATCACCGGCCGCTTCTTCAAGGGGGCATTGTGAATAGCCCTGCCAATGCGAATCGCGCGATGCCGGTGCCGGACGCGCTGTCACGGTTCTCGCGCTCGTGGAAGAGCGCGGCGCTCACGCTGGCAATCGGCGTGCTGATGCTGATCATGCTGCCTCGCGTGCTGGACGACTTCGCGCTTGTGCAGGCAACCGTGTACGCGGTGATGGCGATACTTGCCGTGAGTCTTGGCTTTGTGTGGGGCTTCGGTGGCATCCTGTGCTTCGGGCAGTCGGCGTTCTTCGGACTCGGCGCGTACACGTACGCAATCGCCGTCACGAATGTCGGCGACAGCACTGTGCCGTTCATTCTCGCGATCGTGCTGCCGGCCGCCTTCGCGGCGGTGCTCGGCTATCTGATCTTCTACGGTCGGCTGTCGGACGTGTACATGGGTGTCATCACCCTTACCGTCACGTTGATTTTGTTCAACACGGTCAATTCGACTGCGGGCCCGGAATGGACGATCGGCCACGCACCGCTCGGCGGCTTTAACGGCATTCCGAACATCGCGCCGCTCAATATGCCGGGCAATGTGGACGATGTCATCAGTCCGCGCGGCTTGTTCGAACTGTCGCTCGGCGCGCTGCTCGGCGTCTACCTGTTGCTGCGTGTGCTGCTTGCGTTGAAGATGGGGCGCGTCATCGTCGCGAGCAAGGAAAACGAACAGCGTCTGCTTCTGCTCGGTTACGACTCGCGCGCGTACAAGCTCTTCACGTTTGCGCTCGGCGCGGCGATCGCCGGGCTGTCGGGGTGTCTGTTCGCGAACTGGGGCGCGTTTACAAGTCCGACGGTATTTGGTCTCGCGCAATCGGCGCAAATCATTATCTGGGTCATCGTGGGCGGGCTGGGGACGCTGGTCGGACCCGTCGTCGGTTGCGTGGCGATTCAATGGCTCACCGCGCAGATCGGCACGCAACAGACAATCAATTCAAATCTCGTGCTCGGCGCCATTCTCGTCGTGTTCGTGCTGATGGTGCCCAAGGGCATCGTTCCGGCTGTCGGCGAGATCGGCATGCGGCTTGCCGCATTAGTTCGGCGCGGCCGCAAAGTATCGGGGGCGGCGCACGCGGCGGCGGGCGCATCGCATGACGAAGCGCGCAGTAACACGCATCGCCCATCGCACGAGGAAACCGCATGACGACGCCGCTGCTCGAAACGCGCAAGCTCAATGTCCGCTTCGGCGGCGTGCATGCGACCCGCGACGTCGACTTCACGCTCGCGGAGGCGGAATTGCGATGCGTGATCGGTCCGAATGGTGCGGGCAAGAGCACGTTCTTCAAATTGCTGACAGGTCAGGTCAAACCGACGTCAGGGGAGATTCTGTTTCGCGGCAAGGACATCACCGCGATGCAGCCGCATGAGCCCGCGCGGTTGGGCATCGGCATCAAAACGCAAGTGCCGAGCCTTTTCAACGGGCTCTCCGTGTGGGAGAACGTGTGGCTCGCGGCGCGGCGCGTGAATACGCCGATGCAGACCGAGCGTGTGACGCGTGAAGTGCTGGAGCGGGTCGGCATGCTGTCGCATCGCGACGCGATCGCGGGCCTGCTTGCGCACGGCGAGCGGCAGTGGGTCGAACTGGCGGTGGTGATCGCCGCGGACCCACCGCTCATTCTGCTCGATGAACCCGCGGCGGGCATGAGCGATGTGGAAGTCGCGCGCACGGCGGAGCTTATTCTGGAGATCAATCGGCGGCATGCACTTGTGGTGGTCGAGCACGATATGAGTTTTATCCGCCGCATCGCGAAGACAGTCACGGTGTTGCATCAGGGCGCGGTGATTCGCGAAGACACGCCCGAACGCATCATGCGTGACCCGTTCATCCAGCAAATCTATCTCGGCAAGAAGCCGCATTGAACGGAGGCGCGATGCTGGAAACACAACGCTTATGCGCAGGCTATGGCGCGATTCCGGTGTTGTACGACGTGGCGCTCTCGGTTCGCGACGGCGAGGCGATTGGGATTCTCGGACACAACGGGATGGGCAAGACGACCTTGCTGCGCACATTGATTGGCGCGCTGCCCGCCACGGCGGGCACGATCCGGTTCGGCGCTGACGATATCACTGCGCTGCCGCCGCACGCTCGCGCGCGGCGGGGGATGGCCTATGTGCCACAAGGCCGCGAGATTTTTCCGACGCTGTCCGCGTACGATAATTTGCGGCTCGGCCTCGTGAAGACCGGACGCAAGCCGGACGATGCGATTGCCGCGCTGCTCGATGACTTTCCACGACTGCGTCCGCTACTTGACCGTCCAGGGGGGTCATTGTCGGGAGGCGAACAGCAGTTGCTTGCGCTGGCCCGCGCGCTGGCGGGTGAGCCATCGCTGCTGTTGCTCGATGAGCCGACCGAAGGTATTCAGCCTTCGATCATCGAGGAAATCGCCGAGACGCTGGTGACGCTAAGAGAAAAACGCGGGTTGACGATTGTGCTGGTCGAGCAGAATCTCGACTTCATCGCTGCGGTGTCTCAACGGGTGCTGGTCATCCGGCGCGGACAGATCGGCGATGAAATTCCCCGTGAGCATCTGGCGGACCCCGATAAGGTCAGCGAATACACGGGGGTTCATGCGTAGCGTCAAATCCGCTTACTTGACGGCCGCTAAAACCGCATTGAAGAAATCGTCGCGGTTGATCACTTCCATCCCGCCCGGCTTGGACTGTGCGCCCCACATCACGATGACCACCTTCTCTTTCGGATTGATGTAAAGGCCTTGTCCTTCGATGCCATGTCCGGCATAGGCGCCATCCTGAACCGACTGTCCAGACGTTACCGGCCACCAGAAGTAGCCGTAGTGGGACACTTGGCCTGTGCTGAGCGTCTTCGGCGTGCCGGCCTCGGTTGTCCAGCCGGCAGGCACCACCTGCTGGCCATCGACGACACCGCCGTTTTCGATAAACACGCCAAAGCGGCCCCAATCGCGCAGCGTCGCGCTCAGGCCGCTACCGCCGATCTCGACGCCATCCGGTGAGTCGAGCCACCACGTCGCATCGGACTGCATGCCAAGCGGCTTCCACACTTTCTCCGACAGGTACGCGGAGATCGTCTTGCCTTTGAGCGCGCCATGCAGGACTTCAGCGGCAACCTGCGTTTCGCCGGTGCTGTAGTTAAAGCGGCTGCCCGGCGGCACCGCGCGCGGCAACTTGCTCATCAGCTGGATCGTGCCGCCCGGCTTTTGTGCCAGTTGCACTTCGAGCAGTGCGCGCCGATCCGATTTCGGGTTCGTGTAGGTTTCATCCCAACGCACGCCCGAGGCCATCATCAGGATGTTGCGGACCGTGACGCCGTCATACGCGGAACCGGTCAGTTGCGGCACGTAGCGCGTCACTGGATCGTCGATACTGCCGATCAGGCCGTCTTTGAGGGCGGCGCCGAACAGCGTCGACGTAATCGATTTGGCGAGCGACATCGACATCCAGCGCGTTTGTGGCGTGTTGCCGTACTGGTAGGTCTCGTAGACGATCTGGTCGTTCTTCAGGATCAGCAGTCCCGATACGCGGTCAAGCGCGAGGAAATCGAAGAGATCGTAGTGCTTGCCGTTCGAGACGAACTTGACCTGCGTGAGTTGCTGGGGCTGAGGCGCTTCAGGCAGCGGCGAGACGGTGTCGCCGCGGGCGATGCGGCGCGTCGGAAAGAGCTTGTCGATGTGGCGAAAAGTATGGACGGCCATGTCGGGCGTGAGCGCGCCGTCGTAGATCTGTTGCACGGTGCCGATCGGTTCGTCGCTGGACGCGTCGGTGGAGTGGTGAGCGTTGCTCGCGCATCCGCTGAGCAGGGCGATCGCGCTGCACAGCGTCAGTGCGAGTTGAGTCGAGCGGGAAACCACGTGCTTCTTGCAGGACAGACACGTGGCATTGCGCAACGCAGACACAGGCATGGTGATCCTCTTGGTTGTTGGCATGTTCAAGGTCTTGCTGGCAGGGCAAGCGTCGGCAGCACGTCGTCCAGCGAGCGAAAGGATTTTAGTGGCTTTGGTTAAAGTGCGCTGGAGCCTGTCCGATTGATTCGTGAGTCGTTTGGCGATCGGTCGTGCTCGCCCGATTTTTTCTTTCTAGAATGTATTGCGCGGTCGACCTACGCCGTGCCATTCGCTTTCCTTCAGGAGCCAGTCATGATTTCCAGCCGCGCACAGGTAACCGAGATGATCGCCGCCGCAAAAGTCCGCAAGGGCCTCAAGTGGGCCGACGTCGCTAAAGAAGTTGGCTTGTCGAAAGAATGGACGACAGCGGGATGTCTGGGCCAGATGACTTTCGACAAGAAGCAGGCAGAGATTGTCGGCAAGCTTTTCGATCTGCCGGATGAAGCCGTTGCATGGCTTCAGATCGTCCCTTACAAGGGATCGCTGCCGACCGCGATACCGACGGACCCGCTGATCTACCGCTGGTACGAAATCGTCAACGTCTATGGCACGACGATCAAGGAACTGATTCACGAGGAGTTTGGCGACGGCATTATGAGCGCGATCGACTTTTCAATGGACATCCAGCGCGAAAGCGACCCGAAAGGCGATCGCGTCCATGTGGTCTTGTCGGGGAAGTTTTTGCCGTACAAGACTTACTAAACGCGCAATTCGACCTGTCGTGCCGGGACGCTTCGCGGGAAGGTGTTCGCCCGAAGCCATCAGGCCTAATGCCGGTTCACCGCTTTCACCGCGATCGCTGCGGCAGCGGAACGCGTCTCCACATGCAGCTTATGAAATAGATGTTCGAGATGCTTGTTCACTGTCCGTACCGCCATATTGAGTATCTCGCCGATATCACGATTCGTCTTGCCGCGCGACAGCCACAGCAGCACTTCCGCCTCACGCGTCGTCAAGCCGAATCGTGCGGCTAGCACGCCTGTTTGCGCGACGTCGTCAAACTCCTCCAGAGCCAGAATCCACTCGCCCCGCGCTGGGCTACCCAGCACGCGCGCGGTACGTCGCACGCCCCCCGTGTTGCATTCGCACACAGCCTGCGGATCGCAGCCACGCTCGATCCACACGGTGAACCACTGCAGTAGCGTCGCAGGCAATCGGGTCGGCAACTCGTGTTCACTGCCGGCCGCTGCCGCATGATGCGCAAGCCGCGCTGCGGCGAGCGGGTTTTGCCAGCGAATCGTGCCGTCCGCGGTCGTGATCAGCGCCGCACGCGCATCGAGACCCAGCACCGCATCCGCATACCGTTGCGCTTTGGCGCGCTGAACGTGCGCAGCAATCCGCGCGCAGACCTCGCTGGGTTTCACGGGTTTCGTCACGTAGTCGATGCCGCCGACCCGAAACCCTTGCACCACATGTTCGGTTTCAATGAGTGCCGTCATGAAGATGACCGGCAAATGCTCGTGGCGGCGGTCGAGTTTAAGCTGCCTGCAAGCTTCAAAGCCATCCATGCCGGGCATCATCGCATCCATCAGCACGACGTCCGGTGTCACGCGTGACAGACACTTGAGCGCCGCTTCTCCGCTCAACGCGACGAGCACCACATAGCCGGCCGTCTGCAGCGTATTGGACAGCAGTGCGAGATTGTCCGGTGTGTCGTCGACGATCAGCACGACGCTGCGGTTGCCGGCGAAGTCCGGTGCGGCTACCGCGGACAGATCGACGTAGGCTTCAGTCATCGGAGTCGCGCGCAACGAGAGCGAGCCGGCGCGCGAATTCGGCCAGCTCAAAGCGCTGCGCAAGCGTACGCAGCGGCTCCAGTTCGTGCCGCCATTCCGACCTTTGTGAAATGGCGGTGTCGATCTGCTCGACGATCCCCTGGACATAACCCATCTCGAGCAATGCCTCCAGCGTCGCGCATAGCGCACGAGGCAGTGCAAGCCGCGCGGGTGGCGCAAGCGCTTGCGGCTGCGGGGTTGCTTTCGCCTCGACGGTTTCCTGCGTCACGATCCATTCGATCTGCAGCAGGCCGGCCAGTTTCTCGAGCAGCAGCGAGACCTGCAGCGGCTTGACCAGATAATCGTCGCAGCCGATCGCTGCGGCGCGCTCGCGGTCGTCGGCGAATGCGTTGGCGGACAGCAGCATGATTGGCGCGTGGCTCAACTGGCTGTCGCGGATCAGCTGACTGGTTTCGTAGCCATCCATGTCGGGCATCGAGATGTCCATAATGATGGCGTCGGCTGCGTGCATTCCGAGCCAGCGCAATGCGTCCGGCCCGCTGCCGGCTTCGACCACGGTGAAGCCGAGCGGCGCGAGCACCTGCACGACGATCGCGCGCTGCTCCGGTAGATCGTCGACCACGAGTACGGTGCGGCGTGCGCCGCGGTAACCGTGCAGGCCGCTGGCGGCAGTCGGCTTGTCCTCCACCGCGTGAACCTCGGGCGCAAACAGCTTGACGACGAAGCGCGTGCCGCGGCCGGGCGCGCTATCGACTTCGAGGCTGCCGCCGAGCGCCTGCGTGAGTAGCCGGCAAATCGTGAGCCCGAGGCCCGTGCCATGGTCGTGCTCTCGCGCCGCGTAGCCGCGTTCGAACGGCATGAAGAGCCGTTCGATATCGGCAGGCGCGATGCCTGGGCCGGTATCTGCCACTTCGAACGTCAACGTGTCCCACGCATGGCTCACGCGTAGCGTGACCGCCCCGTCCTGCGTGAAGCGGATCGCATTGCCGATCAGGTTAATCAGAATCTGACGCATGCATTTTTCGTCGGTGCGCACGATGCGCGGCAGGCGGCCGATCGTTTGCACGTCGAAGGCCAGCGCTTTCTCGGCGGCTTGCGGCCGCAGCATCGCGCTCAGATGCGCGATGAAGTCCGGCAGCCGCACTTGGGTCACATTCAACTGCAGCTTGCCCGCCTCGATGCGCGCGACATCGAGCAGGCCGTCGACGAGCGCGAGCAGATGCTCGCCACTGCGCTGGATCGTCTGGATCGCGTGGTGACGTCCGGGCGGAATCTCGTCCCTCGCCTGGAGCAACAGGTGCGCATAGCCGAGGATGCTGTTGAGCGGCGTGCGCAGCTCGTGGCTCAAACCGGTCACGTAGCGGCTCTTGGCCTGATTCGCGGATTTCGCGGCCTCGGTGGCGCGCTTGAGTGCGGCATCGGTTTTCTGGTGCGCGTCGATTTCGAGCATCAGCAATTCGGTCTGTCGTTGCGACTCCTCCTGCGTGACCCGCCGGTTTTCGCGTTCGAGCACGAGCCACCAGGCGCCGATGCAGCCGATCAGCGACAGCGCGAAGAACACCGTCACATAGCTATGCGCAAGCGCGTGCCCGGTCGATATATCGAGTGGCCCGAGCACGCGGGCGCTTTGCGACCAGACCAGATACAGAACGACGCCGAGCAGCGCCAGCATCGTTGCCACCAGACTCAGATAGCGTGCAAGGCGCAATGTGGTTGGCCCTGGCACCTTACCCGGAAAGAGACGGTGAACGACGGCGCTCAACTGCGAGCCGAAGCGCGCGTGCGGCTTGCAGCGGTCGTTGCAGCGCGAGTCCAGCGAGCAGCATAGCGAGCAGATCGTGCCGCCATATGCGGGGCAGTGCGCGGTGTCGTCATACTCGAACGCGTTCTCGCAAATGACGCAACGTCGCGTCGCGTCGCGCTCCGCCGGTTCCTCGGCGCGCGCGAGGTAGAAGCGGCCACGCGTCGCGATCGCGATGAGGGGCGCGCTGACGAATGCGACGCCGAACGCAATGTAGGACGACATTGCCTGAGCGAGTACGCCAAATGTGCCGAGGTGCGCGGCCGCGGCGACGATCGCGGCGATCAGCATGGCGCCGACGCCGACCGGATTGACGTCGTACAGATGGGCGCGCTTGAACTCGATGTGCCGCGGGCTGTAGCCGAGCGGCTTGTTCACGACGAGGTCCGCGAACACTGCGCCGATCCAGGCAATCGCGACGTTCGCGTACAGCGATAGCACCTTGCCGATCGCTTCGAACACCCCCATTTCGACCAGCAGCAGCGCGATCAGCACATTGAACACGAGCCAGACGATACGGCCAGGATGACTGTGCGTCAGGCGCGCGAAGAAGTTCGACCATGCGAGCGAGCCGGCATACGCATTGGTCACGTTGATCTTCAACTGGGACACGATCACGAACAGCGTCATCGCCGGCAGCGCCCATGCGGCGAGCCCGAATGAATCGAACAGATGGTGATACGCAATCAGATACATCTGCGTGGGCTGCGCCGCGCGCCCGACGTCGATCTCATACTGGACGGCCACAAACGCGAGAAACGCACCGCCGAGCATTTTCAACGCGCCCGGCACGATCCAGCCGGGTCCGGCGGCGAGCAGCGCGAGCCACCAGCGCCGCCGATTGTGTTCGGCGAGCGGCGGCAGAAAGCGCAGATAGTCGACCTGCTCGCCGACCTGCACGATCAGCGCGAACACGACCGTGCACGCCTGGCCGAACGCGATTGCGCTGAAGTCGTGACCGCCGGGCGCAAGGCCGGCGAAGGTGGTCCAGTCGACGAGCAACCCGGGATTATGCCAAAGCACCGCTGCGTATGGCAGCACGAGAAGCACGAGCCACAGCGGCTGGGTCCAGCTCTGCAGGCGGTTGATTAGCGTAATGCCGAACATCACGACCGGTATCACCGCGAGGGAACTGATCACGTACGCGATGTCGATCGCGATACCGAAGTACAGCTGCAACGCGAGCGACATGATGGCCGCTTCGAGCGCAAAAAAGATAAACGTAAAGCTCGCGTAAAGCAGTGACGTCAGCGTCGAGCCGATATAGCCGAAGCCCGCGCCGCGCGTGAGCAGATCCATGTCGACGCCGTAGCGCGCCGCGTAGTAGCTGATAGGCAGGCTGGTCAGAAAGATAAGCACCGACACGGCCGCGATCGCCCAGACCGCGTTTGTGAAGCCGTAATTGACCACCAGCGCGCCGCCGATCGCCTCCAGTGCCAGAAAAGACACGGCGCCCATCGCGGTATTCGCGACCCGGAACTCGGACCAGCGCCGGAATGAGCGCGGCGTGAAGCGCAGCGCGTAATCCTCGAGCGTTTCGTCACCTACCCACGCGTTGTAGTCGCGCCGGATTTTGACGATGCGCTGCGTCGTGGGCGGGAGCGATGCAGTCTGGTGCACCTGAGCCATAGCGGTTGATCCAGTTTAGTGCGCACACTGGGCGGGTCGATGCATCGAGCAAATTACGGGCCATTCTTTTTGACCGATATACGTCAATCGACGTATATCGGCGCCGAAATTGTCTTCCTACATTGCGGCCACATGGCGCCGGACATCGCCGGCGATTTACCGCGACGCAGATCAGACAAGGAGAATAACGATGGCCGTAGACGATCGATTCGAAGACCCCGCAGACGCAACAGCGCACGCATCTGCAACCGCAAGCGAAGCGCCTTCGCCGTTGCGCAGGCGCCTGATGGGCGGGCTCGCCGCCGCGCCGCTGATGGCGCTGGGTTTGCCGCGCCTGTCGTTTGCTCAAGGAGCGCCCACCGCGAAGGTCAACACGACCGGGCTCGCGGTGACCGACACGACTGTGACCGTGGGGCAACTGCACTCGGCGACCGGCACGATGGCGATTTCGGAGACGGGTTCAATCCAGGCGGAGCGCCTCGCGATCGACCAGATCAATGCGATGGGCGGCGTGCTCGGCCGCAAGATCCAGATTATTCAGGAAGACGGCGCATCGGACTGGCCGACCTTCGCGGAGAAGTCGAAGAAGCTGCTCGAAAACGATCACGTCGCCGCCGTGTTCGGGTGCTGGACGTCGGCGTCGCGTAAAGCGGTGCTGCCGGTGTTCGAAAAGGACAACGGCTTGCTGTACTACCCGACCTTTTACGAAGGTCTTGAGCAGTCGAAAAACGTGTTCTACACGGGCCAGGAAGCGACCCAGCAGATTCTGTGGGCGCTCGACTGGGCCTCGCAGACGAAGAAAGCGAAGTCTTTCTTCCTTGTCGGTTCTGACTATATCTGGCCGCGTACGTCGAACAAGATCGCGCGGCGCCATATCGAACAGCACTTGCACGCGAAGGTGGTCGGCGAAGAGTACTACCCGCTCGGTACCACTGAATTCAATTCGCTGATGAACAAGATCAAGCTCGCGCGCCCGGACTGCATTTTCGCAACGGTGGTGGGCGGCTCGAACGTCGCGTTTTACAAACAGCTGAAAGCCGCAGGCATTACGCCGCAGAAGCAGTTCCTGCTGACGCTATCGGTGACCGAAGACGAAGTGCTCGGTATCGGCGGTGAGAATTTCGCTGGCTTCTATTCGTCGATGAAGTATTTCGAATCGCTTCCTAACGACAACAACAAGAAGTTCGTCGCGGCTTTCAAGGCGAAATACGGGCCGCACGCGGTCATTGGCGACGTCACGCAGGCCGCGTATCTGGGGCCCTGGATCTGGAAGGCCGCGTGCGAGCGCGCCGGCAGCTTCGACGTCGACAAGGTGGTCGCGGCGTCGCCCAACATCGAACTGAACAACGCGCCGCAAGGCTACGCCAAGGTCGACGCGAACCATCATTTGTGGAGCCGATCGCTGATCGGCGAAGGCCAGCCCGACGGCCAGTTCAAGGTGGTCGCTCAATCCGACGCGCCGATCAAGCCGGACCCGTTCCCGAAAGGCTACATGTAAGCGCGTTGCGATTGCCGTGCAGCGGCGCGCATGCGTCCGCTGAACCTGGGAGAACTTCGATGTCGCCAACCGACATTCTCAACATAACACTGATGCAAGGGTTTGCCGGCTTGAGCCTGTTCAGCGTGCTGCTGCTGATGGGGCTCGGGCTCGCCGTGATTTTCGGCCAGATGGGTGTGATCAATATGGCGCACGGCGAATTCATGACGATTGGCGCTTACACGGTCTATCTGTTTTCGCTGTTTGCGCAGAACATCTGGCACGCATTCGCGCCGGTGTATTTCTTCTTCGCGATCGTCGCGGCGTTTCTGATCGCGTTCGCGGCGGGGTGGCTCGCCGAATGGGCGTTGATCCGGCATCTGTACCGGCGACCGCTCGACACATTGCTCGCCACCTGGGGCCTGAGCCTCGGCATGCAACAGGTGTTCCGCTCGACCTTCGGCCCGAAAGAGGTGAGCCCGGCGCTGCCCGACTGGCTAATGGGGTCGTGGGAGCCGGCGCAGGGACTGGACATTCCGGTCAGCGGAATGTTCGTGATGGGGCTTGCGCTATTGATGACCGGCGGCTTGCTGCTTGCGTTGTATCGCTCGCGCTGGGGGCTGCGCGTGCGGGCCACGGTCGCGAACCGACCGATGGCAAACGCTGCCGGCATCAATACGAAGCTGACCGACCGCGTGACCTTCGCGATCGGTTGCGGGGTGGCGGGCGTCGCGGGCGCCGCGTTCACCGCGATCGGTTCGACCGGGCCGACGAGCGGCTCGCTGTACATCGTCGATTCGTTTCTGGTGGTCACGTTCGGTGGCGCGGCGAGTCTGCTTGGCACCGTCGCGTCGGCGTTCGGTATTGCGCAGACGCAATCGATCAGCGAGTTTTTCCTGTCGGGGTCCAACGCACGCGTGCTGACGTTGCTGACGGTCGTGATCATCCTGATGTTGCGTCCGCAAGGACTTTTCGCGTCGAAGGTGCGGCGCGCGTGACACGCTGCATCACCCGGGCCGGGTGCCGGCACCCGGCTTCATTTGATCGATCAACCTGTTCTGAGAGACGGACATGGAACCCTTGAATCCTTCGGCGGGCCCAGCGACGGGCGGCGTCAACAGGCCGGCCGCGGCGGGTGGCTTGCGCGCGCTGGCCTTGCGCATCGAAGCGTCCGGGTACGGCGGCATCGTGCTGCTCGCGCTTGTGATCCTGGTGGTTTTCCCGCTGGCGCTCGACGCGTTCCGCCTGAACCTGATGGGCAAGTATCTGACCTATGCATTCGTCGCGATCGGTCTGGTGATCGCGTGGGGCTACGGCGGCGTGCTGAGCCTTGGGCAGGGCGTGTTCTTCGGGCTCGGCGGCTATGCGATGGCGATGTTTCTGAAGCTGGAAGCGTCCGACCCGGTTGCGACCCGAACCCAGACGACGCCAGGCATTCCCGACTTCATGGACTGGAATCAGGTCACCGCGCTGCCGTTCTGGTGGAAGCCGTTTCATTCGCTACCGTTTGCGATTCTTGCCGCGCTTGTCGTGCCGACCGCGGTCGCGCTGATCGTCAGCTATCCGATGTTCAAGCGGCGCGTCGGCGGCGTCTATTTCGCCATCATCACGCAGGCGGTGGCGCTGATTCTGTCGGTGCTGATTATCGGTCAGCAGGGCTTCACCGGCGGCGTCAACGGCATCACCGATCTGCGTACGCTGCTTGGCTGGGATATCCGCACGACGCACGCGAAGCTCATTCTTTATTTCGTCAACGCGGTGTTGTTGCTCGTGGCGCTGATCGCTTGCCGCTGGGTACAGCGCAGCAAGCTCGGCACGCTGCTGCTCGCGATGCGCGACAAGGAGGACCGCGTGCGGTTCTCCGGCTACGACGTGTCGATGTTCAAGGTGTTTGCGTTCTGCGTCGCGGCATTGCTCGCGGCGGTCGGCGGCGCGATGTTCACGCTGCAGGTCGGTTTCATGTCGCCGTCGTTCGTCAACATCGTGCCGTCGATCGAAATGGTGATCTATGCAGCCGTCGGCGGCCGGATGTCGCTGGTCGGCGCCGTGTACGGCGCGGTGCTGGTCAATCTCGGCAAGACGTGGTTCTCGGAGAGCTTTCCCAATCTGTGGCTGTACCTGATGGCCGCGATGTTCATCGGCGTCGTTATGGCGTTTCCGGACGGACTGGCGGGGCTTTATGAGCGGCATGTACGCGCGCGTCTGCAACGGGCGTTGCGCGGCGCGGCGCACCAACGGAGCGCGGGCGATGAGCAATAGCGATTTTCTTCTGGCGGTCGAAGACCTGACCGTGTCGTTCGACGGCTTCAAGGCGATTGACTCGCTGAACCTGTATCTGGAGCGCGGCGAGCTGCGCGTCGTGATCGGTCCGAATGGCGCCGGCAAAACGACACTGCTCGATCTGATCTGCGGCAAAACGCGCGAAACCGCCGGCACCATCAAGTTCCGCAACGAGGAGATCACGAATCTCGCGGAATTCCGCCGCGTGCGCAAAGGAATCGGCCGCAAATTCCAGACGCCGTCGATCTACGAAAACCTGACGGTCGCGCAAAACCTCGAGGTGTCGTTTCCGCGCGGGCGCAGCGTATTCGGCGCGCTCGCGTACCGGCGCGATTCCGAGGTCGCGGACCGGGTGCAATCGGTGGCCGGCGAAATCGGTCTTGCCGCATCGCTCGATCTCGAGGCGGGCCTGCTGTCGCATGGCCAGAAGCAGTGGCTCGAAATCGGCATGCTGCTGATGCAGTCGCCGGAACTGCTGATGCTCGACGAGCCGATCGCGGGCATGAGCGTGCGCGAACGCGAGATCACGGCCGAACTGCTGGAACGGATCTGCCAGAACCGCTCGATGATCGTGATCGAGCATGACATGGCGTTCGTTGAGCGCATCGCGCACAAGGTGACTGTGATGCACCAGGGAAAGATCCTCGCGGAAGGGCCGATGGCGAAGGTGCAGGCCGACCCGCGCGTGATCGACGTTTATCTCGGCCATTGAAGGGGACGCGCATGCTGGAAGTCGACGATCTGGTGGTCAGCTACGGGCAAAGCGAAGTGCTGCACGGCATTGGCTTTAACGTCGCGAGCAAGGAAACCGTGGCCGTGATGGGCCGCAACGGCATGGGCAAGACCACACTGTTCAAGACGCTGATCGGCATTCTGCCGTCGCGCCGCGGCTCAGTGAAGGTGGGCGGGGTGGATGTGACCCGCGACGAAAGCTATCGCCGCGTTGCGCGGGGTATCGGCTACGTGCCGCAGGGTCGGCAGATTTTTCCCGGGCTGACCGTGGAGGAAAACATTCAGACCGGTCTCGAGAACGCGAAGAGCACGCAGGTGCCGGACGACATTTACGCGCTATTTCCGGTGCTGTTCGATATGCGCAAGCGCAAGGGCGGCAATTTGTCGGGCGGCCAGCAACAGCAGCTGGCGATCGCGCGCGCGCTCGTGACGGAGCCGAAAGTGCTGCTGCTCGACGAGCCGACCGAGGGCATCCAGCCGTCGGTGATCAAGGACATTGCGAAGGCGCTCAACGAAATCCGCAAGACGCGAGAGATCGCGATTCTCGTGTCGGAGCAGGTGCTGAGCTTTGCGCTCGACGTGGCGGACCGGCTATTCGTGATCGAAGGCGGCCGCTTCGTGCATCAGAGCGCACGAGACGCCGACGATACCGGGCGGATTCGCGAGTACCTGTCGGTTTGATTGCCTGGAAATACGAACTGATATGACGGAACCGCGAGCGACCGCGTAGCGTGCGGCGGCACGAGCCGCTGCGCATGTTTGAGCCAATGAAACGAGGAGCGTGTGAGATGCCTGATACCCTGATCAAGGTCGACCTGAACCAGTCGGCTTACGAAAACGAAAACGTCCACAACCGCTGGCACCCGGACATCCCGATGGCCTGCTGGGTGAATCCGGGCGACGACTTCATCCTCGAAACCTACGACTGGACCGGTGGCTTCATCCAGAACGACGACAGCGCCGACGATGTGCGCGATATCGACCTGTCGATCGTGCACTTTCTGTCCGGGCCGGTCGGCGTGCGCGGTGCGGAGCCGGGCGACCTGCTGGTGGTCGATCTGCTCGATATCGGCGCGCGGCCCGACAGTCAGTGGGGTTTCAACGGCTTCTTTTCGAAGTCCAATGGCGGTGGCTTTCTGACCGACCATTTTCCGAATGCGCAGAAGTCGATCTGGGATTTTCACGGTCTCTACACGAGTTCGCGGCATGTACCCGGTGTGAATTTCGCTGGGCTGATCCATCCTGGGCTGATCGGCTGCCTGCCGGACCCAAACATGCTCGAAACGTGGAATGCACGCGAAGCCGCGCTGATCGCGACCGAGCCTGCGCGTGTGCCGCCGCTCGCCAATCCGCCGTTTGCCGCAACCGCGCATATGGGCAAGCTGAGCGGCGACGCGAAGGCCAAGGCCGCGGCGCACGGCGCACGCACCGTGCCGCCGCGCGAGCATGGCGGCAATTGCGACATCAAGGACCTGTCGCGCGGCTCCAAGGTTTATTTCCCGGTGTACGTCGACGGCGCGGGCCTGTCGGTGGGTGACCTGCACTTCAGTCAGGGCGACGGTGAGATTACCTTTTGTGGCGCAATCGAGATGGCCGGCTGGGTCCATATGCGCGTGAGCCTGATCAAGGGCGGCGTCGAAAAATACGGCATCCGCAATCCGGTTTTCAAGCCGAGTCCGATCACGCCGAACTACAACGACTACCTTATTTTCGAGGGCATTTCAGTCGACGAAGCCGGCAAGCAACATTACCTCGACGTGCATATCGCGTACCGGCAGGCTTGCCTGAACGCAATCGAATATCTGAAGAAGTTTGGCTACTCGGGCGCGCAGGCGTATGCGGTGCTCGGCACCGCGCCGGTGCAAGGGCATATCAGCGGCGTCGTCGATATTCCGAATGCGTGCGCGACGCTATGGCTGCCGACGCAGATCTTCGATTTCGACATCCGTCCGAATGCCGACGGGCCGGTCAAGCATGTGAAAGGCGGTGTCGATGTACCCATTTCATACGACATCGCGCGGTCCTGAGATTGATTCGACGCGAGGAGCGAGCAATGCCGGTTTACGACTTTCAGTGCGCGACGTGCGGCCCGTTTGCGGTGATGCGCAGCATCGCCGCGCGCGACCTTCCGATGTGCTGTCCCGACTGCGGCGCGAGTGCGGCGCGGATGATCACCGCACCGGCTCTCGCGCTGATGGCAAGCATGCAGCGCAGTGCACATGCGACCAACGAGCGGGCCGCGCACGAGCCGCGCCATGCGAGCGGTCCGGCTGCACGCCATCCTTCCGGATGCGGTTGCTGTAGCGGGTCGCGCATCGCACTCGCCGGTGCGAGCGGCAGTGCACAGCCGGGCGCGTTGAAAAACCCTTCAGGCGGTCGGCGGCCGTGGATGATCAGCCATTGACGGCTACCTGCGGCGCGGCTGCGGGTGGCCTGCTTGCAATGGCTACGCAACACGAACAGTGGGTGGTCGACTTAATCGAACAGAGGAACAGCAATGAGACATGGCGATATTTCGAGCAGTAAGGACAGCGTCGGTGTAGCCGTCGTCAACTACAAGATGCCGCGGCTGCATACAAGAGCCGAGGTGCTGGACAATGCACGCAAGATTGCGGACATGGTGGTCGGCATGAAGCAGGGCTTGCCGGGCATGGACCTCGTGATCTTCCCGGAGTATTCGACGCACGGCATCATGTACGACCGCGCCGAAATGTTCGACACGGCGTCGGTCATACCTGGTGCGTAGACCGAAGTGTTCAGTGCGGCCTGCCGCAAGGCTAATGTGTGGGGCGTGTTTTCGCTGACGGGCGAGCGCCACGAGGAGCATCCGAAGAAGGTGCCGTATAACACGCTAGTGCTGATCGACAATCATGGCGAGATCGTGCAGAAGTATCGCAAGATCATGCCGTGGACGCCGATCGAGGGGTGGTATCCGGGCGATCGCACGTATGTGACGGAGGGGCCAAAGGGACTCAAGATCAGTCTCATCATTTGCGACGACGGCAATTATCCCGAGATCTGGCGCGATTGCGCGATGCAAGGCGCGGAACTGATTGTCCGTTGCCAGGGGTATATGTATCCCGCAAAGGAACAGCAGGTGATGGTCGCCAAGACGATGGCGTGGATGAACAACACCTATGTCGCCGTCGCGAATGCGACGGGTTGGGACGGCGTGTACTCGTACTTCGGCCATTCGGCGATTGTCGGATTCGATGGGCGCACGCTTGGCGAATGCGGCGAAGAGGAAATGGGTGTGCAGTATGCGGAGCTTTCGCTGAGCCTGATTCGCGATGCGCGGCGCAATATGCAGTCGCAAAACCATTTGTACAAACTGCTGCATCGTGGGTACACCGGGACAATCAATTCCGGCGACGGCATGCATGGGGTGGCCGCCTGTCCGTTTGAGTTCTACCGCCAATGGATCGACGATCCCGAAGCGGCGCGCAAGCGGGTCGAGGCGATTACGCGGTCGGCGCCCGGTACCGCTGAATGCCCGATCGAAGGGATTCCCGCTAGCGCGGATGGTCACCGGTAGCGGCGGCCAAACGGAAAGCGAAAGCCGCCGGAGCGGGTTTCAGCGGCGTTCCGCTATGCAGCGGAATCAGCGGACGCCGTTGATCGCTTAACGCGTCAATTCCGCACACACCTGAACCCGGCATACACATACTGATACCGCGGCTGAAACCAGTTGCGAAACGTCGGCCGCATCATGCATTGCGCGGTGCGCGCCGAACCGCCCTTGATCACATAATGCTGGCCGTCGAAGAAGTTCGCGGAATAGCCGAGATAGAACGGAAATGCTTCGAAGCCGGGCAATGGCTCGAATAACGATTCTGTCCATTCCCATCCATTGCCGAACATGCCCTCGGCGCCAAACGCGCTGACGTTTTCCGGATGCGCGTTGACCGCCTGCGGGTCCCAACTGCGGAAATCGAAGTTGCCGGGCAGTGTGTCGGCTTGCGGTGTGCCTTGTGCAGCACGTTGCCACTGCGCTTCGGTCGGCAGCGACTTGCCGGCCCAGCGCGCGTACGCACTCGCTTCCGCATGACTGACATAGACGGGCCAGTCGAGCGGCAACGCCACTTCGTCGAACATCGTGCGCAAGGTCCAGCCACCTTCATCACGCCGCGTCCAGCCAACCGGATGTTCGATCTGCTCCGCTTCTTTCCACGCCCAGTCCTTGTCGGTCCAGTACGCGCGATTGCGGTAGCCGCCCGCATCGACAAATTGCAGGAATGCGCGGTTCGTCACCATGTAGCGATCGATTTCGAATGCGTCGACATCGATCTGCCGTTCGCCGAATTCGTTATCCCAGCCGAACTGGCCTTTGTCGCGCGGCATGCCAAGCGCGACCGGGCCAGCGCTAACGCGAACCATCTTCGTTGTATCCGCAACCTTGTTCGCAGCGGCGCTGATCGTCGCGGTACTTTCCGGCGCGATCTTCTGCCCGATCGGCAACTGATGCAGCATGTACGCGAGCGTTTCCGCATGCATCAGACGGTGCTCGATCGCGACCTGCATCAGCTGTGCGGGCGAATTCGTCGAAACGTCATCGGCGTCGAACTCGAAGGTTGCAAGCGCGTGGTCGATTTGCGCACGCGCACGCTGCGCATAGTCGCGCACGACGTCGAGCGACGGCCAGTCGGAGGGTTGATCGGTCGGGAAACCGCCATCGACGGGATCGATGCCGAACGCGAACAGCTTGTCCAGTTCGGCATCGAATATTTGCAGCGGAAAGAGGCGCCCGTCGAACAGATTGTGGTCGAACGCTTCGAGATGGCCGATGTAGAAGACGATCCGGTGACGCTCGCGGATCGGTCTTTCATACAGATGTTCGGGTTTAACGACGGCAAACAACGCGTCGGTGACGTGGCGGGCGTCGTGCAGACGCTGGACCAGCGGGTGCTGCAAACGTAGATCGCGATTCATTTCGCCGGGTCTCCTTGCGGGGGACGGGTCTAAGACTGTAACGCCTGATCGCAACCCTGTGAAGCCGCATGGCCGAAAAAGTCCCGGCGATGGACGTTTAGCGGTTACAAGCCGCGCAGTCCCTCCAGGTCGACTATACGAATGAACTTCCCGCGCGCATCGATCAGGCCGCGTTTCTGGAACTTCGACAACGTGCGGCTGACGGTTTCAAGTGTCATGCCGAGATAGCTGCCCATGTCTTCGCGTGTCATGCGCAGGTTAAATTCGGCCGACGAATAACCGCGCTGTGCATTGCGCTCCGACACATCCAGCAGAAAAGCCGCGACACGTTCGTCGGCGCTCAGCGAACCCAAGAGCATCATCTGGCTCGCTTCGCGGACGATCTGTTCGCCCATCAACCGGTGCAACCGTTCCTGCATCGCGCCGCTTTCGCGGCACAGGCGCTTGAGCGCCGCGTACGGAACGATGCACACGGAACTGTCTTCAAGGGCGACCGCGCTGCACGCGTGCACATCGTCTCTGATGCCGTCGAGCCCAAGCGATTCGCCAGCAAGCCGCAGGCCTGTCACCTGTTCGCGGCCATCGCGGTGCGCCATCGTCGTTTTCAGCGAGCCCGAGCGGACTGCGTAAAGGTTTTCGAAAGGTGTGCCCGCGCAATACAGCGGTTCGCCGCGTCGTACCGCGCGGGCGGTGCAGATCAATGCTTCCAGTTTCGGGAGTTCTTCCGCTGACATGCCTTGTGGCATGCAGAGATGACGCATCGCGCACGTCGAGCAGCGCGCGATATGACGGGTAGCCGGCGCGACGACCGCGTGGCCCGCGCGATGAACGGCGATCTGGGTTGAGACGGCGGATGTCAACATGGCGAAGGACAATGTAAGGTAACAATACCCATTGTCCCACCAGGGGCGTTCTCGATTTCGCGTCAAAATGACGCACTGCCGCGTCATTGCGAGCCGCGCCGGTGGCGGCTCGCAAGCGGCTTTTACGTGACTGCCGTACTACGCGCGGGACTGCGCGTCTTCAGGCGTTCTTCACGGCTTGGCGTCTGGTTCCGGTGTTTCCTCGATGGCTGCGGACGGGATTAGCAGCACCGGCAACGTCGACTGTCGCACGCAACGCTCGGCAACGCTGCCAAGAATCAGACGCTGCATGCCGCGCCGTCCATGTGTGCCCATCACGATCAGCTCGGCGTTGTATTCCGCGGCGGCCTTCAGAACGAGCGTCGGCACATCGTCGCTTGGCGTTGCTTCGCCAATCGTGACGTCGCCGGTCACCTTCCGCTCGTCCATCGCCTCCGTGAGCTCGAGCGTCAGCAGTTTGCCCACTTCGATGAACTGCCTCAGCAGAATTCCCGGGTCATAGCCAGGCGCTTCGAAATACATCGGCGTGTTCTCGACCACGTAATACGCGCGCAACGTCGCGCCGGTCGACGCAGCAAGATCAAGTGCGGCATCGAACGCGCCACGCGACGTACGGCTGCCGTCGACTGCTACCAGGATGCGTTTGTACATATCAGCTCCGCGCAGAAAAGTGTCGGCCATTCGTCAATTGCCACAAAAGCTTAATTGATCGGCGGCCACACGTGTGGGTCTGTCGATGATGTCAATCAATCGCTTAGCAAGTTTTGCCGTGCCGCTTGCGCGCGTCACAACGCGTTGAAAGCAAGGTCGCGCCTGCGATTGCGGGCCGCACTAAAAACCTTTTATTCTTCCGGCATACGCAACTTGCCTTACAATTATCGTCCATGCTGACAAGCCGCCTGCCAAGATGAACAACGAGCGCAAATCGATGGGCCTGCCGGACAAGATATACGGCGACATCCTCAACCGCATTCTCGAGGGCGAGTACAAGGAAGGCGAACGCTTGCCGACCGAGCACGCGCTCGCGGAGCGCTTCGAAACGTCACGGCCCACCGTGCGCGAAGCGCTCGCGCGTCTGCGCGCGGACGGCATCATTGTCACGCGGCACGGCTCGGGCACCACGGTCGCGCGCCGTCCGGACCCGGATGTACGCCGCTTCGCGCCGCTCGAATCGTTGTCCGACATTCGCCGCTGCTACGACTTCCGTATCGTGACCGAAGCCGGCGCTGCCGCGTTGGCCGCGCAAATGGCAGATGACGACGACATCGCCGCGATCGAACACGCGTGGGACGAACTCGAACGTGTGATCGAAACGCAGGGCATCGGCGCAAAAGACGACTTCGCTTTTCATCTCGCGGTCGCACGCGCGTCGAAAAACCAGTTCTTCATTACGATGATGTCGTTTATCGAAGAGCAGATCGCGTTCAGCATGAATCTGTCGCGCAACCTTTCGCTCGTGAAAACGCTCGAGCGGCAGCGGCTTGTGCAAGCGGAGCATCGCGCGGTGCTCGAGGCCATTCGCGGTCACGATGTGCAGGCCGCCGGCGACGCGATGCGCACGCATCTTATGAACGCGCGCGACCGGATGTTCGGCTCGTGAATCCGGCGTGTTCGCTTTACTTTGCTTTTGAGTGCTGTCTTCAAAGTCTTTTTTTTCAATCTTTCGCGGCCGGTTCGTTAAGCCCGCTTGAATTCTTTTGCGCGCTTTACCGCGCCGTGTCGAAGTGAATCCTCCGCATCCGCAGCCGATTGTCCTGCCCTTCCGTGATGCCTTGCTCGCCATGCTCGGCATCGGTCTCGTCAACATGCTGGTCGCGCTCGATCAAACGGTGGTTAGCACCGCACTGCCGTCGATCGTGTCCGAACTGCGAGGCTTTGAGTTCTACGCGTGGATTGCGAGCGCGTATCTGCTTGCGTCTGTCGTCACGGTGCCGGTGTTCGGCCGACTCGGCGATTATTTCGGCCGCAAGCGCTTTGTGATCGCGGCGGTAATCGTGTTCACGGTGGCGTCGCTACTGTGCGGTATCGCGACGAGCATGCCGTTTCTTGTCGTCGCGCGCGGGCTGCAAGGTGTCGGCGGCGGCATGATGGTCGGCACCGCGTTCGCTTCGATTCCCGATCTGTTTCCGGACCCGCGTGAACGTGTGCGTTGGCAGGTCGTGATGGCGGCCGCATACGGTATCGGCACGGCGGCTGGACCGTCGCTTGGCGGATGGATGAGCCAGCATCTCGGCTGGCGTTCGACGTTCCTCGTTAATCTGCCGGTCGGGGCGCTCGCGCTGTATTTCATCTGGGCACATTTGCCGTATTACCGGCGCGAGCAGGTTGGCGAGGTTCGCATCGACTGGGGCGGTGCGCTGCTCGTCGCACTCGCGCTCGGTGGCCTGCAGATGTTTATCGAGGCGGTGGCGAAAGAAGGGCTGACGGCCAGCAATCTGCTGCTCGCCGCGATTGTCGTCATCTGCGTCGCGTTGCTGCTTGCGTGCGAACGGCGCGCGACGCATCCGATCATTCCGCTCGATCTCTTCAACGACGCGCAGCTGGTCACGCTGTTCACGCTGTCGGTGTTGTCAGGCTTCGTGATGTTCTCGTTGATCTTCTTCGCGCCGCTGCTGCTGCAAGGCGGCTTCGGGTTGTCGCCGCAGAAGGCCGGCCTGCTCGCGACGCCGATCGCCGCGTGCGTCGCGCTGGGCAGCATGATCAACACGCGTATCGTGATTCACATGTCGCGGCCGTCGGCAATTCTGACGATTGGCTTCGGGCTGCTCGTCGCGGCGTCGATTGGCATTTCGCTATCAACGCCTGTCACTCCGCATCTATACCTGGAACTTTCGATGGGAGCGGTCGGCATCGGGCTGGGTTTTATCCTCAACAACCTGAACGTGTTCGGGCAGGAGATCGCCGGCCGCGAACGCTTCGGTATCACCACTGCGCTGCTGCAGTCGACGCGGATGGTCGGCGGCATGCTGGGCACGAGTGTCGTCGCGACGATCGTCAATCGCCGCTACGCGTCGGGCGTCGACGACGCGCTGCGCGTCTTCGGTGAACCTGTCGCCGCGAAATGGCGCCCGGCGCTCGGCGATCCGCGCATTCTCGTCGACGAGAGCTTGCGCGATTCGTTGCTCGCGCAACTGAAGCGTGCGGGGCTCGATGGTCCTGCGTTGCTCGATGCCGCGCGGCACGTGATGGTCCAGTCGATTCACATTGGCGTCGTGTTGACCGGCTGCGCGGCGCTGGCCGCGGCGCTACTCGTGCGCAAAATCGCGCACATTACGTTTCGTCGAAAGTAGCGTCGACGACCGCAAACGTGCGTTGCACGTGACCGAGATTGCGTGGGCAAGCGAAGCCCTGCGTAACGTCAGCGCGTTACGCATCGACGTGATCCCAAGCAAGCGCGGGGGCGCGTTGAAGCGCTGCCAGAGGCGTCGGAACGGCGAGCGCTTCTACGCGTAGCCGTCGCTATGCTGCCGCCGCCATGTGGCCAAACAACGCATTGCGCGTTTGCTCGCTGACCGCGATATCGAGCGCCACCGCCCGCTCGACACCGATCTGCACCGGCGCCCCGAGACGGCCGATTTCGATACCGGTTCTGCGCAGCAACCGTTCGATCGGCGTGGTCGTCACGGTCACGTAACGCGTGATGCCCATCTTGTCCGCAAACGTGACGAGCTCCTGGATCGCGTGCATCGTCACGTCAGCAAACCCGAAAGACTGCTCGTGATCGTCGCTGGTTTCGATCGCAAAGCGGCTCAGTTCCCAGATGTGCCGGCCGACTGGCGCGGCATTGCCGTGCAGTAGCTGAGGAAACGTGTCTTTCAGCATGTTGGGTCCTTCAGTCGGCATCAGCCGCCAACAGCCGCGTACACGCTGCGAAGAGTCCTGAATCAGCATGTAGTGCGGCCCGAGCGCGTCGTAGCCGTCGACCTCCATGCCCGCGATGATCGGGATATCCCACCCCATGCGCCCGTGAAATACTCGCGCGCGCAAGCGATACATCTCGTGAAGATCCGTGTTGTCGAACTCCTTCGGGGTACCAATTCGAATCGCTGCATGCATGATGTTCTCCTCCGCCCGGGTCCGTTCCCGTACGCAGAAAAACTTATGCATTCTGGATAGACATTTGCACCTATCCACCTGGATAGGTGTCGGCGTAGTCCCCTCGTCATCAAAATTGAGATGAACATTACCCAACCCAATGGGGATTACCATGGAAATGCTGGAAAATCATTGGCAAGCGGCCGTTCAAAACCGCGCAGCAGACGTTTCGTCCGCGGTTGACCGCGTTTTAATCATCGCTTATCGGAAAAAGAGAAAAGAGAGCCAAAGGCAGTTTTGGGCTCGCTTTGGCGTCACGCAATCGCGTGGCAGCCGATTCGAGTCGGGCGCCGAAATTCCGGCACCGGTTTCGATTCTGCTCGGACTTTATTTTTCGAAGACGGTCAACGACAGCGACCTCGGCAAGGCTGGGCGTGTGATGTCGGGCGAGGCGAGAGAGCTGATCAACCTGGATCAATAAGGCCAAGTTGTGTCGCAATGACGGCCGCGGCGCGGCGGGAGTTCACACCGAATTTCGCACGGATATTCTTCAGATGGAAGTTCACGACGGCTTCAGAACATCCGAGAATGTGCGAAATTTCCCAGGTGGACTTGCCGCGCGCTGTCCACTGTAGGCACTCCCTCTCGCGCGGTGTCAGCTTCGGCAACAGCGCCTGCGTGTGACTACTCAGGTACGGTTGGCTCGTGTCGATCACGAGATCGCGCAGCAACACCAGATTCGGCAATACGACGTCGATATGGCGCCAGAATTCGCTGGTCGGGTTGCTGTCGTTCACGAAGCAGATCATTCCTTTTTCCTGCTGTGGCCCGTGAATCGGCAGAGTGACGCCCGCGCGCAGCCCGTGCAGGCGTGCCTCCTCATACATCGACTGCTGCGGATTCGTCGCGAACAGATCTGGCGACCAGATCAGCGGCGACGATTTCGATACACAATGCGCGACCGTCGGGTCGATGTGCGCAAAGCCGTGCGCGTCGTAAAACTGGCGCCAGGCCGGTGCGTACGAGCTGCGCAGGAACGAGTCTTCCATCCGGATACTCGGGCGCGGCACGATCGCGACGAGCACGCGGTTGAACCCCCAACCATCTGCCAGACGGGCGAGTTCGTTGAACCACGTGGTGTCGTCGGTAGCGTTGAGCATCGGCGACAGCTGCTCAAAATAAGGTAGCGACAAGACAGTTCTCTCGGGGCGCGGCGAATCATGCCGCGGGTTGTGTGTGCGCGCCATGACCACTCGTTCTGTACTGTATCAATTTAGCATCATTATTCTTGTTTTACTGAAAAACTGCGACAGTCAAAATTGTCGATTGGAAAACCTTACGTCGAATTCGGACCCGCCATTCGGAATTGACGAAAACGGACGGCAATTAAGCGTTTTTACCGAACTTTGCTTCGGCAATTAGGGCAAATATATCTTCCGATAACGCTGCAATGGACGGGCAAAATCAATCTCGGTAATAAGGTTAAATACATTCGCGGGGGCGCGATGTGAGCTTTTTGTCATTGAAACGTCACATTGTTTGCATAGATCTTTACGTCATATTGAACCTACTTGGGCGAGATGACGACTCCCCTGACCTACTGATATACCCGGATGTTGCCAAGTTGTTTGACAACTAGCCGGGCGAGTGGTACCCTGGCGGCCTAGCGCATCTTCGACGCGAGCCGCCATGAATGTCTCTCCGATTCACGAGCACGAGTTTTCTGCCAGCGTGATGGCCGTTCCGCCGCTCGCCCGACACGCGGATTTCAGTCTCGATCCCGCTCAGAACGAGAAGCTGATTCGCCATATCGAAGCGGGCGGGGTGCGCACGCTGCTGTACGGCGGCAACGCGAACCTGTACCACGTCGCAATCAGCGAGTATCACGAATTGCTGGACCTGCTGGCGCAGAGTGCTGGACCCCAGACACGCGTGATTCCCGCGATCGGCGCCGACTACGGCAAGATGCTTGATCAGGCGCGCATCCTTGCGCGGACCGCGTACCGCACCGCGATGGTGTTGCCGTTTCCGGGCTTTACGACGTCGACGGGCGTCGAGTACGGCTTGACGCGCATCGCCGAAGTCGCCGGCATGCCGCTCACGCTGTACATCAGGAGCGAAGACTATGTCGACGTCGATGCGCTCGCGCGCCTTGTCAATCGCGGCACGCTGATTGCGGTGAAGTATGCAATCGCGCGGCGCGATCCATCGAACGATCTGTACTTGCGGCGCCTGCTCGAGCAGGTCGATCGCGCACGCGTGATTTCGGGCATGGGCGAACGGCCGGCACTCGTGCATGTGCAGGAATTCGGACTCGCTGCCTGGACGACAGGATCGGGCTGCATTGCGCCGCGCACGGTGATGGCGCTGCTCAATGCGGTGAAATCGAATCGCGGCGGCGAAGCGCGCAATCTGTATGACGCGTTCATGCCGCTCGAAACGCTGCGCGACAAAATCTCGTTGATTCGCGTGCTGCACGACGCGGTGACGATGTCGAAAATCGCAAACATGGGGCCGCTGCTTCCGCTGCTCAGTTCGACTCCGGTCGAACATCATGCGAAGATCGATGCTGCGACGCAGGCACTGCTCGCATTCGAGCGCCGTCTCGCGGAAGTTTCCGTGGACAACTGAAGGCGCATACCCACTATTTGGTTTTGAGCCGCGCGCAACAACCCCAATGATCGGCGCGCGGCACACGACAGGAGTTGCAACATGCAGATTACCGGAGACATGCTGATCGGCGGGTCCGCGGTGCGCGGTACCAAAGGCACGCTGCGCGCGTTCGACCCGGCCCGTAACATGGAGATCGAGCCCGAATTCGGCGCCGGCGGCACGGTGGAAGTGGACCGCGCTTGCGAATTGGCCGCGCTGGCGTTCGATCCGTATCGTTTGGCGCCGCTCGAGACGCGCGCGCGTCTTCTCGAAGCGATCGCGGACAACATCGTCGCGCTTGGCGACGCGCTGATCGAGCGCGCGCAAGCCGAATCGGCGCTGCCGAAGGCGCGCCTCGAAGGGGAACGCGGCCGCACTGTCGGTCAGCTACGTCTGTTCGCATCGCTGGTGCGCGAAGGCCGCTGGCTCGCAGCGACGCTCGATTCCGCGATGCCGGAACGCAAGCCGCTGCCGCGCTCCGACCTGCGTGCGCAGAAAATCCCGGTCGGCCCGGTCGGCGTATTTGGTGCGAGCAATTTCCCGCTCGCGTTTTCGGTCGCGGGCGGCGATACCGCTTCGGCGCTCGCGGCGGGATGCCCGGTCGTCGTCAAGGCGCACCCGGCACATCTGGGCACGTCGGAACTGGTAGGCCGTGCCATCCAGAAGGCAGTGGCCGACAGCGGCTTGCCCGAAGGCGTGTTTTCGCTGTTGGTCGGCGCGGGCAATGAAATCGGCGAAGCGCTGGTCGCACATCCGGCGATCAAATCGGTCGGCTTCACGGGTTCGCGTCGCGGCGGCGTCGCGCTGGTGAATATCGCGGCAAAGCGCCGCGAGCCGATTCCGGTCTTCGCGGAGATGAGCAGCATCAACCCGTTCTTCGTGCTGCCTGGTGCGCTTGCCAAGCGCGCCGAAGCGATCGCGACCGGCTTCGTCGAATCGGTGACGCTCGGCGTCGGCCAATTCTGCACGAATCCGGGTCTCGTGCTGCTGCTCGATGGGCCACACAAGCAGACGTTTATCGATGCGGCCGCGAAAGCTCTTGCGCAGAAGGGCGCGCAAACCATGCTGACCGCCGGCATCGCAAACGCGTACAAAGATGGCGTGTCGCAGCGTCGCGAATTGAACGGCGTGCAAAGCATTGCGCAAGGACAGCAGTCGGATGCGTCGTGCTCGGCACTGCCCGCGCTGTTCCAGACCAACGCGATGCAATTCCTCGCGACCGCGCAACTCGAAGACGAGATCTTCGGACCGACATCGCTGATCGTCACTTGCAGCGATATTGCCGAAATGGTGAAGGTGGCCGAGTACATCGAAGGCCAGCTGACCGCGACGCTGCAAATCGAGCCGGAAGACTACGAAATTGCGCGGCAACTGCTGCCGACGCTTGAGCGCAAGGCCGGCCGCATTCTGGCGAACGGTTTTCCGACAGGCGTTGAAGTGTGTCACGCGATGGTGCACGGCGGCCCGTATCCGGCCACGTCCGATGCGCGCGCGACGTCGGTCGGCGCGATGGCAATCGAGCGGTTCCTGCGTCCCGTGTGTTATCAGGACCTGCCGGCCGCGTTGTTGCCGCAAGCGCTGCACGACGAGAATCCGCTTAAACTGCTGCGTATTCTCGACGGCAAGCCGGTGCAGGCTTAACGCGACGGTCTACGCTTAACTCCCGTGTGACCATGCGGCGCGCGAAGCCATCACGGCAACGCGCGCCGTTGTCATTCTGACGCACGAAAAACACGCGTACGTTCGCGCAGCGCTGTGCAGCGCAGTGGCCGACGACGCTGCTTTCGATTCAAGACACGCGACGCGCGACGTATCTCCACCCGCGCGCCGCCGTCGCAGACCACAACCGACCTCGCAATGACCGACAACAGCCGCCGCTATCCAGATCCTTCCATTCGTATTCTCGACCCGCGTTTTACCGCGTTGCGACTCGCGTCCGCATCGGTCGAGTGCCTGTTTCAGGGCGCACGCTGGTCCGAAGGGCCGGTGTGGTTCGGCGACGGGCGCTACCTGCTATGGAGCGACATCCCGAACAACCGGATTCTGCGTTGGGACGAAGAGACCGGCGCAGTGACTCCGTTCCGCCGGCCGTCGAACAACGCAAACGGCAATACGCGCGACCGCGAGGGCCGGCTCGTGACCTGCGAACATCTGACGCGCCGCGTGACGCGTACCGAGTACGACGGCTCGATCACCGTGCTTGCCGATCGGTATCAGGGCAAGCGTTTCAACTCGCCGAACGATGTGATCGTCAAATCGGACGGCTCGATCTGGTTTACCGATCCGAGCTTCGGCATCGACAGCTTCTACGAAGGCGAACAGCAGGAATCGAAACTGCCGCAGTGTGTGTATCGCATCGATGATCAGTCTGGCGAAGTGACGCTCGTCAACGACGATGTGATCGGCCCGAATGGACTCGCGTTTTCGCCGGACGAGTCGGTGCTTTACATCGTTGAATCGCGCAGCGAGCCACGCACGATTCGCGCATTCGATGTCGTGCAGAACGGCCGCGCGCTGGAGAACAACCGCGTACTGATCGATGCAGGGCCGGCGGGTACACCCGATGGTTTTCGCGTCGATATCCACGGCAATCTTTGGTGCGGCTGGGGTATGGGCACCGACGAACTCGACGGCGTGCGCGTGTTTTCGCCGCACGGCGAAGCGCTCGGCCATATCGCACTACCCGAGCGGTGCGCGAATGTCTGTTTCGGCGGGCGGCATCGCAACCGGCTCTTCATGGCGGCAAGCCACGGCCTGTACGCGCTTTATGTGAACACGCAGGGCGTCAAAGGCGGCTGATCGTTCCGCTTGCCTGCTATCGAACCCACATCTGTCAGGAGCCGCTGCTGTGGCAAAGAGAAAGACCCCCGAGGAATTGCGTAGCCATCGCTGGTACGGCGTGAACGACCTGCGTTCGTTCGGCCATCGGTCGC
This sequence comes from Paraburkholderia rhizosphaerae, assembly GCF_004366595.1. Classification (GTDB taxonomy): domain Bacteria; phylum Pseudomonadota; class Gammaproteobacteria; order Burkholderiales; family Burkholderiaceae; genus Paraburkholderia; species Paraburkholderia rhizosphaerae. The sequence goes on from NZ_SORE01000001.1 coordinate 502,470, forward strand.
GTACCGCGCAGATGGGCTATAG
>NZ_SORE01000002.1 GCF_004366595.1 Paraburkholderia rhizosphaerae
CGCCAGGGTGCGGGCGGTCGCACCCACCTCGTGAGTCCCGCGATGGCTGCCGCGGCTGCCATCGAAGGTCATTTCGTCGATATTCGCAAGCTGGGTTGAACAACATGACGAAGCTTCCGTTGAACGACACGCTGCTGCGCCGGTTCGCACTGGCCGCTTTTGCAGGGTTGCTGCTCGGTCTCGCCGGGTGCAACACCGTGAGCGGCTTCGGTCAGGACATGAGCGCGGCCGGCCACTCGATCAGCAACGCGGCGGCGAAGTGAAGCCGCGCCGTCATCGCATGAATACTTGAACGCCGGCAATGCGGTCGCGCAAGCAACGCTCGCACATCAGCATCTCCGGCTCTGAACAGGCATAAGCGTCATGGACAAATTCACCGTACACACCGGCCTCGTCGCGCCGCTCGATCGCGAGAACGTCGATACGGACGCGATCATTCCGAAGCAGTTTCTGAAGTCGATCAAGCGCTCCGGCTTCGGCCCGAACGCATTCGACGAGTGGCGATATCTCGACCACGGCGAACCGGGCATGGACAACTCGAAGCGTCCGCTGAACCCGGACTTCGTGTTGAACCAGCCGCGTTATCAGGGCGCGTCGGTTCTGCTCGCGCGCCAGAACTTCGGCTGCGGCAGCTCGCGCGAGCACGCGCCGTGGGCGTTGCAGCAGTACGGCTTTCGCGCGCTGATCGCGCCGAGCTTCGCCGATATCTTCTATAACAACTGCTTCAAGAACGGTCTGTTGCCAATCGTGCTGACCGAACAGCAGGTCGATCATCTGTTCAACGAAACCTTCGCGTTCAACGGTTTTCAGTTGACGATCGATCTGGAAAATCAGGTCGTGCGTAAGACCGATGGCAGTGCCGAGTACAAGTTCGATGTCGACGGATTCCGCAAATACTGCCTGCTGAACGGTTTCGACGACATCGGGCTTACGCTGCGCCAGGCGGACAAGATTCGCCAGTTCGAAGCGGAACGGCTGACGAAGCAGCCATGGCTTGGTCACCGCATCGTCGGTTAACTAACGGCCAGCCGCGCGCGACGCGTCGCGCCCCATACGAATAAGGAAACACACATGAAGATTGCTGTATTGCCCGGCGACGGTATCGGTCCGGAAATCGTCAAGGAAGCCGTGAAGGTGCTGAACAAACTCGGCGAGAAGTTCGAGCTTGAAGAAGCGCCGGTCGGTGGCGCTGGCTACGAAGCGGCCGGTCATCCGCTGCCCGACGCGACGTTGAAGCTGGCGAAAGAAGCCGATGCGATCCTGTTCGGCGCGGTCGGCGACTGGAAATACGACAAGCTCGAACGCGCGCTGCGCCCCGAGCAGGCCATTCTGGGTCTGCGCAAGCATCTGCAGCTGTTCGCGAACTTCCGTCCGGCGATCTGCTATGCGCAATTGACGGGCGCCTCGTCGTTGAAACCGGAGATCGTGTCCGGGCTCGACATCCTGATCGTGCGCGAACTGAACGGCGACATCTACTTCGGTTCGCCGCGCGGCGTGCGCGAGGCGCCGGACGGTCCGTTTGCCGGCGCGAAGGAAGGCTTCGACACGATGCGCTATTCGGAACCCGAAGTGCGCCGCATCGCGCATGTCGCGTTTCAGGCGGCGCAAAAGCGTGGCAAGAAGTTGACTTCAGTCGACAAGGCGAACGTGCTCGAAACGTCGCAGTTGTGGAAGGACGTGATGATCGATGTCGCGAAGGAGTATGCGGACGTCGAACTGTCGCACATGTACGTCGACAACGCGGCGATGCAGCTTGTGAAGGCGCCGAAGTCGTTCGACGTGATCGTCACCGGCAATATGTTCGGCGATATTCTGTCCGACGAGGCCGCGATGCTGACGGGCTCGATCGGCATGCTGCCGTCCGCGTCGCTCGACAAGAACAACAAGGGTCTGTACGAGCCGTCGCACGGTTCGGCGCCGGATATCGCAGGCAAGGGCGTTGCCAATCCGCTCGCGACCATTCTTTCCGCCGCGATGATGCTGCGCTATTCACTGAACAAGGCGGAGCAGGCGGATCGCATCGAAAGCGCGGTGAAGAAAGTGCTCGAGCAGGGCTACCGCACCGGCGATATTCTGACGCCGGGTTGCAGGCAGGTGGGTACTGCGGCGATGGGCGACGCAGTTGTCGCCGCGCTGTAATTGAAGGTCAACTGAAGGGTGGGCCGGATCGCCGGCCCTTTTAGCATCGTTTGTGCCCGAAACGGGCGAGTACGCTGCCGAATCACGGTTTTCGTGTAGACTCACGTAATGGCGCAGATTTCTCACATCACCTCGGTCTCGAGCAAGCACGGCAAAACGGCCCGTGCGACCGAACTCGCCATTTCCACCAAGGCGCTCATCAAAGCGATTACCCCGAAAACGATCACGAAACGCTGATCGTCCGTCGTGCCCGCCCGTCTTCCCCGCGCGGACACGCCGGGCAAAATTGCGGGGAAGCTGTCCACTCCAAGGGTATGAAGTCATGAACGTAGGTCTCGTAGGTTGGCGCGGCATGGTCGGCAGCGTCCTGATGCAACGTATGCAGCAGGAGCGCGACTTCGATCTGATCGAACCGGTGTTTTTCAGCACCAGCAATGCGGGCGGCAATGCGCCGTCGTTCGCCAAAAACGAGACCAAACTCAAAGACGCCAACAGCATCGACGATCTGAAGAAGTGCGATGCGATCATCTCCTGCCAGGGCGGCGATTACACCAGCGATGTGTTCCCGAAACTGCGCGCCGCGGGCTGGAATGGCTACTGGATCGACGCGGCATCGACGCTGCGCATGAAGGATGACGCGGTGATCGTGCTCGATCCGGTCAACCTGGACGTCATCAAGAACGCGCTGGTCAAGGGACAGAAGAACTTTATCGGCGGTAACTGCACGGTCAGCCTGATGCTAATGGCGCTGGGCGGCCTGTTCCGCGAGAACCTGATCGACTGGATGACCGCGATGACGTATCAGGCCGCCTCGGGCGCGGGCGCGCAGAACATGCGCGAACTGCTCGCGCAGATGGGCGCGCTGCATAGCGCGGTGAAGGACGATCTGGCCAACCCGGCATCGGCCATCCTCGATATCGACCGCCGTGTGCTGTCCGCCATGAATAGCGACAGCATGCCGACCGAACATTTCGGCGTGCCGCTGGCCGGTTCGCTGATTCCGTGGATCGACAAGGATCTCGGCAACGGCATGTCGAAAGAAGAATGGAAGGGTGGCGCGGAAGCGAACAAGATTCTCGGTAAGCCGGCGATGGGCGAGCCGGGCTCGGTTCCGGTCGACGGTCTGTGTGTGCGGATCGGCGCAATGCGCTGCCATTCGCAGGCACTGACGATCAAGCTGAAGAAGGACGTGCCGCTTGACGAGGTGAACAGCATTCTCGCGTCGGCCAACGACTGGGTGAAGGTGGTGCCGAACGAGCGTGAAGCGTCGATTCGCGACCTGTCGCCGGCGGTCGTCACCGGGACGATGACGGTGCCGGTTGGCCGTCTGCGCAAGCTGGCAATGGGCGGCGAGTATCTGTCCGCGTTCACGGTTGGCGACCAGCTGCTGTGGGGTGCCGCTGAACCACTGCGTCGTATGCTTCGCATTCTGCTCGACAAGTAAAGTAAACTACGCGCCAGACGCGTATAACACTTACAGCAACAATAAAAGCGTCGCGATTCTCGCGGCGCTTTTTTCATTGGGCGTTCCTACATCTTGTCTTTGTTCATCGAAAACAGCGCAATGAGGCTTCGCCAACCCGGGCCGCGTGACCACGCGCGCAACGCCCCGATGATTGCCCGGGTTCAGATCCCGCATGCAGTGGCGGCAATGTTTGACGGTACTGGATGCCGTATTGTGGTGACCGCGGCTGTTTTACTGATTGCGGCGCAAACGTGTGCTGCGCAGGGGATGCCGGCGAGCGGCGCGACGGCTGCGAGCGCGGCCATCGTTGCGAGCACGCCTATCGCAGCGAGCCAGGTCACGGTACAGGCCGGGCAATCGCTGAACGATATTGCGATCCGAATGACCCAGTCGCATGACCGCGCGGTGCTCGCGCGCGCGGCGCGCGCGATTTTCGACGCGAATCCCAGCGCGTTCATGAAGAACGACCCGAGCCGATTGAAGGTCGGTGCGGTGTTGAATGTGCCGGTATTGGACGCAACCGGGGCGGCGGTTGCCGCCGCGACGGCGACAGCGGCTTCCGCGCCGGGCGGCGCCTCGAGCGCGGCCGCGATGGCTGGCAACGCCGCGAGCGCGCCGTCAGCGGTTTCGGCGGCGCCGGCGCCGGCGTCGGCCGCTGGGGCGAGCATGGCAACTGCGCAGGAAGCGCGCGAGCAGCCAGCCGCGAGTGCGGCAAGTTCAACGACGACAGCAGCGGCAGCCGCAACAACAACTGCGACAACTGCAACGCCGTCGTCTGCGGCAAGCGCGTCGGTTGCTGAAAGCGCGTCCACCGCAACCGCAACTGCAACCGCTTCCGCAACCACCGCCGCGTCGTCACCCGCGAATGCGGCTACGCCGGCATCTGCATCCGTACCGGCATCGGTCTCGCAGGCAACTGGCGCAAGCATTCCGCAAGCCGCGGCGGCGAGCAGCGGGAACGTGTGGTCGGGCTCGATCCAGTCTGCGCCTAGCCAGCCCGCGGCGGGCGCGAGCGGCGCACTCGCGGCATCCGCCGGCGCACCCCAGGCTGCGTCGCAGGCGCATCCGCAGGTTTCAAGCCTTCAGCAATTGCTCGCGTTGAAAAATCGCGTGCTGATGGAGCTGCAGAAGCACGGTATCGGCAAGTCTGCGGGAACGCCGCAGGCGGCAAGCAGCGTCGCAGCGAATGGACAGCCGGCGGCCGTGGCTGGTGCGAGCGCCGGCGCGTCGACGACCGCAGGCACGGCTGCGCCGGGCGCGCATCCGCTCGTCGCGCCGATGGCCGCTCAGCAGACTGCTGGCTCGACGGTCATGTCGAAACAGGGCTACGTTGGCGTGGCCGCGCTAATCGGCGCGGTGCTGGCTGCGATGGTTGCCGGACTGGCAATGCGTCGACGCAAGCGCGCCGACGTATCCGCGTCGTCGTCCACATCGGCGCGGGCGGCTGCAGAAGAGGGGCCGTCGGCTGCGGATGTCGCGCCGCCACACGATGCAGGCCGGAATACCGCGAGCGCCGATGACGCGATGCCGAAAAGCGGCGAGCACACCGCAGCGCACGAGACGCAGCAGCATGACGACGCAGACGCGGTGCCATCGCTGACCGAGCGGGTCTCGCCGGTAGCCGATCACCTCTCGCCCCAACCGCACGAAACGCCGGATCAACCGGCGAAACCGGCGAAAACGACGGAGACCGTGCAAACCATCGCGGGCAGCACCGCTGCGCTGGGTTTCGCTGCCGCGCACGAAGAGCGGTCCGAGCCGCCGACACGCGAAGAACCGCTGATACCCGATCTGCACGAGCAACTTGGCGCACACGAGTCGCCGGGCGAGCTGCCGGCCGCACAGACGGAACACGTCGTCGATGAAGTGGCGCCTGCCGCTTCCGTTGAAGAATCCCACGCACCGATCGGCGAGCCCAATGAACCGGCGCAAGCGGAACTGCCGCCGGATGTCACGATGCCGGCCGAGCACGAACCGGTTCTGTCCGACCACTTCGAAAGCGAACCGGTTATCGACTTGGCGTCCGACGAACCGACCGACGCCGACGCCGATACCGCGCAAGCGCACGCCGAGCCGCACCAGCCCGCCGATCAGCAAGACCACGCGTTGTCAGGCCACGAACCCGACGAAAACCGCGCAACGCTGCCGCAATTCCCGCGCGCGGCGCTCGACGCGTTCGGCAGTCTCGACATGTCGTTGCCGCCGCGAGCCGACGCTGATGCACCCGCTGTGCCGCCAGCCACGCCCACTGTGCAACCGGTCGTCGAACCTGAAATCACCGCGAGCCACGCCGTGCCGCCGCACGAGCCAGAACCACCGCGCGTCGGCGAGCAGATCGAAGCCGGCACCGCCGGCCCCGGCGCGATCGCCGGCATGGGCGCGGCCAAATACGGCCCGCTCGCGCTCGATTTCGATCTCGAGCTACCGCCGGGCCCGGCGCAGCCGTTGCCGACGTTCACGCCGGAAGAGCTCGCGCGCATCGCGCGCAACAAGCTCGAACTCGCGGCCGAATATATCGAGCTCGGCGACGTCGCCGGCGCACGGACGCTGATCAACGAAGTGATCGAGTCCAACGACGCCGCAACGCGCAACGAAGCCCGCGCGATGCTGTCGACGCTCGCGCCACTGTCGTGATGCGCATTGCACTAGGTGTTCAGTACGACGGCGCCGCATTTTGCGGCTGGCAATCGCAGCCGCACGGCAAAACCGTCCAGGACGAACTGGAACGCGCGCTGCGCGAATTCGCGCAGACGCCGCTGCCGACCGTAGTCGCCGGCCGCACGGACACCGGTGTGCACGGCCTCGGGCAAGTGGTCCATTTCGATACCGATCTCGACCGCGCCGAATTCTCGTGGGTACGCGGCACCAATGCGTTCTTGCCGTCGACGGTCGCCGTCCAGTGGGCGAAGCCGATGCCGGACACGTTCCACGCGCGCTTCTCCGCGTTCGAGCGCACCTATTACTACGTGTTGTACGTGCACCCGGTGCGCTCGCCGATGCTGTCGGGCCGCGCCGGCTGGATTCACACGCCGCTCGACGTCGACGCGATGCGCGCGGCAACCGCGTGCCTGGTCGGCGAGCACGATTTTTCGGCGTTCCGCTCGTCGGAATGCCAGGCGAAGACACCGGTGAAACACCTGTACCAGATCGACGTGCGGCGCGACGGCGACTTCATCCATTTCCGGTTTCGCGCGAACGCGTTTCTGCATCACATGGTGCGTAACCTGATGGGCTGCCTCGTCGCGATCGGGCGTGGGCGTTATCCTGTCGACTGGCTCGCCGACGTGCTGCGAAGCCGCGACCGCAATCTCGCGGCGCCGACTTTCATGCCGGACGGCCTCTATCTGGCTCGGGTCGGCTACCCGGACAAGTTCGCGGTGCCGGCCGCAGCGGTCGGCAGCGTGCCGTGGAGCCATGTCTGGAACGACGAAGCGCAATCATGAACACCACCTCGAGTCAGCCGGCGCAAGCCGCCGGCGTCGCCGCTGAGAGCGCGGCGCAGTCCGCCTCCCCGGCACGCGCCGACGCGGCCGTGCCGCACCGCACGCGTATCAAGCTATGCGGGCTGTCGAAGCCATCCGACGTCGAATGCGCGGTCGAACTCGGCGCGGACGCGATCGGTCTCGTGTTTTATCCGCCGAGCCCGCGTTCATTGAGTGTCGCGCAGGCGGTCGAACTGACGCGCAATGTGCCGCCGTTTCTGTCGGTGGTCGGACTCTTCGTCAATGCGACACAGGATTGGCTTCGAGAAGTCGTCTGCAATGTGCCGCTATCGTTGCTGCAGTTTCATGGCGACGAAACGCCCGCTGAATGCGAGTCGCTCGCGAGCGTCGCGGGTTTGCCATGGTTGCGCGCATTACGGATTGAGCCTGATACTCAGCCGGCCGATTTGGTAAAATCGGCGCTTAACTATTCGGCAGCCAGTGGCCTTTTGTTCGACACCCATGTCGAGGGCTATGGCGGCGGCGGGAAGGTTTTCGATTGGTCACTTATTCCAGCAGAGCTCGCGCGTCGGGCCGTTTTGAGTGGTGGGTTGAACGCGCAAAACGTCGGTGAAGCGATACGTCGCGTGCGCCCGTACGCGGTCGATGTCTCGAGCGGCATCGAAGTGGTGGGCGCCAAGGGCGTAAAGGACCACGCCCGGATGGCGGCGTTCGTACGCGCAGTGCGAGAAGCGGACGCTGGATGATTCAGGCCGCGCAGGCGTTCATTGAAACGCCGGCCCGGCAACCTGAAACGAGTGATGAAATGTACAACTTACCTGATGAACGTGGCCACTTCGGCCAATATGGCGGCGTGTTCGTCGCCGAAACCCTGATGCACGCGCTTGATGAGCTGCGCGTCGCTTACGAAAAATCCCAGACCGACCCGGACTTCATCGCGGAATACCAGCGCGAACTGAAGCATTTCGTTGGTCGCCCCTCACCTGTGTACCACGCTCAGCGCTGGAGCGAATTGCTCGGCGGCGCGCAGATTTATCTGAAGCGGGAAGATCTCAACCATACCGGCGCCCATAAGGTGAACAACGTGATCGGCCAGGCGCTGCTCGCGAAGCGCATGGGCAAACCGCGCGTGATCGCCGAAACGGGCGCGGGCCAGCATGGCGTCGCGACCGCGACGATCGCCGCGCGCTTCGGGATGGAATGCGTGGTCTATATGGGCGTCGAGGACGTGCATCGTCAGGCCGCGAACGTGTACCGGATGAAGTTGCTCGGCGCGACGGTGGTGCCGGTCGAATCCGGCTCGCGCACGCTGAAGGACGCGCTGAACGAAGCGATGCGCGACTGGGTGACCAACGTCGAAAGCACGTTCTACATCATCGGCACGGTGGCGGGTCCGCACCCGTATCCGATGATGGTGCGCGACTTCCAGCGTGTGATCGGGGACGAATGCAAGGTGCAGATGCCGGAGCTCACGGGTCGCCAGCCGGACGCCGTCATCGCGTGCATTGGCGGCGGTTCGAACGCGATGGGCATCTTTTACCCGTATATCGACGATAAATCCGTGCAGTTGATCGGCGTCGAAGCGGCCGGCGACGGTATCGACACCGGCCGTCACGCAGCGTCGCTGACAGGCGGTACGCCAGGCGTGCTGCATGGCAATCGCACGTACCTGCTGCAGGACGAAAACGGCCAGATCATCGAAACGCATTCGATCTCCGCCGGTCTCGACTATCCGGGCGTCGGCCCGGAGCACGCATGGCTCAAGGACAGTGGGCGCGCGCAATACGTCAGCATCACCGACGAAGAAGCGCTGAAGGCGTTCCACGATTGCTGCCGCATCGAAGGGATCATCCCGGCGCTCGAATCGAGCCATGCGCTTGCGTACGCGATGAAACTCGCGCCGACGCTGCCGAAGGACAAAACCCTGCTGGTCAACCTGTCGGGCCGCGGCGACAAGGACATGCACACGGTCGCGGAGCGATCGGGTATCAAGTTCTGAGCGCCGCGGTGATGCGCGACGAGTTCGACGAACCGCAGCCGACTTTCGACACCGCCGCGGCGGACGCGAAGCAGGCGGCAATGGCCACGGAAGACGTGGCTCAGTCGGAAATGGTGGAGCAAAGGGCGGAGCAAGCGGTTGAGCAACCCTTGGCCGAACAGCCGGCGGCGCAACGGCCGGTTGCGCCTGCCATTACCACTGCACCGCTACTGCCGACGCCGGCTGGCATCGAACTTCGCAACTGCGACTTTCTGACCGATGCGGCGAACCTGCCCGACCAGTCGATCGACCTGATCCTCGCCGACCCGCCGTACGGGCTCGGCAAGGACTACGGCAACGATTCGGACATGCGTTCGGGCGACGACTTTCTCGGCTGGACACGCGAGTGGCTGGAATTGGCCATTCCGAAGCTCAAACCGTCCGGTTCGCTGTATATCTTCTGCACGTGGCAGTACGCGCCGGAAATCTTCTGCTTCCTGAAGACCCGGCTCACGATGGTCAACGAGATCATCTGGGACCGGCGCGTGCCGAGCATGGGCGGCACCACGCGGCGTTTCACGTCGGTGCACGACAATATCGGTCTGTTCGCGGTGTCGAAGGATTACTACTTCGATCTCGATCCCGTCCGCATCCCATACGATGCCGCTACGAAGAAGGCACGTTCGCGCAAGTTGTTCGAAGGCAGCAAGTGGTTGGAGGTGGGCTACAACCCGAAGGACGTGTGGTCGGTATCGCGCCTGCATCGGCAGCATGCGGAGCGGGTCGCGCACCCGACGCAAAAGCCGCTGGAAATCGTCGAGCGGATGGTGCTCGCGAGTTGTCCTCCCGGCGGCCGCGTACTCGATCCATTCATGGGCAGCGGCACCACCGCAGTTGCTTGCGCGCGTCAGCAGCGCCAATTCGTCGGCTATGAGATCAATGAAAGTTACTGCGCGATAGCGCGAGAACGCGTCAGTTTGGCGGCAACTTCGGTTGCGTCCGTCGCGGCGACGGCGTAAGCGCCGATGTCCGCGAACGCCGCTGGCCAATACCGCCAAAACGCGCAGTCAATCGACTTCGAGAAAATTCAACATGTCCCGAATTAACCAGACATTCGCGGCACTGGCCGCACAGAAACGCAAAGGGCTGATCCCGTTCATCACCGCGGGCGATCCCGATCCGGCGCGCACCGTCGAATTCATGCACGCGCTCGTCGAAGGCGGTGCGGACGTGATCGAGCTGGGCGTGCCGTTTTCCGACCCGATGGCAGACGGTCCGGTCATCCAGCGTTCGTCGGAGCGCGCGCTCGCGAAGGGCGTTACGCTGCGCGACGTACTGGCCGACGTGAAGCGCTTTCGCGAGCGCGACGACAAGACGCCGATCGTGCTGATGGGCTACGCGAATCCGATCGAGCGGATCGGCGCCGACGCGTTCGCGAAGGCCGCCAAAGAAGCAGGCGTGGATGGCGTGCTGGTGGTCGACTATCCGCCGGAAGAGTGCGCGCCATTCGCCGCAACGATGAAGGCCGCCGGCATCGATCCGATTTTCCTGCTGGCGCCGACGTCGACCGACGAACGCATCGCGGCGGTCGGCCAGATCGCGAGTGGCTATGTGTACTACGTGTCGCTGAAGGGCGTGACCGGTGCAGCGCATCTGGACGTTCTTGATATTGCAGGTAAAATCCCGGCCATCAAGTCGCGGGTGCCGCTACCGGTTGGGGTCGGATTCGGCATCCGCGATGCGCAATCGGCGCGCGCAGTGGCGGAAGTCTCCGATGCGGTGGTCATCGGCAGCCGGATCGTCAATCTGCTCGAACAGTCGGCCCCCGAAGCCGCCGCCGATGCGCTGACCCGCTTCATCGGGGAAATACGTCAGGCAATCGACGCGATCGGCGCAGGGGCTCGCCCAGGCGCCTGACCACGCCTAACGACCAACATCAGAAATCGGTTACCGGTACGCGTTACGCGCGCGTGTCGCGCGATACGCGTACCGCCGACCTGGAGAAAATCAACATGAGCTGGCTCGACAAACTGCTGCCGCCGAAAATCAAGCAAACCGATCCGAAAAACCGCAAGGGGATTCCGGAAGGTCTGTGGATCAAGTGTCCGTCGTGCGAGGCTGTGCTGTATCGCAGCGACGTGGAGGCGAATCTGCACGTCTGTCCGAAGTGCGACCACCATATGCGGATCGGCGCACGCGAGCGGCTCGACAGCCTGCTCGACGCGGAAGGCCGCTATGAGATCGGCCAGGAAATCCTGCCGGTCGACGCGCTGAAGTTCAAGGACAGCCGCAAGTACCCGGACCGTCTGAAAGAAGCGATCGACGAGACTGACGAGACCGATGCAATGGTCGTGATGGGCGGCGCGATTCACACGCTGCCGGTCGTGGTCGCCTGTTTCGAGTTTTCGTTCATGGGCGGCTCGATGGGCTCGGTGGTCGGCGAGCGCTTTGCGCGCGGCGCGCAGAACGCGCTCGAGCAGCAGGTGCCGTTTATCTGCTTCACCGCTTCGGGCGGCGCGCGGATGCAGGAAAGCCTGCTGTCGCTCATGCAGATGGCGAAAACGACCGCGATGCTGACGCGCCTCGCCGAAGCCAAACTGCCGTTTATCTCGGTGCTGACCGATCCGACGATGGGCGGCGTATCGGCGAGTTTTGCGTTCCTCGGCGACGTGGTTATCGCGGAACCGAAGGCGCTGATCGGCTTCGCGGGTCCGCGCGTGATCGAACAGACGGTGCGCGAGAAACTGCCGGAAGGGTTCCAGCGGGCCGAGTTCCTGCTGCAGAAAGGGGCGGTTGACATGATCGTCGACCGCCGCAAGCTGCGTGAAGAAATCGCGCGACTGATGGCGCTGCTGACGCGCCAACCGGCGGACGCTGTGGCCTGACAAACCCGGGTTGTGGCGGCCCGACCTCGCAGACGCCGGGCCGCACTGAAGCAAAACAGACAACGCGCCGCTGCTGGGATCCAAGCGGCGCGTTGTCGTTTCCGGGATAATTGCGGTCCGCACTCCCGTTTGATCCGATGACCTCATTCCCCACCCTCGACGCCTGGCTCACGCATCTCGAAACCGCGCATCCTGTCGGCATCGATATGGGCCTCGCACGAATCAGCCGGGTCCGCGATGCGTTGCAGTTGTCGTTTGCGTGCCCGGTGATCACCGTAGGCGGCACCAACGGCAAAGGCTCGACCTGCGCAATTCTCGAATCGATTTTGCTGCGCGCCGGCTACACGGTCGGCTGCCACACGTCGCCGCATCTGCTGTCGTTCAATGAGCGCGCGCGCGTCAACGGCGAAAACGCGAGCGATGCCGATCTTCTGCCGCATTTCGAAGCGGTCGAAAAAGCCCGTTCGAGCTTGGCCGAACCGCCGTCGCTGACCTATTTCGAGTTCACGACGCTCGCGATCATGCATCTGTTCGCGTCGCGCGGGCTCGACGCGGTGATCATGGAAGTCGGTCTCGGCGGCCGCCTCGATGCAGTGAATATTCTCGATGCCGATTGCGCGATTATCACCAGCATCGACATCGATCACACCGAGTACCTCGGCGATACGCGCGACAAAATCGCATTCGAAAAGGCCGGCATATTCCGCGCGGGCAAGCCGGCCATTTGCGCCGACCCGCTGGCGCCGCAGACGCTGATCGACCATGCGAACGCTATTGGTGCCGATCTCTGGCTGGCCGGCCGCGATTTCCGCTACGAAGGACAAGCAGGCAGCGAACGCCAGCAGTGGAACTACATCGGCCGCACGATGCGGCGCTCGGCGCTCGCCTATCCGGCGTTGCGCGGCGCGAATCAGCTGCTGAATACGTCGGCGGCGCTGGCCGGCCTCGAAGCGCTGCGCGACCGGCTGCCGGTGTCCGCGCAGGACATTCGCCTCGGTCTCGCGAATGTCGAGTTGCCAGGGCGCTTTCAGGTGCTGCCCGGCAAACCGTCTATCGTCCTCGATGTCGGCCATAACCCACATGCAGCCGCGGTGCTCGCGCAAAATCTCGGCAATATGGGCTATTTTCCGTACACTTACGCGGTGTTCGGCTCGATGCGCGACAAGAACATCGCGGGCGTGCTGACTCATCTGAAGGGCGAAGTCGATCACTGGTGCGTGACCGACCTGCCGACGCCGCGTGCGGCATCCGCGGCGGAACTGGAGGCTGTGTTGCGTGATGCGGACGTTGTCGACGGGCCGGCTAGCAGCGTCACCCGCTTCGCGTCGCCGTCAGAAGCATTTCAGGACGCGCTAAAACGGGCCTCCGACAATGATAGAATTGTTGTTTTCGGTAGCTTCTTTACTGTTGCGGGTGTGATGGCCTATCGGAAATCGCAGCAACACTGAACGCGGGCAGCCTCGAACCAAGGCATCCATGGGAATCTTCTCGTTCGGCAAAAAAGACGACGTGTCCAATCGGCGCGGCGCAAATTCCAGTTCTAAACGGGGCTCAAACGGTAGCGATCGTAGCGAACGCGTCGAACGGCCCAGCCGGCGGGCCGAACGGGCCGGCGACGCGGACGCGATGCTGCTTGATCCAACGCTCCCGGAGAAGCAGCGGGCGAGGCGGCGCCTCGTCGGTGCGATCGCGTTGGTGGTGGCGGCCGTCGTGATTCTTCCGATGGTTCTCGATTCGCACCCGAAACCCGTCACCGACGACATTTCAATCGATATTCCGAGCCGCCCGGTATCGCGTGCGCGCGTTCAGGACCCGCAGGACACCCAGGCAGGCGTAGCCCCTGACAATCCAGCTGTGCCGGATGCGGCGCCCGGCGCAGCCGAGGGCACGCAAAGCGCGTCGGGTTCGTCGTCCGCACCAGCGGCAACCGCTGCGACAGGTACGCCGAGCCCGGGTCGCGACGCGGCCGCGCCGAAGGGCGCAGCGCCTGCGCAGCAAGCGCAATCAGCGGGGAAATCGCAGCAAGGGGCGGTAACAGCCACGAATCCGGCGCTTTCCGAGGCCAAATCGGAAGCCAAACCGGCCACGAAACCGCTGGCAAAACAGCCGCAAACGGCTATCGCGACCACTTCAGCACCCGCGAAGTCATCCACTGCACCTGCACAATCGACCGAAACCGCAGCGAACACCGCACAAAGCGCGACGCCGCCCCAAGCCGAATCCGGCACGCCGGCGGCGCCGCCGGGCAGCCGCTTCGCGGTGCAACTCGGTTCATTTTCCGATGATGCGAGCGCACGTAACTGGGTCAGCAAGTTGAAAGCGGCTGGTGTGCCCGCATATCTCGAAAAGCGGAAGCAGGCCGACGGTTCAGTGCGAACGTTATTGCGCGCGGGGCCATTCGCGGATCGCGCGGCGGCTTCAGCGGCCATCTCGAAGGTTCGCGAAGCCGGCTTGACGTCGGGCGCGAACAACGGCTCAGCTCAATAAGCCGGCGATGTTCACTGCGTTCGACTACGCTGTTATGGCGGTGATCGTCTTGTCAGCGCTGCGCGGCACGTGGCGCGGCTTTCTGTCCGAGATATTCGGGCTGATCGGCTGGATCGCGGCGTTTCTGATCGCCTGCCGGTTTGTTGGGCATGTGGTGCCGTATATGCCGGAGCACTGGCCGGGCGGCGAGTTGACCCAGTGGCTGCTCGCCTTTGCAGTCATCGTGATTGGCGTGGTGCTGGTCGCGGGCGTGGCAAACGCGTTGCTGGGGCGGCTGGTGCAGGTATCGGGGCTTAGCGGTATCGACCGCTCGCTCGGATTGATGTTCGGCCTCGTGCGCGGGGTCATTCTGGTGCTGATTCTGGTCGCCTTCGCGGGCTTGACCGAACTGCCCCAGCACGAATTCTGGCGCAATGCGCTGTTTCGGCCATACGCGGAGCAGGGCGTGCGAGAGTTGAAGCCGTTGCTGCCCGACGCGATCGCTGCATACGTTCACGTATAGCGTGCGAGCCGGGTCGATACGACGGCGGCGCCGGTAAGCGCGGCGGTGGCGAGCAAGGCGCCAACGTACGCGACGCGCGGCAAAGGCCGGCACATGCCGGCCGCCGAAACGAATTTCGTACCTTTGAAGGACATGCCATGTGCGGCATCGTAGGCGTAGTTTCCCAATCCCCGGTCAACCAGCTGATCTATGACAGCCTGCTGCTGCTGCAGCACCGCGGTCAGGATGCCGCCGGCATCGCGACGGCGAACGGCAGCAACTTCCACATGCACAAGGCGAATGGCATGGTGCGCGACGTGTTCCGCACGCGCAACATGCGCAGTCTGCCCGGCACGGTCGGCATCGGCCAGGTGCGTTACCCGACTGCCGGGTCCGCGTCGAGCGAGGAAGAAGCGCAGCCGTTCTACGTGAACGCGCCGTTCGGCATCATCCTCGCGCATAACGGCAACCTGACCAACTGGCCGCAGCTGAAAGACGAGATGTTCCGCGTCGATCGCCGCCACATCAATACGAACTCCGATACCGAAGTGCTGCTCAACGTGTTCGCGCACGAATTGCAGCTCGCGAGCTCGGGGCTGCAGGTCGATCCATCGGCGCTGTTCAAGGCGGTGTCGGGCGTGCATCGGCGCGTGCGCGGTTCGTACGCGATCGTGTCGCTGATCGCGGGCTACGGCCTCGTCGGCTTCCGTGACCCGTTCGGTATTCGTCCGCTGTGCATCGGCAAGCTTGAAACCGCGCACGGCACCGAGTGGATGCTCGCATCGGAATCGGTTGCGCTGGAAGGGATCGGCTTCGAATTCGTGCGCGACGTGCAGCCGGGCGAGGCGATCTTTATCGACCTCGAAGGCAATTTCTACGCACAGCAGTGCGCGACGAACGCGAGCCTGAACCCGTGCATCTTCGAACTCGTGTATCTCGCGCGTCCGGACTCGGTGCTCGATGGCGTGCCGGTCTACAACGCGCGTCTGCGCATGGGCGACTATCTGGCCGAAAAAATCAAGCGCGTGTTGCCGGCTGATCTGAAGATCGACGTCGTGATGCCGATTCCCGATTCATCGCGTCCGGCTGCGATGCAGGTCGCCGCGAAGCTGGGTGTCGAGTATCGCGAAGGCTTCTTCAAGAACCGCTACGTGGGCCGCACGTTTATCATGCCGGGCCAGGCGGTGCGCAAGAAGTCAGTGCGCCAGAAGCTGAACGCGATGGGCATCGAGTTCAAGGGCAAGAATGTGCTGATCGTCGACGATTCGATCGTGCGCGGCACCACGTCGCACGAAATCGTGCAGATGGCGCGCGATGCCGGCGCGAACAAGGTGATCTTCGCGTCGGCTGCGCCGCCGGTGAAATTCCCGAACGTGTACGGCATCGATATGCCGACGCGCGGCGAACTGGTCGCACATGGCCGCTCGGACGACGAAGTCGCGCGAATGATCGGCGCGGACTATCTGGTGTATCAGGACGTCGAGGCGCTCGAGCAAGCGGTGCGCGACATCAACCCGGCGCTGAAGGGTTTCGAGGCATCGTGCTTCGACGGCAACTACATCACCGGCGATGTGACGAACGAATATCTCGACGGCATCGAACTCGCGCGCCTCGCGCCCGCGGCGCAGTCCGACCGCGATGCAGCGAGCGAAGCGCTCGACGGCGGCACTGCGCGCTCGCAGTTGCACTTGCAGCTATCGGTCGAATGACCGGGTGGCCCGGTGTTAGAATTAAAGCTTGCGTCGATTTGAGTTCAGCTTGCGGACGCGGGGTAGCTCTGAAAAGGGCGGCCCGAAACAGCTAAAGTGAACGGCGGCAGCGAACGCGTGCCGCCTACGCTCGAAGCTTCCGCACAGAAAGCCCGCTTATGCCGACGCAAAGCGGGCTTTTTTATTGTCATCTGGCAACAACATCGGAAATAGAACGAACATGGACAACACCTTCAACTTCGACACGCTCGCGGTCCGTTCGGGCACGCAGCGCAGTGAATTCGGCGAGCATTCGGAAGCGATTTTTCTGACCTCGAGCTTCGTATTCGCGAATGCGGCCGAAGCGGCCGAGCGCTTTAAAAAGTCGGAAGACTATTACACGTACTCGCGCTTCACGAACCCGACCGTCACGATGTTCCAGGACCGGCTCGCGGCGCTCGAAGGCGGCGAAGCGTGCATGGCGACCGCGTCGGGGATGAGCGCGATCCTGTCGGTGGTGATGTCCGCGATGCAGGCGGGCGACCACCTGGTCAGCTCGCAAAGCCTGTTCGGTTCGACGCTCGGCATGTTCTCGCAGATCTTCAGCAAGTTCGGCATTGCGACGACGTTCGTCGATCCGACCGATCTCGACGCATGGAAAAATGCGGTGCGTCCGGAGACGAAGATGTTCTTCCTCGAAACGCCGTCGAACCCGCTGACTGAAGTCGCGGATATCGAAGCGATCGGCAAGATTGCGAAGGCGGCGAATGCGCTGTTCGTCGTCGACAACTGTTTTTGCAGTCCCGCGCTGCAGCAACCGCTGAAGCTGGGCGCGGACGTCGTGATGCATTCGGCGACGAAATTTCTCGACGGCCAGGGTCGCGTGCTCGGCGGCGCGCTGGTCGGCTCGAAACAGTTCATCATGGAAAAGGTGTTTCCGTTTGTGCGCAGCGCGGGCCCGACGCTATCCGCGTTCAACGCGTGGGTGCTGCTGAAGGGGATGGAAACGCTGTCGCTGCGCGTTGATCGTCAGTCGGCGAATGCACTCGAGATTGCGCGCTGGCTCGAAACGCATCCGGCGGTGAACCGCGTGTTCTACCCCGGCCTCGAATCGCATCCGCAATACGCAATTGCGAAGCGTCAGCAGAAGTCGGGTGGCGCGATCCTGTCGTTCGAGCTGAAAGGCGATACGCCCGAAGCGCAGCGCGAAAACGCATGGCGCGTGATCGACAGCACGAAGATCTGTTCGATCACCGGCAATCTCGGCGATACGCGCACGACAATCACGCATCCGGCCACGACGACGCACGCGCGCATCACGCCCGAAGCGCGCGCGGCGGCGGGCATCACTGAAGGGCTGATTCGTGTGGCGGTGGGTCTGGAAAACGCATCCGATATCCGCGCGGATCTGGCGCGCGGGTTGAACTGAACGACGCTTGAGCGCAGCGAAGGGAACGAAGAGCCGGATGCCGCGCAACGCGATGTAAAACCACGGTGAAAAGTAAACGACGGAAAATCGCGAGGAAACCGCGTCGCGCTGCGCCTAGTGCCGCAGCGCGCGCCACTGTCCCGGCGCAATGCCGAAACGGCGCGTGAACGCATGCGTATACGCGCTCTGATCGCCAAACCCGACGTCGAGCGCGACGTCGGTGAGCGATCGGCGCGGATCGGCGAGCAAAGTAATCGACGTATCGAGCCGCAGCCGCTGCAGATAGCGATGCGGCGTCTCGCCGAACGCTTCAATGAAAAGCTGGTGAAAGCGCCGCAATCCAAAGCCGCAATGCGCGGCGAGATCGACCATACGCAGCGGTTGGGCCAGATGCGCGCGCAACCAGCGGTCGATGCGCGCGAAGTCGAGGCCCGCGGCCGCCTGCACATGCGCGGCGCTTGCTGACGCGTGACCCGCGTCCTGCACGAGTGCCGCGCACAGTTGCGCGGCCGCGCCCCAGTTGAAGCGGCGCAGTGCAGCCGCATTCTGCTCCACGTGACCATGACCGCCCGCCACGGTCGATACAGCAATCTCACCGACCAGTTGTATCAAGGCGGCATCGATATCGATGGTCCGCGCACGCTCGAAGAGCCGCTCAGGCACGGCAAGCGACGCCGCCGGCAAATCGAGCACAAGGTGCCGGTTTTCCCCGATGCCCGCGTAGTCATGGCGCGATCCGGCGGGAACGAGCCACGCGGAGCGGCGATCGATCTGCCGTTCGATACCGTCGACCGCCATCACCATCGACCCATCGACGCCGAGCACGATCTGATGAAACTCGTGCACGTCCGACGCTTCGATTTCGCTGAAGCGTCGCAACGCGACGCTCGGCGACGCGGCGGTGACAAAACTGCCGGCCATGGACTGTGCGCCTTTTCCGCTCAGACTTCGCGCTCAGACTTCGAGCAGTTCGACTTCGAACACGAGCGTCGCATTCGGCGGAATCACGCCGCCCGCGCCACGCACGCCATAACCGAGTTGCGGCGGAATCGTCAGGCGCCGCACGCCGCCGACCTTCATGCCTTGCACACCTTCATCCCAGCCCTTGATGACCATCCCGCCGCCCAGCACGAACGCGAACGGATCGTTACGGTCCTTGCTCGAGTCGAACTTCTGGCCGTCGGTCAGCCAGCCCGTGTAATGAACGCTGACGGTTTGCCCGGCGCGTGCTTCGGCGCCGGAGCCTTCGGTCAGATCTTCGTATTTCAGGCCGGATTCGGTCGTGACGGTCGGCATAAGTTGCTCCATTTGAAAGCGTTTGAAACCGCTATTGTAGGCGCGTTGCGCGAGCGCCGCGAAAGGGCTGTTCTCATGGCGTTTCGTGGCGTTTCATGTAAGGGCCTTGCCTATAATGTTGGCTGACCATTCGAATCACGAACTGTTTAGAGGATGTCGATTGTGACCACGCCTTCCCCAGCGAGCAGCAGCCATGAACCGGGATTGCCCGGCACTGCTGCGTCGGAACGCGCTGCCCGCCTGTGCGCGCAGACCGCGCTTTTTATGCGCGATCATGTGCTGTCGCTTGTTTCTCATGATCTGCGCAGCCCGCTGAACGCAATCCATAGCTGGGCCTACGTGCTCGAACGCAAGGTCGACGGCGCGGACACGACCGCGCAGCGCGCGCTCGCGGGCATCCGCAGCGGCGTCGAGCAACAGGTGCAATTGCTCGAGACGATTGTCGACACAACCCGCGCGGAAACCAAAACACTCGCGCTAAAGCGTGAATGTTTCGAGTTGCGGCCGTTTGTCGATGCGACCGTGATCGATGTTCGCGACATGCTCGCGCAACCGCGCGGCGTGCGACTCGTGCTCGATACTCCGCTGGCCGCCGAGCAACTCGATGGCGATCGCGAGCGTCTTGCCGCCGCGCTGTGGCTGATGCTGACATTCGCGACCGAGGCGAGCGCGCCGGACTCGACAGTCACGCTCGTCACGCACGCGGACGCATCGATGTGGCATGCGGCTGCGACGTTCACCGCAGTGCCCGACGCGCTCGATGACGCGGAATTACCGCACCTGCTCGAAGCATTCGCGCGCAGACAGGCGGGCGAGCCGCGCGAAGCGGGGCGCATTGCATGGGTGCTTGCGCTGTGCAAACGGGTTGCTGAAGCGCATGAAGGCGCATTCGAACAACGCGAGTTTGCGCAAGGGGAGCCTGCGACACTGTCGTTGCGCATCCCGCTGAAGCGGGGATAAGTGACATAGGCTCTGCATACGCCGTCAGGCGCGGCGCGGTCTCCGCATTCCAAGTGGTCGTTATGCGCGGCCTACCTCGCAAAGCGGGCGTACAGGCACACCCTGCGACCCGCGCTCATCGCACACACTACTTTCGCTGTGCTGTCACCCTCTATACTGACGACTTTTGTCGCCGGAGCCCGTCGCTTTGATCCAGGTTGTCGCCCTTATCGGTGCGTTGCTGCTGGTTGCGCTCAACGGTTTTTTCGTCGCAGCTGAATTCGGTCTCGTAAAGCTGCGGCAGACGCGCGTGCAGACGCTCGCGCAAAGGCACGGCGTACGCGGCAAGCTGCTTGCAACCGTCCATGGCAGGCTGGACGCGTATCTTTCCGCGTGTCAGCTTGGCATTACGCTGGCGTCGCTCGGGCTAGGCTGGATCGGCGAACCTGCGTTCGCCGATTTACTGATGCCGCTATTCAGAGCGCTCGGCGTCGAGTCCGCGCAGATGATTCACGGCATCTCGCTGTTCTTCGCGTTCTCGTGCATTTCGTTTCTGCACATCGTGGTCGGCGAGCTTGCGCCGAAGTCACTGGCGATTCGCCAGGCCGAGAAGATCTCGTTGTGGGTTGCGCTGCCGCTCTACGCGTTTTATTGGCTGATGTATCCGGCGATCTGGGTGCTCAACACGAGCGCGAATGCGGTGTTGCGCATCGCGGGCCTGACGGCGGATCACGGCGGCGACACACACTATTCGAACGAAGAGCTGAAGCTGATCCTGCGCGCGCGCCGCACGAGTGTCGCTGACGAAATGGAACTGCCAGGTCGGACCTATAGCCCGGACGAGTGGAACACGCTCGCGCATTCGCTGGATTTCTCGCGGATGACCGTCTCCGACCTGATGCGCCCCGCGCACGAACTGGTGAGCCTGCGGCGCGATCTGCCGTGGCGCGACAATATGCAGATCATCGCGCGGCACCGTTTCAGCCGTTACCCGCTCTTCGAAGACGCATCGGGCGAACACGTGGCGGGCACGATCCATCTGAAAGACCTGTTGCTCGCGCGGCATGCGGGAAGCTCGCTCGACAACCTGTCGAAATACGTGCGACCGGTGCAATACGTGAAGCCGGACATGCCGGCGCTGGAACTGTTCCGGCGCTTTCGCAAAGGTGCGCCGCATCTTGCGCTGGTGGGCCACAAACACGCGAAGCCGATTGGCTTTCTGACGCTCGACAATCTGCTTGGCGCGCTGGTCGGCCAGATTCATGACGAGTTCCGCCAGGGCGACCAGGATTGGACGCGCCTCGACGACGGCACGTTGATGGGCAAGGGCAGCTTGCCGGTGGTGTCGCTCGAACGCGCGCTGGGCATCGATATCGATGAAGGCCGCGCGGAGTCGGTCGGCGGGCTGGTCATTCAGGCGTTGCGCGATTTGCCGTCGGAAGGGCAGCGCGTGGAGTTCGATCGCTTCGATATTGTCGTGAAGAAGATGACCGGGCCGCGCATCGTGCTTGTGCGCGTCTATCCGAAGGAATTTGCTGACGAAGGCGGTTGACCGGCAACGGCAAGTTCCGCGCGATGGCGTGTGCCGTACTTTCTCGCGCAAACATGCGCACGCTGCTGCGACAGCACTTGCGGTGCGAGGCCTTTCGCTCAAACTCACGCGCGCGGCACACCGTCCTCGACCAGCACCGCCACCGGCATCGCCGTGAGCGCATCGCGCAGATACAGCAGACCGTTATCGTCGACCTTCGGCGCGGCCGGGCTCAGCCAGTCGAACATGGCGCGCGCAACCAGTTCGTCCGGCATTCGCACGGCGGTGTCTTCCCAGCGGGCGGGCTCGACAAGCGGCACGTCGTGTGGCGCACGAGCATCGGCACCTGCACCTGCGCCGACACTAGCTGCATCGGCATCGGCATCGGCATCGGCATCGGCATCGGCATCGGCATCGGCATCGCGTTGCAGCAACCCCGTTGCAAGACGTGTCGCAATCACCACCGCCCACGTATTGCCCTGTCGCCGCGCAAACGCGATCGCGTGCTCGGCGTGCGTACCTTGCACCGTCAACGGCAGATACTCGCCAGGCCCTAGCAGTTCCGGCAAATGCGCGCGCAATGCGAGCATGCGTTGCACGATCGCGAGCTTCACACGTCCGTCGCGCCACGTCGCAAGAAATTCTGAAGGGGGTTTCTCCGCGAGCAACGCAGCCCGTTTTTCAAAGTCGACCGGCTGCCGGTTATCGGGATCGACGAGGCTAAAATCCCATAGCTCGGTGCCTTGATACAGATCCGGCACACCCGGCGACGCCAACCGCAAAACCGTCTGTTGCAGGCTGTTGATCACGCCCGCGCACTCGATGCGTGCGATAAACGCGCACAGTTCGCGCAGAAAACCATTGCGCCGCTGTGGCGCGAGAATGTCGAACAGAAACGCACGGCATGCGTTTTCGTACGCTTCGTCCGGAGCGAACCACGTGGTTCGCAGCTTCGCTTCGCGCAGCGCCTTCAGTTGCCATTGCTCGATGCGCCTCGCGAGCGCGGCGATGCCGGCTTCATCGTCGGCGGTCAGATCGGGGGGCCAGCAGCCGACCAGCGTTTGGTAAAGCAGTGCTTCCGCAACGGGCCCGGGCGCCCAGTCTTCGCTCAGCGCATCGACAATCGTTTCATCAGCGCCAGCGTGCGCGCCGCCATCCGCCGCGCGCCGCTGCGGCGCGTTCAATGTCGACCACGCGCGCTGTGTCGTGCTCCATTCGTCGGCGATCTCGCTGAGCACCGCCAGCCGCGCGCGCACATCTTCGCCGCGCTTGTGATCGTGCGTCGCAGTGACCAGCATCGCGTGCGGAAAGCGCCGCGCGCGTTCGAGATTGCCTGCATGAAACTGTTCGACCGACAGCGCGAACTCGCCCGGATCGGCACCCACTTCGTTGCGCGACAACAGCCGACCATAGCGATAGCACGCGGTGTCTTCGATCGCCTTGGCCGCGACCGGTGCAGTCAGTTGCGAGAACAACGTTTGCACGGTGCGCCGCGCGGCCACTGCATGATTGAATGCGCCGGCTGCCGCGCCTTGCAACGGCGGCGCACGCAGGTTGGTCGCTTCGCGCGCGCCGGCTGATTCGTCGGCGCCGCCGCCAAGCCATGCATCGACGCGCTCGAGCACCGTGCGGTCGGCACGCGACAGCCTGCGCCGCGCGGCATCGAGCGCCTTGTCGAAGAACACGTTGTCCGCCGCGCTGCGCATGCCGTTTTGCGGATAGATCCGATAGACCGGAAACTGCGCGGCCAGCTCGCTGGTCACGCGACGGATCGACGTGTACGTGAAATCGCGCGTCGTGACGTTGTCGCGCGCAATGCGATGCAACGCGCGCGCGGCGCGATCCAGTTCCGCGGCGAGGTTTTCAGACAGGATCTTCTGGCGCGCGATCATCGCTTCGTCGGCAAACGATGCGCTGCGCCCGCTGAGCTCGGCCCAGGCGGCAGCCAACGGCGCCGCGCCGCGCGGATCGTGCAGCAGCGCGCCCACGTCGTTCATAAACTCGTAGCCGGTCGTACCGTCGACCGGCCAGTCGTCGCGCAGCGATTCGCCGCGCGCAAGAATCTTCTCGACGACGATATACGGCGCGCCTTCGCGCAACTCCGACAGCCGCTGTCGCAAGCGCTGGCAGTATTCGCGCGGCTCGGCGAGTCCGTCGACATGATCGATCCGCACGCCGTCGATCACGCCTTCCGCGTACAGGCGAAACACCAGCGCGTGCACCGCGTCGAAGACTTCCGGCCGCTCGACACGTACCGCCGCGAGGGTGGAAATATCGAAGAAGCGCCGCCAGTTCACTTCGTCGGCCGCGGTGCGCCACCATGCAAGCCGGAAGTGCTGCCGCTCGAGCAGCCGGTGCAGACGATCGCGCGCGACCGGATCTTCAGGCGCATACGCCTGCAATACGAACTCGATCGGCGCGAGCCCGTTCTGCCTGACGAAATCGCGTAGTGTGTCGCGCGCCTGCGCGGCGCGCGGCTGATCGGCCGGCTGCGTCGTGAGGCCGTGAAAGCGATCGGCAAGCGCGCTAAGGTCCGGGTGATCAGCGGCCTGCAGCAGTGCGGCGTAATCGACCGGACACACCGCGCACACATGATCGCCGTACACAATATTGAAGCGCCCGGAGTCCGCGTCGAAGCGCAACGCGATGCGGCCCGCGGCGAGCTCTTCGCCATACGGCGCGCCGAGACAGGGCAGCAGCACTTTGCCGCGCAGCGCGGGGTCCGGCGAATGCCAGTCGACATCGAAATGCCGCGCGTAAGCGCTATGCCGGCCCCATTCGAGGATGTCGCGCCACCACGCGTTATGCGCGCCGGAGCCTGCAATACCCATATGGTTCGGCACCACGTCGACAATCAGCCCCATGCCGCGCTCGCGCAGCTTGTCCGCGAGACGCGTGAGCCCCGCTTCGCCGCCGCATTCGGCGCTGACCTGCGTGTAGTCGACGGTGTCGTAGCCGTGCATCGAGCCCGGCACGGCCGTCGTGACCGGCGACGTGTACAGGTGACTCACGCCGAGCGCGGCGAAGTATTCGATGTGCGCGAGCGCATCGTCGAAAGTGAAGCCCCGATGGAACTGGAGCCGGAGCGTGGAACGCGGGACGGTCATGGCGTATTCGGCGGCAAAGAAGCGGTAGATCCGGAGGAAGCGGATGGGCCAGTCTTACCCGGTGCATCCGCTGTGCCTGCCGAAGCAGCCTTGCGTGCATGGTCGACCGCGCGCAGACGGTCGCAGAACGTTGCGTCCGCAAACAGTGCGTCCACCGGCTTCATCACGCGCCGGCGCCAGTTCGGGTGCTCGTCGATCGAGCCGGGCAGGTTGGGCTGCTCTTCGAGCCCGAGCAGATCTTCGAGCGGATAGGTTGCAAGCGGCGACGGCGTCGCGGCAACGAACGCGAGCGCTTCGTCGACCGGCGCCTGATCGGGCGGCGGCGCCGCGACGCCGCTGGCCGCGACGCCGGCCTGCTGGAACGCGCGCCACAGCGCCGCGCGATCCACCGCGCGTTCGGCCTGCGCCGCCTCGACCGGGTCGCGGCCATCGCTACGCGGCATCGTCTGGCCGATCCGGTTACGCCACACGATGTCCTCGCCGCGCCACCAGCCGGTGACGGTCGGTAGATCGTGCGTGGTCGTGGTCGCGGCCGCGTTACGGTCCCACTCGGACGGTGGCCGAAAACCTTTGCCTTCCTGCGCGCGCTCGAACCACAGCACACGGATGCCGGATAGCCCATGATCGGCCAGCCGCTCGCGGAAGCCGGGCGGCACGGTGCCGAGATCCTCGCCGATCACGATCGCGCGATGCCGCCACGATTCGAGCGCGATCAGCCGCAACATATCGTCGAGCGGATAGCGCAGATAGCCGCCGTTTTTTGCGCGCTCGCCTTCAGGCACGAGCCACAGGCGGCGCAAGCCGAGAATGTGATCGATGCGCACGCCGCCTGAATGCGCGAACACTGTGCGCAGCATATCGATAAAGGCCGAGAAACCCTGATTGCGCATCGCGCGCGGGGAAAATGTCGTGAGGCCCCACGCCTGGCCCGCCTGATTGAACAGATCCGGCGGCGCGCCGACCGACACGCCGTGCAGCATTTCGTCGCGATACGACCACGCATGGCTGCCTGCACTATCGCAGCCGACCGCGAGGTCCGCGATCAATCCGATTGCCATCCCTGCATCGCGCGCCGCGTGCTGTGCGTGCGACAGCCCTTTCGCCGCGAGCCATTGCAGGAACAGATGAAACTCCACTTCATGCCGATGCTCGTTCGCGAACGCTTCGACTTCGGCGCTACGCGGATCGCGCAACGGCTCGGGCCATTTGCGCCAGTAGCCTTCGCCGTCCGGCTGCGCAAGCTGATACGCGTGCAAGGCTTCAAAGCGCGCGTGATCTTCGAGCGCGCGGCCGCCGCGCGTACAGAACCCATGAAATTCCAGCGCACGCGGCAAATCCTGTGCGCGATCGTGCGCGCAGAAATGCTCGAACAACACGCGCAATACCTTCAGCTTCAGCGGCACCGCAGACGGCCAGTCGATCAGCGGCTGCGCTTCGAGCTGCCGCCACGCGTCGCCCGCTCGCGCGGTTTCGATCGCATGATGGGCGGCCTCGGCGCCGAATACCGCAGCCGGATCGATATGCGCGACATTCAGCCACAAGCGCGACGACGGCGCATACGGGCTGAAACGCTGTGGCTGCGCGCTGAACATCGCGTGCGTCGGGCTCACTGCGAGGACATGTGCGCCGCGCTTTGCACTTTCGATCGCGAGCGTTGCAAGCGCGGTGTAGTCGCCAATCCCGCCGTCGCCGACGCGGTGCAGCCCGTAAATCTGCGCGGCGATACCCCACAACGGTGGCATCGGTTGGCGGTTCGCATCGCCGGCCTGATCGGAAGCGTTCGCCTGCATCGAGCGCCACGCGTCGTTCACCGTATAGCAGCGCGCCGGCGCGACCGCCAGCGTCATTCGATGCTCGTTGATCACGAGCGTGTGATAGCCCGCTTCATCGATCGGCGCGAGCAGCGCAGCTTCGCCTTTCGGCGCGGTAAAGCGGCCGTCGATCAGGGAACCGCTTTCGAGCTCGACACGATAGCGGCTGCCGGACTTGATCGCCGCAGCGGGCAGTGCGATGCCGCGGCCGCATTCGGCGGTCATCAGCGGCGGCAGCTTGCGGCCGGACAGTTCCGCGTCGAGCGCGGCCGCGCTCTGGCGGACCTGTGTCGCGCTGCCGCACGGCAGGCCCATCCGTTCGAGCAACGCGGAAAGCGTGGTATCGGGTACGCGCCGCATCATCTGATGCGCGTCTTGCCATTCGATCTCGAAACCGGCACGCGTCGCGAGGCTTGCGATCGATTCGCTGGGGCGGCGGGCAGCATTCACGCGCGTCACTCCTGATGGGCGCTTTGGCGCGCATCGTGGCAGGCGGCATATTCGCTGACGTCGCCGGTCAGCCACGCGACAAACGACTGCGCCGGCAGCTCGCCCGCATCGACGCGATCGCGCACGCGCGGCGGTGTTTCGAAGACCACTTTGCCGGGCGGCCGGTCCTGCAAAGGCACCGCGTGATCCGCGAGGTTCAGCACGACGGACAGCGTCTCGCCGTCAGTGAGCTTCCAGCGCGCGGCGAGCGCATTGGCCTCGGTGCCATCCTGCGCGGTCAATACGGTTGCGCCAAGCGGCTTTGCATACTTGAGGCGCGGCATGATCAGTTTCGCGCGCACCGCCAGCGCTGACTTGTAGAAATGCATCCATTCGACACGCTCAGGCGACGCGTCATCCGCGCCGCGCGGCGACGACGCTTCGAGCGTGCGCGGATCGTTTGGATCGGGAATCTGCGCACGGCGCTTTTCATCGGCGTACGCGGCGAAACGCGCGAACTCGCGACGGCGGCCTTCGCGTACTGCGTCGGCGAGTTCGCCGGTGTAGTCGGTAAAGAACAGGAACGGTTGCCTGGAGCCGTACTCTTCGTCCATGAAAAGCAGCGGAATTTGCGGCGACAGCATCACAAGGCCGATTGCGGCGCGCAATGCATCGTCCGAACAGAGCGAACGTAGCCGCTCGCCCATCGCGCGATTGCCGATCTGATCGTGGTTCTGCAGAAACATCACGAACGATGTCGGCGGCAAATGGCCGCTCGCTTCGCCGCGCGGTTCGCCGTCGTGCAGCGGCGACGGCTCGCCCTGGTACGCAAATCCGCTCGACAGCACGCGCGCCAGCAGGCGGATCGGCTGTTGTGCATACGCGCGATAGTAACCTTCGGTCTCGCCGGTCAACAGCACGTGTAGCGCGTTGTGCGCGTCGTCGTTCCATTGCGCGGTGAAGTGCGTGTCGAGCAGGTTTGCGGTGTTGCGCTCGTTTTCGAGCACCAGATGCACGTGCCGGCCATGCTGAACCTTCGCGCGAATATGATCGGCGACGTCGCGCAGCCACTCGTCGTTGCGGATCGCGTGGACCGCATCGAAGCGCAGTCCGTCGAAGCGGTATTCGTTGATCCAGTACAGCGTGTTGTCGCAGAAGAACTCGCGCACTTCCATCCGCTCGAAATCGATCGCGGGGCCCCATGGCGTGTGCACGTCGTCGCGGAAGAACGCCTTCGCGTACTGATGCAGATAATTGCCGTCCGGCCCGAAATGGTTATAGACGACATCGAGCAGCACCATCAGCCCAAGACCATGGGCGGTATCGATCAACGCTTTCAGATCGTCAGGGCGGCCGTATGACGAATCCGGCGCGAACGGCAGCACACCGTCATAGCCCCAATTGCGCTTGCCGGGGAAGTCGTTGAGCGGCATCAGTTCGATCGCAGTCACGCCCAGTTCGACGAGCGCCGGCAGCCGTTTCATCACACCCGCATAGCCGCCGAGCGCACCGACGTGCAATTCATACAGCACCGCTTCTTCCCAGGGCCGGCCTTGCCAATGCGTGTGTTGCCAGTGATACGCGCGCGGGTCGATCACCTCGCTAGGCCCGTGCACGTCCTGCGGCTGAAACCGCGACGCGGGGTCGGGCACCGTCAGCTTGCCGTCGAGCCGGAAGCGGTACAGCGTGCCGGGGCCGCACTCGGTTTCGACATCGAACCAGCCGCCACCGGATTCGCTCATGTCGTGCACGCCGCCGCACGCGCCGCTTTCGATCACCAGTTCGGCCTTGCGGCACGACGGGGCCCACAGCCTGAAGCGCGTGTGCGGTTTGTCGCCGCGCGCGCCAAGCACCTGCGCGCCAAACGGCAGGCAATGCGCGTATTGATGCGCGTGGGGATCAATCGCTCTGTCATGCATGATCGTCACCTTTCGTTATGCGGCACGCTTGCCGGCTTTCGCCGTCTACGCCGCTTCACCTGTGCCGGCCCGCCTGCTCCACGTCGCCCTTCAAATTCAATGCCGATACTTGCGTCACTGTGCCGCCTCGCTCGTCGTGCAATCGGACGTGCGAGTCACGCGCCGCTTATGCGTGTCGCTCACGCGCGTCGCTCGGGCGGCCGCGCAATCCAGTCAGAAATCGCGGGTCCTTCTGTCGACGGCCGTCCGGTGCACTTGCCACTCCGCGTCGTCGTCGGCTGGCCTCGCCGCGAGCACCACAAGCGCATGCGCGGCCACTTCCAGGTCGGCTGCTGCAAGCGGGCGCGGCGGCGCATCGGGGTCCGCCGAGTCCACGAGCATGTGCCATTCCAGGTGCGGCGACGGCGGAATGAAGCGCAGTGCGTCGCCCGACCCGTTCAACATCATCAACAATACTTCGGTTTCGCCGGTGAGTCCTGGACCCGCGCGCCGCAGCGTAAATGCGCGGCCTTCCGGGTCCTGCCATGCTTCGATCGACAGCGGCTCGCCGCGTTCGTCGAACCAGCCCACGTCGTACAGCCCAGGCAGCACTTCGCGATCGCCTACCAGAAAGCGCGTCTCGCGCAGCAGCGGATGCTGTTTGCGCAACGCGATCATCCGCGTGACAAATGCAGTCATCTGTTGGGCCTGCGGCGTTGTCGTCCGTTCCCAGTCGATCCACGATATCGCGTTGTCCTGGCAGTACGCATTGTTGTTGCCGCTTTGCGTGCGCCACGCTTCGTCGCCGGCGAGCAGCATTGGTGTGCCGAGCGCGATAAACAGGGTGCCGATCATCGAACGCGCGACGCGCCTGCGGGTGTCTTCGATCGCCGCAACGGCGGCCGCGTCGATCGTGATTCGTTCCGCCGTGACCGGTGCGCCGCCCACCGGCTCGCCATTTGTCTGATCGGTGTGCTCGTCGTCAGCCGGTGCGCCGAGCGGGCCGACCGGCCCTTCAACTCCCCAGTTCGAGCTGTAGTTTTCGTTATGGCCGTCGTTGTTGTGCTCGCCGTTGATTTCGTTGTGCTTGTGCTCATACGACACGAGATCGGCGAGCGTGAAACCGTCGTGCGATGCGACGTAGTTGATCGACGCGGTCGGCTTGCGAAAGCGCCGGTTGAACAGATCCGACGAACCGGTCAAACGGGCGGCAAGGTCGGGACGCAGCCCCGCATCGCCGCGCCAGAAACGGCGCACACAGTCGCGAAAACGATCGTTCCATTCGCCGAAGCCCGGCGGATGATTGCCGAGCTGATAGCCTCCAGGCCCGATATCCCACGGCTCGGAAATCAGCTTGCGCTGCGACAGCACCGGGTCCTGGCGGATCGCGTCGAACAGACCCGAGCCCGGATCGAAGCCCGATGCCTCGCGCCCGAGCGTCACGCCGAGATCGAAACGGAAGCCGTCGACATTAAACGCGGTCGACCAATAACGCAGCGAATCCATCACCATCTGTAGCACGCGCGGGTGCGTCGTATTCAGCGTATTGCCGCAGCCGGTGTCGTTGATGTGATGGCGTTCGTCGCCGGGCACGAGGCGGTAGTAGCTGGCATTGTCGAGGCCGCGCCACGATACGGTCGGGCCGGTCTCGCTGCCTTCGCAGGTATGGTTGTAGACGACATCGAGAATCACCTCGATCCCGGCCGCATGCAGTTGCCGTACCGCGATGCGCATTTCATCGAGCCGATGCGAGGCCAGGTATGACGGTTCCGGCGCGAAGAACGCGGCAGTGTTATAGCCCCAGTAGTTGCGCAAACCGCGTTCGACGAGAAAACGGTCGTTCAGGAACGCGTGCACCGGCAGCAGTTCGACCGCGGTCACGCCGAGCCTCAGCAGGTGATCGATGAACTCCGGCGACGCGAGCGCCGAAAACGTGCCGCGTTCGGGCGGGCGCAAATCGTTGCGCAGCATCGACGCGCCGCGCACATGCGTCTCGTAGATCACGGTATCGCCCCACGACACGTTGGGCCGCGAGTCGTGCGTCCAGTCGAACGCTTCATCGACCACCACGCATTTCGGCATGGCCGGCGCCGAATCGCGCCGGTCGATCGACAGGTCGACCTTGTTCGAATGCACGCGATAGCTGAATAGCGCGTCGGACCAGCGGAATTGGCCGATCAGTTTGCGCGCGTACGGGTCGAGCAGCAGCTTGTGCGGATTGAAGCGGTGGCCGTGTTGCGGTTGATAGGGCCCGTGCGCGCGAAATGCGTAGACAGTGCCCGGATGCGCATACGGCAGATAGCCGTGCCAGACCTCGTCGGTGCACTCGGGCAGCGCGTAGCGCTTCAGCTCCTTGCGCCCGCTC
Source organism: Paraburkholderia rhizosphaerae (assembly GCF_004366595.1). Taxonomy (GTDB): domain Bacteria; phylum Pseudomonadota; class Gammaproteobacteria; order Burkholderiales; family Burkholderiaceae; genus Paraburkholderia; species Paraburkholderia rhizosphaerae. The sequence continues at coordinate 31,372 of NZ_SORE01000002.1, forward strand.
GGTTCGAACAGGCACAACTCGATGGTTTGCGCGTTCGCGGAAAACACCGCGAAGTTTACGCCCAGTCCGTCCCAGCGCGCCCCGAGCGGATAGGGCGAGCCCGGCAACAGCCGATCGGGCAGTACGTGCGACATGGTTCCCGTTCCTTGTTTCGGCTTGTGCGCGTTTGATCGTACCTATGCGCGCTTGTGCTTGATCGGGCGAACCCGCGGGCAAACCCGCGGATAACCAGCAAACTGCGGGCAAACAACCCGCGAACTCGCGGGCACTACGTGCGCGTCGTGTTGCGTGCGGAAGCATCGCGCAGTGCGTCGCTCACTGCGTCGCGGCAACCGTCCGTCAGTCCGCGCGCAGCACGACGGTCGCAAGCGGCGGCAGGATCAGCGACGCCGATTGCGGCCGGCCGTGACTCGGCACGTCCTCGGTAAAGATCAGACCGCCATTGCCGACATTCGATCCGCCATACACCGCGGCATCGGTATTCAGTATCTCGCTCCAGCGGCCGTGGCGCGACATCCCGATCCGATAATGATGACGCGGCACCGGCGTGAAATTGCAGATTGCGACGATCTCCCGGCCTGCGCCGTCCATGCGCCGGAACGCGTACACGCTGTTGGCCGCGTCGTCGCCGATGATCCATTCGAAGCCGCCGGGCTCGCTGTCCATCTGATACAGCGCGGGCTCGCCGCGATACATCCGGTTCAGGTCGCGCACGAGCTTTTGCACGCCGTGATGCAGGTCGTCGTCGAGCAGGTGCCAGTGCGGCGACCCGTCGTGATCGAACTCGGCCATCTGCCCGAACTCGCCGCCCATGAACATCAGCTTCTTGCCGGGGTGCGTCCACATAAAGCCGAAGTACGCGCGCAGGTTCGCGAAACGCTGCCAGCGGTCGCCCGGCATCTTGCCGAGCAGCGACCCTTTGCCATGCACGACTTCATCGTGCGACAGCGGCAGCACGAAGCGCTCCGAATACGCGTACACCATGCCGAAGGTCATGTTGTGGTGATGCCAGCGGCGGTGCACCGGGTCTTCATGCATGTAATGCAGCGTGTCGTGCATCCAGCCCATATTCCATTTGAACTGGAAACCGAGACCGCCGCTGTCGACCGGCGCGGTGACGCCAGGCCACGCAGTCGATTCCTCCGCGACGGTCATCGCGCCATGTACGCCGGGCATATGCTGTACTTCGTGGTTCAACCGCTTCAGGAACGCGATCGATTCGAGGTTCTCGCGGCCGCCGTAAATATTCGGCACCCACTCGCCGGCCGCGCGCGAGTAATCGCGATACAGCATCGACGCGACCGCATCGACGCGCAATCCGTCGACGTGATAGCGCATCAGCCACGCCAGCGCGGACGCGATCAGGAACGCGCTGACCTCGTTGCGGCCGAGGTTGTAGATCATCGTGTTCCAGTCCTGGTGATAGCCTTCGCGCGGGTCCGAATGCTCGTAAAGCGGCGTGCCGTCGAATTGCACGAGGCCATGCGAGTCGTTCGGAAAGTGCGCGGGCACCCAGTCGAGAATCACGCCGAGTCCCGCTTCATGCGCACGGTTCACGAAGCCGGCGAACTGCTCGGGTGACCCGAAGCGGGCCGACGGCGCGAACTGCGAAAGCGGTTGATAACCCCACGAGCCGCCAAACGGATGTTCGGCGATCGGCATGAACTCGATATGCGTAAAGCCCATCCCCTTCGCGTAAGGAATCAGCCGGTCCGCGAGTTCGGACCAGTCGAGCCCGCGATGACCTTGTTCGGCGATGCGCAGCCAGGACTCCGCATGAACCTCATAGATCGAAACCGGTGTCTGCGGCGTTTGCAGGTTGCCGCGCGAGTCCATCCATTCGCGATCGGTCCACGCGAATTGCTCGATCTTGTCGACGTGCGCGACCACCGATGCGGTGGCCGGCGGTTTTTCGGTCTGCATCGCGCACGGGTCCGCTTTCAGCGGCAGCGGATGACCGTCGCGCGTCAGCATCTCGTACTTGTAGCGCGTGCCGGCGCCGATCTGCGGCACGAACAGTTCCCACACGCCCGCCTGATGGCGCAGCCGCATTGGATGGCGGCGGCCGTCCCACGAGTTGAAGTCGCCGACCACGGAGACTCTGCGCGCATTCGGCGCCCATACCGCGAAGCGCACGCCGTGCACGCCGTCGACCACGAACGGCCGCGAACCGAGGCATTCGAGCACCGCATACGGATCGCCCCACGCGACGCGCTGCAGCGGTTCGTCGCCGAGCACCGGGCCGAACGAATATGTATCGTCGATTTCCTGCACCGGTCCGTGCCAGTCGATGCGCAGCCGGTAAGGCACCGCATCGCTGACGAGGCCGGCGAACAGGCCGCCGGGATGCACCGGGTGCAGTTCGCCGAGCAAACGCCCGTCGTCGCGCGCGACCGCGCTGACGCGCGCCGCGTTCGGCAGCATCGCGCGCACGACTGGGCCGGCGTCGGTCTGATGCATGCCGAGCTGCGAGAACGGGTCTGGATGGCGTGCATCGACGAGCGCGTTGATATCGAGCGGATGCAATCCCGCCATCGCACTTTCGGCGGCATGATGAATATTGCTTTGCTCACTCATAATCGCCCTCAGCGGGGTTCGGCGGCTGTGTGCCGTCCGGGGAATGCGGCGCGATCATGCCGCCGGGCGGCGTGCCCGTGTCGCCGAGCAGGCGGCTCGTGAGCGCGGCGAGCCCACGTACCGGCAAGCCGAGCCACGATGGCCGGTTGGCCGCTTCATAGCGGATTTCATACGCGGCCTTTTCGATCAGGAACAGATCGAGCAACGCCTGTTCGTCGGCGGGCGCGACGAGCGGCTGCGACGACTGCTCTATGGCCGCGCGGTATTCGGCGAGGAACGCCTCGGCTGCATGCGAGCGGAAGCGCTCGAATAGCGCGCGCTTGCGGTCGGCGGTCGGTTGCGGCGCGGCCTCGGTCGTCGATTGCGCGGCCGCGCTCGCATACGACAGCGAGCGCAGCAGCCCCGCGACATCGCGCAACGGGCTCGATTTCGCGCGGCGCTCTTCGAGCTCACGAGCCGGCTCGCCTTCGAAGTCGATCAGGAATGCGTCGCCCTGCGCGACCAGCACCTGGCCCAGATGGAAGTCGCCATGGATGCGCGTGCGCAATGCGCTGGCGTCCGCCTTCACCAGATGTTCGACCGCTTCGACCAGCCGTTCACGCCGGTCGAGCACGCTGCGTGCGAGCAGCAGCGTGTCGTCGGACAGATGATCGATGCTTTTGTCGAGCAGATCGAGCGCCGCCGCGAGCATCGACTGCGTGCCGTCGATCCACGCGCGCACCTGTTCGGGCGTCGCGGGCTCGGGCGCGAACGCCGGGTCGTCGGACGGCGCCGCGAGTATCACATGCAACTCGCCAAGCCGCTTGCCGATCACGCCGATAAATGATGCATAGCCCTCGAACGCTTCATCCTCGTTGATACGGTCCTGCGTCGGCTCGCCGTCGATCGCGAGCGCGAGTTCGTCGATCGTGCGGCGCAGATAATCGAGCGCCCAGTTCCACGCATCGCCCTGGTTATCGATAAAGCCTTGCAGGATCGACAGCGTATGCGGCACGCCCTGCGGATCGACGCGCACCACTTCGCCATACAGCGGCCCGGTGTTCGCATAGCCGTGTTGCGTCAGGTAGCGGGTCATTTCCGCTTCCGGGTTAACGCCGCTCATCAGGCGCCGCACCAGCTTCAGCACGATCGCGTCGGCGATCACCAGCGAGCTGTTGCTCTGTTCGGCTGCGAGCCAGCGGACCTCGGGCGCGTCGCCGAGATCGAGTTCGTCGAAGCGATCGGTCGGGATAAAGCGGATCTCGCTCTTTTGCACGGTCGGCACCGCCGCGCGCTGGCGCAGCTTGCGCAGAATGCCATACGCGAATTGTGGTAGCGCGAACGCGTCGGTCAGGTGGCCGATATTGCGCGCGCGTCGCACGCGTGCGAGCGCGAGCTGGATAAAAAGTGGCGTCGTCGTGTCGGTGCCCCATGTGATCGCGAGCGGCAGCACGTAGCGTTCGGTGTGCTTGCCGACATCCGCTTCGATCTCGGTGAACGCGAAGCCGGCCTCGGGAATGGTCGTCAGCGCGGCGAGGCGTACCGCGTTCAGCTTCTGGTCCTTCGATGCGAACCAGCGGCGCCGCACGAGCCACGACGGCAGCACCTCCGATTCGAGCAGACGCACGTTTTCGGGTGTTGGGCCGGCCTGTCCTTCGCGGATCACAATCGTCACGAAATCGGGCAATGCTTCGGATGGCGCCTGGCTCCAGGTCGGTCGCTGATTGCTCGAGCACAGCAGGAACCACAAAAAGCCGTACGGCGGAAAGGTCAGCAGATAACTGAGTTGGCCGATTGCGGGAAACACGGAGTCCGACGTCATCTCGACCGGCACCGTGCCAGCGAATTCGGACAGGTCGAGCTCGACCGCTTGCGGCGCGCGCGACAGGTTCGCGACACAGAGAATGGCCGGCTCGCCGGGCATCTCGCGCAGATACGCGAGAATCTTGCGATTGCTCGGCTTCAGAAAGCGGATCGTGCCGCGGCCGAACATATGTTTCGAACGGCGCGTCGCGAGCATCCGGCGCGTCCAGTTCAGCAGCGAATGCGGATCGCGGCTTTGTGCTTCGACGTTCACCGCATCGAAGCCGTACAGCGAGCCCATCACCGGCGGCAGCACCAGTTGCTCAGGGTCCGCGCGCGAGAAACCGCCATTGCGGTCCGACGACCATTGCATCGGCGTGCGCACGCCATCGCGGTCGCCGAGGTGAATGTTGTCGCCCATCCCAAGTTCGTCGCCGTAGTAGATAACAGGCGTGCCTGGCATCGACAGTAAAAGCGAGTTGATCAATTCGATGCGGCGGCGGTCGCGTTCCATCAAGGTCGCGAGGCGGCGGCGAATGCCCAGGTTCAGTCGCGCGCGGCGATCGCTCGCGTAGGTGTTCCACAGATAATCACGCTCGGAATCGGTGACCATCTCGAGCGTGAGCTCGTCATGATTGCGCAGGAAGATCGCCCATTGGCAGGTCGCCGCGAGATCCGGCGTCTGTTTCATGATGTCGGTGATGGGAAAGCGGTCTTCGCTGGCAATCGCCATATAGATGCGCGGCATCAACGGAAAGTGGAACGCCATATGGCATTCGTCTTCGTTGCCGAAATACTCCTGCACGTCTTCCGGCCATTGGTTCGCTTCGGCGAGCAGCATCCGGTTCGGATACTCGGCGTCGATCGTCGCGCGTATTTTCTTCAGAATCGCATGCGTTTCCGGCAGGTTTTCGTTGTTCGTGCCTTCGCGTTCGACGAGGTACGGCACTGCATCCAGCCGTAGCCCATCGATGCCCATGTCAAGCCAGAAACGCATCACTTGCAGCACTTCGCGCATCACCGCCGGGTTGTCGAAATTCAGATCCGGCTGGTGCGAATAAAAGCGATGCCAGTAGTACGCGCCCGCGACCGGATCGTGCGTCCAGTTCGACGGCTCGGTGTCGATAAAGATAATGCGGGTGCCCGCGTATTTCTGGTCGCTATCCGACCACACGTAGTAGTTGCGATGGTTCGAGCCGGGCTTCGCGCGCCGCGCGCGCTGAAACCACGGGTGCTGGTCCGACGTGTGGTTGATCACAAGCTCGGTGATCACCCGTATACCTCGCGCGTGCGCGGCCTGGATAAAGCGCTTGACGTCGCTGATCGTGCCGTAGTCCGGATGCACATTGCGGTAGTCGGCAATGTCGTAGCCATCGTCGCGGCGCGGCGACGGATAGAACGGCAGCAGCCAGATCGCGGTAACGCCGAGTTCCGCGATGTAGTCGAGCTTCGCGAGCAGTCCCGCGAAGTCGCCGACGCCGTCGTTGTTCGCATCGAAGAACGACTTCACGTGCACCTGGTAGATGATCGCGTCCTTGTACCACAGCGGATCGTCGGACAACGTCGAGGTTTTACGACGCCGTGCGGGCCGCTCCGTGACCGGCTCTTCGACGGTCGGATCGGCGATGGTCGCCTGTACTGCGCTATCAGAAGGATCGTCACGCTTCATTTCGCACCTTCATTCGGAGAGTGGGTCGGCTAGATCGCCACCGGCCAGTGCAGCCTGTTCCGCTTCCGGTATCGCGTCGCGCGGCAAACCGCCGGCGGGTTCGATGCGCCAGATCGCGAAAGGCCGTGTATTCGGATCGAGTTGCACATGCTGCCAGCGGCCATGCCACTGGAATCGCTCGCCGTTCATCTGATCGATCACGTCGACGCTCGCATGATCGTGCAGTTGCCAGCGATTGAATGTCGCCCACGAGAGTTCGATGTCCGCACCCTGCTGATTGAACGGATCGAGATTGATCGCGACGACGATCACGTTATCGCGCGCGTCGGTCGCCTTCTCGAAGAACAGGATGTGGTCGTTGTGCGCGGGCAGGAACGTGAGGCCCAGATGCGTATGCAGCGCGGGGTTCGTGCGGCGGATGCGATTCAACGCGGTGATCTCGCCGACGATATTCCCCGGCCGGTTCCAGTCCCATGCACGAAGTTGATACTTTTCCGAATCGAGGTATTCCTCGCTGTTCGGCAACGCCGCGGCTTCGCACAGTTCGAAGCCGCTATAGACACCCCACAGCCCGGACAGCGTCGCCGCCAGGGCGGCGCGGATCACAAAGCCCGCGCGACCCGACCATTGCAGATGCCGCGGGTTGATATCCGGCGTATTGACGAAGAAGTTTGGCCGGAAGAAATCGCGCAGATTCGTCTGCGTGAGTTCGGTCAGATACTCGGTGAAATCGCGCTTCGACTCGCGCCATGTGAAGTACGTGTACGACTGCGAGAAGCCGACCTTCGCGAGGCGCGCCATCACGCGCGGCCGCGTGAATGCTTCCGATAGAAAGATCACGTCCGGGTGACGCGCGCGCACATCGGCGATCATCCATTCCCAGAACGGTAGCGGCTTCGTGTGCGGGTTATCGACGCGAAACACACGCACGCCCGCGTCGATCCAGAACAGGATCACGTCGCGCAGTGCGATCCACAAATCGGGCTTTGCATCGCGCGCGTAGAAGTCCGGGTTCACGATGTCCTGATACTTCTTCGGCGGATTTTCCGCATAGCGCAGCGTGCCGTCGGGGCGCCACGCGAACCATGTCGGATGCTCCTTCAGCCACGGGTGATCGGGCGAGCATTGAATCGCGAAATCGAGCGCGATCTCGAGGCCATGGTCGTGCGCGGCGGCGAGCATCCGTCGGAAATCGTCGAGCGTGCCGAGCTCCGGATGCACAGCCGTGTGGCCGCCCGCATCGCCGCCGATCGCATACGGACTGCCGACGTCGTCGGGGCCGGCCGTCAGCGTGTTATTCCGGCCTTTACGGTTCGCTTTGCCAATCGGGTGGATCGGCGGGAAGTACAGCACGTCGAAGCCCATATCGCGGATGCGCGGCAGTTTGCCGATCACGTCGTCGAAGGTGCCGTGGCGGTGCTCGTCGTCGCTCATCGAGCGCGGGAAGATCTCATACCAGCTCGCAAAGCGCGCAGCCGCGCGTTCGGCGTCGATTTTGTAGATCGCGCCATCGCGCGATAGCGAAGGCCGGTGGCGCGCAGCCGCGACGGCCTGCGCGGTCGACGGCGCGAGCACGATCTGCAGACGAGCGGCGGTATCGGCCTTGGTGAACGTCTTGACCACCTGTTCAAGCGGTTTCGGGTCCGCACCGCTGTCGCTGGCCGTTTCGACTTCGGCAAGCACCAGCGCAAACAGATGCTTTGCTTCCTCGAGTTCGAGATCAACCGGCTGGTCGGCCTTCAGCTTCTTCTGCATATGGTCGACCAGCGACGCGAAGTCGTCCCGCCACGCGATTACCGTGAACTCATGACGGCCGACCCGCTCGAGCGGAATGTGCGCTTCCCACAAGTCGTTGCCGGCCGGTTGCGCGGGCGTCATCGAGGCTTCGTGCCACGCGGTTTCATCGGCCGCGCGCCAGATCACCGCGGCGGCAATCTTGTCGTGCCCTTCGGCAAAGATCGCGGCGCTCACCGGCACGCGCTCGCCGACCACGCGCTTGGCCGGAAAGCGCCCATAGTCGACCGATGGCGTCACGCTTTCGATCGCGACGCGCGGCGCCGCGATCGCATCGAGCACGGTTTTGTGCGCGGACGTCTTGCTGGTGCGCTTGTCGACGGGCGGCGCAAGCACCACCGGCTTGTCCGGCACCGCGGCCAGCAGTTTGAAGCCGGCGGGCGCGACAGCAAACGGCTTGAGCGGTGCAGGCGGCGTGTTCGCATCGCCGTGCAGCGGCACGAAGCGCGTGAAATTGCCGGGCACGCCGTCGAGGAAGCGCGCGGGGTCGCCATACACCGGTACGCTCAACTCGGGATTGAACACGGCCAGCAATGCTTCGTTCGCATCGCGCAGATCGCGTTGATCGCCGCGCAGCAGGACCGCGAGCGGCGCATCGGGCGCGCTGAGCACGCGCAGCTCGCCGGCGGTCTGCAACGTCCAGGTGTCGCGTTGCAATGCGTTCGCGTGCTTCACGTGCTGGCTCAGATCGAAGCGCCGCGCGCGGCATTCGTCCGCAAACGCGCGCGGATCGCCGTGCAGATACGACATCGGTTCAGCGACACCGTATTCGAAGCCCATCGGCATCATCCAGCCGGTGCCGATCGTGGTCGCCGCGGCGAGCGCGCGCCGATACACGCGTTCGACGATCGTCGCGTCGTGCGTATCGGCGACGTCGTGCACGAGGCGCGTGCCATACGGCGCTTCGGGAAACGCAACGGGTGCGCCGACGCGCGACAGCGCGTGATGTTCGTCGATCATCCATGGTGCGCGGAAGTCCCACCACCGCGACGACGAAAACACGCTATCGAAGCCGGCGCCTTCGAGGCTCAACAAATCGGCGCGCGTAAGGCCCGGCGTCGCCGCCAGAAAGCGGGTCGACGCATGCTGCTCGCGCACGCCGGCGCGCAGCCGTCGCCAGACCGACGCCGGTACGCGATGCGGCGAATCGAAGCGGAACCCGCCGATGCCGGCTTGCGCGAGTGCGCGCATCACCTGTGTCCACCAGTCGATCAGCGACGCGCACGCTGCGCCGTCGAAGTTCGCATACGCGACGTTGTCTTCGTGTCGCGCATGGCGAGGATCGAGCCGCGCTTCCTCCGGCTCGAACGGATGAAACCAGTCGCGATGTGCGTTGAACAGCGCGCCGTCGGCGGCGACCCGGTCGATCACCAGATCGACCAGCAGTGTGAGGCCGTACTGGCGCGCGAATCCGGCAAGGCGTTGCAGCGCGTCGGCGGCCGGCTGGCCGTTGCCGAACACCGGGTGCAGTTGCGCGTGATCGCTGACGATCTGCGTGTGGCCGGCCGCGCCGGGTTTGAACAGCGCGCCGATCAGGACATGGTCGAAGCCGAGTGCGGCGGCGTGTGCGAATTGAGCAGACCACGCGTCGAGCGGACCGACGAGCAGGGAGTGAACAAAGTAGATCCGCGGCGCATAGGCGTGGGGAGCTTCCATCGATCGTTTCCAGATTCGTCTTGCCGCGGCGTGGATGCACCGGATGTGCGATCACAGCCGCTTATTGGGCTTTCAGAGCCGGATGCCGCGCGATGCTAGAGCGACGGCGCTTTTGAGCATGGGCAAGTGCTGCCTGTTTCCGTTGTCACTACGTCGGGTCCGACTGACTGGCTACTCGTCACAATTTAGTGCATCAGGCGGCAGGACGCCTGGCGGATTCGCAACCCCGCTTGCAGCCGGGCACGGTGCGCCATTTCCGCCGCGTTGCCGGGGCCTGACATCCGGCGTCCGCGCTTCGGCAATCGGCACCGGCCACCCGGGTGCGCCGAACCCCTCGGCAAGAGCACGCCATGGGCGAGCAAGCGTTATGCCAATTGGCGGGCGGGAAACGGCCCGCCTGCATCGAAAGCGCGCGGAATGCGCGGCCGGCAAGGCATCGCGCAGACTCGCAAATAAAGTGTGGCGCCGCGCGATGCCGGATGCAGCGCTGGCGGCGTGTAAATCGGGAGAATAGTCGGCCGACTCTTACATACGCGGCCGCGCGGGGGTGACCGCTGGCATCACCGCTCGTGCGACTCGCGTCACGAGCCGAGTAACCCGGCCGCGATATTGATGCACAGACCGAGAATCGCGACATTGAAATAGAACGACAGCACCGATTGCGCGAGCGCCACGCGGCGAATCTGGCGCGATCTCAGTACGACGTCGGATGTCTGCGAAGCGACGGCAATCGTAAAAGAGAAGTACAGGAAGTCCCAGTAATTCGGATCGAGCTTGTGATCCGGAAAGAGCAGCGCGGTTTCCTTCGTCGTGCCGCTGAAGTAGAGGCGCGCGTAGTGCAGCGTGAAGATCGTCGGAATCAGGAACCACGCGCCGATCAGCGTCAGCGCGGTCAGCACATAGTGCGACACGCCGGGCGCGACGGTTGCGCCGCCACCGCCTTTCGCTGTCGCGAGTTCGAGCACGATCGCGGCGATGCTCGCGATCGTCGCGACGCTGACGATGATCAGCACGACACCGTCGTTTTCGTCCTCGCGCACCGCCAGATCGCGGACCTGGTCGTGATCCGCGCGGGCCATGTGAATCCAGATCAGCAAGAGATAGATCCACACGGCCGCATCCCAGCCGATCAATGCGCGCGCGGTCGGTTTGACGGGTGACGGCAAGAGCAGCAGCGCGATCAGCAGACCGGCGACGGCCGCGATGACCATGCGCGGCCGGTTGCGTAGCACTTGCGGGTACAGGTTCATTAGAGTCTTCGATAGGTCGGGCGCGAATTCTACCGCGCAGTGCAGGGCCGCATTGCAACACTCCATGCGGACCGATTGTCGAACGGCCGCGCGGACGTTATATTTCCCCGGCACAGTTTTACGCAGTCCGCTTGCGGGAGGCTTTCAAGCGAAGCTTTCACGCAACGGCGCAGATCAGAGACCGCTTCATTCAAGCGGCACAGAGACCACGCATGGCAAGTACTGGGGCAGACGGCCCGTGAGCAACGCGCTTCATTGTGCGCATCACGGACCGCAATACGAACACGATCCGGAGCCCCTATGACAGATGCTGAAATGCGGAACGCACGCGCGCGCCTACCTCGCGCGGTGCGAGCGACGCATTCAGCGAGCCGCCGCGCGTGGCTCGCCGGCGCTTGTGCGTCCGCTGCCGCGCTTGCGGCCGGCTCCGTCGCCCCTCTCGCGCCCGCGTACGCGGACACGCTTCCTCCCGCCGGCGGCGGCTTCGACGCATTTATCGCACTGTCACAGAAGTTGACCGGCCGCACCCGCTTCGACCCGGTGCTCGGCAAGCGCGCGTATGAAGCGCTATCGAACGCGGACAACCGGTTCACGCAGAACGTCGCGACGCTCAACAGCTGGCTGCTCACGCACGGCGGCGTGCCATCCGATACGGTGATCGCCGCATTGCAGGCCGATACGCCCGCGCTCGCCGCCACAGTGACTGCGATCGTGCGCGCGTGGTATCTGGGTCTGGTCGGCGAGCCACCGCATGCGCGGGTAATCGCCTATGAAAGCGCGCTGATGTTCGATCCGGTGAAGGACGTGCTGACGGTGCCGTCCTATTGCCGCGACATCCCGTTCTACTGGTCGCAGAAACCGACGAATGCGTGAGTCCGCGGATATCGTGGTCGTCGGTTCGGGGGTCGCGGGCAGCCTCGTCGCGCATCAGCTCGCGCTGGCCGGCGCTTCCGTGCTGATGCTCGAGGCGGGGCCGCGCGTGCCGCGCTGGCAGATCGTCGAAAACTTTCGCAACTCGGCGGCGAAGGCAGATTTCGCGACCGCTTATCCGTCGACGCCGTATGCTCCGCATCCGCAGACCACACCGGCCAACAACTATCTGATCCAGAAAGGCGACGATCCGTTTCACGCGCAATATCTGCGCGTGGTCGGCGGCACCACGTGGAACTGGGCGGCCGCCGCGTGGCGGTTGCTGCCGCAGGACTTCCAGTTGCAAACGCGTTACGGTGTCGGGCGGGACTGGCCCTATCGGTATGAAACGCTCGAGCCGTGGTACAGCGCAGCGGAAGTCGCGCTCGGCGTGTCGGGCCCGGATGCATCGGTCGACCTCGGTTCGCCGCGCTCGCAGCCGTATCCGATGCGCGCGTTGCCGCTGTCGTATATGGATCAGCGAGTCAGCGACGTGCTCAACGCGAGCGGTTTTCAGGTCGTGTCCGAGCCGGTCGCGCGCAATAGCCGCCCGTACGATGAAAGACCGACCTGCTGCGGCAACAATAGCTGCATGCCGGTTTGTCCGATCGCCGCGATGTACAACGGCATCGCGCATGTCGACAAAGCGGAGCAGGCGGGCGCGACGCTGCGTGCGCAAGCAGTCGCCTTCCGCATCGAAGCCGATAACAAAGGGCTGATCACCGCAGTGCATTACAAGGACCCAAACGGCAACAGCACCCGCGTCACCGGCAAACTATTCGTGCTCGCCGCGAACGGAATCGAAACGCCGAAGCTGATGCTGATGTCGACATCCGATGCTTTTCCGCGCGGCATCGGCAACCGTTCCGATCAGGTCGGCCGCCATCTGATGGACCATCCGGGCACCGGCGTTTCGTTTCTCGCGAACGAATCGTTGTGGCCGGGGCGCGGGCCGATGGAAATGACATCGGTGGTCAATTTCCGTGACGGCGCGTTCCGTTCGGATTACGCGGCGAAGAAGCTGCACGTGTCCAATGCGACGCCGACGCTCGCGATTACCGCGTCGCTGCTCGCGGGCGGCTTGACCGGCGCCGAGCTGGACCGGCAGATTCGCAACCGCGCGGCGCGTCTGGTGACGATCAACAGCATGCACGAGCCTTTAGCCGATCCGCAAAACCGGATCGTGCCGTCAACGGAACACAAGGACGCACTCGGCATCGCGCGCCCGGAAATCCACTACTCGATCGGCGACTATGTGAAAAAGAGCGCGGCCGATACACACGATCAGTACACACGCATCGCCGCGCTGTTCGGCGGCACTGAAGTTGCGTACGACGATAACTTTGCACCGAACAACCACATCATGGGTACAACGATCATGGGCAGCAAGGTTGCCGATTCCGTTGTCGATGCGGATTGCCGCACGCACGATCATCCGAATCTGTTTATCGCGGGCAGCAGCGTGATGCCGAGCGCCGGCTCGGTGAATTGCACGCTGACGATCGCCGCGCTTGCGCTTCAGCTTGCCGACAAGCTGAAGCGCGAACTTTGAGCCTGCCCACGGAGCTTCCGACGATGACGAATCCGACGTCTCGCGTGCGGCCGGCTGGTGCGGGCGGCGACGCGTTGCGCGAGCAACGGCTCGCGCAGCAGCGGCGCTTGCAGCGGCATCGAGTGGTCAATATGGCGACGCTGGCTGCCGCGTTTTCGTTGTTCGCGTTGTATATCGCGTGGCTCGAAGTGCACGGCGCCGATGCGGTTCGCAACGATGAGTTGCCGATGGCGGTCGCGGCCGCGCGCGGCCCCGCCGAACTCGACGGCGCGGATAGCACCGAACTCGCGAAACGCGGCGAGTATCTCGCGCGCGCGGGTAACTGCTTCGGATGTCACACATCCGACAGAAGCCGGCCATTCGCCGGCGGGGTCGCGATGAACACGCGCTTCGGCACGATCTACACGCCGAACATCACGCCGGACGCTGACACCGGTATCGGCCAATGGAGCAACGCAGACTTCTTGCGCGCGATGCACGAAGGGGTCGGCAAGACGGGCGAGCGGCTCTATCCGGCGTTTCCGTATCCGTCTTACACGAAGGTGATGGACCGCGACGTGCTGGCGATCCGTGCGTATCTGAATACGGTCGCGCCGATTCACAGCACGCCGCCTGCCAACGCGTTGAGGTTTCCGTTCAACCAGCGCTGGCTGATGTTCTTCTGGAATCTGTTCAACTTCGACGAGGGCCGCTTCGTTCCCGATCCGAAACAGAGCGCGGAATGGAATCGCGGCGCGTATCTGGTCGACGGGCTTGCGCATTGCGGCGAATGTCACACGCCGCGTAATTTCATGGATGGTTTGCAGTCGCGCGAGCGATTATCCGGTGCGACGCGCGCCGGCTGGCACGCGTTCAATATCACGCCGGACAAGCTCAGCGGAATCGGCGACTGGAGCGATGCCGATGTCGTCGCGTATCTGTCGAGCGGAGTCGCGTCGGGGCGCGCGAATGCGGCGGGGCCGATGGCGCGGGTCGTCGAGGACAGCACACAGTATCTGTCCGGTGAGGACTTGCGCTCGATCGCGGTTTATCTGCGTGCACTGCCGCCGGTGCGCCGCGCGGACACGCAGCCGCGCGACACGCGCGGCGTGCCAGCCACCGATGTCACCGCGTTGCGTGGCGCTGCGATCAACGGTGTCAACGGCGCGCAGCTTTTCATCGCGAATTGCGCAAGCTGTCATCGCTGGACCGGCGAAGGCATTGGCGCAAGCGCACCGGGCGCGTATCCGCCATTAATTCACAACAGCGTCGCTGGCGCGACCGATCCAGCCAATCTGGTGATGGTGATCCTGCAGGGTGTCAGCCGTAAGACACAGCAAGCGGAAATATTGATGCCGTCGTTTGGCAATCAATTGACTGACGTGCAGATTGCTGCTCTCGCCAACTACGTAACGGCGCGATTCGGCAATCCGCGCGCGTCGGTCACCGCGGTGCAGGTCGAACAACTGCGCAGTCAGCAACAGTAACCGACTTAATGAACCGTTAAGAAATCGTCGGCACGATTTGCCGTTGCGCGACGGTTCAATGTGCAACTCGTCAATTGGATGTAGAGTCAAAAATGCGTTTTAAGATCGACAGCGCTCATACAGGCGGCGTGTCATCGCACTATCATCGAAAGATGGAGCCCACTCTGGTCACTACCGTTCAACATCACCCGGTAAATCGGGTCGGCCGGGACTTTGTCATCGGCGACCTGCACGGTTGCGTCGACGCCTTGCGCTATCTGCTGCGCGAGATCGTGTTCGACCCCGCGCGTGACCGCCTTTTTTCTGTCGGTGATCTGGTCGACCGCGGCATGCAGTCCGAAGCAGCGCTCGCGTTGCTCGACAAGCCGTGGTTCTATGCCGTACTCGGCAATCATGAAGATACGTTGTGCGGCGTCGCCGAAGGGCGCTTGCGGCGCAAGTGGTGGTACGACATCGGCGGACAGTGGGGCGAAAACTTGTCGGACGAAAGATTGCGCGACTACGCGCAGCGGTTGCGCCTGCTGCCGCTCGTGCGCGTGGTCGGTACCGGCAGCGAGCGGTTCAATATTTTGCATGCCGAGTTTTTCGGCACCGACGCCGAACTCGATCGCGGCGACTTTTCGACTGCGACACGTCAGCGGCTTTTGTGGGGACGCGACCTCGCGTTAGGTAACTACGATGCGACCCGTGTGCGCGGGTTGTCGACCACTTATTGCGGACACACGCCAGTGCGCGAAGTGGTGCAAGTCGGTGCACAGGCGTTTATCGACACCGGCGCGTTCGGGCCGGGCGGCAAGCTGACCGTCGTCGAGGCGCGCACCGCGCAGCGCTGGTCGGTGAGCGTCGATATGGCGCGTGCGGGAGGCGCCGCGGCGCTTGCGTTTCCTTGATCGGCGGATCATCCGCTGTTGCGCGGGTCAGCCGACCTGATTCAGTTCGAACACCACGTCGATCTTGCTGCCGTTCCAGTTGTACTCGAGGTATGCCGCGTGATGGCAATCGCGTAGCAGCGTCGTGCGGAACGCGGCAAGACATTCGCCGGCGGGGTCGCGTACCGACGGATAGACGATGCCAGGCGCGCTCGCCGCGCGTACCGCGCGACCCAGCGCCTGTCCGGCGGTGTAGTCGGACGCAGACAGCACGGCGGGATCAAAGCGGGCGAGGGTATCCGGCATGCGTTCCGTGCTCTCCGGACACTCCGCGCGCGTGCTGCCAACGCTAACGGCTCCTGTCACAGTGCGCGCGCCGTTGCGCAGATCGACCACATCGCCTTCCGCCAGAACCGTGTACAGCCGCATCTGCTGACGCAACGGCGGCTCCTGCGTGGCCGAGAGAAATAACGCGGAGTGATAGCGCGTTTCCGCAATCGCGGTCGCGCGCGACGCCGCGCAGTAGAACACGCCGTAGGTGCCATCCGAAAAACGGCTGCCCAGCGGATTCAGATGCGTGAAAGCCGCCATGATTGGCCCCCAGCCCGGACCAAAACGGCGTTCGTCGCGCGGCACGAGATCCAGTTCGCCGACTTCGGTGCGTAACCGGTCGTTGGTCATCGCTTCGAGCGCGTACAGCGCGTCGAAATCTTCGGGCGATGCGACGCGATCGAACAGATTGACTGCTGGAAAGCGCGTCGGCACGACGCGATAGGCGGGCAACCACGTGAGCGGCGACGCGGGCCAGCGTTCCTGCCATTTCGATTCCGTCACGCCCAGCCGCCTCGCATTGCGTCGAGATACTGGCGCACCGCGACCAGATCGCTGATGTTGCCGGCCAGCAGCCGGTCCAGCGCACGACGGCCGCCGAACGGCGGCGCGCTGTTCGGGCGCTTGATCCACGCGTCCGCGGCAGCCGGTTGCGGCAGCAGAATTTGCAGCGATTTGTAGATGCCGAGCAGCAGCGACAGCCTTTCGAGCGTATCGCGCGCGAGCCGCGCCGCTTGCGGCTCCTGCTTCCATTTGAAGAACGTCGAACGTCCGGGCGAGCCGAGCAGCACGATCTGCTCGTCGGTGCTCAGATCCCAATCTCGCGCAATCGCGAAGAATGCGCGCAAGCCGGCCGCCGACATGCTGGCAAGCGACGGGTCGGACTGGCTGCGCCGTGACGGTCGTGCGGCGCCGGAACGGGCATCGGAACTATAGGCGGCTGAAGGCATGGATAAAGTCCTCAAATGAACTTTACATCAATCTTAGTCCATATGTGGATTTATGCAAGCGGAGTAACGCGAAAAGATGCCGAGGGACGACATCTTCATACGACACGGAACGGGCTCGCGCAGTACGTGATCAGCGCGGCCCGAGGCCTGCCCGTCACCCGATCGTGTCGACCACGCCGCCATCCACGCGCAACGCCGCGCCGGTCGTCGCGGACGCTTGCGGCGAACAGATGTACACGACCATATTCGCGACCTCTTCCGGGCTCGCCGCGCGGCGGATGATCGACGTTGCGCGGTGGCCGATGACGAATTCGTCGGCGGCCTGCTCGATCGTCTTGTTCTCTTTCTGCGCGGTCTCTTTTAGCATCTCACGCACGCCGTCGGTCAGCGTCGGGCCGGGCAGCACCGAGTTCACGGTTACACCGCTGCCGGCCGCGTACTTCGCGATGCCGCGCGCAATCGACAGCTGCGCGGTCTTCGAAAAGCCGTATGCGAGCATGTCCGCCGGAATGTTCAGCCCCGATTCGGACGAAACGAACACCACGCGTCCCCAGCGGCGCTCCATCATTCCCCTGAGATACGCACGCGTGATGCGCACGCCCGACATCACGTTGATCTGGAAGTAACGCTCCCATTCATCGTCACCGGTGGCGAAAATGTCGCTCGGGCCATAGAAGCCGAGGTTGTTCACGACGATGTCCGCATCCGGCACTGTCTTTACGAACGATTCGCATCCAGCGCGGCTACCGAGGTCCGCCGCGACGCCGCGAACCTTCGCACCCGACGCGTTGCCGCGGATGGTTTCGACGGCCTCGTCGACGGTGCGCTGATTGCGGCCGTTGATCACTGTGTCGGCACCGGCCATCGCAATGCCCGTTGCAATGGCGAGCCCGATGCCTGAAGTCGAGCCACTGATGACCGCGGTCTTGCCGGATAGATCGATTTGCATGGGTGTCGTCTCCTCCGAAGTGGGGTAGTGACCCAGCGACGCGAACTTAACGTACGTCAAGCACTTCGCTCGACAGGCCAAAAATTATTCTAGGTCCGGCGTACGCTGCTTGTCAGAATGCCGTGCAGTGCGGCGTGACGCTCGCCATGCCGCGCGTGTACCATCGATAACGCACCAAAGGCCGACGCCGGGCCATCCACACCATTCGCCACGCTTGGAGTGTCCATGGGTCGTGTGCTGGAAATCGTGCTGAATCTTCCGGAGCCCACGGTTCTCGCGTGGCTCGAACAACAGGGGCAATCGCCCGAACGAATCGATACCGCGCTCACCGAAACGCTCGATGCGCTGCCCGGCTTCGAGCGCACCGGCGAAGACGTCGCGCCGCGCATGCTGATTGGCTTCGACTTCAAGCGCAAGCTTGCGGATGGCGGGTGGCGCGTGACCACCGAAACGTTGGACGGCCGGCGGCGCGCAATGGCGTCGCATCGGGAAGCACATGCGCCGGGCGTGGCGATTTGCCACGTCGTTTGCGATGCGATGCTTGAACCGGATGCGATGCTTGATCCTGCACCTGACACCGCGTTCGAATCCGCCTTCGGCGATGCGCCCGCTGCCCTCGCACAAGTGCTTGCGGATGCCGGCAAATTGACGACCGTTGCGACGCTCGAAACCAGCCGCCGGATCACATGGCGGCGACAGACCGCACGACAGGTTGACGTCGACGTCGCGCTGGTCAGCATGCGCTGCACATGTCCTGGCACCGATGCTTCGCCTGCGCTGCGCGAATTGCGCATCACCACGCAATGGCCGGATGACGAAGACGACGCAGGCGAACCCGAAGCCGAGCCGGTCACCGACGACGCAGTCCGCGCACTATCCGAACCTGTGGACGAAGCCACGCACGAAGCCACTTCACCCGCGCGACCCGTGCCGACTGCCGAATCCGCATTGGCGGCGCTGTTTGCGGTGGCCAACGAACTGGTTGCCGCGTTGCCGGCTTTCCCGGTGCTGGCCGATGCGTTCGACCGTGTATGCCGGGTCGATATCGCACGCGACAACGCGCCGGCGCGCGCAAGGCCGCTCGATCTGGGCGGTGCGCGCACGCCGCATCGGGCGCTGCGTGTGATCGAACGCAACATCGCTGAGCAATGGTTCGGCAACGAAGCGGTGGTGCGCGATGCGCCCGACGTCGAATTCATCCATCAGATGCGGGTCGCACAGCGCCGCTTGAAAACGGTGACGAAGATTTTTCCCGCATGGGTCGACGGCGGGTGGACCGCGCGTATCGAGCCGCGTCTCAAACGGCTGAGCGATCTGTTAGGCGAGGCGCGCGACTGGGACGTGTTCGCCGATTCAACGCTGCCCGAGCTCGCTGAAGCGGACGTCGATGCCACCTCGTGGAACGCGACGCGCGACGCGGCCAATCAACGGCGCGCCGACGCACGCGCTCACGTTCAACAGGCGCTGCGCTCGTCCGCTTATGCGGAACTCGTGCTCGCGTGGCTCGAGTGGATCAGCGATCTCGCGATGCGCGGCACACCCGAAGCGGTGCGCGGCCGTTCGCTGCGCGGCTACGCGAAAAAGCGCGTCGCGAAGCACTATGATCGAGTGACGCGCGACACGAAGCTGACGGCGCTCGACGATGCGTCGCGCCATCGTGTTCGCATTCAGGCGAAGCGCCTGCGCTACGCGCTCGAGTTTCTTGAACCGATCATTACGCACAAGACACGTCGTGATGTGGTGAGGACGTTGTCGCGTGTGCAAAGCGTGCTCGGCGACGGTAACGACGCTGTCGTCGCGTTGCATTTTCTCGAGCAACTGGACGTGCCGCCGTATCAGCTTGGCTTCGCACGAGGCTGGTGCGAAGCGCTCAAGCGCACCACCGCGAAAGAAGGCGAGCGCCTACTGGGCGATTTGCGCAAGCCGAAGATTGCGAGCGGTGGCGCGGGCTGAACTCAGGCACAACCGCTATAATGCGTCGACCCTTCATTTAGTTGCATACACAACCATGATCCAATCCTCCTCAGACGAACCGGGGCGAGAGACGCTCGAGCTCGCTGGTTCGGTGTGGTTCAAGTCCGGCGAGCGGACACTTGGCGGCGCATCGCGCATTGCGCTTCTTGCTGCGATTCATGAAACCGGTTCGATCACCGGTGCGGCGAAATCGGTCGGCATGAGCTACAAGGCCGCGTGGGACGCGGTCGATACGATGAATAATCTGGCGGGCGAACCGCTGGTCGCACGTTCGACCGGCGGCAAGGGCGGCGGCGGCACGACGCTCACGCGTCGCGCGTTGAGCCTGATCGACACGTTTCGCGCGGTCGAACGCGAGCATGGCAAGTTTCTCGAACGCGCGGGCGCGGCGATCGAGGGCTTCGCGGGCGATTGGGCGATGATCGGCCGTATTGGCATGAAGACGAGCGCGCGCAATCAGTTATACGGAAAGGTCGCGTCAGTCCAACGTGGCACCGTGAACGACGAGGTATCGCTCGCGTTGCCGGGCGGCCAGACAATCGTCGCGGTACTGACGCATGAAAGCACCGAGACGCTTGGACTCGCCGAAGGCGTTGCCGCGTTTGCGCTCGTGAAGGCATCGTGGGTCATTCTGCTCGTCGATGATGGACACACGTCGACGCAACTGTCCGCACGCAACCAGTTGCGCGGCACAGTGTCCGCGGTGACGCGCGGTGCGGTGAATGCGCAAGTGTCGGTGGCGCTCGATGCGACGACGGTTGTGACGGCAGTCATCACCAACGAGAGCGTCGACAAGCTTGGCCTCGCGGAAGGTCAACCGGTGGTGGCCGCGTTTAAAGCATCGAGTGTCATTCTCGGCGTGACCGGATGAGATCGCGGCGCGCTCTCGCGTACTAGAACGTACTGCGCGCGTAGCCCGGAAACGGCAACTGCTCGCGCACGCAGCCGTCATAGATCTGCACGACCTGATCGCCAAACGACGCAACATCGTCCGGGTCGTGCGTAATGAGCAGCATCGGAATATCGAGGCGCGTTTGCAAATCCGATAGCTCGCGGCGCATCCGGTTGCGCAGCGGGCCATCGAGTGCCGAGAACGGTTCGTCGAGCAGCAGCAGACGCGGCTTCGCAACCAGCGCGCGAGCCAGCGCGACGCGCTGCTTCTGCCCGCCCGACAACTGCACGGGATGATTCCCCGCGACGCTGCGCAGATCGAGCGCATCGAGCCAGTAGTCGACATCCGCGTGCGACACGCGCCGGCGCGGGTTCATCCAGCCGCCGTGCAATCCGAACGCAATGTTCTGCCGCACGTTCAGATGCGGAAATAGCGCATAGTCCTGAAACAGATACGCGAGCTTGCGCGTTTGCGGTGTCTGGTCGATCCCGCCCGCGCTGTCGAATAGCGTGTCGCCGTTCAGCGTGATCGCGCCGTCGTCGGGGCGCAACAGTCCCGCGATCGCCTGCAGCGTCAGGCTTTTACCCGCGCCTGACGGGCCGAACAGCACGACACGCTGCGCCGTCGTTGTAAATGACACGTTTAGCGTGAAGTGGCGTTCGGCGCTGGTCAGTGTCTTGCGGATATCGACGCAGAGCGGCATGTCAGCGGGACGTCATCAGCGAATGTTGCGGTACGAGGCGGCCGGCGAGCAGCAGGATCGCGACACAGGTGACGGAGGTGACCAGCACGAGTAAATTCGCGGTGCGGTCGTCGCCTGCCTGGACCGCCGCGTAGACGGCAACCGATAAGGTTTGCGTGCGTCCCGGCAGATTGCCGGCAATCATCAGCGTCGCGCCGAATTCGCCGAGCGCGCGCGCAAATGCGAGCAGCGTGCCGGCGAGAATGCCGCGCATCGCGAGCGGTAAGGTCACGCGAAAGAAGATCGCGGTTTCGCCGATACCAAGCGTGCGCGCGGCGCGCTCCAGTTGCGGGTCGACCGATTCGAACGCCGCTCGAGCGGACTTCAGCACGAGCGGAAACGCAACGACCATCGATGCGATCACTGCGCCTTGCCATGTGAACACCAGCTGAATGCCGAACCGGTCGAGCCAGCCGCCGACTACGCCGCGCCGGCCGAGCAGGACCAACAGGTAGTAGCCGAGCACGGTCGGTGGCATCACGAGCGGCAGCGTGAGCAGCGAATCGACGACATCCCGCGCGCCCGAGCGCCAGCGCGACAGCCCGAGGCCCGCGGCCACGCCGAAGATGAAGTTGAGCACGGTCGCCCAGCCGGCCACTTTCAATGACAGCAGAAGCGGCACCCACGCTTGTTCCATGGTGATTCGATAAGGGAGGTGGAGTCAGGCGGTCAGTGCGCTGACGCGGGTTTAAAGCCATGCTTCGCGAGCACCGCTTGCCCCGCCGGTGACAGCACGAACGCGATAAACGCCTGCGCATCGGTCGCATAACGGCTGCCCTCGACCCGCGCAATCGGATACGTGATCGGCGATTGTGTCGGCACGGTCAGCGCGACTTTCACGCGCTCCGGCATGATAGCCGCGTCGGTGCCGAACACGAAGCCCGCGTCGACTTCGCCGCGCGAAACGTAGTCGAGGCTCTGGCGCACATTGGTTGCGAGCACACCTTTCGGACTGACCGCGTCCCATACGCCTGCCGATTTCAGCGCGCCTTCCGCGTAGCGGCCAACGGGCACCGATGCCGGATCGCCATACGCGATGCGCTTCACGTTCGCCGCGGTCAGCGCATTGAGCGCGGTCGGCGCGAAGTGGCTGTCCGACGGCACGATCAGCACCAGCGAGTTTGCCGCGAAGTCCTTACGCGTCGCGGGCACGATCACCTTCTCGGCTGCAGCTTTGTCCATCGCCTTTTGATCAGCGGACGCGAATACGTCGGCGGGCGCGCCGTTCGAAATCTGCTGCATTAGCACATCGGACGCGCCGAAATTGAACAGCACCTTCGTGCCCGGATGCTGCTGCTCGAACGCATCGCCGACCGCCTTGAATGCGTTGGTCAGACTGGCGGCGGCGGAAACGGTCAGATCGTCCGCGTGCGCTTGCGCGCCGAATGTCAGCGCAACGGCGGTCGCGGCGAGTGCGCGCGCGAAAAAGCGAGAGAGCGGTCTCATGGGATTCGATAGCGAATGGGGAAAGGAAAATGAAATGGAACGCTATCGTAATATAGTCGAGGCTATAGCGATCGGCAATTTTGCTGTTCCATAGTGAGTCAGGACGCGGTGTGACACTGCGATGGCGGTCGTTGACTTCAGTCGACGGCGCTCAGACGGACTTGGTTCGCGGTGGCGCGATGGAATCGTGCGTACGCGACAACGGCGCGGGAATGATCTGACTGTGGTGATGGTTCGCTTTCCAGCGCGCGCGGACGAACGGCCGCGCATGACCGGACACTTTCATCGCAATGTGCTCGACCCAGCGGTGCGTCGGAATGTGAATATTGTGGAACGCGGCGATCAGCACGACGAGGCTCATCATCACCGGCAAGATCGACAGCGGGTTCCGGCTGCGGGTGGTGTGCCACGCGAGCCGGATAAATAGCAGCGCAGTCGCCGCGCCCATCACGCAGCCGAAGATCGCCTCCGACGGCGAATGTGCTTCGACCATCACCCGTGAAAAGCTGATCGCAATGCCGATGCAAAACCCTGCGACGATGCCCGCTACGCGAATCGCCGTGCGCGCCGGCAACAGGACGAGGAAACACGCGACCGGATAGATTGCGGTCGACATCATCGCGTGGCCGCTGAGTCCGGTGAAATCCCAGTCGCGCACGCCGATGCCCCAGCCGAGGAAAGCCAGCTTCGTGACGATTACGATCGACGCCGAGCACGCAATGAGCCCAATCCACCCGAACGCGAGCCGCGACGAATAGCCGACCGCGAGCCACAGCGCGATCGCAATCGTCAGTGGCAGCGTCACGCTGACGCCGCCAAGGCTGCTGGTCAGGTACCAGAAATGAAGCGGCAGATCGGGCATGGCAAAAATGCTGCGAAGTCAGGTGAAATGCGCCAAGACGGAAATCGAACCCATGATGCGGATTTGGCCGTTGCACAGGTGGTGAACGCGTATTTTATAAGTATAAAAAGCGTCGAAATGCCCGATATGTACGGTGGCGAGCCTGCCCGCCAGCAACGCGCAAGGTTCGCCGCGTTCTCGCGGCCCGTTCCTATTCGGTCGAACGATCGGACACCTGTTTCGTCGACAGCATCGCAGCGGGATTGATGTTATTGTGCAATGCACAAGTGGCCTCATCTAGGCAGACACACCGATCCCTTTTTGCGAGGTGTTCATGGCAAAAAGTCTGACAAAAATATGGCTCGGCGGCCTGAAACGGTTGATAGCCATCCAGAAAGAGCACGCGCGCGTGACGTCGAAGCGCATGTCCAGCCGGCCGGTAAGACCGGCTTCAACGCGGCCTCCCGTCAAGGTGCGCAAGACGGCGGTGCGCGATGCGCAGCATCCGGGCACGCGGGAATCGCGCGTGCGTCCGCGCGCGGCGGCGTGGGCGAGCGGCACATGGACGCGTTCGTTTCACTCGGCGCCAGCCGCGCCGGGCCGGCTCGTCAACCATTTGCAATACGGGCTTTACCTGCCGGCGGGCAAGCCGCAGCGAGGCGCACCGCTGGTCGTGATGCTGCACGGCTGCAAACAGACCATCGACGAATTCGCGGAAGGCACGCGGATGAACCTGCTGGCCGATCGTTATGGTTTTGCGGTCGTCTATCCGGAGCAGTCGAAGCACGCGCATGCGCACCGCTGCTGGCACTGGTACGACGTTTCCGACAATGCCGGCGGCGCGGAAGCGCGGGCGGTGGTGTCGCTCGTCGATGCGCTGGTCGACGAGTACGGGTTCGATGCGGAGCGTGTGTATATCGCGGGCTTGTCGGCCGGCGCGGGTCTCGCGTCGCTGCTTGTGCTGCGCTATCCGGACCGCTTCGCGGCGGTCGCGCTCCATTCAGGGCCGGCATTTGGCGAAGCACATTCGGGCATCACCGGGATGGATGTGATGCGGCGGGGCACGCGTCAGGACCCGGTCGCGCTAGTCGACCGGGTCGCGGACATCGACGCTTACCCCGGCATGCCGGCGATCATCGTGCAAGGCGAGGGCGATCGCATCGTCGCGCCAGTCAATGCTGATCAGCTCGCCAGTCAGTTTCTGCGGCTGAACCGGTTGGTCGACGCGAGTGGCGCGCGTAAGGCCGGCGATATGAAGGAAGAGCGCAAGGCGGCGGTGGTGACACGCGACTATGTGCGCGGCGGGCGGCGGGTCGTGCGCCTGTGCCGTGTGCAGGGGCTCGGTCACGCGTGGAGCGGCGGCGACGACGCGGTGCCGTTCCATTCGTCGAACGGTCCCGACGCGAGCAGCCTGCTGTGGGAATTCTTCCGGTATCAGCGTCGCAATCCCGCCCCGGAGGCCGTCAGCAAGGCCGCTTCGCGTTGAGTGTGGCTTTTACGGTTCTTTTTAAAGAAAAGCTGGCGCAGGTCTAGGGTTTTCCCTATAATGCAATGCAGCAACTAGGGGTAATCCCTTAGTTCTGAACCGATAGGGGTTGAACCATGTACCTACTGAGCCGTCTTTTCCTGTTCCTCACGAAGTCTTCGGATGAAGCCGCCAAAGAGCGTTACGACGCATACCTGTCGGAAGCGACTGATCTGTACGATCTCGAATTCCGCATGCGCAAGCTCGATCGCGAAGCGCAGCGTCGTCAACCGTCGTGGATGAGCCAGCATTAAGCGTTGGTCTGAGCGTGCGGCGTCAGCGTTGCGCGGCGGGTTGACCTGCCGGTCGCGGGTGCGCTCGCCGTCGCTCTTCGTGGCTGCGAGCGCTTAACCGGTCTTCTTGTGCGCGCGGCGTGAGCCTGCGCCGCCACCATCACCACCTGCGCCGGCGCCTGGCTTTGACGCGCCAAAACGCTCGAGCGTCCGTTGGCGCGCGTGCGCGTGGTCCACGATGGGCTGCGGGTAGTGAACCCCGAGCGTCACGCCCCACTCTGCGCGTTGCTCGTCGGTGGCGAGCCACGGCGCGTGTATCCACTTAGGCGGAACGTTTTCCAGCTGCGGCAGGTAGCGCTTGATAAAGCGTCCTTGCGGGTCGAATTTCTCCGACTGCGTGACTGGATTAAAGATACGGAACCACGGTTGCGCGTCGCAGCCGGTCGATGCCGCCCACTGCCAGTTGCCATTATTCGCGGCGAAATCGAAGTCGTTCAGCATCTCGGCGAAATAGCGTTCGCCGAGATGCCAGTCGATGCCCAGATCCTTGACCAGAAAACTCGCGACCACCATCCGCAGACGGTTGTGCATATAGCCGGTGCGGTTGATCTGCAGCATCGCCGCATCCACCAGCGGATAACCAGTCCGTCCTTCGCACCACGCGGCAAACGCGGCGTCGGCTGCGCAGCCATGCTCCCAGCGAATTCTGTCGAATTCCGCCCTGAACGGCGCACCGCTCGCGACGCGCGGATGATGCGCGAGGATCATGAAATAGAAGTCGCGCCAGATCAATTCCGACAACCAGGTCGCCGCGCCACCTCCATCCGGCTGCAACGATAGTTCGTGCGCGAGTCGCGCGAGCGTGCGAATCGATACCGTGCCGAAGCGCAGATGCACGGACAGGTAACTCGGCCCCGCGGCGGCCGGAAAGTCGCGTCGCTCGGCGTAGCTATCGATGCGGGTCAGAAAGTCTTCGAGCAATTGCTGCGCGCCGCTGATGCCGGGCGGCAGCTTCAGGTCGCGGAGATTGCTCGGTGCAAAGCCCAGGCGGCCAAGCGCAGGCAGACCGTGGTCGAGATTCGCGGGTGGCTTCGACAGGCTCGCCGCGTATCGTTCGACCGGATATGGCCTCAGGTCGAACGGTGTGAGTTGCTTGAGCCATGCGTTGCGGTACGGCGTGAAGACCGTGAACGGCTTGCTCTCGCCCGTTAGCACTTCATCGCGCTCGAATATCACCTGATCCTTGAAGGTGATCAGCTCGCGACTTGCGTCGCGCAGGCACGCAGCGACGGCTTGGTCGCGCTCGATCGCCGACGGCTCGTAATCGTGATTCGCAAATACCGCATCGACCTTCAGCCGGTCCGCCAGCTGCGGGATCAGCTCGCGCGGATCGCCATGGCCGACAATCAGCCCGCCGCCACCCTCGCGCAACGAGCGGTCCAGTTCGGCCAGCGACGCCAGAATGAAATCGATGCGCCGGTCTTGCGGCTTGTGGCCCGGATGTTGTTCATGCGCGCGATCGATTAGCGGCTGCAGGATCGTCGTATCGAACACGAATACGCATTGCACGCGCCGGCAGTGTTTCAGCGCGTAGTAAAGCGCGGCGTTGTCGCCGGTGCGCAGGTCGCGGCGAAACCAGACAAGGCCGTTGTCGAAGGAAGTGTCGAGTCGCCGTGCACGGGTCATGTCGGCGTTCAACGGCTTTCCAGATGCTCGTTGAGCGTGCCGCGCAACCGCGTCAGGTCCTCTCGCAGGCGCACGAGGAATTCGGGCGTTTGCTGGGTCGCCGTCGAAATCCCGCCGGGCACGTCGCGCGCTGCGCGCTTGAGTGACGTGCCGGCTTTTGTCAGGCGGATGTAGACCAGCCGCTCGTCGTCGAGGCCGCGTCTACGCTCAATGAAGCCTTGTGCTTCGAGGCGCTTGAGCAAGGGCGTAAGCGTCGCCGAATCGAGGTTCAGGCGCGCGGCGATGTGTTTGACCGTCATGTCGTCGTGCTGCCATAGCACCAGCATCGCGAGATATTGGGGATACGTAAGGCCGAGCCGGTCGAGCAACGGTTTGTAGGCTTTCGTCATCGCGAGGGAAGTCGAATACAGCGCGAAACACAGCTGGTCGTCGAGCGTAAGCGGTAATGCAGTGCGAGCGGGCATCATGCACCTCGCGAGAAATGAAAGTGCGCGAATCGATCGCGTGCAAATCATTGTCCTGCAATTGTGTTGCGCTGGCGAGCCGTGTTGAGCCGTGGCGTCGCGCGAAGCGCAGCGTGGAGCGGCGCGGCGTCGCGCGGCCGCCTGAGGCGCGCGCCCGCGAGCGTCGGTGACATAGAGGAGGACGCGTCTCGCTGTTGTCGACTGGCCGCGGGCTGAGCGCCGGTTGATCGCGCGCCGGTCGCGCGCCGGTCGCGGGGATCAGGCCGCGGGCGGCACTGGCTGCTCCGGTCCCTGTACGCCGAAGCAGCCGCGATAAGTCGCGTAGAAGGAACAATAGAGCATCGTCGTGACGATGATCGACGCGGGCATCAGTACGATCAGCGCGAGGTCGCCGGCGCCGAGCGCCTGCAGCAGCGCTGACAGTCCGAGCGACACGGTGATCGCAACAGCAAACCACAGCACGCCGTACACGATAAATGCACCACGATTGCGCCAGCAGCTGACGATACTGAAGAACATCGCCTTGACCGGCGGCACGTCGTGCCATGCGGAAAGAACTGGGGAGAACCAGAACAGCATCGCGACCGGCACATAGAACGCGAGCGCGGTCAGGACAGCAAGCGGCAGATTGCTGTTCGCGAGCGTTTCCTGCTGCATCGTTTCGCCGTTCAGCATCAGGCGCAGCAGCACACCGCCGTCGGCGAGCGCGGAGCCCGCCAGCACGAGCGCCATCGCAACGATATAGAGCCCGCCCAACAGCAGTAGCCGCCTTGCGACGGTTGCGCCATACGACCGGAAGCCGTCGACCAGAATAGTCGGGAACACCGGCTTGCCGGCGATCGTGTCGCGGCAAGCCGCCATAAAGCCGACGGCGACGCCAGGAATCAGCACGAGCGGCAGCACGCCACCAATCACCGGGATCAGCGAGATCAGCGTCATCGCGAGCAGGTACGCGAAGAACAGCGTCAGAAACGCGAGCGGGTTCTTGCGGAACAGCCAGATGCCCTGCCGGAACCATACATAGCCGGTCTTCGCGGGGACTTCGATCAGTTGCATGAGGTGTGAATACCAGGGAGTGCGACGCCCTGCAGGCGCTCGCGAAGAATGCGCTCGAAATGGCCGGGGTCGTGCGGCGTCAGCAGCTCGGCCGCGCGCGGCAAGTGGAAATCATACAGGCGCGAGACCCAGAAACGGTACGCACCCGCACGAAGCATATCGCTCCAATGGCGATTCTCCTCGGGCGTGAACGGGCGCACGGTCTGGTACGCGCGCAGCAGCGCGTCGACCCGTGCGTCGTCGAGGCGCCCGGTCGGCAGATCGACACACCAGTCGTTGACGGTGACTGCGACATCGAATAGCCATTTATCGCAGCCGGCGAAATAGAAATCGAAGAAGCCGCCGAGGCGCACGTGATGTCCGGTGCCGGGCGCCGCATCGGCGAACAGCGCGTTATCGCGGAACAGATCGCAGTGGCATGGGCCGCCGGGCATAGCCGCGTAGTCGGCGGATGCGAAAAATGCGTGCTGGTGCGCGAGTTCGCTAGTCAGTAGCGAACGCTGCGCATCGTCGACGAACGGCAGCAGCGTCGGCACGGTTTCTTCCCACCATGGCAGACTGCGCAGATTCGGCTGATGGTGCGCGAAGTCGCGGCCCGCGAGGTGCATGCGTGCGAGCATCTGCCCGACCTCGACGCAATGCTCGACGCCGGGCGCAAGTTGCGGCGCGCCTTCGAGTTTCGTGACGATCGCCGCCGGCTTGCCGTGCAGCATGCCGAACAGCGCGCCATCGTCGCGCAGCACCGGGTCCGGTACCGGCACGCGATGCGCGGCGAGATGCCGCATCAGATCCAGGTAGAACGGCAACTGACGGTCTGTCAGTTTTTCGAAGATCGTCAGGACGTATTCGCCGCCGGTCGTGGTCAGAAAGAAATTGCTGTTTTCAATGCCGGACGTGATGCCGCGAAATTCGACGACCTCGCCGAGATCGTAATGACGCAGCCATTGCGCGAGTTGAGCTTCGGTGACAGCAGTGAAGACGGCCATGCGGGAAACATCGGTCGGGTTGGTCGGCTGGCGCGGGCGGGCCACCAGTGGGGTGATCGGGGATTACAAACCGGGTGCGGGTACTGCGTCATGCGGATCGTACAGCGTGCTTGCGCGGCGGACCGGTTGACTGGAACGGCCGGAACTGGCGGCGCCGGCCGCGGCATGCGCACCCCGTGCGGGATTCGTTCAGTAGTGCAGGTTCACGGACGGCAGGCGCGTGGTCGGGCGGGCGCTGTCGTGGACTTGCGGCGACGTATCGGGCGGCGCGGTCATCTGATAGCGCGTGCCGAAGTTCGAACGCACGTCGATTTCAACGGGCTTGCCGCGGTCGCGGAATTCGGTGATCTCGGTGCCGTTGCCGCTGCGTTCATAGAAGCTCGGCGTGCGCGGCACGTTGATCTCGACCTTCGAGCTGACTTCCGCCGCCGGACGATTGATCGCGTCCAGATCCGGCAGGCCGGCCCGCTCGTTGGCGGACATCGTTGCCGTCGGGGCCGGCTGCTGCGCGGGCGGCTGCTGGTCGGCAGCGGGCTGCGCGGCGAGCGCGGCGCCGGACGCGGCGAAGGCCAGCGCGGCGGCGACGGAAAGGAGCGGCTTCATGATGATTCTCCGAAAGGTGACGCATTCTAACAAATAGGTTCGGCCGACGGCCGTCTACGCCTTATTTTGCGCCGCTTTCGCGGATTGTGCGCAGCGCGTGCGCGGCCTCACATTCGCCGCATGGTTGCCGCGAATCGGCGAGATACGGACCGGTCAGATGACGCGGGTTCCGTGATAATGTGGGTTCATCCAGCGAGGCACGTGAACATGAACTATGAGACCAATCAGCGCCTGGTACAGACGCCGGCCAGCGCGTACATGACCGAGGCGTTCGACGATGCCACCGCGGCTGTCACGCGTCTTTCCGCGATCTATGAAGCGAACACGTCGTTTCTGCGCGATGCGTTCGCGCGTTATCGGCGCAACGAAGCATTCGGGCGCCGCGTGCGCGCGTGCTATCCGTTCGTGCGCGTACGCACCGAAGTCAATACGCAAATCGATTCGCGCCGTTCGTATGGCTTCGTTGCCGGCCCGGGTGTGTTCGAAACCACGGTGACACGGCCCGATCTGTTCGGCAATTACTATCGCGAACAATTGAGGTTGCTGGCGAAGAATCATCACGTGGCGATTGAAGTCGGCGTATCTGATCAGGCCATTCCGATTCACTTCGCGTTTGCCGAGGGGATTCATCTCGAAGGCGATCTCGATCGCGACCGTCTGTTCATGATGCGCGACGTGTTCGATACGCCGGATCTCGCGCTGCTCGACGATCGCATCGTCAACGGCACGTATGAGCCGATGCCTGGCGAGCCGCATCCGCTTGCACTGTTTACGGCGGCGCGTGTCGATTTCTCGCTGCATCGGCTGAAGCATTACACGGCGACATCGCCGACGCATTTCCAGAACTATGTGCTGTACACGAACTATCAGTTCTACATCGATGAGTTCGTGAAGCTCGGCCGCACGATGATGACGCATACCGACGACGCGGACCTGCGCGCGTATCGCAGCGAGTACACGTCGTTCGTCGAGCCTGGTGACGTGACCACGTATAACGCGAATCTCGGCGAGCAGGCGGGCGATGGCACGCCGCCGCCGCGGTTGCCGCAGATGCCCGCGTATCACCTGAAGCGCGCGGACGGCGGCGGCATTTCGATGGTCAACATCGGCGTTGGGCCGTCGAACGCGAAGACGATTACCGACCATATCGCGGTGCTGCGACCGCACGCGTGGATCATGCTTGGGCACTGCGCGGGCCTGCGCAATACGCAGCGTCTGGGCGACTATGTGCTGGCGCACGGCTATGTGCGTGAAGATCATGTGCTCGATGACGATCTGCCGCTATGGGTGCCGATTCCGGCGCTTGCCGAAGTGCAGGTCGCGCTCGAGCGCGCGGTCGCGCAGGTGACGCAACTCGATGGTGCCGAGTTGAAGCGTGTGATGCGTACGGGGACGGTCGCGAGTGTCGATAACCGCAACTGGGAATTGCGCGATCATCGCGAGCCGGTGCAGCGGCTGTCGCAAAGCCGCGCGATTGCGCTCGATATGGAAAGCGCGACGATCGCCGCGAATGGGTTCCGGTTTCGCGTGCCGTATGGCACGTTGCTGTGTGTGTCGGATAAGCCATTGCATGGCGAACTGAAATTGCCAGGGATGGCTGATCAGTTTTACCGCGCGCAGGTCGATCAGCATTTGCAGATCGGTGTGGCGGCGATGGAACTGTTGCGAGCCGATGGGTTGCATCGGTTGCATAGCCGGAAGTTGCGGAGTTTTGCGGAGGTGGCTTTTCAGTAGGTTGGCGTTGACAGCGCAGGGCAGCGGGTCAAGCCGCGATGTTGGCCGGCGTGAACCGCTGCCTGCGGTATAGGCTGTTGATCAGAGCGTTACTTTGCTGCCTTTGCCGTCAGTGACTTGAAGGAACTCGCGAAGGTGTTGACCGGCTCGGAGCGTGCGCCATCGTGCACCGAATGATCCGGGAGCATACGGATCGCTTTCTCCGCGACGAAGCGGCCATGCCAGGTGTGATGGATGAACTCGGGCTTTCACCCGAAGAGCGTAGCCCGGTGTATCGCTACATTGCGGGAATGCGGGCACTCATGGCTGGAACGGTCGCTTTTTGCGCTGGATCAGATCGATATCGACTGTCTTCCGAATTGGCAGTCGCGTGAATTGGCAGCCGCGTGAAATACCTTCCGGAGCGGCCGCGAAGCGGATGTAGCGCGATTTGAAACGGCGAGCTTTCGGCGGGGATCGCGACTAAATCGCCGTTCAGGCAGACAGAAAGCCCCACCCCACCAAACCAATCACACTCCCCGCCGCCAGCAGCCACAACGGATGAATCCGCGTCGTGAACGCAAGTGCGGCGCAAACGCCAGTGATATTCCACGCAAGCCAGCTCGTATCGGAAGCACGCGCGATCAACATCGCACTCGCCGCGACAAGCCCGGCCGTCACCGGCACAAGTCCCTTCTGCGCGATGCTGCGCCACGGCCGGTCCTTGAAGCGTTCCCACGCATGCAGCGCAAGCGCGGTGACGAGCGATGACGGTCCGAACTTGGCGATCGACGTGACGAGCACGCCCGCCCAACCGGCCACGTGCCAACCGACCAGCGTGACCACCATCATGTTCGGCCCCGGCGCCGCCTGCGCAAGCGCGAAGAGCGCGCTGAATTCGCTTGCCGGCATCCAGTGATGCACATCGACGACCTGCCGTTGCATTTCCGGGAGGATCGTATTGCCGCCGCCAAATGCGAGCAGCGATAACTGGCTGAAGATCAGCGCGAGCGCGACCAGCGTGGCGATCATGGTCGTGCGCCTCGTTCGTTCGCCGGCTTCGCCGACCTGGCCGCATGCGCCGCGAGCGCGATGCTAAGCGGCGTCAGCACTAACATCGTCGGCAGCAACGGAAAGCGCAGCACCGCAATCGCGACGAATCCGAGCGCCGCGATGCCGGCCGCCACCGGCTTGCGCCGCAGCGGCATCAGAATCTTCGCCGCCATCGCGATCAGCAGTCCCGAAGCAGCGGCCGCGAGGCCCGCGAACAGATGCTGCACATGCGGATCGTTTTGCGTGTGCTCATAAAGCACGCCAAGCGCGATCACGACCAGCGACGGCCCGGCGATCAACCCAAGCAGGCCCGCCAGCGCGCCGCGCCATCCATGGAAGCGCATGCCGATCGCGACCGACAGGTTGATCACGTTGCCGCCCGGCAGAAACTGGCACAGCCCGAGCAGATCGGTGAACTCGGCGGCGCTAAGCCAGCGATGCTGTTCGACGACCGTGCGCCGCGCAAGCGGCAGCGCGCCGCCGAACGAAGTGAGACCCAACCCGAGAAATCCTTTGAAGATGTCGCCGACGCTCGGTATGCGGTCGGCTGCCGCAGCGTCCTCAGGTGAGTCGCCGGCTGTCGGCGTTGAACCGCGCCGGGCCAGCGGTTCCGGCGACCTCGACGCAGAAGAAGAGGAGTGTTGATTCATTTTGCAGTCGCCCTCCAGTAGAGGCTACGGAGAGTAGCGCTGTTCGCGAGCGGTGCAAAACGATTTTTACGGCGCTTGCTTGTGACTCCGGCTCACAAGCGTGATAATCGCGCGATGATCCGCAAACTGCCACCCTTTCCCGCGCTGCGGGCGTTCGAAGCCGCCGCGCGTCACAACAGCTTCAGCGCCGCCGCTGACGAACTGCATGTGACGCACGGTGCAATCAGCCGCCAGGTCGCGGCGCTCGAAGCATGGGTCGGTGTGCAGGTGTTCGACCGGATCGGCAAGCGCGTTCGCCTGACGGACAGCGGCCACCGTTATCTCGCGCAAGTGCAGGCCGCATTCGACAGTATCGCGTCGGCAACCGACCAGTTGCGCGACACCGGTGTCGTGCATGTGCTGCGCGTCAATGCATTGCCGACGTTCGCGATGAAATGGCTGCTGCCGCGTCTGAGCCAGTTTCAGCGCATCGCGCCGAACGTCGAACTGAGGCTCGCCACGTCGAACGCGCCGGTTGAATCGATCGACGGCTTCGACGTCGCGGTGCGGCGTGGTCCCGCGCATTGGCCGAACTGCGTGAGCGGGCATTTCCTCGACGAAAGCGAAGTGCCGGTCTGCAGTCCGGCGCTGCTGAAGCGCTCACCGATTCGCGTCGCCGACGATCTCGCGCGTCACGTGCTGCTGCATTCCGATACGCGGCCGGATGCGTGGCGCCAATGGTTGACCGTAGCGGGTGTGAAAGCGAAGTGCCGCAAGAAGCAGTCGTTCGACCATTTCTATCTGGCGCTGCAAGCGGCAGTCGACGGCCTCGGCGTGGCGCTCGGTCCGCTGCCGCTACTCGATGACGAACTCGCGTCCGGGCGCCTCGTCATGCCGCTGGAAGGGCCGCGCATCGATGCGCGCGGCTATTGGTGGGTGGCGCGGCGCGAGGTCTCGGACGCGCCGCTCGTCACGCAGTTTTGCCGCTGGCTCGAAGCGCAGTCGACGCAACAGATGAACCCGCAGCAGAAGATTCGCGAACCGCGCGTGTGAGCCCGAAGTTCACTGCGCATGCGGCTCGTAAGCAAGCTCAATAGCGCATGCGGATTTACAGATAGAACATCCGGTCTTCGTCCGACTTCGCTGGATGCACTTCGGCTTCTTCGCGCTCTTCATAGAACGACAGCACCGCTTCGAGCACCTGGTCCGGATCGTCGATCACCTGCATCAGGTTCATATCTTCCGGATTGATCAGGCCCATCGGCACGAGCGCTTCCTGGAACCAGCCGAGCAGGCCTTTCCAGAACTCGGCGCCGACCATGATGATCGGCACGTGACGCGACTTCTTCGTCTGAATGAGCGTGAGCACTTCGGCAAGTTCATCGAGCGTGCCGAAGCCGCCGGGCATCACGATCACCGCGTCCGAATTCTTCACGAAAGTCACCTTGCGCGTGAAGAAATGCCGGAAGCGCAACGAGATATCCTGCCACTGGTTGCCCGATTGCTCATGCGGCAATTCGATATTCAGGCCCACCGACGGTGCCTTGCCCGCATGCGCACCTTTGTTGGCCGCTTCCATAATGCCTGGGCCGCCGCCCGAGATCACCGCGAAGCCCGCGTCGGAGAGTTTGCGGGCAATCTGCA
Organism: Paraburkholderia rhizosphaerae; assembly: GCF_004366595.1. Lineage (GTDB taxonomy): Bacteria > Pseudomonadota > Gammaproteobacteria > Burkholderiales > Burkholderiaceae > Paraburkholderia > Paraburkholderia rhizosphaerae. The sequence goes on from NZ_SORE01000002.1 coordinate 66,612, forward strand.
TCGCCAGTTTGTAGTATGGGGAGTTCGGTTTAAGGCGCGCCGAACCATAGATGCTGACCGCTGGCCGGATCTCCGACAGGTACTCGGTCGCCTCGATAAACTCTGCCATAATCGTGAACATCTGCCACGATGCGCGCGCCTTCTTGGCTGTTGCGCGCTCTTGATCTGCGAGTGAACGCAGACTCGGAATCACTTTTCTCTTAGTCATAATGCCTGAAGAACGAGATCTGGAAGCTGGGCTGAACACCGACCTGCAAGCGAAACCGGTAGCCGTTGCAAAGTCTGGGCCGGGCACAGCACTGGAAGGTAAGACCCTGCTATTGGTCGACGGTTCGAGTTATCTGTACCGGGCCTATCATGCGATGCCAGATTTGCGCAGCCCCGACGGAGCGCCGACGGGCGCGCTGTACGGCATCATCAATATGCTGCGCCGTATGCGCAAGGAAGTCACCGCAGAGTATAGCGCGTGCGTCTTCGATGCGAAGGGTAAGACGTTTCGCGACGACTGGTACCCGCAGTACAAGGCGAACCGCCCGTCGATGCCGGACGATCTGAGCCGGCAAATCGAGCCGATTCATGTCGCTGTGCGCGCGCTCGGCTGGCCGCTGCTGATGATCGACGGCGTCGAGGCCGACGATGTGATCGGTACGCTCGCCAAACAGGCGGAGCAGCGCGGCATGAACGTGATCGTCTCCACCGGCGACAAAGATCTCGCGCAGCTCGTGACTGACCATGTCACCCTCATCAATACGATGACGAACGAGACGCTCGATCGCGACGGCGTGATCGCCAAATTCGGCGTGCCGCCCGAGCGTATCGTCGATTATCTGTCGTTGATCGGCGATACCGTCGACAACGTGCCCGGCGTCGAGAAATGCGGCCCGAAGACGGCCGTCAAATGGCTCACGCAGTTCGAAACGCTTGATGGCATCGTCGCACATGCGGCTGAGATCAAAGGTGCGGTAGGAGACAATCTGCGTCGTGCGCTCGACTTTCTGCCAATGGCGCGCAAGCTGGTGACGGTCGAGACCGCGTGCGATCTGACCGAACATATCAAGTCGCTCGAGGAGTCGCTTGCTTCGCGCGAAGAAGCGCGCGACGAACTGCGCGATCTGTTCACGCGGCATGGCTTCAAGACATGGCTGCGCGAAGTGGAGGCGGCTGAAGCCGTCGAAGGGCCGGGCGCCGGCGAAACGCCTGCGCCGGTCATCGATGGCGTACGCCATTACGACACCGTGCAGACATGGGACAAGTTCGACGAGTGGCTCGCTAGGATCGATGCAGCGCAGATCACCGCGTTCGATACCGAAACGACGTCGCTGGACCCGATGATCGCGGAACTGGTCGGGCTGTCCATATCGGTTGAACCGGGCCATGCGGCCTATATTCCGGTTGCGCATCGCGGCCCTGACGTGCCGCTGCAATTGCCGCGCGAGGAAGTGCTCGCGAAGCTCAAGCCGTGGCTCGAGAGTGCGGATCGGAAAAAGGTCGGCCAGCATCTGAAATACGATGAACAGGTATTGGCCAACTACGGCATTGCGATGGACGGCGTCGAGCATGACACGCTGCTGCAGTCGTACGTGGTCGAGTCGCACCGTTCGCATGATATGGACAGCCTCGCGCTGCGCCATCTCGGTCTGAAGACGATCAAATACGAAGACGTGGCGGGCAAGGGCGCGCAGCAGATCGGCTTCGACGAAGTCGCGCTCGCGCAGGCCGCCGAATATGCGGCCGAAGATGCGGATATCACACTGCAGCTGCATCACGCGCTGTATCCGCAGGTGAAGGCCGAAGAAGGCCTCGAGTTCGTCTACCGCAACATCGAAATGCCGACCGCGCGCGTGCTGCGCAAGATGGAGCGCAACGGCGTGCTGATCGACGCGGCGAAGTTGCAGAAGCAAAGCAACGAAATCGCGGTGCGCCTCGTCGAGCTCGAAAAGCAGGCATACGAACTGGCGGGTGGCGAATTCAACATGGGGTCGCCGAAACAGATCGGGCAGATTTTCTTCGAGAAGCTGCAGTTGCCGGTCACGAAGAAGACGCCGAGCGGCGCGCCGTCCACCGATGAAGAAGTGCTGCAAAAGCTCGCCGAGGACTACCCGCTGCCGAAGCTGCTGCTCGAGCACCGCGGTTTGTCGAAGCTGAAGTCAACCTACACCGACAAGCTGCCGCGCATGGTCAACGCGCGCACCGGCCGCGTGCATACGAACTACGCGCAGGCCGTGGCGGTCACGGGCCGGCTTGCGTCGAACGATCCGAACCTGCAGAACATTCCGGTGCGCACCGGAGAAGGACGACGCATCCGCGAAGCGTTTATCGCGCCGCCGGGGCACAAGCTCGTGTCAGCGGACTACTCGCAAATCGAATTGCGGATCATGGCGCATATCTCCGGCGATGAGTCGTTGCTGCGCTCGTTTGCGCAAGGCGAAGACATTCACCGTGCGACAGCGTCCGAAGTGTTCGGCGTGACGCCGATCGAAGTGAGCGCCGATCAGCGGCGTATTGCGAAGGTGATCAACTTCGGCCTGATCTACGGGATGAGCTCGTTCGGTCTCGCATCGAATCTCGGCATCACGCGCGATGCGGCGAAGCTTTATATCGACCGCTACTTCGCGCGCTATCCGGGCGTCGCGCGCTATATGGACGATACGCGCGCGAGCGCGAAGCAGAAGGGCTATGTCGAAACCGTGTTCGGGCGCCGCCTGTGGCTGCCCGAGATCAACGGCGGCAATGGCCCGCGTCGGCAGGCCGCCGAGCGCGCGGCGATCAATGCGCCGATGCAGGGCACGGCAGCCGATCTGATCAAACTGTCGATGATTGCCGTGCAGAAATGGCTCGACGAATCGGGCACCGGCACGCGAATGATCATGCAGGTCCACGACGAACTGATCCTCGAAGTGCCTGACGAAGAACTGTCCGAGGTGCGCGTGCGCTTGCCGGAGCTGATGTGCGGTGTCGCGTCGCTGAAGGTGCCGCTCGTTGCGGAGGTCGGCGCCGGCGCGAACTGGGAAGAAGCGCATTGAGGGTGCACTGAACGGGTGTGGTGCCCGTGCTTCTTCCGGCGCGCATCACGCTGCGCCGTTCGCGACATTCGGCTAGTTCGGCCACGGCCTGCGGCGCACGCCGCTACGACGCCCAACAGATATGAATCAGAAACCGGAGAGTCTCGATGCATCGTATCGTCGTCGTTGGTGGAGGAGCGGGCGGGCTGGAGCTTGCTACGCGTTTAGGTGATCGCTACGGGCGCAGCAGGAAAGTCACCCGGGCACGCGTTTATGTGACGCTGGTCGATCGCTATCCAACCCATGTGTGGAAACCGCTGCTGCATGAAGTCGCGGCGGGCAGCCTCGATCCGTTCATGCAGGAGTTGCCGTATGCGGCGCAGGCGCGCTGGCATGGTTTCGACTTCCAGCAGGGCGAACTCACGAAGCTCGACCGTTCGGCAAAGCGCATCACGCTCGGCTGCGTCAACGATGATGAAGGTGCCGAACTGCTGCCGCAGCGCGAGCTGCAATACGACACGCTGGTTATCGCGATCGGTAGTACGACGCATTTTTTTGGCGTGCCGGGCGCATCTGAGAATTCGATTGCACTCGATACGGTTCCTCAGGCGGAGCGCTTTCGCAAACGGTTGATCGCGGCGTGCGTACGCGCGGAATATCGCGCGGAGCAACGCAGTGAACCACCGAAGGCCGAAGCGCAGGTTGAAACGCCGCAAGTGGCTACGCAAGACGTTACGCCGCCCGGGTACCAGCCTGCCGATCCAGTGGTAACCGCCGGCGCCGCGGCTGCCGCTGCGCCGGCAACCGGGCCGCGCATTCAGGTGGCAATTGTCGGCGGCGGCGCGACGGGTGTCGAACTGTCGGCTGAACTGCGCAACACCGCGCATGTGTTGGCCGCGTATGGGCTGCACAAGCTCGATCCGCGCCACGACATCGGCATCGTGCTGATCGAAGCGGGTCCACGCATTTTGCCTGCGCTGCAGGAACGCGTATCGACCGCGACCACCGAACTGTTGAACAAGCTCGGCGTGCAAGTGATGGTCGGCGAAACGGTCGCCGAAGTCGCACCGGGGGTCGTGCGCACGGCAAGCGGCAAGAGCGTGCGTGCCGATCTGACGGTCTGGGCGGCAGGCATCAAGGCGCCTTCCGTGCTCGGCGCACTCGATGGCCTGCCCGTCAATCGGCTCGGCCAACTGACGGTGCGCCGCACGCTGCAAACTGAAATCGACGACAACGTCTTCGCACTCGGCGACTGCGCGGCGTGCCCGTGGCCCGGCACCGAGCGCAACGTGCCGCCGCGCGCGCAAGCCGCACACCAGCAGGCGAGCTTCCTGCTGAAAGCAATCGAAGACAGGCTCGCGGGCCGGACGCTGCCTGAATTCACCTATCGCGATTTCGGGTCGCTGGTGTCGCTCGGCCATTTCAGCGCGGTCGGCAATCTGATGGGCGGATTGATCGGCGGCAACATGCTGATCGAAGGACTACTCGCGCGTTTTATGTATATGTCGCTCTATCGGCTGCATATCGCCGCATTGCACGGTTATCCGCGTATGGTGCTCGACACCTTCGCGCACTGGCTGCGTCGCACGACGTCGCCGCGTGTGAAGTTGCACTGACCGCGGCGACTGACGAAGCGCGCCGCGGGGCGCTGACGATGCGGTAGTTCGACGCGCCGTTTGCTTCTGCAACAGGATACGCAGCAGGCGTATCCTGTTGCCTTCCTGGCCGTCCGCTCTATCCACCGCTGTTCATCATCGGCCTTTCAACTTCGCCGCTTATCGAGGAGCGCAGCATGCTGAAGCCTGAAATCGACAGTCTGATCCCGCACGTCCCTTTCAATCGCCGCACATTCATCAAGGCCGCGATCGGCACGGGCTTCGCGGCTTCGGTGCTGCCGGTCTCCGCGCAAACCATTCATACCGATAGCGAAGGGCTCGAAGCGGGCGAAGTCGGTATCCATTCGGGCGATACGCTGGTGCCGGCCTATCGCGCGCAGCCGAAGGGCAAAACGCATCTGCCGGTTATCCTCGTCGTGCATGAAATTTTCGGCGTGCACGAGCATATCGCCGACGTGTGCCGGCGCTTCGCGAAGGCGGGCTATCTGGCGATCGCGCCCGACCTGTATGTGCGACAAGGCGACGCGTCCAAATACACGAGCATGCAGCAGTTGAACGAGGAACTGGTCAGCAAGGTGCCGGACGAGCAGGTGCTGGGCGATCTCGATGCGACCTTCGCATGGGCCGGCGAGCATGGCGGCGATCTGAGTCGCGCCGGGGTCACGGGCTTCTGCTGGGGCGGGAGAATCGCGTGGCTTTATGCTGAGCACAATCCGCGTCTGAAGGCGGGCGTCGCGTGGTACGGGCGCGTGGTCGGGACGCCGACATCGCTGCAGCCGTCGAATCCCGTCAATCACGTGAGCGACCTGAAGGTGCCGATGCTGGGGCTATACGGCCGGCAGGATCAAAGCATTCCGCAAGACACGCTCGACAAGATGAAAGCGCTGATCGCGCAAGGGCCGCAGCAGGCGCGCGGCTCGCAGTTCGTTGTGTATGACGATGCCGGCCATGCGTTCTTTGCGGACTACCGGCCGAGCTACCGGAAGGCCGACGCGGAAGACGGCTGGCGTCGCGCGCTTGCGTGGTTCAAGCAGCACGGCGTTTGAATATCCGCCATTAGTGGAGCGCGACGGCGCCGTACAGGCAATTCGCCGTCGCCGTCGCTCGGACAAGCCCTTACGGTTTCGCGCCGGTTGCAACCGGCCGGGCCGCGTCTGCGCTCCACTCGCTCCACGAGCCGGGATAGAGAGCGGCGCCGTGCAAGCCCGCAATCTCCATCGCCAGCGCGTTATGACATGCGGTTACGCCAGAACCGCATTGCAGCACGACTCGCTCCGCGGCGATGCCAGGCATCACTGCACCGAACTCCTCGCGCAACGTATGCGCGGACTTGAAGCGGCCGTCCGGCGTGAGGTTGTCCTTGAAGAATCGATTCAGCGCGCCTGGAATGTGTCCGCCGACGCGGTCGAGCGTTTCGTTCTCGCCGCGGTAGCGGTCGGCGGCGCGCGCATCGAGCAACGTGCGTTCGTGCGTGGTCAGATTGTGTTCGATCGCCTGCGCGTCGACGGTCACCGCAAGCGGCTTGCCGGCCTTGAAGTCGCCGCGAGTGGCTTGTGGGACGTCCTGCGTGAGCGGATGTCCGGCTGCCTCCCACGCTTGCAGCCCGCCGTCGACGAGCGCTACCGAGTCGTGCCCGAGCCAGCGCAACAGCCACCACAAGCGTGCCGCATACATGCCGCCATGCGCGTCATACGCGACCACCTGCTGACCGTGCCTCAGCCCGAGTGCGGCCAGTGTATCGACCAGCTGTTGACGATCGGGCAGCGGATGACGCCCGTTAGTGCCCGTCTTCGGCCCCGCCAGATCGCGATCGAGATGCAGATAGTGCGCGTGCGGCAAGTGACCAGCGGCATACGCTTTGGCGCCAGCGCCGGTATCGATCAGATCGAAGCGGCAATCCGCGACAAATACGCTGTCCGGCGCCGACGCGAGGCGCTCGGCGAGGTTCGCAGCGGAGATCAGCGTCGTGTAGTGCGTGTGGGGTGTGGGGTTCTGGGACATGACGAGCTCCTCAAGCAAACGAGGCCGGGCGTTGCCGGACGATGCTCCTAGTCTAAACAAAAAAAGACGGGTGCAAGCTGGAAGCTTGTCACCCGTCTTTCGATCGGTTCACGCAGCGATGCGTCGCGCACCCTTACGCGGTGCGCCGCGCTAGATCAGATCGCGCCCAGTTCGCGACGCAGGAACTCGTGGAAGTGCTGCATCCCATCTTCCATCGGACTCTGATAAGGGCCCACCTGGGATTCGCCGCGCTGCATCAGTGCGCGACGGCCGGCGTCCATCCGTTCGGCGATCTCGTCGTCTTCGCGAGCCGTTTCCAGATACGCGGCGCGTTCGGCTTCGATGAAATCCCGCTCGAACAGCGCAATTTCTTCAGGGTAATAGAACTCGACGACGTTCGTGGTCTTTTGCGGACCCCGCGGAATCAGCCACGACACGACGAGCACATGTGGATACCACTCGATCATGATGCCCGGGTAGTACACCATCCAGATCGCGCCGAATTCAGGCGGCTTGCCGTCGCGAAAGCGCAGCACCTCGTCGTGCCACTTCGCATATGTCGGGCTGCCCGCGCGCGCGAGGCCGTTATGCACGCCGACCGTTTGCACGCTGTACCAGTCGCCGAACTCCCACTTCAGGTCGTCACAGTTCACGAAGCTGCCGAGACCCGGATGGAACGGCACAACGTGATAGTCCTCCAGATAGACCTCGATAAAGGTCTTCCAGTTGTAGTTGCACTCATGGACTTCGACGTGATCGAACATATAGTCCGTGAAGTCGAAGTGCGACTGGGTGCCCAGCCGCGTAAGGTCTTTCGCGACATTGCGGCCCTGCGACTCGAACAGCAGCCCATGCCAGTTCTGCAGTGGCGTGGCGCCGAGATTCAGGCAGGGGTTATCCGCGAAATGCGGTGCGCCGAGCAGCTGACCGTTCAGGTCGTACGTCCACCGATGCAACGGGCAGACGATGTTCTCCGTGCTGCCGCGGCCATTCAGCATGATGGCCTGACGGTGCCGGCACACGTTCGACAGCAATTCGATTTGCGACTGCTGGTTACGGACGAGCACGCGCCCCTCGCCTTCGCTCGGCAGGGCAAAATAGTTTCCCGCTTCGGGCACCATCAATTCGTGGCCCACGTAGCGAGGACCTTTCTTGAAAAGGGTTTCGATTTCGCGCGTAAGAAGCGCTTCGTCAAAGTAAGCCGTGACTGGCAGCTGACTATGTATAGACCTCAGCTGCAATGCATTGCTCAGATTGGACATTCCCACTCCCGATGAAGACGTGAAAGCAGTGAACAACCCAACCATCGAAGATTCGATTTAGGGAGCCCGCGATTATACCCGTTTCCCCCTCCTTGGGGACCGTTAAGTACCTGATTTGGGTCAAAATTGTGTTGGAAGTTCGCGTTTTTGCGCTATCGGCGCTAGAGTTTTTTCAGGCATGCGTCGCGCGCTAGCCCCGTTTTTCGCATTCGGTGTGCCCAATGCGCAACGGGCCGGGATCGGGTTGTGGGCTCGGAAATGTCGCTTTTGCCGTAGAATGTCCGACTTGTTTTAATTTTGCGACGGATTCATGGCGAAGATCGCACCGACCCAGAACGCTGATACGTCCCTCGAGGACACCACCGGCGCGCCGCTGCCGGAGACCTACGAGGCGGCGCTCACGGAACTCGAAGGACTGGTCGGTCGGATGGAGGGCGGCAGCCTGAGCCTTGAAGAGTCGCTCGCCGCGTACCGGCGCGGTGCCGCCCTTGTGGCGTTCTGCCAGCAGCAGTTAGAAAAAGTTGAACAGCAGGTTCGCGTGCTCGATGGCGAGACGCTGAAGCCGCTCCCCACAACCGCCGCTGACAGCGGAGAAGACGATCTATGAATTTTGAACAATGGATGCGCACGGTGCTCGAGCGCGTCGAACAGGCACTCGAGCGCTACTTGCCACCCACATCGACCGCCCCGGCCCGCCTGCATGAGGCGATGCGCTACGCGGTGCTGGGCGGGGGCAAGCGGGTCCGTCCATTGCTGTGCCATGCCGCTGGGGAGTTGACCGGCGCGCGGGCCGAGTCCCTCGAAGCCGCTGCGGCCGCGCTGGAAATGGTCCATGTGTATTCGCTCGTACATGACGACATGCCGTGCATGGACGACGACGCTCTGCGCCGCGGCAAGCCGACGGTACACGTTCAATATGATGAAGCGATGGCGTTGCTGGTCGGCGATGCACTGCAGTCGCAGGCGTTCGTCGCGCTGACCGAAGGCGCGGCGCTTGCTCCCGTTCAGCAGGCCGCGCTCACGCGCGAACTGGCGCTTGCAATCGGCTCGATCGGGATGGCCGGCGGTCAGGCAATCGACCTCGCAAGCGTGGGCCACAAACTGACACGCGAACAGCTCGAGACGATGCACCGGATGAAAACCGGCGCGTTGTTGCGCGCCTCGGTGCGCATGGGCGCGCTAGCCGGCGAGACGCCGGATGCAAACACGCTGAGCGCGCTGGACGCGTATGCGGCAGCCGTCGGCCTCGCATTCCAGGTGGTCGACGACATCCTCGATGCAACGTCCGATTCGGCCACGCTCGGCAAGACGGCGGGCAAGGATGCGAAAGACGGCAAGCCGACCTATGTATCGATTATCGGGCTCGACGCTTCGCGCGCGCTCGCGGCGCAACTGCGCAGCGACGCGCACAACGCGCTTGCGCCATTCGGCGCACGCGCACAGCGTCTTGCCGAGCTTGCGGACCTGGTCGTGAACCGGGTTAGTTAAAAAGCGAAGAATCAACGCGAAAGCCCGCCGCACGCCAGGGACCAGAAGGGGTAGCGCGAATGAAGTGCGGGCGCGTATGTTTTCCTACAATGGAACGACGATGTACGACTTACTGAAAACCATTGACGACCCGGCCGCCCTGCGCCGCCTCGACCGCCGCCAGTTGCAACCGCTCGCCGACGAGCTGCGTGCCTTCGTGCTCGACAGCGTCTCGCAGACCGGCGGACACCTGTCGTCCAACCTCGGTACGGTCGAACTGACGATTGCGCTGCACTATGTATTCGACACGCCGCGCGACCGTATCGTCTGGGACGTCGGTCACCAGACCTATCCGCACAAGATCCTGACCGGTCGCCGCGACCAGATGCATACGCTGCGTCAGCACGGCGGCATCTCGGGCTTCCCGCGCCGCACCGAGTCGGAGTACGACACGTTTGGTACCGCGCATTCGAGCACGTCGATCTCCGCGGCGCTCGGTATGGCGATCGCCAGCAAGCTGCAGCATGAAGACCGTTTCTCGATCGCGGTGATCGGCGACGGGGCGATGACGGCCGGCATGGCATTCGAAGCGATGAACAATGCCGGCGTTGCCGACGATGTGCCGCTGCTCGTCATCCTGAACGACAACGACATGTCGATTTCACCGCCGGTCGGCGCGCTGAACCGCCACCTTGCGCGACTGATGTCGGGGCGCTTCTACGCAGCTGCGCGCGCAGGCGTCGAACGCGTGCTGCGCGTCGCGCCGCCGATGCTCGATCTCGCGCGCAAGCTCGAAGAGCACGCGAAGGGGATGATCATCCCCGCGACGCTGTTTGAGGAATTCGGATTCAACTACATCGGCCCGATCGACGGCCACGATCTCGATTCGCTGATCCCGACGCTGCAGAACATCAGGGAATTGCGTGGTCCGCAGTTCCTGCACGTGGTGACGAAGAAAGGTCAGGGCTACAAGCTCGCCGAAGCCGACCCGGTGCTGTACCACGGACCCGGCAAGTTCAATCCGGCCGAGGGCATCAAGCCGTCGACGGCGCCGGGCAAGAAGACGTACACGCAAGTGTTCGGCGAGTGGTTGTGCGATGCCGCCGAACTCGATTCGCGCGTCGTCGGTATCACGCCGGCGATGCGTGAAGGCTCAGGCCTCGTCGAATTCGAGAAGCGCTATCCGGACCGTTACTACGACGTGGGCATCGCCGAGCAGCATGCGGTGACGTTCGCGGGCGGTCTGGCGGCGGAAGGCTTGAAGCCGGTCGTTGCGATCTACTCGACGTTCCTGCAACGCGGCTACGACCAGCTGATCCACGACGTCGCATTGCAGAATCTGCCGGTCGTGTTCGCGATCGATCGCGCGGGTCTGGTCGGCGCGGACGGCGCGACGCACGCGGGCGCGTATGACCTCGCGTTCCTGCGCTGCATCCCGAACATGACGGTAATGGCCGCATCGGACGAAAACGAATGCCGGCAAATGCTGTACACCGCGCTCCAGCAGCCGAACCCAACGGCGGTGCGCTATCCGCGCGGCGCGGGCACGGGCGTCGCGACCGTCAAGCAAATGGCCGCGCTGCCGCTCGGCAAGGGCGAAATCCGTCGTGAAACGACGCAACCCGTGGGCAAGCGCATTGCGATTCTCGCGTTCGGCACGATGGTTGCGCCGTCGCTCGCCGCCGCTGAGCAACTCGACGCGACCGTCGCGAACATGCGCTTCGTGAAGCCGGTCGACGCCGATCTGATCCGCAAACTGGCGGAAACGCACGACGCACTCGTGACAGTCGAAGAAGGCTGTGTGATGGGCGGCGCGGGTTCCGCGTGCGTCGAAGCCCTGCTGGCAAGTGGGGTTATCAAGCCCGTACTACAATTGGGTCTCCCCGATCACTTTATCGATCATGGGGACCCGGCCAAGCTGCTCGCCGAATGTGGTCTCGATGGCGCAGGCATCGCGAAGTCGATCCGCGAACGGTTCATCGATCAGGTCAGCGCGGCATCCGGGAAGTCGGTGAAGCGCGTCGCCTGACGGCGTACTCGCCGCCCCTGTTGCGGCAATCCCAGATTGGGTCGATGGGTCGCAGAGCCCATCCGGAACCGCCGGCCGAGGCCGGCGGTTTGCCTTTTGCGGATCGCCATTTGCAAGCACGCATTCGCGCGTGCCCGTGAGGACAAGAAGATGAATCAGATGAACCCCGCTTTTGTGATGCCCGACGTGCAGAGCACGATCGATACCCGGCAGATTCCGATTCAGCGGGTGGGCGTCAAGGCGGTGCGTTATCCATTGACGGTTCGCACGCAAGGTCGCGCTGACCAGCCGACCATCGGCACGTGGAATCTCGATGTTCATCTGCCGGCGGATCAGAAAGGCACCCATATGTCGCGTTTCGTCGCACTGCTCGAAGAGCAGACCGGGCCGCTCGACGCGAGCACGTTGCGCACGATGCTGGCCGCGATGCTCGAGAAGCTTGAGGCGCATGCGGGCCGCATCGAGGTGTCGTTCCCGTATTTCGTGAACAAGACCGCGCCGGTGTCGGGCGTGCAGAGCTTGCTTGACTATGAGGTGACGCTGGCCGGCGAGCTTCGCGACGGCGCGACACGCGTATTTCTGAAGGTGCTGGTGCCGGTCACGAGCCTGTGTCCGTGTTCGAAGAAGATTTCGCAGTACGGTGCGCACAACCAGCGCTCGCACGTCACGATCAATGCGGAGCTGGCCGGCGATATCGCGATTGAAGATCTGATCCGTATTGCCGAGGAAGAAGCGTCGTGCGAGTTGTGGGGCTTGCTGAAGCGGCCGGACGAGAAGTTCGTGACGGAGCGCGCGTACGAGAACCCGAAGTTCGTCGAAGATCTGGTGCGTGATGTCGCGCAACGGCTCAATGCCGATGAGCGGATTGCCGCGTATGTGCTCGAGGCGGAGAACTTCGAGTCGATTCACAATCACAGTGCGTATGCGGTGATCGAGAACGACAAGCGTGCAGCACGATAGTTGTTAGTGCAACGTTAGACGCTGTCTATCTATCGGCAGACTTGCACTAGTAGACAGCATAAGCAAACGGCCGCTTCCCAGCGGCCGTTTGTGCTTTTGGAGTGCGCGTGCAGTGTGATGTGATGCAACGCTTCAGCGCGCAAGCGAAGCGAGATCCCAGCGTGGTTTGACGGTGAACGCGTAGTCGGCCTCGCCCTGCGCGGGCCAGCGTTGCAGCCGCAATGCGCCGGCCAGCGCAATCATCGCGCCGTTGTCGGTGCACAGAGACAGGTCCGGATAGTGCACGTCGAAGCCGCGCTTTTTCGCGGCCGCCGACAGCGCGTCACGCAACTGCCGGTTCGCGCCGACTCCGCCCGCCACCACCAGCCGCTTTAATTTGGTCTGCTTCAGTGCCGCCAGCGATTTCGCGGCGAGCACTTCGACCGCCGCATCGACGAAGCCGCGCGCGAGATCCGCTTTGCTCTGCTCGCAGACATTCGTGCCAAGCTTTTTCATTTGCGTGAGCGCGGCTGTTTTGAGGCCGCTGAAGCTGAAGTCGAGATCGCCTGAGTGCAACATCGGACGCGGCAGCACGACCGCGCCTGGCGTGCCGAACTCGGCAAGCCGCGACACTTCTGGACCACCCGGATAGCCGAGACCCAGCAGTTTGGCGGTTTTGTCGAAGGCTTCGCCGGCGGCATCGTCGAGTGTTTCGCCGAGGGTTTCGTAGATGCCGACGTCAGTGACGCGCATCAGTTGAGTGTGACCGCCCGACACGAGCAGCGCGACGAACGGAAACGGCGGCGGCGCATCGACCAGCAGCGGCGACAACAGATGCCCTTCCAGATGATGAATACCGATCGTCGGCTTGCCCCACGCCATCGCCAGGCCGTTCGCAATGCTTGCGCCGACGAGCAGCGCACCGGCGAGCCCTGGGCCTTGCGTGTACGCGATCGCGTCGATGTCGGCCTGCGCGGCGCCGGAGCGTTCGAGGACTTCCTCGAGAAGCGGCAGCGCCCGGCGGATATGATCACGCGACGCCAGCTCCGGCACCACGCCGCCGTATTCGCGGTGCATCGCGATCTGCGAATGCAGCGCATGGGCGAGCAGGCCGCGCTCGGTGTCGTACAGCGCGAGGCCGGTTTCGTCGCAGGAGCTTTCTATGCCGAGAACGAGCATGGTTCGAAGGGCGGGCGAGTCGCACGAATCAACCCGGCGTGAGGTCGGGGCGCGCGTTCTGCACCGGAAATGTCGATAAAAACTGAACCTCAAAGTATAGCAGTGCGTCGCAAGCCTCGCCGGGCCGCACCGTTGCCGCGGTTACAATGCGCGCCATGGAATCTTTCGACATCGCGGTAATCGGCGCGGGCGCGGCCGGCATGATGTGCGCATCGGTCGCGGGCCAGCTTGGCCGGCGCGTCGCGCTGATCGATCATGCGCCCCGGCTCGCGGAGAAGATCCGCATCTCGGGCGGCGGCCGCTGCAACTTCACGAATCTGTATGCGGGACCCGCCAACTATCTGTCGGCGAACCCTCATTTTTGCCGGTCGGCGCTCGCGCGCTATACGCCGCGCGACTTCCTCGCGCTGCTCAAACGCTATCGCGTCACGTGGCACGAGAAGCACAAAGGGCAACTCTTCTGCGACCAGTCGAGCGACGCGGTCATCGATGTGCTGAAAAGCGAATGTGATGCGGGGCAGGTCGCGTGGCGCCGGCCGGTCGTCGTCGAGGAGGTCGCGCGGACGCCGGACGGCAGTTTCATGCTGGCGACGCAGTCCGGCCGGATCGCCGCCCGCGCGCTGGTCGTCGCGACCGGCGGGCTGTCCATTCCGAAGATAGGCGCGACCGATTTCGCCTATCGGCTCGCAAAGCAGTTCGGACATAAGCTGATCGACACGCGTCCGGCGCTGGTTCCACTGACCTTCGCGGCAGCCGACTGGGCGCCGTTTGCGGCGCTCTCGGGCGTGTCGCTCGAAGTGCATCTCGCGACCGGCGCGAAGAAATCGGGCGGTGAATTCGTCGAAGATCTGCTGCTTACTCATCGCGGATTGTCCGGCCCGGCCGTGTTGCAGATTTCGAGCTACTGGCAACCGGGCGAGCCGATCCACATCAATCTGCTCGCCGAGCGCGACGCCGCGGCGGCGCTGGTCGAGGCGAAGGCAGGCGGCAAGCGCCAGATCGCGAACCTGCTTAGCGACTGGGTGCCGGCGCGACTCGCGCATGTATGGCTCGAAACTCATCGCGTATCACCGGACGCGCGTTTGGCCGACCTGCCGGACAAGACGCTGCGTAAGATCGGTGACGCGCTGTCGCGCTGGACGCTGGTGCCGAACGGCACCGAAGGCTATCGGAAGGCTGAAGTGACGCGCGGCGGCATCGATACGCGCGAGTTGTCGTCGTCGACGATGATGAGCGCGCGGGTGCCAGGCTTGTATTTCATCGGCGAGGCGGTCGATGTGACTGGCTGGCTGGGCGGCTATAACTTCCAGTGGGCATGGGCGTCTGGCGTGGCGGCGGGGCAGGCCGCAGCTGACTTTGTCAATAGGACTTGACTCGATCGTGCTTTTGTGCCGAACGTCTGCTATACTTCGTTCCCTTTGCCAAGATCCGTTATTGAAAGATGACGACCATTCGCGTAAAAGAAAACGAGCCCTTTGAAGTCGCGATGCGCCGGTTCAAGCGCACGATCGAGAAGAACGGCCTGTTGACCGAGCTTCGTGCGCGCGAGTTTTACGAAAAGCCGACGTCTGAGCGCAAGCGCAAGAAGGCGGCGGCCGTGAAGCGGCATTTCAAGCGACTGCGCAGCCAGATGCTGCCGAAAAAGTTCTACTGATCGCTGCTTCAAGTCAGGTATTTACCTGGCGCGGCGCGAAAGGTGCAACGCGAACTACGCTTCGATCAGGGCCGGAATGGCCGACGCGACCGCTTGCAATTCGCGCGACCCCGCTTGAGAAACCCGCTTCAGGCGGGTTTTTGTGTTGTAAACAGCGCTGACCGCGCCTGTTTAATTCCAGACACCACGTTATCAACGTATGGCAGGTGAACGATGAGTCTTAAGGTTCGGATCAACGACGACATGAAGGCCGCGATGCGCGCGCGTGAAACGGAGCGCCTCGGCACGATACGGCTGCTGCTTTCGGCAATCAAGCAGCGTGAAGTCGACGAACGCATCGAACTCGATGACGCCAGCGTCACGGCGGTGATCGACAAAATGATCAAGCAGCGTAAAGACTCGATCAGCCAGTTTGAAGCCGCGGGGCGCGCCGATCTCGTTGCGAAGGAAAGCGCCGAGCTCGAGGTGTTGTCCGGCTATATGCCCGCGCAAATGTCCGAAGCCGAAATCGACGCCGAAGTGCAGGCGGCGGTCGCACAGACGGGCGCTGCCGGCCCGCAGGATATGGGTAAGGTGATGGGCGTGCTCAAGCCGAAACTCGCCGGCCGGGCCGACATGACGGCGGTATCGGGCAAGGTCAAGGCGGCGCTGGCGAAGTAGGGGTTTCCCGCGAGTGGGCGTCATACGGGAATGACGCCGCTTTCCTGACGTTTACTCTCACGTCGTTGCTTTTGGCCGTTTCGGTTTCCGTCCGCGCATCCTATAACGGTCAGAACGCACGCCGACGTATCCGGTCCATTTGAAGGCAACGTTGATATCGTGATTCCGCACTCTTTCCTGCAGGATCTGTTGAACCGCGTCGATATTGTCGACGTGGTCGGCCGGTTCGTGCAGTTAAAGAAGGGCGGCGCGAACTTCATGGGACTTTGCCCGTTTCACAACGAGAAGAGCCCTTCGTTTACCGTTAGTCCGACTAAGCAGTTCTATCATTGCTTCGGTTGCGGCGCACACGGTACGGCGATCGGTTTTCTGATCGAACATGCGGGTCTGACCTTTCCCGAAGCGGTCAACGAACTGGCGCAATCGGTGGGCCTGACCGTGCCGCACGAGCCCTCGACGATGCGTGCCGGTGGTGCACCAGGCAGCGGCGGTGAAGGGTACGCACCGGCGGCATCGAAAGCGGTCACGACCACGCTGTCGGAGGTCATGCAAACCGCTTGTGATTTTTACCGCAAGCAATTGCGTGGTGCGCCGAATGCTATTCAGTACCTGAAAAAGCGCGGTTTGACCGGCGAAATCGCCGCGCGCTTCGGGCTGGGTTACGCACCGGACGGCTGGCAAAACCTCGAGGTTGCTTTTCCCAATTATCGGGACGAGGCGCTCGTCGAAGCGGGCCTGGTGATCGTCAGCGAAAAGTCCGACGGGCAGGGTCAAAACCGTCGCTACGACCGGTTTCGGGAGCGGGTGATGTTCCCGATCCGGAACGTGAAGGGACAGGTGATCGGCTTCGGCGGACGCGTGCTGGACGGCGGCGAACCGAAGTATTTGAATTCGCCCGAAACACCCCTATTTAGCAAGGGCAGCGAGCTTTACGGGCTTTTCGAAGCGCGTCTCGCGATCAGGGAACACAAGTACGTGCTGGTGGTGGAAGGGTATATGGACGTGGTCGCGCTGGCCCAGTTAGGGTTTCAGAACGCGGTCGCGACGCTCGGCACTGCATGTACGCCGATTCATGTGCAGAAATTGCTGCGTCAGACGGACACGGTGATTTTCAGCTTCGACGGCGATGCAGCAGGCCGCCGCGCGGCACGGCGCGCACTGGATGCGTGCCTGCCGCATGCGGCGGATAACCGGACCATCCGGTTTCTGTTTCTGCCGCCCGAGCATGACCCGGACAGCTATGTACGCGAGTTCGGTACCGAAGGGTTTGCGGAACAGGTCGAGCGGGCGATGCCACTCTCGCAGTTCCTGCTGAACGAGGTGCTGGCCGGCAAGGAACTGGATCAACCGGAAGGCCGCGCACGCGCGCTGTTCGATGCGAAGCCGTTATTGCAGGCGTTGCCGGCCAACGCGCTGCGCGCACAGATCATGCATCTGTTTGCGGATCGCCTGAACGTGCCGTTCGAAGAAGTCGCGGCGCTTTGCGAGGTCGATGCGCGCATTGCGGCAGCGGCACGCGCGGCGCCGGCGCGAAAGGATCGGCGACGCGTAACCGGTATCGAACAACGTGCGTTGCGCAACCTGGTGATGCATCCATGCATCGTCGCGATGCTTGACGGCGGCGCAGAACATGACTTGCTGGCTGTCGCGCATCATGGCGAACTGTTCGAAGAAGTGATTACCCATGCGAGAGCGTTGGGTGAAACGGCGGAATTTCAGTTGCTGTCCGATCTGTTGCGCAACGGTGCGAATGCCCCAACCTTCGAGGAAATCTTTCGCGAAATTCTGGACTATGATGAAAACGTTCGGGATTTGCTGCTGAAGAACCCCGAGGATGCAACCGTCGCCGAAGAGCGCCGTGAGCATGAGCGGCTCGCCGGCGAAGAACTGAAAGCGGCGATCCTCAAGATGCGCTACGACGCGTCCCGTGAACGCCTTGATCAGTTGGCACGTCAATCCAGACACACGCCGGAAGAGCTGGCGGAATTCAACGGTTTGAGTCAAAGGTGCGCCGACATGAAGCGCCAGCTCGGGCTGTGAAAGGGTGAAAAGGGAAGGGCTGAAACGCAGGTGCTATAATAAAAGGTTTTCAGCGGTTCTATTTCCAGGCAAAGGCGAAAGGCGATTGCAATGGTAAAGACTACAGGCGGAAAGAAAGCGACAGGCAAAGGCTCAGAGCAGCCGACCACGAAGGTCACCCAGGCCAGGTCCGAAACTTCCGCAACAAAAACGTCTACCGAGCGCGCCACGCCGGCCCGGAAGCGGGCCTCGACCGTTTCTGCCGCGCGAGCGGCCCCGGTGCAGGCGGCGAAAGCTGTCGCAACGGTTACGAAACAGCCGAATGCCCGTAGCGCAAAGGAAGGCGCAAGGGACGCGGCTGCCGCGCAGGACGATGCGGTAGTGCGCGAATCTCCAGTATCCACGGTTCAACCGGCTGTTGTCCACCAGCCGCGAGTCGAGACTACAGCCGGTACGGCGAACTCCATGACGAAAAAGCTGAACGAAGTATCCGTCGATGACGACGCAACCACCCAGAGCGAAGAAGTCGCAGCTCCCGCTCAGGGCAAAGGCGAAAAGGCCAAGGCACGCGACCGCCGCGCGAAGGAGAAAGCGCTGCTGAAGGACGCGTTCGCGTCCACGCAACCGGGCACTGCCGAAGAGCTCGAGGAACGCCGCTCGAAGCTGCGCGCGCTGATCAAGCTTGGCAAGGAACGCGGCTTCCTGACCTACGCCGAAATCAACGACCATCTGCCGGACAACTTCGCCGAAACCGAGGCGATCGAAGGCATCATCAGCACGTTCAACGACATGGGTGTCGCCGTCTACGAGCAGGCGCCCGATGCCGAGACGCTGCTGCTGAACGACAACGCGCCCGCTGCGTCGTCGGACGACGAAGTCGAAGAGGAAGCGGAAGTTGCGTTGTCAACGGTCGATTCCGAATTCGGCCGCACGACCGACCCGGTGCGTATGTACATGCGCGAGATGGGCACGGTCGAACTGCTGACGCGTGAAGGCGAAATCGAGATCGCGAAGCGGATCGAAGATGGCCTGAAGCATATGGTGATGGCGATCTCCGCGTGCCCGACCACGATCGCGGACATCCTCGCGATGGCTGAGCGCGTCGCGAACGAAGAGATCCGTATCGACGAACTGGTCGACGGTCTGATCGACGAAAACGCGCAAGACGCGGACGGCTTCTCGGAACAGGAAGCGGAAGCGATCGAGAACGAGGAAGAGGAAGCCGAAGAGGACGAGGAAGAAGAGGAGGAAGACGACGACGGCGCCGCGCAAGCGACGGCGAATGCCGCGCAGCTCGAGGCGTTGAAGCGCATGTCACTCGAAAAATTCGCGCTGATCAGCGAATGGTTCGACAAGATGCGCCGCGCGTTCGAGAAGGAAGGCTACAAGTCGAAGTCGTACCTTAAGGCGCAGGAAACCATCCAGAACGAACTGATGTCCATCCGCTTCACCGCGCGTACTGTCGAGCGTCTGTGCGACACGTTGCGGGCGCAAGTCGATGAAGTGCGTCAGGTCGAGCGCCAGATTCTGCACACGGTGGTCGACAAGTGCGGCATGCCGCGCGCGGAGTTCATCGCCCGCTTCCCGGGCAATGAGACGGACCTCGAGTGGTCGGACAAGATCGTTGCCGAAGGTCATTCGTACAGCGCGATCCTCACGCGTAATATTCCGGCCATTCGCGAGCAGCAGCAGCGTTTGCTGGATCTGCAGGCGCGCGTGGTGCTGCCGCTGAAGGACCTGAAGGAAACCAACCGCCAGATGGCGGCCGGCGAACTGAAGGCGCGTCAGGCCAAGCGCGAGATGACCGAAGCGAACCTGCGCCTGGTCATTTCGATTGCGAAGAAGTACACGAACCGCGGTCTGCAGTTCCTCGACCTGATCCAGGAAGGCAACATTGGCCTGATGAAGGCGGTGGACAAGTTCGAATATCGCCGTGGCTACAAGTTCTCGACGTACGCGACGTGGTGGATTCGCCAGGCCATTACGCGTTCGATCGCGGACCAGGCGCGCACGATCCGTATTCCGGTTCACATGATCGAGACGATCAACAAGATGAACCGCATCTCGCGTCAGATTCTGCAGGAAACCGGTCTCGAGCCGGATCCGGCAACGCTGGCTGAGAAGATGGAGATGCCGGAAGACAAGATCCGCAAGATCATGAAGATCGCGAAGGAACCGATCTCGATGGAAACGCCGATCGGCGACGACGACGATTCGCATCTGGGCGACTTCATCGAAGATACCAACACGGTCGCACCGGCCGATGCCGCGTTGCATGCGAGCATGCGCGATGTCGTGAAGGACGTGCTCGATTCGTTGACGCCGCGCGAAGCGAAGGTGCTGCGCATGCGTTTCGGTATCGAGATGAGCACCGACCATACGCTCGAGGAAGTCGGCAAGCAGTTCGACGTGACGCGTGAGCGGATTCGCCAGATCGAGGCGAAGGCGCTGCGCAAACTGCGTCACCCGAGCCGTTCGGACAAGCTGAAGTCGTTCCTCGAAGGGAATTGATGTTAGCCGTTTGACCGCTTCGGTGAAGCGGTCAGGCCGCCATCTTCATGCGGGGCTTCAGGGCTGTTTCGTGTGGTACGCGACGCAGTCCCGGAAGCCCCGATTTCGTGTAGTATGTCGGCCAATCAGCGATCAGGCCCGGCCTTCCGACCGGGTCTTTTTCTTCTTGGGCCGGACGCCGTGCTGGTTGCAGGCAGCGGACTCATAATCCGCCTCCGAAAGGACACCGTGGGTTCGAATCCCACCCGGCCCACCAAAGGTTTGCGGCCCATCGAATACGACTAAGAAAAGAAATATCCGCAAAAACAAGTGTTTTTCCGCAAAAGCCGCACCGGCAGAATGGTGCGAGTGTTCGTCGGTTCGTCCAAATCGACTTCCCCCATTCGCTCCTATCCAGCCTGGGGTCCTGGACTGACACGCGCCTATCCGCCCCCAACCGCAAAACGAAGCAGAATTTTGCAACCCGGTCCGTTGTCGAAAATATCGATCGATGCATCGTGCACGCGTGCGATGGCGGCAACGAGACTCAGGCCGAGTCCGTGTCCCGGTGTCGAGCAGGTCGCCGCGCACCGGCTTCGATAGAACGGCCGCAGCACCGCTTTGCGTTCCGCGAGATCGATGCCCGGCCCGGTATCCGCTACCTGCAGCACCGCGCATCCACCGTCGATTGCCACGCCAAGCGTGATCTGCCCGCCTTGCGGCGTGAATTTCAGCGCATTGTCGAGCAGGTTCTCGATCGCGCCGAACAGCAGATCGAAGTCACCGGTCACCTCCACCCGCATCGGTGTCACCACTGTCAACGACTGCCCGCGATAGTCCGCCAGCGGCTCGTACAGTTCGGCGACGTCGCGCAGCACCGCATCGAGCGCAATCGTGCTGAAACTCGCGCGGCGGCTACCGGACTCGATCTCGGCAATCCGCAGCAGCGCGGTGAAGCGGCTCAGCACGACATCCGATTGCCCGATCGCCGCGTCGATGGCCTGCGCGTACGCATCGGTCGTGCTCGAGCGACGCCGCGCACGTTCGAGCCCGGCGCGCAAATGGGTCATCGGCGTGCGCAAATCGTGAGCGATGCCCGCGCACACGCCACGCACCTCATCGACGAGGCGTTCGATCTCGTCGAGCATCGTGTTGACGATGCCGGCGAGCCGGTCGACGTCGTCTCGCGTGCCACGTGTCGGCAGGCGGCGGTTCAATTTGCCCGCCATGATCTCGCGCCCCGTTTCGCTGATGGCGCGGATACGTCGGTTCGACATCGCGTTCAGTGCTGTGCCGAACGCGATCGCCAGCAGGATGGCGAGTGCAACGCCGACGCACAGCGTCCTAGATTTAGATTGAACCATGCTTGGCTGAAACGGGTGCAATCCCAGGGATGCCGCATGGCTGGACCGTGATGGATAACTTACGAAGTTAAGTGCCAGGAAACGGGCGCATTCGCGGCGCGCGGGCGAAACAGGAGCGGAGCGTTGAGCTTTGCAACGGCTGTGTCCTGTATTCGCGATAGACATCGCGCAATTGGACAAACCCGCCGCCGCGGCAATGGAGTACCAGGTCGACCTCAACTCCCCCGCATTGCTCCTGTTCACATCAGGCAGTACGGGGCGTCCGAAAGCGGTCGAACTGACGCAGCGCGCGCTGTTGAACAATGCACTCCGCGTCATCGGGTATACGCATCTCTGTAGTTTCCAGAAGCACAAGCGCAAGCGCGTCGCAAACGTCGATTGCGCTTGCGAATTCTCTTCGCGTTCCACCTTACTTTTTCCTGCTTTTCTTCCACCACACATTCGCCTGCGTATTTCGCGCAGACATGGAATGACATCATCCCTTCGCCGTGTCGAAGTTTAACTAGCCAATCGATACAAACAATTCGATTATTCACACTAGGACACGCAGGCAGTTCGCGTGTGCAAAGCATTGCAGAAATGCTTGTTTGCGCCCGCGCTGCGTGCTCGCTAGATTGAACCTGGGCACCACGAAGACGGAGGCATGTCATGCCGGGTCTTGCAGCTATTTTCCGCCGCACGTTGTTTAGCCGCGCCTCTTGCAGCTGTGGAATGCTGCAGCCATTCGATCACGCGGGCGGCCGTGCAAACCCGCCGCCAGACCGCCCGGACAATGAAGCGGCGACGGGTGTCCACTGGAGTCGCACCGATGCCGAGCGGCTCGAGCGCATCGCGATATATGCGCGCGCCGGCTACTTCAACATCGGATACACGTACGAGATGTTCCATCTCGCGGCGGAACTACCGCCGGAATAAACGCGGGCTGCATTTGCGCGCGGCCGTCCTGTACGTAACCGGTAACGACGACCCGCGACGGTGCGCCGGCCACACAGCTTTCGCTTTTCTGAAGTGCGGAGTCAAACCCATGAGCGATATCGTTATCGATCAACCCGTGATGGTCGAAGCCGACCTGAATTACCTTGTTCCGACCGGCGAGAAGCCGTCGCGCTATATGTACGACCCGCCGCCCGGCGTAGCGATGCAGACCGGCACCTTCACCGCGCACCGGATGCCGATTGTCAACGCGCGCGTCGCGGCGCCACCGGGTGGCTTATCGATAGACCGCAATGGCTTCGAACTGCACGGACATACCAGCGCGCTCGACGACTTCTCGGACCCGATCGCAATCAAGTCGGTCTACTACCCTGAGTCGGAGCAACTGATCAAACGCGTGACGGGCGCACGCCGTGTCGTCATTTTCGATCACACGCTGCGCGACGGCGGAGCGGAGCCTGCGAGCGGCGTCCATCATCCGGTCAAGGCGATCCACAACGATCAGACGTTTGTGTCAGGTCGTCGCCGCGTGCGCGATCATGCGCCGGCGGGCGAAGTGGACGAATGGCTCAAAGGGCACACCGCGATCGTCAACCTGTGGCGCCCGATTGGCGCACCGATCGAATCGGCGCCGCTCGCAATGTGCGATTCGCGCAGCATTGCGCTAAACGACCTCATCCCAATGGATCTGCACCGCCAGGACGGCGAGGTCGGCGAAGTCTATGCGTTCGCGTTCAGCGCACAGCACCGCTGGTTTTATTTCCCGCAGATGACGCCCGAAGAAGTGCTGCTGCTGAAAATCTACGATTCGGCCGGAGACGGTATTGCACGATTGACCGCGCACACCGCATTCGACGATCCGACCTCCGCCGCGGATGCCCTTCCGCGCCGGAGCATTGAATTGCGCACGCTACTGCTTTTTTAAGCGCAGCTTTCGGTGACCCGGCCTGTTCACAGTGCATTCGCGTTGCATTCGCGGCAGGAAGGCCCATGCGGGCCTGATGCGCAATTCACGCGCAGGCTTGCTGCTTGCGCTTGCCGATCCCGCCTCTACCGCCTCCACCCAGCACGATAAACAACAGCGCCGTTACGCACGAACGAAACAAATAGCTTCTATACTCCCGCCGAAACAGGCTGAACCGGGCAGCCTGAACAGTTGATTGTTTTTCGGGGGAGGCAAGCGGCGAATGGAAACGACGGTCATTTCGAGTTGGGGCGCATTCGTGGACCTGTGTTCGGCCCTCGACGGCTGGGCGTTCCGTGGTCAGCCGGATGCACGCTGGCATTTGCAAAGCTCGTTGTCGCGCTATCTGTTCGCTTACGTTGCTGATCGCTCGGAATGGCAGGCACGTGAAGCGCGTGCGATCCGCATCTTTCGACGCAAGGCTCACAATTACCTTGCGAACCCCGAACTGCTCGACGACGATCTGCGGTGTCTAAGCCTGATGCAGCACCACGGCGCGCCGACGCGCCTGCTCGATTTCACGAAGTCGCCGTTCGTCGCCGCGTTTTTCGCGCTCGAACGAACCACCGCTGACGCGGCCATCTTCGCGCTGAATACGCCCGCGCTATGGCGCAACAGCGCGCGCCCGAAGTCCGCGCCGACACTGACGCGCGACGAACTCGATCCGCGTGTGAAAGGCAACCTGGAGAAGTATTTCCTCAGCAACGACAACGAAGTGATCTGGTTCGGCGAGCCTTCCGAAATGGACGGCCGCCTGATTGCGCAGTCCGGTACGTTCGTCGTGCCGGGCGTCATCGACCGGCCGCTGCACGAAATTCTCGACGGTTACGAAAGCGATGCCGAACTGCTGCGCAAGATCGTACTGCCACCCGCGCTGCGCAGCGATGCAATGCGCTGGCTATACCGGATGAACATTACCAACGCGTCGTTGTTTCCCGATCTCGACGGACTCGCGAAATCGATCGCAATCGAACTCGAAATGGTCTGGCCGAGCCTGACATTCGGTTCGTGACCGGCGCTCAGAAACTCAAGGTTTCATGCGCTTTGACAATTTCGCTGGCGATCGTCTCGATCTGTTCGCGCTTGACCATCGCCTGCGAGCGCAGCATCTGATACGCCTCGTCTTCCGATACGTTGCGCGCACTCATGACAATGCGCTTCGCCTGCTGAATTACCCGCAGATTGGCCTGCTTCTGCTCGAGCCGTTCGATATAGCGTTCGCGCGTGCGTGACGCCTTGCATTGTGTAAGCGCAACGGCGATCGCGGTGAGCAAGCCAAACGAACGAACTGGCGACGGTATCGTCGCGAATGCATTCAGACGCAACACCGCTTCGATCGTGATCGGGTTTTCATACGTGACGACCGGAATGACCGGCGGCGCGCAGCTTGCACCAAGCCAGGGAAACGTGATCGCGAGCGTCTCCGGACGCACCGCCATGACGACCAGGCCAGTGCCCGGCGGCAAACTGTCGAGGCGCGGCCAGAACACTTCGACATCGCAGCCGATACGCTGCAATTGCGCGAGCAGTTCTTCGCCGTCCTGATCTTGCGGATGGATTACCGCAACTTTCAGCGAGCGAAGATCGCGAAGAATGGACGGCGTACCGGCGGTTGCTTTCATCGGACGCCTCCTGATCGCGCGAACTCGGGATGCGCGGCGGCCGTCCATGCAGGTGTCGTGTGCGATACGACATACGGGTCCGCCTTCACGCGGCCCGGCGCGCGGCCGATGATATCGAACTGGCCGCTCGCATTGACGCGACCGATCAGCGGATGCAGATACGTATGGTTGTTGTGCTCGTCGATGCGAATGCGCCCTTGCGGCGCGTCGTATTCGAGGCCCGGCAGCACGCGCAGCAACAGCGTCGGGTCGTCGGAGCCCACGCGGCGTATCGCGTCAGCGAGCAGATGCATCTGGAAATAGGCGGCTTCCCAGCACATGTTAGCCGGCTGGTCGCTGCCGAAGCGGGCCTGGTAGCGCCGCACCGCGGCCAGATTTGCCGCCGTCCCGATGCTCTGGAAATAAGCGGCCGACGTAATGTGTCCTTCCGCCAGATCGCTGCCCATCACCGCGATTTCTGCTTCGCTTGTCATATGGCTTGCAATGGGCATCCGATACGGATCAAGTCCGACATGCGCAAATGCGCGATACAAATGTTGTATGCCTTCGCCGACCACGGTCGAGAAAATAAAGTCGGGCGCCCGTTGCTTGATGCGCTGTGCCGCGTCGAGATAACTTTGCCACGGCGCATCGAGTGCGAGATAGGTCTCGTCGACTTTCTCGCCGCCGCGTTCGAGAATCAGATCGCTCATTACGCGATTGGACTCATACGGACACACATAGTCCGAACCGATCATGCTGACACGCGAGCCGAACTGACTGAGCATGAATCCAGCCAGCGGTAGTGTGTTCTGATTGGGCGCCGCGCCGGTGTAGATCACATTACGGCTGTATTCGAAACCTTCATACGGCGTCGCATAGAAGAGCAGCGCATTGTGCCGCTCGACAATCGGTATCACCGCTTTGCGCGTGCTCGACATATAACAGCCGGCGATGATCTTCACACGGTGCTCGAGGATCAGTTGCTCGGCGAGCTCCGCGTACCGACGCGGCACACATTGCGGGTCCAGACAGACCAGCTCAATTTCGCGGCCTGACACACCGCCCGCGCGATTGATCTCATCGACGGCCAGCACGGTTGCTTGCAACTGCGTAATCTCCGCGGCGGACGTGACGCCGGTGCGCGAATACAGCACACCAATCCTGATAGGGGCCGACGCATGCGCCAACCCTGGCTCGTTGTTTGTCATGGGTGTCATTCGAAAGTCGTTGCTTGTGCGCGCCGCGCACCGATGGTGCATGCTTGCACAGTCCACGTGCGGAACAGACCTGCGCACGTGCCGAGAGACGCTTGCCGATAATGCCTGCTGCGCGTCGCGCGATGCAAGTGATCAATATGCGTAGTGCGTCGGCTAGCGGTTGGATGCACAACGAACAGTGCGCATGAGCATCGTTGGCACACCGATTGCTTTTTAGCCTTCGCTGATCGATCGCGCGCAGCGGATCAGTCAACCTCTTTGCGTCGTCCGGGACAAAGGCGTCTCGTGCGGCACCGGCCAAAAAAGCCCGAAACCGGTTCGTCCGGTTTCGGGCTTTTTGCGTTTGCGGTTTTCACATTCACGTCGGAGTGAAGCACATGAAAAGACGTACCTTCCTGTCGGCTGTCGGTTCGGGGTTGGTCACCGCGGCCGGCACCACGTTGCCCAAAGCTGCCTTTGCGGCGGGCGGCGGCGAGCCGATCAAGCTCGGGCTGCTGTTCTCGCAGTCGGGAACGATGGCGAACAACGAGTCGCTGCTGAAGGACACCGCGCTGATGACGATCGACCAGATCAATGCGAAAGGCGGGGTAATGGGCCGTCAACTGCAGGGCGTGGTCGTCGATCCGGGCTCCGACTGGCCGATGTACGCGCAACTATCGAAGCAACTGATTCAACGCGACAAATGCGCGGCGTTGTTCGGTTGCTGGACATCGGTGTCGCGCAAGTCGGTGCTGCCGGTCGTCGAAGCGCAGGACAGCCTGTTGTTCTACCCACTCCACTTCGAGGGCGAGGAGCAGTCGAAGAACGTCGTCTATCTGAACTCGCCGCCGAGCAGTTCGGTATTGCCCGCGGTCGATTATCTGATGAGCGAGCAGGGTGGTGGCGCGAAGCGCTTCTATATGATCGGCAGCGACTACGTATGGCCGCGCACGATCAACAAGATGCTGAAAGGTTATCTGAAGACCAAGGGCATTCAGGAAAGCGCATGGCGTGAACACTACGTGCCTTTCGGGCAATCGAACTTCCAGACCATCGTGCGCGAGATCAAGGACTTCGCCGCGCAACCCGGCGGCCAGGCGATCGTCGTGATGACCGTGGTCGGCGATTCGATTCCGGCGATGTTCAAGGAGGCGGTGAATCAGGGCATTCGCGCGACGGATATTCCGATTCTCGGTCTCGATGTGGTGGACAGCGACCTCGAAGGCCTCGACACGAAGCCGCTGGTCGGGCATTTGAGCTGCTGGTGCTACTTCCAGAATGTCGACACGCCGTTGAACCGCCAGTTCAAGAGCGACTGGAAGAACTATGTGGCCGCGCACAACCTGAAGCACCGGCCCGACATGGTGATCGATCCGATGGTGTCGACTTATCTGGGCATCAACCTGTGGGCGAAGGCCGCGACGAAAGCGAAATCGGCGAGCCCCGACGCGGTGCGCAAGGCGCTCGCCGGCGAATCGGTGGTCGATCCGGCCGGCTATACCGCGAAGATGGACGAGACCACGCAATACCTGTGGCGCGGCGACATGATCGGCTCGATCAATGCGAACCAGGGTTTCGACATCCTGTGGAAATCGAAGGACATCGTGAAGCCGGTGCCGTTCAGTCCGTACATCGGCAAGGCTTGATGCAACGCCGGCCCGCGCGCGATGCTGGTTTTTCAATCGCGCGCGGACCGTTTGCAGCACCCTCCACCGGAAACTCGTGTGATCCACCTCAGGCAGATTTTCTCCGCAGTCGTGATGGCAACGCTCATGTGCATCGTGTGCGTCGCCACAGCGAATGCCGCCACGCCGCCGAATACGTCGCGCTCGAGCGTGCTCGCTGCGTTTTGTGCGCCGGACAGCGACAAGGGCGCCGCGCTCGCGCGGATGGTCGAACTTGGTGTGTCATCCGACGCAAGTGAACGCGCATGGGCCGCACAGATCGTCGACGCGATGCGAAACGGTGCGCTGATCTGCGGCGCCGACGGCCATGCGACGATTCAGGGCAATCCTTCAGTCGATGCGGTCAGTTTGCAGCCCGCGGCGGGCAGCCCATCGACAGCGGACTCGCCGTATGTGCCCGGCATCCTGATGATGCGCAAGCTGGCCGTCGCCTCCGCGCAGATCAACCTGTTTTCGGACGATATCGACAAGCGCACAGCGGCCGCCCGCCAGGTCGACAAGTTCTTCAGTCTGCTCGATCCGGCGATCGTTGCACGCGCAAGCAAGCACGAACATGACCCGGACATCGCCGCGACGCTTGCGCTTGCATTGGCCAAACGCGGTCTGAGCAGCGACGTAAAAGCCGAGCGTCTGGCCGCGATCAAGGCGGTCGCCGCAGTGCCGAGCGAAACCGCGCGCACCACGCTCGCGAACTTCGCCGCGCAGGATTCGGTACGCAACGATCCGGATCTGAGCGCCGCGGTGCAAAGCGCGATCCGCGATATCGATACGTGGTTGTCGTTCGGCAAAGTGTTGTCGATTCTTTTCAGCGGACTCAGCTATGCGGGCGTGCTCTTGCTGACCGCACTCGGGCTGTCGATCGTATTTGGTCTGATGGGCGTGATCAATCTCGCGCACGGCGAATTCATCATGATCGGCGCGTACACGACATGGCTTGTCGAACGCTTTATGCAGGCGCACCTTCCGGGGCTATTCGACGCATACATCTTCGTTTCGATTCCCGTCGCCTTCATCGTCTGCACGTTATTCGGGATGCTGCTCGAATTCAGCGTGATCCGCTTTCTGTATCGCCGGCCGCTCGAGACGCTGCTCGCAACATGGGCGGTCAGCATCGCGTTGATCAAGCTCGTGCAGGTGCTATTCGGCTCGCAGAACCTCGAATTCGTCACGCCGGGCTTTCTTAACGGCGGCGTGCAAGTATCGCCCGGCTTCTTCGTGACTTACAACCGGCTGTTCGCAATCGGCCTCGCGTTGCTGATTTTCGCCGCGACGTTCGCGGTGATCCGATGCACGAAACTCGGCTTGCTGATGCGCGCGACCACGCAACTGCGCGATATGGCGAAATGTCTCGGCGTGCCCGCCGAACGCGTCGACCGGTTCGCCTTCGGTTTCGGCGCAGGCCTTGCTGGCCTCGCGGGCGTCGTGCTTACGCAGATCGCCAGCGTGAATCCGTCGATGGGCACCGGCTTCGTCGTGGACTCGTTCATGGTGGTCGTGCTCGGCGGCGCGGGGAGTCTGGTCGGCACGGCCGTATCGTCGCTCGCGCTCGGCGAGATCAACCAGTTTATCGAACCGTTCTATGGCGCGGTCGCGGCGAAAGTCGCGGTGCTGCTGCTGATCGTGCTGATCATCCAGAAACGGCCGCAAGGACTCTTTGTTTTGAAGACCCGCGTATGAACACATCGCCCGAGCCGCGCACCGCGACGCGCCTTACGTTATCGGGTCTTGCGGCCCGATGGATCGGTCCGGCTGCCGACGCGTCCGTCGCGCCCGTGCTGGTTTTCGTCGCGCTGTATTTGCCGTTTGCGTATTTCGTTGTGCCGGAGTCGAGTGCACTGCATCTGTCGCTGTTCGGCATCAATCTGATCGGGCAGATCATGTGCTTCGCGCTGCTCGCGCTGGCGCTCGATCTGGTGTGGGGCTACGCGGGCATTCTGAGCCTCGGCCATGGCATTTTCTTCGGCATCGGCGGCTATCTGATGGCGATTTACCTGCTGAACGGTGCGTACGCGCAGACCCACGTGCTGCCCGATTTCATGCAGTACATGGGCGCACACGATTTTCCGAAAGCGTGGACGCTGCTGTCGAGGCTTGATGTGACGGTCGTCGCGACGGCCGCGATCAGTGCGGCGGTTGCCGCCGTGTTCGGGTTCGTGACGTTCCGCTCGCGAATCAACGGCGTGTATCTGTCGATCATCACGCAGGCGCTGACCTATGCGCTGATGCTGCTGCTTTTCATCAACGACGTCGGTCTCGGCGGCAACAACGGAATGACCGGCTTCACGCAGTTAGCAGGACATCCGATTGCAGGCACCGGCACGCAGATCGGGCTCGCGGTCGCGTCGTGCGTGCTGCTGGTGCTCGCGTACCTCGGCGTGCGTTATCTGACGCGTTCCGCATTCGGCCGCGCACTGATCGCCGTGCGCGACGACGAACCCCGTATGCGCTTTCTCGGCTACCGCACGCACACGCTGAAGCTGATTGCGTGGTGTCTGTCCGCGGTGCTGGCCGCGTTGGCGGGCATGCTGTATGTGCCGCAAGTCGGCATCGTGAACCCGACGATCGTGTCGCCGCAACTATCGGTCGAGATTGCAGTGTGGGTCGCGATCGGCGGACGGGGCACGCTGGTCGGTGCGATCGTCGGCGCGATTCTGGTGAACGGCATCAAGTTCTGGCTCACCGCGGAGTTGCCGGCTGTGTGGCCGTTCATTCTGGCCGGCGTTACATTGCTGATCGTCGTCTGTTTTAGCCATGGCGTTTGGGGCACCTTTAAAGCCGCCGTAGGCGCGGACCAGGGTGAACGTCGATGAGCGCGGCACCGCAAACGGCAATCTATATCAGCGGGCTGTCCGTCACGTTCTCGGGTTTTGCCGCTATCACGAACCTGTCGATGGAATTCCACTACGGGCAGATCCGCGCAATCATCGGACCAAATGGCGCCGGCAAGACCACGCTGATGGACGTGATCACCGGCAAAACGCGGCCCGCCGCCGGCGAAGTATTCCTGAACAAGACGACCAACCTCGCGGCGCTCGATGAAACGGCGATCGCTCGCCTTGGCATCGGCCGCAAGTTCCAGAAGCCAAGCGTGTTCGAAGCGCTGCGCGTGCGGGAAAACCTCGAACTGGCGATCCGCAACGGCCGCGGCTATGCTGATATGGTGCGCTCGCGGCTGGAATCGCAACAAAGCGAACGTATCGACGCGGTGCTGGAGACAATCAACCTTGCCGCCGAGGGGCAGCGCATCGCCGGCACGCTGTCGCATGGACAGAAACAGTGGCTAGAGATCGGCATGCTGCTGGTCGCCGACCCGCATGTCATTTTGCTGGACGAACCGGTCGCCGGCATGACCGATCACGAGACCGAGCGCACGGCGGAGTTGATCGCGCGGTTGAAATCGCCGGAGCGCGCGGTGATCGTGATCGAGCATGACATGGAGTTCGTCGGCGCGATCGCGGATCTCGTCAGCGTGCTGCACGAAGGCAAACTGCTCGGCGAAGGTTCGATGGCAAGCGTACGCGCGAATCCCGACGTGATCCGCGTTTATCTGGGGCGTTGATATGTTGACCATTTCTTCGCTGAACCAGTATTACGGCAGCAGCCATACGCTGCGCGATGTGTCGCTGAAGGTGGCCGAAGGCGCGTGCACAGTCGTGCTCGGCCGCAACGGCGTCGGCAAGACGACGCTGCTCAAGTGCCTCGTCGGCCTGTTGCCGGTCAAGGCCGGCGAGATCGCGCTCGACGGCCATACGATTACCCGCACGCCATCGCACAGACGCGTCGCGGCCGGTCTCGGCTATGTGCCGCAAGGCCGGGAAATCTTCCCGCTGTTGAGCGTCGACGAAAACCTGCGCATCGGCGCGTATGCGGGCGAGCGCAGCGAGTCCCGCAATGGCCGGCAGTTTTCCTTCGCCGACGTGTTTCATACCTTCCCCGTGCTCAAGACAATGCGCGGCCGCATCGCGGGAAATCTGTCCGGCGGCCAGCAACAGCAACTCGCAATTGGCCGCGCACTGCTGACCAACCCGAAGCTGCTGATTCTCGACGAGCCCACCGAAGGCATTCAACCGTCCATCGTAATGGAAATCGAAGCCGTGATCCGTTCGCTGAAGGGCTCGCTGTCAATTTTGCTCGTCGAACAGTTTTTCGATTTCGCGCAGGCGGTAGCCGACGACTATGTCGTGCTGGTGCGCGGACAGGTCGTGTCCTCCGGGCGCGGCGACCAGATGGAAGCAAACAACGTCCGCTCGCTGATTTCCGTTTAAACGCGAGCTTCCTTCCGACCCACCTCACAGGGACAGCTAGATGAACTGGCTTGAACAATCGATCATGTACACACGCGGCGTCGCACGCGGCCAGGTCGGCACGACGCACGAACTCACCGAAGCACGCCAGCACACCTTCCACTACACGATGGGTCCGTATTCGGACCCGGTACTGAACATTGCACCAGGCGACCGCGTTGTCGTCGAAACCCGCGATGCATTCGACGGCAAGATCCGCACCGAAAAGGACCTGCCGAGCCAGCATCTGAAAGTGCCGTTCCTGAACCCGCAGAACGGTCCGATCATGATCGACGGCGCGGAGAAAGGCGACGTGGTCGCGGTTTATATCGAATCGATGCTGCCGCGCGGCGACAATCCGCGCGGCACGTGTTGCCTGATTCCGCGCTTCGGCGCGCTGACCGGCACCGAATACACCGCAACGCTGAACGAACCGCTGCCCGAGATCACCCGCAAGATTGACCTCGACGAAGACGGCGTGTACTGGAGCAAGCGGATCAAGCTGCCGTACAAGCCGCATATCGGCACGCTGAGCCTTTCGCCGGAAATCGACTCGATCAACTCGCTGACGCCGGACAACCACGGCGGAAACATGGATGTGCCCGACATGGGGCCGGGCAGCATCACCTATCTGCCGGTGCGCTCGCCTGGTGGCCGCCTGTTTATCGGCGATGCGCACGCATGCCAGGGCGACGGCGAGGTATGCGGTACGGCAGTCGAGTATTCGAGCACGACGACCATTCACGTCGAACTGATCAAAAACTGGCAGATCGCGTGGCCGCGGCTCGAAACCGACGAACTGCTGATGACGATCGGCAGCGCGCGGCCGCTTGAAGATGCGACCCGCATTGCCTATCACGAACTCGTGCGCTGGCTCGAACTCGAGTACGGGTTCGACCGCTGGGACGCATACATGATGCTGAGCCAATGCGGCAAGGTGCGCCTTGGCAATTTTGTCGACCCGAAGTATTCAGTCGGCGCGGCGATCAACAAGAAGTATCTGGCGCCGGCCGTTGCCTAAAGAGGAGACACAGACATGGACCTGAAGCTCAAAGGACTGAAAGCACTCGTCACCGGCGGCACGCGCGGCATCGGGCTCGCAATTGCCGAGGCGTTCGTGGCGGAAGGCGCGGACGTCGCGCTGTGCTCGCGCGACGCGGCAGCGGTCGATCGAACGGTCAACGACCTGAAACAGCGTGCGGCCGGCGGCGTGCGCGTGACCGGCGCCTCTGTCGACGTTGCCGACCGCAACGCACTGCAAACCTGGACACGCTCGGTCGCTGAGCAGTTCGGTGGACTTGACATCGTGGTCGCGAATGTCAGTGCGTTGTCGGTTGCGGACGAGATTGAGTCGTGGAAAGCCGAGTTCGAGACTGACATGATGGGCACCGTGAATCTCGTGCAGGCGGCGATGCCGTATCTCGAAGCGAGCAAGGCTGCATCGATCGTCGGTATTGCGAGCGTATCCGCGCGCGAGATCGATTTTGCGGCGGGACCGTACGGCACGTTCAAGGCGGCCGTCGTGCATTACATACAAGGGCTCGCGTATCAGCTCGCGCCGAAAGGCATTCGTGCGAACACAGTGTCGCCGGGCAATACCTATTTTGCCGGGGGCATCTGGGAGCACATCGAACAGAACAATCCAAAGCTTTTTGCCGATTCGCTCGCGTTGAATCCGACTGGCCGCATGGCGCGGCCCGACGAAATCGCGAATGCGGTGGTGTTTATCGCGAGTCCGGCGGCGAGTTTCGTGAGTGGGACCAACCTCGTGGTCGACGGTGCATTGACGCGCGGCGTGCAGTTCTGACATACCGCTGCCCGTCGTGATCGGAACACAACCAAATACAAGGAGTAATACAACAATGAAGCGCATCTCTTCCGTCGCGGCGGCAGCCGCGTTGCTCGCGTCGATCGTGACCGGGCAGACAGCATTCGCCGCCGATCCGATCAAGATCGGCGTGCCGGTGGGCTTGAGCGGTGCGAATAGCGTGGTCGCGCCATCGGTCGTGCAATCCGCGCAGCTCGCGGTCGACGAAATCAACGCTAAGGGCGGCATTCTCGGTCGCCAGGTGAGCCTCGAAGTGGCGGACGACGGCAGCGGCGCGGCGGGTGCGCAAAAAGCCTTCGATTCGCTGATCTTCGACAAGAAGGTCAATGCACTGATCTCAATGGAAACCAGCGCGGCGCGCAATGCGGGCTTGCCGATCGTCTCGCGTGGCAAGGTGCCGTTCATCTATACGTCGTTCTACGAAGGCCGTTCGTGCAACCGCTATATGTACGTCGATGCATGGGTGCCCGACCAGCAGGTCGCGCCGATCGTCGACTACTTCATGAAGGATAAGCACGCGAAGACGTTCTTCCTGATCGGCAGCGACTACGCGTTCGGCCGCGGCATGCTCGACTTCACGAAGAGCTACATCGAGAAGAAGGGCGGCAAGGTGGTCGGCAACGAATACCTGCCGATGGATGGCTCGGACTGGACGCCGATCATCAGCAAGCTGCAGGCCGCGAAGCCTGACGCGATCATCACGTCGACCGCCGGCGGCGCACCGAACGTCACGCTGACCAAACAATTACGCGCCGCGGGTGTGAAGCTGCCATACGGCAATCTCGCGGTCGACGAAGGCACAGCGAAAAGCATGGGCGCGGACGCCGAAGGTATCTATATCTCCGGCTCGTACGTGACGAACATCGACACGCCTGCCAACCATCAATTTCTCGCGGCAATGCAAAAGCGCTTTGGCGCAGACCTGAAGACGCCGAACGACCTGTCGGTGCCCGAATACGAAGCGATCTACCTGTACAAGGCAGCGGTGGAGAAAGCCGGAAGCTTCGACACCGCGAAGGTGATCCCGGCGCTCGCGCAGGTTTCGTTCGATGGTCCGCGCGGCACGATTCGTATGGACAAGCAGCGCCACACGCCGCTCACGATGTATCTCGGCCAGGTGCAGGCGGACGGCTCGGTCAAGGTGATCGGTTCGTTCAAGAACGTCGATCCGGGCGACCAGTGCCCGTCGCTGAAGTAGGCGCAATGAGGAAGCCGCGATGCTGAACCTGGGCCTCGATATCGTCACGACGGCGGCGATCCTGTTTATTGTCTCGACAGGATTGCTGCTCGTGTTCGGCGTGATGAAAATCATCAACTTCTCGCACGGCGCGTTTCTGACGACCGGTGGCTATGCAAGCGTGATCGTCGCGCAAGCGGGGCTGAACTGGTGGTGGAGCATTCCGTGTTCGCTTGCGATCGGCTTCGTGCTCGGAATGGCGGTCGAACGTTTTATCGTGCGTCCACTGTATGCGCGTCCGCTCGATGCGATTCTCGCGACCTGGGGCCTCGGCATCATCGTCGGCCAGATCATCACGCTGGTGTTCGGACGCGGCGTGCAAATGGTCGCGAGCCCGCTGACCGGCGCGATCGCACTGGCGGGCGCGCAGTATTCGGCGTACCGGCTGGTGCTGGTCGGTGTCGCGTTGCTGGTCGCGCTCGCGCTCGGCTGGCTGTTGAACGGCACGCGGCTGGGCTTGCAGACCCGCGCGGTGATCATGAACGAGTCGCTGGCAAGGGGCCTCGGCATCAGCAGCACACGCGTGCGCTTCATCACGTTTTGCACCGGCGCGGCGCTCGCGTCGCTGGCGGGCTGCCTGATCACGCCGCTGGCGAGCGTCGATCCGAACATGGGTGTCGCGTGGGTGGTCGGCGCGTTCATGCTCGTGCTGGTGTCGGGCGCATCGCTGGTCAACCTGGCGGTGGCGAGCGCGGTGCTCGGCGGTGCTCAGGTGCTGGTCAGCACATTTATCAATCCGGTGCTCGGCGGACTGACAATCGCGGTGCTAGCCGCATTGCTGCTGCGTATCCGGCCGGAGGGTTTTGCTCGTGGCTGATCCTGTTTCGACGTTACCGCTACGCGTGCCGGCCGCGCCGCCGTGGCGCGCGCCACTGGTGGTCGGCGTCGTCGCGCTCGCGGTGCTGGCGGTAGGCAGCGTCGTGCTGCCGACTTTTCTGGTCAACAACCTGATCCGATCGTTTCTGTACGCGGCGCTCGCGTTGACCGTCGACCTGCTGTGGGGCTACACGGGCATCCTGACGTTCGGGCAATCGGCGTTCTTTGGAATCGGCGCGTATGCGGCGGGCCTGGTATTTGTCCATGCGGGTTATTCGCCGCTGCTTGCGGCTGGTGCGCTTGCTGCCGGACTTGCCGCGGCCTGGCTCGTCGCGCGGGCCATCGGCTGGCTCGCGTTCTATCACGGCGCGTCGCCGCTGTACGCATCGGTCGTCACGCTGGTGCTGCCGATCGTGCTCGTGCAGGCAATCTATTCAGGCGGCGAGTTCACCGGGTCGAGCAGCGGATTGTCCGGGTTCGACAGCATCGATTTGCCGCTCGAAGCGTGGTTCTTTATCGCCGGCACATTCTTGACAGCGGTAGCCGTGGTTGCGTGGCTGTTCGTGCGCAGCGACGCGGGCCGCCTGCTGGTGGCGATTCGCGAGAACGAATCGCGCTGCGAGTATCTCGGCATCGACGTATCGCGCTACAAGGCGCGGCTGATGGAAACCTGCGCGCTGGTCGCCGCATTCGCGGGCTTTCTGTTCGCATGTGTGCAGATGGTGGTCGCGCCCGAGTATGCCGGGTTCGTATTCGGCACCGAGCTGGTGATCTGGGTGGCGCTCGGTGGACGCGGTTCGCTGCTCGGGCCGATCGTCGGCGCGCTGCTGATCGATACGGGCAGCGCGTATCTGAGCGGCGATTTGCCGTATATCTGGATGTTGCTGATCGGCACCGCGTTCGTCGTGGTGATCGTTGCAATGCCGCGCGGGCTCGCGCCGCTCGTTGCGGATGGCGTGCGCCGTGCGATTCCGCGCCGCCGCGGACCCGCGGCGGTCCCCGTGACCTTCGTTGCGGCGCCCGCGCGCGAGCGTGCCGAAGACAGCAAGCCCGCGCCCGCGCTGTCGCTACGTGGCGTGCACAAGCATTTCGGCAGTCTGAAGGTGCTCGACGGCATCAGCTTCGATGCGCATGCAGGTGAATTGCTTAGCCTGATCGGCCCGAATGGCGCGGGCAAAAGCACGCTGATGCGCTGCATCGCGGACGGCGCGCAGCGCTCGGGCGGCACCGTTGAAATCGGCGGCGCCGATATCCGGCACCTAGCGCCGTACGACTGCGTCGCGCTCGGTGTCGGGCGCAAGTTCCAGACGGCCACCGTATTCGATTCGCTGAGTGTCGCCGACGCGTTGCGCATTGCGCGTTACCGCGCGGCGCCGCCGTCGAAATGGAAACGCGCGAGCGCGCTCGAGTTGCCGCAGCCGGCACTCGATGTGCTGCGGCTGACCGGTCTTGACCGGATACCTGAGCAGCCATGCCGGTATCTGTCGCACGGACAGAAGCAGGCGCTCGAACTGGCGATGGTGCTGGCGCTCGAGCCGCGCACCGTGCTGCTCGACGAACCTACCGCGGGCCTCACGAAACAGGAACGCACGCAGATCGGCTCGATCTTCGTGTCGCTTGCGACGCGCTATCGGATGTGTCTATTGCTGGTCGAACACGACCTCGATTTTGTGCGGCAGATCAGCTCGCGCATCGTCGTGTTGCATCAAGGGCGCATCGTGATGGATGGCGGTGTCGACGATGTCGTGAATTCGGATCTCGTGCGCGCGGTGTATGCGGGTGAATCGCACACGGGTGCGGCCAACGCGGAGGGCGGCGCATGAATGCATCGGCATCGACAACGGCTGCCGTCCATATCGGCGCGTTGCAAAGCGGCTATGGCGAAGCGATGGTGTTAAAGGGCGTCGACCTGACCCTCGCGCGCGGCGAAGTCGTCGCGATCATGGGCAAGAACGGCATGGGCAAATCGACCTTGCTGAAAACGCTGATGGGCTATATCCGCCCGAAAAGCGGCGACATCGCGCTATTCGGCGAGCGCATCGCCGGACTGCCGCCGAACCGGATCGCGCGGCGCGACGTCGCGTACATTCCGCAGGAACAGGCGCTGTTTCAAGACCTGTCCGTCGAAGAGAATCTGAAGCTCGCGCTCGCGCGCGACCGCGATTTCAAGCCGCTGTTTGCGCGCATCGAAGACCTTTTCCCGTTTCTGAAGGAGCGTTTGCGGCAGAAGGCGGGCACCTTGTCCGGCGGTGAACAGAAGATGCTGCTGGTCGCGCGCGCGCTGATCCGCCAGCCGAAGCTGATCCTGATCGACGAAATCACCGAGGGCATGCAGCCTTCGGTGATCGAACGGCTGATCGGCATCCTGACGCGCGAGCGCGACCGCGCGGGCACGTCGATGCTGCTCGTCGAACAGCATCTGCGTTTCGCCTTTGCGGTCGCGAATCGCTATGCGGTGCTCGAACTCGGCGAGATACCCGCGTCGGGATCGACGTCGGCGCCGGCTGCGCAGGCCACGGTTGCGCGGTATCTGTCGCTCTAGCGGCGTGAAGGAGGTCACGGGTCATGACATTTTCGATTGTCGCGCGTTGCGATAAAAGCGGTGCGCTCGGCGTCG
This sequence comes from Paraburkholderia rhizosphaerae, assembly GCF_004366595.1. GTDB lineage: Bacteria > Pseudomonadota > Gammaproteobacteria > Burkholderiales > Burkholderiaceae > Paraburkholderia > Paraburkholderia rhizosphaerae. The sequence continues at coordinate 105,457 of NZ_SORE01000002.1, forward strand.
CGGTCAGTACCGCGGTGCCGGCGGTGGGTGCGATGTGCGTGTACGTGCGTGCGGGTGTCGGCGCAGTGTCGACGCAATCGTGGGTGAATCCGTATCTGGCGCTCACCACGCTCGATCTGCTCGAGAGCGGCGCCGATACGGAGAGCGCGCTCGCGCAGGCGCTCGGCCGCGACCCGGCTGCGGATTTGCGGCAGATCGGCGCGATCGGCCACCGCGGGCACGGCGCCGCATGGACCGGTGTGCGATGCACGGACTGGGCTGGGCAACGCACGGGCGCCTGGTATGCGATTCAAGGCAACATGCTGGTCGGCGCGGCGACGCTCGATGCGATGCAGGCTTCGTTTGAAGCGACCCGGCACCTCGCGCTGGAAGAGCGGTTGATGCAGGCGCTCGAAGCCGGGCAAGCGGCCGGCGGCGATATGCGCGGACGGCAGTCGGCGGCGCTGAAAGTGGTGCGTGACGAAGCGTATGCGTGGGTCGATCTGCGCGTCGATGAACATGAAAATCCGGTCGCCGAACTGCGGCGCGTGTTCGATATTGCGCGGCAGCAGATGACGCCGTTTGTCGAAGGCATGCCGACCCGCGACGATCCGGGCCGCGCACCGCCGCCCGATGTTACGCGCATGTTATTGATGCCGCCGCTATCGCGCCCTGGTGCGACGATGCGTGAGCGCGACGTGCATGAGCACGATGTGGCGAGCGATCATATCGATCAGCTCGCGCGGTGGATCGGCGTCGATTTTGCGGACGACCGCGTCGCGCACAACCTGTCGGTTTATCGCTCGATCCTCACGGAGATCGACAAGCTGCGCACGCTTGATCTGGCGGATCGGCATCCGGCCGTCGTATTCGACGTGAAGCGTCTTTATCGAACGGATCGCTCATCCGGTACGCAAGACACGACGGAGAGCGCATGAGCGATATCGACGACCTCACTTCGCTCGCGGCACGCATCGCTGCGTCGGATGTCTCGCCAGTCGATGTAATGGACGCCATGCTGGCGCGCATCGCCGCATTCGACGCCGACGTGCTTGCATACGAATGCATCGACTCGAACGCACGCGAGCAGGCGGAGCGCTGCGCGCGAAAATCCGCGTGCGGCGTACCTCTTGGTCCATTGCATGGCGTGCCGATTGCGGTGAAGGATAACTACCTGACGGCCGATATGCCGACCACCGCAGGTAGCCACGCACCGGGCTACAGCTTCGCGCGTGAAGACTCGGCCGCGGTCGCGCGCTTGCGTGCGGCCGGTGCGATATTGATCGGCAAGACCCGTACGCACGAGTTCGCGTGGGGCACCGAGACGCCGCCGACTCGTAATCCATGGGACCTGACGCGCATCCCCGGCGGTTCGAGTGGCGGCTCGGGCGCGGCGCTCGCCGCGGGCCTCGCTTATGGCGCGCTCGGCTCCGATACCGGCGGATCGATCCGTATTCCCGCTAGCCTGTGCGGCGTGGTTGGGCTCAAGCCGACCTTCGGCCGCGTGAGCCGTGCCGGCATCGTGCCGCACAGCTGGTCGCTCGATCACGCGGGGCCGCTGGCGCTGTCGGTGCGCGATGCGGCGTTGCTGCTAAACGTGCTGGCTGGCTTCGACGCACACGACCCCGGCAGCGCCGACGTGCCCGTGCCCGATTTCACCGCGCAGTTGAACGCGGGCATCGCCGGTTTGCGGATTGGCGTGTGCCGCAATCACTTCTTCGGCGCCAATGAAGTCGACGTCGAAGCGCGCGTCGAGGATGCGCTCGACGATCTGGCCGCGCTCGGCGCGCGGATCGTCGATTTCGAGGTGCCGAATCTGCAATACGGACTCGGCGCGATCTATGCGATCGAGCTTGCGTCGTCGAGTGCGTATCACGATCGTGGTCTGCAGCAGCGCGCGACGGCTGCGATGAACGACGACGTGCGCACACTCGTCGAGATCGGCCGGATGGTAACGGCCGCCGATTATCTGAAGGCTGAGCAGCTGCGCGCGCTGCTGATCGACGACTTCAGCACGGTCTTCGAACGTGTCGACGTGATCGTCACGCCGACGTCGCCCGTCACCGCGTGGCATCGCGGTCAGGCGTCGGTGGTGACTGGAGGGCTCGAGGAAAGCCCGCTTGCCGCGTCGTGGCGGCTCACGTATCCGTTCAATCTGACCGGGCTGCCGGCGTTGTCGCTACCCTGCGGGTTCGACACGCACGAGTTGCCGGTCGGCCTGCAGATCGTGGGCCGGCCGTTTGACGAAGTCACCGTGCTGCGCGTCGCGCAGGCCTATGAAAACGTGCATCGCTGGAACGCGATGCGCTCACCGATTGCAAGGAGTGTCGTGCAATGACCTCAGGCAAGGAAAGCCGGCTATCCGTCGCGTGCATCCAGATGCAACCGGAAGTGGGCGCGAAGTCGCGCAACGTTGCGCATGCAATCGAATTGATCGAACAGGCGCACGCGCGTGGCGCGCGTCTGATCGTGCTGCCCGAGTTGTGCAATTCGGGCTATGTGTTCGAGTCGCGCGAAGAAGCGTTTGCGTTGTCCGAACCGCTTGACGACGGCGACACGATCGGCGCGTGGGCGTCCGTCGCCGCACGGCTTAACGTGACGCTCGTCGCAGGGTACGCGGAGCGCGATGGCGACGTGCTGTACAACTCCGCGGCGATCATCGGTCCGCGGCATGTGCTCGGCAATTACCGCAAGCTGCATTTATGGGGCGACGAGAATCTGTATTTCGAGCCGGGCAATCTCGGCGTGCCGGTCTTTGCCACACCGTTCGGCCGCGTCGCGTGCGCGATCTGTTACGACATCTGGTTTCCGGAGGTTTTCCGGCTTGCCGCGAACGGCGGCGCAGATATTCTGTGCGTGCCGACCAACTGGGTGCCGATGCCGGCGCAACCCGATGGCCTGCCGGTAATGGCCAATCTGCTCGCGATGACCGGTGCGCATTCGAACGGTCTGTTCGTGGCCGCGGCGGATCGCGTCGGCCAGGAAAGAGGCCAACCGTTTCTTGGCCGTAGCGTGATTGTCGATGCACATGGCTGGCCGGTTGCGGGTCCCGCGAGCGCCACCGAGGAGACCATTCTGCTCGCGGAGGTCAATCTCGCCGATGCACGCCGGCATCGACAGCTGAATGCGTTCAATCATGTGCTGCGCGATCGGCGGCCGGACGTGTACCGGTCCGCGGAGGACGAATAACGCTGGCCTGGACACTTGCGCATGCAAACCTCGTGCGATTCGCTAAACTTGAACGGTTCGAAAGCATGAGGGGAGACGTCATCGATGGCAGTGCGCAAAACGGCCGCGAAGGCGGCGCCGGCATCCGCTACGAAAGCGGTGTCCAAACGGGCTTCGGTAACGGCCGGTAAGACGGCGGCTGCGGCAGCGGCGAATTCTGGCGCGAAAGGGGCGGCAAAAAAGGCGGCGGCGAAAACAGCCCCGAAGCCGGCCGCAAAAAAGGCGGCGGCGAAAACAGCCCCGAAGCCGGCCGCAAAAAAGGCGGCGGCGAAAACAGCCCCGAAGCCGATGACCAAGTCGGCCACCGGGCTTGCCCCCAAACCGGCGAAGAAGGTGGCCGCGACAGCCGCCCCGCAATCGCTGAAACAGGAAGCTTTGAAATCACACTCAGTGGCCTCGCCTGGACCCGCGGCCAAACGCGCGCGCAAAGACGCGACCGAATCAGCCCGTCCTGCGGGTAAACAAGCGTTGGTACGCGACGGCGCGGCGCGAAAGGGCGCGACGCCCAAACCGGCGGCATCCGAATCAGCGGCACCGGAAACGACCGCGCCCGATGCAGCAACCTCCGCATCCGCGAGCAGCCCGGCCTGCGGACCCACGCGTATTCGCATCGGCATCGGCGGGTGGACCTTCGCGCCGTGGCGCGGGCGGTTCTACCCGGAAGACCTCGCGCAGAAGCGCGAACTCGAATTCGCGAGCCGTCAGCTGACGTCGATCGAGATCAACGGCACGTTTTATGGCTCGCAGAAGCCCGAATCGTTCGCGAAGTGGCACGACGAAACGCCGGACGATTTCGTCTTCTCGCTGAAAGCGCCGCGTTTTGCGACCCATCGCCGCGTACTGGCGGAAGCAGGCGAGTCGATCGAGCGCTTTCTCGCAAGCGGCGTGCTCGAACTGAAGCACAAGCTCGGACCGATCAACTGGCAGTTCGCGCCGACCAAGCAGTTCGACGAGCGGGACTTCGACGCGTTTCTCTCTTTGCTGCCGAAGCAGGCAGGCGGCCGCGCGTTGCGCCATGCGGTCGAAGTGCGGCACGACAGCTTTCGCGACGAGGCTTTTGTCGAACTCGCGCGCAAGCACGGCGTTGCAATCGTGATCGCCGGAGACTCGAAATATCTGCAAATTGCCGATGTGACCGCGCCCTTCGTCTACGCACGGATCATGGGCACGTCGGACACATTCGAGCGTGGCTATGCCGACGATGCGCTTGAACGCTGGACCGAGCGTATGCACGCGTGGGCGTCGGGTGGCCAGCCTGAAGGACTCGAGACGGTGACGAAGCCGACCGCCGGTAACAGCCCACGCGACGTGTTTCTGTATGTGATCAGCGGCTACAAGGAAAACAACCCGGCGGCGGGTATGGCATTGATCGAGCGAATAAAGCCGCGTACGTAGCGGTATAGCGTGTCGAAAGGCGTGTTGAAAGCGTCGGCGTGCGCACATGTGCCGGTCGTGCCGAGCGTGCAGAGTCCGTTCGCGGTCACCGTCTGGCTGATCAGGCATCGCCGGGCCGTCCGGTTCGACACGGTGCGCCGCGTTGAGCCGTTGACGTCGTCACAGCCGCGCGCGCCTCCTTTCCCGTCCTGATTCGAGTCATCCCCGAGTTTGTTTCGATCGGCATGACGCCGGCCGTGCGATTGCGCACGCGCTGGCCTGTGCCACATCGCCGCACCGTCGCTCGCACATGAAACGCGCGGCGACCGGCGCGGGTCAGCCGAATGCGTTCAACTATGGCTTTACGGTGCAATACAGCTTGCCGTATCTGCAGCAGCACGTGCACGACGTCGGCTTGCCCGCGCCGCTGTCGAACCTCGTGCCGCTGTCGAAGTGCCGTTAGCGCGTAGTCAGGGCCAGACGACCGGCACGGTCAATCCGGGCGCTATCTGGATCAATCGATATGGGCAATTCGGCATCGAAGCGCAGATTCCGATCAATCGTGCGAGCGGTTCGCGAGTGGGGCTGGTGCAGGCTCACATCTTGTTCGACGACGTCGCGCCGACCATGATCGGCAAGTCGCTGTTCATTTTCTAACCGAAGGAAGTCCGATGTTCTTTTCTAACTCAGGTCGCCCCGGCTTGCGCCGGCGCGTAGCGATGCCGGTGTTCTGTGGCGCGACGCTGCTCATTGCGCAGTCCGTGTTCGCGCATGTGTTTCCGTCGAAGCAGGAACCGGGGGCGGGCACGACGGTGTCCGCGCCGGCCCAGGTGAAGATCACGTTCGACGGCCCGCTTGAGCCCGCATTCTCGACGTTGAGCGTGACCGATGTGACGGGCAAGCCGGTTTCGACCGGCAAGGCAAGCATCGATGCGCAGCAGCCCGACGTGATCACCGTGCCGTTGCCCGCGCTTGCGGCCGGCCACTACACCGTCCATTGGATCGCGGTGGCAGCCGATGGGCACCGCACGCACGGCGATTACTCGTTCAATGTGAAGTAGCCCGAGGTTCGTCTTCGGGAACAACCGGCACAGGACGGCCGGCTGTCCCCGGCGTCGCGCCGCCATGCGTGCGGCAAACTGCCGCCGCCCCGGTCGCGTCGCAACGACGACGTGGCGCGTTCAATCCGGCATGGCCGGCAGCGGCGGCAGACCGATCTTCGCGCGCAAGCGCTGGCAATCCGGATTCGGCGATCCTTCCTCAGACCATACACGGTATTCGCGGCACGGCGACGGCCGGTGCGCGTAAATCGCGCAATGAATGCCGGGTTGCCCGACTTCACCACGTAACGCGATGCACCGGCCGTGTCCGGCTTCCGTGCCTTTCATACAAACGATATACGGATTCACACGGCTGACCATTTCGTCGGGTACAGTACCACCCGGCGAACTGGCCATCTCGCCCATATACATCGAGACGCGGAAGTGCTGGCAGCATGCGCCGCACGAAAGACAGGGGTTCGCGTCGCCGTTTGCCATATCGACGAAAACGCGGCTATCCGCCTGTATGTCGAGTCGTTGAACCGGCTGGTTTTCTTGCATATTGAAAAATCGTTCAGGCAATTTTAATAATAGTTATAAAGCTTATTATCTTTAACGATGCGGATGCATAAGATTGTTGTAAAAACCTATCCCTGTATATCTAAAAACGAAGCAAGCGAACGTGGTGATAGCGAACCAGGCGGAGATGACCCGAAGTGTACGGAGGGACCCTCCGGAGCGCCGTCGAAGACTCAGGTCAGCTTAATGATTCTCTAAGGTTTCGCTGTTAATATCGACTACCCAGACTCGATGCTGGTCGAATATTTAACTGAAAGAAAATATACTGGATTTCGTAAGGGCAATTCGCCGCATCGTATGAAATCAAGGTTCCGTTTGTGCGCTTCAGGCTTAAGTGTGACTGATGAAACGAAAGATTGACGAGACATGCCGCGTCCGTGGTTTGGCTGACCGCGCACCGGTCCCTTTCCGTTTGTGCGGTCGCGACCACGCACGTCGCACCCCGGTTCGTACCGGGCCGCTACCGCTAAAAAGCGCGGCCACACAGGGTTTGCGCGGGCTTCATGCGCGTCGGGGTTTATTTGGATACCCTTTAACGGGGCGTCCGTAACATCTGCGCTTCACATACAAACCTTACGCTCGCTTTGCGAAAAGAGCGGAGTGCCTCCGATGTTAGTCAAACCAATGACGATTTCTGGTTTATCGACCGAATTGACCGATAAGCGCCGGCATAGGGAGGCTCGGCCAAGATGAACTGGACCACCTACGCGCAATGGCTGCTTGCGGCGATCTGCTGCGGGGCGACCGCCTATGTCGCGAGCGCAGCCGGCTTGATGCGGCGCTCGAACTCAGCCGGGCGGCGCGCCGCAAACGCGCGGCCGCAGCCCGCACCGGCGCCGCTCGGCGCGGTCAGCGTGCTCAAGCCGCTGTGCGGCGCGGAGCCGCGCCTCTATGAAAATCTCGCGACGTTCTGCGAGCAGACCCATCCGTGCTTTCAATTGCTGTTCGGCGTGTCGTCCGCGCAAGACCCGGCAATTGGCGTCGTGCGCCGACTGCAGGCCGCGTACCCGCATTGCGACATCACGCTGGTGGTCGATTCGCGCGTGCATGGCAGTAATCTGAAAGTCAGTAATCTGATCAACCTGGCTGAACACTCGCGGTACGAGATGATGGTGATCGCGGACAGCGATATCGCTGTCGCGCCGGACTATCTGCTACAGGTTTGCGCGCCGCTTGCCGACCCGCAGGCCGGTGTGGTCACCTGCCTGTACCGTGCGACCGGCATCACAGGCTTCTGGTCGCGCGTCGGCGCGCTGTTCGTCAACCAATGGTTCCTGCCGTCGGTACTGGTTGCGCACGCAACCGGTTCGCGCGAGTTCGGCTTCGGTGCGACACTCGCGCTGCGCCGCGAAATCTTCGAGCGGATCGGCGGTTTCATGCCGCTGAAAGACTGCCTCGCCGACGATTTCTGGCTGACCGAACATGTACGCAGGCTTGGCCTGCACACGATATTGTCGAAGGTCATCGTCGCGACCGACGTGATCGAAAACGGCTTCGCCGCGCTCTGGCAGCGCGAAACGCGCTGGCTACGCACGATCCGCTCGGTGAATCCGGCGGGTTTCGCGTTTCTGTTCATCACGTTTACGTCGCCATGGCTGCTACTCGGCGCTCAGCTTGCGAATGCCTTTCATGCAGAGGGTGGGCGGCCGGTCGCGAGTATCGCGATGACGGCGGTGACGCTCGCCGGCACGGTGGCGCGGTTGCTGATGCACGCGTATGCCACGCGTGGCTTCCGGGCGTTCTGGCGCGATTTGCCGCTGGTCCCGTTGCGCGACACGTTGCTGATGCTACAGTGGCTCGCTGGCGCGTTTGGCTCCCACGTGATCTGGCGCGGCGCGCGGGTTCCGGTCGCGGCGCGGGCGGCGGCGAGCGGCGCAACCGAACTGGACACAGTCAAAGTGCTGGAAGTGTCCGATGGCAGGTGAACTCCAGCATTCCAATAACCCGATAAAATTCATGTTTCAACGCAACGATGACCATTTGCAGGGCGGATTGAAGATGAAAACATTGTTCTTGCAGGCGCCGTCGTACGACGGGTTCGACGGTGGCGCGGGCTCGCGCTATCAGGCGAAGCGCGAAATCCGCTCGTTCTGGTATCCGACCTGGCTCGCGCAGCCCGCGGCGCTGGTGCCCGGCAGCCGCGTGCTGGACGCACCGGCCGATGGCCTGTCGGTCGCACAGACGCTGAAAATCGCGGAGGAGTACGACCTCGTCATCATTCACACGAGCACGCCGTCGTTCCCGACCGACGCGTCGTTCGCCGAAGACCTGAAAAAGCACAAACCGTCGATCATCGTCGGCATGATTGGCGCGAAGGTGCAGGTCGATCCGCACAACTCGCTGACCGCGACCGAGGCGATCGATTTCGTCTGCCGCGAGGAATTCGACTTTACGTGCAAGGAAATCGCCGAAGGCACGCCGTTCCCGGAAATCAAGGGTCTGTCGTGGCGCGCGAAGGACGGTTCGATCGAGCACAACGAAGGGCGTCCGGTGCTCGAAGACATGGACTCGCTGCCGTTCGTCGCGCCGATCTACAAGCGTGACCTGAACATCGACAACTACTTCATCGGCTATCTGAACTACCCGTACGTGTCGATCTATACGGGTCGCGGCTGCAAGTCGCGCTGCACGTTCTGCCTGTGGCCGCAAACAGTGAGCGGCCACCGCTATCGCGTGCGTTCGGTCGAGAACGTGCTCGAGGAAGTGAAGTGGATCCGCGACAACATGCCGGAAGTGAAGGAAGTGATGTTCGACGACGACACCTTCACCGACGACGCGCCGCGCGCCGAAGCGATCGCGCGCGGTCTCGGCAAGCTCGGTGTCACGTGGTCCTGCAACGCGAAGGCCAACGTGCCGTACTCGACGCTGAAAGTGATGAAGGAAAACGGCCTGCGCCTGCTGCTTGTCGGCTTTGAATCCGGTGACGACCAGATCCTCGTGAACATCAAGAAGGGCGTTCGCACGGACTTCGCGCGCCGCTTCAGCGCGGACTGCAAGAAGCTCGGCATCAAGATCCACGGCACCTTCATTCTGGGTCTGCCGGGCGAGACGCAGGAAACCATCAGGAAGACCATCGAGTACGCGAAGGAAATCAATCCTCACACCATCCAGGTGTCGCTCGCGGCGCCGTATCCGGGCACGACGCTCTACAAGCAGGCGGTCGAGAACGGCTGGATGGAAGAGAACAAGGTGATCAACCTCGTCAGCAAGGAAGGCGTGCAGCTGGCGGCGATCGGCTATCCGCACCTGTCGCGCGAAGAGATTTATCACCATCTCGAGCAGTTCTACCGCCAGTTCTACTTCCGCCCGTCGAAGATCTGGGAAATCGTCCGCGAAATGCTGATGAGCTGGGACATGATGAAGCGGCGTCTGCGCGAAGGCGTCGAGTTCTTCCGTTTCCTGAGGGCGCACGAGGCGTGAGCGCCGCTACGCCGCCCTCCGGCCGCGCGCTGATCCTGACTGCCGACGATTTCGGCCTTCATCAGCGTGTCAACGACGCGGTCGAGCATGCGCATCTACACGGTGTGCTGACCGCGGCGAGCCTGATGGTGGGTGCGCCGGCCGCGCGCGACGCGGTCGAGCGCGCGCATCGTTTGCCGGGGTTGCGTGTGGGTCTGCATCTGGTGCTCGCGGACGGCGCGGCGACACTGCCGCGCGACCGGATTCCCGCACTCGTCGACGCGCATGGCCGTTTCGGCGACAACATGGTGCGCGACGGCTTTCGTTTCTTCTTCCTGCCTTACGTGCGCGCGCAACTCGCGCGGGAAATTCGCGCGCAGTTCGAAGCTTTCAAAGCGACGGGTTTGCCGCTCGATCACGTCAACACTCACAAGCATTTTCATCTGCATCCGACCGTGCTGTCGCTGATCCTCGAAATCGGACGCGACTATGGCATGCGCGCCATGCGGCTGCCGTACGAAGCGCATTCGCCCGCATGGATTCGTCCGTGGATGGCGAGCGTGCGCTCGCGGCTGCGGCGCGCGGGCATTGCGCACAACGACTACGTGGTCGGCATCGCGCACACCGGCGGCATGGATGAAGCGGTGCTGCTCGACACGATCGCGAACCTGCCGCACGGCGTCGGCGAAATTTATTGCCACCCGGCAACCGCGGGCGACGATGCGCTGTCCGACGGGATGCGCAGCTATCGCCATACCGATGAACTGAATGCGCTGTTATCGCCGCGTGTCGCGTCGGCGCTGCATGCGGCCGGCGCGCGGCGCGGCGGTTTCGGCGATGTGCTGCTTGCGATGCCGCGGATGCCGCACGAGGTGGCGCTGTCATGAAGTGGCTGCGCTTGCTCGGCTTGCCGGTCGGCATCGCGATCCTGATCGCGCTGACGCTGCATATGCAGGTCGGCGACGCGATCCGGATGATCCGGCAGGCCGGTTTCGCGTTGTTGCTGCTCGTGCCATTGCATCTGCTGCCGCTGCTGCTCGACGCGCAGGCGTGGCGGCTGCTGCTCGACCGGCGCGCGTCATTGGGCTTTCTGTTGTGGGTCGCGACGGTACGCGAAGCGGTGAACCGCTTGCTGCCGGTCGTCGGGATCGGCGGCGAAGTGATCGGTATCCGGCTTGCGCAATGGCGAGTCGCCGATGGCAGCGCGGTTAGCGCGACGGTGATCGTCGAAGTGCTGATTACGCTCGCGGTGCAGTATGCGTTCTCGGCGATCGGCGTCGTGCTGATCGTCGCGTCCGCGCAAACCGCGGGTTCATGGCACGCGGTCGCGCTCGGCCTGCTGCTGTCGATGCCGCTGCCGGCCGCGGCGATCGTCTTCGTGCGGCGCGGTGGCATTTTCCACGCAATCGAGCGCTGGTCGAAGAGACTGTTTGGCGACACGCATCCGCTCGTGCAACGGATCGACGGCAAGCGCCTCGATGCCGATATCGACGCGCTGATGGTGCGTACGGGGCTGCTATTCCGCGCGTTCCTGTGGCAACTGGCCGGCTATGTGCTCGGCGCGCTGGAAGCGTATGTGGCGCTTGCGCTGCTTGGACATCCGGTGTCGATCGGCGGTGCGATCGCGATCGAAGCGATTACGCAAGCGGTGCGGCACGCGGCATTCTTCGTGCCGTCCGGTCTCGGCGTGCAGGAGGCCGCTGTCGTGCTGCTCGCGCAGATGTTCGGCGTCGGCCACGATGCGGCGCTGTCGCTCGCGCTGGTCAAGCGGATGCGCGAGGTCATCTTCGGCTGCCTCGCGCTGGTGTCATGGCAAGGCGCGGAGTGGTACCGTCGCGATGCGGGAAAGCGGGTGCGCGTACTGGTGCCGGTGCGCGTTCCGAAAAAGCGCGTCGATACGCCCGATCCGGTGACGTCCGAAAGCTGAAGCAGGCGGATGCGCGTGACCGACGCGCTCACAGTTCGAGCCGCGCGACATAACCCGTCAATTCCAGATAGCCACGCGCGACTGGCGTCGCGACCTGGTCCGCGCGTGCGGCGTCATGCCGCGTTTGCGTGACGGTTACCGCGCCTTCCCAATAGACCGCTCCGGTGCTGGCGCGGCTGTCCACTTCCTGATCGTCGAACAGCGGCGTCAACGTCAGACGCAGGTCGCCAGCGTCGACCCGCATCGCGACTGGATAGCGCGCGTTGGTATGCGGCGATTGCCACCAGCGCAGCGGCGTGAATACGACGTCGTCCGGTGCAAACTCCTGCGTCGAATCGTCGTCGCGTCGCAGCGTGCCGCCCGCCCAGAACTTGCGGCCCGCTTTGTCGCGAATCTGGAACGCCATCAACGCACTGCCGTCGTCGAAGTTGATGCCGATCCAGTCCCAGCCGACTGCGTCATCGGCGAGGTACGCCGATGACCATTCATGATCGAGCCACGCGATGCCATGCACCGGCTCGGGCTTGCCGCCCGACGCGCGATTGCGCGTCAGCATGCCGGTCACGCGCAACGCCGGCTGGCTGTAGTAGTAGCTTGCCTCGCTTGCAAGCGGCCCTTTGCGGCTATAACCTTGCGCGCCGTTTAGCAGTACCGGCTGCGTCGGTTGCATCGCGAACGCCATCGCGAAGTCCGCGGCGCCGATGTCGACCTGATAGCGGCCGTCGTGCGCGTCGCGCGTCAGCGACCACGCGCCGATCTGCACGCTGGTATCCGTTTCGCTCGCTTGCGCGAGGCCAAAGCCGGTGCGGGCCGAACGTTGATCATGCTGCAATCTTCCCGCTTGCGGGTCGCTGATCGCGACGTTCGCGAACAGCAGTTGACGCGGCGCAAACCGGCTTGGGTTCGCGTCGTCGAGCTCGGGCCGTGAGCGAAAGAACGTGACCTGAAAACCGAGCGCGGTGTTACTTGCAGTGAAGAGCCAGCCGGTCGCATACCACCATTCGGTCCGGTATTGCGGATGCGAGCCGAAGTCGCGCGGAAAGTCCAGCGCGCGTCCCGGCGCGACCGGCGGATAGTCGGGCGGCTTCGCTTGTGCTCGCAGAGGCCGCATAAGCGACAGCAGCGGCGCTAGCGGCATCAACGGCAGCAACGAAGCGAGTGCGCGAGGCAACGCGAGAAAAGAGCGGCGTTTCATCGGTTCAGTGCGTTACCAGTCATCGCGCACGGCGCGCACCGCATCGACCGACAGTGCCGAACGCGCGCTCCACAAAGCAGTTACCGCCGCGGCGAGCACGACCGACGACGCGAGTATGCTCACGAGCGCCCAGGGCATATGCAAGCTCATGGTCCAGTGAAACGACTGCGGGTTCACCACGTAGACGAGCACAGCCGCAATTCCCGTGCCGATCACGAGCCCCGCCGCGACGCCAAGCAGTGCAACGAGTGCACCTTCAAGTACCAGTAGTGCCGCGATCTGACCACGGGTCACACCGAGATGACGCAGCACGCCGAATTCGCGCGTACGCGACAGCGCCTGCGCGCCAAAGCTCGCGCCGATGCCGAACAGGCCGATCAGCACCGCGACCGCTTCAAGCAGATAAGTGACCGCGAAGCTGCGATCGAAGATTTTCAGGCTTGCTGCGCGAATTTCGCCGGGTTCGGAAAACGACAGACGATCGCCGCCTGCGACGCGCTCGCGAATGCGCGCGGCTGCTTGCGCGGCTGTGACGCCGTGCGCGGGCCACAGTGCGGCGTCGGTTGCGCGCGTGTCGTTCGTGAGCTTGCGATAGTCCGCTTCGTCGATCACTACTGCGCCAAACTGGCGTGCGTAATCGCGCCATATGCCGGAGACCACGAACCTCACCGATTGCCCGCCGACCGGCAACGCGATGCGGTTTCCCACGTGCAGCCGGTATAAGTCCGCCATTGCTTCGCTGACCCATGCGGGCGGCGTGGTATCGCGACCCGGAACGCGCGGCGCGCCGGTTAGCGGCAAGCGCGCGGCGGGATTGCCCGGATCGATCGGGCGCGCAATCAGCGCAACGGGCGGCAGCCGCATATCGAGCGTAATTTGCGTCGAGCGCAGGAATTCGGCGCGCGCGATGCCAGGCGTTGCTGATATCGTCGCCTGGTCGCTTTCGGACAGGAAGCCGCTGTCGCCGGCGGGCGCCGCGCGCAGATAAAGCGGCGCGGGCAACAGTAACTGCAGCCAGTCGTCGACGGCAATCCGGAAGCTCGACACCATGATCGCCATCGCGACCATCAGACTGAAGCTGGCGACAATCCCGGCCGGCCCGATCGCGGCGCGCCCCGGCGCATGTGCCAGCTGCGCGAGCGCGAGCTGCGGCAACGCGTGTTGCGTGCGCGGCAACGCATCGAATACGGTGCGCGCGAGATACGGCATCGCGAGCACGCCGCCGATCAGCAGCAGCGCGACCGCCACATAACCGAACAGCGGCAGGCCATTCACGGCCGGCACGCGCGCGGCAGCGACCGCCAGCCCGATCGCCACCAGCGGGCCGAGCAGCGAGCGCGCTCGATGCAGATGCTTCAGATGCGTTTCCTCGTCACCGGCTTTCAGTGCCTGAGCCGGTTGTGCACGCGCCGCTTCGAGCGCCGGCGCAATGCTGCCGAGCACCGCGGCGGCGATGCCGAGCGCGACAAACAGACACGCTGCCGCTGCATCGAAATGGACGCGAGGGCGCACGCCTTCGAAATAGCCGCCGCCAAGATCGCCGCCGGCGAAATGCAGCACGGCCGCGGCCACCGCATACCCGAGCGCGACACCGGTCAGTGCGCCCAACACGCCGAGCAACGCGCCTTCGGCGACGATCAACGCGACCAGGCCCCGGCGCGTCACACCGAGCGCGCGCAGCAACGCAAATTGCGTACGGCGCCGCAGCGCGGCGAGCGCCTGAATCGTGAACACGAGGAATGCGCCGGTGAACAGCGCGACCAGTGCGAGCACATTCAGGTTCGCGCGATATGCCCGCGACAGTTGCGACGTACGGTGCGCATTGTCGCGCGGGTCGACCGCGGTGACGCCGGCCGGCAACTGAGCCGCGATCTGCCGCGCGAACGCGTCTGCATCGACGCCGGCTTTCAGCTTGATGTCGATGCGTTGCAACGTGCCGAGACGTTCGAGCTGCCATTGCGCAGCGCCGATATCCATCACGCCGACACGTACGCTGGTGCCGGACGCGGGCAGCGTGCCGGCGACGTGAAGCGCGACCTGCCGTAGGCCGACTTGCACGGTCAGCGTGTCGCCCACCTTGAGGCCAGTCCATGCGAGCGCCGCGGGCGACAGAAACACCGTGTCCGGCGCGAGCAGATTGAGCCGGTCCGCGGACGCATTGTCGACGCGCCCAACCAGATCCGGTGTGACCCGTCCCGCATGGAACACGTCGACGCCGAGCAGTTTCAGCACGTCGCCGCGTCCCGCAATGCGCGCATCGACTTCGACGACCGGGCTTGCCGCCGCGACGTCCGCCAACCGCGCGATGCGCGGATACAGCGATTCGTCGAAACCAGTGCGCGGGCCGCGTATTTCGAGGTCGGCGTTGCCCATCAGCGAATTGACGGTCGATGCGAGCTCGGTCAGCGCGGCGCCGTTGATCAACTGCACCGCGTAACCCATCGCGACGCCGGCCGCGATTGCCAGCACGGCGACCAATGCGCGCAGCGGGTGGCTGCGGCTTTCGCCGGCGATCAGCGCGGCCGCGGTCGACAGGATCGCGCGCGCGGAAGAGGACCGGGCAGTAGACGCGCGCACACCATGCCGAAGATCGCCGCTGATCATTGCGTGTGCCTCATAGCGTGCGCTCGACCGGCGGCGCGTACGGCGCCAGACCGTCGCGCGTCAGCCGCAGCACGCGATCCGCGCTGGCCGCGGCCGCTGTCGAATGCGTGACCAGCAGCACAGCAGCACGCGACTGGCGCGTCATATCGCGCAGTAGCTGCAGAATGCGCGTCGCGGTGTCGTGATCGAGATTGCCGGTAGGCTCGTCGGCGAGCACAAGACCCGGACGATGCACGAGCGCGCGAGCGATCGCGATGCGCTGCAGTTCGCCGCCCGACAGTTCGCGCGGCAGGGTGTCCGCGCGATCCGCGAGTCCGACTGACGCGAGCACCGACGCAACACGCGCGGTCACGTCCGCCGCGGACACACCGTTTAGCCGCAACGGCAACGCGACGTTCTGCGCGGCGCTGAGGTTCGGCAGCACATGGAACGCCTGGAACACGAAGCCCATCCGCGCGCGGCGCAGAAGCGTCCGGCGATCGTCGTCGAGTGTGGCGAGATCGTGACCGTCGAATTCGATGCGCCCGTTGTCCGGCATGTCGAGCCCGGCCGCGAGATTAAGCAGCGTCGATTTGCCGGTGCCCGACTCGCCCATGATCGCGACGCACTCGCCTTCGCGCAGTTCGAGTGATACGCGATTGAGCACGGTGCGCGGCGGATTGCCCGGATAGCGCTTGGTGACATCCGACAGAGTCAGCATGGGGCCTCAGCGTGAACAGCTTGAGTGCGCTGCGTCGAAGCGTTCGTCATGCATCGGGTTGCGCGCGCGTTGCTCGCGGCTGGCAAGTGCGGTGCAAGTGCGTGCAAACGCGTTGCAAGCAGGTTGCACTGAGCCAATGAGCGGAACAGAATGATTGGGCTCCCTTCCGGCGGCCGCGCGCATTATCCGGCATAGCCGCACGAACCATGCGGAATCGGGCACGGCGCGGTCGTCGCGCAGTTCTCGCGCGGGTGCCGCACACATCGCGATGCATCGTGAGTATGTGGACATGGGAGGCGGTATGCGCGTACTGGTGGTCGGGGCGACAGGGCTCCTCGGCAAGGAAATCATCCAGCAGTTGTCTCCGAAGCATGATGTGATCGGCGCGAGCCGCAACGGCTCCGCACTTAAGGTGGACCTGTCCGACAAACAATCCATCATGGCAATGTACAACGAAGCGGGCCCGCTCGATGCAGTGATCTGCGTTGGCGGCACAGCAAAATTCGCACCGCTCGATGCACTTCAGGATAGCGATTTTGCATTCAGTCTCGACAACAAGCTGATGGGTCAGGTGAATCTGGTGCGCTGCGGCGCGCAGAAGATCAACCCGGGCGGCTCGGTCACGTTGACGAGCGGCATACTCGCGCAGCATCCGATGCCAGGCAGCGCGGCAGTCAGCATCGTCAATGCGGGCGTCGAAGCGTTTTGCCGCGCGGCCGCGCTTGAGTTGAAAGGGATGCTGCGCGTCAACGTGGTGAGTCCCGGATGGGTCGCGGAGACGTTGCAGCAGATGGGACGCGATCCGTCGGATGGCGTGCGTGCGTCGGTGGTCGCGCAGGCGTATCGCAAATGCGTCGACGAAGAGTTCACCGGGCAGATTGTGTCGGCCGCGCGCTGACCACGCGTCGGACCGGTCCCGTGGCGGAGGGGGGCGGATGGCCTGCGTCGAATGCCGACGCGCGAGGCGCCGATGACAGGCCTCGCGGATACCGTGCTGGTCGTCCATGCGGCGATCGTGCTGTTTATTGTCGGCGGACTTGTCGCGATCTGGCTTGGCGCGCTGTTCAACTGGCCGTGGGTGCGCGGCCGCGTGTTTCGCGGTGTGCATCTCGCGGCGATCGGCGTGGTCGCGCTGCTCGCGCTGTCCGGCATTGCTTGTCCGCTGACCGTGCTCGAAGACTGCCTGCGCAATGACGCCGGCGCGACGGAAGGTTTTATTCAACGCTGGGTCGGCCGCATGTTGTATTACGAATTGCCCGCCTGGGTGTTTACGGTCGCGTATGTCGCGTTCGCTGCGCTCGTTGCGTTGACGTGGCGGCTCGTTCCTCCCGCGCGACGCGTTCGTCGCGCATCGGCGCGCTCGCAGTGAGCCTGTCTCGATCGTGCGGCAGTTCGTTACGCGCGGGCAGGAACGCGGTGTGCGTCGCGGCATCGTCAGGATGCGTTCTGTGAACGCAACGCTTATCAGGAGGTCGTGATGAAATCGGAGCAGAGCAGTGCCAATCTGCGCGCGTTTGTGCAAACCGCGGAACATGCCGGTGGATTCGTCTGGGTGATTTCGCTGGTCGATTTCGATGCGCGAAACGTCCGGCGTGCGCTGGTTTCCGACGATACGTTCAGCACCGCGGCGGCTGCGAAAGATGCAGGCGAAGCGAGTCTGGCTGCGATGAGCGCGGACCGCTGACGCAACGTATTCCGCACGCGCGTTTCATGCCTCCCCGGCCCTTGTTTTCGCCTGTGGACGTACTAAGGTGGACTGTAGGACATAGGGCCGGAAGAGGAGGCGATCATGACAGCCACTCACACTGATGGCGGCTTGCCGTCGCCGGTATCGGTCGAAGCGGGCAGCTACCGCGTGTCCCGTCCGCAAAGCGCGAGCGACGTGATCGATCTGATCCGCCAGCATGACATTGTCATCGTCGACCTGAAGTTCACCGATCTGCCGGGCCTTTGGCAGCACTTTTCGATCATGCTGCCCGAAGTGCATGAAGACCTGTTCGATGCGGGTGTCGGTTTCGACGGCTCGTCGATCCGCGGCTTTCAGGAAATTCACGAATCGGACATGCTGCTGCGGCCGGACCCGGCCACTGCGTTTGTCGACCCGGTCTGCGAGACGCCGACGCTATCGCTGATCTGCGACGTCATCGATCCGGTTCTGCATCAGCCTTATTCACGCGATCCTCGCTATATCGCGAAGAAGGCCGAGACGTATCTGCGCCAGACGGGAATTGCGACGACCTGTTACTTCGGCCCCGAACTCGAATTCTTCGTGTTCGATTCGATCCGCTTCGGGCAGGACCCACATTGCGGGTATTACTTTGTTGAATCGGCCGAAGGCGACTGGACGACCGGGCGCGATGAAGGCGCGTACGGCGGCGGCAATCTCGGTTACAAGCAGCGCTATAAGGAAGGCTATTTCCCGACGCCGCCGCACGATACGCTGCAGGAAATCCGCTCGGAAATCGCGCTGACGCTGCAGCAGGCCGGCGTTCGTGTCGAAGTGCATCATCATGAAGTCGCAACCGCGGGACAAAACGAAATCGATCTGCGTTTTTCGACGCTGACGCGGATGGCCGACAACGTGATGGTCTACAAGTACGTGTGCAAGAATGTCGCGCGCCGGCATGGCAAGGTGGCGACCTTCATGCCGAAACCGCTGTTCGCGGACAACGCGAGCGGCATGCATTGCCATCAGAGCTTGTGGGACGACGAGCGCAATCTGTTTTACGACGCGAACGGCTGGGCGCTGACCTCGGAAATGTGCCGCTGGTATATCGGCGGATTGCTGCATCACGCGCCGGCGCTGATGGCATTCTGCGCGCCGACCACCAACTCGTATAAGCGCCTTGTGCCCGGTTACGAGGCGCCGGTGAATCTGGCGATGTCGCAACGCAATCGTTCGGCCGCGGCGCGCATTCCGATGTATTCGGATTCGCCGAGTGCGCGGCGTGTCGAGTTTCGTTGTCCGGATCCGTCAGCGAATGCGTATCTCGCGTTCGCGGCGATGTTGATGGCGGGCCTCGATGGGATCGAGAACCGGATCGATCCCGGCGACCCGCTCGACCGGAATATCTACGATTTACCGCCTGAAGAAGCGAGTGGAATCCGGCAGGTGCCTGGCTCGCTTGAAGCGGCGTTGGATGCGCTGGAGGCCGATCACGCTTTTCTGCGCAAAGGCGATGTGTTTACCGACGATGTGATTCAGACGTGGATTGACTTTAAGCGCCGGCATGAGGTCGATCCGATTCGCTTGCGGCCGCATCCGTGGGAGTTTTATCTGTATTTCGATGTGTGATGGGGCACCGCCGCATGCCATCGGCGGTTTCCTCGAGCGTGACGGTCGGCTGCACGCCGCCTGCGATGATCACATCGGGGCTGTTGCCGTACATCGCGCCGAACACGTTGCGCGGCAAGCGGGTTGCGAAAGCGGCGCCGTCGAACCGATGCCGGCGAGCCAGCCAATCGAGCTATCGATGCGACTCAGTGCAGTGACGATCTTCATCGCACTCGCGATATCGAACTCCAGGCCTGCGTGGCTGCGCGGCACGTACATACGGAACACGCCGATCGAACGCAGTGTGTGTACGAGATCGGTGGGCAGGCGCCGCTGCGCTTCAATCTGCGCCGCACACGCTTCCTGTCGCCACGGCATCGCAACCGACACGACGATGCGCGCGATGGTCAACCGCACGCAGTACGCGTGGGCGCTGCGAAAGACGAGCTGCTCGAATTCACGAAGGTGAAGAACATCAACGTGATGTTCGGGAATTGACTGGGCGTAGGCGGGCTGCGAGTTGGCCTGTGGCAAAGCGGGCTTTAAACGATGCCAATGGATGCTTTAAAGCCCGCTTTAAAGCGGGATTGCGGCTGACTGAAACCAAGTTGTCAGCTATATCAAAGCTTCGCCGCGCAAGTACAGGAAACTGTCACACAAAAAAAGCGCGGCGTGAGCCGCGCAATGCGTGGATATCCGCTGTCTACACGGATATTGTGAGGCGTTCCGACTCTAGCCGGGACAGTATTGTTCGGCTATTCACTCTGCGAAATTACTTATTCTGTTTTTCGCAATTATTGTTGCAGCGGTGAAATGAGGATCGGTGTGAATGTCCGTTTGCGCCTGGTTTATGGTGAATATTAGCGAAAACGACCTCTATTGTTTCATATATCGCCGTTCTCAATTGTTTGTATAGAAATAATGCATGATTTGCGCGTGTCGCACATCCGAGACGGCTCTTTTTGCCATTTTTTACATTAATTCTTTGCGCGGGTAGTCTCCGCTTCGCGTCCATTCAACTACAAGCGCAAGGAGCAATAATGAATCGCAAGACCTCCCTTACGGTCATGTCACTGGCGATGCTAGGAGCCGTCGGGACCGCACACGCGCAAAGCAGTGTCACTCTTTACGGCACGATCGACACGTCGCTGACCTATGTCAACCATGCGCAAGGCAGCGCGAATCTGTGGGCGCTGGGCAACTCCAGTGCCGGCAACCTGTCCGGCACGCGTTGGGGCCTCAAGGGCAGTGAAGACCTCGGTGGCGGTCTCGCGACGGTCTTCCAGCTGGAAAGCGGTTTTGATCCGTCGACGGGCAAATCGGGCCAGGGCGGACGCCTGTTCGGCCGTCAGGCGTTTGTCGGCCTGTCGAGCGGTGCGTACGGTACGGTTACGCTCGGCCGCCAGTACGATCCGCTGATCGACCTCGTTCAAGGCATCACCGCCGACAACTATTTCGGAAGCGCGTTCGCGACCGCGGGCGACGTCGACAACTACGACAACAGCTTCCGCGTGAACAACGCTGTCAAGTATGCGTCGCCGGTCTGGTCGGGCTTCCAGTTCGAAACGATGTACGCGTTCGGCGGCGTGGCCGGCACGGTCGGCTCGCAGCAGTCGTGGGCACTCGCGGCCGCGTATAACACTGGTCCGCTGTCGTTGGCAGCCGGCTACTTCTACGCGTCGAACAGCCCTGCTTCGGCTGGCGATCGCACTAGCTTCACGAGCACGTCGGACGGCACGTTCGACGGCCCGATCAACATCGGCTATCAGTCCGCTCACTCGCTTGCGATCGCACGCGTGGCTGGCCAGTATGTGTTCGGCCCGTTCACGGTCGGCGCCGGTTACAGCAACGCGCAATATCGTCGCGATGGTGCGTCGCAGTTCACCGAAAACCAGAAGTACAACACGGGCCAGGGCTTCTTCAACTGGCAGGCGACGCCGGCGATGCTGCTCGGCCTGGGTTATAGCTACACGAAGTCGAGCGGCGATACGTCGGCAAGCTATCACCAGGTGTCGATCGGCGCGGACTACTCGCTGTCGAAGCGCACGGACGTGTACATGACCGCCGCTTACCAGCACGCAAGCGGCGAAACCCGCCTCGTCAACGAAGACGGCACCACCTCGATCGCGGCGGCACAGGCGTCGATCGGTTCGTACGGCTACGCGGGCACCGGCACGCAGTCGATGGTGAACCTCGGTCTGCGCCACAAGTTCTAAGCATCGCTTCATGCAATACGGCGAACCGGCGTAGCGCCGTTCGCCGATAGAGCGGGCGAACTGCCTCTTTGGGCGGTCGTCCGCTTTTTTGTTTTCGTCCGTCGACCTCGCGAGTTAACTTTTGCGTGTGCGTAATGCCGGTAGAATGGCCGCGTCTGAAAGTGACGCGAGGTGCGGCGATGCGAACGGTCAAGGTTCAGCAGTTCACCGAAGAAGACGAAGAGTTCTTTGAACTCGGCGACGAAGCCGAAGTGATGGTGACCGACGAAGAATGGCGCCAGCTCGAAGAGGCGCAGGAAATCATCTGGATCGATCGGTTAGGCGGCTTTTACTGCGTCGTCGAATAGCTTTTGGAATTCGAGCGCATGACCTGAACAAAAACGACAGGGCGGCTTATGAGCCGCCCTGTTTCGTTCGTCTGATCGCGCTTCAGTGCCGGTCGAACGAGTACCGGCCGGGGCCCGTCACGGCCAGCAACAGCAGCCCGCCTATGATGCTGACGTTCTTGTAGAAGTTGACCATATTCACGTATTGCTCCGTGCCGGTTTGCGTCCAGAAGTGATGGCCGATCAGCGCGGTGCCGAGCGTATAGAGCGCGAGCAGTATCGCAAGCGGCCGCGTGAACAGCCCGACGGCGAGCAGAACGCCGACCCCCAGTTCCATCACGACAGCAATCGCGGCGGCCACCGCCGGAAGCGGCGCGCCGGTTGACGCCATATACGCTTGCGCCGCCGCGAAGCCGGTCAGCTTGCTCCAGCCGAACACGACGAACAGCACCATCAGCAGCACGCGAGCGACAAGCAGGATGGCATCGCGACGTTGGTCGATCAGATTTTGCATGGTTATTCCTCTCTTATAAAAATCGTGGGTTTGGGGGTGCGGCGTTGCCGCTTACGACCACAGTTCCGATACTTCGTTATTGCGCAAATCGAAAACGAGCACTTCCGCGTCGTCGCCTTCGCTGAAGCTCAGCGTGCGCTCGTTGCGAATCCGCGCGCCGTCGCCTTCGGTGAGCCGTACGCCGTTCACGGTCACCGCGCCGCGTGCGACATGCACATACGCGTAACGGTCCGCGTCGAGCTCGACGCTCGCCTGTTCAGCGCCATCGAGCAGGCCCGCATACACACGCGCGTCCTGGCGCAGTTCAAGCGATCCATCGGTGCCTTCCGGCGACAGCACGAGCCGCAACTTGCCGCGCTTCTCGTCCGCGGAGAAGTGCTGCTGCTGGTAGCGCGGCGTCGCGTTTTTCACCGACGGCGCGATCCAGATCTGCAGGAAGTGCACGAGCTCGTTGGCCGAGTGGTTGTACTCGCTGTGCGCGACACCGGTGCCGGCGCTCATCAGCTGTACGTCGCCAGGCACGATCACCGAGCCGGTGCCCATCGAGTCCTTGTGCTCGAGCGCGCCTTCCAGCACGTACGAAAAAATCTCCATGTCGCGGTGCGGATGCTTGCCGAAGCCACGGCCCGCGGCGACGCGGTCGTCATTAATCACGAGCAGGTCGGAGAAGCCGATTTGGTTCGGATCGTAGTAGTTCGCAAACGAAAACGTGTGACGCGAGCTGAGCCAGCCGTGCTCGGCGTGGCCGCGTTCATTGGCGTGTCTGATTTCAATCATTTTCGATCTCCGTTAGTGGGTCCGGCTTCGACTCGAGGCGTCGTTGCCTGACTCGGTGACGAAAGTTTAGGTCAATTCGGGAGGCTATAATCACGATGATATGAGATTAACTGTCACGCGTGAGTGGACAATAGCCGATTAAGGGCCGGATAAACGTCAATGCACCTCGATGATCTGAGAATCTTTGTCGCGACGGTCGACGCGCGCAGTTTCACGGCCGCGGCGGACCGCTTGCAGCTGTCGAAGCAGTTCGTCAGCCGCCGCGTGATGGCGCTCGAGGCGAGCCTCGGCGTGCGCTTGCTGGTGCGCAATACGCGCAAGCTCGCGGTCACCGATCTCGGCTACGAGTTCTACGAGCGGGCGACGCGCATCCTCGCGGATGTGGCCGACGCCGAGCAGGCGATGTCGTCGCGGCGCGCCTATCCGCGCGGGCTGCTGCGCGTCAGCGCGCCGCTGTCGTTCGGCATGGTCCATTTGTCGCCGCTGGTCGGCGCGTTTCTGAGCTCGAACCCGGAAGTGCGGATCGACATCGAACTGAGCGATCGGGTGGTCGATCTGGTCGGCGAGGGGTACGACATGGCGCTGCGTATCGGCACACTGGCCGATTCGACGCTGATCGCGCAAAAGCTCGCCGAATTCCGCATGATCGTCTGTTGCAGCCCCGTGTATCGCAACACGCGGCGGCCACCGGCGACGCCGGCTGAACTCGCGCGTCATCCGTGCCTGCTGTATGGCGAGGAAGCGCGCACCGGGTGGTCGTTCGTGACCGACGAGGCAGTGCAGACCTTCGAAGTGCATGGGCCGTTGCGCGCGAACAATGGCGAGGTGATTCGCGATGCGGCGATTGCGGGCGCGGGCGTCGCGTGGCTGCCGGAATTTATCGTTGCCGACGCGCTTGCGAGCGGCCAGCTGGTCACGCTACTCGAATCGTTCGAGTCGCCGCCCATCACGCTGTATGCGGTCTATCCGCAGCACCGTCAAAGCTCGGTGACGATACGCGCGTTCACGCAGTTTCTGCGCGAGCGGTTTGCGAAGGCGCTAGGTGGCTGATAACGCGCGCGTGGCGCGTCGGACGCGTGGCGCGGAAGGCCGCGCGGCGACGCGCGCCATCAGCCGTTGTGCATCGAATGGCGCGTCGCTTTTGCGGTCGTTGTCGAAGTAGCAGAACACATCGCGCGTCGCGCGTTTGCGCGGTTGCGTATCAGGTGCAATCAACCGCGCATCGGCCGGCTGTGCGCCGTGTGCCCATGCCCCGATGCGCTGCGCCCATTGGTCGAGCGCATCATCACTATAGGAACCTGCATAGCGCGCGTCTGTGCCATGCAACCGTAAATACACGAAATCAGCGGTCACATCGTCGACGTGCGGCCAGTCCTCCTTCGAATCGGAAACGACCAGCGCTGCGCCGTGCTTGCGCAGCAGCGCGACGAACCCAGCGTCGAGAAAACTGCGATCGCGAATCTCGATCGCATGCCGCAGGCGGCGCGGCCGGTCGATCGCGAGGTACGGTTCCCGCACGCGCTGATCGTGTTGCGTGGCAATGCGCAGCGCGTCTTCGGTGTTGCCGGGCAGCATCGCGAGAAAACGTTCGATGCGCGCCGGCTCGAAGCGGAAAGAAGGTGGGAATTGCCACAAGATGGGCCCCAGCTTGTCGTTGAGCGCAAGCAGCCCCTGTGCGAAAAAGTTCGCAAGACCCGCGTGCGCGGTCTCGTCGCGAAAGCGCAGCATGTGCGTCAGATAGCGCGCGCCCTTCACGCTGAACACAAAACCGTCGGGCGTCTGGTCGTACCACTGTCGATAACTCGCGGGCGATTGCAGGCTGTAGTGCGTGCCATTGATCTCGATCGTCCGCACCGCATGGGACGCGAAACGCAACTCGTCCGTCTGACGTAAGCCCTCAGGGTAGAAGTTGCCGCGCCATCCTTCGTATCGCCAGCCTGATATGCCAATGCGTATCCGTGCAGTCTGCTGCGTCACGATTGACTCCGGAAGTCGTGCTGTCGTCGGGAAGGCCGCAGCAGGCCTTGTTCCCGACGTTGCGCCGGGCTGCGCTTACTGCCGAGGCGGCGCTTCGCGCCGACATGGAACACGCATTGCGCATTGGCGATATGCGGCGACATATGGCGTCTATGCGGCGTCTACTGGACGCACGCGCGCCACGTTCTCCATGCAGCCGCCGCACGCATCCCGGGCATGCCGCTCGGCTACGACCCCCACAGGAGCCACGATGAGTACCGCAAACCAAGACGCAATCGCCCTTCTGACGGAAGACCATCGCTCGGTCGACAAGCTATTCGACGCGTTCGAGCGAGCCGCCGCCGACGACCTCGATGCCAAGGGCACATTGGCGCAACGCGCGTGCGAGAAGCTGACCGTCCATACGATCATCGAAGAGGAAATTCTTTATCCCGCAGCGCACGATGCACTTCGCGACCGTGACGTGATCGACGTCGATGAAGCGTATGTCGAGCATTTCCTCGTGAAAACGCTGATCGCGCGCTTCGATACGCTCAAGCCCGGACAGCGCGGCTTCGACGCAACTTTCAAAGTGCTAACGGAGATGGTGCGGCATCACGTCGAAGAGGAAGAGACGAGCCTGTTTCCGGAACTGCGTGACAGCGGCGTCGATCTCGCCGCGCTCGGCAGGAAACTCGCGGCAAAGAAGACACAACTGGAGGAGAAGCTGGAGGCGGCCGGCAGCCGGATGGTCGGCGACAAGACGTAGCGTTGCACGGCGGCATTGTCGTTCGTGCCTGTTCGACGCGCTCGCGGACCACGCCGCGGGCGCGTCCTGCACTCCTATAAATGTGCTGTGCGCAATACGTTAGAACAGTAAGCACTTTTCGAGAAATTCCTGGATAATGCGCGTACCTTGCGCGGGGGTGACCGAACGGCACGGCGCTAGCCTTGCCGCCGACGCGGGGTTGTTTTTCCAATACAAATCATGAGGGACAATCGTGGAACCAACCGATCGGGCCGGCCGTTCATGGCTCTGGCTTATCTTGCTGATCCCCTACGTCGCGTTGTTGTGGCTGCCTTTCTATAACGACATGCATCCAACGCTCGCCGGATTTCCGTTCTTTTACTGGTATCAGTTCCTGTGGGTTCCGCTCACGTCGCTGCTGATCTACATCGTCTACCGAGGCATCCGATGAGCGACCTGAACCCCGTCAATCCGGTTGCGATGACCGTCTTCATCGCTTTCTTCCTGCTCGTCACCGTAATGGGCTTCCTCGCGTCGCGGTGGAAGCGCGGCGATCTGAATCAACTGCACGAGTGGGGTCTCGGCGGTCGCCAGTTCGGCACGATCATTACGTGGTTCCTCGTCGGCGGCGACTTCTACACCGCCTATACCGTGATCGCAGTGCCGGCACTCGTCTATTCGGTCGGCGCGTACGGCTTCTTTGCATTGCCGTATACGATCATCGTGTATCCGTTCGTGTTCGCCGTGATGCCGAAGCTGTGGAAAGTCGCGCACGCGAAGAATCACATCACCGCGGCCGACTACGTGCACGGCGAGTATGGCGGCAAGTGGTTCCCGGCGGCGGTCGCGCTGACCGGTATCGTCGCGACGATGCCGTATATCGCGCTGCAACTGGTCGGCATGCAGGTCGTGATCAAGGGCCTTGGCGTGTCCGGCGAACTGCCGCTCGTGATCGCGTTCGTGATTCTCGCGCTGTATACGTACACGAGCGGCCTGCGCGCGCCCGCGATGATCGCGTTCGTCAAGGACATCATGATCTACATCGTGGTGATCGCGGCGGTGTGGCTGATTCCGCTGAAACTCGGCGGCTACGCGCATGTGTTCGAGGCGGCCGACCTGCACTTCCAGGCGAAAGGCGGCGCGACCGGCATTCTGCTGAAGCCGACGCAATACACCGCGTTCGCATCGCTCGCGCTCGGCTCGGCTCTCGCGGCCTTCATGTACCCACATACGATGACCGCGGTGCTGTCGTCGGCGTCGCCGCAGACGGTGCGCAAGAACGCGATCTTCCTGCCGGCGTATACGCTTCTGCTCGGCCTGATCGCGCTGCTCGGCTATATGGCGATTGCCGCTGGCGTGAACGTGAAGTCGGCTTCGGATGTCGTGCCGACGCTGTTCGGCAAGCTGTTCCCGTCGTGGTTCGTCGGCTTCGCCGCGGCCGCGATCGCGATCAGCGCACTGGTGCCGGCCGCGATCATGTCTATTGGCGCAGCGAACCTGTTCACGCGCAACCTGTGGCGTCCGCTGGTTTCGCCGAACATGAGCGGGCCGCAGGAAGCATCGACCGCGAAGTTCGTGTCGCTGGCCGTGAAGTTCGGCGCGCTGCTGTTTATCGTGTTCCTGCCGACGCAATACGCAATCGACCTGCAACTGCTCGGTGGCGTGTGGATTCTGCAGATCTTCCCGGCCATCGTGTTTACGCTGTACACGCGACGCCTGAACACGGCGGGGCTGTTCCTCGGCTGGCTGGTCGGCATCGTGCTCGGCACCGGGCTCGCAATCGAGCAGGGGCTCAAGCCGGTGTTTACCGTGCATGTCGGCGACGCGAGCTGGCCGTTGTATATCGGCCTGATCGCGCTCGCGGCGAATATCGTCGTCACGTTCGTTGTGTCGGTGGTGACGCCGAAGCGCGCGGTGGTGAGCGCGCGCGCTTAAGCGAGCACGGCGTTCGCGGCGTACCGGCTGATCTCTCGCGGCCGGCGCGCTACGTTCCCGCTAGTGCTTTGAATCGCAGCCGCCTTCGGGCGGCTGCTTGCATTTTGGCGCGACGGCTTTCGCGTGTCGGCGCGGCTGTCGCGTCGGGTGCGTTGCGCGCTGCGATGACCCGACCGTTCACGTCAAAACGCGGCCCTATGGGGGCTGGTTTGGTACGATGCAGCCTTTTCTGCCGACGGTAAGCCCGCGTGAAACGATCCATCGCGCCATTCGTCCGCAATCTGTGCGCGACGACGGGCGCTTTCCTCAAGCCCTATGCAATGCGCGCGCTCGAGCGCGTGCGTCATCCGACGCGGCGTGGTGTCGCGCTGACGCTCGCCGCCGTGCCCGCGCTGGTGCTGTTGTACGTGCTGGTGCTGATTCCGTTTACGCCGGGCATCGGCGACATTCGCAAGGCGAAGCTCGAGCAGCCGGCCCAGGTGATATCCGCGGACGGCAAGCTGCTCGCGACGTTCAAGCCGTCGAACCGCGAGTGGGTCAAGCTGACCGACATTTCGCCGCATGTGATCGACGCGCTGATTTCGACCGAAGACCATCGCTTCTACGAACATCACGGGATCGACTGGAAGCGCACGGCGTCCGCTGCGCTGCAAACGTTTTCCGGCGACCGCCAGGGCGGCTCGACGATCACGCAGCAACTGGCGCGCAATCTGTATCCCGACGAAATCGGCCGCGCGCCGACGCTCACACGCAAGATCAAGGAAGCGATCACCGCATTCAAGATCGAAGCGGTCTATACGAAGAGCGAGATTCTCGAAACCTATCTGAACACGGTGCCGTTCCTGTACAACGCGTATGGGATCGAAATGGCCGCCCGCACGTACTTCGATAAATCGGCTCATGACTTGACGGTGCTCGAAAGCGCGACGCTGATCGGCATGCTGAAGGGCAATAGCTACTACAACCCGGTGATCAACCCGGACCGCGCGTTGCAGCGCCGCAATATCGTGCTCGCGCAGATGGTGAAGTACCAGCGGCTCGCGCCGGCGACGTATCAGACGCTGCAACGGCGGTCGCTGGCGATCGATTTCGAGCGGCAGACCGAGCCGCCGGGTCCGGCGCCGCATTTCGCGCAGCAGTTGCGCAAGTGGCTGATCGGGTGGGCCGACGCGAACGACTACAACATCTATTCGGATGGCCTCGTCGTGCGCACCACGATCGATTCGCGTCTGCAGACGATGGCGACCCAGGCGCTCAGCTGGCAAGGCAACCAGTTGCAGTCGATCGCGAATTCGGTCTGGGGCACGCGCAACGCGTGTGCCGCGCACAAGGACGTATTCAATGCATTCGTGCGCGAAACGCCCGAGTATCGCGACGCAAAGCAATCGGGTCTCGCCGACGATGCGGCGCTGAAACAGGTCGAATCCGACCGGCATCTGATGCAGAAGCTGTGCGACGACAAAACGCGCGTGCAGGCCGCGTTTGTCGCGATCGATCCGCGCAATGGACAGATCAAGGCGTGGGTGGGCAGCCGCGACTTCGGCGACGATCCGTACGACCATGTATCGCAGGCGCGGCGCCAGCCGGGCTCGACGTTCAAGCCATTCGTGTACGGCGCCGCGTTCGAAAACGGCGCGAAGCCCGACGATACGTTCGTCGATCAGCCGGTCGAGATCACGCTCGCCGGTGGGGAAATCTGGAAGCCAACCGACGACACGCCGCCCAGCGGCCGGCCGGTGACGCTGCGCGATGCGCTCGCGTATTCGAAGAACCGGATTACCGCGCAATTGATGGAGGAGGTCGGCCCGTCGAAGGTCGCGCGTCTCGCGTATGCGATGGGCGTGCGCGATAGCCGGCTCGACGCGGTGCCGTCGCTCGCGCTTGGCACGAGCCCGGTGACGCTGAAGGAAATGGTGTCTTCATACGGCACGATCGCGGATCGCGGCGCGTATGTCGCGCCGATGTTCGCTACCCGGATCGAAGATCGCGCGGGCAACGTGCTGGCCGAATTCCAGCCCGCGCGTGCCGAACAGACGCTGCCGCCGATCGCCGCGCAAACGCTGCTCGATGTGATGCGCGACGTGGTCGACAAAGGGACGGGCTCGGCGATTCGCACGCGCTTCGGGATTCGTGCGGACGTCGCAGGAAAAACCGGCACCACGCAGGACGATGCGGACGGCTGGTTCATCCTGATGCATCCGCAACTGGTGGCGGGCGCGTGGGTCGGCTTCAACGATAGCCGCGTGACGCTGCGCAGCGACTATTGGGGGCAGGGCGCGCATAGTGCGTTGCCGATCGTCGGCGATTTCTTCCAGCGGGCGCTGCGCTCGCGGCTTGTCGATCCGCGCGCGAAGTTCGTCGAGGAACCGGAAACGAGCGTGTTTGCTTCATTGCGCGCGACGTTGGATGGGTGGTGGACGCGTCTGTTCGGTGAGCAGAAGAAACCGGCGTCGCTGAAGGAAAAGGAAGGTTCACGTACGCCAAGGCGCACGACAGCGCAGGCGCTTGCACCGTCACCGGCACCATCGCCCGCGCCTGCGCTTGCGGAGCCGCG
The DNA here is from genome assembly GCF_004366595.1 of Paraburkholderia rhizosphaerae. Taxonomy (GTDB): domain Bacteria; phylum Pseudomonadota; class Gammaproteobacteria; order Burkholderiales; family Burkholderiaceae; genus Paraburkholderia; species Paraburkholderia rhizosphaerae. The sequence goes on from NZ_SORE01000002.1 coordinate 135,782, forward strand.
CGATGGCGAACCCGCGCAGATCGTCACGCCACACGGCGCTTCGATGCCGCCGCTGTTGTCGCCGCCGGGTAGCCATGGCGCGCAGGGTGCGGCGTCCGCGAGCGGCACGGCCGTGGCGGGAGCGCCGCCCGGATCGCAGTCCACTTCGGCGCTGCAGGCTGGCGCCGCGCCGGGCACGCCGCCCACCCCGCAGACGTCGCTCGATCAATGGATCGATCAGCGCATGAATACACCGGACGCAGGCGCGTCGCGGACGCCCGCAAGCGGCCCTGTCGCACCTCAATGAGCCGTCGCAAAGCGACGCCGCCTCGTGGGCGGGTTCGCCACGTGGCCAGGGCTGGCCGGGGCTGACTTATGTGAGCTCGAACCCGCCTCCGGAACTGGCGGACCCAGGATCGTGGCGGTTGAGCAGACGAATCATCGTTAGCGCATTGCGTTGCGCGGAGTCTTCGAAACAGTTATTGAACACCACATCCGTGCGATCGACCCGTTTGGCGATTTCGCGAATCGGAAGGGTCAACTGCTCGAGCTCTTCGTCGCTGTAGTCGTAGTTAAAACGCCCGGCCGCCGTGGTGCTGCCAGACCACGTTTCCGCGTTGCGGCCGTGCAACCGTACGATCGCGAGGCGCGCCGACGTAGCTTCCCACACCGTATGCGCGCGCGTCGTCACATCCGGCGCATCCATCACGACGTGAACCAGCCCGCGCTCGCGTTCGAACGCGAGTGTCCACGCGCGGTGGCGATCGTCGAACCAGCTCGCGTTGCGAAACTCGAATGCGGTCAGATAAGGCGCCATCCGGTCCGCGCAATGCGCGACGTGCGCGTGATCGCGACGCGCGGTGGTGACCCACGGCGCGAACTGGAACAGCACCGCGCCGAGCTTGCCGGCCACGCGCAGCGGCTCGAGCGCCTCAAAAAAGCGCCGCCAGAGTTCGTCGACGATGTCGGGTGGCAGGTCGCGGTAGTACAGGTTCTTCTTGCCGGTTTGCGGCAGCGCCTGCTGGATATCCGGCGGAAAGAACTTCGGCTCGGTTTGATGCCCGGTAAACAGCCGGAATGCCTTCATGTTGAACGTGAAGCCCGGCGGCGTGCGCTGCGCCCACAGCGCGCTGTTGGCCGCGCTGGGCATCGCGTAGTACGACGCATCGACTTCGACCATCGGAAAATGTTCGGCGTAGAAGCGCAGCCGCGCCTCGGCGCTCGTGCAGCCCTTCGGATAAAACCGGCCGGATTTGATCAGCGTGGCGTCGGTCCACGACGCGGTACCGACTTCGATCGACATGTTGCAGCGCTCCATGGGCCCGAAAATCGTCTTTGCATGGTACTGCGCCGCGTGCCCGTGCGGGCGACGCAGGTTTGCCGGCAGGGAGGCCTGGCCAACGCCGCGGCCGCAAGCCGATGATTCGCGTGCACAGGCCCTATAATCACACAGGTCATTTCAATGGCTATCCGCTGCACGACGACCAACAACAACGGAGAAGCGCATGAAGGGCAGCACCATCGCGGAACGGGAAGCCGTCGGCCGGGCCGCGCGCGAGCGATCGAAGCGCTCGAGCCATCGCGCGGTCGGCGAGATTCGCCGCGACCCGCTCGAACTGATCCGGCAAAGCAGCGAGGGCCGCATCCGCAAGCTGGTCGCGCTGCGCTATGGCCGCATGGCCGCCTCGCCGCTCGCCTTCCTGCGCGGCAGCGCCATCCTGCAGGCGCACGATCTGGGCCAGGTGCCGCATACAGACCTTGTACTGCCGATCTGCGGCGATAGCCATCTGCTGAATTTCGGCGGCTTCTCGACGCCCGACCGTCAGCTGGTCTTCGATGTCAACGATTTCGACGAAGTCTCGCATGGCCCGTTCGAGTGGGACCTGAAGCGGTTGGTCGCAAGCTTCGCGGTGACCGCGCGGCAACTGGGCTTTAGCCGCGGCGCCGCGCACGATGCGGTGATGTCGGCGGTGCTGCAGTATCGCGACCGGGTCGCGCAATACGCGCAAAGCGGCACGCTCGAGCTCTGGTACGAGCGCATCACATTCGACCGGATGATCGAAGCGGTGCTGGCGCCCGAGGGCCGCCGCCGGATCCGGCGCGGCATGGAAAAGGCGGCCGGCCGCATCCACGAAGGCATGCTCGACAAGGTCGTGGAGCGCGTCGACGACCGCCTGGTCATGCGCGACCTGCCGGGTCTTTTCCACGTGCATGTCGGCGATACGCTATTTACGTCTGAAGATGACGGCGTCCGTATCGGCGACGGGCACAAGCTGATCGACGGCGCGTATGCCGACTATCTGCAGACGCTGCCGCCGGACCGGCGCGAACTGCTCGCGCAGTTCACGATTCAGGATTTCTCCTTTAAGGTGGCCGGAATCGGCAGTCTCGGCGCGCGCTGCTTCGTGCTGCTAGCCACCGATCCTTCCGGCAAGCCGCTGTTCCTGCAACTGAAGGAGGCGCTGCCTTCGGTGGTCGCGCGCTTCTTCAAGTCGAAGGAGCCGCGCCACGAAGGCGAGCGCGTGGTGCGCGCGCAGCAGATGCTGCAGGCGACCAGCGATATTTTTCTCGGCTGGGCAACCGGGCCAGGCGGCCGTCCGTTTTATGTGCGGCAACTGTTCGATATGAAGATGTCACCGAATCTCGAACACGTCGACACCGAACTGCTCAATGGCTATGCGCGTGTATGCGGCTGGGCGCTGGCGCGCGCGCATGCGCGGGCGAGCGGCAAGGCGATCGAAATTGCCGCCTACATCGGACGCAACGATCAATTCGCCGAGGCGCTGGCCGACTACGCGTTCGCATATGCGGACCAGGTCGAGCGCGACTACGATGCGTTTCTGAAAGCATGCCGCAGCGGCGCGCTCGACGCGCGTACTGACGAAGACATGGCCGCCGACTTCCGCGTGTAGGGATCGACGTACGGATCACATACGGAACGCAAGGCGCGAACCGGGGGAGCCACGGCACGCTGTGCCGTTCAGCCACGACACGTGGCATCACTGACGAGGGAGGTGCATATGCTTTCGTTCATCGGTACGTTGATCGTTGGTTTGGTGGTCGGCCTGATCGCGCGCGCGATCAAACCCGGCGACGACAACATGGGCATCATCATGACCGTCGTGCTCGGTATCGCGGGCTCGCTGATCGCGGGTTACGTCGGGCGGGCGGCCGGCTGGTACCACCCGGGGCAAGGGGCAGGATGGATTGCGTCGGTGATCGGCGCGATCGTGCTGCTGGTGATTGTCGGGTTGATCCGCAAGCGCACGTAGTCGCGTCGGCGGCACGCGATGCGCGGAGCAAGCGTGGTTGCCCGCGAGACTGCGCCGCGCACGCGATTCGGTCATCATGCCGTGTGGATAATGCGCTCGGCTCGCGGCTGAACGGCCGCGATGCGCGAGCGCGCAAGCGTGAGCGATGCGTATGCGTATGCCTCTGCGTGAAACGCGCGCGCACGGTGTCCATCCCTACTCAAGGAGCGCACGGTGGCTGAACATAGCGCGGACGATGTCCGCGAAGCACAGATGGCATTCGGCGAACAGGAAGCTCCGAAAGCGCGGCGTACGTCGCTCGGCAAGGTCGCGCTGGTGACCGGCGCGGGCAGCGGCATCGGCCGCGCGACCGCGCGCAAGTTGTTCGAGCACGGCTACAGCGTGGTGCTGACCGGCCGCCGGCCGCAGCCGCTCGACGAACTCGCGGCAGAGGCGCTCACCAGCGGTTTCGACGCCTTCGCGCACGCTTGCGACGTCGTGGATCCGGCCGGTGTCGCCGCGCTATTCGATGCGATTCGCGCGCGCTATGGGCGCCTCGACGTGCTGTTCAACAACGCGGGACGCAATGCGCCGGCCGTCGAGATCGATGCGCTCGCGCTGGAAGACTGGCGCGCGGTGGTCGATACGAATCTGACCGGCGTATTCCTTTGCACGCAGGCTGCCTTTGCGATGATGAAAGCGCAGACGCCGCGCGGCGGGCGCATTATCAACAACGGGTCGATCTCCGCGCATGCGCCACGTCCGTACAGCATTGCTTACACGGCGACGAAGCATGCGATTACCGGCCTCACGAAATCCGTTTCGCTCGATGGGCGTCCGTACGATATCGTTTGCGGGCAGATCGACATCGGCAATGCGTCGACCGAGATGGCCGCGCGTATGGCGAAGGGCGTGCCGCAGGCGAACGGCGAAATCGCGGTCGAGCCGTTGATGGATGTCGAGCATGTCGCGGATGCGGTGCTGCATATGGCGGGTTTACCGCTGTCGGCGAACGTGCAATTCATGACAATCATGGCAAGCAAGATGCCGTTTGTCGGGCGGGGGTGAGGCGGCGGGCGATACGGATGCCGTAGCGAGGGGCGCGGTAGTCAGATTGCGCGCTCGCGCATGCACAGTGACTGCGACGGTGAGCCGCCGACCCGCCACCGCGGGGCTATTCGTCGAAAAATGTCGAGCGCGCAATAACGCGGTTTGTACCGCGTGGGCACTCGCATGCCACGATATCGCCGTCGCGCACGGCGGTCGCACTGGTCAGACTCCAGCCGGTTGCCGTGCCCAGCATCGGGCCGGTCTTGCCGCAGCGCCCGCAGGATGCCAGTCCCATGTTTGTCGCCAGCGCGGCACTCTGGTCCGAAAAAGACTCGTCACCGTCGAGTACCTGTCCGCCGGTCGTGGTCCGGTTTCCTTTGATTGCCAGCATCGTTGCCATCCTGACTTTCCTCTGGTGCCATGCAAAGCGGTTCAACGGTCAATACCGGTCCGGGGCCGCCTGTAGCATTCGAAGCCGCGTCCTGCCGTTCGGCGTGAACACCGTGTCGAAGCGCACCAGGCCTTCGCGGCGCAGATGGCACGCCATCGTGAAACCGAGTGTCATACCCGGCTCCTCGCTATGCACTTCGATCTCGACTGCCTTCAGGCGCGGCTCGAACTTCAGCAGCGTCGTTTCGATCGCATGTCTGAGCTTGTGGGTTGAGGCGGGCAGGTGTCGATAGATTTCGGACAGGTCGTCGAGTCCGCAATCGGGCAGATGGGCGAGCGATCGACGCCGGCTGTTCAGGATTCGCTCGATGTTGTCCCGCACGGAAAGGAAGGTTTGCTCTTCCGGCGAGAAGTCTCTGATGGCCGAGCCGTCGGCGAAGTGCCCGGTAATTCGCTCGAAAAGTCCAGCGCCTGTTCGTATCATCCTGCATTCCTCAGCCGGCCATTCGGGCGATCGACGCGAGCAGCCACCGGTCGATTGCAGACCACGCCAGTCCTGCCGCGATGCAGGCTGCGAAGACCCACGCCAGCGGCGACAGCGGCCGCGTGCGTGGCCGCGACGCGTTCACTACCACCGGGCCTGACGTATCCTCCGCGACGTGATTCGCCGTGCCGTCCGTAGTCCGCCCAAGACGCAGGTCGATCTCATGCATCAGCGACGCACGTGCTTCCCCTCCGTGCACCGCGAAGCGCCCGGTAAAGCCGAGATCCAATATCGCGGCGAAGATCGCCAGCAGCGGCAGCACCGGCTGCCGCTCGCGCAGGCGCTGGTCGATGCGCCGCAGCAGTTCGTCGCCCGCGTCGTTGCGACCGAACACGCGAACCTGTAACGGCTCGCGTTCCCACGCGTCGCGCGCATCGTCAGTCAGCCCCTTTAGCGCTGCCTCGTCCAGCAGCGCGCACTGCGCGTAGAGTGCATCGTCAATGACGTCGAGCGGCAGGCCCCGCATCTGAAGTTCTTCGCGCAGGCTTGCGATCTGCGTATCGCATTGATGACGCAACACCGGCAGCAGCGGCGGGCTATCGCTTGCAAGTTCCGCGACCGTGTACGCGCTATCGCGCAGCGCGACGGGCAGTAGACCTGGCTCCGGTTGTGCTGTTGCGGTGTTCATGATGGCAGCACCGCATACAGTTCAAGCTTGGGATCCGGAATCGAGGCCGGCAGATAGATCTGGCACGCACGCGCGTCGATCATTCGACCGAATGCCGGATCCGAAGCATCCAGCGCGAAATACTGGTTCTCGATGCGCAGGGGAATCGCCGCCGGTAACCGTGACACCGGATGCAACCTGATGCCGGCGAGAGCTGAATTGACGACCTGCTCGACCTCATCGGGCGCCCCGGTCTTGCACAGCGACGGCAACTGCTCAAGAAGTGCGTGCGCAGGCATCGCCGCACGCACGGACAGATAGTAGTCGGCTCCTTCGGTGAGTCGGTCGTCGTTGATGCGGCCAAGCCACATCGAGCCGCGCAGGCGCTCGAGCGCAATCGGTACGACCCGCGACGGAATCACGGCATCCAGCAAGGTTCGGATCAGCGATTCGAGTTCCGCGAACACGGGCTCGGGTGCGCGATGGTCATAGGCGGGAATCGCCTGCAGCGTTTCAGTGGTCGAGAATGTAAGGAGCGATCCGGCCAGTCGCGCGAGCGCTGCGTACAGCCGCTCGGGGTGCTGGTCCGGTGCCTGGGCGAGACGCGCCAGTTCGGGCCACGCGCTGTTCACCGTATGCAGCAGCCAGAAAAGCGCGACGTCGGACACCGCGAAATCAGCAATCTGGTCCGAGCGCTCCTTGCGGCGAACCGCGAGACTCGCGCTCTTGGCGGTCAGAATCTCGGACAGGCGCCGCATGCGCTGTGTGAGGCGCGTGCTTGCCGAGACGAACAGGCATGGCGGCACGAACGCATCGTCGGCTTCGAAGCGGCCGTTTTGCGTGCGGACCAGACGGGCGACCGGGCACGTGACGTAGTCGCCCGTCTGCTCAAAATCGAACAGCAGCGCGACGATATGTCGTTCGACGCTGATTTCCTCATGACCGTCGCCGATCAGGTCGGCAACCTGGCGGTATTCGCGGGTAACGCGCCGTGGACGCGCAGGTTTTTCGCCAGGCTCCGCACAGTTGCCGCCCTGTGGGTCGGCCAGCGCCACGCCGGCCAGCACCGTGACCGTACCGGCTTGGGCCGGCACATCGGCGAGGTTGCGCGCCGCAGGTAGCCAGTCGGCTGTTTCGCTATCGATCAACGTGCCATCGGGCAGGCGCAGGTCCAGCTTCGAGAGTTGCAGTCGATCGACGGCGAGCGCCTGCGAGTCAAGCGTAACGTCGATCACGCCCCACGCATCGGGACTCGCGATGCGGGCAATCCTGTCGTTGGCGCACTGCTCCCAAAGCGCTTGCTGCTGGAAGTGCTGCGGTGTCATGAAAACGCCGCGCGCCCATAGGGGTCTTGTTATCTTCATCGTAACGGGAGTTCGGGAACCGGTTAGTTGATTGGCGTGGATCAACGCTTCGCCTTAGGCATCTGCGAGACGAGCGACAGGCTCACTTCCATGCCCTCGATCTGGAAGTGCGGGACGATGATCAGCCGGATACGAAAGAAGCCCGGGTTGTCTTCGATGTCCTCTACCACGACCGTGGCTTCGCGCAGCGGATGAGAAGCTTGCAGATCGTCGCCAGGCGTGGTCATGACCGTTACGAGCGAGCGGATCCAGCTGTTCAGCTCGAGCTCGAGCAGCCTGCGATCCTTGGTGGTGCCGATGTTCTCGCGCTGGATGAGCTTCAGGTAGTGCGCGATGCGCGACAGCAGGAAGACATAGGGCAGGCGTGCATTGATGCGGCTGTTTGCAGCCGTGTCTCTTGCGTTGAAGGCGGGCGGCTTCTGTGTCGAATGCGCAGAGTAAAAGCATGCGTAATCGTGATTGCTGGTGTACGACAGCGGGATGAGGCCGAGATCCGCGAATTCGAACTCGCGAGTCTCGGGGATTAGCGCGTCGGTTGCGATCTTGCCGAGGTGCCCGGTGCCCAGGTCGTAGAGCTGCGTGGGCAGATCCTGGATCAGCCCTCCTGCCTGCGGTCCGCGGATTTGCAGACACCAGCCATTACGCACGAAACTTCTGACAAGGTTCACGGCAAAGGCGAATGCGGCGTTCGTCCACAAAAACGCATCACGCCCGCCGTTGCGGACATCTTCGGTGTAGTTGAAGTCACCTCGCGGAACTGTATCGAGGTTATATGGCAGACGCGCCAGAAAGCGCGGCAGCGTGAGTCCGACATAGCGCGCGTCCTCGGTTTCGCGGAATGCCTTCCATTTGACGTAACCGGCGCGCTCGAAGTAACCGGGCAAGTCATGAATGGCCGCCACTTCCTCCATCGATGCCTTGCCGAAGAACGCCGGCGAGACCGCGCCGATAAACGGCACATGGGCGGCCGCCGACACGTTCGAGAGATTACGTAACAGCGCAATATCCTGAGCGCTATTGTCAAATTCGAAGTTTCCGATGATCGCGGCAATGGGCTCGCCGCCAGGTGTGTCGTACTCGCCCACATAGGTGTGGATAAAGAGGCCGCTCTGGGTGAGTTCCGGTGAATCGTCGAAGTCCTGCTGCAACGCCTCCTTCGATACATCGAGAAGCTCGATTCGGACATTGCAGCGGAAGTTGACCCGGTCAACGAGGAACTGCAGACCTCGCCAGCTGGATTCCAGCGCCTGGAACTCGGGGTGATGAAGGATGGTGTCGAGCCGGCGTCCGAGTAGTTCATCGATTGCGGCCAGGTGTCGATCGATCTGCAGCGGATCCATGCGCGCTGGTCGATATGCCGCCGCTTCCTCGGGAGCCGCGGGTATCGCTGTCTGCACGCGTCGCTCCGTGACGTGTTCGAAACTTGATCTCATCGTTATGGGTTTGATCCGGCGTGGCTGATGATAGGCCGAGATGTTTAGCATGCCTACTGTCTCAAAAACAGGGTAAGACGTGAACGACTGTCAGGAATGCGTGAAAAACAACACGCCGGGAACGTGATGGATCACTGATGCTTCACACGTCGTGTCGGGCGGCGTATTGTTCGCCACCGGATGCGAGTCCGCGCTGTGCATCACGTCATGATAAGCATTGCTGATCAGGTCAGGAGATGAACAAGAATGGCAAGCCTGTTTGATGAAGCGAAGCAGTTCGTATCCGGCCTGACCGCAATCCCGGGGCGCCAGGCGTATTTCCTGGATGTGCCGGGTGCGAATAGCGCTGCGGGCCTGTCCGTTGTTTCGTTCGAGGCCGCGGAGAAGATGGGCTCGCCGAGCGAGGTGCGCGTGGTGCTGACGCATCCGCTGCCGCTTGCGCGTGCCGACTACCTGAACCGCGATGCAGCGCTGACGGTTGTGCCCGCTGACGGCGTGCCGCGGCGATTCTCGGGGTTCATCGAGCGCTTCTCGACGATCGGCACCAGCCATGACTTCACGAAGTTCGAGATTGTTCTCCGGTCGCATTTCGCGCGGCTCGAGGCCGTTACCGACACGCGAATCTACCAGCGGCAGAGCACACCGGACATCATCGAAGCGGTACTGCGCAGACACGGGATGATGGACCATCAGTACGCGTTTCGTCTGCGGCGTGAGTACCCGAACCATCCATTCAGGATGCAGTACCGGGTCAATGACCTGCAGTATGTGCAGATGCTGATGCAGAAGGCGGGCATCTACAGCTACATCGTCGAGACCGAATATGGCGACCAGGTGGTGTTCGGCGACGATATCGACCACTATCTGTACGACCCTCCGCTGATCGTGCCGTACCGCGAGGCGGCGGGACTCGAATCGGCGGGCGCCGAGGCGGTCACGTCGATAAGGACGCACACCGTCACGGTGCCGCAGTCGTTCATGGTGGCCGACTACAACCCTGAACAGGCGTGGGAGCGCTTGCGCGACGAGGCCAATGTCGCGCCGCAGGACGCGACCACCTACGGCCAGCCGTATATCTACGGCACGCATCCTGTGGACCAGGCGGGCGCGCAGTGGGAAGCGCAGCTTCGCCACGAAGCGGCCATCGCGTGGCAGGTGACGTATGAGGGCGACAGCAACGTGCTGGCGTTGCAGTGCGCGCGCGTGCTGGAGATGGACGTCGCATTACCGGATGCGCCGCGGGGCCAGGTGGTGGTCTCGATTGTGCACAGCGGTTCGCGCGACAAGCCGTATACGAACCGCTACACCGCGATTCCCGCCCACCGGCGCTTCAGGTTGACGCTGGAGGCGCACACGTGGCCTAAGGTTACCGGAACGCTCAGCGCCAGGGTCACCAGCCCTGATAAATACAGATATGCGTACCTGAGCGCGGCGGGGTACTACACGGTGCGCTTCGATGCGGACTTCGCGGACTGGCCCAACGGTGGCGAGAGCGTGCCGCTGCGGCTGGCGAAGCCGTTCGCCGGAAAGCTGCAGACGGGGATGCATTTCCCTGCGCTGGACGGTGACGAGGCGGTGATTACATGCCGTGACGGAGACCCGGACAAGCCGGAGATCATCGCGTTCCATCACCATAGCCAGGCGCGCGATCTGGTGACGAACGACCGTCGCTGGCTGTCGCGCAACGTGATCCGCACGCAGAGCAACAACAAGCTGCGCATGGAGGACTGGGCGGGGCAGGAGGGGATCAAGCTCAGTACGGAACACTCGGGCAAGTCGCAACTGAATCTCGGCTATCTGGTGAACAGCAGGCTGGAACAGCGCGGCGAGGGGTATGAACTGAGGACCTCCGCGTACGGCGTTGAGCGCGCGGGCAAGGGGCTGCACTTCACGGCCTACGACCGTCCGGGGGCGAGCGGCAAACAGCTCGACATGCAGGAAACCATCGCACAGCTTGAAAGTGCGTTGGAACTGGCGAAGGCGCTGGCGGAGTCGGCGCGCAGTGCGAAGGCGGTTCCGGCTGATACCGACGCGCAGCAGCAGGTCAAGGATGACCTTGACGGGCTGAAGAAGCCGGGGCTGCTGATGAGCGCGCCGGCGTCGGTGGGTGTTGTTGCGGGACATGGTGTGCAGGTCGCGGCAGGGGACAGCATTTCGGCGGTGGCGGGGAAGAACGGCGACTTTAGCGTCATGAAGCGGCTGACCGTGGCCGCGGGTGAGCTCATTTCGATGTTTGCGCAGAGGCTTGGCGTCAAGGTCATCGCAGCGAAAGGGCCCGTTGAAATCCAGGCGCAGAGTGATGTGATGTCGTTGCTGGCTGATCGGGACGTGACGGTGGCGAGCGTGAACGGCACGGCACGCATCAGTGCGATGAAGGAACTCGTGCTGCAGTGCGGTGGCGCATTCATCCGGCTCAAGGACGGCAATATCACGCTGGGTGGTCCCGGTGATCTGATCCTGAAGGTGATCACGGTCCAGAAGAAGGGGGCTCAGTCGATGAATACGAATCCCACGCTACCGCGGGGCGACGGGCCGATGTCCCAGGGCCGGGCGGACAACTTTTCTAACTGATGGCGGCGGACGATTCAATGGTTACACCTCAAGGTCGATCGCGTCGTCCGGTCGCACCCGCCGCACCGGCAACTCCGCCGCCGCAGTGGCAGCCGCTGAACTGGAGCTTCCCGTTCGCGCCGGCCAGCGGTAACGCTGCCGATCCGCAAACCTGGCTGGATGCGTTGGCCTGCGCCGACGGCGGGTTCTACCCGCTGGGCGCGAACGGCATGTTTCACGGTGGCATTCATTTCGATGCAGCCACGGGCGGCAAGCTCCAGCAGGCCGACGGCGTCAGGGTGATCGCCGACGGCGAGGTCATCGCATACCGTCTCGATTCCACGTATCCCGAGTTGACCTACCCGACCACACCGCCTCGCTATGCGCTGTACTCGACGGGGTTCGTGCTGGTGCGCCACAGGCTTGTGTTGCCGCCCGCACCCAGGGCTCCGGGGGCGACGGCAGCCCCTGCTTCCGGTGCGTCGAGCGCGAGTGCCGACGGCACAACCTCGTATCAGCCGCCGGCCGGCGAGGTACTGGAGTTCTACAGCCTGTACATGCACCAGCTCGACCGGGCAGGTTATCAGGCTGCCGCGCAGGCGAATGACAGGAGCTCCCAGTCTGTCCCGTCGACTGGTTCTTTGCCTTTCTGGCAAGGAGACAAATACTTCCGCGTAGGCAGCAACGCAAAGGATAGCCAGGCACTGCCGCCCTCGCTCAGGACACCGTTCCGCTTCGACCTGGACGCAGCAGGTTCGGACGCTTGCACGCCGGCGAACGATCCGCTGCTGGCCGGCGTCGCCTCAGGCCAGGCAGCCGGAAACACGGGTTCGCTCGCCACGCTAACCGACGGGACACTACGGTACGCGGCGCCAGCGGCCGGGCTGACTGAGGCGTCGCGCGATGGCGATGCGCCCCAGGTGGGAATCCGTATTCGCGACCGCGCGAACGGAACGGTCATTGGTCTGTTGCCGCGCGGGGGCGAGCTCAGCGTGGCAGGCAATGCGACCACCGGGTGGGCGCAGATCACCGTTATCAGGAACGGCACACCGGTCGCCCCCGTTGCGGGCGGCGTGCCGGATCCACGTGCCGCCACCGGTTGGGTGTATCTCGGCGAACTCGATGTGGTCGTTGATCCGGATCCGCTCGATACGGTGGTTGTGCTCGATACACCGTATCCGGTCAGGGCGGGCGATGTGGTGGGTTATCTGGGGGAGTACCAGCGGTATCGCGATTCGAATCCACTGCCGCCAAAGCCGGGGTATCCGCTGATGCACGTCGAGGTGTTCGCAGGCACAGAACTGGAGGATTTCATCAGCAGGAGCCGGGCGCGTGCGAAAGAACTGGCGCAAAGCGCGAAGACATTGCTGGTGATCCGGCAGGGGGCGAAGCTCGTGAAGGTCGCTGAACCGGATAGCAACAGCCGGATAGCGGGCCTCACGCTCGCCACAGCAAAGGACGATCCGGGCAAGGGAAAGTGGGCGAAGGTGCAGCCAACCCGGCTAGCGCCGCAGCCCGCGGCACGAGGGCGATTGCATGGCCGCGGAGATCACGGCAGCGCTACCCCGGTCGGTAGTGCGTTATGGGTTGAGCGCAGCGTTGCCGGCAAGGTGGCGCGCGCAATCGAACATACATGGACGGCCTTTCCGCTCCAGCCTGCCAACGCAGAGGCGCCCGCAGTGGGCTACCAGCAGGTGCTATCACGCGCGCAGCTCGAGGGAATGCCCGATTTCAGCAAGGCAACGGGCGACAAGGATGCGGGGGGAGCGCAGTGGTGGTCGATTGCAGCTGGAGACGAGGACGGCAGGACCATCCTGGGCTGGGTGTGCGAGAAGGACCATTCCAATACGCAGTGGGAAAGCCCGTGGTCGTGGCCGGGCTTTGATACCGTCGATACGACGGCCATTGCGCTGCTGGACCTGTACCGGCGCAATCTGTTTGAAACGAAGCAGTTGCTGGATGGCGAGGAAGAGGAGTTCAGCACAGTCGCAGCGACGGTAAACGCGGGGCTGCTGGTTGGGAAGCTGGAGAACGCGGCCAGGCGCCAGGGCGAACGCGAGGGGAACCTGATCCCGGCGGACCTGAAACATGCATTGACGGTGCCGTGGCTGGCCGGCGCACTCTCGCACCTGATTGTTCGCTATCGCAGCGAATGGGGTGGAGACATGAGCCGCTGGAATCAGCTATCGAAGTTGATGGGCAGCGGAAAACACATATGGCAGACCGAGCTGGAGCGGATCGGAGAACTGCAGTGGTGGGACGAGGTGAAGGCCCTCAAGGGCTTCCCGGCTGATCCTGCGGTTTGGCATATCCATCCGGTTGGACTGATTGGTAATTTTTTACAGATGCCGATACGGACAGAAAACGATTTTACGGAAGAGAATGCACGACGCGCTTTGCGCTACATTTTTGATAAATATGGGCGGAGTATTGCAGAAACGATCGAGCGTATGTACCGAACGGAGACGAGCCATTTCCGGTCAATGCAGTATCGAAGATGTGGCACAGGTGGAATGGAGGTTTTTGGCTTGCCGCCATCCTATGGCTGGAGGCCAGAGTTCTTTACGGAGCCGCCCATTGGAACGTGGAGTGCTTTTGAAGGTGCTGGTTTAAGCGCTGCAGGAGGAAATATCCAGGTCACCAGTCAACCTAAGACGTTTGTCGTCGTGTCGTCAGTGGAGGTGGGTATGGAATACAAGGCTCTCTATATTATTAATTATGGTGGGAATTATGCTCGCTGGTATTCAACCGATTTTAATGCGCAAACGCTTTATAGGAATGAACTGGGGAGAGTCATTCCGAGGATTGTTAATTCCTTTAATTGAATTGTATCAGATTAATACAAAAATTGTGGCTTTCCTAATATTTCTGGTGACGTCCAATGCGGCCCATGCTTTTTCAAATTCTCAAGACTGTAGGGTGGATCTGAAGAATTTGATTGTGCCATCACTCACACGCGTCGTAATGGACCGGGCGCTCATTCGGGCAGAGATCATAGAAGTAGATGGCAATACATACAGTGCTCGATTGTTTGTGCCAGCGGATAGTCCTGATAACTTGAATGGGCAGGTTTCAATTGGATGGGTTGACCTGGATATCGAATTGATGAAGGCATATGATGTCACGGATGACTTGAGTAATAAAAAAATACTTGATGTTAATATAAATAAGTTCTCGGATTATATCAATAAATGTATTCATGCCGAAGCCGAAAAAAGTAAGGATGCTATCCGTTGTATTGATCTTCGAAATAAAGCTATGAAATCTGGTGTTTATATTTATGCTGCTGATTCTAGTCGGGTTGTGTCGGGGGTGGGGCGGTTAAAATTCAATTTTGCGCCTGACAAGGAATGTGAAGTGGCTGGTGTGTTTATTATTCCCGGAGAAATAGTAACCGCGAACGTTGAGTATGGTGGCTACACATCGATTAATTACTGGAATGTGAAAAGGGGTTCCAGTATAAGCGGATGGGTGGATTCGAGTCGCCTCAGGCATTTTGATGCGGGGCATCGTGTCACGGAAAAGTAATTTGAAACTCGCAATTCTGATTGAGGCGCATTGAAAAAGCCGAGTATTTTATTTCTTTATTGCTGCGTTCAATGAATGAATTGGGTGGCGAGAACGGAAGGGCCATCCTTGGTCGGTGCACGAGAAGGATCTATCGTTGGGGGGGAGAAGGCGCAGCCCGATGCTTTAATTGATTGGTGGATATATAAATCCTGGTAATTTTGCTAAATACGATGATTTTTAGAGATTTGATATGTTCCACTGCTTGCGCACTAAAAAGTATGGGCGGGTTGTCTTGTATCTGATGTCTTCGCCGTATGCCTTACTTTATTTACGTCAACCAGCTGAAGCAGCGGACTGTGCTGCCATCAATGCTTTTGCAGAGCGACAAGGCGTCTATATTCTGGCAAGCGATTCGGAGAGACAGGTTATCGGGAAAGGACGGTCGCAGTTTTATTCCGCGCCGGATGAAAATTGTAAGATAACGGGTGTTTTTATTGTTCCGAAAGAGAGAGTCGATGCTTACTACGAATATGGAGGCTATATATCCGTTATCTACATAAATGTAAAATCAGATTCCAGCGTGAGTGAGTGGGTGAAGTCCGGTCGACTTAGAACTACAGATTTAGGCAGCGCGCCGCACCGGTGAGATATTATCGTTTTTTGCCTGAAATCAATCGCTGATGGCAATGGTTTGGGGCGGTTTTCGCTACCGTCATGGCTATTGGTTTTTTTATTTTCCTATTCCTGAGCGGATTTCAATGAAATTGTGACTGAGGCGACCTTGTATTGGTTGCTTATCGACCGAAATACGGAATTATCGGCTTCACTGCGGGTTGACAGGATAGGTGCTGAGACGGAAATTGCAATGAAAATCATGTATTCAATTTTGACGTTTTTCTTTGTCTGTGCATGCGTGGTTGTTCGCGCGGCCGACAATGGCCTGTCGCCGGAATTTTCGGATTATCGAGTCAATGTTTATCGTGGTCGATTGAAAGTTCCAGTCTACTATGTAAAAATTGGCAATAAATGGCGCGACGACATGGGAAAAATGGTGTCTCCTCCGGTGATTAATTTTTCAGGTAAATACCACATCGGAATCCATAGTTGTGGGGCAGATTGCAGATATTACACTCTTTCAAACTTGATGAGTGGCGCTGATTCGGGTGCGCTCGACCCCTTTTCCAACGCAGGCGAACAGCCGAATAAGACTTCTGATGGACGAATTTACATAACCAACCTCATCAGTCGGCCTGATAGCAAAATGTTAATCGCGCAATACTATATTGATCGTGACGTGGATTCTGAAGGGAAGTGTCGGGAGCAGATTTTCACCCTGAACGATGATGGGAAGAGAGTGATGCCGATAACCAAAACTATCGACTCGTGCCGGCAATTCCCATGAATCATCGATCATGATGAATTTTTAAATTATGTGAATAAATGTATTTATGTTGGGGCTTGAAGAATGAATGAAGCTGTCAGCTATGTTGATGTGCTGGATAAAGGCCAATAGATTGAGCTCTTATATGCATGGTGCTGACGTCGGTCCGCCTGTTGTCGGTTGCCGCCCGACTGTCGTGATCTACAAGCGTTGATCAGCATGCCTTGGCCAGTTCCCGTGTTTACACCAGTCAGTCATCCTAAGTCAGTTTCGCTGCGGGTATGGTTGCCGGTGCTTCTTGCCATCGCATCGGGCGTGGCTGGCGCGGTTCTATTGCTATGGCCGCGTGACATGCCAACACAGACGCTTCAGTTCTGGAGCGCGCTGATTGGGACACCGCTGGTCGCATGCGCGCTCTCTTGCGGCATACGGGTGAATCACTGGGAGGTGCAGCAAACTGTCGCTGAGGAATTGGAACTGGAGCAGCGGCGCCTTACGGGGCTGTGGCGTGGCTGGTGCCGCCGTCATCTGCGCATCGTTCAGGTCGCGGCACTCCTTCCGGTAACAGTCCGGATTGATTCGCTATCCGATGCAAAGGTTGAACTCCCGATGAATATGAATCGAACCGTCGGCTTTCCATGGAATAGGGGACGCTCGGCCGCATTCCGACGTGCGAGACTGCTGCGCCTGATCGCCGTGCGTTTCGCGGATGCGCTTAAGTCCCGTCGTCAGGTCGTCGTCACGCTAATGCTGGATGACGCGTCACTCAAAGATGCGCAAGTGTGGGCGGCGCAAGCACACCACATTTTCGGCGGTCTGGTCGCAGGGGCCGCTTTCAAGGTCGAAACGCGGCCCGCAGCGGATGGCGCACGGTGGCTCACGCAGCAGGTTGACGCTATTGACGTCGGGCCTAGGCTTGTCATTGCCGCCCAACTCTGGCCGGATGATGAAACCAAGCGGGCTTTCAGCGAAGGCGCTGCTGCGTTCCTGATCGATTCGGCGGCCAGCAAAACAGGATCGATCTTTCGACCGATGACCGCTTCAAGCGATACCCTGGAAACCGCTCTTGAACAGCTTATGCAGATGCAAGTAGCCCCTGATTGTCCGGCGCATTTGTGGTCCACGGCGTGCGATGACGAATCGGTCGCGATTCGCTCGGCGCTCACGTCCAATTCCGAGTCTGCCGTGATGGAGCGTCGGTTCGACAACATCGTTGGCAAGCCAGGACCGGCCAGCGGGTGGATTTTATTCGCGACAGCAATGGAAGCGACGCACGATTCTGAGCCACGGTTGGTTGCCTGGCGAGAGCCGGGATCTAAAGCCGTGGATCTGTGCATGGTCGCGCCTGTGCCATCGCCTTCACCTCACAGGGAAACAGCCGTTTGAAGAACGACAAAAAATATATGTGGGGCCGCTCGCTGCTTGCCGCGTCGATTCTTGCCGTGCTAGCCGGTGTGATTCTGTACACGGTGGATCTGAAGGCACTTGCGGCTTGGTCTGTCAGATACCCGGTCATTCTGCCCGGCGCGGCGTTGCTTTCGTTGGCGGCCCTGGCGCTTGTGCTGCCAAGGCGCAGGCAGATACGTCTTGCCCTGCAGCAGGATTCGAAGGAGCGGGGCGCCGAACCGCCCGAAATGCCGGATTCGGCCTCAGTAGCGGCCAAAGATAGGATGGAGACGGCTATCGCACGCGCGCAAGATCTCAGATTTCACTTGAAGCAACGACGCTGGTTTCGCTGGTCGTATGCCCAGCAGTGGCTGCTCGTTGCAGGCGACAACACAGCCATCATACGGCTAGTGCCGGAGTTGCACGCACGCGGCTGGCTAGTCACCGAGGACGTCGTGTTGCTGTTGGGTGGGACGACGCCGGACTGCCGACTGGACGAACCATGGCTACGCCAGGTCCGCCGTCTGAGGTGGTGCCGCCCGCTCGATGCAATCGTGCTGCTGGTCGATGACACGACCTCGCTGACCGGAAGCGGACGCAGCAGAAGCCCGTGGGACTTCCACCTCGCGCGCATCACTAACCTCCTGCGCTGGTCCGCTCCAATCTACGTGCTCGACGTCGCCGGTACCGATCCCGTTCACCGTGAAAACACCGCCGTCACCGGCTGCGAGTTCCCCCGTTCAACGGACGCCTCCGCCATCGAAGCCGCCCTGCTCGACTTGCGCGACAGGCTGGCCGACAGGAGCGTCCATCAACTCATCAACAACCGCGATGACCGTTACGTCTCGGAGCTATCGGCCCGACTCGACACCCGCGGCCAGCAGCTTGCCAGCTGGATCGCCAGCCTTTCCAGCTGGCAGCGTCGCCCACTGCCTGTGGCCGGCGCTTTCTTCGCACCGTGGCCCGTCGTCGGAACATCAAAGGCGGATTCGGACACTGTCCACCTGCCGTTGTGGCGCTATCTTGCCGATGCGGTGAAACGCACCCCGGGCCGCCGCACGTTTTCGCATCCGGTCACGGTGATATCACTTATCGCGCTGACGTTCATCGGCATCTGGAGCGCCGGCATGATCGTCTCCGGCATCACCAACGCACACGAATTGACGCTAACGAACGACGCGCTACATACCCTCGACCGCGCAGGCGACACACCCACGCGCCTTCGAGCACTACTCGCGCTCCAGCAGCGCATCGGCCTGCACGAAGCACGCGTCGACGTACACACGCCGCTCCTCGCACGGTTCGGCCTCAATCATGATCGCGCAGTGCTCAATGCACTATGGACACCCTATGCACGCGCGGCCCGTCCGCTGCTCGTCGCGCCTGTGCAACGCGACATCGAAGGCCAACTGGCGGATCTCAGCCAGATATCAATCGCGAGCCTCGACACCCAGGTCAACCGCATCGCACAGAACGGCCATCAGGCACTCAAGACCTACCTGATGCTAGCCGACCCACGCCGCGCCGACGCGGACTTCATGACGCCGCAACTCGAGCATCACTGGAACCTCGACACCGGCCTGCGCGCAGGCGAAAAAGCAAACCTGTCCACTCAACTACTGAGCTTCTGGGCACAGCACTTCCCGTCGCATCCCGACTGGCGCATCCAGCCGCGCGAAGATCTCGTCGGCAACGCGCGCCAGACACTGCTGGCCATCATCGGCGTGAAGAACTCCGAGGACACGATCTACCAGAACATCATCGATTCAGTGGGCCACAAGTACCCCGACCAGACGCTTGCCTCCCTCACCATGGGAACCGATCCGCGCGGCCTGTTCTCGACGGCGACAACGGTGCCGGGCGCTTTCAGCCGCGAGGCCTGGGAAGGCTCGATCGAGGCCGCTATCGACGAAGCCGCAAACCACAACGGTGTAACGCGCGACTGGGTGCTCGATAGTCCCGCCGGCGCGCAGCCGGATAAGCCGGCAGCCGGCCCAGCCCCCGATGCGCTGCGCGCAACCCTGCGCGCCCATTACTTCTCCGACTACGCCGAACATTGGCAGGCTTTCATGAACAGCGTGCGCTGCGAGGCTACCCCGACGCTGCCTGCGGCCGTTAGCCGGCTCAAGCTGATTGCCGACGCACGGCAGTCGCCGCTCATCGCGCTGATGAAGTCGCTGGCGTGGCAAGGTAGTGCGGGTGTGCAACGGGCGTCGCTCTCCGACGCGCTGGTGACTCGCGCGCAGAATCTCTTCGCCAAAAAGGACGATGTCCCACAAGCCGCACAAGTCGATCCAGCCGGCCCGTTGGGTGCCTCTTTCGGCCCGGTACTGCGACTCGTCGCGCAAGGCAGCGGCAAAGCGGCGCCAGCAGGCGGCGACCTGAGTCTCGACCGGTTCACGGAACGGGTGATGGCGCTGCGCCTGAAGCTGCAACAGATCAGCGACAGCGCCGACCCGAACGCAGAGGCACGTCAGGTTGCGCAGTCGCTCTTTCGTGGCAAGGGCTCTGAACTGTCCGATACGCTCGCCTATGCGCATCTCGTTGCCGCAAGTCTGGGTGAGCAGTGGGCGCCGATGGGTGACGCACTGTTCGTGCAGTCCATCGAGCAGGCAACGCAGACCGTGCTCATGCCTGCCGAGGCAAGCCTGAACGATGCATGGCGGACCTCCATTTTCGCTGCATGGAACCGCTCGTTCGCGGGACGCTATCCGTTCGCCAGCACGGCGAATGACGCATCGCTACCGGAGCTTGCGCGCTTCGTGCGCGTTCAGGGAGGGCTGATCGACGTGTTCCTCTCCACCGAGCTAGCCGGCGTGCTGGAGCGGCAGGGTGATCAGTGGGTGCCGGCATCCGGCGCCGGGACACGCGCGGGCGGTAGCGCGCGCGCCTTCGATCCGGCCTTCCTGAAAGCGATCAACACGCTGCAGCAGATTTCCGCCCACCTGCTTCCACAGGGTGAGCCGCAGTATACGTTCGCGCTAAAACCGGTTCCTTCTGCCGATGTGACCGACACGCTACTGACACTCGACGGCCAGACGCTGCATTACTACAACCAGCAGGAAACCTGGCACACGATGACATGGCCGTCGAGCACCCCGCAGGTTTCCGGCACGCGACTCGACTGGCAGACCGATACCGCCGGCACGAATCAAAACTTCGAATTCACTGGGCGCTGGGCACTGGTGCGCATGCTCGAACATGCGAAGGTCGAGCCGGTGGACAGCGCGACGTATCAACTGACCTGGCAGGCTAGCGCTGCCGGTCCGGATCCAGCGACGGTCGCGCCAAAGGCGGACCGCGTAGAAGACACCGCCGCGCTGACGGTACAAGGCCCGCTCGTGCCCGCGCCTTCGACGATTACGCATCCACTGCGCTATCTGATCCGCACGGACGTCGGCAAGGGACCACTCGAGTTGCTCGCGTTAAGAGGCTTTGCGCTGCCGTCGCGCATCTTCGTCGATCGCACCAGGCCGGTTGCAAAGCAGCCGTCGTCAAACGGGCCGCCACCGTTGCCAAAGACAGCGCGAGAGGCGGCGAGGCGCGCGGCGGTGCCGATTCCGCCAGGCCGTGTGCCGTCATGACCTTGGACCATCCAGGCAGTCAGCAATGGCCCGCAACGCGTATTGCCGCACCCGCCCGAACCGATAACCGGACATGACAGATCCCACCAAAGATAACGAGATCCTCCGCTATTACGAGGCGGAAATGCGCTACCTGCATGAGGCAGGAAAGGAGTTCGCGCGTGCGTTTCCGGACCGCGCACGCGAGCTCGATCTTGATCGGGTCGGCGAGCGCGATCCGCACGTCGAGCGGTTGTTCGAAGGCTTCGCATTCCTGATGGGACGTCTGCGTCACAAGCTCGACGACGAGCTGCCTGAACTCACCGAAGGCCTTGTTAGCATGCTGTGGCCACACTACCTGCGCATGATTCCGTCGCTGGCCATTCTTGAACTCGTTCCGGAAGCCGGCGCACTGCAAAAGCATGAAACACTCGACGCGGGACTCGAGGCCACGTCCGACCCTGTTGCGACCCGCGCTAACGGCGGGGCCGAAGGCGACGCTTCAATCGAGTGTGTGTACCGCTCCACGCAGGCGGTCGATCTATATCCGCTTTCGCTGACTGAAGCGGGGGTCTATGCACGCGAGGATGGCCGCTCGGTCATCCGTTTTCGGCTGGCGATCCAGACCCAGGCACAGCGCGAGCGTCTGCAGGTGCCGCGCCTGCGCCTGTATCTGAACGCGGACCGGCCCGTCGCACTCACGCTCCATGCGGCACTCGCCGCCCCGCCGGTTGCAGTTCAGATACGCGCGCCAGGCTGGCCCGAGGATCGTCCCGGCGCGCCGCTGGCGATGCCGGACCTGCGTCTCGCGCCCGCCGGCTTCGCTCCGGATGAGCGCCTGTGGCCGAAGGCCGATAACGCGTTCGGCGGATACCAGCTGCTGCTCGAGTACTTCACCTTCCCCGAGAAGTTCATGTTTATCGACCTGCTCGGACTCGACCTGCGGGCAATCCCGGCGTCGGCAGCGTGGGTCGATGTCGAGGTCGTGCTCGCCCGACCGTACCCTGACGACATGCGCTTCAATGCGGACAATGTGCGGCTGTACTGCACCCCCGTCATCAACCTGTTCGCAGTCAAGGCAGATCCGGTATCGGTGACGCAGCACGAGACCGAATATCGCGTAACCGCAAAAGGACAGAGCGGCACGCCTGTAGACGTCTATTCGGTCGATACGGTCAGTGGCTTCGATCGCGGACGGCGCTTCGAATATGTGCCGTTCGCCGCCTTCCGCCATCGCGGCGGGATGCTGCGTCACGAGCTGCCGGAACGGTACTACCACACCCGCATGCGGCGGGCGCCGTCCGGGCGCTTCGATACATGGATCGTGCTCGGTGGTCATGCGTGGGAGCACGCGAATCTGCTGCCCGCCGAAACGCTGTCGCTATCGGTAACCGGCACCAACGGCATGCTGCCGCGCAAGGCGCTGCGCGAAGCGGGCATCACACGCATGCGCGGAGGCTTCAACAACATCGGCGCCGTGCGCAACCTCACAGCGCCGACTTTGCCGGTCTATCCGCCGACCGGCGATCGTTTCCAGTGGCGTGTACTGTCGCATCTCGCGCCGAACTATCTGTCGCTGCTCGATGCGGAGATCCTGCGTGGGTCGCTAGCGCTTTACGACTGGACCGAAGGGGAGCTGAACCGCAGACGTATCGAGGCGATCATCGATGTGCGGCACCGGCCGCTGCACAAGCTCGTCAAGGGCGGCCTGATGCGTGGGGTGGAGATCACGGTGATGCTTGATAGCGGGCGTTTCGCGGGCGACGGGGATCTCGAACTGTTCGGCGGCATGCTCAACCGGTTTCTCGGCCTTTATGCAACACTGAATCTCTACACGAAGCTCGTGATCGTGACGCAGCCCGCAGCGCGGCGTATCGAATGGCCGGAGACCAAAGGTGAGGGGGCGCCGTTTTGAACGAGCCCGCAACGCCCGTGACCGCCGCCGCGCCACCGCTGTTACCTGCGCTGCTCGATGCGGCAACGCGGATGAACTTCC
Organism: Paraburkholderia rhizosphaerae; assembly: GCF_004366595.1. Lineage (GTDB taxonomy): Bacteria > Pseudomonadota > Gammaproteobacteria > Burkholderiales > Burkholderiaceae > Paraburkholderia > Paraburkholderia rhizosphaerae. The sequence continues at coordinate 158,786 of NZ_SORE01000002.1, forward strand.
TCCGCTTCTGCGAGCTTATTGAGCTGGCCGCGCCCGACGCGGCCCCTCTCGGTACAACGGATTCTCCGGCAGCCGAGCCGGTACGGTTCCGCTCTCGTGCACAACTGGGCTTTCCGGGACGTGAGATCGACGCGGTCCGCTACGACGCGGACAACGCGACGGCGCCGCCATCGATCATCACGACGTTCCTGGGCCTATATGGCGTCGATGCGCGCATGCCCGCGTATTTCGTTGACGAGGTGGCACGGAACCGCGACGGGGCAGAGCCGTTGTCCGCGTTTCTCGACCTGTTTCATCACCGTGTGATCACGCAGTACTATCGCGTCGCTCGCAAGTACCGTTACCCGGTCGGCTTCAGGCACGACGGCACGGACCCGGTGTCGCGCTATCTGCTCAGTCTTGCGGGACTCGGCTTCCGTGCGCCGAAGCGAACAGCCATCGACGCGTCCGGATTGTCGACCGCCGTCGACAAGCGCCGTCTGCTGTCGATGCTCGGGCTTGCGATGCAGAAGACCCGCACGGCGGAGGGACTGGCCGGCGTGCTACGGCATGCCGTGCCGGATGCGCGGATCGCAGTCGAGGAATTTCAGCCGGTATGGCGGGAAGTCGACGCAGTCGAGCCTGCGGCACTCGGCGAACAGTGCTTGCTAGGTCGAGGCTTTTACGATAGGGCGAACACAGTACGCGTGGTCATCACGCCCGCAACACGTGAAGCAGTACTGGCGCTGGTTCCTGGACAGTCGGCGCATTGCGAGATTCTGGCGCTGCTGCGGTTCTATCTGGGCTATGCAAGCGACGCGCGTATCGAGATGCACGTGCGAGCCGACTTGATGCCCGCCCCCGTGCTGCTGCCGCAACCGGTGCGGCTGGGGTTGACTGCCCAATTGTCGGCAGTGGGACCGCCGTTCGATGCCGCGCCGCGTGTGACGCGCGTGCAACTCGATTGCTGGAACGGTCCGGTGGCGGTACACGCATGAAAAACGTCAAAACGAACAGGGGCACCTCGCGATGAACGGAACGCTGAAACGTGTCGCGAACAGGATGGCGCGTTGCGCTGGTCTCACGATCGCGATATCGGCGATGCTTGCCTGCGGCGGTTGCGGCGTCGGCCAGGCGGTGAAGGATGGAACCGTGGACGCCGCAGCGTGGGCGTTCACGACGCAGGTGAAGACAATGAACGTGGACCTGATGGCTCGTGCATCGCTTAACGCCGATGTCGGCGGACAATCATTTTCGACGGTGGTGCGGTTCTATCAGTTGAAGGACGACAGGACGTTCCAGAAGCTCGGCTACGCGCAACTGCAGACGAACGATCTAGGAGAACTCAAGGCTGACCTGCTTGCGACCAAAGACGTCGTGTTGCGGCCCGGCGCGAGCGCCAGTATTTCCGAGCCGATGAACGGGGCCGCGCGGTTCGTCGGAGTGGTCGCATTCTTCCGCGAGCCGGGACAGGACGCGGAGTGGAAACTCGCGATCCCCAAGAAGCAGTGGAAAAAGACCGACCCGGTGAAAATCGAGGTGCGTGGCAGTGCGCTCGTGCTGGTTGGCGCCGAAGCGCATCCGGTTACGCGCCCGGCGCCGCTGCAAAGCACACCGGTGGACCGGAAGCCGGCGCCGGCGGCGACGCGCGGGACAGCGGCTCAGTCCGACGCCGGCGAGGACGGCTGAGCCGGCACGTCCGATTTCACCGCAGTGGCGCACTTCGCGCCGCGGCTGATGCGAAGAGGATGCTGATCGAGGCAGCCGGATCATGCGCTGACGCGCACGCCATTTGCGCGATCCCCCTATACTGACTGCTTGCTACGCCTTTCTTACTGAAGGCTAACCGACGTGCGCAAGTCCCGACGCAACGAAGATCCGGCTGCGCGGGACGACCCGCCTCCCGTGCCTCCCATACGCCCATCCGCAGACGACTGCTGCCGTAGCGGCTGCGATCCGTGTGTATTCGATCTGTACAATGAGGCGCTGGAACGCTATCACGTCGCGTTGGCCGAGTGGGAAACACGGCACAGCCGCGCGTCCAGGCGGTTGTTGTCATAGCCGCCGCCCTATCCGCTAGCCGTCTTCGCGCGATGACCGCACTTCATGACCGAACTTGCCGCCCCGCTGACCGAGCCCGAAGCGCTTCACGCACTGCATGACTTTGTAGTGCGTTATCCGCGCCTGTTCGTGCTGACCGGCGCGGGCATCAGCACCGATTCCGGCATTCCTGGCTATCGCGACGAGAACGGCGAATGGAAGCGCTCGCCACCGATCACGCTGCAGGAGTTTCTCGCCGCAGATGCGTCGCGGCGCCGCTATTGGGCGCGCAGCATGGTCGGCTGGCCGGTCGTCGCCGACGCGCAGCCGAACGCGGCGCACCGCGCGCTTGCGCAACTCGAGGCTGCGGGGCACGTGGGGACGCTGGTCACGCAAAATGTCGACGGTTTGCACCAGCGTGCCGGCAGCGCCAACGTGATCGAACTGCATGGCAGTATCGGCGCGGTGACGTGTCTCGATTGCGGTGCGCAGCACACGCGCGCATCGGTTCAGCGTGTGCTCGAGGCAGAAAATCCGGCTCTGCTGCTGGCGGACGCCGAACCGGCCGCGGATGGCGACGCGCACCTCGAATGGCACGCGCTCGATACGTTTTGTGTGCCGGCGTGCACGCACTGCGGTGGCTTGCTGAAACCGTCGGTCGTGTTCTTCGGCGAGAGCGTGCCGCGCACCACGGTCGATGCGGCGTCGCGCGCGCTCGACGCAGCGGATGCGCTGCTGGTGGTCGGTTCGTCGCTGATGGTTTATTCGGGTTATCGCTTTTGCGTATGGGCACAGAAGATGGGCAAGCCGGTCGTTGCCATCAATCTGGGCCGTACGCGTGCGGACCCGATGCTGTCGTTGAAAATTGCGGCGCCGTGCGCCGATACGTTGACCGCGCTGGCCGCGCGTCTCGCGGTCGACTGATTCGCTTGATCCGCTTTGTTCGCTTTATTCGCTTTATTCGCAATAGGCGGCCGTGCGCGCTGCTGTGCGAATCGCCTGCTTGGCACCCACACCGGAGACACACGATGTCGATGCTGACGACGATAGACGCCCTCGAAGCGCTATACGGTACACCGCATGAACGCTCGGTGCGCAAGGAAATAACGTTTATCAATGAAGACTATCGCGCGTTTATCGAACATGCGCCGCTCGTTGTGCTCGCAACCAGCGGGCCGGAAGGGATCGACTGTTCGCCGCGCGGCGATGCGCCGGGTTTCGTGCGGATCGTCGACGAGCGCACGCTTGCGATTCCGGACCGCATCGGCAATAACCGCATCGATAGCTTGCGCAATATCATCGTCAATCCGCATGTCGGCCTGCTGTTTATCGTGCCGGGCGTCGGCGAGACCTTGCGCGTGAACGGCCGCGGCCGCATCAGCGCCGACGCCGCGCTGCTCGACAGTTTCGCGGTGAACGGCAAGCGGCCGCGCACGGTGCTGATCGTCGATATCGATGCGGTCTACTACCACTGCTCGAAGGCGTTCGCCCGTTCAAAACTGTGGGATCCGTCGCACCACGTCGAACGTTCGCGTCTACCGACCGCGGGCGAGATCCATCGCCGGCTGAACGGCCCATCGTTCGATGCGCTCGCGTACGATCTGGATCTCGCCGAACGGATGCGCACGAGCCTCTACTGATACTGATCAACCGATCGACCCACCATGACCCCAACGAATCCCGATGCACGCGAACATGCGCCGGCAGCCGAGCGCAATCGCGATCCGATCCTGACGGTGCTGCGCGGCGTGCTGCCGCCAAGCGGTACCGTGCTCGAAATCGCGAGCGGCACTGGCCAGCATGCGATTCATTTCGCGGCCGCGTTTCCCGGCCTGATCTGGCAGCCGAGCGATGCCGACGCCGGCGCGCGCGCATCGATCGCCGCGTGGACCGCGCACGCAGGGCTGACGAATGTCCGGCCGCCGCTCGATCTCGACGTCTGCCGCCAACCGTGGGGCGTCGGTGCCGCGGACGCGGTGGTGTGCATCAACATGATCCATATTTCGCCGTGGGCCGCGAGCGAGGCGTTGATCGACGGCGCGGCGCGCGCGCTGAAAAGCGGCGGCGTGCTGGTTCTGTACGGACCTTATCGGCGCGGCGGCGCGCATACGGCGCCGAGCAACGAAGCGTTCGACCAGCAGTTGCGCAGCCGCAACCCCGCATGGGGCGTTCGCGACATGGAAGCCATCGTGCGGCTGGCCGACGCGGCCGGCTTCGTATCCGGCGAGCCGATCGCGATGCCTGCGAACAACTTCAGCATCGTGTTCCGCAAACGCTGATGCTGACGCTGGACGCGCGCAGCATGCATGGCTTCCACGCTGCCGGAAACGATCTTGCGAGCAGTGCTGCGCTGTTTCTTTTATCCTTTGATCCTTGACGCCGCACGAACCGACGGCAACGCGGATTTGATGCGGCATCAGTCACTCGAATTCTGGAGAACTCACATGGGCAAACAGGCAATCGGCGTCGTGGGGCTAGCGGTCATGGGCCGCAATCTGGCGCTCAACATCGAAAGCCGCGGTCACGCGGTCTCCGTGTTCAACCGCACGCGCGAGAAAACCGACGAACTGATCGCCGAGTTTCCCGATCGCAAGCTGGTGGCGACGTTCACGATGGAAGAATTCGTCGCGTCGCTCGAAAAGCCGCGGCGCATTTTGCTGATGGTCAAGGCCGGCGCGGCAACCGACGCGACCATCGCCGCGCTGCAACCGCTGCTGGAAAAAGGCGACATTCTGATCGATGGCGGCAATACGCACTTCACCGACACGATTCGCCGCAATCAGGATCTCGCGAAAGCGGGGCTGCATTTCATCGGCACCGGCGTGTCGGGCGGCGAGGAAGGTGCGTTGAAGGGGCCGTCGATCATGCCGGGCGGCCAGCGCGATGCGTATGAGCTCGTTGCGCCGATCCTCACGGAAATCGCCGCGAAGGCGCCGGATGACGGTGAGCCGTGCGTTGCGTACATGGGCCCGGATGGTGCGGGGCACTTCGTGAAAATGGTGCACAACGGCATCGAATACGGCGATATGCAACTGATCGCCGAAAGTTATGCGGTGCTCAAGCAGGTGCTTGGCCTGTCGAACGAGGAACTCGGCCGTGTGTACACCGAATGGAACACAGGCGAGCTCGATAGCTACCTGATGGAGATCACGTCGAAGATCTTCAGCAAGAAAGATGACGAAACCGGCAAGGACCTCGTTGACATCATTCTCGACCGCGCCGCGCAGAAGGGCACCGGAAAATGGACGAGTCAGAACGCGCTGGACATCGGCGTGCCGCTGCCGCTCATTACGGAATCGGTGTTCGCGCGGGTGCTGTCGTCGTTGAAAGATCAGCGCGTGGCCGCGAGCAAGGTGCTCGAAGGACCGGCGACGAAGCCGTTCAGCGGGAATCGCAATGCGTTCGTCGAGTCGGTGCGGCGCGCGTTGTACTTCAGCAAGGTGATTTCGTACGCACAGGGTTTCGCGCAATTGCGCGCGGCGTCGGAAGAGTACAAGTGGAATCTCGACTACGGCACGATCGCGAAGATTTTCCGTGCGGGCTGCATTATTCGTGCGCGCTTTCTGCAGAAAATTACCGACGCCTATACGAAAGACAAGGCGTTGGCGAACCTGTTGCTCGATCCGTACTTCCGCGATATTGCCGCGAACTATCAGGGCGCGCTGCGCGAGGTCGTGATCGCGGCGGTGGCGGCTGGGGTGCCGGTGCCGGCGTTCGCATCGGCGATCGCGTACTTCGACGGCTATCGCTCCGCGCGGCTGCCGGCAAACCTGGTCCAGGCGCAGCGCGATTTCTTTGGCGCGCATACGTTCGAGCGGGTCGACAAGCCGGGCAGCTTCCACGCGAACTGGGCATAAGCGCGTTTAGGTATAGCAATGCGGCGGCGTCTTACGGCGTCGCCTTTTTTTGCGCCTTCATTATTGCATCCCATATTGTGAGATTCCGGGATTCGGCAATTTCTTCGCCGATTGTTGCGTTAACTGGAATGGTGTATCGCGAGCGTAAGTATTTACCCTAATCAGACCCTTCCGTAGACTTCCATCAACGCCTCGAACAACAGGTTCCCGGCAACCCAAAAACAAGGTCTCGGAGGTTACAAGTCATGAAAAAGCTCATCCCCGCAGTTCTCGTCGCGACGCTTCTGGCCGCTCCGGTTATTTCGTTTGCGCAGGCGTCGCAGTCCAATCAGCCGCTGACCCGCGCGCAGGTTCGCGAAGAACTGGTGCAACTGGAAAAGGCTGGCTACGATCCGCTGAGCGACCGCCAGGAATATCCGCGCAACATTCAGGCTGCCGAAGCTCGCCTGCAAGCTCAAAAGGCGCAGAACCCAGTCGCGCAGGGCGATACCAGCGGTTATGGCCCGCAAGTCGGCGGGACGTCCCAGACCGGCCACGCGGCGGCTGACGAAACTGGCCCGCAGTCGGTGTTTTTTGGCCACTGATCGATTGATGCACAGCACGGCGGCAGTCGATGCCGCTGGCGGAACAGCAAAACCGTAGAAGGGCAGAACACAAAGCCGCCGGCCAGCTCACGCTGGCCGGCGGCTTTTTTGCGCTCTTCTTGCGCATCCCCGTCAACGATTCGTCATATGCGGCACGCCGTCATGCGCGGCAAGATCCAGTTGATGAATCTGCCGGTGCACCTTGTTCAACTGGGCCTGCGCAGCGACACGCTGGGCTTCCAGTAACGCGACTTCCCGGCGCACCTGATGCTGGCGGCTCGTCACCGTCTGTTCCTGCGTCGCCGATCGCTGCAACGCCTTGCGCAATTGCTCGGCCTGGGCTTCCGATTGCGCAATCATCTTCGTCAACTGGTCGTTCTGCGCTTCGAGTTGTACGCGGCGCGTCTGACCGTCGGCGAGACGTATCGCCTGCATTTCGAACTGGTGGAAGATGCCTTGCGCCGCATCGAGATCGCTCGCTTTCAACGCGCGCCATGGCGTACCGTCCTGATACAGCGCGACGTAGTACTTCAACTCGCGCGCGTGAAATAGCAGGCTCACCGAATAATCGAATGCGCGAAACACGCGAAACGGCGTCAGCGCGCCTTCTTCGACCATCCATTCGACGTCCGCCGGATCGGCGAAGTGCGCGGCGCGGCCATTCGATTGCGATGGCATCGCGGGCATCGGATGCAGCGTCGCGACGGGCCGCACCGCGCGTTCGGCCGGATGCCCGGGCGACAGGGATGCGACATCTTGCGCGGAGTCATCGACGCTCGCATCGGTGGACGACAGGGCGTCCTGATCGACGCGAACCAGATGGGTGATGCCATCGGCGGGCATCGTGCGGCGGCGGTTGGGAAGAATCTTCATCGCAGCATCTCCAGATTCATGCGGATAGCTAACTATCTGGTTGTCGTCGCAACGTAAGTAGACGTCCCCGGCGTCCGCGAGAAGTGAGTGCTAGTGCAGTGTGCGCTGCGGGCGTGTGATCTCTTCGAAAAGCGCGTGGCTTGGCTCGAGCGCGAACAGCCACGATTCGTCATAGCCGCTCAGCGTATCGAGCGCGTCGCGCAGACGTTCGATCGCGACGGCCGGAATCTCGACGGTGGCCTCGACCCCGCTCGACAGGCCGGCGATGCTGGCAAGCTGCATCAGCTCGTCCGCGGCCTCGGCGACATCCGCTGCAAACACGAGATGCGTGTTCAACAATTCAACGAGACTGCGCGACGACGCAACTTCGTCGACGCTGAGCTGCACGGCCAGAAACATGGCTTTGTTCATGCTCGGACTCCTCATGGACAGGACATCGCGGCGGCTCGCTCGCCCGCTGTGCTTTGCGTCAGCTTGATCCAGTATAGGCGAGCAGTGTATGGAAGCAATGGTCGCACGAATCGGCGCGTGGTGGGCGCGGCGCTTTGCGGCCCTATAATGACCCGGCCTGCAACTTCATTGCCAACTTTTGCAGCCATGAAAATTATTCGCAGCCGAAGCTTTACCGCTGAACGCCCATGGGGCGCACTCGATATCGCGAACATGCGTGGCATCACGACGCGCCTGCACTGGACCGATCAGCCATACAGGTGGCATATCAACGACGGCGAAGAGGTGTTCGCGGTGCTCGATGGTCGGGTGGAGATGCGCTACCGGGAAAACGGTGTCGAACAGTCGACAATCCTCGAAACAGGGGACGTGTTTCATGCGTCGGTGGGTACCGAGCATGTCGCCCATCCGGTTGGCGAAGCCCGTATTCTTGTCGTTGAATCGGAAGGCAGCGTGTAGACCGATCGACGCGGCAGATAAGGGCCAACGAAGCGGCCGGCCAATCGATCTGCAATGCCAACGATGTGCGCGACGACAACTCTCGCTCGATGAACGACAGACGCCCATCCGGTGTTTCGCGGACGTGTGAAGTGAAAACGTGCACGACACATGCAAGCGGCGTCCGGCAGATGCGCATGCAAGCGCTGTACAAGCTTGCGACGGATGTGCGCTCGCGCGTGACGGCGGCCGTCGAGCAACGGCATAATGGTTATTCAACGTTTCGTTCGGACCGTGTCGAGGATCGCAAGATGACCGGTAAGTGGCATACCGCACATAAGCACGCGTGGGTTTACGTTTCGGTTGCGACGATGCTGAGCGCATGCGCGTTCACGCCGCCGTGGGACAGCACGCCGCCGCCGCCCACCACAATCGGCACGCGCGCGCCGGGCGGCGCCGCGTCGAACGGCGTGCCGGCAGGCTTCTATCGCGTGAACCCGGGGGACACGCTGCAAAGCATCGCGGGGGCGTTCGGCCAGCGCGCACAGGATATCGCAGTCTGGAACGGAATGAGCCCCGGCACCCCCGTTGCGGTCGGGCAGGTGCTGCGCGTCGCGCCCCCGTCGCTCACGCCGGGCGCCACGGCGGTGCCGACCCCCGGTGCGCCGCAGCCGCCTTCGACCGCGGCCGCGCAGTCCGGCGTCCTTGCATGGCCGCTGCGCGGGCCGGTACTGAAGACCTTCGTGCCCGGCAAGACAAATGGCATTGTGATCGGCGGGCGCGTCGGCGAAACCGTGCGGGCGGCGGCTGCGGGCCGCGTAGTCTACGCGGGCACGGGTATTCCGGCCTATGGCCCGCTCGTCATCATCAAGCACAGCGATTCGCTGATCACCGCGTACGGTCAAAACAGCAAGCTGCTGGTCCAGGAAGGGGAGGCGGTCACGCAAGGGCAGCCGATCGGCGAGGTCGGCCAGGACAGCAACGGCGTCGGGTCGATCCAGTTCGAAGTGCGTCAGGACGGTCGTCCGGCCGATCCGCTTGCATGGCTGCCGCGCTAGGCGCGCAGCCGTCGCATCCTTGCCCGAGGTTCGCGTCCGGTTCGTAGCGGCCGGAGTTGATACACTCGCGCATTCAGTCACGATCGCGACGCACGATGTGCGCCGCGTTCCCCGCCCTCGTTACAGGAAATGCTCATGATCGATTTACGCAGCGATACCGTTACCCGGCCGAGCCAGGCCATGCTGGCCGCGATGGCGTCAGCCGAAGTCGGCGACGATGTGTGGGGCGATGACCCGACCGTGCTGCGTTTGCAAGCAACGCTCGCCGAGCGCGCCGGCAAGGAAGCGGGTCTGTTTTTTCCGAGTGGCACGCAAAGCAATCTCGCGGCGCTGATGGCGCATTGCGGACGCGGCGACGAATACATCGTTGGGCAAGCCGCTCACACGTACAAGTATGAAGGCGGCGGTGCAGCCGTGCTCGGTAGTATCCAGCCGCAGCCGATCGAGAACGCGCTCGATGGGTCGCTGCCGATCGACAAGATCGCCGCGGCGATCAAGCCGATCGACGATCACTTCGCGCGTACCCGTTTGCTCGCGCTGGAAAACACGATTGGCGGCAAGGTGCTGCTGGCCGGGTACGTCGCGGAGGCGACACAGTTCGCGCGTGAGCGCGGTCTCGCGACCCATCTCGACGGCGCACGCGTCTGCAATGCGGCGGTCGCGTCGCAACAACCGCTTGCGGCGCTGTGCGCGCCGTTCGACTCGGTGTCGATCTGTTTTTCGAAAGGACTGGGTGCGCCGGTGGGTTCAGTGCTGGTCGGCAGCAAGGCGCTGCTCGAGAATGCGCATCGCTGGCGCAAGGTGCTCGGCGGCGGGATGCGGCAAGCGGGCGTGCTCGCGGCCGCTTGCCTGTATGCGCTCGAGCATAACGTCGAGCGTCTTGCCGAAGATCACGATAACGCCGCGCATCTGGCCGCCGGGCTAGCGCAGATCGACGGACTGAAGGTGCAATCGCAGGCGACCAACATGGTGTTCGTGCAAGTGCCGCAAGCGCATTGCGTGCCGCTCGAAGCGTGGCTGAAAGAGCGCGGCATCCTCACGCAAATGCTCTATGCGTCGCGCTTTGTCACGCACATGGATGTGTCGCGCGCGGACATCGACACGTTTATCGCGGCCGTGAAGGGCTACTTCGCGCACTGATTCAGCGGGTCTGATTCGGGCTGCCTTGACTTGGGCCGCGGCGGTTCAGCGGCTTTAATTCAATGACTTTGATCCAGCGGCTCTGATCCAGCAGCCTTTGAGATTCACTGGTTTCGTCCCAGCGGCTTCTGACCGATCTCCGCGGCCGCGGCCGGCGCCTGAAGCTCACTGGCTTCACGCCGTGCCGCGTGGGGCGACGGCGCAAACAGGCGCAGGCCGCTGACGATACTGGCGGCGCCCGCGAACACAGCGCCGAGTACCAGTGCGAGCGTCGGTCCGTGGTGGCCGGCAATGCCGAAGCTCAATGCGACGAGCGCGGCGCCGGTGGTCTGCCCGAGCAGACGCGCGGTCGCGATGATGCCGCTCGCGCCGCCACTGCGTTCACGCGGCGCGCTTGCCATGATCGCCTTCAGATTGGGCGACTGGAAAAAGCCGAAGCCCGCGCCGCATATCGACATTCTGATCGTGATATCGAGCACTGACGGGTGAGCAGGCAGCAACGCGAGCGAAATCATCCCGACGCACAGCACCGCAAGTCCAATTGCGCCGAGCAGGCCCGGCGCATAGCGATCGGACATCCGGCCCGCGAATGGCGCCGCGAGCGCGACCACCACCGACCATGGCGTCATCAGAAAGCCGGTTTCAACCTGGCTGCGGTGCAGAACGGTTTCGAAATAGAACGGCAGCGACACGAACGCGAGCCCTTGGGCCGCGAACGAACAGACCGCGGTCACCGCCGACAGCGCGAACACGGGCAGCTTGAACAGATCGACCGGCAGCATCGGCGCCGGATGGCCCGCTTCACGCTTGATCATCAGCACGCCGAACACCAGCGCGATGATCGCGGCCACCAGCCAGATCTGCGCGGGAGCGCGCTGCGCGGCTTCCGCGAGCGCGAAGATCAGCGCGGCGAACATGATCACGTTGAGGATCGCCGCGACGCGGTCGAAATGGTGCTTGCCGCGCGGGGTATGCGGTATTGCGGGCAGTGCGAATGAAATCGCGAGAATGCCGAGCGGCACGTTGACCGCGAACAGCCACGGCCAGTTCGCGACCGAAAGAATCAGCGACGCGACGGTCGGGCCCGCGGCAAACGCGGTGCCGACCACCAGGGCATTGAGCCCAAGGCCGCGCCCGAGCCGATGCGGCGGATAAAGACTCTGGATGATCGCCGAATTGACCCCCATGATCGCCGCGCCGCCGACGCCTTGCGCAACGCGCGCAATCGCCAGCAGCGTCAGGCTCGGCGACAGCGCGCAGCCTAGCGAAGCCGCGGTAAACAGTGCAATGCCGCTGATATAGACGCGTCTATGGCCGATGATGTCGCCGAGCGCGGCCAGCGGCAGCAGCGTCGACACCATCGCGAGCTGATAGGCGTTGATGATCCACACCGACGCGGCAGGCTTCGCGTGCAGATCGGCGCCGATGGCGGGAAGGGCGGTGTTCGCAATCGCGGTGTCGAGCGACGCGAGCGCGACGGACAGCATGATCGCCACGAGCGCGAAGCGGTGGCCGGAGGACATCGGTACATCAGCGACGCGGGTGGAATCGGAGGCGGGGCGGTGTTCTGACAAAACCGGGGCTCTGCATGAATGGGCATGGTGCGGCAAACCGGCGCGAAATGGCGGGTTTGGGCGAGATTCGCAATTGTTGCAGACGCCGAAAATTCTTGCTGAATCACGCACAGCGCGCTGACAGATCTGTCATGACAGTGAAAGGTAAGCGAAACCGAATGGGGTGATGCGTAAGGACGCGCACCGACGCGTATCAAGCGCGAGGATGGTCTAGATGTTTGCTAACAAAATGCAACTAACGGTCTGTCCCGCCGTGCGCCCACCCGCACATCGGCAAACGGCCGAAATACGCGAATGTGCGCAAAATCGCCTTCAACTAAGGGAGGCCAGCAGGATAGACAATTTGCGTATGTGCGCCCTGAACGCATCGGCGACTTCGCGATCGTGCCCGGAGCTCAAATGCGGCGCTTCGGCAAGCTCGACCTGCTGCTGGAATTCGTCGGCGACCTTGCGGCGGTCATCGGGCGGCATCGCGCGGATTAGCGACACCATCAGCAGTTCCTGCGCGTGAATGACCCCGAGCATCGCTTGCGCGTTCATGTCGACCTCCGTTAAGCGCTGTCGCCGATATGTCTTCTTTCAATTCCATACTAGTGCAAGCCGGATTACAGGTTGTACCGCATCGGTGCGCGACCGCGGTGGTCAGCGCTCGGCCGCCATTGCTCGCCCGCGACCACAAGGGCCGACCTCGGCGCGGCATGTTCATTGCGTGACAGTGCCGTCGCCGATGACGCGATATCGCAAAATGTCCTAATCTGCTTATTTGTCCACCAGACCGGCTCGCGCCGCCTGCGCGTTACCGCTTGCGTTCAGGCGCGTGCCGCGTCGCTTTACCGGAGGCTTCGATGACAGCGGTGGATCTGGAATTCGACCAGCTCAACAGCACCGTCGATGCGCTGCGGCGCTCGATTTCAAATCGCATGATGTACGGCGTCGGTAAGGATGCCGTCACTGCGCGTCCGCAAGACTGGCTGCACGCCGCCGCGCTCGCGGTGCGCGACCGGCTCGTCGCGCGCTGGATGAAGACCACACGTCTGCAATACGAGCAGGACGTGAAGCGCGTCTATTACCTGTCGATGGAGTTTCTGATCGGCCGCACGTTTACGAACGCGCTGCTCGCGCTCGGCATCTACGATCAGATGAAGGAGGCGCTCGCGGGTCTCGGCGTCGATATGGAAGCGCTGACCGATCTCGAACCGGATGCGGCGCTCGGTAATGGCGGTTTAGGCCGTCTTGCCGCGTGTTTTCTCGATTCGATGGCGACGCTCGGCATCCCTGGGTTTGGCTATGGCATCCGTTACGAATACGGGATGTTCCGGCAGCAGATCGTCGATGGTGAGCAGGTCGAAACACCGGATTACTGGCTACGCGCGGGCAATCCGTGGGAATTTCCGCGGCCTGAAGTGCAATACATCGTGCACTTCGGCGGCCGTACCGTGCAGCGTAACGACCATATCGAATGGATTGAAACGCAGCATGTGAATGCGATGGCGTACGACACGGTCATTCCAGGTTACGCGACGAGCGCGACCAACACGCTGCGCCTGTGGTCCGCGCGTGCAACCGAAGAACTCGATCTGTCCGCGTTCAATCAGGGTGATTACCGGCGCGCGGTGGATGCGAAGAACATGTCGGAGAACGTGTCGCGCCTGCTGTATCCGGATGATTCGACCTCCGCCGGGCGCGAATTGCGGCTGCGCCAGGAATACTTCTTCGTGTCCGCGACGATGCAGGATCTGATCCGCCGTTACCTGCGCACGCACAGCACATTCGGCCGCTTCGCGGAAAAAGTGGCCGTGCATCTGAACGATACGCACCCGGTGCTCGCGATTCCCGAACTGATGCGTCTGCTCGTCGACGTGCATCGTGTGCCGTGGGACAAGGCGTGGCAAGACGTGCAGCAGGTGTTCTCGTACACGAATCACACGCTGATGCCCGAAGCACTCGAAACCTGGGATGTCGAAACGCTTGCACGGCTGCTGCCGCGGCATCTCGAGATCATCTTCGAGATCAACGCGGACTTTCTGAAGCGCGTCAGTGAGCATTCGGGCCATGACGTCGACATGATCCGCCGCATTTCGCTGGTCGACGAGTACGGGCAGCGGCGCGTGCGGATGGCGCATCTGGCGATCGTCGCAAGCCAGAAAGTGAATGGCGTATCGAAGTTGCATTCGCAACTGATGACGCGCGATATCTTCGCCGATTTCGCGCGGATGTTCCCCGAGCGCTTCACCAACGTGACGAACGGCGTGACGCCGCGGCGCTGGCTCGCGCAATCGAGCCCGTCGATGTCGTCGCTGATCGACAAACAGATCGGCACGCATTGGCGCCGCGATCTGTTCGAGCTTGCGAAGCTGCGCGACCTGAAACACGACGCGGCCTTCGTCGACGCGTTCCGCGACGCGAAGCGGCAAAACAAGCTGCGCCTCGCGCAGCGTCTGTCCGCACATACGAAGACCGCGTTTGACCCGAATGCGCTGTTCGATCTGCAGGTCAAGCGCATCCATGAGTACAAGCGGCAGTTGCTGAACGTGCTGCATGTAATCGTCCGCTATAACCGGATTCTCGCGGAGCCGCAGCGCGATTGGGTGCCGCGCGTCGTGATGTTCGCCGGCAAGGCGGCGTCTGCGTACCGGATGGCGAAGACGATCATCAAGCTGATCGGCGACGTCGGCGAGAAGGTGAACAATGACCCGGTGATCGGCGATCGGTTGAAGGTCGTGTTCGTGCCGAACTATGGCGTCAGCGTAGCGGAACTGATCATTCCGGCCGCCGATCTGTCCGAGCAGATTTCGATGGCGGGCACCGAAGCGTCGGGCACCGGCAATATGAAGCTCGCGTTGAACGGCGCGTTGACGATCGGCACGCTCGACGGTGCGAACATCGAGATCTGCGATGCGGTGGGGCGCGAGAATATTTTTATCTTCGGCCACACCGCGGATCAGGTGGATGACCTGCGCGCGACAGGCTATAGACCGCGTCAGTTGTACGAAGAGGACCCCGAACTGCGTCTCGCGCTCGACCAGATTCGCACCGGCTTTTTCTCGCCGGACGATCCGCTGCGCTTCTCGGACATCTTCCACACGCTGGTCGATTGGGGCGATCACTATATGGTGCTGGCCGATTTTGCTGCGTTCGCGAAAGCGCAGGATGAGGTCGACCGGCGTTTTGTGGACCCCGCCGGTTGGGCCGCGAGTGCCATTGAAAACGTCGCCGGCATGGGGCAGTTTTCATCGGATCGCACCATCGCCGAGTACGCGCGCGAGATCTGGCAAGTGAAGCCGGTCGAACTGGAGTAATACGGCGCGAGTTGCATCGTGGCGGCGCGATCGTACGTACCGCCACGCTTTAACCATCGATCGTTTCGACGTCGCGCGCGGCCCGTACACCGAGTTGCGCGTGGGTGAAATCGAACAGCAAATCGATGTTCTGTAGCGCCATCAGGCCGATCACGATCCGGTTCCCGCCGGTAGCGGCCTTTGCAATCGTCACCTGAGCGCCGTCGAAACGATGGCTCCATGCGCCGACGGCGAGCGCGACGTTGTAGTTGGCCTGCTTGAGCACCTTGTTTTCGACATCGTCGTCAAGCCAGCTTGGAGCCTTGTCGGTCTCGATACGGATCATGCCTGCGCCACCCGTCGCGAACACAACGGGTGCCCAAAAACGCATCTTGTCGGCAACTTGCACGCATCCCATCGGCCACTGCAGCGCACCGTCCTGGGCGACGCGTAACGGCAGCTGCGTGAAGCCGGTCGCGACCGCATTCGACGGACTCAGCACGAGATACGGCCGCGTTAAATCCGGATGCACCAGATAGCGCTGACCAATACGCGCGGGCAATGCGCGCAGCGGCGGCGTGCAGCATGTGTCGTCCGGCGCATCCGCGGCGGCGCCGAGAATGCCGGAAAACGCCCAGCCCAACTCGCCGGTGTAGCCATCCATCGCGACGCACCGTTTCGCGCCGGGCAGACAACGCACATCGTCGACCGATTGCGCGGCGATATCGACAGGCTTCGTACCGGCCATGCTGAACGGCACGGTCACCACGGGCCCGGATGCCTGCGCGCCGGTCGGAAACGTGAGCGACGTACGAACACCCGCAGCCGGATAGGCGGTGCGCGGCAGCACCGACGACAGCACGCGTAAGCCGCGCGTGCCGGTGTCGAACATCAGATAAACCGGTTTGCCGTCGATTTGCGCGGGAAGCCCAACGCGTGCGTGGCCGAGGTCGCTGCGCTCAACATGCAGCGGAACCAGCAGACCGTCGCGGCCGCCGTTGATCAGACCCGCGGTGGACGCCGGCGGCGTCGGCGTGGTGATCGACGTGCCGCAGCCGGAGAACATCAGCGCCGACAGCAAGGCGACGATTCGTGCGCTCGCGCGCGGCGCCGCGCGACGCGGCGAAGAGTAGGCAGCCATGGGACACACCTTGCGGTTAAGCGTGTCCCCGTGACGAGCGCCTCGACGCGGGCGCGCTGCGCGCGCGGCGGTTGCGTCGTCCGCATCAGGGAACACGGGATGACAAAACCGCAAACTCTACGCGCGCGTCTTCGCGCATTTGCAAAAATCTGTGCCTGCTACGCATCCTGGCGGCGTTTGATGGCCGTCGATCTGACGCGGCCGATGGTGGCGCGCTCCAACGCGCCGGTGAGTGCGCCGATCACTTCATCGATGGTGCGCGACATCACTTCCACGCGGAACGTGATGCGCTCATGGCGCTTGTCGATGGTCATCACGTAAAGGCGCAAATCGTTGCCGAGCGCAGTGTGCAGCGCGCGCCGTCCCGCGGAAGAGGAGGTGCCGGACAACGTGATATCGATCGTGACGAAAGAGTCGGCCGGTTGAGGAGCGACGGCCGGCGCGCGGAACATGCGCGACGCGGGCCGTTCAAGGGTGGAGACAGGTTCGTGCATCTTCGAAGTGCCGACGCGAGCGGGGACGGCACGGCTGTTGAGACCTGTCCACTGTAGCCGCGCGGGTCTTAAACGAGTGCAAAAGCGCACCGCCGGGAGGTTAATTTTTTGTTAACGACGTTTACGCGAAATATGCGCCGAATGCGCGCGGTCGCCCCGCCGCGCTTAGGTGGTCGACTTGGCCGCAAGCGCGTCGCGAACGGTTTGCGCGACGCGTTCGACGAACTCGAGATCGACGCTCGACAGCGCTTCGTGCTGGCTGTCGCCTGACTCGACGATCAACCGGTGCGTGACGTCCTGGCTCGCCCAGGTAATCCAGCCGACCACGACCAGCATAGCGCCGCACACGATGCCGGCCGGCGACCCGAACAGCCCACCGACGATCGCGCACACCACGCCGACCACCGAAATGGCGACGGGTAGCCAGCGGTTCTTGCGGACCGTCATGACCCGCACGCCGCCGATTTCCCGCAGCGGAAAGACCTGACCGGCTGCGGACAATGCATTGCGCGTGACCGATACGCCGCGCTCATTGAAAGGGATGTCCATTGAGTGGAAGAAAGAGAGAAGCATGGGCCGGGCGCGCTGACGGCAGGATGGCGTTCGCGGTGCTGTGCATGTTGGCTGGTCCCGCCGGACACTTTCGTTAGATCCCTTATTGCGGATTTTATGCCTAAATCGTCACGCAGTAAGCAAGGGGGCAATGCATCGTGCCGCATGCGGGTTGATTTGCCTCAGCCTTCCGTTTCGCGTCCGACCGCGCCCGATCGCGCCCGCTCCGGATCGGAACGAACGACGCATGGTGGTGGATCAAACGGCTGTGCGATCAGTGAAGGTGATAGCATCCAGTCGATATCGGGCACGTCCAGACCGTGTGAGAGGAGCGTCAAGCGTGGGAGCGAAGCAAGCGATCTTCGAACGACTCGCGGGGCTAGCACAGGCATTCGGTCATCCGGGCCGGCTCGAATTGCTGGAGTACCTTGCGCAGCGGCAGCGGTCTGTCGAGGAACTGACCGCGCTGTCCGGTATGAGCTTCGCGAACACATCGCGCCATCTGCAGGTGCTGCGGCGCGCACGGCTGGTGGATGCCGAAAGACGCGGCAAGAACATCGTTTATCGTCTTGCCGGCCACAACGAAATTGTCGGCTTGATGAATTCGCTGGGCCGGATCGGCGAGCGCAACGATGCGGAAGTCAGGCAAACGCTGAACGACTACTTTTACTCTCGCGATTCGCTCGAAGCGGTATCGCGCGACGAACTGGCGCGGCGTCTTGCCGATGGCCTCGTTACTGTGCTGGATGTGCGGCCGCACGAGGAGTTTGCGCACGGTCATTTGCCCGGCGCGTGCAATATCCCGCTGGCCGAACTCGAGCGGCGCCTTGCCGAATTGCCGATCGACACGGCAATCGTCGCGTATTGTCGTGGCCCGTACTGCGTGCTTTCTTTTGAGGCGGTTGCCGCGTTGCGCGCAAAAGGATTCAACGCGCTGCGTCTCGAAGATGGCTTTCCTGAATGGAAGGCGGCGGGGTTTGCGATTGAAACCGGGGTTGCCGCCTGGCGTTTCACCGCGCTCGCCGCCGCGCGCAGACCTACCCGCAAATAAAAAAGACGCCTCGAAGGGCGTCTTTGCGTGCTGCCAGCAACGCTGGCCGTGCGCATTGCGCGCAAGGCCAGTTGCCAAAACGATTTAGAACTTGTGACGCAGGCCGACGCGGAAGGCCAGCTGGTTCTGCGCGTTGTTGCCCGAGTTGCCGAAGAACGAGTTGCTGTCGCCGATCGACGCTTGCAGGTTGCCGTTGCCGGCGCGGCCGCTCGCGTCCTGGAACGCCGTCAGGAAGTAGACGTCGGTACGCTTGCTGAGCGCGTAGTCGACTGCGCCGTTGATCTGGTTCCAGTGGCCGTTCGCATTCGCGCCGGTGATGCGCGAGTACGTGTAGGCCAGTTGCAGCGACAGGGCTTGCGTCAGTGCGTACTTTCCACCGACGTCAACCGCGGTGTATGCCGACGAAGCCAGGCTGACCGGCGAGAACAGCGTGTTCGTGTACAACGCCCAGACCGAAGCCGGACCGAACGTATAGCGGCCGCCGACACCGAACGTGCGCAGATCGCGCAGCACACCCGGGCCGAACGCCGTACCCGGATTGAAGTTCGCGAGGTTGGTCGAGAACGCCGGCACCGATTGCGACGGGAACTTGATGTCCGTGTAGGCAGCACCGAGGCCGAACGGGCCGTAAGCGTAGTTCGCGCCGAAGCTGTACGTACGAGACGAACCGGCGGTCGGCGTAGCAGCCGTACCGGTCGGCGGCGCGCCAGCGAACGAGCCAGCCTGGTTCGAGAAGCCGTACAACGCGCCGAAGGTCACGCCGTAGAAGTTTGCGCTGCTGAACTTCACGGAGTTGTTGATACGGCTCGACGTCAGTTGGTCGACGTCGTTGAAGTGGTACGCGTAGTTGCCGACGACCGTGTTGCCGCCGTTCGAGTACGCGCCGCCGAGCACATCGGTCGACAGCGAGTATTGACGACCAAACGTGACCGAACCGATGCCATCCTTGGCCAGACCCACGAATGCCTGACGGCCGAACAGCGTGTTGCCCTGGCCAGAAACACCCGTGCCGCTATTGAAACCGCCTTCCAGGGTGAAGATCGCCTTCAGACCACCACCGAGGTCTTCCGAGCCACGCAAACCGAAACGGCTGCCCTGAGCAACGCCGTCGTCATACTTGAAAAGCTTCTGCGAGTTGGTACCGCTGTGATTCACGTAGCTGATACCTGCATCGATAATCCCGTACAGCGTGACGCTGCTTTGCGCGTGGGCGGCACTGGCAAAAGTTGCGAGGAGCGCCGTGGTGAGTACTTTCTTGTTCAAATGCATTCTCCGATTTTTAAAGGGATGCGAGCGACAGTTGCCATGCTCTTTACGGCAGGTCTTTCGTCGCCCGCAAATTTAGCGGGAACGTATGCAAATGAATATGACAATTGCGTAATTTGACGGCAATGTAGTGCAAAAGCTACATTTCTTAGACTACAGAGCAGCAAATTTTGCTTCATTTTTATAGTTACGCCTGCAGATTGCTTATAGGTGTATGTGATGTGAAAGAAATGTGACGAAAGTCCGGAAGTGACCCCTGAAAGCAAAATCGCCCGCTTGAAGCGGGCGATTTCCTTGGTCTTCGTGCTCTCGGCGCAGCGCGCCGCCAGCGGCGACTCAATGCTCAATTGGACAGCAGCGGCCCTGAGCGGAACGCCTTCGCGCCGGCCACGCGTGCCACTTCCATGCCGGCGGTCGCAAAGCGGGACACGTGCCGTGCGTACAGCACGCCCGACACCGAACACTTCAACGTGACGACGCGATCGGTCAACGGATCGACGATATCGGCAATCGCCGTGCCCGCATTCACCCACTTGCCGACTTCCGCACGAAATACCACGACGCCGCTCGCCGGCGCCATGATGGGCTCAGTGCCCGCGAGTGGGGTTGCCGCGAATTCGAGCGGCGGCATCGGCGCAGCCGTGCCGTCGATCACGCCGCGCTGGGTCAGGTATTCGACGATCCCTTGCGCATCCTTCTCCGCCACCTCGTAGGTCACGTCGCGCTGGCCGCGCAGTTCGACGGTGACCGAGATCGTGCCGTTCGGAATCGGAAAGCGGTCGCCGAAGCGCCCGCGCAGATCGGACCAGCAGAAGCTATGAATTTCGTCGAACGGATTGCCGACCGAGTCGAGCGCGAGCAGCGATGCCTTCGCGTCCAGGTAGCGCGACAGCGGCTCGACATCGGGCCACAGGTCCGGGTTCGTGTATAGATGTAGTGCAGCTTCCCAATCGCAATGCAGATCGAGCACGATGTCCGCGTCGTACGACATCAGTTGCAACGCGAGCCGATGTGATTCGAGTTCGGTGGACGGCTGCTGCGCTTCGAGCGCCTCGCGCATCGCCGCACGGATCGCCATGCGGTTGCGTTCGATGTCGTCGGTGAGCCGCTTTTCGATAACCGGTTCGACCAGCGCGGCGAGGTTATAAAAATTGCGGTTGAAGTTCTGCGCGGTATTCGTCTCGAAGCGGCCCGCCATCCGTCCAAGCACGTGCTGGTTCAGCCCGATCGGATTCGCGACCGGCACCACGATGATTTCGCCGCGCAGCTTGCCGGCTGCTTCGAGCGCTTCGAGCTTGCGCCGCAACGCCCAGCAGACCAGCATGCCAGGCAGTTCGTCGGCATGCAGCGACGACTGGATATAGACCTTCTGTCCGCCGCCGGGGCCATAGTGGAAGCTCGTCAGACTGCGGGCGGTACCAAGCGACGGAGAGATCAGCGGATGAGTTTGGGTATGCATGGTTCGGGGGGGCGGCAAACGTGCAAGCCGCGCTATGGGTTGATTGCAGAGCAAGAACGGTGGCGCGCGCAATGAAACGCGCGAAGGGCAGGCCGGTTCCGACTGCACGATCTTATCCGATCCGCCGCGCCAAACAAAAACGGGCCCCGCAAGGAGCCCGTTTCTGGAACACCAGCCGGCGCGGGCCGGCCGCGCCATCGGTGTCGATCAGCCGCCGTACACGTCGAAGTCGAAGTACTTCTTCTCGAGCTTCTTGTAGGTGCCGTCCTTGATGATGTCGGCGATCGCCTTGTCGACCTTCACCTTCAGATCGGCGTCGTCCTTGCGCATGCCGATGCCGGCGCCTTCACCGAGAATCTTCTTGTCTTCGAGATCCTTGCCGACGAACTGGAAGCCCGCGCCGCGCGGGGTCTTCAGGAAGCCGATGTCCGCTTGCACGGCATCTTGCAGCGCTGCGTCGAGGCGGCCGGAGATCAGATCGGCGTAGACCTGGTCCTGGTTCTGGTATGCGACGACCTTCGCGCCCTTCGGCTCCCAGTAGGTCTTCGCGTACGTTTCCTGGATCGTGCCCTGTTCGACGCCGACCGATTTGCCAGCGAGCGATTCGGCCGTCGGCAGAATATTCGAACCTTTCTTCGCGACCAGACGCGTCGGCGTATTGAACAGCTTCGACGAGAAGGCGATCTGCTCAGCACGTTGCGGCGTCATCGACATCGACGACAGCACGCCGTCGAACTTCTTCGCCTTCAGCGCGGGGATCATGCCGTCAAAGTCGTTCTCGACCCACACGCACTTCGCGTTCAGGCGCTTGCAGATTTCGTTGCCGAGGTCGATGTCGAAACCAACCAGTTTGCCGTCGGAGCCTTTCGATTCGAACGGAGGATAGCTGGCGTCGACGCCGAAGCGGATGGTCGTCCAGTCTTTGGCGTGTGCGCCGATCGAAACGGTGGCAAGCAGGGCAACCGTCAAGGCCGCGAGCAGTTTTTTCACTGAAATACTCCCGAGTGGTTCTAAATAGTCGCGTACGCGGATTGTGCTTTGCGACATCACCCGCCGCGGATGGCGGCTGGGTTGAGTGGTTTTGGCCGCTGGCAGGCCGCCAGCGACGCGCGCCAAGCTTACCAGTCCAAAAATATTAGGGACCTGGTAAAAGCCCCGATGGCGGGGCAAATCGAGCATTGACGCGCGTTTGCGGGGAAGTGGGGGTGAAAGGAAATCGACAGTTATGCGGTAACGCGCGGGCTTGTTTGAAAGCGCTGCGGCGGCTAGAACCCGCATTCGCGCATTCGTTGCACTGCCGCAAGATCAGTCGATGCGGCAGCGCTTTCGAGGCAGTGCCTTGAAGCAGTCCTGATGCGCGGACACCTGAACCTGTGAGAAGCGTTGCGCGCGACCGCTGCGCTCAGACCACTCGCACGCCGGCGCGCCACGTCGCGCGCGGCACCGGCAGCGCGTCCATCATCGTCACGCGAACGAAATCGGCGCGCAGGCCCGGGGCGATCACGCCGCGGTCGTGCAGGCCGGCCGTACGCGCGGGCTCCGCCGACACCGTCGCCATTGCGCGCGGCAGCGTCCAGCCAGCCTTGTCGACGAGTTCGAACGCGGCGGTGAGCAGGCTCGACGGCACATAGTCGGACGACAGGATGTCGAGCAGGTCCGCTTTCGCCAGCTCCAGCGCCGACACATTGCCCGAGTGCGAGCCGCCGCGCACGACGTTCGGCGCGCCCATGATCGTCGCGATGCCGTGCCGGTGCGCGGCTTCGGCGGCGACGCGGGTGGTCGGGAATTCGGCCAGTACGACGCCTTCGGCGGCCGCCTGTTCGACGTGCTCGATGACCGTATCGTCGTGGCTTGCGACCGGCACCTGCAGTTTCTGGCAACGCTCGATGATCGCGCGACGGTTGGCGTCCGAATAGCGCTGCTGTTCCTCGGCGAGTTCCATCAGCGTGCGCTCGGCCTCCTCGTCGGTCAGCTTGCCGTGGCGTTCCTGGAAACGGCGCCACGCGACGCGGTCGTGCCACTGCCGCTGCCCGGGCGTGTGATCCATCACCGACGCGAGCCGCAGCATCGGATGCGAGCA
The DNA here is from genome assembly GCF_004366595.1 of Paraburkholderia rhizosphaerae. Lineage (GTDB taxonomy): Bacteria > Pseudomonadota > Gammaproteobacteria > Burkholderiales > Burkholderiaceae > Paraburkholderia > Paraburkholderia rhizosphaerae. The sequence goes on from NZ_SORE01000002.1 coordinate 182,100, forward strand.
CAGTTCGTCGAACACCTCGACCACATCGCCGGTCGCGATTTCGCAGCGCAAATGCAGGAAGTGATCGGCGCGCAGCAGCTTGCGCTCGGTGAAGCGCTGCAACGCTTGCGCGCAGCGCGTCTGAATGCCGCGCTCGCGCGGCCCGTTGTGTGCGCGCGAGCCGATCGCGAGCGCGTCGAACACGGTCGTGATGCCGGCGGCGGCCACCTGCGCGTCGTGAATCACGAACGCGGCGTCGGTGTTCCAGAACACGCCGGGACGCGGCGCGAGATGCTTCTCGAGATTGTCGGTGTGCAGCTCGATCAGGCCGGGCAGCAGGTAATCGCCTTCCCAGTCCTCCGATTCGCGCGCGGACGTCGTGCCGCGCGAGATGTCGCGGATCACGTCGTTTTCGATCCATACGACGCCGGTGAATTCTTCATCCCGCGTAACGACGCGGGCATTCCTGATCAACATCGAAGACTCCGTTTTTGGCATTGGATGTCAGTGTATGACCGCTGTGTGACGCAGCGGTGGCCTCAGTTCAAGTCGGCGCGTCGCGACCTTCGCGCGCGTGTCTTCGTCGTGAAAAATGCCGACGATCGCCGCGCCGCGCTCGCGCGCTTCGATGACCAGATCGGCGACCACGTCGCGGTTTTCCGCGTCGAGCGACGCGGTCGGCTCATCGAGCAGCAGCACCGGATGTTCGGCGATCAGTCCGCGCGCGATATTCACACGCTGCTGTTCGCCGCCGGAAAACGTCGCCGGCGCGAGCGACCACAGCCGTTCTGGCACGTTTAACCGCGCGAGCAGCGCCGCTGCGCGTTCGCGCGCGGCGGACTCCGCGACGCCGCGCGACAGCAACGGCTCGGCGACCAGCGTCAGCGTCGGCACGCGCGGAATCACGCGCAGGAACTGGCTCACATAGCCGACCACACTGCGTCGCAGATGCAGCACTTCGTGTGCCTGTGCGCCGGTAATCGCGATGTGCTGCACGTCGCTGTGCGGATCGCGCAGCGCGATCGTGCCGGCGCTGGCCAGATAGTTGCCGTACAGACAGCGCAGCAACGTGCTCTTGCCCGCACCCGACGGGCCGACCAGCACGACGCACTCGCCGCGCTGCACATCGAGCGACACGCCGTCGAGCGCGTCGATCTGCACGCCGCCCTGGCCGTGCAGCGTGAAGGTCTTCGCGACGCCGACCGCGCGCAGCATCAGTGCCGGGTTGTCGACGAAGGTGCGCCCGATCGCGCGCGCGGCATTGGATTCGGTAAATGACATCGAAGACCTCAAACCGGCAGAACCGAGGAAACCAGCGTTTGCGTGTACGGATGCTGCGGATCGTCGAGCACCTGATCGGTCAGGCCCGATTCGACGACTTCGCCGCCTTGCATCACCATCAGCCGGTGCGCGAGCAGACGTGCGACGCCGATATCGTGCGTGACGATCAGCACCGACAGATGCAGCGTCGCCGTCAGCGTGCGCAGCAAATCGAGCAGACGCGCCTGCACGGATACGTCGAGGCCGGCGGTTGGTTCGTCCATGAACACCAGACGCGGGCCCGTGACCAGATTGCGCGCGATCTGCAGACGCTGCTGCATGCCACCCGAAAACGCGGATGGATATTCGTCGATACGCGTCGGGTCGAGCTCGACGCGCTCCATCCATTGCGTTGCCAGCGCGCGGATTTGCCCGTAGTGGCGCGCGCCGACCGCCATCAGCGGCTCGCCGATATTCGCGCCCGCGGATACGCCGATGCGCAGCCCATCGCGCGGATTTTGCTGAACAAAGCCCCACTCGGTGCGCATCAGCAGCCGCCGGCGCGGTTCGGATAGTGCGCGCAGATCGACCGTCGCGCCGTGCGCGGCCGCGTACTGCAGCGTGCCGCTATCGGCCTCGGTGCGCAACGCGAGGGTATTGAGCAGCGTCGTTTTGCCAGAGCCGGATTCACCGACGATGCACAGCACTTCGCCAGGATACAGATCGAAACTTACTTTTCTGCAACCGTTGCGGCCGCCGTACTGTCTGGTAAGCGCGCGCGCGCTGAGCAATGGCGCCGGTGCCATGCCTGGTGCCGCCGTGAGCGTTGTGCCGAGCGCGGGCGAGGACACGTTCGTCATGCTTGTTCTCCCGCACCTTGACCCGCAGCTTGCTCCTGCGCTTCGCGCCGCTCGTGACAGTAGTCGCTGTCCGAGCAGACGAACATCCGCTTGCCGCTATCGTCGACGATCATTTCGTCGAGGAAGCTTTGCGTCGACCCGCACAACGCGCACGCATGGTCCCAGCGCTGTACTTCGAACGGGTGATCGTCGAAGTCGAGGCTGCGCACAGGTGTGTACGGCGGGATCGCATGGATGCGCCGTTCGCGGCCGGCGCCGAACAGTTGCAGCGCGGCGTTCATATGCATCTTCGGGTTGTCGTACTTCGGGATCGGCGACGGCGACGCGAGATAGCGATTGTTGACGATCACCGGATAGTCGTAAGTGGTCGCAATGCTGCCGTGGTGCACGATGTCCTCGTACAGCTTCACGCTGATCAGGCCATAGTCGGCGAGCGCATGCAGCTTTCTGCTTTCGACGACGCGCGGCTCGAGCCGGTAGAGCGGCTCGGGATTCGGCACCTGGTAGACGAGAATCTGCTTGTCGGTAAGCGGTGTTTCCGGAATACGGTGGCGCGTCTGCACGATCGTCGCTTCGGTCGTGCGGCGCGTGGTCCTGACGCCCGCCGTACGCGCGAAAAAGCGGCGAATATTCACCGCATTGGTGGTTTCGTCGGAACCCTGATCGATTACCTTCAGCGTATCGTCGCGACCGATGATCGATGCGGTAACCTGAATGCCGCCTGTGCCCCAGCCGAACGGCAGCGGCATTTCACGCGATGCGAACGGCACCTGGTAGCCCGGCACCGCCACTGCCTTGAGCAGCGCGCGGCGGATCATCCGTTTGGTCTGTTCGTCGAGATATGCGAAGTTATAGCCTTCGGCGGCGCGCTCTGCGTCGAACGCCGCGAGGTGAGTGTCGGGCGAGTTCATGCGGCCTGTTCCTGTTGAGCGTCCTTGTTGCCGCTGGCTGCGTCGTCGCCTGCACGGCTGCCGGTAGCAGCAGCCTTCTGTTGCGCGCGCAACCGTCGCACGAGTTCGAGTTCGGACTGGAAATCGACGTAATGCGGCAGCTTCAGGTGCTGCACGAAACCGGACGCTTCGACGTTATCGCTGTGCGACAGCATGAATTCGACGTCCTGCGTCGGCGAGCTCAACGTTTCGCCGAGTTCTGCGGAGCGCAGTGCGCGATCCACCAGCGCCATCGCCATCGCCTTGCGTTCCGAATGGCCGAACGAGAGACCGTAGCCTTGCGTAAACGACGGCGGTGCCTCGGTGCTGCCGGCGAACTGGTTGATCATCTGGCATTCGGTCACGTCGATCTCGCCGATGTCGACCGCTTCGCCGAGCTCGTCGAGCACCATCTCGACCGCGACGCTGCCGAAGCGGATTTCGCCGGCAAACGGGTGCGTGTGCGAGTAGCCGCGCTGCGTTGCATAGCCCATCGCGAGCAGAAAACCCTCGTCGCCGCGCGCGAGGTTTTGCAGGCGCGTCGCGCGGCTCGCCGGAAACGCGAGCGGTTCGCGCGACAGATCTCCGGGTTCCGGCGCATCCGGCGTCGGCGTCTCCTGTTCGATCAGGCCTTCCTTGTCGAGCAGCGCGACGACGCGCGGCATCGACTCATGCGCGACGTTGCGTACGACTGCGTCGGTGTTCGCATTCGGGTTCGCGTTCGCGCCATTCGCTTCGCCTTCGGCGAGCAACGCGAAATCGAGCAGACGCTGCGTATAGTCGTAAGTCGGACCGAGCAGCTGACCGCCGGGCACGTCCTTGAAGGTCGCGGAAATGCGGCGCTCCGCGTGGATCGCTTCGGTGCGTAGCGGCTCCGTGTAGCCGAAGCGCGGCAGCGTCGTGCGATACGCGCGCAACAGGAAGATCGCTTCGACGAGGTCGCCGGCCGCCTGTTTGATCGCGAGCGCGGCGAGTTCTTCGTCGTACACCGAACCTTCGGTCATCACGCGCGACACCGCGAGACGCAATTGTTCACGAATCTGCGCGACGCTCAATTCGGCAAGCCGCGTATCGCCGCGACGTTCCTGATCGAGCAGGCGCCACGATGCTTCGATCGCGCGCTCGCCCCCCTTGACGGCAACGTACATTAGTTGAGCTCCACTTGGGTTGTGCGCGGCAAACCGATCAGCGCGTCGCCGCAGACAAAGTAGCAGTCGATACCGCACGGAAAGAGCGGCGCCAGTTCCGCGCGTTCACACCAGAAACGCTCGGGCAGACTGGCGGGGGCGATCGTTTGCGTCGTTTCGATACCGGGGCCGCGCAACGTGAGCGGCGCGCCGCCGGTCAACGCGGTGACGCGAATGAGCAGCGTCACTGCTGTTTCGGGTGATTCCGGTTCGCCGAGCGCGAAGCTTTCGAGCGCAGGCATCGCAGCGGGATCGTGCAGATACGCGAATGCCGCGCTGCGCGGCGTATCGACGAGCGGCGCACCGGTGTGAAAGCGCAGCGCGGAGGCGAGCGGCGCGTCCGGTTGCGCGAGCCAGACGGGCGTCGAGAAATCGCACAACGTCAGCAGCGCGGCGAATGCGGCACGATCGGCTGCGGGCCGGTGTGCGCCGGCTGCGTCGAGCGCTGGCAACACATCGCTCACGGTACCGGTCGTGCCCGGACGGGACAGCACGTCGAGCAGCGTGCGAAAGACTGCTTGCGTGTCATGCACCGGATCTGCAAAGCCGGGCGTGAGTGTGGCCAGCGAAGCAGCCATTGGGGTGGCCAATGGGGTGGCCAATGGAGTGGCCAATGAGGGAGACGATAAACTGGACAACGCGCCTTGCGCCTGATTATTCGATGTATTCATCAGTCGCCTCGGACCATCGTGAAGAATTCGACGCGCGTATCGTCGGTGTTTTGCCGGCGCGCTTCACGAGCGGCTTCGATGCGCGCGGCGAGCGGCTCGATTAGTTGTTCGTGTAGCTGACGATGGTGTTGCGGCAGTTGCAGCAGCGCATCGGCGAGTGCCGCGAGTTCCGCGCGCCGCCGGTCGCGGCCCAGATGACAGGCGACGCCGACCGGCGCATTCGCCGCCGGTTCGCGCAGACGCAGTGTGGCGCGCGTGACCGTCGCTTCGCCGAGATTGAATGCATCGCCGCTGCCGCCGACACGGCCGCGCACCATCGCAAGGCCGGTTTCAGGCGGGCGCAGCCAGTCGAAAGCGGGCATCGGTGTGCCGTTCATCGCGCGCTGCAATGCGGCTTCGAGGTCCGCGCGCGGCGTGCGCGCCAATACCCCCATCCATGCGCGGCGCACGGACGACGATGACGGGGTGGAGGAAACGGGGGCGGAAGGGTCGCTCATCGGATGTTCCGTGGTGTCGATGTCCGGACATTTGACCATCTATTCATCTAAACGTCTAGACGTTTGTAGGTAAAATCCCGTGGTGACACGGTACGGCGTGTACATTCATATTTTCATCACGGCCTGGGCACTACAATCGAGAGTTGTCTATTTGAACCGAGGGGAATGACACCACCATGACATCGAACGACGACGCGACACCCGGCACGCTGCTCGAACGCGGCGGCGGCGTCGCGGTATGGCGGCAGATCGAGCAGATTCTTGCGGCGGAAATTGCTGCGAGCGGTTTCGGCGAAGAAGGGCGTTTGCCGAGCGAAGCCGAACTGGCGAGGCGTTTCGACGTCAACCGCCACACGATCCGCCGCGCGATGCTGGGGCTCGCGGCGCTCGGTCTGGTGAGTGTCGAACAAGGTCGAGGGACGTTCGTTCAGCCTGGCGCGATCGACTATACGATCGGGCGCCGTACCCGCTTCACGGAAAATTTGCGGCAGCAGCACTCGTCAGGTGTACTGCTGTCTGCTGCGCGCGTGAAGGCGGAGCCCAATGTGGCGAAGGCGCTGGGGTTGCGCTCCGGTGTGCTGGTTTACCGGATGGACACACTGCACGAATCAAACGGGGTGCCGCTCACGTATGCACGCAGCTGGTACCCGGCGGCGCGTTTTCTCGATCTGCCGGACGTGCTCGAGCGCACCGGCGGTATGACAAAGGCGCTTGCCGAATTCGGTATCACCGACTATCTGCGCAAATGGAGCCGTATCGGCAGCGTGTTGCCGGATGCGGACGTCGCGCGCCGCCTGAATATCAACCGGCAGCAACCGGTGCTGTGGGTCGAAAACGTCGACGTCGATACCGAAGGCACACCGATCAAATACGGCTTTACGCACTTTGCTGCAGACCGCGTTCAGCTGATGGTGGAGAACGATGTATGAGCGCGGCACGAGCAGACAGGCATGACGCTGACGCCGCGGGCGCAGCCGTCGCAGCGGGCAGTTGGACGGCTGCTGCGCGTTTCGCGATTTACTACGCGCCGCCGCGCGCGTCGCAATGGTGGGATGAGGGGTCGACATGGCTCGGGCGCGACGCCGAGCGTGGTGTCTCACATGAAGCGGGCCCCGCGTTTCCATTGCTGTCGCAAACGTTGTCCGATCTGACGAAGGCGCCGCGGCGCTACGGCTGGCACGGCACGCTGGTTGCTCCATTTCGTCTAGCTGACGGCGTGCGTGCGCACGACCTCATTGATGCGGCGCAGCGCTGGGCGCAGACCAAAACGGGCTTCGCTTTGCGCGTTGAAGCGGCGACCCTCGGCGACTTCGTCGCATTGCGACCGTCCGACGACAATGGCGACGCGCGCATGCGCGAACTTGCGTCGGATGCACTGCGCGCATTCGCGGCGTTGCGAGCGAAGCCGTCGGCGGCGGATCTCGAACGCCGCCTCGCCGCGCCGCTTACCGAGCGGCAGCGTGCGCTGCTTGTCGAATGGGGATACCCGTATGTATTCGACGAATTCCGTTTTCATATGACGCTGTCGAACTCGCTCGAGCTCGCGCAGGACCGTGCGGCGATCGTCGAATGGTGGCATGCGCGAATCGCGAACCTCGGTATGTTGCCGGTCGACGGCGTGGCGATTTTTGTCGAACCCGCGCCGGCCGAGCCGTTTGTGCTCTGGCAGCGGCTTGCGTTTAAAAGCACCATGGAGGCGAAATAAGCATGCAGGGCCGTTTGATCTATGTAATGGGCCCATCGGGCGCGGGGAAAGATTCGCTGCTGCATTTCGCGCGCGATCGCGTGGCGGGCGCACCGGTGATGTTTGCGCATCGCTACATCACACGCACTGTGGGCAGCAATGAAAACCATATCGCGCTGACGCTCGAAGAATTCGAGGCACGCTCGGCCTTGGGTCTGTTCGCGCTCGAATGGTCGAGCCATTCGATGCGCTATGGCATCGGTATCGAAATCGATGAATGGCTCGCACGCGGTTGCACGGTCGTCATCAACGGTTCGCGGCAACATCTCGAGCGTGCGCTCGAGCGCTATCCGCTGATCGAAGTCGTGCACGTCGAAGCGGCGCCGCATATTCTCGCGGCGCGACTCGGCGCACGGGCGCGCGAAACGGCGGAGCAGGTCGCGGCGCGGCTTGCGCGTCACGCGCCGTTTTCGTTGCCGGACGGCACACGTCTCACGCGCATTGATAACTCCGGCGCGCTCGAGGTAGCGGGCGACGCATTCCTGCGAGTCGTGCGGCGGGGTAAGTGAACCAGCTGAACCCACCCATCCGAAGCAGGCAGGCCGCGTTAGCCAGACGCGATCTGACGCAATGCCGGAGGCTTTGCTGCCTGGGCAAGCGCTACATAGATCTTCATGTAGCGCTGTGCCATGATCGTCGACGAAAAGCAGCGCACGAAGGACGAGCGAATTTCGCCGCGAGACAGTGCGTCAAGTCGCTTTACTGCATCGACCGCTGCCGGGACATCGTCGACGATATAGCCCGTTACGCCGTGGGAAATCACTTCCGGTACCGAGCCCCGATTGAATGCAATGACGGGCGTGCCGCATGCCATCGCTTCGATCATGACGAGGCCGAACGGCTCGGACCACTCGATCGGAAACAATAACGCACGCGCGCCCGCGAGAAAGTGGGCTTTCTGCGCATCACTGATCTCGCCGATGAATTCGACGTCGTGCCGTAGCAGCCGCGGCTGGATGACATCCCGGAAGTACGCTTCGTCAGCCCTGTCTACCTTCGCGGCGATTTTCAGGGGCAGGCCTGCACGCGCGGCAATCTCAATAGCGACATCGACACCCTTTTCAGCGGAGATTCGGCCCAGAAACGCCAGATAGGTCGGCTGTGTGTGCGGGTGAGGCGTCAGCAGATTTTCCGGCAGGCCGTGATAGACGGTACCGATCCAGTTCGCGTTTGGCAACGCAATCCGTTGCGAACGGGAGATCGACACGACAGGGGCCTGCGGGAACATGTCAAACATCGCCTGCAGTTCCGGTTGGTCAAGGCGGCCGTGCAGCGTCGTCAGGAACGGCACATCGACTAGCGAGAATGTCGGGAGAGGCAGGTAGCTCAGGTGAAAGTGCAGGACGTCAAATGTGTGGGCTACGCGACGGACTTTCTCGAGCAGCAGCAGGTGAGGCGCAAGGACATCGCCAGTTCCGGGATCGAGCCGCAACGAACGTGGCCATGCTGGCTCCAGACGCGCGCTTGTTGATGAGTCACCGCTTGCGAAGAGCGTGACGTCGTGTCCCAGGCTGACCAGTGCTTCCGTGAGGTACGACACGATGCGTTCCGTGCCGCCGTAGAGGATTGGCGGAACGGCTTCGTGCAAGGGCGCGATTTGCGCAATACGCATGCGGCAACTCCGGTCAGAAATTTGTTTTTGTTACGCATTGACTGCCTGATTCGCATTGCGCCCTTAAGCGAAACCCTTTTCACAAGATACTATGCGGCCTGACGACAAAATCAATTCTTTAATACTCGTTTTTGACGTTATCAAATAATTCGGAGGGCGTTGTTTATCTGATCTGCATGTTGTACGGGGGCATCGGAATTTAACGGCCAAAACGACAGCTATTGTGATTTCCATGGAATCAAAAAATTCAACCTGAAGTCCTTGATCTCGAGTAAATGCGGATTAGCGTGATATTCGTAAAGAAACATCCGGGATGATTGCCTCCGGTCGAAGGGTGCGTGAGGACACAAGATGCGTCGGGCCTATATTCCTATATAGTGCTGCCATCCGACGCGCCGGGACTCCTTACCCGTGGCGCCGACCACGATCCGGAGTCAAGCCGATGAACGACGCAGTGCGCTTTGCCGAAGTTGCCGACCTCGAACCTGCCGCCGCGTCGTTGCGCGACATCCGTCATCAGATTCACCACCACCCCGAACTCGCGTATGAAGAAGTCGAGACCGCCGCACTCGTTGCGCGCAAGCTCGAAGAGTGGGGCTGGCAAGTGACGCGCGGCGTGGGCCGCACAGGCGTCGTCGGCACACTGAAAGCCGGCTCGGGCACGCGCAGCATCGGCATTCGCGCGGACATGGATGCGTTGCCGATCATCGAGCAGACCGGCCTGCCGTACGCGAGCGGCACGCACGGCAAGATGCATGCATGCGGTCACGACGGCCATACGACGATGCTGCTCGGCGCCGCGCAACATCTTGCCGCGACGCGCCGTTTCTCCGGCACCGTACACCTGTACTTTCAGCCCGCGGAAGAGAGCGGCATCGATAGCGGCGCAATGAAAATGATCGAAGACGGCCTGTTCGAGCGCTTTCCTTGCGACGCGGTGTTCGGCATGCACAACCATCCGGGCGCGGAGCCAGGCAAGTTCTTGTTTCGCAAAGGCCCGTTCATGTCGGCCGGCGACAAGGCGGTCATCACGATCGAAGGCGTCGGCGGACACGCAGCGCGGCCGCACATGACCGTCGACCCGGTCGTGATCGCGGCGAGCATCGTGATGGCATTGCAGACCATCGTCGCGCGCAACGTCGACCCGGCGCAACCCGCGGTGGTGACGGTCGGCTCGATGCATGCCGGCACGGTCAACAACGTGATTCCGGGTACCGCGAAGCTCGAACTCAGCGTGCGGTCGTTTAGCGCGGACGTGCGCGCGCTGCTGAAAAAACGCATTGCCGAACTCGCGGAAAGCCAGGCCGCAAGCTACGGCGGCAAAGCGAACGTCGACTACATCGAAGGCTATCCGGTCGTGATCAATTCGGATGCGGAGACCGACTTCGCAATCGACGTCGCGCGCGAACTGGTCGGCAGCGATAACGTCGTCGCGCATACGGACATGCTGATGGGTAGCGAAGACTTTTCGTTCATGCTGCAGCAGCGGCCGGGTACGTTCCTGCGTCTTGGCAACGGTGTCGGCGAAGACGGCTGCATGGTGCACAACCCGCACTACGATTTCAACGACCGCAATCTGCCGATCGGCGCGGCGTACTGGGCGCGGCTCGTCGAGCGCTACCTCGGCCGCTGACGCGGGCCGGCGCTGACGCATATTAACCGCGCAGCGCGACCATATCGGACACGTTCTGAGCCGCTTGCTGCAGCGGTTCGAGAAATGTTTTCATCATCTGCTTCGCCGAATTGCGCTGCGCGTTGCCGCTGATATTCATCGCTGCGATAACGCGGCCCTGCCGGTTGCGGATCGGCGCGGAAATCGAAATCAGCCCTTCTTCCAGCTCCTGATCGACGATCGCCCAGCCTTGACGGCGAACCTGCGCGATCACCTGTTTCAGTTCGTTCCTGTCGGTGACCGTGCGCGGCGTGTGCGGTTGCAGCGTCGACGCATCGAGCGTCGCGTCGAGTGTCGCATCGTCGAGTGCGGACAGCAGTACGCGCCCCATCGACGTACACCATGCGGGCAGACGGCTGCCGATCGACAGGTTGATCGTCATGATCTTGTGCGTCGGCACGCGCAGCACATAGACGATTTCCGTGCGATCGAGCACCGCGGCCGAGCAGCTTTCATGGACCTGCGCGGACAACGCTTCCATCACCGGCTCGGCGACATTCCAGAACGGCATCGACGTCAGATACGCGAAGCCCAGATCGAGAATGCGCGGCGTAAGCCGGAACAGCCGTCCATCGGCCTCGACATAGCCGAGTGTTTGCAATGTAAGCAGAATGCGGCGCGCGCCGGCGCGCGTCAGACCGGTCGCGGCGGCTACGTCGGTGAGCGTCTGCGCGGGACGCTCCGCATTGAACGCACGGATCACCGCGAGGCCGCGTGCGAACGATTGCACGTAGGAATCGCCCGGTTTGTCGGGGATGTCCGCGTCCATCGTGGATACAGGCTGCGACGCGCGAGTGTCTTTATAAGTGGCCATGTGACGGGCAACGGAATGGCAGGCGATGCGCAAAGGCGAGACGATAGCGCATGCGCCGGGATTCGCCAACTTGACGACGCACACGGATGACGGGCAGAACACACTTGCCTGCGCGATGGCACGGCACCGCCCGCGCAGCTGCCGTGACACTGCTGGTGCGCTTGACAGGCTTTTCAGCCCGCGCCTATTATGACTCAAATTGTTCGATATAAGATCGTTTGTTCGTATAAAGAACAAACAGCAAGGTCGAGACGTCCGATCGACACAGTTTTTCGAGGCGCTCCGCAGCGGGCGCCGCATTTTCACTTTCGTTCGCCGCATCGCGTGGCGAGCACTGCCGACCGCGGCCGCCGCAGCAGCGTCGAAGCGGCCGCTCGCGCAGCATCGTTGGAGACATCGAGATGGCCGAAGCTTTCCTGTGTGATGCAATCCGCACGCCGATTGGCCGCTATGCGGGTTCACTGTCGTCGGTCCGCGCAGACGACCTCGGCGCCGCGCCGCTCAAGGCGTTGATCGAGCGCAATAAGGAAGTCGACTGGAACGTGGTCGACGATGTGATCTATGGCTGCGCGAATCAGGCCGGCGAAGACAATCGCAATGTCGCGCGTATGTCGTCGCTGCTCGCGGGTTTGCCCGAGAGTGTGTCCGGTACGACGGTCAACCGTTTGTGCGGTTCGGGCATGGATGCGGTCGGCATTGCGGCGCGCGCGATCAAGGCGGGCGAGGCCGGCATGATGCTCGCGGGCGGCGTTGAAAGCATGAGCCGAGCGCCGTTCGTGATGGGCAAGGCAACCACCGCATTCGCGCGTCAGGCCGACATCTTCGATACGACAATCGGCTGGCGTTTCATCAACCCCCTGATGAAGCAGATGTACGGCGTCGATTCGATGCCGGAGACCGGCGAGAACGTCGCACAGGAATTCAACGTGAGCCGCGCGGACCAGGATGCGTTCGCGCTGCGCAGCCAGCAGAAAGCGGCTCGCGCGCAACGCGACGGGACGCTTGCGCAGGAAATCGTCGCGGTGTCGGTTCCGCAAAAGAAAGGCGACCCGCTCGTCGTATCGGGCGACGAGCATCCGCGCGAAACCAGCGTTGAAGCACTGGCGAAACTCAAAGGTGTCGTGCGGGCCGATGGCACGGTGACGGCGGGCAACGCATCGGGCGTGAACGACGGCGCGGCTGCTCTGCTGCTCGCGAACGAAGACACCGCAAAGCGGTTCGGACTGACGCCGCGCGCGCGCGTGCTCGGCATCGCGACGTCCGGTGTTGCGCCACGCGTGATGGGCATTGGTCCCGCGCCCGCGACGCGAAAGCTGCTCGGCCGCCTCGGCATGAAGATCGATCAGTTCGATGTGATCGAGCTCAACGAAGCGTTCGCGTCGCAGGGGCTGGCGGTGCTGCGCATGCTCGGCGTCGCCGACGATGATCCGCGCGTCAATCCGAATGGCGGTGCGATTGCGCTTGGTCATCCGCTAGGCATGAGCGGCGCGCGTCTCGTCACGACTGCGATGTATCAGTTGCAGCGCACACAGGGGCGCTTTGCGTTGTGCACGATGTGTATCGGCGTCGGGCAAGGCATCGCGATCGCGCTCGAACGTGTGTGAAAAAACCTTGCGAAGTGGGCGACGCGGCACGTGTCAGTGACGTTGCGCCCCGCTGCTTATGCGACCCAGACCATTCCCTATTCAAACGGCATCCGAAACATTTTACACAATGTGATAGTTTGCGGGATCTATCGGCTTTCGGTCGGGTTATGATGCGTTTTCGTCTGGATGACGAACTGTTTTTTGATACGGAATATCAGTATGAGAAGGCCCGTATCAGGCAGTGACTGAAAACGCTCTTGAGGGAGAACCCGAATGAAGAAAGCGATGGGAGCAGCCGCCTTGCTCGCGATGGCGTATATGGTGCAGCCGGCGTACGCACAAGACTCGCTGGCGAGCACCGCTGAAGGTGTGATCGGTGCGGTGCAGCCTGTGCATATCCAGGCGAAGATCATCGCCATCGATGCCGCGTCGCGTATGGTCACGCTGCAGGGCGCGGGTGGACGCACCGCGATGATTGTCGTTAGCGACCAGGTGCCGGGCTTCGACAAGCTGAAAGTAGGCGACAACGTCGACGCGGAATACAAGAACGCATTGCTGGTCACTGCGGAAAAAGTGAAGGGCGCCGACAAGGGCATTCGCGAGCGTGTCGAATCGCGGGTCTATCAGCCGGCTTCGGGCGGATATCAGTCCGCGCGGCAAATCGAAGTGCTGGCGACGGTCGAGAAGATCGACCGCAAGAAGCGCACGGTCAAGCTGCGCGGCGCGTATCAGACGCAAACGCTTGATGTCGGCCCCGATGTCGACCTGAAGGATCTGAAGGTTGGCGACACGGTGCATGCGGTCTTCGTTTCGGCGGCAGCAGTGAAGATCGCGCCGAGCGGCACATCGACCACTGCGCAGTAATTCCCAGCGAGACGAGCGAAACCCGACTGCCACGCAATGTTGCGTGGCAGTCGGTTTTTTTCTGATTCCCTTTTCCTCGTATATCGATCGCCAGACGAAAGACGCGACGCGGCGGCAGCGCTCATCGCGAGTTTGGCGCATGGATATCCAGACTCAACAGCGATAGTCGCTCGAACCAGCGAAACAGCCAGCCTCGCTGTTTGCGCGGGTATGTGGTCAACAGCAGACGCGCGGCGACATGGCCATCCGTGCTGATCCATACACGTTCGCCACGTCGCAACTGAATCGGATACCCTGGCTGCACCCAGTAGTCGTACGGTGATTCAGCACGCGTCAACCACACGCGCTCACTTTTCACGTTCAGTTCACAGTGCGCATCGACTCGCCAGGACAGCGTCGCGCCCGGCTGTACTTCGAAGTGAACGACAACTCTTGGCAGTCTCTCCGCGCAGATAAGCGAGACTTCGGAGGTGACGACGTCCGATACGGGATCGGTGAATTGCGGGCTTGCCTGGTTCATGATGCGCTCCATCGAATGAGCCGGGGAACAGCACAGAAGGAAAGCCGCGCACAAAACAAAAGGCCCCTTCCGTTACCGGCGGGGCCTTGGGACTGTTTCGCTTATTCAGACTGCTAACGCGCACACGCTCCCATTTGCCCGCCAGAGATGGCTCGCATTGGGTTTGCTACTGCTGCTGCAATGGCAATGGCAATGGCGGTGGAGGTGAGCGTAAGCATGTCGGCGAGTTTGTCTGGCGACGCGCGGCTTGTCAACACAATCTGTGGCAGAAGTATCGAATTCCGGGTGATCGAATCGGGTTATCGGATTTTCACGCAGTGCGATACATCGCGTTGATCAGCGTGAGTGGCAACACGCTGGCGAACACGCAGATACAGCAGCGCGCAACCGGTGATCGCGAGCGGCCATAGCAGATACCAGCCGGTCGCCGCGCACAGTGCCGCGACCGCGACAAGCGCGACGGCCGCGCAGCGGCGCGCTACGGAGCGCCTGGGCAACAGCCGCAGCGCGGCGGCGGTGCCCAGCGCATAGACTGCGACGAACGAGCCGGTGGTCAACAGAACGAGCGGCCGCGGCCCAAGCCCGGCAACCACATCGACGCACAGTGACACCACGGCCAGCCCGGCGATGACCAGCAGACTGCGGCGCGGCACATCGCCCGCGCGACTGCCGGCCGCGAGCCACGTCGGTAGCGCGCCGTCACGCCCGAGTGCAGCGCCCAGCTTCGCCGCGCCGGCGAAATACGCGTTCATCGTGCCGAGCGTCAATAACAACGCGGCGACGGCCGCCAGCACCTGCACCTTGCCGCCGAGTCCGGTCGCGAGCAGTTCCGCAAGAGGCGCGTTCGACTTGCCCGCTGCAGGGCCGAGGACCAGCACGCTGGTGGCGGCGACTCCGAGATACAGCACCCCGACGACGCATACTGCAATGCCGGTCGCAAGCGGCAGATCGCGCGCTGGGCGGCGGAACTCCGCCGCCAGATGCGTGATCGCTTCCCAGCCGGCGAAGCTCCACACCAGCAGCGCGGCCGCGGGACCGACGGCGAGCCAGCCATGCGGCGCGAACGGCTGCAAATTCGCGGCGCGCGCATGAGGGGCCGATGCGATGATGGCCGCCAGCAGCAGCGCGACGAGTACAGCGGCGAGCATCAACTGCAAACGTCCCGAAACGGTCACGCCCAATGCATTGGCGATGGTGACGATCATCATTAGTGCGAGCGCGGTACCGATGACCGTCGTCTGCCCGCCGCCGAATGCCGCGGCCACATAAGCGCCGCCGAACATCGCGGCGGCGGGCGCACCGGCCGGCACCGCGAAATAGAAGCACCAACCGATCACGGCGGCGGCGCGCGGGCCGAACGCATTGCGCACATAGGTCGACACGCCGCCCGCGTCCGGATAGCGCGCGCCGAGCGCGGCAAACGTCGCGGCAAGCGGCACCGATAGCAACACGAGCGCGAGCCACGCGATGAGCGATGCGGGCCCGGCGACGTCCGCGGCCAGCGCCGGCAGCGCGATAACACCGGTGCCGAGCACCGCGCCGATATACAGCGCGGCGCCTTGCATCACGCTCAGGCGTCCGGCACCCGCATGCTGCTGCACAGATGGCGCGTTCATGCGAGCAACGCGTCGTGATTGCGGTCCGCGCGCACCGCCTGCCAGATCGTGACCTCGCGCGGCTTCACCAGCAGATCAGGCAGCGCTTCGTGATACGCCTGGCGATAGGGACGATTCAGCTGCTCTTCCAGCACGTCCTCGTGGCTTTCCCAAGTTTCGTAGAGCATCAGCCGGTGTGGACAGTCCGGATCGCGATGCAGCGTCGCCTGATGGAAATTCGGCTCGTCGCGCATCGCATCGAGCACGCCGTTCAACAGGTTCATAAAACGATCGAGCTTGTCCGGGATGACCTGAAAACGAATTACGTAAGTTACCGACATATCGCAACTCCTTAACATCGCGCGTCATGTCACCCGTTATACTCGCCAATAGCTGACAACCGATGTCAGGATTTCTTTTCGGAGACCACAATTGCGCCCAAGCCGGCTGGTGTCGATGCTGCTGCTGCTTCAGGTCAAAGGCCGCGTGACCGCGCAGGCGCTGGCCGAAGAATTCGACGTGTCGGTGCGCACCGTGTACCGCGATATCGATCAGCTGAGCGCGGCGGGCGTGCCGGTCTATGCCGATCGCGGGCCGGGCGGCGGATTCGCGCTGCTCGACGGCTACCGCGCGCGGCTGACCGGCATCACGAAGGCGGAGGCCGAGACGCTGTCGATCGCGGGTCTCGCGGGCGCCGCGACCGATCTCGGGTTGTCCGAGCAATTGCGCGCGGCGCAACTGAAGCTGGTCACGGCGCTGCCCGATGCGTCGCCTGATGCATCGCGGATCGGTTCACGGCTGCATATCGACCCGGTCGGGTGGTACCGGCGGCCTGCGCAGGTGCCTCATCTGACGCTGCTTGCGGGCGCGGTATGGGACCAGAAGCGGATCGCGATGCAGTACCAGAGTCTGGCGTCGCCGAACCCCGGCGACGGCGAACCCGAGCGGATTCGCGATCCGCTGGGTCTCGTGCTGAAGGGCGGCGACTGGTATCTGGTCGCGCGGGCGCGCACGCAGCTGCGCGTCTACAAAGTGGCGAACATCATGCATCTCGCCGTGCTCGACGAGACATTCGAGCGGCCGGCCGGCTTCGATTTGCGCGCCGAATGGGCGGGCTCGGTGGCGGCGTTCGAAAAGAGCCTGCTGAAGAACGTCGCGCGACTGCGCCTGTCGCAGGAGGGCATGCTGCGGTTGAGCCGGCTCGGCGCCGCGGCGGCCGAACAGGCGCAAAGCGCGCCTCCGGACGACGATGGCTGGCAGGAAGTCACGCTGCCCGTCGAGCAGTTCGACTATGCAGCCGAGCAATTGCTCGGCTTCGCCGGACACGTCGAAGTGCTCGATCCGCCCGAACTGCGCGCGCGGCTCAGGCGTCTCGCGCAGCACATCGCGACGCTCAACGCCGGATAGAGCGGGCGTTCGGTGGCATGCGGCGTTCTGTCACGTTTCTTTTCTGCCAACTAAACTGTGATTCAAGCCAACCCGGCAAAGTGTGCCTCCTGGCCCGGCACAGGTCCTGTACTGTTGATCCTGTAGAGCCGCGCATACGCGCGGCGGCATTGGAGGCATCATGGAACTGCTCTTTCTGGCCCTGGCGACCGTTGGGTTCGGCGCATGGACGACCTATCTTCTGGCGACCAACATCCCGCAAAAACTGCTGTCGCGCGCGGCACGCCACGGGCGCTACGCGGACCTCACCGGCGCGCAAGCCGTTGACGCGCAAGAAGCGGGGCGCCCACGCCGTCGCTACAGCCGCAGCAAGCTGGCCGAGCAATAAAAGCCCGCGTGAGCGGAACATGAGCGGACACCAGGCGCGACACCAGCCACTAGCTGCGATGCGGCCCGACGATGCCCAGCTTTGCGATGCGACGGTACAGTGTCGCGCGCGACATGCCGAGTGCCTGCGCGGCCGCGTTCGGGTGCCATTGGTGGCGCGCCAGCGCGTCGACAATCCTTGCGCGTTCGTCGCCGACATTCGCGAGCGACGGGATCGCGGCGTCGCCGGGCGCCAGCACGGAGGCAATATCGGGCGAAAGATGGCGCAATTCGACGCGCGCCGAATCGCACACCGCACACGCATAGCGCAATACGTTGCGTAGTTGACGGATATTGCCGGGCCAGGCGAAGCCGCATAGCCGCCCGGCCAGACGCGGATCGAGCGTCAGTGCGTGGCCGGCGACTTGCGCTTCTTCTTCGAATACCTCTTGTACGACATCGAGCACGTCTGCGCGCTCGCGTAGTGGCGGCATCTGTAGTGTCGCGCCGCTCAACCGGTAGTACAGATCTTCACGAAACGCACCGTCAGCGACCATGCGCGACAGATCGCGGTGCGTCGCGCAGATCACATCGATATCGACGCGCACCGGCGTGTCGCCGCCAAGCGGCATTACCTCCCCTTCGGCTAGCACACGCAAAAGACGTGTCTGCAGACTCAGTGGCATGTCGCCGATCTCATCGAGAAACAGCGTACCGGTATGCGCGAGCGCGATCTTGCCGCGCGCGCCGCGCGTGCGCGCACCGGTGAACGCGCCGGGCGCATAGCCAAACAACTCGCTCTCGATCAACGATTCCGGAATCGCGCCGCAATTGACGGCGACAAATGGCCGTGCGCGTCGGCTTCCGGCGTCATGCAGCGCATGCGCGAACACTTCCTTGCCGACGCCGGTTTCGCCGAGGATCAGGATCGGCAGCCGTTTGCCCGCGATGCGCAGCGCGACTTCCGCGTTGTGCGCAATGCGCGCGTCGCGGCTGCGCAGGAAGCGGCCGAGCGCGCCGAGGTCGCGCCGCGCGTAAGCGTCGGCGTTGGCATGGGCATGATGGCCCGTACCGCCACTGTCGACGCGCGTTGCCGAAACCGTCGCTTGCGTCGCGCGCGACGAACGCCGCAGCGGTTCGCGAATACGCGCATGCAGCACCGCGCCGCTCGCACGCAAACGCAGCGGCACAATCGTGTCGCTGCGCGCGACGTCATGCAGATGAAGCGCGGACGTATCGAAGATCTCGTCGATATGGCGAGGCCCCCGCAAGCCCGCGATGCATTCCTGCGCCCTCCGGTTCGACGCGGCGATATTCCCGCATTCGTCGAATGCGATCAGCACTTCGGGCTGCGCTTCGACGAAGTTGCGGCTCTGGTGGCCGAACAGTACCCAATGCTGCGCGGTCTGGTTCAGCAAGTAGCCGTCTTCGATCAGCGCCGCGCTTTGCCGCACGAGCTGATACACGAGCCGCTGGCTGTCGCGATTGTCCGGCGACGTCACCGCCGATGCGTCGAGCACGCCGATCAATTCGCCGGTCGGCGCGAAGATTGGCGATGCGCTACAGGTCAGCGTCGTGAAGGCCGCGCGGAAATGATCGATCTTATGCACGATGATCGGCGCGAGATCGGTCAGCACATTCGCGACCGCGCAGGTACCTTCCTCCTGTTCCGACCAGCATGAGCCGATATAAAGTCCCGCATGTTTGAAATGGCTGCGCCGGTCGCGGTCGATCCGGTAATCGATGGTCACGCCGTGCGCGTCGGTCAGCATCACGCAATAGTCGGCGACGCGAATCATCTCGTGCAGTCGCGTCAGGCATTGTCCGGACGCGCGCAGAAAGGCTTCTTCCTTGCCTTGCACCTCGCGCAATTCCGCAGACGTAAGCACGCGCGGCCCGATCACCGAGCCCGGATCGAGCCGGTATTGCTCATACGAGCGCTGCCACGACGACACCAGTCGCTGCGCATCGGGCGCGCCGGCCGGCGCGGGCAGGCGTCCTTCGATAGCACCGCGTACACGATCGATGTGCTGCGTTTGAGCGACGTAGGGCATGTTCGGCTCCCGTCAGGCGGCGCATGCTGGAGTGGGAACTTCTTGTAGCACATCTATTGCGCGCAATCACACCGCATTGCAGCACGTGAGACGGATGAGACGTTCGTCTCAGCGTCGCGTGTGACAGTGCGTACGCCGCGAATTGCGCCCGAAACGCACGGCGACGTTGGCACCGACGATCGATGCATATCGTTCGGAATGCTTCGCGTGCGTATCAGCGTGAGACACCTTCACGTTCTCGCACTGCGTCATGTCCTGTTTGCAAACCGGTCGATACGCTCGCGCGAATGGCTGCGAAGCTTGGCGGGCGCGGTTCCGCGTCGGTCAACGGACGCGCGAAAAAAATGGCATGGGCTTTGCAGTATTGCGCTTGGTCAAAACGGCGCGGCGTGCTGTATGCATTGAGCCTCATGTCGCGACCTTCGATAAGTTGCCGCACTCACGCGGTTCAGGAGACAAGCCCTTGCCATCGCCCATCACGGTTGGCGTGATCGCGAACCCTGCATCCGGACGCGACATCCGCCGGCTGACGACCCATGCATCTGTTTTCCCGACGGCCGAAAAGGCAAACATGGTCGTCCGTCTGCTCGCGGGGCTTGGCATGCTGGGCCACGGCCGCGTGCTGACGCTGCGCGACAAGACCGGCGTCGCCGCGCTGCTGCGCCGTGCACTCGACACGCATGCGGCGCTCGGCAACCCCGAGCATTGGCCCGATGTCGAGTTCCTCGAGCTGCCGATTACCGACAGCGTCACGGATACGCATAACGGCGTCGATCGCATGGTGCATGCGGGCGTCGATCTGATCGCGGTGCTCGGCGGCGACGGCACGCATCGGGCGGTGGCCGCGCATTGCGGCAGCGTGCCGCTGCTGACGCTTTCCACCGGCACCAACAACGCGTTCCCCGAGATGCGCGAAGCGACCGTTGCGGGCCTCGCCGGCGCGCTGGTCGCCGCGGGCGTGGTGCCGCCCGACGTCGCGTTGACGCGCAACAAGCGGTTGGTCGTGCGTTGCGTCGCCGGGCCGAATCGCGGCCGCGAAGAGATTGCGCTGGTCGACGTCTGCGTAAGCCGGCAGCGTTTCATCGGCGCGCGCGCGGTGTCCGAGCCAGCGGATATCGAATCGCTGTTTCTCACGTTCGCGTCGCCGGACGGTATTGGCCTGTCGTCGATCGGCGGCGCGTGGGCGCCGGTCGAGCGCAGCGCATCGCACGGTTTGCACCTGACGTTCGCGCGTAACGGAGAAGCCGGGGTGCCGATCTTCGCGCCGCTCGCGCCGGGCCGCGTCGAGCAGGTGACGATGCGCACCTGCGATCGGCTCGAAGTCGGCGAATGGCTGCCGCTCGATGCGGGCCGCGGCACGCTTGCGTTCGACGGCGAACGTGAAATCGAAATAGAGCGCGACGATCGCTATGAGATCGCGCTGGATTGGGCCGGGCCGTTGACGGTCGACGTGGGCCGCACGCTGCGTTTCTCGGCGTCGCGGCAGTTGATGCGCGAGATGGCCGCGCAGCGCGGATGACGGATGCGGTTTGCGCCGCCACCGCTCACGCGCTGCCTGCTGCCGTGTTTGTGTTTGCGACGTGTGAACCGTTCGCGTCGGGTTCGCGATCGGTATGACCAATGGAAAGGAGACACACCATGTCTGTTTCGAGTCAGTTGAGCAAGGACAAACTGCTGGACGCGTATCGAATGATGCGCACGATCCGCGAGTTCGAGGAGCGCTTGCACGTCGAGTTCGCGACCGGCGAGATTCCGGGCTTCGTGCATCTGTATGCGGGCGAAGAGGCGTCGGCGGTTGGCACGATGCTGCATCTGAACGACGCCGACTACGTCGCCACCACGCACCGCGGCCATGGCCATTGCATCGCGAAGGGCGTCGATGTACGCGGCATGATGGCCGAAATCTATGGCCGCACAACCGGCGTATGCCGCGGCAAGGGCGGCTCGATGCATATCGCGGACCTGTCGAAGGGGATGCTCGGCGCGAATGGCATCGTCGGCGCGGGCGGTCCGCTCGTGTGCGGCGCGGCACTCGCGGCGAAGTACAAGAAAAACGGCGGCGTGGGCGTGTGTTTCTTCGGCGACGGCGCGTCGAATCAGGGCGTGATTTTCGAATCGATGAACCTCGCATCGATCTGGCGCCTGCCGGCGATCTTTATCGCTGAAAACAACGGCTATGCGGAGTCGACGTCGTCGTCGTGGGCGGTCGCGTCGGACAACATCGCGGACCGCGCGAGCGGTTTCGGCATGCCGGGTGTGATTGTCGACGGGTTCGATTTCTTCGCAGTGCATGAAGCGGTCGGCGAAGCGATCGAGCGCGCGCGTCACGGCGGCGGACCGACGCTGATCGAAATGAAACTGTCGCGCTATTTCGGCCACTTCGAAGGCGATGCGCAAACCTATCGAGCGCCGGGCGAAGTGCAGAAGCTGCGCGAAGAGAAGGATTGCCTGAAGCGTTTCGAAGAGCGTGTCGTGCGCGCGGAGATGCTAGGCGCGGCGGAACTACGCGATGTCGACGCGAAAGTGAAGCAGTTGATCGATGGCGCGGTGAGCGAAGCGAAGGCGGCACCGCTGCCGGGCGCGGAAGACCTGCTAACCGACGTGTACGTGTCGTATCCGTAATTGCCGAACGGCCCAACTTCAAGGAGACAGACATGGCACGCAAGATCAGTTTTTCACAGGCAATCAACGAGGCCTTGAGCCAGGAAATGGCGCGCGACGAGAGCGTCATTGTGATGGGTGAGGACAACGCGGGCGGCGAAGGCGCGCCGGGTGAGCACGATGCATGGGGCGGCGTGCTCGGCGTAACGAAGGGGCTTTACCACAAGTATCCGGGGCGCGTGCTTGATACGCCGCTGTCGGAGGGCGGCTTTATCGGCGCCGCGGTGGGCGCTGCCGCATGCGGAATGCGCCCGGTCGCGGAGTTGATGTTTATCGACTTTATGGGTGTTTGCTTCGACCAGATCTTCAATCAGGCCGCGAAATTCCGTTATATGTTCGGCGGCAAGGCGGTGACGCCGGTTGTGATTCGCACGATGCAGGGCGCGGGCTTGCGCGCGGCGGCCCAGCATTCGCAGATGCTGACTTCGCTGTTTACGCATGTGCCGGGGCTGAAGGTGGTGTGCCCATCCACGCCGTATGACGCGAAGGGTTTGATGATCCAGGCGATTCGCGACAACGATCCGGTTATTTTCTGCGAGCACAAGTTGCTGTACGGGCGTGAGGGCGACGTACCCGAAGAGCTGTATTCGATTCCGTTCGGCGAAGCGAACCTCGTGCGCGAAGGCGATGATGCAACGATCGTCACGTATGGCCGCATGGTGCACTTCGCAACCGATGCGGCGGACAAGCTCGCCAAAGACGGCATCGATGTCGAGATTATCGATTTGCGCACGACGTCGCCGCTCGACGAGGACACGATACTCGAAAGCGCGGAGAAGACGGGTCGGGTGATCGTCGTCGATGAGGCGAATCCGCGTTGTTCGATTGCGACGGATATTGCCGCGCTCGTCGCGCAGAAGGCGTTCCATTCGTTGAAGGCGCCGATCGAACTCGTCACCGCGCCGCACACACCCGCGCCGTTCGCAAGCGTGCTCGAGGATCTGTACATCCCGTCGGCGGACAAGATCGCCGCGGCGGTCGCGAAAGCACGTCATTGAGTACACCACCGAGCAAGCAGCACGCAACTCAGCGCACAACTGAACGAGGTACCGAGCGATGCCGATTCACATGATTACGATGCCCAAGTGGGGCTTATCGATGGAACAAGGGCAGGTCAACGGCTGGCTGAAAGCGGTTGGCGACAAGGTGAGCCGTGGCGACGAGTTGCTCGACGTCGAAACCGACAAGATTTCGTCGGGTGTCGAGTGCGCGTTCGACGGCACCTTACGCCGGCAGGTCGCACAGGAGGGCGACACGTTGCCGGTCGGTGCGCTGCTCGGAGTGGTCGCCGATGTCGAAACGCCGGACGCGCAAATCGACGATGCGGTCGCGACCTTCCAGCGTGATTTCGTGCCGGCGGCCGCAGCCGATGCCGACGCCGGACCACAACCGGAGAAAGTGCAGATTGGCGGTCGCACGGTGCGCTACCTGAAAATCGGCGAAGGCGGCGGCACGCCAGCGGTGCTGATCCATGGGTTCGGCGGCGACCTGAACGCATGGATGTTCAACCATGCAGACCTCGCCACGCACCGCGAGGTCTGGGCGCTCGATCTGCCGGGGCACGGCGAGTCGGGCAAAGCGGTCGATACGGGCAGCGCCGACGAACTGGCGGACGCGGTGCTCGTGTTTCTCGAAGACCGCAGGATCGCGCGCGCCCATCTGGTCGGGCATTCGATGGGCAGCCTCGTGGCGATGACGGTCGCCGCGAAAGCACCGGCGCGCGTCGCATCGCTCGCGCTGATCAGTGGTGCAGGGCTCGGGGACGAGATCAATCGCGCATATATCGAGGGCTTTGTCGCGGGCACCAGCCGCAATTCGCTGAAGCCGCACATGCTGAAATTGTTCGCGGACCCGGCGCTCGTCACGCGGCAGATGATCGAAGATGTCGTGAAGTACAAGCGGCTCGAGGGCGTCAACGACGCATTGCAGAAGATCGCGGGGCGGGCGTTCGTCGAAGGCGTGCAACAGAAGATTTACCGCGATCGGGTCGGCACGCTCGCGCCGCGCGTGATGGTGATCTGGGGCGCGCAGGATCAGGTCATTCCCGCGCGTCATGCGCAAGGGTTGCCCGGCGAAATCCGCGTGCACGTGCTGGAAGGCAAGGGCCATATGGTGCATATGGAGGCGGCATCCGAAGTGAACCGGCTGCTGAACGACTTTTTCGGAGTGGCCTGACGATGGAAGCCGTTCGGCAGAAGGAAACCGTGCAACCTGGCGCGACGGCGCTCGGGCAGCAGGGCCTGCGTAGCCGCGACAAGCTTGCTCGCATTCCGGTGAAGATCGTGCCGGCTGCGCGGGCCGATGTGCTGCCCAAGCCGCCGTGGCTGCATGCGAAACCAATGATGAGCGTAACGGTAGCCGGCATGGCGGCCATTCTTCGCGCGCATCGGCTGCATTCGGTGTGCGAGGAGGCGACGTGTCCGAATATCGGCGAATGCTTCGCGCAGCGGACCGCCACGTTCATGATCATGGGCGGCGTATGCACGCGGCGCTGTGCGTTCTGCGATGTCGCGCATGGCCGGCCGGCGCCGCTCGACGACGACGAACCCGCGCGTCTCGCCGATGCGGTGGCGGCACTCGGGCTGCGTTACGTGGTGGTAACGTCGGTGGACCGCGACGATCTGCGCGACGGCGGCGCCGTGCATTTCGCCCGTTGCGTTGCGTTGTTGCGCGAGCGCGTGCCGGGCATTCGTGTCGAACTGCTGACGCCGGATTTTCGTGGACGTGTCGAGCGGGCGATCGACGCGTTGTCGGCGGCATGGCCTGACGTGTTCAACCACAACGTCGAGACCGTGCCGTCGCTGTATCGTGCGGCCCGCGCGGGAGCGAGTTACGGCGGCTCACTGGAACTGCTCGAGCGCATGAAACGCGCGCATCCGCGCATGCTGACGAAGTCGGGATTGATGGTCGGCCTCGGTGAGACGGACGCGGCGTTGGTCGACACGATGCGCGATATCCGCGCGCACGACGTCGATGTGCTGACGATCGGCCAGTATCTGGCGCCTTCGAAGTTTCACCTGCCGGTGCGGCGCTATGTGCCGCCGGAAACCTTCGATGCGTGGCGGGACGAAGGGCTGCGGATGGGGTTCAGGGAGGTGGTGGCGGGTCCGCTGGTGAGGTCTTCTTATCACGCGGACCAGGTACGGGTGAGCGGCGCCTCTGAATCCTGAGTGCAAGAGCGGCGAATCAATTCACGTACATCCGCGCCATAGCGTCGGCTCGGTTTTGACCTGCGCGTGCCGATCGGGATCGGGGGCCCGGAAGCACAAAAACCATGCGCTCGAATAGTTTCGACGTCTCGGTCGGCTATTTTCTACGCTGCGCGATGGCGCCACCACGCGTCCGGTGCAATGGTATTTCGACAATCTTCTGCCGGAGGAAAGCGTTCGTGCGTTGCTCGCGGCGGATGTGGGGCTGCCCGACATCACCGATGCGTTTGCCCTTCTTGAGCACTATGGCCGGGAGTCCGCGGGGTCGATCACGCTGCGCACAGCGGATGATCGGGCGGATATCGATAGCACCCTGCGGCCGCGTCGCGCTGGGTTTAACGCGCGTGACCGCGCTACGCCAGCTCGATGAGTTGCTGCGGCGTATTCCCGTCGAGGCTGACGCGCTGCTTGCAGCAGTGAATGCGCAAAACGCGGCAATGCTCGCTGAGCGTCCGCATCTCGCCGCGACCTTCGGCGGCGAGATGCGGTGCTTGAGGGCAATTTGCCACGTCGTCATTAGAGAAATGGTCGAGCGCCTGCTAAAGTGACTATCCGACGCGGCAGATCAGGTCAGATCACCCGCTCTCGCAACTTCGCGGAGACGATATCGATTACCGTGACCACTACGATCACCATCAACAGCACCGCAGTCGTTTGCGCGTAATCGAACGAGCGGATCGATTCGTAGAGCACCACGCCGATCCCGCCCGCGCCGACCATTCCGACCACCATCGCCGAGCGCACGTTCGATTCAAACCGGTACAACGCATACGAGATCCACAGCGGCAACACCTGCGGCAGCACGCCATAGATGATCTCGTCGAGACTCGTCGCGCCGGTTGCGCGCACGCCTTCGGCCGGGCGCGGGTCGATTGCCTCGACCGCTTCCGCAAACAGCTTCGCGAGCACACCGGTCGTATGCACCCACAGCGCGAGCACACCCGCAAACGGACCCAGACCGACCGCAACGATAAACAGCATCGCGAACACCATTTCATTGATCGCGCGGCACGCATCCATCGCGCGCCGCACCGGCTGCACGACCCACGCCGGCGCCATGTTGTGCGCGGACATCAACCCGAACGGAATCGCGCAGACAATCGCTAGCGCCGTGCCCCACACCGCGACCGCAAGCGTGACCAGTAGCTCTTGCGTGTAGATGCGCCAGTCGCTGAAGTTCGGCGGGAAAAAGTCCTTCGCGAACTGCCCCATGTTGCCCGCATCCGCGAACAGATCGAGCGGGCGCATATCCGCGGCACGCCACGACAGTCCAAGCACCGCGATCAACACGATCCAGCTGAACGTCGAACTCCAGCTGCGCTTGCCGGCGGCCGCGGCATTCGGCGCCGCGACTGCTTTCGATTGCCGTGCGCCGCGTTCGGCGGCCATGTCTGCGCTATTCATTTATTGCTTCGCGGCCGCGTCGTTCAGTGCGCTCAGCTTTGCGTCGATTGCGGCGACCTGCGTCTTGCGGTCCGCATCGGAGAGGTTCGTGTTAGCTTCGATCTTCTGCTTCTCCTGGAACAGCGCGACCTGGCGAATCGGCACCAGCTGCGCATCCGACGATGCCGCGAAGCCGCTATAGTTGGTCAGGTTTTTCATCACTTCCTTCTCACGCGGATCGGTCTTCGCATAGTTCACGAAGAAATCGCGCAGCTTGTCCTTCGTTTCCTGCGACAGGTCCTTGCGGTACACCAGCGGGTCGCTCGGAATCAGCGGCGACTTCCACAGCACGCGCACCTGCGCGAACTTGTCCGGATGCTGGGTTTGCAGGCGATCGAGCTCCTGCGTGTTGTTGGTCGCGACGTCGATCTTGTTGTTGATCACCGCCAGCAGGTTCGCTTCGTGGCTTGACGGCAGCACCGTCTTGAACGAAGCCGACGTAACCGGCACGCCGCGTTTCGCAAACAGGTAATAGCCCGGAATCAGCGTGCCGGAGGTCGAGTTCGGATCGCCCCAGCCGAGGTTCACGTCTTTCGTATTCTTGAATACATCGTCGAGCGTCTTGAAGCGGCTGTTCACGTTCGTGACTAGCACTGAATAGTAGCCGCCAACACCATTCGCGTTCACCGACTTCACGAACACTTCGCCGTTCGAGCGATCGACGGCTTCCATCGCCGACGCGTTGCCGAAGTAGCCGATCTGAACCTTGTTGAAACGCATCGCTTCGATGATGCCCGCGTAATCCGTCGCGAAGAACGCCTTCACGTGCAGACCGGTCTTCTGGTTCAGATCGTCGATCAGCGGTTGCCAGCGCTGCCGCAGCGTGCTGGACGCATCGGTCGAGATGATGCCGAAATTGAGGTCTTCAGCATGAGCGGCGACGCAGGCAAATGCAGCTACGCCGACGATCAGTGAGCGCAAGAATTTCATGAGTTCAGAATCCCGGTTGGTTTTTGGTCGGTGCTAAACGGCTTGGAGGTGTGTGTCCGCTTGCGCGGCATCACGTGGAATGCGCGGTATCGAGAGCAAAAGCGTACGACTGCGATGCGCGCGGCACATCGTCGTCGGTATGTTCTTCCAGCAGTTCGCGCGCGTCGTCGCCGTACAGCTGTTTCAACAACGCCGGCGTCAGGCTTGCCGACGGACCGTCGTAGACGATCTTGCCGCGCCGTAGCGCAACCGTTCGCGCGCAGTACTGCATCGCGATATCGACCTGATGCAGCGAGACGAGAACGGTCAGGTTGTGCTCGGTGTTCAGCTTGCGCAGCATGTCCATCACGCGGCGCGACGATTCGGGGTCGAGCGACGCAATCGGTTCGTCCGCGAGAATGATGCGCGCTTGCTGCACGAGTGCGCGTGCGAGGGCCGCGCGCTGTTGCTGGCCACCGGACAGATTGCTTGCGCGTTCGCGCAGATGATCGCCAATGCCAACTTCGCGCAACGCGGTCAGCGTCAACTCGCGTTCACGATGCGGAAAAACACCCGTCAAACGACGCCACAACGGTAAGCGCGCAAGCGCGCCGACTAGCACATTGGTTTCGACCGTCATCCGGCCAACAAGATTGAATTGCTGGAAGACAAAGCCGATATCGCGCCGGATGCGCCGCACCTCGCGCACGATACGGCCGTTTTGCTGAATCGGCCGGCCGAGAATCTCGATTTGCGATGGTTGCGCATCGGAGGCGGTGAAGCCCGCGATATGCCGCAGCAACGTCGACTTGCCCGAACCGGACGCGCCTATCAGTGCAACCATTTCGCCCGGCTCGACGCGCAAGTCGATTTCATCGAGTGCTTTGCGGCCGTTACTGAACGTCTTGCTCAAACGTTCGATGCGGATGGCTTCCATAGATGTCCTGTCAATGACGCCGGCTATTCGCCGGAACGTTCGGCCACATTCTAGGAAGCGACTATGACGGTTAGGTGAAAGCTGTCGCAACGTCTAGACGACTATATGTATCAAAACGTGAATGCGGTCCCGCATGCCGCTTTTTACGCGTGTGTCAGTCATATGACAGCGCCTTGTGAGCGTCGCGCCACTGTCATTTAACTGCGAGGCGAACAAGCTATATTTGAAGGGGTCAGTGCATGAGCCGTCCCCAAAAACGCAGCCTCTCACGCCGGCGCCGCCATGCAAAAGGTTCTCAGCTTCTTGCCCGATTCATTTGCGGAATACGAAGAACTGAAGGCAATTCTCGAAGGCGGCAGTGCGCTCTTCGAGATTCGAACCGTCTGCGAAACGCGAGTGCGGGGCAGGTCGTTCGCCGTGTTCTCGGCGAGCATCGGATCGACTGATCCGCTTGCGCCGGCAATCGGATTTTTTGGCGGGATTCACGGACTCGAACGCATCGGGTCACAACTGGTTCTCGACTACATGCGCTCGCTGCTTGGCCGTCTCGAATGGGATGAACTGCTCGTGCGCCAGTTGCAATCGATTCGTCTGATCTTTGTCCCGATTGTCAATCCAGGTGGAATGTGGGCTGCGACGCGCGCGAATCCGAATGGCGTCGACCTGATGCGCAACGGTCCGCAGGATGCCGACGAACATGTGCCGTGGCTTGCCGGCGGACAGCGGCTCGGCGCGTGGCTGCCGTGGTATCGCGGCCGGCGCGGGTCGCCGATGGAGCCGGAGGCGACCGCGTTGCTGCAGGTGGTGGCAAGCGAACTCGCGTCACGTCCGTTCAGCGTCGCGCTCGACTGTCATTCCGGCTATGGCTGGCGCGACAGCATCTGGTTTCCTTATGCACGCACCCGTCGAGCGATGCCGCACTTGCCCGAAATGTTCGCGCTGAAAACGATGTTCGAGCACGCGCATCCTCACCATGGCTATCTGTTCGAGCCGCAAAGCCATCAATATCTGCTGCACGGAGATCTGTGGGACTACGCGTATGACACGCGTCCTCCCGCAAGCATCTTTTTGCCGATGACGCTCGAACTCGGTTCGTGGATATGGATCAGGAAAAACCCGCGGCAGATTTTCTCGCGGCAAGGCATGTTCAATCCGGTAAAGGCGCATCGCACTGAGCGCGTGTTGCGCCGGCATGCGAATCTGCTCGACTTCCTGACGCGCGCGGCCTACTCGTCGCAGCGCTGGCTGCCGCAAGGCGTGGTGCGCCAGCAACTGCTGCAGCGCGCGTTCGACTTCTGGTATCGGACGCAGCACATATGAGCGCATGGATCCTGTTGCGCGGGCTGACACGCGAATCGCGGCACTGGGGGACGTTGCCGCAACGCGTATCCGATGCATTTAGCGAAGCGCGCGTGCTGCCGGTCGACCTGCCCGGCAACGGTGAGTTTGCCGCGTTGCGTTCGTATCGCCGCGTTGCGGATATGGTGGGCTTCGTGCGCGTCGTCGCGGTCGAGCGCGGTATACCAGCACCATACCGGGTACTCGCGATGTCGCTCGGCGGAATGGTCGCAACCGACTGGGCGCAGCGGTATCCGGATGAAATCGAATCGCTGGTGCTGATCAACACGAGCATGCGTCCGTTCAACTGGCCACACGAGCGGTTGCGGCCGCAAGCATGGCCGATGCTGATGCGCATCGCCGCGCACTGGCGCGAGCCGCGCGTCGCGGAAAGCGCGGTTCACGCGTTGACGTGCAACAACCGCGTCAGCCTTGCCGACGATCTCGACACGTGGTCCGCGATTCGCCGCAGCGCGCCGGTGAGCCGCATCAACGCGTGGCGGCAACTGATGGCGGCGGCTTCGTTTCGCGCCGAGTCGCAGCCGCCACGGTGCCGCACGTTGATTCTGTCATCGGCCGCGGACGGTCTTGTGAATCCGCTTTGCTCTGCCCGTCTCGCAGCCGCGTGGCGCGCGCCACATCGACACCATGCATCGGCGGGTCACGACTTGCCGCACGATGACCCGGCGTGGCTCGTCGAACAGATGCTCGACGGTTTGCGATAGCGGCGGGCGCTAACTCAGCCTTTCGGTCTTTCACCATGGCGGCGTTAATCAACGCTGCAATTTATCATTGATTCGTGCGTCACAATTAATAAATGAAAGCTAACATTTCTATTGGTAATTATTTGAACGTTAATTAACGAATTTATAAACGATTGTTATCGTTTGTGCGGTAGCGTACTTTGCAAAGGATATTTACTTTGTAATATCAGTATGCGGGGCTGTGAAATAGGTAAAAAGATATTCCGCAACAGTGCTGCATCATTTTAATGCAATCGTAAAAGATACGTTTTCAAATGCATGCCAGATGACTTGATGACCACGCTGTGGCCTGTGTGTTGAACGGTAAAGGCTTATCCCACAAGGGTCCGACGTGTGCCTTATGCACTTTGAAGGGGACTTCGGCGGGTGGCGCCAGGGACCTCTCCAACAAAAGAGAAACGTTTTTTATTTATCGAATATTCGCCGCGTGGATATCGTAACAGGTTGAATATAAACCAATTAAAAGATTGCGAAATAATAATTGTGCAATGCAGTGTCCATTTTGGCGTTTCAGAGTGGAAACATAAAACACGGGCGTAAACCCTGGATAAATTCAATCGAGTATCGCAAAAGCGCCGCTTGCCCCTTTTCAGTCAAACGTTTGCGCGCATGGCACCGCCTATGCAGGGAGTGCCGCGGATTGGCGTAGTGCTGCCAAGCCGCCCCCCATCCTTTGTGGAGGATCACATGCGAAAAACTTTACTGGCGACCGCTGCAGTCCTGGCCCTCGGCTTCAGCGGCTACGCGATGGCAAACCCATGTAGTGGCAATGACTCGTCATGCAACCAGGAAGCCGCCGGCGGCAGTAACAACCTGACGAGCTCGGCAGCATCGACGCAGACTTCGACGTCGGGTAGCAATGCTAACGAAATCGCGTCAGCAGCGAACCTGTGGCAGAACTCGAACAACTCCACCAGGATCGTTGCATTGAGCCGGCTTGATGGCACCGTGAGCAATGTCGGCGTGACCAATGTCGGCAACATGGCGACCAACTATGGCAGCGCAGCCGGCGGCCGTGGCGGCAGAGGCGCCGCGGGCTTTGGCGGCATTGGTGTCGGCGGCGATGGCGGAGCGGGCGGCGCCGGCGGTAACGGCGGCAATGGCGGCAACGCGCGGAATGGTAGCGCAACCGCGGGCGACGCGAACAACGCTGGCGCATGGGCCGGTGACGGCAATGCGGGTAACGGTGGACGTGGCGGCTCCGCGCATGCGGGCGGCACGCAAGGTGGCGATGGCCACGGCAGGGGCGCGGCTGGCGCGGCTGGCAGCCTCGCGCTCGGTGGTTTCGCTGGCGGTCGTGGCGGTGGTGCGGGCGGCAACGGCGGCAATTCCGGGGCAGGTGGCGCCGGTGGCAACGGCGGCAGAGCAAACGGTGGTGGCGATGCCGCGACGGTGAGCTCGAATTCGCCGGGTGGAGCGGGCGGCGCTGGCGCGGCAGGCGGCGCGGGCAGCGCAACCGGCGGTGCGGGTAGCGGCACCGGCGGTGCGGCAACGACCGGCGCGACTTCCGGTACGGGTGGCGCAGGCACGGGCACCGGCGGCGCAGGCGGCGCAGCGACGTCGACGGCTGGCGCGGGCGGTGCAGGAGGCACGGGCACCGGCGGCAACGCGACCAACGGCAGCTCCACTTCGACGGCATCGAACGGCAGCGCGACGGCTGGCGTCGGCGCGGGCGGTGCGGTCGGCGGTGCGGGCGGCGCGGGCGGTACCGGCAATGGTGGCGTCGGCAACGGTGCGGCTGGCGGCGCGGGCGGCAACGGTGGCACCAATACCGTCGACGCAGGCTCCTTCAACATGAGCAACACGATGACGGGCGCTGCGCAATCGGCTGCCGGCATCGTCGTGATGAACCAGAACAGCGGTGTCGCGTCGCTCGTGCAACAGGCGGTCACCGTTCAGGCCAACCTGACCGTTGGCCACTAACGCAACCAGTCATAGGAGGCTCTCATGAGAAAGACTCTGATGGCGAGTGCTGCGGTCCTTGCGCTGGGCTTTAGCGGGTACGTGATGGCGAACCCGTGTAGCGACGGCAAGGACTCGTGCAACCAGAGCGCGGCCGGTGGTGGGAATACGTCGGCGGTCAGTGCGACAGGGAATCAGACCAGCACGTCGGGCGACAACGCGAATGAAATCGCGTCGGGCGCAACGGTCAACCAGGATTCGTTCAACACGACCAAGGCAGTTGCGCTTGGCAAGCTGAACGGCTCGGTAACCGGTCTTGGCGTGTCGGGTATCGGCAATGTCGCACTGAACACGGGTAGCGCGGCCGGCGGCCGCGGCGGCCGTGGCGGTGCCGGCTTTGCCGGTATCGGCGTCGGTGGCAACGGCGGCGATTCCGGCAATAGCGGCAACGGCGGCAATGGCGGTAATGCCAGGAACGGCAGCGCGAACGCTGGCTCTGTAACCAACGACGGCGCGGTAGCCGGCACCGGTTACGGTGGCGATGGCGCGCGTGGCGGCCGGGCGAGCGCCGGCGGCACACAAGGCGGCGATGGCTCAGGTCATGGCGGCTTCGCGGTGGCGCTGAGCGGCGCGGCGGGTGGCTTCGCAGGCGCGCGTGGCGGTGGCGCTGGCGGTAACGGCGGCGGCGGCGGTGGCGGCGGCGATGGTGGCAATGGCGGTCGTGCGAACTCGATGTCCGGTAGCGCGTCCGCGACGTCCGCAGGCGGCGACGGCGGTGCGGGTGGTGCCGGCGGCGGAGGCAGCGCCACCGGCGGCGCAGCAACCGCGACGGGCGGTGCGGGTACGACCGGCGCAACCACCGCAACTGGCGGCGCAGGCAGCGGCACGGGCGGCAACGGTGGTGCGGCAACCGCCACGGCTGGCGCGGGCGGCGCGGGCGGCACCGGCACGGGCGGCACGTCGACCAACGGCGATGCAACCACGACCGCGACTAACGGCAGCGCAACCGGCGGTGCAGGTGCGGCCGGCGGTGCGGGCGTAGCCGGCGCCGCGGGCGCAACCGGAACCGGCGGTGCCGGAACCGGCGGCGCGGGCGGTGCGGGCGGCGCGGGCGGCACCAATACCGTCAACGCTGGCACGTTCGACATGAGCAACACGATGACGGCAGCAGCGCAATCGGCGGCAGGCATCTCGGTGATGAACCAGACGAGTGCGGCAGCTTCGCTTGCGCAACAGGCAGTCACGGTTCAGGCGAATCTCACCGTCGGACATTAGTCCGCGGAAGCCTCGAACGTCGATGCCGAGGAGCGAGCCGCGGAGCATGTACCCCAAAAGTTCCGCGGCGAGCGCTCCGTGACCGGGCGGGCGACGCCAGCTCGTCGCCTCGTCCGGCGCTGACCATAGATATCCGGTCCCGGCGCGGTGCATGCCGCCGCATCGGGACGAAGGGAGACGCTCATGCAAGCGCGCAAGAGCTGTTCGTTGCTCGTTGTACCGGTCATGCTCGCCGTGCACGGTCTCGCGTGCGCGGCCGACGCAACGCCGCTGATCGCTGCGGCGGCGCAGGCGCAAGCGGTGGGACCCGCCGCGGCGGTTCCTGTCGCGGCGGACGCGCCGTCAGTGCCTGGAAGTGCGCCCGCGGTAGTCGCGACGTCCCCGCAGGCGCCACAAGCGACACACGCAACATCGGCGGCACAGGACGACGTATTCGGCGTCGCGATGACCGCCGGGCAACTGGACGCGCATCGCGGCGGCGACGCGCTGATCGGCCAGAACGATCTGACCGGTACGGTCGCGAACAATACGGCCAACCGCGTTGTGACCGGATCGAATTCGATCAGCGAGGGTTCGTTCGCGAATTCGAGTGGTCTGCCGACCGTGATCCAGAATTCCGGCGCGAACGTGTTGATTCAGAACGCGACCGTGCTGAACGTCCGTTTCGGTAACTGAGCGGGGCATGCTGCGATGATTCATTTTGTCCGTCCCGCGGCCTGGCCGGCTGTTGTCCTCGCGTGCGTGCTGACGTTGTGGTCCGCCGCGCGCGCGGACGACATCATGATTACCGATCCGCAAGGCGCAAGCTACGCGATGCACGTGACGAGCCTCAAGGAGGCGCGTTTCAAGCGGACCATCAAGCAGCAATTCGATTTCAGTTGCGGGTCCGCCGCGGTCGCGACGCTGCTCACGTACCAGTACAACTATCCGGTGAGCGAGCAAACGGCGTTTCAGGAAATGTTCCTCGACGGCGATCAGCAGAAAATTCGCCAGCAAGGGTTTTCGCTGCTCGACATCAAGCGCTTTCTGGAGCGGCGCGGTTTTATCGCGGACGGATATGAGCTGCCGTTGCAGAAGCTCGCGGATACAAACACGCCGGCGATCGTACTGATCAGCGAGAGCGGGTATCACCATTTCGTCGTGGTGAAAGGATTTCGCAACAACCGCGTGCTGATCGGCGATCCGGCGACCGGTACGCGGCCGATTCCGCAGGAAAGCTTTGAAAAGAAGTGGGAAGACCAGGTTTTGTTCGTGATCCACAACAAGCCGGGCGTGGGCATTTTCAATAGCCCGGCGGACTGGCGTGTTGCACCGAGCGCGCCGCTTTACACGGGGATCAATCGCGACGGGCTCTATTTCGTCGTGATTCCCAAACACGGACCGAGCGACTTCTGAGGCGATCATGAAGACGGAGACACGCAAGTTCGCGCGTATCGCCACCGTCGTGTGTGGAAGCGTCGCGCCGTTTGCGGCGCACGCGCAACAGATTGACACGGTCGCGGAATCCGCGCTCCAGTCTGCTGCCGCGGCAGCGCCGATGGTCGCGGGCGTCGTGCAACCAGATGAAGAAAGCACGCGCGCGTCGGCAAATTTGCCGATTGTCGATGCGGCGCAAACGGATGCACAATGCGTGACCGATGCGGCGAGCGCGCGCAGCGTACCGGTTTCGTACGCCGCGCCGATTGCTGTTCCAGGGCATACGGACACGGTTGCGAATATGAGTACAGAGACAGCAGCACCGGTCGTCGCCGCGGCGCAGGCGAATGAACTGGAATGGGGCGAGCCGCGCGACGATGCGGCGAAGGTGGCGGACGTCGACCTGCCGTCTCCGGTGCGGCCGGTGCCGCTCGAAGAGGCCGCGCGCATGGAAGGCGCGCCGGACGTGCCGCATCAAATCGAAAGTTCGCTGCCGGGTGCGCGGCATGCCGACAAGGTGCCGCCTGCAAAACCGGTGCTGTTGCCGAATGTGCAGCGGCCCGTGCACAAGGCACCGGTTTCGTACGCGGCGCCGATAGCGGTTCCGGTTCACGCGGCGGGTGAAGAGAGGCGCGCCGAAGTGGCGCGTGTGGAAGGGAACTCCGCTGAAGTGAAGCGCGCCGAGGTAAGCGGCGCGCTGGCGAATCCCGCCGAAGCGGACCGCGCGCTAGCGATCCGAACCGAATCGAACGAGGCCGAAGCGTCGCCGTCGCCGCGCGATGACAAGCCGGCGGCGCAAGCGGCTACTGCCGCAAACGTCGTTGAAGCCACGCCGCCTCGTGTCGTCGCGCAAACCCCAGCCGATGGACAGCCGATGCGTGCGACACCGCAACGGCGCGTGTCCTACGCGGCCCCGGTCGCCGTGCCCACGCATGACGGCACGCGTGCAATGTCTGACGCACACGGTTTTCCGCCTTCCGCGCCGGCACTCCCGCAAGCGAAGCCGTTTGCACTCGCGCATGTGAAATCGTCGGCCGCCACGGCGCCCGTCGTGCAAATGTTGCAATTGCCGGGACCGTCGGTAGCACCGTCGCCATCGCCGCGCGCCGATTCACGCGTTGCATCGACGCCTGCCGCATTGCCGTCCCCACCGGCGAAGCCGCCCGTTTCGTACGCCGCGCCAATCGCAGTGACAGCGCGCGCGGATTCGTCAGCTAGCGCGAAGCCGAACGCGCAATCGAACGCACAGCAGGTTGCACAGCACGGCGCGCAACCGCAAGCGCAACCCGCTCAGGCTGCCGCGAGCACCGAAGATCCGCAATGGTCGATGCCACAGAAGGTCGCGATCAGCGACGACCGGCTCGACAAAATGCGCGGCGGCTTCGATCTGTCGTCGGGATTGAAAGTGTCGTTCGGCATTTCGCGGATGGTGGTCGTCAACGGTAATCTCGTGACGACGACC
This sequence comes from Paraburkholderia rhizosphaerae, assembly GCF_004366595.1. GTDB lineage: Bacteria > Pseudomonadota > Gammaproteobacteria > Burkholderiales > Burkholderiaceae > Paraburkholderia > Paraburkholderia rhizosphaerae. The sequence goes on from NZ_SORE01000002.1 coordinate 219,012, forward strand.
AGCTTCAATATTCCGGACATCAGCCACATCAGCGCGCAGCAGGCGCAGCAACTGGCTTCGGTCAACGCGGGCGCTCTGGTTCAGAACGGACCGGGCAATGTCGTGCAGCCCGGTGCGCTACCTTCGCTGTCGGGCGCGGTGATCCAGAACACGTTGAGCAACCAGCAGATCCAGGCATTAACGACGATCAACACGACGGTCAATTCGCTATCGATGTTCAAGAATGCCAATATCGGCTCGACATTGAGCGGTGCGCTCGTGCGAGGTCGATAGGCGGTAGCGGCACATGTGCGAGTCGGTGTGCACCGCATTGACTTCAATGCGGTGCACCGTGCGTGTGGTCAGAACGTGATCGGCAGGCGGAACGTCAGCGTGAGGTCCGGCGTGTCGCGCGTCAGGCCCGCGCCGATTGAAAAGTTCAACGTGGTCTTCGGCGACAGCCGATACGAATACCCGATAAGCAGCGTGCCGAGCACGACGCGTACCGAGCCGGGAACGGTCTGACCGTTCTGCTTGGTCGGCAACACGATGCTCTGGTCGTAACCGATACTGAACGACGATTTTTCGTTTAACGCGAGACCCATGCCGACGTTGAAGCCCCAGATATCGCCGGGCTGTATGCGGCCGACAAAGTCCTTTTCGCCGTTAAGAATCGTCAGGCTCAAGTCGCTTCGCCCGAAACTGTGCAGGTAGCTGAAGTTGCCGAAGAACACCACCGGATCGCTCGGGAACAACCAGGTGAGACCCGGCTGGATCGCGTAAAAGCCGGTACCGGTCGGCTGTTCGAGCGGCAGGCCGGTGCCCGTCGTGTTGCCGATGCAGCGTGTCACGCAGTCGGTCACGACGTCGAACGGGCTTTTGCCGGTGGCAGTCTTGAAGCGCAACCAGCCGACGTAGTAGAACTTGTCCGGACCACCTTCGTTCAACTGGTAGCGCAGCGTCATTTCGACGTCGCCGATGTTATGGCCGCTGCTATTGAACACGTTGTCCTGGGCCGAACCGGTGAACACTTCGCGGCTCACGGTATCGTTGCTCGAGTAGACGTACGGCACGCGCACTTCCACTTCCATCCGGTTGGTGATCCCGTAGCGTGCGGCAAGGCCCGCCGTCAGCACGGTCGACTTGATTTCTCGCACGTCGATCAGGCCGATCAGCAGCGCCGGGATGATCGTGTAGCCGACCAGCGCGACGCGGTCCGACGATGAATAGCCGAACTGGAACGATGGCTCGATCGTTATCTTGCCGCGCGGCGTGAGCACGCCCGGCTGATCGAAGATCGGCGCGACAGCAGGCGGTGCGGTATCCGCCACCGGCGCCTGGCCGACAGGCTGTTGCGCCGCGGGCGCCGCGCTTTGGTTCGCGGGTTGACTGGCGGATTGATTGACCGGCTGGTCAGGTGCCTGGTTTGGCGCTTGACTGGATGTAGGCGCCGCGTTCTGCGCGCTCTGCGCGGACGTTGCAGCCGGCGCCGCCGCCTGTGCCGCTCCCGCGGTGCCGCCAGCAGCCGCGCCAACTCCCGCACCCGCGCCCGCACCCGCTCCCGCTCCCGCGGCCGCATCCTGCGCGATGCCAGGCGCTGCTCCTCCGCCAACGCCCGGCTCACCCGCGCCGCGCTTCGATTCCAGCATGCGCGAGTCGAGTGCGCGGCTCAATTGCTGGAAATTCGCCTCCTCTTCGGCGAGTTTCCGCTTCAATGCGTCGAGCTCTTTAATGCGGTTGTTCAATTCCTGCCGAAGCGTTGCGATGTTTTCCTGCGAGGTCTGATCGTCGAGCGATTGCGCATGCAATTCGGCATGAAAGAAAAATAATAAAGTCGCATAACTGATCGTGCGGAAATGTCGCAATGGCTCGCGCTTCATGGCCTTGTCTCCATGGCAGGCTTGCAGGTTCTACCGCGCACACTTCGACAACAGGCCAGCCGGGTCAGCGGGGAAGCGACACGCTGCCGGGCCGGCAAATGTTTGCAATTCGGTTGAGACGTGTATATGCGCTACGTGAAAAAGCGGCATCTGAAGCGCTTGTCCAGTCGCGCTAAAAGCATCGGCATCAGAGCCGCGTTTTGCGCAACGGACGATTGCGTTATGCGGACTCGCCCGCAGGCGACGCACATTAAAAGATTAGCGCATTATTTGCAGGTTCGCTAATCATAAGAACCCTGGATCGTATTGTTTATTAACAAACCAGGTATCCAGAAACGCTATAACGATTCACGATAAATTCACAATGTCATGTAATGCGTATTCGAATGCGCGCATTCACCGGCGAATAGATGCGCGCGCCGTTCGCATTTTCATGTGCGCATGCACACAGAGGCGTCAGAAGCAGGGTGCATAATGCCCATCTATCGACGTTGCAATGAATCGCCGCCCGCCGTGGAGGACGTCATGCTAGCGAAGAACGAGGAAGCCGTCGCGCACCAGCTCAACGATGTCATCGAATTCGCGCGGGGCCGATTGCCTGAACCGGCCTTTGCGATCGTCGAACCTTTCCTGCGGCACTACTACGATTTCGTCGACGCCGACGAACTGCAAAGCCGCAATATCCCCGACCTGTACGGCGCCGCGATGGCGCACTGGCAAACGGCGCAACGCTTTGTGCCGGGCAGCGAACGGCTGCGCGTGTACAACCCGATTCTCGAACAGCACGGCTGGCACTCGGACCACACGGTGGTCGAGATCGTCAATGACGACATGCCGTTTCTGGTCGACTCGGTCTCGATGGCGGTGAACGGCCTTGGGCTCGCGCTGCACTCGGTGCTGCACCCGGTGTTCCGTATCTGGCGCGGCAAGGACGGCAACATCGAGCGCGTCGCGCTCGGCGGCTCGACACCTGACGACGGGCAGTCGCAGCTCGCGTCGTTTATCCATTTCGAAGTGGACCGTTGCGGCGATGCGGCGAAGCTCGACACGCTGCGCGCATCGATCGCGCGCGTGCTGGGCGACGTGCGCGCCGCGGTTGAAGACTGGCAGAAGATCGTCGGCGCCGCGCGCAGTACGATCAAGGATCTCGCCGCGCGCGAGACGAGCGCGGAAGGCGTCGAGGCCCGCGCGTTTCTCGAATGGATGGTCGCCGACCATTTCACGTTCCTCGGGCAGCGGGACTACGAACTGGTGGCGCACGGTAGCGGTTTCGGTTTGCGCGCGATTCCGGGCACGGGCCTCGGCATTTTGCGCGAAGCCATCGGCGACGAGCGCACACCCGATGTGACGCCGCTGCCGCCCGCCGCGGCGGAGATCATTCAGGGCCCGTGGCCGATCTTCCTGACGAAAGCCAATTCACGCGCAACCGTGCATCGGCCAGGTTATCTCGACTACGTCGGCGTAAAGCTGGTCGGGCCGGACGGCAAGATTGCCGGCGAGCGGCGTTTTATCGGGCTGTACACGTCAACCGCGTATATGGTGTCCGCGACGGAGATCCCGATTGTGCGACGCAAGTGCGCGAACATCGTGCGGCGCGCGGGCTTTCTGCCGAAAGGGCATCTCGGCAAGTCGCTCGTGACGGTGCTGGAAACCTATCCGCGCGACGAACTGTTCCAGGCCGACGAAAACGAGCTCTACGACATCGCGATGGGCGTCCTGCGCTTGCAGGAGCATCAGCGAACGCGGCTGTTCGTGCGGCGTGACCGCTTCGACCGCTTTGTGTCATGCCTCGTGTTCGTGCCGCGCGACAAGTACAACACGGACTTGCGCCGACGCATCGCCAGACTGCTGCTCGATGCGTTCAACGGTGCGGCAGTCGAGTTCACGCCGTTGTTGTCCGAGTCGACGATCGCGCGGATTCATTTCGTCGTGCGCGCGGAACCCGGCGCAATGCGCGACGTCGATACGCACGAGCTGGAAACGCGACTCGTGCAGGTCACGCGCCGCTGGCAGGACGATATGGCCGATGCGCTGCTCGATGCGTTCGGCGAGGAGCAGGGCAACCGGCTGCTGCAACACTATGCGGATTCGTTTCCGGCCGGCTATCGCGACGACTATGCGGCGCGTACGGCGGTGCGCGATATCGAACTGATCGAGCGCGTGCAGGCGACCGGCCATCTGGCGATGAACCTGTACCGGCCGATCGAATCGGCGCCGCGTGCATTCCGCTTCAAGGTCTACCGGGTCGGGCAGCCGATCGCGCTGTCGCGCAGCCTGCCGATGCTCGAGCATCTGGGCGTGCGCGTCGACGAAGAGCGCCCGTATCTGATCGAAGCACCGCACGCGCAGCCCGCATGGATTCACGATTTTGGCCTCGAGATGGCCGATGAAACCGAGTTCGACATCGAGCGCGTAAAAGACCTGTTCGAAGACGCGTTCGAACAGGTGTGGTGCGGCACGATCGAAAACGACGACTTCAACCGCCTCGTGCTGCGTGCGCATCTGGCCGCTCGCGAAGTGACGATTCTGCGCGCGTATGCAAAGTACTTGCGGCAGGTCGGTTCGACCTTCAGCGATGCGTATATCGAACGCGCGTTGACCGGCAACCCGGCGATCGCGCGGATGCTGGTCGAACTGTTTATCGCGCGTTTCGATCCGTCGCCGGGCACCGGACGCGAAGCGCGCGTCGACAGAATGCTGATCACGATCGAAGCGGCGCTCGATCAGGTGCCGAACCTCGACGAAGACCGCATCCTGCGGCAGTTCCTCGGCGTGATCAATGCATCGGTGCGCACCAACTATTTTCGCCGCGATGCGCATGGCCGGCCGATGCCGTATCTGTCGTTCAAGTTCGATCCGGCGAAAGTGCCGGGCCTGCCCGAACCGAAGCCGATGTTCGAAATCTGGGTCTATTCGCCGCGAGTCGAAGGCGTGCATTTGCGCGGAGGAAGGGTCGCGCGCGGCGGACTGCGCTGGTCCGATCGCCGCGAGGATTTCCGCACCGAAGTGCTCGGGCTGATGAAGGCGCAAATGGTGAAGAACGTCGTGATCGTGCCGGTCGGCTCGAAAGGCGGCTTCGTCGTGAAGAACCCGCCGCCGCTGACCGACCGCGAAGCATGGCTGCGCGAAGGTGTCGCGTGCTACCAGACGTTTCTGCGCGGACTGCTCGATGTAACCGACAACCGTTCGGGCGCTGAGATCGTGCCGCCGCCCGAAGTGGTGCGGCACGATCCGGACGATCCGTATCTGGTGGTCGCCGCGGACAAGGGTACCGCGACATTTTCCGACTACGCGAACGCGATCTCGCAGGAGTATGGGTTCTGGCTCGACGATGCGTTCGCGTCAGGTGGCTCGGTCGGCTACGACCACAAGAAGATGGGCATCACCGCCCGCGGCGCATGGGAGTCGGTCAAGCGGCACTTCCGTGAGATGGGCGTCGATACGCAAGCGACTGACTTCACCGTGGTCGGCGTCGGCGATATGTCCGGCGACGTGTTCGGCAATGGCATGTTGCTGTCGCCGCATATCAGGCTGGTGGCCGCGTTCGATCATCGTCATGTGTTTATCGATCCCAACCCGGATCCGGCGACCAGCTTCGCCGAGCGGCAGCGCCTGTTCGGCCTCGAGCGATCAAGCTGGAACGACTACGACCCGTCGCTGATCTCGGCGGGCGGCGGGATATTCCCGCGCACCGCGAAGACCGTACCGATCTCCGCGGCCGCGCAGGGGGTGCTTGGCATCACCGCGACCGCATTGACGCCGAACGAACTGATGCGCGCGATACTTCAGGCGCCGGTCGACCTGCTATACAACGGCGGCATCGGCACGTATGTGAAAGCAAGCCACGAGACGCATGCGCAGGTCGGCGACCGCACCAACGATGGGGTACGCGTCAACGGCAGCGAACTGCGCTGCAAGGTGGTCGCCGAAGGCGGCAATCTGGGCCTCACGCAGCACGGCCGCATCGAGTTTGCGCAGCGCGGCGGGCGCGTGAATACCGATGCGATCGACAATTCGGCCGGCGTAGACTGTTCGGATCACGAAGTGAACATCAAGATTCTGCTGGGCCTCGTGGTCGCGGACGGTGAGATGACCGAGAAGCAGCGTAATGCGCTTCTCGCGGAAATGACCGATGAAGTCGGGCTGCTGGTGCTGCAGGACAATTATTACCAAACGCAGGCCCTTTCGATCGCAGGCCGCTACGCAGCCGACATGCTCGATGCGGAAGTGCGGCTGATGCGCTGGCTCGAACGCGCGGGGCGACTGAACCGCGTGATCGAATTCCTGCCGACCGACGAGCAGATCAATGAACGGCAGGCGGCGAAACAGGGCCTCACGTCGCCGGAGCGGGCGGTGCTGCTCGCGTACAGCAAGATGTGGCTGTACGATGCGCTGCTCGAATCGGACGTGCCGGAAGATGCGCTGGTCGCCGGCATGCTGGCCGGATATTTCCCGCAGCCGCTGCGCCAGCGCTTTGACGAACCGATGCATCGTCACCCGCTGCGTCGCGAGATACTCGCTACCTTCCTGACCAACGGGCTCGTCAACCGCGTCGGCTGCGCGTTCGTGCATCGGCTGATGGAGGAAACCGACGCGCAGCCGGGCGATATCGTCCGTGCGTGCCTGATGGCGCGCAGCGTGTTCGATCTCGACGACGTGTGGCGCAAGATCGACGCGCTCGATAACCGCGTGCCGGACGACGTGCAGGCGCGCATGTTTGTCGAAATCACGCGCCTGCTCGAAAGCGCGGCGCTATGGTTCCTGCGGCATCTGCAAGCAGGCGAACTGAAGGATGGCGGCGCGATGGCGCTGATTGCGCGTTGTCGCGATGCCGCGCAGCGGCTTGCGCCGCAACTGCCCGCGCTGCTGCCCGCGGCGGACATCGAAGCGTTGTCTGAGCGGCAACGCGTGCTGGTCGATGCGGGCGTCGACAGCGAGCTGGCCGTGCGGGTCGCGAGCGGCGAGATTCCAGCCGCGCTGCTCGATATCGCGGAAGTCGCGGCGACCAGCGGGCGCAGCCTCGAGCAGGTCGCGGGCGTTTATTTCGCATTGGGCACCCAGCTGAATTACAACTGGATCAGCGAGCGGGCGGCTGCGTTGCCGACGCCCACGCACTGGGACGTGATGGCGCGCGCCGCGGCGCTGGCCGAACTCGCGCGCCTGAAGCGCCAGCTTGCAACCAGCGCGCTGGCGGACGCGCCGGACGCATCGGAGATGACCGACCCCGGTACCCTGGTCGACGCATGGCGAGCGCGGCGCGAAGTCGCGCTCGCGCGTTATGCGCAGTTGCTGGGCGATTTGCGCGCGGCAGGCGGCGCGAGCCTGTCGATGTTGCTGGTCGTCGTGCGGGAGATGGCGGCGCTCGAGCGCCATTGAGCGTTTCCCGGCCGCCCACGCGCAATGCCGTGGTGCCGCGCGCGGCTTGCTTTGCCCGCGGCTTCGCTGACCGGTCGGCGCGGTCGCGTGTGATCAGTTCGATACAGCGCGCACATGTTCCAGCCGGATTGTCGATAATATCGATTGTTCTCACCACAGCATCCTGTCCGTCATGAATGAAACCGTTTCGACGAATCCGACTGTTCCGCGCCTGACGAGCCTTTCGCACGGCGGTGGCTGCGGCTGCAAGATCGCGCCTGCCGTGTTGTCGAACCTGCTCAAGCGCAGCGTGCCGTTGCCGACGTTTCCCGATCTGCTGGTCGGCACCGAAACCGCCGACGATGCCGCTGTCTATCGGCTCAACGACGAACAGGCAATCATTGCGACCACCGATTTCTTTATGCCGATCGTCGACGACCCGTACGATTTCGGCCGCATCGCCGCGACCAACGCGCTGTCGGATGTCTACGCGATGGGCGGTAAGCCGATTCTCGCGCTCGCGCTGGTCGGCATGCCGATCAACGTGTTGCCGCACGACGTGATCGCGGCGGTGCTGCGCGGCGGCGAAGACGTCTGCAAGGAAGCGGGCATTCCGGTCGCCGGCGGCCATTCGATCGATTCGGTCGAGCCTATCTACGGCCTCGCCGCGCTCGGCGTCGTACATCCGCAGCGGGTGAAGCGCAATGCAGCCGCGCAGGCCGGTGATGTGCTGGTGCTCGGCAAGCCGCTGGGTGTCGGCGTGCTGTCCGCGGCACTGAAAAAGAACCAGTTGAGCGATGCAGGCTACGCACAGATGATTGCGTCGACAACCAGGCTGAACCGCCCCGGCACCGAACTTGCGTCGTTGCCGGGTGTGCATGCGTTGACCGATGTGACCGGCTTCGGTCTGCTCGGGCATCTGCTCGAAATGGCGCGCGGCGCGGGGCTCGGCGCACGTGTGCGCTATGCGGACCTGCCGTGGCTTGACGGCGTCGATGCGTTTGCCGCGGCGGGCGTGTTCACCGGCGCGTCGGGGCGCAACTGGGCGTCGTATGGTGAGCACGTGCAACTAGCCGCTACCCTGCCGGACACCGCTCAGACGTTGCTGACCGACCCGCAAACTTCGGGCGGCCTGCTGGTTGCCTGCGCGCGCGAAACGGTCGACGACGTACTCGCGGTTTTCCACACGGATGGCTTCTCGCGTGCGGCGGTGATCGGCGAAATGACGAGCGGCGCGCCGCGTATCGAAGTCGTTTGACATAGACGTCCAACTTTTCTTCTCCCGCACCGACGATGAAGGAAGAATCGCCGAAAGCCATCTTTTACGCGCTGGCCGCCAACATGGGCATCGCGATCTGCAAATTCGCCGCTGCGGCCTTTACCGGGTCCGGCGCGATGTTTGCCGAAGCGATCCATTCGACCGCCGACTGCGGCAATCAGGTCCTGCTGCTGTTCGGACTGCGCCAGGCGCGGCGGCCCGCGACTCCGCTGCATCCGCTCGGCGCCGGCCGCGTAATCTACTTCTACTGCCTGATTGTCGCGCTGCTGCTGTTTTTTGTCGGCGGCGCGTTCTCGGTTTATGAGGGGGTGCATCGCGCGATTGCGCGCGAGCCGCTGTCGTATGCGTTTGTCGCACTGGCGGTGCTGGGCGTGTCGGTCGTGCTCGAGGCGCTGTCGCTCGCGGGCGCGATACGTGAGATCCGCAAGACCAATCGGGATAAATCGCTGTGGCGGTGGTTTCGCGAAACACGCGAGTCTGATTTGCTCGTGGTCGCGGGCGAAGACATCGCGGCGCTCGCAGGCCTCGCGATAGCGTTCGTCGCGGTGTTGCTGACGATGGTGACTGGCAATCCGCTGTTTGATGCGCTCGGTTCGATCGGCGTCGGATTGCTGCTGATGGTGATCGCTTTCCTTGTCGCGCGCGAAGTGAAGTCGATGATTATCGGCGAATCGGCAAGCCCGGAGGTTCGACGCGCAATCGATGCGCATTTGCGCGCGCGCAGTGAAATTCGCAGCATCATGAATCTGATTACGCTGCAATGGGGACGGCACGTGGTGGTGGCCGTGCAGGCGGAGATGATCGACTACGAAAGCGGACGCGCGATGGTCGATGCGATCAATATCATAGAAGCCGATCTGCAGCAGACGTTTCCGCAAGTGCGCTGGGTGTTCTTCGAGCCGGATGTGCCGCGCCTGTGAGCGGGCATCACCGGCGCGTGGCCGGATGTCAGGTTTAATGAACCTGTATTGCCGCGCCTCTATACTTGTTCGCGCTTAAGGTGGTGCGGCTGATTGCGCATTCCATGCGATAGCACGATCGAGTACATGCTCCAGGCGCTGTCTGAATGCAGCGCATCCCTCCGCTGAAGCCTCGCATTGAATCAACGCATCGCGCTCGCGTGGCGCTACGCGTGTTTAGCCACGACATCGCCGGCTACTGAATCCGAACTGCACAAAACAAGACAAAAGGAACGACGCTAAATGAAGATTCGCCGCTCTCGCCGTTCGACCGCTGCCCGCGCGTCGCGGACATTGACCGCACTGGGTTGCGCAGCCGCGACTGCAGTCGCGTGCATGTCTGCGCTGCCAGGCATCGCCGATGCACAGACTCATACGACGCCACACGCCGGAACGTCTCCCCATGCAGTGCCGAAGATTCGCGCGCCGAAGGTGATGATCGTGTCGATGTTCGGCCCGGAAGGCCAGGTCTGGCTCGACAAACTGGGCCCGTGGCAGCAGATTCGTGTGCCGGGTTTATCGCCGGACTACCCGATGGTTCGGTGCAACGAGCAGGACGTCTGTGTGATGACGACTGGCATGGGGCACGCGAATGCCGCGGCGTCGATGATGGCGTTGACGTTCTCGCCGCAATTCGACTTACGCCACACGTATTTCCTGATCGCCGGCATCGCCGGCATCGACCCTGCGCGTGGCACGCTGGGCAGCGCCGCATGGGCGAACTATCTGGTCGATTTCGGCATTCAGTGGGAAATCGACGGCCGCGAAGCGCCGCCGAAATGGACCAGCGGCTACTCCGGCATCTTCGCGAAGAGCCAGGGCGATAAGCCACCGCTCGAATACCAGACCGAAGTATTCGAGTTGAACCATCAGTTAACCGATACGGCGCTCGCATTGTCGCGCGACGTCGAACTCGCTGATGCGCCGCAAGCACAGGCGACCCGCGCGAAGTACGACTATGCGCCGGCGAACCAGCCGCCGAAAATCATTCAGTGCGATACGTCGACGAGCGATACGTGGTGGTCAGGCGACGCGATCGGCGAGCGAGCGCGTGAATGGACGAAGATTGTCACCGATGGCAAAGGCCTCTACTGCACGTCGCAGCAGGAAGACAACGCGACATACGAAGCGCTCAAGCGCGCCGCAAGCGTGCAACGCATCGATTTGAAGCGTGTTGCCGTGCTGCGTACCGGCGCGGATTTCGATCGCCCGCCGAAGGGGCAATCGAGCGTTGACAATCTGCTTAACACAAATGGTCAGGGTGGCGGCGATATCGCACTCGCGAACCTCTATCGCGCGGGCAGTCCGCTCGTGCAGTCGATTGTCACGCAATGGGCCAAATGGAAAGAGGGCGTACCGACGCACTAGTGCGTTGGCACGCCCTCTCTAACGACGGCGCCCGCAAAGATGCTGACGCCGCAATTCACTGTTGCATTATCGGGAACGGTATGGCGTCCACACAGGAACGCTCGTTTCCCAATGATCGAGTTCGGACGGGCTCATGTTCGGCTCCTTCATCAACATTTCACTGCCGTGTGACTGCGCAAGATTAAATGTCGCTTCACACGGCGACCTGACTTTACTGACCGCTTACAGCATTAGCGGCGTGTCCGCTTTGCGTAGCGACCGGTTCCGCGCCGCCCACATCGGTTTTCACCGAATAGCCATGTGCTTCGGCGATACCGGCTTTAACCTCGGCACGCGGCACATTGCTGCCTTGCGACCACCACGGCTGGTTGTACGAGCCCGCGCGACCGATCCCGCCACCGCCTTGCGCAAACGCGGAGGTGCTTGCCAGGACCGAAAGGACGAGCGCTGCGAAAAGACTGCGTTTCATGAGTTCACTCCTGTCATTCGTTTTTGAGCGCTGACGTGTAGCGCTGCGACAGGATGAAATGTAGGCGGGAGAGCGCGGCGGATAAATCCGCGTTTCGCGAAATGAATTGTCAAGAATGTGGAACAATCGCAGCACGCGCCGCGATTGTTCATCAGACCACAATCACGCGACCCATTCGGTGATCACAGGCGTTTCGAGCGTTGTCGCCGCTTCGCGCTCTTCGAACGTACGTTCGGTACAGGTCTTGTCGAGGCTCGCGCGGCCGCTCAACAGCGGGCACCGATCGAACAGCTCGGCCACCCAGTCGACAAACACGCGCACCTTCGACGACAGATGCCTGCTGGTCGGATAGACGACCGAGATTGGCATCGGCAGCGGTTTGTAGTCGGGCAGCACTTCGATGAGCTGACCGGAGCGCAGATGCGGCAGCGCCATGAAAAGCGGCGGCTGGATCAGCCCGAAGCCTTCGAGGCCGCAGGTCACATACGCATCTGCATCATTGACCGACACAATGCCCTTCATCTTTACAGGGACTTCTTTGCCATCGACGAGAAACTCCCAGTCGAAGTTGCGGCCTGTACGGCTCGAAAAATAGTTGACCGCCTGATGACGCTCAAGGTCGTCGAGCGTTTGCGGCGTACCCGCGCGCTCGAGATACGCCGGCGCCGCGCACGATACCCCTTCGAACAGACCGATGCGCCGCGCGACCAGCGATGAGTCCTGCAGCGCGCCGACCCGCACCACGCAATCGACGCCTTCCTGCAGAAGATCGACCGGTCGGTCAGACAAGCCGAGTTGCAGGTCGATATCCGGATAGAGCTTGTGGAATTCGCACAGTTGCGGAATGACGAGCAGCCGCCCGAGCGAACCCGGCATATCGACCCGCAGCTTGCCGTGTGGCTTCTTGTTGCCGTGCTGGAAACTCGCTTCGGTTTCCTCGACATCCGCGAGGATGCGCATCGCGCGCTCGTAGTACGCGGCGCCATCGGGCGTCAGCGATAACCGGCGCGTCGTACGGTGCAACAGACGCGTGCCGAGAAATGCCTCGAGGTTCTGGATGATGGTCGTGACCGATGCGCGCGGCAGGTCGAGCGTTTCCGCGGCGCGCGTGAAGCTGTTTGTGTCCACGACCCGGGTGAACACTTGCATGGCCTGGAGCCGGTCCATTGCGAACCTCCGGATGATTGAGTGCGAGCGTGTGCAAGCGGCGCGCGGCGGGAACAGCTTAAGCGGCAATGCAGGCCTAATGGCGAACAACGCGATTTATTGTTCAGGCGCACCGAATTGTGTTGCCGGATTATAGGCATTTATTTGGAAGTTTGCAGAACGCACAATTCGCCCCGTCTGGTTAATTTCGCGCATTGTCGCCGTTCGATATGGATGCATTCAACTCGCGTCACTCGCTGGTTCCTGAGGGTAGTGGCCCGGCAGGCGGTCATGCGTCGCTCGATGTCAGCGACGTGATTATCGAGGGGTACGCGCAAGACATCACGTTGCGGCTGTACCGGCGCACCGGCAAATCCGGTCTGCCAATTCTGCTGTATTTCCACGGCGGCGGTTTCGTTCGCGGCTCGATCGACGATGCGGACTTTGCGGCGCGCTTCTTTGCTGAACAATTGCCGGCGCTGGTAGTGTCAGTGGGCTATTCGCTAGCACCCAAGCATCCGTTTCCGGCCGCGCCGGAAGACGCGCATCGCGCGGTGCTGTGGGTGAAGACCCGTGCGCGCGCTTTTGGTGCGGATACGAAACGGATCGGCGTCGCGGGGTACGACGCGGGCGGCCAACTGGCGAATTGTCTTGCGTTTATCACGCGTGATCGCGGCGACGTGCGCATTCTCGCGCAGGCGCTGTTCGGGCCGATGCTCGACCCGAGCCTCACGCGCCTGGGCGATGAACGCAGGCTCGGCTCGGACATTACCGCGAGCGAATGCGCGGCCTGTTACCGCGCCTATCTGCCTCAAGCGGCGCAGCGCATGCATCCGTACGCAGCGCCGCTCGAAGCGGTGCGTCTCGCGAACCTGCCCGACACGTTGATCGCCACCGCGGGCAACGACGTGCTTCACGTCGAAGCGGAGAAATACGCGGGCAATCTGATTGCCGCCGGCGTGCTCACGCAGGTGGTGCGTTTTCCGAATCTGACGCACGCGGCGCTCGCGGATCATCCGGCTGCGCTGCAGGAAGCGGTGCGGTTTTTCCGCTGCAGATTCGATGCACGAGACGCACGAGATTCACGCGACGCGCGTTGATGCACGTTAAAGCGCGTCGATGTCGCGCCCCAATAAACAAACCAACTTGAACTAATGAAACGGGAGTCCGTCATGTCATTGCTTCCTCTCAAGCGCTCCAGGCTGGCGATCGCCGCCGCCGCAGTCGTCGTTATCGCCGGGCTCGGCACGCTCGGCGCGATGCGCGTCGATGCGCGTTCCGAGCCGGCCGTGGCCGCCGCTCCGCTGACCGAAGTCGACGTCGCCAACGTCGTGCAGAAAACCATCACCGACTGGCAGGCGTATTCAGGCCGCCTCGAGGCGATCGACAAGGTCGATATCCGTCCGCAGGTGCCGGGCACGATCGTCGCGGTCAACTTCAAGGACGGCGCGCTCGTGAAGAAAGGCGATGTGCTGTTCGTGATCGATCCGCGTCCATATCAGGCGGAAGTCGATCGTGCGGCCGCGCAAGTGGCCGCCGCGCAGGCGCAGCGTCTGTACGCGCAGACCGATTGGGAGCGTGCGCAGCGGCTGATCGGCGACAACGCGATCGCCAAGCGTGACTACGACGAGAAGCAGAACGCCGCACGCTCGGCCGATGCGAACGTGAAGGCCGCGCAGGCGGCGCTGGAAGCCGCGCAGATCAACCTCGGCTATACGAAGGTCACCGCGCCGGTGTCGGGCCGCGTGTCGCGCGCTGAAATCACGCTCGGCAATGTGGTGAGTGCAGGCGCGGGCGCGCCGGCATTGACCACACTCGTATCGGTATCGCCGATCTACGCATCGTTCGATGCGGACGAGCAGACCTACCTGCAATACATCAGCCGCGTGAAGAACAACGGCAAGGTGCCGGTCGAACTGGGCCTCGCGAACGAATCGGGCTACTCGCGTTCGGGTGTGATCGATTCGGTCGACAACCGTCTCGATACGTCGTCCGGCACGATCCGCGTGCGCGCGCGTTTCGATAACGCTGACGGCACGCTGGTGCCGGGTCTGTTCGCGCGCGTGAAGGTGGGCGGTAGCGCGCCGCATCCGGCGCTGCTGATCGACGACGCGGCGGTCGGCACCGACCAGGACAAGAAGTTCGTGCTGGTCGTCAACAAAAACAATCATGTTGTGTATCGCGAAGTGCAGATCGGCCATCTGCAAGGCAACTTGCGCGTCGTCACCGGCGGCTTGCAGAACGGCGAGCGGATCGTCGTGAACGGCACGCAGCGGGTGCGTCCGGGCGAACAGGTGAAGGCGCACATGGTGCCGATGACGGGTGGCGGTGACAACCCGGACGACTCGGTCGCGCAAGGTCAGCCTGCACGCACGAAGCCGCAAGACAATTCGTGATGCTCGCGCGGCGCACTGCAACGGTGCGCCAGCGCTTTAACGGACAGAGCCTCCCATGAACATATCCAAGTTTTTTATAGACCGGCCCATTTTTGCGGGCGTTCTATCGGTCCTGATTCTGCTGGCAGGCGTGATCGCGCTGTTTCAGTTGCCGATTTCCGAGTACCCGGAAGTCGTGCCGCCGTCGGTGGTCGTGAAGGCGCAGTATCCCGGCGCGAACCCGAAGGTGATCGCCGAGGCTGTTGCGTCGCCGCTCGAAGAGCAGATCAATGGCGTCGAGAACATGCTGTACATGCAGTCGCAGGCGAATAGCGACGGCAATCTGACGCTGACGGTGACATTCGCGCTCGGCACGAACCCGGACCTCGCGACGCAGCTCGTGCAGAACCGCGTGAATCAGGCGTTGCCGCGTTTGCCGGAAGACGTGCAGCGTCTGGGCGTGACGACCATCAAGAGCTCGCCGACGCTGACGATGGTCGTGCACCTGATCTCGCCGAACGATCGCTACGACATGACGTATCTGCGCAACTACGCGTTGCTCAACGTGCGGGACCGGCTGCAGCGGATTCGCGGCGTTGGCGAAGTGCAGCTGTGGGGCGCGGGCGACTACGCAATGCGTGTATGGCTCGATCCGAGCAAGGTCGCGCAACGCAATCTAACCGCAACTGAAGTGGTGAACGCGATTCGCGAGCAAAACATTCAGGTTGCAGCGGGTGTGATCGGGGCATCGCCGTCGGTGCCGGGCACGCAGCTGCAATTGCTGGTGAATGCGCGCGGCCGTCTGAAGACCGAGAGCGAGTTCGGCGACATCGTTGTGAAGACTGCGCCGGATGGGGCCGTCACGTATCTGCACGATATCGCGCGCGTCGAGCTCGCCGCGTCGGAATATGGGCTGCGCTCGCTGCTCGACAACAAGCCGGCGGTCGCGCTGGCGATCAACCAGTCGCCGGGTGCGAACTCGCTGCAAATCTCCGACGAAGTGCGCAAGACGATGAAGGAACTTGCCGCCGATATGCCGGCTGGCGTGCAATACAAGATCGTCTATGACCCGACGCAGTTCGTGCGTTCGAGTATCGAGGCCGTGATTCATACGCTGCTCGAAGCGATCGCGCTGGTGGTGATCGTCGTGATCGTGTTCCTGCAGACGTGGCGTGCTTCGATCATCCCGCTGATCGCGGTGCCCGTGTCGATTGTCGGTACGTTCTCGTTGCTGCTGGCGTTCGGCTTCTCGATCAATGCGCTATCGCTGTTCGGGATGGTGCTGGCGATCGGTATCGTGGTCGACGATGCGATTGTGGTGGTCGAAAACGTCGAGCGAAACATCGAACGCGGGCTGACCGCGCGCGAAGCGACCTATAAGGCGATGCAGGAAGTGAGCGGACCGATTATCGCAATCGCGCTCACGCTGGTCGCGGTGTTCGTGCCGCTGGCGTTCATGACGGGCCTGACCGGTCAGTTCTACAAGCAGTTCGCGATGACCATCGCGATCTCCACGGTGATCTCCGCGTTCAACTCGCTGACGCTGTCGCCGGCGCTGGCGGCGATGCTGCTGCGCGGCCATGACGAGAAGGAAGACTGGCTTACGCGTTTGATGAACCGCGTGCTCGGCGGCTTCTTCCGGCGCTTCAACAAGGTGTTCCACCGGGGTTCCGAAGCGTACGGTAAGGGCGTGACGGGCGTGCTGCGTCATAAGGGCGCGATGCTGATCGTCTATGCGGTACTGCTCGCGTTGACCGCGGTCGTCTATCGCGCGGTGCCGGGTGGCTTCGTGCCCGCGCAGGACAAGGAGTACCTGATCGCATTCGCGCAGCTGCCGAACGGCGCATCGCTCGATCGCACCGAAAAGGTGATTCGCGATATGAGCGCGATCGCGCTGAAGCAGCCGGGCGTCGAGAGTGCGGTGGCGTTCCCGGGGCTGTCGGTGAATGGCTTCACGAATAGCTCGAGCGCCGGCATTGTGTTTGTCACGCTGAAGCCGTTCGACGAGCGCAAGGGCAAGGCGTTGGCTGCCGGCACGATCGCGGGCGCGCTGAACCAGCAGTACAGCAAGATCAAGGACTCGTTCGTCGCCGTGTTCCCGCCACCGCCGGTGCTGGGTCTCGGTACGCTCGGCGGCTTCAAGATGCAGCTGGAAGACCACGGTTCGGTCGGCTATGCGGCGCTGAACGACGCAGCGGAAGCATTCGTGAAGAAAGCGTCGCAGACGCCGGAGCTGGGCCCGACGTTCTCGAGCTATCAGATCAACGTGCCGCAACTGAACGTCGATCTGGACCGCGTGAAGGCGAAGCAACTCGGCGTCGCGGTGACCGACGTGTTCAACACGATGCAGATCTATCTCGGCTCGCTGTACGTGAACGACTTCAACCGCTTTGGCCGCGTGTATCAGGTGCGTGTGCAGGCGGACGCGCCGTTCCGCGCGAACGCGGAGGACATCGGCCAGCTGAAGACGCGCAATGCGAACGGCGACATGGTGCCGTTGTCGTCGCTGGTCAAGGTGTCGCCGACCTTCGGGCCGGAAATGGTGGTTCGCTATAACGGCTACACCGCCGCCGACATCAACGGCGGCCCGGCGCCCGGTTATTCGTCGGGTGAAGCGCAGGCGGCAGCGGAACGCGTCGCGGCGCAGGTATTGCCGCGCGGCGTGAAGCTCGAATGGACCGACCTCACGTATCAGCAGATTCTCGCGGGCAACGCGGGGCTGTGGGTGTTCCCGATCAGCGTGCTGCTGGTGTTCCTCGTGCTCGCCGCGCTGTACGAAAGCCTGACGCTGCCGCTCGCGGTCATCCTGATCGTGCCGATGAGCGTGTTGTCGGCGCTCGCGGGGGTGTGGATTACGGATGGCGACAACAATATCTTCACGCAGATCGGTCTGATGGTGCTGGTGGGTCTCGCATCGAAGAACGCGATTCTGATCGTCGAGTTTGCGCGCGAGCTCGAACACGACGGACGCTCGCCGCTCGAGGCGGCCATCGAAGCCAGTCGCTTGCGCTTGCGGCCGATTCTGATGACGTCGATCGCGTTCATCATGGGTGTGGTGCCGCTCGTGCTGTCGTCCGGCGCCGGTTCGGAGATGCGCCATGCGATGGGTATCGCGGTGTTCTTCGGGATGCTCGGCGTGACGCTGTTCGGCCTGATGCTGACGCCGGTGTTCTATGTGGTGCTGCGTCTGCTGGCTGGCGGCAAGATCCACGTTGCACAGAAAGATGCGCCGCATCTGGTTGCGCAAACAACCGATGCATAAGGACGGGAACATGAAAAAAGACCAAACGATGGGCGGCCTGGGCCGCGCGGCAGCCAGCGCGTTGTTGCTGATGCTGCTGGCGGCGTGCTCGGTCGAGCCGACCTACAAGCGGCCGGACGCGCCAACACCGACCGCATTCAAGGAAGCCCCGGCGCTCGACGCCAAAGAGGCAGGCACATGGAAACCCGCCGAACCGGCCGAAGCCGCGCATCGCGGCGACTGGTGGAAGATTTTCGGCGACCCGGTGCTCGATAACCTCGAACAGCAGGCGGCCGACGCGAACCAGGATCTGAAAGCGGCTGCGGCGCGCGTGCAGCAGTCGCGCGCGCTGGTGCAGAACGCGCGGTCCGACTGGTTCCCGACGATCGACGCGGGTTTTGGCCCGACGCGTCAGCGCCTGTCGCCGGCGTCGCAATTCTTGCCGGCGAACGCGAATGTGCCCGCGCAAACCTTGTGGCGCGCGCAAGCGACTGCGTCGTATGAAGTCGATCTGTTCGGACGGATCAGCTCGAACGTTCATGCGGCGCAGGCGGACGCGCAGCAAAGCGAAGCGCTGTTCCGTTCGGTGCAGCTTGCGCTACAGGCGGACGTCGCGCAGAACTACTTCCAACTGCGCGAATTCGATACGCAGGTCGACCTGTTCCGCCAGACCGTCACGTTGCGCGAGGATTCGCTGAAGCTGGTGCAGCAACGCTTTAACGAAGGCGAAATCAGCGAACTGGATTTGTCGCGTGCGAAGAACGAACTGGCAACCGCGCGAGCGGACGCAGTCGGCGTCGCGCGTCAACGCGCGATCTCCGAGCACAGCCTCGCGATTCTGCTCGGCAAGGCGCCGGCGGACTTCTCGTTCCCCGCGACGCCGCTCGTGCCAGTGACCGCGCGCGTGCCGGCGGGCTTGCCGTCCGCGCTGCTCGAGCGTCGTCCGGACATCGCTGCGGCCGAACGCGCGATGGCGGCCGCGAATGCGCGCGTCGGGCTGGCGAAGTCCGCGTATTTCCCGAAGCTCGACATTACCGCGGCAGGCGGTTTCGAGGCGTCGACACTCTCCGAGCTGTTCCACTGGTCGAGCCGCGCGTTCCTGCTCGGGCCGTTTGCCGGCACCGCGCTGACGATGCCGCTGTTCGACGGTGGACGCCGCCGCGCCGGGGTCGAACAGGCGCGCGGGAAGTACGACGAAGATGTCGCGCAGTATCGCCAGCAGGTGCTGCAGGCGTTCCGCGAAGTCGAAGACAACCTGTCGGACCTGCGCCTGCTCGACGATCAGATCGCGCAGGAAAACGAAGCGGTGAATGCGTCGCAACGGTCCGCGCATCTGTCGACGACGCAATATAAGGAAGGACAGATTGCCTACCTCGATGTGATCGATGCGGAGCGTCAGGTGCTGCAAACGCAATTGCAGGCAAGCCAGTTGAACGGCGTGCAGGCGGTCGCGACCGTCAATCTGATTCGTGCGCTCGGCGGCGGCTGGGGCGATATCAAAGCGGATGACTCGACCGCGGTCGGCATGAAAGATAGTCAGCAGCAGGTCGCAAAGCAGTAGCGTGGGTTTGGATATGCAATCCCTGTCTCTACGGTATTCCGCGATCCGGCTAGACTGTCGACTCGACGGATACCGCTGGAGACAGCATGAACGACTCACCAGGCCGCGCGCTCGACCCTCATCACGCGCGCCCGCCCGTGCACGATTTGCCCGCCCTGCTCGAAGCACTGCGTGAAACGGCGGCCGAGCGCGACCGCGCCGGCGGCCACGCCGCGCGCGAAAAGCAGTGGATCGCCGACGCGGGACTGCTGACACTCGCCGTGCCACGGGAATTCGGTGGCCAAGGCGCACGCTGGCACGATATCTACGAGACGATTCGCGCGATCGCGAGCGTCGACAGCGCGCTTGCACATCTGCTGGGTTTCCAATGCCTGCAAGTGGTCAGCGTCGATGTCTGGGGCAATGACGCGCAGCGATCCCGCTATCTGGGCGGCACCATTGAGAACCACTGGTGGTGGGGCAATGCGGTGAACCCGCTCGACACCCGTCTGGTTGCGACGGCAACGACCGAGGGCGGCTATCGTCTCGATGGAGCGAAAGGATTCTGCTCCGGCACACGCGGCTCGCAGATGATGACGTTTTCCGCGCACGATGCAGTGGCCGGCAAACCCGTGTTCGGCGTCGTGCCGACCACGCGCGCCGGCATTACGGTCCACGAAGACTGGGACCCGATCGGCCAGCGGCAGACCGATAGCGGCAGCGTGTCGTTCGACAATGTGCGCGTCGAGCCGCATGAGGTTCTACAGCGCTCCGACGTGCCGCGCGCAACCCTTCGCACACTGGTCTCGCAACTGGTGCTAACCAATCTGTTCGTCGGTATCGCGCAAGGCGCACTCGATGAAGCGCGCCGCTATGTGCTGCAGTACGGACGTCCGTGGATCGCGTCAGGTGTGGCGCGCGCCGCTGATGATCCTTACCAGTTGCAGCGCTTCGGCGAAATGCGGCTGAAGACGATCGCCGCGCAAGCGCTAGCCGACCGTGCGGCCGACGCGCTTGACGACGCATGGCAGCAGGGCTTCGAACTCGCCGCGCAGCAGCGCGCGCAGGTTGCGCTCGCAACGTCCGAAGCGAAGGTGTTCGCCCATCGCGCGGCACTTGACGTCAGCGAAGCGCTGTTCGACGCATGCGGCGCACGCGCGACCGGCGCACCGCTCGCGCTTGACCGGTTCTGGCGCAACGCACGCGTACACACGCTGCATGACCCGCTCGACTACCGCGTCCGTGATATCGGACGCTACGCGCTCGAAGGGACGCTGCCGGACGTTTCTTTGTACACTTGAGGGAGTCGGCGGCGCACGGCCTCGCAGTGCGGCTCGGCTTCAATCAACTCGAGGGTCACCGGCTTGCAGTTCAAACTACCGACTACGGCGACAGCGCCGTTTTGCCCGGCGGAAGTGCAGGGTTCCGTCGCCGTCACGCCCGGCGCACCGTTCTGGAAACGGATTTTGCAGTTCGCGGGCCCCGGCCTGCTGGTATCGATCGGCTATATGGACCCGGGCAACTGGGCGACCGATATCGAAGCAGGATCGCGCTACGGCTATAGCCTGCTGTTCGTTGTCGTGCTGTCGAGCCTCGCCGCGATGGTGCTGCAGTGCCTGAGCATGCGCCTGGGCATCGCGACCGGCAGGGATCTCGCGCAACTGTCGCGGGACCGCTATTCGCCGGGTGTGGTGCGCGGCCAGTGGGTGCTCGCTGAGCTATCGATCGTCGCATGCGATCTTGCCGAAGTGCTCGGCGGCGCACTCGCGTTTCACCTGCTGTTCAAGATTTCGCTGACCGCCGGCGTGTTGCTCACCGCGCTCGACACGCTGATTGTGCTGGGTCTGCAAGGCAAGAAGTTTCGAGATCTCGAGGCAATCATCCTCGGGCTGATCGCGACGATCGGCGTCGGCTTTATTATCCAGCTCATTCTGGTGAAGCCGGCCTGGTCAGAGGTCGCGCATGGCCTCGTGCCGTCGCTGCAGGCGGTGGGCAGCCGCGAGCCGCTGTACCTCGCGATCGGCATTCTCGGCGCGACGGTGATGCCGCACAACCTGTATCTGCATTCGTCGGTGGTGCAAACGCGCTCGGTCAAGCGCAATTCGAAGGGCATTGCGTCGGCCATATCGATGTCGCGCATCGATACGATCGCGTCGCTGACACTCGCGCTACTCATCAACGCGGCCATACTGATTCTGGCCGCCGCCGCATTTCATGCGACCGGCCACGATCAGGTGACCGACATCGAGGATGCATACAAGCTGCTGGCGCCGATCGTCGGCACGGGTTTCGCGGCCATTCTGTTCGCGGTGACGCTGCTCGCTTCGGGGCAAAGCTCGACCTTCACCGGCACGGTCGCGGGCCAGGTGATCATGGAAGGCTTTATCAACATGAATATCCCATGCTGGCAGCGCCGGCTGATCACGCGCGCGCTCGCGCTGATCCCCGCGTTGATCGGCATTCAGCTATTGGGTAACGCGGCGGTCGGCGAATTGCTGGTCGCGAGCCAGGTCGTGCTGAGTCTGCAATTGCCGTTTGCACTGTATCCGCTGATCCGGATGACCGACGATCGTACGCTGATGGGCGAGTTCGCGAATCGGCTGCCGACGCGGATCGTCGCGTGGGCGCTGTTCGTCGTGATCAGCGCCGCGAACCTGTGGCTGGTCTTGCAGACGATCGGATTGCTTTCGTGAAACCGGTGCGCCGCGGCGCACCGGTAGCGGGGTGGGGCTCAGGGAAAGTCGCTCAAGCAGCGACCAGAGCGATAGCGGGGTTCAGCTCGATTTCGACGTCGGTAACCGGTTCGGCAACCTGCGGCGCGCTTTGCGGCACTTGCGGTGTTTGCGGTTGCGACACCTGCGGTGCAACCTTCGCGGCCGCCGCTTTCTTCGTTTTGCCCGCGCGCGACGGCGGCTGGCATGCGCCGCATACGACGTTGTGCTGCAGGTCGTGCTTGTGCGCAACGAACTTGCCGCTGCAGCGGCAGCAGCGTGTGAGTTGCAGAATGTCGGCGTCGAAGAAACGCACGAGCGTCCACGCACGCGTCAGATCCAGCACCGGCTCGGCTTGCGCGTGGTTGCAATGCTCGAGATAGAGCCGGTAGCCCTTGGTCAGCGCGTCGAGGTGCGAGCAGCGCGCCTCGTTCTTCAGAAACAGGTACGTGTTATAGAACAGCGACGCGTGGATGTTCGCAAGCCACGTCATGTACCAGTCGGCCGAGAACGGCAGCATGCCCTTAGGTGGCGATGCGCCCTTCACCTCGCGATACAGACGGATCATGCGGTCGCGGGACAGCGTCAATTCGCTTTCCAGTACCTGCATGCGCGCGCCGAGTTCGATCAGCGCGATTGCGCGAAACACTTCTTGCGCGTCTTCGGTCAAGCTTCGCTTGAGCATGGCAGTCCCTTTATTAGGCGAACTGCTCTGCGGGTTGGCCGGCAAGCAGAATCGCCGCGTGCGTCGAAGCGACTTCCGCATGCTTCGCCGTTTGCGTCAACGCCGACAACATCGTGTGATCGTTGAAGCGGAAAAAGCATAAAAGCTGGTCGGAAGAGGCCAGCTTGACGATCTGCGCGAGAGACAGACCAGCAAGCAAATCGGCCAATTCCGACGACAGACCCAGCCGGAACATGCCGACTGGCTTGTCCTCGCGCAACATGCGTTGCGCGAGCATGATGTACGACAGGTTGATCTCGCGGATTGAATCCAGCGTCTCGCTGCTACGGTCCATTTTCTCGTTTCCCGAAGCCCCGATTGTTTGCCGGCCTTGGTGAGCCGTTATGGTCTATCGCGTCGACGGAAACGTTTGCTCCGATCACGCATGGCCGCTCTGAAACAACTGGCGACTCTTTGATACAGGTCGTTACATTTCGTAACAGCCTGGGGCGAATTGTATGAAGTCATTTTGGGAAAAGCAATCCCTTTCTCAAAATTTTGTCGCGAAAAGTCGACGCAATTCCGGTAAGTTTTTCACAAAGCCGTAATAGTCTTTCGCGAATCAATAACTGCCGTGTCAATGATCGCTGAGAGGCTTGCTGCATAAGGGATGCAGGAAAAATTTCCGGGTATTGTCAACGACTAGTCGCGGAGTCTCCATGCGTAAATTTCTTTGAGAAAGGGAAAAGCAAGGGATTGGCGTTCGCGGTAAAAAATGCGGAGATTCGCTCGGTCACGCGAAAGGCCGATTTGTAACGGATATGCGGAATAGATGTAACAGGTCGACGCGCATTTGTAACTTGTAAACTGACCAGCCGTGCCGCCGCGGCGGCGCACCGGGACGCTTGTCGACTGATGTGGTGTGCGTTGCCGGGCGGGGTATTCAGGGCTGTGCGCCGGTGTCGTCTTCTGGCGTGGCCTGCGCCGCGGCGAGTCTTCGCAAGGTGTCGGCCGTCTGCTGATCGGCCGGGAAGAACGCTTCAATCGCGAGTTCCGACAGCGTCACGTCGACGGGCGTGCCAAACACGGTTGTCGTGCTGAAGAAGGACAGCACGCCGTGCGGCGTATCAAGTCGCAGCGGCACGGCAATCTGGTTGAGCGGCGCGTCATCGGACGCCGTGCTCTGCGCGCCGGCGGGTGCCGCGTAGCGGGCCAGTTCGTCGTATAGCGCGGCCAGCGTGGCGTCGCCGCTCACTTCTATCTGCCGTTGGAGGCGCGCGAGCAGATGTGCGCGCCATGTGTGCCAGTTAACGATCGACGACGCGATGCCGTCAGGATGCAGGCTCAGCCTCAGCGCGTTGACCGGAGGCGCGAGCAACGCGGCTTGCGCGGATTCGATGAGCGGCGCGAGCGCGCGATTTGTCGCGACAATCGTCCAGTGCCGGTCGACGGCGATCGCCGGATAGGGTTCGTGTCCCTTCAGCACGCGATCGACCGCTTCACGCGCGGCGTCGAGCTGCGGATCGGACAGCGGCCGCTCGCGAAAGAGCGGCGCGTAGCCGGCAGCGACAAGCAGCGCATTGCGTGCGCGCAACGGCACGTCGAGCCGTTCTGCCAGGTGCATGATCATTTCGCGGCTCGGCGTCGCGCGGCCCGATTCGACAAAGCTCAAATGGCGCGTCGAGATATCGGCTTCGGATGCGAGCAGCAACTGACTCATCCGCCGGCGTTGCCGCCATTCGCGCAGCAGGTCGCCGACTGGGCGGTTGGTCGGCGCGGCCCGCTCGCCAACGGAGATCGTGTAGGTGTCCATGCTGGCGATGATAGCTAATGCTCGCCGTTAGTCCATTACCTCAGAGGTAATGGACTGCGAGATCGCGCTCGCCTGTTGAGCTTTCGCCGCGTCTTCCTTCCGCGTTCGCGATCGGAATACATCGGCGCGTATGGGTGTTTTGTACGCGTAGGCTGTTTCGATCTGCCGTCCTTATGCAGTGCGAGAGGTTCGTCGAACACGCGCCGCTTCGCGGTGCGAACTCATTACCTCGCACGTAATCGACTTCCGGCTGCGCATCGCAGAACCTTCAGTCAGAGCTTGCCGCGACTTGAAACGCGTGAGCAGGTCTCGACCGAATCCAACCCTATTGAAGGAATCTGTGATGAATGCGCACACCGCTTTGATCGACCGCTATTTCGACATCTGGAACGAAACCGACGCAGGCCGCCGTCTGACGCTCATTGCACAAACATGGGCGAGCGACGCGACCTATGTCGACCCGCTGCTATCCGCGCAGTCTCACGACGGCATCGACGCGATGATCCGCGCGGTGCATGAGCGTTTTCCGCGCCACACGTTTCGACGTACGACAGCCGTCGACGGGTTCGCGGACCGCTTGCGCTTTTCGTGGGAACTGTCGAGCCCGGACGGGGTTTCGATCGTCAAGGGTTCGGATTTCGGTCAGGTCGATGCGGACGGACGTCTGCGCACGATGACCGGTTTTCTCGATGAAGTACCGGGCGCGGCCTGATCGCAACTATCAAAACGGAGAAGGAGAACTGGAAATGCATGAGCCCGTTGCCGTGTCGTCCCCCGCGAAGTTTGCGCGCGCGCTTGGCGTCGTCGATGCGTTGTCTGTCGCGATCGCGGGTTTCGCGTTGTTCGCCGGAACGCGTGCGTTCACGTTCCTCGCACTGGTCGCACTGCGCGACCCGGTGCTCGGCGGGTCGGGGCTCATGCTGCTGGCGCTGGTTGGCTGGATCAGATGGTGTTGCAGGCATATGGTGAAGGGGACCTGGCTTTGAGCGACAGCTGCCGCGTCGCACGGCAAAGCACGTGAATGCCGCTATCCGGCGTGCTGGGGTCCTGACGAATACGCTCACGCGCAAGATCGCGTCGGCGAGCGTCGCGTCGATCACCGCACGTTCAAACCCACGCTACTGTCCACGCGGTAATGACCGCAAGTCCGACCCGGCACGCCTCGATAAAACGTGACAACATCTGCGCGAGAACGCGAGTCTTCGCTCTCCTGTCGTTCAATGCGATGTCGTACTGAATCGACGTTTTCAGTCGAACAATCGATGAATGAATTCTTGTCACTTGAGTCATGAAACAGAAGCATGAGTAAGCTCATCACTGTCATACCACCTGGCAGCAGCGTATATCGTATCGGAGACGATCATGCACGGTGAGCCAGCAGGTCTCCCGGTCGAGATCGCGCAGGACGCGATCGTCTATGTGATCGATGACGACGAGGCAATACTCGAGGCCATCGGGGCTCTGCTCAGATCCGTTGGTGTGTGCGCCGAACTGTTTTCCAGCGGACAGGATTTCTTTGCGCATCCGCTGCCCGACGTGCCCGCGTGTCTCGTGCTTGACGTGCGATTGCGCGGGCAAAGCGGGCTCGTCGTGCAGCAACAGATCGTCGCGCAGAAAATAAGGATACCGATCGTATTCATGACCGCGCACGGTGATATCGCGATGTCGGTCAGGGCAATGAAGGCGGGCGCCGTCGATTTCCTCGCGAAGCCGTTTCGCGATCAGGACCTGCTCGATGCGGTGACGCGCGCGCTGGTCGCCGACGAAGAGCGTCGCGAGGCCGACCGTTCGTTTGCGGATCTGCGACGCCGCTACGCACTATTGACGCCGCGCGAACGGCAGGTCATGGCGCGCGTGGTGAACGGCCTGCGCAACCGGCAAATTGCGGATGAGATGAATCTGAGCGAAAACACGACGAAGTTTCACCGCAACCAGGCAATGAAAAAGATGGAGTCGAAATCGCTGGTCGACTTTGTGCTGATGGGCGGCGTGCTCGGATTGCAGGAAGCGCCGGACGATTCGTCCGCGCGAAGTTTGACGAAGCTTCCCGGCGACGCTGCGTGACGCGTATGGGCGTCGACCGTTGTGCGCGCATATAACAAGCGGGGCGGCTCGTAGTACGACCGCCCCGCCACCATGTAGTCCGGGCAAACGATGCCCGCCCGTCCACGCGTTTTGTTAGTTCTTGACCACCGACGCTTGGTAAATCTGGTCGATTGCCTTCGACAGCGTCGAATTGAACTCTTGATCGCTCATCGATTTCTTCAGATCGTTGATCAACGCACGCGAGAAGCTCGCGATCATGCCGTTGTTCGACGCAAGGCGCTCGCATGCGTCGTCGAGCGTATAGCCACCCGACAGTGCGACGACGCGCACGACACGCGGGTGTTCGATCAGCGGAAGATAAAAGTCCGGCACTTCCGGCAGCGTGAGCTTGATCATCACGTTGGTCGTCTCCGGCAATGCGTTGAGGCCTTTGTGCAACTCGGCAAGCAGCACCTTCTCCGCGCCGGCCTTGTCCGGCGCCTTGATCGACACTTCCGGCTCGAGAATCGGCACCAGACCGTGCTTGCTGATCTGCGCGCCGAACTCGAATTGCTGCTTGACGATCGCGGCGATTCCCGCGGCCGAATTCTGATTGATCAGCGAGCGCATTTTCGTGCCGAAGATGCCGAGCTTCACGGCACGCTCGAGCAGCGCGTCGAGCCCCGGGATCGGCTTCATCAGGCGCACACCGTCGGCTTCTTCGACCAGACCTTTGTCGACTTTCAAAAACGGCACGACGCCACGGTCTTCCCATAGAAACGATGGCACCGGCTTGCCCTGCGCCTGGCCGTCCATCGTCTGTTCGAACAGGATTGCGCCGACCACCTTGTCGCCGGTGAACGACGGCGCGGTAATGATGCGCGTGCGCATCTCGTGCATCAGCTTGAACATTTCGGCGTCGCCGCTATACGCGTCGTCCGGAATTCCGTATTGCCGCAATGCACCGGGCGTCGAACCGCCGCTCTGATCGAGCGCCGCGATGAATCCCGGCTTGTCAGTCATCTGTGCAAGCATTTTTGCGTTTGCCATGAGCGTTTCTCCGTGAGCCAATCAAAAACCGCTACAAAGCGCACCCTGCGTTGGGTCCGTTGAATTCCTCGACATCAAAGTGTACTGGCATTGGCGGGCACGCTAGTGAAAACGACGCGACACCGTCGACAGGCGGACGGCAAAGCGGCCGTGGGTGCAATTTTGCCGTGTCAGTAAGCAACGGATGTGCCGCACATTCCGTCCGCTTCGCCACGCTGCACCGGGCATTAGGTGAAAACCCCGAGAGCTCTGTGTCATGCGGCGGCAGCCTTGCGCGGCGGGACTTCAGCGCGCATCGCATGCTCTGTCGGATGAGAATGCGTGTGAAATCAAAGTAACGGTGCTTGTTACGATCATCTCAATAAAGTACGATTGGTTGCTAACAAACCATCAGCCGTTGCTGTGCATTGCACAAAACCGCGAACGTCTCATGCCTGAAGCTTCCACCTTGTCTTCTTCGGTCGTTGCGCTTGCGCGCGGCGCCGTTGTTCATCCCGCGCGCAATCCCGGCGCGCCGTTCGACGCGTCGTGGTTCGACGACCTGCGCGTCAATCAGTCCGCTGTCGAGCGGCGCACTGCCACGCTCGGCACGCGCCGCACCGTCAAGAAAGACGCGCAGGCCGCGTGGCTGCTGAAAGCGATCACCTGCATCGATCTCACGACGCTCAGCGGCGACGACACCGAAGGCCGCGTGCGCCGTTTGTGCGCGAAAGCGCGTCAGCCGGTGCGCGCGGACATCCTTGCGGAGCTCGGTATCGCGCCGCATGGGATCACGACCGGCGCGGTGTGCGTGTATCACCGTTTCGTCGCGACCGCGGTCGACGCGCTGCGCGGCAGCGGCATTCCGGTTGCCGCGGTGTCGACAGGCTTTCCCGCCGGGCTGAATCCGCACGAACTGAAACTGAAAGAGATCGAAGCGTCGGTAGCGGACGGTGCCGAAGAAATCGACATCGTCGTCACGCGCGAGTACGTGCTGACCGGCAACTGGCGTGCGCTCTATGACGAAGTGCGCGACTTCCGCGCCGCGTGCGGCGCCGCGCACCTGAAGGCAATTCTCGCGACCGGCGATATTCGCACGCTGTCGAACGTTGCGCGCGCATCGATGGTGTGCATGATGGCCGGCGCCGATTTCATCAAGACGTCGACCGGCAAGGAAGGCGTCAACGCGACGCTCGACGTGTCGCTCGTGATGGTGCGGATGATTCGCGAATACCACGCGCGCACTGGCGTGCTGATCGGCTTCAAGCCGGCGGGCGGCGTCTCGGATGCGAAGACGGCGCTGCTGTATCAGATACTGATGAAGGAAGAACTCGGGCGCGCATGGCTCGAGCCGGAACTGTTCCGTATCGGCGCATCGAGTTTGCTCGCCGATATCGAGCGTCAGCTCGAACATCACGCGAGCGGCCGTTACTCCGCCTTCAACCGTCACCCCGTTGCATAACGTTGCATCTGCAAGCAAACCGATTCTCATGAGCGTAGCCGAGTATTTTTCATCGATGGAGTACGGTCCCGCACCGGAGGACGACCAGCCCGCGCGCGCATGGCTCGCGCAGCATAGCGGCGTCTTCGGTCATTTCATCGGCGGCGCGTGGCGCGCGCCGTCTTCGGGCGAGCGTTTCGCGACGCATGAGCCGGCCTCGGGCCAGCCGCTCGCGCAGATTGCGCAAGGCGATGCGGCTGACGTCGACGCGGCGGTGGCCGCCGCGCGCGCCGCGCAGTCCGCATGGCGTGCATTGGGCGGCGCGGGGCGCGCGCGGCATTTGTATGCGCTCGCACGGATGGTGCAGCGGCACAGCCGGCTATTCGCGGTGCTGGAGGCGCTCGATAACGGCAAGCCGATACGCGAAACACGCGACATCGATATTCCGCTCGTCGCGCGCCACTTTCTGCATCACGCCGGCTGGGCGCAACTGCAGGACAGCGAATTCGCGGACTACGCGCCGCTCGGTGTGATCGGTCAGATCGTGCCGTGGAACTTCCCGCTGCTGATGCTCGCATGGAAGATCGCGCCCGCGCTCGCGACCGGTAACTGCGTGGTGCTGAAGCCGGCTGAATACACGCCGTTGACCGCATTGCTGTTCGCCGAGCTCGCGCAGCGCGCCGGTCTGCCGTCCGGCGTACTGAACGTCGTGACCGGTGATGGCCGCACGGGCGCCGCGCTGGTCGAGCATCCGGATATCGACAAGATTGCGTTTACCGGTTCGACCGAAGTCGGCCGGCTGATTCGCGAGGCCACCGCCGGCTCCGGCAAATCGCTGACACTCGAGCTCGGCGGCAAGTCGCCGTTTATCGTGTTCGACGATGCGGATCTCGACGGCGCGGTGGAAGGCGTGGTCGACGCGATCTGGTTCAACCAGGGGCAGGTGTGCTGCGCCGGCTCGCGGCTGCTCGTGCAGGAAGGCGTCGAAGCCCGTTTTATCGAAAAGCTGAAGCGGCGTATGGCGACGTTGCGCGTCGGTCCATCGCTGGACAAGGGCATCGATATCGGTGCGATCGTCGACCCGGTGCAGCTCGAGCGGATCCAGTCGCTGGTCGAAATGGGGCGCCGCGAAGGTTGCATGGTTTGGCAAGCTGCGCAAACGCAGATGCCCGGACAAGGCTGTTTTTATCCGCCGACGCTCGTGACCGGCGTCGCTCCGGCGTCGACCCTTGCACAGGAAGAAATCTTCGGCCCCGTGCTAGTGACGATGAGCTTTCGTACACCCGACGAAGCAGTTGCGCTCGCAAACAACACACGCTACGGTTTGGCCGCGAGCGTGTGGAGCGAAACGATCGGCCGCGCACTCGATATCGCGCCGCGTCTCGCGTGCGGTGTCGTGTGGATCAACGCGACGAATCTGTTCGACGCGGCGGTCGGCTTCGGCGGCTATCGCGAATCCGGCTATGGCCGCGAAGGCGGGCGGGAGGGCATTTACGAATACCTGAAGCCGAACGCTTGGCTTAATCTGCCGCAGCGGCGTGCGGTTCAGCGTGTCGTCAGCGAAGCGTTGACGGGCGATGACGCCTTCGCGCGCGATGCGAATGACCCGTTCAATGTCGATCGCACCGCGAAGCTGTTCGTCGGCGGCAAGCAGGTGCGGCCGGACAGCGGTTACTCGCTGCCGGTGGTCGCGCCTGATGGCGGGATGGTGGGCGAAGTCGGCGCGGGCAACCGCAAGGACATTCGCAATGCGGTGGCCGCCGCGCGTAACGCGCAGAAGTGGTCGGGTACGACCGCGCATAACCGGGCGCAGGTGCTGTATTTCCTTGCCGAGAACCTTGCGGTGCGCTCACGCGAATTTGCGGCGCAGCTGGTTGCGCGAACCGGTGTCAGCGAGTCCGGCGCGCGCAATGAGGTGGAGGAATCGGTCAAGCGGCTGTTCACGTACGCCGCATGGGCCGACAAGTTCGATGGCGCGGTGCATGCGCCGCCGCTGCGCGGCGTCGCGCTCGCGATGCACGAGCCGCTGGGTGTGATCGGTATCGCGTGCCCGGACGAGGCGCCGCTGCTTGCGTTCGTGTCGCTGGTGGCGCCGGCGTTGGCGATGGGTAACCGCGTCGTCGCGTTGCCGAGCGCTGCGTGCCCGCTCGCGGCGACCGATTTTTATCAGGTCGTGGAAACATCGGATGTGCCTGCGGGTGTGCTGAACATCGTGACCGGCGAGCGTGGCCCGTTGCTCGACGCGCTAGCGAAACATGACGATGTCGATGCGCTGTGGTGCTTCGGTGACGCGAGCGATTCGACGAAGGTCGAGCGTGCATCGGTCGGCAACCTGAAGCGCATGTTCGTCGACTACGGCCGCTGCTTCGACTGGTTCGACCGGTCGACAGAAGGGCCGGCGCTGCTGCGCCAGGCCGTGCAGGTGAAGAATATCTGGATACCGTACGGCGACTGATCTGCTGAATGCGCGAGAAACGCGCGACGGATCACAAGCCAACTGAAAACGGAGGAGACAACGTGCTGAAAAATGTAGACCCGCTGCTTAACGCCGACGTGCTGTATGCGCTGCGCGCGATGGGACACGGCGACGAACTCATTATTTGCGACGCGAATTTCCCCGCCGACTCCGTTGCGCGCGCAACGGTGCTCGGCAAGCTGCTGCGGATCGACGGCGCGGACGCGCCGCGTGCCGTCCGCGCGGTATTGTCGGTGTTGCCGCTCGACACGTTCGTCGACGATCCCGCGTTGCGGATGGAGGTGGTGGGCGAGCCGAACACGATTCCCGCGGTGCAGCGCGAGGCGCAGGCCGAAGTCGACTCAGCCGAAGGGCGTAATGTGCCGTTCCATTCGATCGAACGCTTCGCTTTCTATGAGCGCGCGCGCAAAGCGTATTGCGTGATCGCGACCGGCGAGCAACGCGGGTACGGCTGCTTCGTATTCAAGAAAGGCGTGATGCTCGCGCCGGATGCTCCGCGGGAAACACGCAAATGACCACGCAATCGCAAGCTCGCGGTCGCGTGGTGATCCTCGGTATCTACGTGACGGACCTGACGTTTCGCGCGGAACGGATGCCATTGATCGGCGAAACCATCGCCGGCTCCGCATTCGCGATGGGCCCGGGCGGCAAGGGCTCGAACCAGGCGGTCGCCGCCGCGCGCGCGGGTGCTGACGTTGTGTTCTGCACGCGCGTCGGCAACGACGCATTCGGCCAGATCGCGCGGGCGACCTGGGACGCCGAAGGCATCACGTCGCGGGCCACCGTGATCGACGGCGCGTCGACGGGCGCCGCGCATATCTTCGTCGATGAAACCAGCGGAATGAATGCGATCATCGTCGCGTCCGGCGCGGCAGGCACGATGTCCGCCGCGGACGTCGATGCGATCGAAGCCGATATTGCAGGTGCACGCGTGTTCGTCACGCAGCTCGAACAGCCGATTCCCGCGGCGAAGCGCGGCCTCGAAGTCGCGCGCAAGCACGGCGTGACGACAGTGTTTAATCCAGCGCCCGCGTTGCCGCTTGGCGACGATATCTTCCCACTGTGCGACTACATCACGCCGAACGAGACCGAGACTGCCGCACTGACCGGCATGGCCGTGAACAATGTCGACGACGCGCGCCGTGCAGCGGACGTGCTGCTAAAAAAAGGTGTTGGCACCGCGATCATCACACTAGGCGAAGCAGGGGCGCTGCTGCATTGCGCGCATCAGTCGGTATTCGTGCCCGCGTTTCGTTGCGGGCGCGTCGTTGAAACCGCGGGCGCTGGCGATGGCTTCACCGGCGGTTTCGCGGCCGCGCTCGCGCGTGGCGAGAGTCCGCTTGAGGCGACCCGGTTTGGGTGCGCGCTCGCGGGCATTTCGGTGACGCGCGCGGGCACCGCGCCGTCGATGCCATCGCTCGCCGAAATCAACCAGGTTCTGAGTCAGTCCGGATCCGCGCGCGCGCTGTCCGCATGATCGAATCCCCGACGTATCGCGAAGTCTGAAGGAGCTTGCCGTTACCATGAGGTTCTCGCTCAACGCGCAAAAGCTGTTCGCCGACCGGCAGCTGAACTTCCTGCTCGCCGTGAATCTGGTGATCGTGCTGGTCGCGATCTGGCTTTCACGCGGCCAGTTCGTCGGCATCGACAATCTGCAGTCGATGGCCGCACAACTTCCCGAAGTAGCGCTGCTCGCGCTCGGCATCATGCTGTCGATGCTGTCCGGCAACGGCGGTATCGATCTGTCCGGTGTCGGGCTGGCGAATCTTTCCGGCATGATTGCCGCGCTGATCGTGCCGCATGTGGTGAGCGGCGACGATTCGCCGGCGCTATTTACCGCGCTGTTCTGCGTGATCGTGGTTGGCTCGGGCCTGCTCGGTGGCTTGTTGAATGGTTTTATCATCGCGCGCCTGAAGCTCACGCCGATCCTCTGCACGCTCGGTACGCAGCTGCTCTTCACCGGCATCGCGGTGGCGCTCAGTAATGGCGCATCGGTTCACGTCGACTATGTCGATCCGCTTTCCGATATCGGCAACGGCACGTTCTTGCAGGTGCCGATCCAGTTCTGGATCTTCATGGTCGCAGTCGTCTTTCTCGGCTGGCTGCTCAAGCGCACGCCGTTCGGCCTGCGTCTGTATCTGATGGGCACCAATCAGCGCGCCGCATTTTATGCGGGCATTCCGCGTGAACGGATGCTGATCCTCACTTACACGATGTGCGGCGTGCTTGCGTCGCTGGCCGGGCTTGTCAGTGTGTCGCACACGTCGAGCGCGAAATGGGACTACGGCAATTCGTATCTGCTGATCGCAATTCTGATCGCGGTGATGGGCGGTGTGAATCCGGCCGGCGGCTATGGACGCATCATCTGTGTGTTTTTTGCCGCGACCGTGCTGCAGTTCCTGTCGAGCCTGTTCAATCTGCTCGGCGTGTCGCAGTTCTTCGGCGATTGCGCATGGGGCTTCCTGCTGCTGCTGTCGCTGGCATTTGCGGGCGGCGAGCGCGTGCGCGCGATCTTCGGCTTCGGTAGTCAGCGGGCCGGCGGCAAGCGTCCGGCAGGCGGCTAGCGGGTCAACCGCAGGAAATCAGGCGGACATCGCGCCTCAGGCGTCCGTCTTCGTTAATCGTGGGGCGTCAACGAAAAAGCAAGGAGACAACTACATGAAACCCGTACGTTTGGGCGTTGCTTTGACAGCATGCGCACTCGCCGCCGGTATCGCCGCGACCGCCTATGCGGCAACCAATGAAACGATTGTCACGGTCGTCAAGGTAACGGGCATCAGCTGGTTCAACCGGATGGACGAAGGCGTCAAGCAGTTCGGCCAGGAAACGCCGGGCGTGACGGTCTATCAGACAGGGCCGGGCCGCGCGGACGCCGCGCAGCAGCTGAAGATTATCGAAGACCTGATCGCGAAGAAAGTGAATGCGATCGCGGTCGTGCCGTATGACCCGCCGACGCTCGAGCCGGCGCTGAAGAAGGCGATGGACCGCGGCATCAAGGTGGTCACGCACGAGGCGGACAACGAAAAGAACACGATGGTCGACGTCGAGGCGTTCGACAATTCCGCATACGGCGCCGCGCTCAACGAACGGCTTGCATCGTGCATGCACGACGAAGGCAAGTGGGCGACGCTGGTCGGCTCGCTCGGCAGCCGCTCGCAGGTGCAGTGGGCGAACGGCGGCATCGACAACGCAGCGAAGAAGTATCCGAAGATGAGTCTCGTCGAAAAGAACCTCGAGACCAACAACGACGGCGAGCGCGCGTATGAAGTGGCGAAGGAAGTGCTGCGCAAGCATCCGGATCTGAAGGGCTTCCAGGGCTCGTCGTCGCTCGACGTGATCGGCATCGGCCGCGCGGTCGAGGAAGCCGGTCTGCAGGGCAAGATCTGCGTGTACGGCACGGGTCTGCCGACCGAAGCGGGCAAGTACCTCGAAAGCGGTGCGATCAACGGTATCGCGTTCTGGGATCCGAAGCTCGCCGGCATCGCGATGAACAAGGTTGCGAAGATGCTGATCGACGGCAAGACGGTCGAAAACGGCGCGAACCTCGGTCTGCCGGGCTACGAGAAGGTGACGGTGTCGAAGGGACCGGGCAAGGGCATTATCGTGCGCGGTCAAGGCTGGGTCAGCGTCGACAAGTCGAACTACAAGCAGTACTCGTTCTAGGCAGCATCTTTTGATGCTGGTTTGATGGCGGCAATGCCGCGCATCCGCGTCGTCAGTGGGTATCCCGACGCGGATGCGCGTTTGAAGATGACGGCCTCGCACATGAACTCACCCGTTTCCTCGACACCGTTTCTCGAAGTGGTCGGCGTGCACAAGCGCTTTACCGGCGTGCATGCGCTGCGTGGCGTAAGCCTGTCGTTTCAGCGTGGGCAGATTTATCACCTGCTCGGCGAAAACGGCTGCGGCAAGAGCACGCTGATCAAGATCATTTCCGGCGCCCAACCGCCGGATGAAGGCGAACTCGTTATCGAAGGCGTGCGGCACGCGCGGCTGTCGGCACTCGAATCGCTCGCGGCGGGCATCGAGACGGTTTATCAGGACCTGTCGCTGCTGCCGAATATGAACGTCGCGGAGAATGTCGCGCTGACGTCGGAACTCGCTGAGCACAACGGGCGCCTGACGCGCACCTTCGACCGCAAAGCGCTCGCGGCGACTGCGCAGCGCGCATTGCATGCAGTCGGGCTACCTGGCGACGCCGAATTTCAGGCAACGCTAATCGAACAGTTGCCGCTGGCGACCCGTCAACTCGTCGCGATTGCACGCGCGATCGCCAGCGAGGCGAAGTTCGTGATCATGGACGAACCGACCACGTCGCTCACGCAAAAGGAAGTCGACAATCTGATCGCGGTGCTTGCCAATCTGCGCGCGCACGGCGTGACGGTGCTGTTCGTCAGCCACAAGCTCGACGAATGCTATGCGATTGGCGGCGAAGTGATCGTGCTGCGCGACGGTCAGAAGATGGCGCAAGGTCCGATCGAGCACTACTCGAAGGCGCAGATCAGCGAACTGATGACCGGGCGCCAGTTGTCGAATGAGCGCTATCGCGAAGGCGGAGTCGGCAGCGAAGTGGTGCTCGACGTGAAGCATCTGACGCGCGCCGCGCAGTTCGCGGATGTGTCGTTCTGCGTGCATCGCGGTGAAATTCTCGGTGTAACCGGACTGCTCGATTCGGGCCGCAACGAACTGGCACGCGCGCTCGCCGGTGTCGCGCCGGCCGATAGCGGCGCGCTGGTGCTGGACGGCAAGATGATTGCGGTGCGTACGCCGTCCGACGCGAAAGAACATCGGATTGGCTACGTACCCGAAGACCGGCTTAACGAAGGGCTCTTTCTCGACAAGCCGATTCGCGACAATGTGATCACCGCGATGATCGCGAGTCTGCGAGATCGCTTCGGGCAAGTCGATCGCGCCCGAGCGCAGGCACTCGCGGTCGATACCGTGAAAGAACTGCAAATCGCGACGCCGGACGTCGACAAGCCCGTGCAATCGCTATCGGGCGGCAACCAGCAGCGCGTGCTGATCGGCCGCTGGCTCGCGATCGATCCGCGCGTGCTGATTCTGCATGGGCCGACGGTCGGCGTCGATGTCGGTTCGAAGGACATCATCTACCGGATCATGCAGCGACTGTCGCAGCGCGGGATCGGCATCATTCTGATCAGCGACGACTTGCCCGAGTTGCTGCAGAACTGCGACCGGATTCTGATGATGAAGAAAGGCCGCGTCGCGAACGAGTACCGCGCGGATCAGCTGGAAGAAGCAGACCTGTATCACGCGCTGCTGTCGGAAGCCGCATAGGGGTAACTCAGCATTGCAGTCTCAGGCGCTTCATCGGTTTTAAAGGTTATAGGAAGTCATCGATGTCATCGAGCATGAACCGGACCATGGCCACTCCCAACGTCGCTGAAATCGCACCGAAGCTCAAGCCGTCAGGCTGGCGTACGCGTCTCGCGCGTCAGCCTGAATGGTTCACGGCTGCGTTGATCGTCGTGTTGTGCGTTGTCGTCGGCGCGATCAATCCGCGCTTTTTCCAGTTTGCGACGCTGTTCGACCTGCTGCATTCAGCGACGACCGTGTCGTTGTTCGCACTCGGCACGCTGGTCGTGCTTGCGTCAGGTGGTATCGACGTATCGTTCACCGCAATCGCGGCGCTAACCATGTACGGGATCACGAAAGCTGTATTCGCGTGGTGGCCCGATGCACCGTTCGCGCTGATCCTGCTGACCGGCGCGGTGGGCGGCATTCTGCTCGGCTTGATCAACGGCGTGCTTGTTTTCAGGCTCAAAGCGCCGTCGCTGATCGTGACGATCGGCACGCAATATCTGTATCGCGGTCTGCTGCTGACGTTTATCGGCACGACGTTCTTTATGAACATCCCGCACAGCATGGACCACTTCGGCCGCATTCCGCTGTTCTTCTATCACACGGCCGATGGTCTGCGCGCGGTGCTGCCGGTCTCGGTGCTCGCGCTCGTGATCGCCGCGGTGGTCACATGGTGGCTGCTCAACCGCACGATGATGGGACGCGGCGTCTATGCAATGGGCGGCAGTCTCGCGATTGCCGAGCGGCTCGGCTATAACCTGCGCGCAATCCACCTGTTCGTGTTCGGCTATACGGGGATGCTGGCGGGCATCGCCGGCATTATTCACGTGTCGAACAATCGGCTTGCCAATCCGTTCGACCTGGTCGGCACGGAACTCGATGTGATCGCCGCGGTGATTCTCGGCGGCGCGCGCATCACGGGCGGCACCGGGACGGTGGCGGGTACGCTGCTCGGTGTCGTGCTCGTGACGCTGATCGAGAATGTGCTGATTCTGGTCGGCGTGCCGAGCACCTGGCAGAAGGTGATTATCGGCGCGTTTATTCTGGTTGCCGGTACGCTGTTCGCGCTGCAGCGAAAGCGCTAGCGACTTCGCCGCAGCGGTTCTGCCGCGGGCGTTGCTTCATGCGCCGGGGCCTTCAGACACGACCGCTCAGACTGCAAACGCCGGCGCGTTCACTTGCGCCGGCGTGCTTCCTGTCCTTTCTCGGTGATGATCGAGTCGAAGTCGTCGACCTGTGAAAAGCGCACCGCTTTGACCACCCCGAACTTGCTGCTGTCCACCACCAGATGGCTTTCCACCGCGCTTGCCATCGCCGCCTGCTTGAGCGCGACCTCGTGAAAATTCCAGCATGTGACGCCGCGTGCGGCATCGACACCGCCTGCTGAAATAAACGCCTTGTTGATGCCCATCCGGCTCAGCACCTCGATGCTTTCCTCGCCAGCGAACGAGTCGGACGACGGCACATAAACGCCGCCCAGCAGGATCATCCGCACGTTCGGTTTGCGCCGCAAAATTTCCGCGACGTTAAGCGAATAGCAAACCACCGTCACATGCATCTCCGTTGGGATCAGCCGCGCGAGCGTGGTGAGCGTGGTGCCGCAGTCGATAAAAATCGTTTCGTTGTCGACGATGAGCCCGGCTGCAATCGACGAAGCTTCCGCCTTTGCGTGCGCGAAGTGATCTTTTTCCTGCTCCAGCGAATAGCCGGCGCTATTGGGCACGTCGGTCGCGCTGACGATATATCCGCCGAGATACGTGAATTTGCCTGGGCTCGCGGCAATATCGCGGCGCACGGTCATTTCCGAAACGCCGAGCAGTGATGCCGCGTCGCGCAGACGCATCACGCTTTGTCTTGCCAATGCATCGGCAAGCACGCGCAGACGTTCAGTTTTGACCATGGATTCCTCTGAGATACCGTGCGCGACGCGCGTTAGATTTCGTTCGGGTTATGAGAGGATTATAACAACCGGCGTCACAAGCTGTGAGTTAAAACATTGAGTTAAAAGTGCTTGAGCGTCATTCGGATGCATCGTGCCCGTCGCTATATCGATTGCATATAAAGCACCGAATGCGAGAGCCTACGGCCATTTGCGGGAACTGACGCGTTTTGGCACGGTCTTTTGCATATTCGAATGGGAGGAGACCAACATGACGCGTACCGTCGAATCCGGCGTGATTTTCATTGCACGTATCGCGCTTGCGGTGCTGTTCCTTTGGGGCGCCACGATGAAATTGACGGGTTACGCAGGCTTTCTGGGCTACCTGAACTCGAGAGGCGTGCCATTTGTGATGTTCGCGGGGCCGATTGTCGTCGCGATCGAGCTGCTCGGCGGGATCTTGCTCGTGTTCGGCTGGCGAATGCGCGCGGTCGGTTTGATTCTTGCAATCTACACGGTGGCGACTGCGGTTCTCGGGCATGATTTCTGGAATGCGACCGACCCCAACGTTGAACGTGAAATGGTCGTGCATTTCTGGAAGAACATCGCGATTGCCGGTGGTTTCCTGCTGTTGGTGGTGACCGGTGCGGGGCGCATCAGCGTCGACGGCATGCGGGCGCCGCGTGGCAGGTTGAGCCTGTAGCGAACGCCGTGTATCGAATTGGCGCCGGTTGTGGGTGCCGATATGGCGTTATCCAGCGCAATCGTTTTGAGCTGACAAGGAGATGCAATGATTCAAGCTTTCGACCAATTGATCGGCGGCCAGGTCATGCAGTTTTGCGCGAGCCTCGGCGAAGGGCCGACGCCGCATCGCGTCATCATTAGTCAGGCCGACTCGGCGAAAACGCTCGTGATTCTCGATGCGTCCGGTTTGATCGGTACGATCAAGGCGGAAATCGAAGAGCCCGAAGACCTTGTCGCGAACGCAATTCGCAAGACGCAAAGCGAAGGGCTGATCGAAAAGGCGCTCGATACCGGGCAAATTCAGGAAGTGACGTTGTAGGAGATACCCAACCCTTTGCGCGCTACAGTCCGCGTGCTACAAGATCAGACGCCCGCGATACGAACCGTATCGCGGGCGTCTTTGTTTTCGGCGGGGCGCGGATCGGACCTGGCTCGCGCTCAGGTCGCACTTTCTCGTGGCGAAGTTTGCGGCCCGCGTTGCACGCGTGCATGCGGATGCGGATCGATGAAACGCGCGAGTGCCGCGGCGATCAGCAGCACCACAGTCGAAACGGCCGTTGCGGCATGCAGCCCCGCCACGATGTGCACGGCTTGCGAGCCACTCGCCAGCGCGCCAAACGCGGCGACGCCGACCGCGCCGCCTGCCTGGCGTGCCGTGTTCAGTACCGCGGACGCGGTGCCGGCACGCCGTGCGTCCGCCGACGCGAGCACCGCGGTCGTCATCGCGGGCACCGCGAGTCCCATGCCGGACGGGATCAGCAGGAACGGCACCAGCAGCGCCCACAGCGGCGTGTGCGCATCCACGCGTTGCAGCAGGCCGTAGCCGAGCGCGGCAATCAGCGCGCCGGTGAACATCGGCACGCGCGAGCCGAAGCGGCCGACCACCCAGCCGCTGACGACATTCGAAACCAGAAACCCGCCGGTCAGCGGCAGGAACGCGAGGCCGGCCTGCAACGGCGTGTCGCCACGCACGCGCTGCAAGAACAGGCTCAGCACGAACACGACACCGTAGTACGTCAGATTCACGCACACGCCGAACAGCACCGCGGCGCTAAACGTACGGTTGCTGAATAGCGCGAGCGGTAGCATTGGCGCAGCGGCGCGCTGCTCGGTGGCGATAAATGCGAGCCCGGCGACCAGCGCAACACCGAGGCCGCCCGCGACCAGAGGATGCGCGATACCGAGCGGCCGCCACTCGATCACTGCGCCGGTGAACGCGGTCAACGCGATGATGGCGAGAAACTGGCC
Source organism: Paraburkholderia rhizosphaerae (assembly GCF_004366595.1). GTDB lineage: Bacteria > Pseudomonadota > Gammaproteobacteria > Burkholderiales > Burkholderiaceae > Paraburkholderia > Paraburkholderia rhizosphaerae. The sequence goes on from NZ_SORE01000002.1 coordinate 259,955, forward strand.
GAGCGGATCGATGCCGCGCGCCGAAGCTGCGGGTGCGGACTGCACTCGCGTGCTGGCCGGCGCAGGCTTCGGCAACCATGCGAACGTTGCGACAAGGCCGGCCGCGCATAACGGCAGGTTCACCAGAAAGATGCTGCGCCAACCGAACAGGTCGATCAGCACGCCGCCGACGACCGGGCCCGCGGCGATCGAGATCGCGCCGGCGGCGGTCCACAGGCCGACCGCACGCGCGCGCAACTTCGGATCGTGCGCGCACGACCGATTCAGCAACGCGAGCGAGTTCGGCAGCATCGCGGCCGCACCGACCCCCTGGAGCGCGCGTGCGGCGACGAGCAGCGTGTCATTCGCGGCGAGTCCGCATAGCAGCGACGCGAACGCGAATAGCACAATGCCGCCCGCAAACATCCGCCGTGCGCCGTACCGGTCGCCGAGCGCGCCTGCCGACAGCATCAGCACCGCGAACGCGAGCGTGTACGCATCGACGATCCACTGCAGCGCGGTGACGTTCGCGTGCAAATCGGCGCCGATGCGCGCGAGCGCGACGTTGACGATCGTCACATCGAGTTGCGTGACGACGAAGCCGACACTGACGGTCGCGACAATCCGCGCGAGCGCAGGTGTCAAACGTGACGATGACGACGTGTCGGACGGTGAGGAAAGGGATAGGGTCTTCATGCGACCCATGGTAGGGCGGATCGTTGTCGTGACGTTTCGGGCTCTTGCGAAATATCGGCGCGTGATTTCGCGCAGCCGGTTTGGGCCCGGTCGGAATGGGCCCGCCGAGCGCGCAGCGTATGCAAATTCAGACTGATCTTATGGGCATGAGTATTTCGTGCCCAGAGAATCGCCACCGAGGCTACTAGTCGAGAATTTTTACAATGCGTATAGCAATCCTTCAACGCGACCCGGTGCGAGGCAAGCACCTGGAGCGCATCCTGGTGCAGTCTGGTCATAGCTGCATGGTCTATGACGACGGTTTGACGATGTCCAAAGCGCTCGCGCGCTCCACCGCCGACCTGCTCGTGCTCGATTGGCACGGCGTACGAATGTCCGGCGTCGACGTGCTGAAGTCCACGCGTGCGGTGAGCGGTGACCGCGTGCCGGCAATATTCGTGTCCGAAGAGGGCGCCGAAGAAAACGTCGTGCGTGCGCTGATCAGCGGCGCGGACGATTACCTGACATTTCCGATCCGCATCGCCGAATTCCGCGAACGGGTCACCGCGCTATTGCGGCGCTCGTATCCGGAGCGGTTTGGCGTGACGTGCTTCGATGTCGGCCCGTACCATTTCGACACGCGCCGCCAGATCGTCAAGCTGCGCGGCAAGCCGGTTCAATTGTCGGGTACGCAGTATCGCCTCGCGACGCTGTTCTTTTCGAATGTCGGCCGTGTGCTGTCGCGCGACCATATCTTCGCGATGGTGTGGGGGCGCGAATTTCTCGAAGTCACGCGCACGATCGACAGCCACGTGTCGCGCCTGCGCTTGCTGCTGCAGATCGAAGCGTGCAACGACTATTGTCTGCAGCCGGTGTACAAGAGCGGTTACCGTTTGTTATGCGTGCGTCCCGAGCATGACACGCCGGCTGAAGCGACTGCGGCGGTCGAAATCGCCGCAGCCTGATCATCGAGCATGAACATTGAGAAGCAACGACGCGCGCGGTGCGATGCCGCGCGCTGATTGAACTGCAACCCGCTCAGCTCTTTCCGCCGATCGTATCCATCGGCACGAATGCGCCTTTTTCCACCCTATAGATTGTCACCGGCGCGTCTTTCAGATCGCCTTTCGCGTCGTACGCGACGTCGTTTGACGTGACGCCCTTCAGGTTCACCTTGTCGAGCCATGCCGTGTACACCTTCGGGTCGGTCGAGTTCGCATCTTTCATTGCAGTCAGAAGCGCGATCGTGCCGTCGTACGAGTACGGCGAGTAGGTAACCGGGTCTTCATGGAAGCGTGCCTTGTAGCGCGTTTCGAAGCCGGTAAAACCTGGCATTTTCTCTTTCGGTAGACCGCCCATATACACGATCGAGCCTTCGGCCGCGCTGCCGCCGACCTTCAGGAAAGTCGGCGACTTCGACATCTCGCCAGTGATAAACGCGGACTTGATGCCGAGCTGGCGCATCTTGCGGATCATCGGCGACGATTGCGCGTCGCCGCCGCCGTAGAAGATCGCGTCCGGGTTCAAGCCCTTCATGTTGGTCAGGATCGCGGAGAAATCGAGCGCCTTGTCGTTCGTGAAGTCGCGTTTGACGACGGTGCCGCCCGCTGCCGTCACGGCTGCGGCGAACTCGTCGGCGATTCCCTGGCCATATGCGGTGCGGTCATCGATGATCGCGACACGGCTGTACTTCAGGTGCTTCACCACATAGGTGCCCATGATGCTGCCCGCTTGCGAATCACTGGTCAGCAGCCGGTAGGTGGTTTTGTAGCCGCGTGCGGTGTAGGCCGGCGACGTCGCCATGGAAACCTGCGGCAGACCCGCACGGTTATACAGGTCGGACGCGGGAATACTCGTGCCCGAGTTGAAGTGACCGACGATGCCGTGCACGCCGCCGTCAATCAGACGTTGTGCGACGGTCGTGCCCGTGCGCGGATCGGCCTGGTCGTCTTCGGACGTCAACGCGAACGTAACCGGCTTGCCGCCGATCACCGGATGCGTCGCGTTGAAATCGTCGATCGCGAGTTGCGCGCCCTTTTGCATGTCGGTGCCGTAATTCGATTGCTGGCCGGTCAACGGCGCGGCAAAACCGATCTTCACGACGTCGCCGTCCGCGGCTTGCGCGCCGGTCGTCCACGTGAGCGCCGATGCGATCACGATATGCGATATCTTGAGCTTCACTGTGACTCCCCCGTGTATGAATGCACGCAGGCATCACGCACGCGATGCATGCGGCCCGTGCATGGTTGACAAGCGTGGTGCTGCGAATGCCGGACGCGGCGTGCGCGATGGCACGCCGCGGGTGTTACGCGTGATGCGACGACAGCAGTGGTAACAGCATCGAAAACGGCTGCGAACGCAGCGTCGATTACAGCTTTGGCAGAGCAGGACGCGCTTCGATCGAGCGGCGGACCAGCGCCTCGACCGCTTTGCGCTCATCGCCCGCGAGCGGCAGGCGCGGCGGACGAACCGGCTCGGTACCCAGGCCGACGATCGCTTCGGCCAGCTTGATGTTCTGCACGAGCTTTGCCGATACGTCGAGTGCCAGCAGCGGCGCAAACCAGCGGTAAATGGCGCGTGCTTCCTCGAAGCGGCCTGCCTTGAACAGCTTGTAGATCGCGACCGTCTCGTGCGGGAACGCGCAAACGAGCCCCGCGACCCAGCCGTGCGCGCCCATCGTCATCGCCTCGAGTGCGAGGTTGTCGACGCCGCACAGAATCGCGTAACGGTCGCCCACTGCGTTGATCAGATCGGTCACGCGCCGCACGTCGCCACACGATTCCTTGATCGCGACGATCTTCTTTTCATCCGCGATCTCCGCAAACATGTCGGGTGTCATATCGACGCCGTATGCAAGCGGATTGTTGTAGATCATCAGCGGCAAGCTGCTTGCGTTCGCAACCATCCGGAAATGGTTCAGCGTTTCGCGGCGGTCCGACAGATACCGCAGGCCAGGCAGCACCATATAGCCGGCCGCGCCGCGCCGCGCACCCGCTTCGGCCTGGCGGCAGGCGTCGAGCGTGCTGTTTTCGGCGATCGTCAGCAGCACCGGCACACGGCCATGCGACGCTTCGACGGCGATATCGAGCACTTGCAACTTTTCATCGAGGGAAAGCGTCGACGCTTCGCCGAGCGAACCGCATACGATAATCCCGTCGACGCCCGCGTCGATCTGTGCCTCGATGTTCTTCTTCGTCCACGCGCGGTCTATGCTGAAATCCGCGTTGAATTTGGTGGTGACGGCGGGCAATACGCCTTCCCAGATATGCGCCACGACGGCTCTCCTGATGTTGATGAATCGATCGCAGTGTAAGCAGGGAAAAATCGGCCGTCTTGCGCGATTCGCGCGTGCTCGATGACGATTTCAGCATAGTCGAAGAGATTTGCGTAGGCATCCTGAACCCGTTTCTGATGGGCATTTCGGACAATTGGGGTTGTCACCAGGTGCGCGAATGAGCGGCTTCTCGGCCGGGCAATCGTCCAACGCCGCGCTGACCGGTGACGCTATCGGCATACGCTGTCGTACTCAACCTCGCAGCGGTTGACGAGTGCATTCGCTACAATGGCGCGCAGTCGCGATGGCTATGCTGAAATCGTCATGAACGGCGCGCAGCGGGGTCAAGACTCGCGCGTGCCGCATTCCTACCATGTCGCCATGAAAACCCTGAACGTTATCGACTCGCACACCGGCGGCGAGCCCACGCGGCTCGTCGTATCCGGCGGCCCCGACCTCGGCAGCGGCACGCTCGCCGAGCGCCTCGATGTATTCCGCACCCGCTTCGACAACTGGCGAGCCGGCATCGTGACCGAGCCGCGCGGCTCGGACGTCGTCGTCGGCGCGCTGCTGTGCGAGCCGGATGTTCCTGAATGCGCGGCGGGCGTGATCTTTTTCAACAATGTCGGTTATCTCGGCATGTGTGGGCACGGCACGATTGGGCTCGTTGTGTCGCTCGCGCACACGGGACGTATCGGCCCGGGGAAGCACAGGATTGCGACGCCGGTCGGCGTTGTCGAAGCGACGTTGAACGACGATCTGAGCGTGTCGGTACGCAACGTGCCGTCTTACCGCTATCGGAAGAGTGTGAGCGTGGACGTGCCGGGTTACGGTGCATTCACCGGCGATATTGCGTGGGGCGGCAACTGGTTCTTCCTCGTCGCGGATCATGGTCGCGTGCTGGAGCCCGCGCATATCGCTGAACTGACTGCGTTCACGTCGACGATGCGCGACGCGCTGAATGCGTCGGGTATCACGGGTGCGGCGGGCGGTTATATCGACCATATCGAACTGTTCGGTCCCGGCTCGCGCGAGGGCATCGACAGTCGCAGCTTCGTGCTGTGCCCGGGCAATGCATACGATCGCTCGCCGTGCGGCACCGGGACGAGCGCGAAGGTTGCCTGTCTCGCGGCCGACGGCAAGCTTGCTCCGGGCGCGGTATGGCGCCAGGAAAGCATTATCGGCAGCGTCTTTGAAGCCTGCTATGTACCGGCGGAAGCAGCGGAAGCAGCGGAAGCAGCGGAAGCAGCGGAAGCGGCGGCTGACGGCATCGCCGCGATCGTCCCGACAATTACTGGACACGCCCACATCATGGCGGAAAGCCGACTGTGTTTTGACGGAAGCGACCCGTTCACATGGGGCATTCCGACGCGATGACGTTAGCGATGGGAATACCCGTGGCGGTTAACGCATCCGTTGTGAGCGCAACCATAGCGAGCACCCTGTGCGGGAAGGGCAAAGCAGCACGGACGTGAGGCAGTCGATGAAAGCGGATGTACTGATCGTCGGCGCCGGTATCGTCGGCGCCGCATGCGCGGCGGAACTGGCCGCGCGTGGCTCGCGCGTCACGGTGCTGGATGCTCACGGCATCGGCGGCGGTGCGACCGCGGCGGGCATGGGGCATATCGTCGTGATGCACGAGTCGCCGGCCGAGTTGGCGCTGAGCCGTTATTCGCGAGACTTGTGGCTGGAGCTGGCGCCGCGGTTGCGCACGCGCGATGCGTTCTCGCGTTGCGGCACGCTATGGGTCGCGGCGGACGAAGAAGAATGGCAAGCCGCGCGCACGATGCACGATGCGTTCGCGGCACAGTGCGTTGACGCGCAATTGCTCGACTCGAACGCGCTACGCGCGTGTGAGCCGGCCTTGACGCACGGCATGGCAGGCGGCCTGCTGATCGAACAGGACAGCATTGTCTATGCGCCGGCGGCCACGCAGTGGTTGCTGACGCTGTCGCCGGCCGCATCGCGCATCAACGTGCGGCTCGGCGCGCGTGCGGTCGCAGTCGATGCACGGTCCGTCACGCTTGCGGACGGCGAGCGCATCGAGGCGGCGCACGTGGTCGTCGCTAACGGCATTCACGCAACCGGTCTGGTGCAATCGTTGCCTCTGCAACCGAAGAAGGGCCATCTGCTGATCACGGACCGCTATCCTGGCCTGATCCGGCATGAGCTGCTGGAGCTCGGCTATATCAAGAGTGCGCATCATGCGACCGGCACCTCTGTCGCGTTCAATGCACAGCCGCGTCCGACCGGCCAACTGCTGATCGGTTCGTCGCGACAGTTCGATTCAACCGACCCCGCGGTCGAAATGCCGGTGCTCGCGCAGATGCTGCGGCGCGCCGCGCGGTATTTGCCGGCGGTGCCTCGCCTGAATGGCATTCGCGCGTGGACGGGCTTTCGCGCGGCGACGCCGGATGGCTTGCCGTTGATCGGGCGTGCGGACCATCGCGCTGCAGGCGAGAGCGCGGCCGGCGTCTGGCTCGCTGTCGGTCACGAAGGTCTGGGTGTGACGACATCGCTTGCGACCGCGCAATTGCTTGCCGCGCAGATCACCGGCGGTACGACGGCGATTCCGGTCGAACCGTATTTGCCCGCGCGCTTCGCGCCCGGAGTCTGCCATGCATGACACGAACCTGAATGAAGCTCGCGTGCGCGTGACGATCGACGGGCGCGCACTAATCGTTCTCGCGGGTTCGACCGTCGCGGCCGCGCTCGCGGCCGATGCGGGTGTTGCAGGCACGCGCACCTCGGTAAGCGGCGCGCCGCGCACCGCGCTGTGTGGAATGGGCGTATGCCAGGAATGCCGCGTGACGATCGACGGTGTCGCGCACACGCTCGCGTGTCAGACGCTATGCCGCGACGGACAGGTAATCGAAACAACCGGACCGCGCTGACATGATCAAACAACAGGTTGACGTCGTCGTCGTAGGCGCTGGCCCTGCCGGTTTGAGCGCCGCGCGTGCGGCCGCACAGGCGGGCGCGCGCGTCGCGGTGCTCGACGACAATCCGCGTGCGGGTGGTCAGGTGTGGCGCAATGGGCCCGCGCATCCGCCGGCTGCGGCGTTGACCTGGCAGCTTGCCGCGTTGCGAAGCGCCGGTAACGTCGTGTTGCTGTCATCCGCGCGCGTTGTCGCACCGCTAGACGATCGCGGCTTGCTGGTCGAATCGGCGCAACGCGGCGCACTCGAGCTCGGCTACCAGCGTTTGATTCTCGCAACCGGCGCACGCGAGCGGCTGTTGCCGTTCGACGGCTGGACCTTGCCCGGCGTGACCGGCGCCGGCGGTTTGCAGGCGCTGATCAAGGGCGGTATGCCGGTGCGCGGTGAGCGCATTGTGATCGCGGGTAGCGGTCCGCTGCTGATTGCGTCGCTTGCGACCGCGCGGCAAGCGGGCGCGACCGTGCTTGCGGTGGTCGAGCAGGCGCCATGGTCGGCGCTCGCGCGTTTTGGTATCGGGCTAGCGGCGACGCCGTCGAAGCTATGGCAGGCCGCGCAGCTAACGCGTGGTTTTGGGGGGCTGCGTTATCTGACTGGCAGCGTTGTGCGCGAGGCGCACGGCGACGGTCGCGTCGAGCGGATCAGCATTCGCCGCGGCGCAAGCGCCGATCGCGCTGCCGACGTCGTATTCGACTGCGATCGTATCGCGTGCGGTTATGGGCTCGTGCCGAACATCACACTCGGCGACGCGCTGGGCTGTGCGATTCGCCGTGATGCTGCGGCGGGCAGCGTGCTGATTGTCGATCACGAACAGCGCACGTCGCTCGATCAGGTATTTGCCGCGGGCGAATGCACAGGCATCGGCGGCATGGAGCTGGCGAGCGTCGAAGGCGAGATCGCTGGCCTGAATGCAGTCGGCGCGACCCGTGAAGCGACGCGACTGCATGCGCAACGCGATCGCTGGCAGCGTTTCGCTCGGCGTGTCGAGACCGCGTTTGCGCTTCGCGAAGCCGCACGCGCGTTGCCATCCGATCACACGGTGCTGTGCCGCTGTGAAGATGTCAGTTGCGCCGATGTGCGCGAGCATACGAACTGGCGCGATGCAAAACTGCAGACGCGCTGCGGGATGGGGCCTTGTCAGGGACGAGTCTGCGCAACGGCGGCCGAGGTGTATTTCGGCTGGAACACCGCTCAAACGCGGCCTCCGTTCAGCCCGGCGCGGATTGCGACACTGCTCGAAGCCGCACCGGAGCCGGCAACCGCCAGCGAATGAGCGGCCACGTACCGCGAGTTGCACATCAACGTCTTTACGTCGCCTCTGAGGCGCACTCCGAATTTTTTGCGGCGCTGCGCGGCCCTATAATCGTCGCACACGACCGGAGGAACCACGGTCGGATGACCCTCGCGCCGCACCGCGAATCACGGAACCCGCAATGAACTCGCTGGCTCACCCGCAGGAAACGACCGAAGCAAAGCCGCGTGCGACGCCGGGCGCAGGCGCTTCAGCGCTTGCCGCGATGCTCGCGCATTTCACGCTGCTCGAGCCGGTTTTCGATGCGATGCCGGACACCGTGTTCTTCGTGAAGGATGCCGACGCGCGGTACGCGCTGGTCAATCGCACGCTGGTGTCGCGTTGTGGCTACAAGGAAAAGGACGCGCTGCTCGGCAAGACCGCTGAAGACGTATTTCCGCGCCGCTTCGGCCGGATCTATACCGCGCAGGACCAGGCGGTCATTCATGTCGGCAACCAGATGGTCGATCAGCTCGAACTGCATCTGTATCCGGGCCGCCAGCCTGGCTGGTGTCTGACCTGCAAACAACCGCTGCGCGACGCGTCAGGGCAGATCGTCGGGCTTGCGGGCACGTCGCGCGACCTGAAGGCCGACGAGAGCAGTCACCCTGCGTACACGCGTCTTGCGGCGGTCGTGCAGTACATCCAGCAAAACTACGTGCAGCCTCTGAATCTGAAGCAGCTTGCGGCGATGGCTGACATGTCGGTTGCGCAACTCGAGCGCTATTTCCACAAGGTGTTCCATCTGACGCCGCGCCAGGTGCTGCTGAAAACGCGCCTCGATGCGGCGACCGCGCTGCTCGTATCGCACGATAAGGTCACCGATGTCGCCGCGCTGTGCGGCTACACCGATCACAGCGCATTCACGCGGCAGTTCAAGGCGACCGTCGGCGTGACGCCGACTGAATACCGGATGCTGCTGCTTGGCAACGGCCGCCAGCGCGCAGCCGCATGACGCGCGTCGTCCGCGGCAAATGAAAAAGCAAGGGGCCGCGCATCGCTATCACGTGTACGTCGTCGCACTCGACGACACGGTATGGAACGAAGCACGCTTCAGGCGCGCGAACCCCGACTATCGCTTCGACCGGCCGTGCGTATATGTGGGAATGACGGGGCTAGACCCGGACTTGCGTTTTGATCGGCACAAGGCGGACATTCAGGCGAATCGCTATGTGCGCGACTACGGTTTGCGGCTAATGCCGGAGCTGTATGACTTTTACAATCCGATGCCGTATGACGGCGCGCGCGATATGGAAGTGGAACTGGCGATCGGTTTGCGCGAAGCAGGTTACGCGGTATGGCAAGCGTGATGAAAGGAATGCTGTTATCGGATGCCGAGGCCACGCAGAATCGCATTGCCTTCTTCGGTTAGACGAAAACGCGGAGCGCCGGCAACTGAAGCAATGCTTTCGACGAGCCCCGCTTCCTTCAACAATGGAATTTCCGGTTTCGCGTACGCATCGATAGGCGCGTGCAGCAACAGCAGCAGCGTGGCAAGTTCATGGTGGCTGAGCAGGCGGCGCAGGATCGTTGGCCGCTTCGTGGCCGCCGGGGTTTGCAGGACGGCGCGTTCGTTTTTGCTTTCATTGTCGTGCATCGGGCACCTCGTACGGATCGCAGTTCGAGTCAGGCTTCGGATCATGGGGAGCCAAACTTAAACGATACTTAAGTGACGCATGTATGCGACGTTTTTGCACGGTCGCGCAATGTGCTGCCGCGTTCGCATCGCGACCGTTTGCGATCCGCTTACACTTCATTGTGACGCGCGTGTTTGTCACCGCGCGTCACGGCGCGCACGTCTTGCTGGCCGCCTCGATCCACATGTTCGACATGTGGCGCTTGCCCGCATAGAACCGATAGGTCGTGCCACCGGTATCGGTGCGTACCTTGACGATATTCGAGTCACCGAAATCGAGCATCGTGCCTTGCGGAATCGGCGACGTGGTGAAGTGCGTATCGTGCTTTCTGGCTTCCTGTTCGAGGCATTGCACGACATCGGCAACCGGGCGCTGCGTGATCGTGTCGTTTTCCGGATCGCCCGCGTCGGGGTTGCTTTGAAACTGCGCGCAGGCGCTGAGCGCGCATGCGATGACGACGACGGATAACGATGCTTGCAACGGATTCCTCATGACTCTCCCTGGCGTTTGGACCATGTTTGAACGCTGTCTTCAGCGATGACACAAGACTCGATTATATCGACGCAAGGGCCGTGCCCAGTGCAGGTGCCACGCGGCGGTCCGTCAATGATGACTGTGTACACCAACAAGGCCGCACCGGACCGCGATGTTTGTCGTCACAGTCGAACATGAAGAGACCCGTCACCTGCGATTCGCGTGGCCGCGCAATGGCGGCCTGACGTCCGCCCGGTTGTCGGTTCAACGTCCGCCGCGCCGTCGCGCGGCGAACGCGTCGCGTGTTTGCATCGCGGAGTAGGTCAGTTGCGCGGCCGCGAGGCCGAACGCACCGAACGTGTGCGTGAGACCAAACTTTGCAAATGCGTCGGGCACGGGTCGTTCACCGGATAGCGCTGCGGCGAGCAACTCGCCGCACACGGTGGTCGGCGCCATCCCGTGACCGCCGAAACCGACCGCGTACCAGACGCCATCCGCACTCTGGCCGATTTGCGGCATCTTGTGCCGCGCATAGCTCATCAATCCGCCCCACGCATAGTCGACATGCACGTCTTGCAGTTGCGGGTAGACCTTGAGTAAATCCCGGCGCAGTAGCCGTTCGATGACCTGCGGCGTGCGTTCGACGATCGAGATGCGGCCGCCCCACAGGATTCGCGTGTCGGGCAGCGGACGGTAATAGTCGAATGCAAAGCGTGTGTCATATACCGCCGATGCGCAATCGATCGCGTCTTTCAACCGCGCGCCGAGCGGCTCGGTCGCGATCACATAGGTGGCGATCGGCAGGACCGCGCGTTCGACGCGTGGATATACGTTGCGCGCATAGCCGCCGCCCGCCATCACAACGTGTTGCGCATCGACGGTTCCGTCGTCGGTATCGATCGCGAAACCGCCGCTTTGCGCGCGCAGTGCGCGCACCGGCGAGTGCTCATGGATGCGCGTACCCGCGTCGGCCGCCGCGGCTGCCACGCCGACTACATACTTCAAAGGATGAAAGTGGAAGGCATTGCGCTCGAGAAGCCCGCCGTAATAGCGGTCGGTTTTGAGCCGCGATGCGAGTTCATCGTCGCCAAGCGGTTCCCAATCGACGCCGAACGATTCCTTCATTAGCTGGCGCTGCGTATCGAGGCGCGCCGGCTCGTCGAACCAGTTCGCGAGAATGACACCGGCATCGGTCGCGTCGCATTCGATGCGATAACGCCGGATGCGTTTGCGCATCAGATCCACCGCATCGGTGGTCAGCGTGTAGAGTTCGCGCGCCCGTGTCGGCCCGAGCACCTTCAGCAGTTCCGCGCAGTCGAGGCTATAGCCGCCGAACACAAAGCCGCCATTGCGGCCCGAAGCGCCGAATCCGACCTGTTCCGCTTCCAGCACGACGACGTCGCGCACACCGCGCTCCGCGAGACCGAGCGCGGTCGACAGCCCGGCCAGTCCGCCACCGATGATGCATACGCGAGCGCTATGCCGGCCCGCCAAACGCGGCCGTTCGGGACGAGTGACGGTCGCTTCATAGAAGCTTTGCATAGCGCATTCCGTTTGAACGGGCGGCTATGGTACTGAAAATTCCGCCGGGCTCCTATCGGGCTTTCCACAGGGTATGTGCGCGACTTCCACCTCGCCGGCACGCCCGCGCCATGCCGGAAACGCCCGTGCAGCGCGGCATTGCGGCAGGCGACGCGGCACGAGTGTTGCGCGGCGTACTCAGTGCCTGCGCCACTTTGCGTCTCGGTCCCTCGCAACGCGCGGTTACGCGCTAGACTGATATGAGTCGCATTTTTTGTGGTCCGGCATCTGCAAGGAGACGCCACCATGAATCGGCCGCTGCTTCGCGTCCCGCCGTTGCGCACCATCGGCACCACGTCCGCCTGGAAGTGGCTGAAGTGGGGCATATTTTTCGCGTTTCTGGTGGCGGTCGCAGCCGGTGTGCGGGTCGTGCAGATTGAAATGGATACATCGCGTCTGCAGGCGCGCTATCTATCCGAGCTGACCAGCGAAATCGGCTTTACGGTTGCCACCGGGCCGAGCGACAACATCCGCTTTCCGAAAGACGGGCCTTACGATATACGCCTTGGATACACCTTGCTGCCGTCGATAGAACGGCGCCTGCGAGAGCGCGGTTTTACCATCGCATCGCAGGCACGCGATTCAGATCGTATGCTTGCGCTTGCCGACGACGGCCTTTTCATCCCCTACGAAGAGAAAGATCAGGCGGGCTTGCGCCTGTACGACTCGACCGGCGACGCGCTATTCGGCGACGATTATCCAAAGCGGATTTACCGCAGCTTCGATGCGATTCCACCGCTTGTCGTCAATTCGCTGCTGTTTATCGAAGACCGTCATTTGCTGGACAAGGACCAGCCCAATCGCAATCCGGCGATCGACTGGGGGCGCTTTGGCCGCGCATTGGCCGACCAGGGCGCGCGTATTTTCAACCATAGCCAGCCGCAGCCGGGTGGCAGCACGCTCGCGACTCAGATCGAGAAGTTTCGCCACTCGCCCGGCGGACGCACCGCGACGCCGCAGGAGAAGTTGCGGCAGATTGCATCGGCATCGGTGCGCGCGTATCTGGACGGGCCGCGCACGATGGAAGTGCGTCAGCAGATCGTCATGCGTTATTTGAACTCGGTGCCGCTTGCCGCGCAGTCGGGCATCGGCGAAATCAACGGGATCGGTGACGGGCTCGCTGCGTGGTACGGCCGCGATTTCGATGCGGTGAACCTTATCCTGAAGGCGCCGCCGACCCCGGAGAATTTGCCCGCGCAAGGGCTCGCATTCCGTCAGGTGCTGTCGCTGATGATCGCGCAGCGCGGTCCGTCGCATTTCCTGCTGCGGCGAAACGCGGATCTCGCATCGCTGACCGACAGTTATTTGCGGCTGCTGGCGAGCGGCGGCGCGATCTCGATGTCGCTGCGCGACGCGGCGCTCGCCGCGCCGGTGCAACTGCATCGCTCGGGGCTGCCGCCGGCGACCGAATCGTTCGTATCGCGCAAGGCGGTGACGTCGTTGCGCTCGCATCTGATGACCGCGTTGGGCGTGAACAATCTGTACGATCTCGATCGCCTCGATCTGACGGCGACCGCGACGCTCGACAACGAAGTGCAGCAGGCGGTCAGCGACCGACTCGCCGCCGCGTCGACGAAGGACGGCGCGCGGGCCGCCGGACTCTACGGCAAGGACATGCTGCGTCCGCAGGACGATCCGTCGAAAATTTCGTTTAGCTTCACGCTGTTCGAAAAGAACAACGGCCAGAACCTGATGCGTGTGCAAACCGACAGCGTGAACCAGCCGTTCGACATCAACCAGGGCGCGCGTTTGAATCTCGGTTCGACCGCGAAGTTGCGCACGATCATCACGTATCTGCAGATCGTCGAGGAACTGCATGGCCGCTATGCGGATATGAGCCCCGAAGAGTTGCGCGCGGTGAAGCCTGACCCGTCCGATTTGTTGACGCGCTGGTCAATCGATTATCTGTTGCATACGAAGGACCATTCGCTCGATGCGATGCTCGATGCGGCGATCGAGCGCAAGTATTCGGCGAGCGCCGGCGAAATGTTCTATACGGGCGGTGGCGGACAGGTATTCAGCAACTTCGAATCGAGCGACAACGGCCGCATTCTGACCGTGCACCGCGCGTTCCAGCACTCGGTGAATCTGGTGTTTGTGCGGATGATGCGCGATATCGTCCACTACGAAATGATCCAGACGTCGGGTCCAACCACGCAGTGGCTCGACGATCCGGTCGCGCGCAATACGTATTTGACGCGCTTCGCGGATCAGGAAAGCCGTGTGTACGTGAACCGCTTCTACACGAAGTATCACGGCAAGACCCAGGACGAGGCGATCGCCGCGTTGCTGCGTACGGTGCACAAGTCGCCGAAGCGGGTGGCGACCGCGCTGCGCAGCGCCGCGCCCGACGGCTCGCAGGAATGGTTCAATGCGCAGATGCGCGCGTCGCTGAAAGGCACGCCTGCCGCAACCATTCTCGATAATGAAGATCTCGCGAATCTCTATTCGAAGTACGCGATCGACAAGTTCAACCTGAACGACCGCGGCTATATTTCCAAAGTGCACCCGCTCGAACTGTGGACCGTCAACTATCTGCGCACGCACCCGGATGCGACGCTGAACGACGTGCAGGAAGCGAGCCGCGACGCGCGCACCGATGCGTACAAGTGGCTCTTCAAGACGCGCTATCACGCGACGCAGGATCGCCGCATCAAGCGGATGATCGAACAGCGTGCATACGAGGAGATTGGCGCTTCGTGGCGCGCGCTGGGTTATCCGTTTTCGAAGCTCACGCCGTCGTATGGCGCGGCGATCGGTGCATCGGGAGACCGGCCGGCGGCGCTCGCGGAACTGATCGGCATTGTGTCGAACGGCGGAAACCGGGCGCCGACGCATAGCATCACCGACCTCGAATTCGCAAAGGGCACGCCGTATGAAACGCGCTTTACGCGTGCGGCTGCGCAGCCGAACCAGGTCGTGTCGCCGGATATCGCGCGTGTCGTGCAATCGCTGCTGCACGATGTGGTCGCGGGTGGAACCGCCGCGCGTCTTTCACAGGGCCTGAAGTTCCCGAACGGTGAGACGCTGCAGGTGATCGGCAAGACCGGCACCGGCGATCAGCGCTTCAATGTGTACGCGAAAGGCGGGCGGCTGATCGAATCGCGCAAGGTCAATCGCACGGGCACTTTCGTGTTCGTGATCGGCGACCGTTACTACGGTACGTTGACAGCGCTTGTGCATGAGCCGTACGCGGCGCGTTTCGACTTTACGAGCGCGCTCGCGGTGCAGTTGCTGAAGTCGATGGGGCCGGCGCTACAGCCGCTGCTCGATACGCCGGAGCAGCGCGCGGCGAAGCGCGTCGCAGCGGCGAGCGGCGAACCGCAGGCGCGATAGACGTTAGTAACCGGCTTCGACCGCGGGCTTCAAAAACAGCTCATGCACCGGCGCGAAGTGCGCGTAAAGCGGCAAGATTGCGCCGCCCATCGCACGCGCATCCGCGCCGATCGTTCCTTCGAGCAATTGCGGTCGAACGATACCCTCCCATTCGAACCGGTCGAGCACGCGTTCGGTGCGCCGGATAATTTCGCGCACGAGCTGGCGGTCGAGTTCGCCGTCGATCACCACCGCCTCGAGGTCGAGCAACGCCGCTGCGTTGGTCAACGCGTTGGCGATGGCCGGACATGCGTTGTCGAGCCATTGCTCGGTCAGCCGCCATAAGTCGGCGGTCAACGCGCGATGGTCATGCGCGGCGGCGGGTGGCGCGCTTGCGTCCGCGAATAACTGCTCGAGCACAAAGCCGGATGCCGCATGCAGCAACTGGCGCGCCGGCTCGCGAGCGCGCCCGCCAAGAGGAATCGAGCCGACTGCGCCCGCGTTGTCGTGCGGGCCGCCATGCAGCCGCCCATCGATCACGAGACCGCCGCCGATAAACGTGCCGACAAACAGATACAGAAAGTTGTGAATGCCCCGCCCCTGGCCCATCACGAGCTCGGCCGCGCATGCGGCGGTCGTGTCCTTTGCGAATTCGACCGGCAAGCCGGTCATCGATGCGATCCGCGCGCGGATGTCGATGTCGTTCCATGCGTCGAGCGCATCGCGCGGCGCACCGAGAAACTCACGCCAGCCGCCGAGCCACAATGGTGCGGCAACGCCGACTCCGACCACATTGCGCTTCCTTGCCGCCCCCAATGCGTCGTTCACGCGCGCGAGCTTGATTTCCAGTGCAGGGAATAGCGTGCGCGGGTCCGGATACGCGTACTCGAGCACTTCGCGGCAGCAGACGCGGCCGACGAAATCCATCGCCAGTACGTCGAGGCTGCGTCGTCCGACTTTCACGCCGATCGTGTACGCGCCTTCGGCACGCAACGCGATCGGCACCGACGGCTGGCCGATGCGCCCGCGCACGCGCGCCTGCTTGACCAGCAGGCCGTCGTCGATCAACCGGTCGACGATCATCGACACGGTTTGCATCGACAGTCGCGTGAGCCGACCGACATCAGCCTTCGGCAATGGGCCATGCAAGCGGATCGCCTGCAGCACGATGCGCTCGTTGAACTGGCGCATGCCGACCTGGTTCGAGCCGACCGTGCGCTTCAATGGAGAGCGGGTACCGGTGTCCATCGTCGTCGGCTTAAGCGGATCGGAGCCTGACATTCATGATGGCCATCATGCGATTGCCTTGACATCCGCTTCCTTTGCGCCGGTCATGATCGCAACCGCCTCAGACATGTGAATGTCCTCGCGTTTGACGAGTGCCGCGCGCCGGCCGAGGCGCTGGATATGAATGCGGTCCGCGATCTCGAACACGTGCGGCATGTTGTGGCTGATCAGAATCACCGGTAGTCCGCGGTCGCGTACGCGGCGAATCAGTTCGAGCACCATGTTGCCTTCCTTCACGCCGAGTGCGGCGGTCGGTTCGTCGAGAATCACAACGTGGCGCGCGAACGCCGCGCTGCGGGCCACCGCGACCCCTTGGCGCTGGCCGCCCGATAGCGTTTCGACGGCCTGACGCATCGAGCGGATGCCGATCTGCAAGTCCTTCATATGCGCGGTGGCCTCTTCGAGCATGCGGCGCTTGTCGATCATCTTGAACAGCGAGCCGCGCCAGCCTGGTTTCACCAGTTCGCGTGCGAGGAACAGGTTCTCCGCGATGCTCATCGCCGGCGCGACGGCGAGGTCCTGGTACACCGTTTCGATGCCGTGGTCGCGCGCATCGAGCGGGCTGCGGAATTTGACCGGCTTGCCGTCGAGGCGGATCTCGCCTTCATCCGGGAGCGTCGCGCCCGATAGCGCCTTGATCAGCGATGATTTGCCGGCGCCGTTGTCGCCGATCACCGCCATGATCTCGCCGGGCATCACTTCGAAGTCGCAGCCGTCGAGCGCGGTGACGTGACCGTAACGTTTGATCAGGCCGCGCGCCTCGAGTACAGGCGTGGTGGAGGAAGAGGGAACGGATGTCGTCGACATGACGGGCTCCATGCTTGAATGCGGTGCGAAAGATGAAGTCGCGTGGGCGCTAAGGCGAACGCAGTGACATAGAAGAAGCAGGCGGGCAGCGCCTAGCGCGCGCCGCGGCGCGACAGTTTGTCGGCGGCGACCGCGAGGATCACGAGAATGCCGGTGATCAACACCTGGTACACCGACGACACGCCGATCAGCGTCAATCCATTGCGGAACACGCCGACGATCAGCGCGCCCAGTAGCGTGCCGGCGATCGATCCGCGTCCGCCGAAGAGGCTCGTGCCACCGAGCACGACCGCGGTAATGCTGTCGAGGTTTTCGGTTTGTCCGGCCTGCGGGTCGCCGACGCCGGTGCGCGACACGGACAGCAATGCAGCGATACCGTAGATCGCACCGGCCAGCGTATAAACGGTCAGCAGAATTTTCTGCGACGAAAGGCCCATCAAACGCGCCGCTTCCGCGTTATTGCCGAGCGCGTACAGATGCCGGCCCGGGACCGTATCGCGCAACACGAACCATGTCGCGAGATACATCAGCAGCGTGAGCACCGTGCCGTATGTCACTTCAGCGGGCCCAAGCTTGAATGTGCTGCCAAAGAACATGATCGCGTCGGGCAGATTCGACACGCTTTCGGCGTTCGAGTAAATCTGCGTGAGCGCGAACGCGATATTCAATGTACCGAGGGTCACGATAAACGACGGCAGCTTGATGCGCGTGATCAGCGCGCCGTTGAGCAGGCCAAACAGCGTGCTCGCGCCAATGCCGCACAGAATTGCGAGGATCGGCGGCACGCCGAGCACGACCGCGAATTTGGTCATCACGATCGAGCCGAACGCCATTACCATCCCGCACGACAGATCGATGCCGCCTGTCAGCACGATCAGCGTCTGGCCAATCGCGATCACCGCGACCACCATCGTTTGTTGCAGAATCAACGATAGATTCTGCGCGGACAGAAAGCGGTCGCTTTGAGAAATAAAGAACGCGCATGCGAGCACCAGCGCGATCAGCGGGCCGGCTTCGGCAAGCGATGGCAGGCGCTCGGTGAAGCGGCGGTGGTGGTCGTGAACGGGAGCGGCGGGGGTGGGAGTCGACATGATGTGTTTCCTCGATGCGATGATGCAAAGACCGTTGCGTCTAACGTACTGCACGTGTGCGGTCGCACTGTGATGCGACGGCGATACCTGCGGTGCCGCGCGTGGCCGCGCAGCACCGCGTGATGCGTGGCGTTACTTGTTACCCCAGCAGTTCTCGAGACCGAATGCTGTGTCCTTGCTATCGACGCCTGACTGCGCCTTATCGGTGATCAACGTGACGCCCGTGTCGTGATAGCCGGTCGGTTTCTTGCCGGTTTTCGCGTACTCGACGCCGGCATTCACACCGAGCTCGGCCATCTTCAGCGGGTATTGCTGCGAGGTCGCCGCGATCGCGCCGGCTTTCACGTTACGCACGCCTTCGCAGCCACCGTCGATCGATACGATCATCACGCTTTTGTCCTTGCCCGCGGCCTTGAGCGCGCGATAGGCACCGGCCGCGGCGGGTTCGTTGATCGTATAGACGACGTTGATGTCAGGCGCTTTTTGCAGGCAGTTTTCCATCGCCGTTTGTCCCTTCGCCTGATCGCCGCGCGTGTCCTGGCTGCAGACGATCGACGGGTCGCCTTCCTTGATGCCAAAACCCTTCAGAAAGCCGTTATGCCGCAGCACGCCGACCGACACACCGGGCGCGAGGTCGAGCGTCGCGATCTTCGCGGGCTTACCGCCCATCGCTGCTTTCGCGTATTCGCCGATCAGCACACCTGCCTTGAAGTTGTCGGTTGCAAAGAGCGCGTCGGTCGCATCTTGCGGTTCGGTCGGCGTATCGAGCGCAATCACGATGGCGCCGGCCGCGCGTGCCTTTTTGATGCTCGGCACGATCGCCTTCGTATCGCTTGGCGTGATCAGGATTGCCTTTGCGCCGGCCGTCAGCATGTTTTCGATTGCAGTCACCTGGCTCGCATTGTCGCCGTCGAACTTGCCGGCAGCGGTCATCAGCTTCGCACCGTCTTTTTGCGCAGCGGCCTCGGCGCCCTGACGCATCTTCACAAAGAACGGGTTGGTGTCGGTCTTCGTAATCAGACCGATCACAGGCTGGTCCGCTGCGTGGCTCGTACCG
Source organism: Paraburkholderia rhizosphaerae (assembly GCF_004366595.1). Classification (GTDB taxonomy): domain Bacteria; phylum Pseudomonadota; class Gammaproteobacteria; order Burkholderiales; family Burkholderiaceae; genus Paraburkholderia; species Paraburkholderia rhizosphaerae. The sequence goes on from NZ_SORE01000002.1 coordinate 279,359, forward strand.
ACGCACAACATGGCGGACGCCGCCGCGCACACAGCGACGATTCGCGTCAAGGCGCAAGGCACGCTCGATTTCAGGTTCATGGAAACGCTCCTCCAGATAATTGACAACGACGTTATGGATTGCAGTCGATTCGATCGGGTGTGGGCGCGGTGGGCCGGCCTCCTTCTGTTCGTGCGCGATTGCGCTCGCGTGCGGGACTAAATCAATTTGTTTTATTTAGTACAGCAGCGAGGTGCTTGAGTGTCAAGGAACACGTCTTTTGTTGCGATGCGTGAAAGAGGCAGCGGCTATCCGCTGTGAGCGAGGCGGGTCAATGGAGAGAGGCGTTCATGCGACGCGTCGTCGATGCGTGAGAATGCGGGTAAATCAGGAGGACAGAGAAGTTCTTCGGCGCAATGTTCAGATCATTGCGCGGTATCATCGCGCGATTTTCAGGCGGACGACGTCAAATCGATATGCATATCGGGGCGGCGGCGATGTAAAGGCAAGGCAAGTCGCACGCGCCAACTCGCCTTACCGCTCGGCTATTGTCCAAACCGGGATCTGCTATCGCGCGAGTTCATCGAACTCGATTTTGCCGCCCTTCATCACGAGCGGAATACGCTCGCCTTGTCCGGTCAGGCAAGCGATATCCGTTAGCGGGTCGCCATCGACGACGATCATATCGGCCCACGCACCCGGTGCGATACAACCGAGCTTTTCCGGCAGCCCGAGCACTTCCGCCCCGACGACCGTCGCACTTCGGATCGCGTCGGCCGCGCCAAGCACATCGGCGCGAATCAGAAACTCGTTGCTTTGCAGCCGCTGCGACGGACCGAGCAGATCGGAGCCGAAGCCCATCTTCACGCCAGCGTGGCGGTAGATTTCGAGCGAACGTTTGCCAGCTTCGCGCACGTCCTCGATCTTGGCGACGCTTTCCTCCGCAAGCCCAAATTGCGCGCCTTCGCTTGCTAGCGCGTCGTACGTGACGAGCGTCGGCACCACATACGTACCGGCTTCGGCCATCAGCTTCGCGGTCGGCGCATCGATCAGATTGCCGTGCTCGATCGTGCGCACGCCACAGCGCACGACGCGTGCAATTGCTTCGGCGGTGTACGCGTGCGCCATCACATATGTATGTCGTGCACGCGCTTCATCGACGATCGCGCGCACTTCGTCTTCCGCAAAGCCGAATGCGCCGACCGGATCGGTAGGCGACGCGACACCGCCGGACGCCATGATCTTCAGATGGTCGGCGCCCATCTGCAGTTCTTCGCGCGCGGCCTTGCGCACTTCGTCGATGCCATCGGCAACGCGGGATAGCGCGCCGACTCGCACGCAGCAGCCGCATGGTGCGCTGTCGCCGAGATAGTCCGAGCGGGCACGCATGTCGCCGTGACCGCCGGTCGGACTCAGCGCGCGGCCGGCGACGAACATGCGCGGCCCGACCGCGAGCCCGCTTTCGATCGCCGTCTTGTGTGGCGCGTTTGCACCGCCCGCATCGCGTACCGTCGTGAAGCCGCGTCGTAGCATGCCGCGCATGATCGGCACCGAGCGCAACGTGACGAGCACATTCGGCATGTGTACCTGTTGCGACAGATTTAACTGCACAGCCACGACGTGCACATGCAGATCGATCAGGCCGGGCATCAACGTCTTGCCGCGCAGATCGATTACGCGCGCAACCGCGCTTTGCAGCGGCCTGTCGCTGACTTCCTTGATGAGGCCATCTTCGACCAGTACATCGCGCGTTTCCAGCATTTCGCCGCGCGTGGGGTCAAGCAGCGCGGCATTTTTGAACAGCGTACTTTCCACGTCTTCCTCCTGATTCGATCATCACACGAAGGGTGTACTGCGCGAGCGTGCGCATCGCGACCTTGTCGCTATGCCGTTTCATGCGCGGCAATGTCTTCGAGCGAACGGCCGCGCGTCGGTATGCCCATCACCAGCACTGAAACCGCGCCGAGCAGCAGCACGACGGTCGTCGTGCCGAACACGCCGCCGAAGCCGAACTTCGGAAACAGATAGCCAACCAGAATAGGCGATGCAATCGCGCCAATGCGGCCGATCGCCGATGCGAGGCCAGTGCCGGTCGTGCGCACCGCGGTCGGAAAGACTTCGGCCGTATAAGCGTAGACGCCTGCATAAGTGCCATTCATGAAGAACGACAGGCAGAAACCGGACAGCATGATCTCGCGGCCGGTGGTCGCAAACGCCATGCCGAGCGCGCACGCGCCGCCGAGCACCATATAAGTCGCGATGGTGGCCTGCCGGCCGATTTTTTCGTTCAGCCACGACGCGCTGAAATAGCCGGGAATCTGCGCGAGATAGATACCGACCGAATAGCCGAAGCTTTGCGTGATGCTCATTCCGCGCTGCACGAGGAGGCCCGGAATCCACGTGAAAAACGCGTAGTAGCTGAAGGTGATCGACAACCACATCAACCACGTCATCGCGGTGATGCGGCTGCGAGGACCCGTCCAAAGCGCACGAAAATTCGCGAGCAGGGTGCCGGTTGCGGGTTGGCCCGCATTGCGCGCCGCGCCGCTCGCCGGCTCGGGCGCAGGCAATGCGATACCGCGCCCAGCGAATTCAGTTTCGATTTTCGTCAGCACACGGTCCGCTTCCGCGGTGTGGCCGCGGCTTTCAAGCCAGCGCGGCGATTCGGGCAGCGCGCGTCGCCACCACAGCAGCATCACAACTGGCAACGCGGTGATGTACAGCACGATGCGCCAGCCTTGCGGAAAGGCCGGCACGATGAAGTAACCGAGCAGCGCCGCGCCAACGAAGCCGAACGAAAAGAACCCGGCAAGCGAGCCGGTAAATAGCCCTCGATAGCGCCGCGCGACGAACTCCGCGAGATAAGGCGCGATGATCGCGCTTTCCGCGCCGGTGCCAATACCCGCGACGATTCGCGACGCGAGAAACGTTGGCCACGTATTCGTCATCGCGCTCACGACCGTTGCGACGCTGTATAGCAGCAATGCCCACATCATCACTTTGCGGCGTCCAATCAGATCGCCGAGGGTGCCGGCCGACAGCGCACCGAAAAAGTAACCGATGAAATTGCCGCTGCCGAGCACGCCGGTCTGCACGCTCGTCAGCGCCCAATCGTGCCGCAGCACCGGCAGCACGAACGCGACGATCGCGGCATCCATCGCATCGAAGGTGTAGCCGAGTCCGCCCATCAATAACAGGCGCTTGTGGAAAATCCCAAACGGCAGGCGTTCGATGCGACCGGAAATCGTCGACACGGTTTGTCTCTCCCTTTGTGATGAACGGCGCTTGTGAAGCGGACGTCGCGCGTTTCTCTGCGCGCGTGAGGACTACGTCGCGCGATGCATTGCGCAACCTGCACGGCCGATTCTAGGGCCTCGGCTAACGTCACAAATATTTATAATCGTGATTCGCCACATAAACGTAATGAATGAGGCTGGGATGAATTTCAGAACACTCGATCTGAATTTGCTCAAGGTGTTCGAGGCGCTGATGTCCGAGGGCGCGGTCACGCGAGCCGCGTCGAAGCTGTCGCTGACGCAGCCGGCGGTAAGCAATGCGTTGAGCCGCTTGCGCGAAGCGTTTGACGATCCGCTGTTCGTGCGCAACGGCGCCGGCGTTACGCCGACACAGCGCGCGATTGCGTTGTGGGGGCCGGTCGGCGAATCGTTATCGCGCATCCGCGCGGCGCTCGATGAAGAGACGTTCTCCGCCGAAACCGCGCAAGCGAGCTTCAGCCTGTCGATGTCCGACTATGTGGCCGGGATCGTGATGCCGCGGCTGATTGCGCGCTTTGGCACGTCCGCGCCGGGGCTGCGCTTTCATTCGGTGCCGAACATGCTGGTCGATGCGCCGACTTTGCTCGAGGACAATCGCGTCGATTGCCTGATCGGCGTGTACGTGAACGAGACTTTGCCGCCCGCGTATATCCGCTCCCGTTCGCTGTGGACCGTCGACTATGCATGCCTGATGCGGCGCGATCATCCGCTCGCGAGTGCCGGCCGTCTAACCATGCGGCGCTTTCTCAGCGCGCGGCACGTCGATATCAGCCTCGCCGGACAAACGCTGCCGTCATTCGACATTTTTCTGGCATCACACGGACTGAAGCGTAATCTGGTCTCAACCGTCAATCACTATACGGTCGCGAGCGAAATGATCCGCGCCAGCGACCTGATCGCGGTGATGCCGCGCGACTTGTGCGAACGCTTCGGCATGAGCGGCGACCTGGTCGGCGTGCGTGCGCCGCTCGAGGCGCCTGAACGCGTGATCAGTCTGTTCTGGCATCAACGCAACGAAACCGTGCCGGCGCACCGATGGTTGCGTGAGCAACTGGTTGGCATGTTTGGCGATAATGATGCACGTCATTCATGAACTTGTCGCATCAATGCAATGTCGATATTTAGCAACGGTGTCGAGCATGCTTGAGCGGACAACGCCGGCACACGCCGGTCAGAGCGTCAGCGAATATCGCGCGTTGCTGGCACACTAGCGGTCCTTGCGCGAGCCGACTCCGGTGAGCCGATCGCGGCGAGCCGTAACGGCAGGCCATCAAGGCAAACCGATCCCACAACGTGAGCAATTTGGAGGTTTTCATGCAGATTCATCATCGCCGTTTCGGCCGCACAGGCTGGGACGTTTCGGAAATCGGCTTCGGCGCGTGGGCGATCGGTGGCTCGTGGGGCGACGTATCGGAAGCGGATGCGCGCCAGGCGCTGCATGCGGCGCTGGACGCGGGCACCACGTTCATCGATACCGCGGACGTCTATGGCGACGGCCGCTCGGAGCGCATCATTCGCGACGTGCTGCGCGAGCGCGGTGGCAAGCGGCCGATGGTCGCAACGAAGGCAGGGCGCCGCTTGAACCCGCACGTTGCCGATGGCTATACGAAGGCCAATATCGAAGCATTTATCGACCGCAGCCGCGAGAACCTCGGCGTCGATACGCTGGATCTGGTCCAATTACATTGCCCACCCACCGACGTCTATTTCCGCCCGCAACTGTTCGAAGGCCTCGATGAACTGGTCGCGGCGGGCAAGCTGCGCCACTACGGCGTATCAGTCGAACGCGTCGAGGAAGCGTTGAAGGCGATCGAATACCCGAACGTCGTGTCGGTGCAGATCATCTACAACATCTTCCGGCAACGGCCCGCGCAGCTGTTTTTCCGCGAGGCGCAGGCCAGGAATGTCGCGGTGATTGTCCGCGTGCCGCTCGCGAGCGGGATGCTGACCGGCAAGCTCAACGCGCAATCCACCTTCGCCGCCGACGACCATCGCAACTTCAACCGCCACGGCGAAGCGTTCGACGTAGGCGAGACGTTTTCTGGCGTGCCGTATGACATCGCGCTCGAGGCGGTCGATGCGTTGCGGCCTTATGTGCCGCAAGGCGCGACGATGGCGCAGTTCGCGCTGCGCTGGATTTTGATGGAGAAGGCGGTTTCAGTCGTGATTCCTGGTGCGAAAAACGCGTCGCAGGCTCAAGCGAATGCAGATGCGAGCGCGCTCGCCGCGCTGCCGGATGAAACGATGGCGCATGCGCGCCGGATCTACGATCAACTGATCGCGCCGCACGTGCATCACCGTTGGTAAACGACAAAGCGGGCCGCCATCAAGGCGACCCGCTTTTGCTTGCACAATCGAATCGTGAGCGGTATTCAAACTGCCGTGCGCTTTACTTCTTAACCTCCGTCACCCGTTACCCGTGCCGAACCGCTGACGAGCGGTGCCCCATACGGCAGATCGATCGCCGGCGTCGAATGCCGTTCAGCATGTGCGCGACGCATCGGTTTCAACACGAAGATCGCCATCAATGCCGCGATTGCTGCCATGCCGGCGGCCAGCATAAAGACCGCGTGCCAGCTGCCGGTTGCCGCGGTGATCACGCTGGTGAGCGGCACGAGCAGCGCCGCGGTGCCCTTCGCGGTGTACAGCAGGCCCGCATTTGTCGCCGCAAACTTCGGTCCGTACGTGTCGCCGCAAGTCGCGGGGAACAGGCTATAAATCTCGCCCCACGCGAAGAACACAATACCGGTCAGCACGACGAAGGCCGTCGGGCTATGTCCGTACAACGACAGCAACACAATACCGATTGCCTCGATGCCGAACGCAATGAACATCGTGTTTTCGCGGCCGATGCGGTCCGATACCCAGCCGAAGAACGGCCGCGTCAAACCGTTCAGCACGCGGTCGATCGTCAGTGCGAACGTGAGTGCCGGCAACGTGAGACCGAGCAGCGAAACCGGTGAGTCCTGCAGGCCGAAGTCCTTCGCGATCGGGCCGAGTTGCGCGGTTGCCATCAGGCCGCCCGCGGCCATCATCACGAACATCAGGTACATCACCCAGAACACCGGCGAGCTCACCACTTCACGCGGCGTCGCGTTGTAGACCGCGCGCTTCACCGCGCCCGCGGTGCTCTTCACCGCGTTCTTCGCGCTTTCGATCAGGCTGTGCGGCGGCGCGACCAATGCGAGGCCCAGCAGGAACACGACAATGCCCTGGCCGACACCGAAGTACAGGAACGTCGCTTCGTAGCCGCTGCTCTTGATCATGTGCGCGATCGGCACGACCGTGGCGGCCGAGCCCATCCCGAAGCCCGCCGCGGTAATACCCGCTGCGAGGCCGCGCCGGGTCGGAAACCACTTGAGCGCATTGCCGACACAGGTGCCGTACACCGCGCCCGCACCGATACCGCCGACCGCCGCCGCGAGATACAGCACAGGCAGCGACGCCGCAACCGAGTTGAGCACCCAGGCGAGCGCGCACAATATGCCGCCACCGACCACCACCGGACGTGGTCCGATTTTATCGACGAGATAGCCTTCCACAGGTACGAGCCACGTTTCGGTCACGACGAAGATCGTGAACGCGACCTGAATCGCCGGGCGTCCCCAATGGTATTTCTCGTTGATCGGGTTGACGAACAGGGTCCAGCCGTACTGCATGTTGGCGATCATCGCCATGCATATGACGCCGAACACTAGCTGCACCCATGGCGACGCGATCCATGACGTCGCCTGTCCCTGCTGATCCGTTCTCATCGATGTCTCCTTGGCGTTTAGCCTTGTTTATGTGTGTGAAAAAGGGAGACGACGGGCTGAGTCGCCGCCAACCTGGTTGAAGCCGGTCATAAGACGATACAGTATGTGATATATCAAGTAAGTCAAGCGAAAGGCCTGCGGGGTTTTCACCAGGCGTTTTGCTCATAAGAAAGGAAAATGAAGGGAATGCATGAATCGTTCTGAATAAACAAAAAAAAGCCCGCCGGACAAGGTTCGGCGGGCGAGAACATGTGGCGAGACAAAGCGGGTTCGCGACATGCGTTACCTTTATAGATGAAAGTAAAACGTAATGTAAAGGTTTTTATTTGTAGGGAATCGTTCGATTCCGCACAGGGCTTGACGCGCCAGTCAACGTGTGCGGTTTACCTCCGCTTGCGGCTTTCCATTCTTTCAATTGTTTCGGTGTAAGAAGGAGTTGCTTACGCCGTGCCTTCAGGACGCTCCGCGCGTGGACGTGTTCTGCTATGTTGCGTGCGCGCGGCCGGCAGCGAGCCGCTTGATTCCTCTCACGCGCCCCTCGTCATGTCCATCAATAGCCTTCTGCAAAGCGCGTTTACCCATCAGCGTGAAGGTCGTCTCGACCTCGCTGAGCATTGCTATCTCGACGTGATAAAAAGCGCGCCGACACATTGGAGCGCGCGCTTCGGCCTTGCGGAAGTCTTGAACCGGACGAAACGCTATGACGCGGCGATCGGCTGGCTCACGCCGATGCTGACCGAAGACCCGGAAGAAAGCGTGTCGCTGAACCGGGAAATCGGTTTTGCGCACGCGAATGCCGGACGTCCGGAGCGCGCGCTCGAGCATTTCAAATCGATTCTCGAGGAACTGCCGAACGATGCGGAAACGCTGCACCTGGTCGCCAATTTCGAGCAGTCGTTGAATATGCACGAAGAGGCCGACGCTCACTTTCGGCGTGCGCTCGAACGCAAGCTTCTGATAACCGTGCCGGCCGTCACCGCGCGGCCGGCATTCTGTGCGTTGTTTGTGTTTGCGCCAGGCCGCGGCAATACGCCATTCGCGTACCTTGTCGAGGGCGCACCGTTCGAAAGCAACGTGCTGAACCTGTTGCAGGACTTCAAATACGACGACGATGCGCTGCGCAACGGCGGCGACGTAGTCGTCAATCTGATCGCGGACGTCGATCAGGGCGGCCCGATAGTTGCAATCGCCGATGAGTTTGTCGAGCGTATCGGCAAGCCGATCGTCAATCATCCGCGTTTGATCAAGGGCACCGGGCGTGAGGCGATTGCGAAGCTGATCGGTGATACGCCCGGTTGCGTGGTTCCGCAAACGCGCCTCTACACGGCTGACGCACTTCGCAAGCTGTTCGCGGATACGGCGGCATTTCCATGGACTTTTCCGCTACTCGTACGCCGGGCCGGCACGCACGGCGGCAGCGACTTCGAACTCGTGCAGCACATCTGGCAATTGCGTGCGTTCGTCGAACGGCTGGGCGACTGCGATTACTATTTGACGCCTTTCGTCGACTATCGGTCCGCGGACGGTCATTACCGCAAGTACCGTTTTTTCTATGTCGACGGTGAGATCCTGCCGTATCACCTTGCGATTGGCGACCACTGGAAGGTGCATCACGCGACCACCGCGATGGCGGTCACCCCATGGATGCAAACTGAGGAACAGGCGTTTCTCGAGCATCCGGAACACGTGTTCGGGGCCGCGCAATACGACGCACTGCGTTCGATTGGTGACACGATCGGTCTCGACTATTTCGGCATCGATTGCGCGCTCGATGCGCACGGCGCGGTCGTTGTGTTCGAAGTGAATGCGTGCATGCTCGCGCACGGCGATAACGCTGCATTTCCGTATAAAACGCCGGCCGTCGAACGGATCAAGCACGCATTCCACGCGATGCTCGCCCGCATCGTGCAGCGGACGAGCCACGTCGAACCTGACGAGGCGCGCATCGCGAACGCGGCTTGATTACGCTTCCAGCGCGAGCGTCGCGAATGTCGCGAGCCAGTGCTCGCCCATATAGTCGCCCGCGACGTGCGCGAGCGACGCTTGCAGATGATGTTCCGCCGCGTCGAGCAGCACGGTGCGACGCGCGTCGTGTTCTGCAAGCGCCTGGGCAAGCGAGCGTTGACACCACGCGCGGCTCAGATTCAGCCCGTCGAGATGCGCGATCTTGCCATCGCTGCGATCGGACACCGTCGCGGGGATAAACAGCGTCGCCGGCTCGCGCGCTGCGAGCGAGGGTAGAAAGCGCGCAAACCATGCGTCGAATTCGTCACGCGCGAGCACGCGTCGCATCAACTCGGCTTCCATCAGTGACGGCGAGAGAAATTCGTCGCCTGATGGTTCCCACGCCTGACATCCGGCATCGTTCAGATACCAGCGCCTGGCGGTATCGACGATCAATGCTTCGAGAGGCTTGCGTGAAGTTGAACGCGCGAAATCGAGCGTGAGCGCAAGCGCAAACGCGGTGTTGAAGTGCGTGCCGACACGAAGCGGATAAGTCGACTTCGGCAGAAATTCTTCAAAGCGCTCGACAAATGCGTCGGTAAGTGGCGCGATTGTTTTTGCCCAGCGCGCGGCTTGCGGGAGAGTCGACGTATTGATCTGCGCCGCGAGCGCCAGCAGCCACGCCCATCCATACGGACGTTCGAAGCCGCGGTTATGCGGCAGATCCAGGTACGCGCGTTCGCCCGCGACATTCGTGTCGGTGAAATGCGTATCGACGACCTGCACGATGCGAGCGGCTTCCGGTAAATCCGGAAAACGATCGACGAGACGCAGCACCAGCCAGTAGCCATGCACACATGAATGCCAGTCGTAGCTGCCATAAAAAATCGGATGCAGCGCGCGTGGGCTTCGCACGTCCTGTGGGCCAGCGAGCGCATGCGTCAGCTTGTTCGGGTATTCGCGCGTCAGATGGTTCAGCGCCAGCGCGGCAAACTTTGACGCGATGTCGACGTTGAGTTGGGCATTCATTGAAGACCTTTCTGTTGAAAGGAAATGGCGTTAGCAGGCGGCCGCGAGCGTGACGGACGCATTCAGAAACACTGGATCTCATAGCCGAACCGCGACGCGGCACTGACGATATGCCGGCCCATGATCTCGCGGGCAGCGACCGGATTCTTATCCGCAAGCGCGTGCACCAACTCCTGATGCTCGTTGCGCGCCGCATTCGGGATATTGCCGAACATCGGTCCGTGACGCGAAAAGTTCGCGGCAATTAGCGGACGCATCGGCTCCAGAACCGTGCGAATCATCGCGACCAGATAGTCGTTGCCTGACGCGGATGCGACGGCGCGGTGAAAGTCCAGATCCGCGTTGACGGTTGCAGCGGACGGCGCGCCTTCAAATCGCATCCGGTCCACCGCGTCCTGAATCGTCTTCAGCTTGCGCGGGGTCATATGCAGTGCCGCGAGCGCGGCCGACTGACATTCGAGCGCGGCACGTACTTCGAACATGTTGCGGATCGTGTTGTCGCCTTCCAGCAACTGCGCGCTAACGAGTTGAAGCGGTTCGGCGGCCGTCTGCCGCGCAGTCGCGACGAACGCACCGACCCCTTGCCGCGATTCGATCAGGCCTTGCGAGCGCAGGCTCGCGATCGCTTCGCGCACGACGTTGCGGCTCACGCCGAAGTTCTCGGACAGGAATTGCTCGGTCGGCAAGCGGTCGCCGGGACGCAGGCGTCCGGAAGCGATCTCTTCGCTCAGCGAGCGCGTGATGTGCTCGGCGAGATGAGGTCTGCGCTCGACCCGCTGGACGTTCAGTTCGCTCATGGCTGGGATACCCTTGTTACTTGTCACGTTATTCTACATCCGGATCGGCTGTCGGATGACTCGGGCATCGCGCTATGGGCAGCGGGTCAAGGGAATCGATTCTGTACTGAAAAAGAACAATGTTGTTCACTTGCAGGACAACCGGATGTCACCTATCATTCAGCCAACATCAGGCGCGCAAACGGTCGGGAACTGCTCTGCTCGCCCAGTCTTTTTTTCGAGGTACGTCCGTATGAAGATTGCCAGCATCGAAACCATTCCGTTGCGCATTCCGTTCACCACAGGTGGGCCGTCCGCAGGCGGTGTATGGGGCGCGAAAGACCTGCAGGTGGTCGATTCGCTCGTCGTGAAAGTGACCACCGACGGCGGCATCACCGGTTGGGGCGAGACGTTCGGCTTCACTGCGGTGCCGGCCGTCAAGCTCATCATCGATTCGATCCTCGCGCCCGAACTGATCGGCCGCGACGTCAGCCAACGCGAAAAGTTACAGCTCGAGTTGCAGAAGAAGTTTCATATCTTCGGCCGCAGCGGCGCATTCCTATTCGGCTTGTCCGCAATCGACATCGCGTTGTGGGACATCGCCGGCAAGGCCGCGAACCAGCCGGTCTTTCAGTTGCTTGGCGGCAGCGATGCAAGCTCGCTTGCGTGCTACGCGAGTCTGATCCGCTATGCGGACGCCGAACTGATCCGGCGCAATGTGCAGCGCGCAATCGACAGCGGCTACCGGCATCTGAAGCTGCACGAAGTCGACGTCGAGTGCGTGCGGGCCGCGCGTGAGACGGCGGGGCCGGACATCGAGATCACGCTCGATGTGAACTGCCCATGGACCGTTCGCGAAGCGCTCGATATGACCGCGAAACTGCGTCCGTTCAATCTGCGCTGGATCGAAGAGCCGGTCTGGCCGCCGGAGAATTATGCGGGCCTCGCGGCGCTCAGAAAGCAAGGCGGCATTCCCGTTGCGGCCGGCGAAAACGCATCGACGTTGCTGGACTTCCAGCACATGCTGGAAGCCGGCGCGGTCGATTTCATCCAGCCGAGCCCGGCGAAGATGGGCGGCATCACCGAGTTGCGAAAAGTGTTTGCGCTTGCGGCCGCGCATAACGTCGACGTGATGGTGCACACGTTCTACGACGGCCCGGGGCTGCTTGCCAGCGTGCATGCCAGCGCCGCGCTAGGTGGCGGGAAGGCGCTCGTCGAATGGCGCTATTTCGATCTCGAAGCGCAGTTATACGGTGACGCGATCTTGCCGCGCAACGGGCGCATCGCGGTGCCGCAACAGCCTGGTCTTGGCATCGAACCCAACCTCGACGTGATTCGCGACTATCGCATCGCGCTGTAACGAGCCACGTCGTCGTATTTCCCTACCTGCCGAAACTGGCGCGTGCCGACCGGACGCGTCGGTCAGCGCGCGCGGACTCGGCCGCGCACAGATAACAATCGAAGGAGCAAGGAGATCATGTTTGACAGAATTGTCGGCCCCATCGTGCCGGTGGCGCTGGTTATCGTGATTGGTTTTATCGCGGGCAAACGCAAACGGCTTGATCATTCGGATAGCCTGTTGATCAGCCGGCTGGTGCTTGGCTGGATTTTTCCTGCGCTGCTACTGGTTGGCATGGCCAGTACGCCGCGCGCGCAATTGTTCGATTTCAAGCTGATTTTCGCGACGTTTATCGGCATCATCGGTATGTATCTGGCCGCACTGCTGATCGGCTGGCTGCGCTATCGCGAGTTGAAGGCTGCGACGTTGAAGGGCTTCGTATGCGGGTATCCGGACGCTGCGTTTATGGGCATCCCCATTTTGCAGGCGATGTTCGGGCCATCCAGTCTGTATTCGGTGCTCGTGCTCAACCTGATCGCGAGCCTGCTGATGATTCCGCTGACAACCATGCTGCTCACCGTTGCGAGCGGCAACGGCGGGGGTGTGCAAGCGTTTGTCGCGAGCGTGAAAAGCGCGGTGCGCCGTCCGCTGATGTGGGCGCCCGCGCTGGGCATCGTGCTGTCGCTGCTGCAGTTGAAGCTGCCGCCCGTGCTCGCGGAAGCGTTCAATCTGCTGGGCAAGGCGACCCCGGGCGTATCGTTGTTGTGCCTCGGGTTGATCATGTCGTCGGTAAAGCTGAAGTTGTCCAGCGAGGTGTGGGGCAATCTCGGTCTCAAGCTGCTGTTGCACCCTGCGCTGATGTTCGCGGCTACCGTGCTGCTAGGCGTGCGCGGCCTCTACGCGCAGCAGATGATTCTGCTATGCGCACTGCCATCGGCGACCATTCCGGCGATGTTCGCCAACGAAGCGGGCGCTTATCAGAGTGAAGCGGCCACGTCGATCCTGGTTAGCACGGTGCTGTCCGTTGTCACGTTTTCCGCGGCGATTTATCTGGTGGACAATGGACTGGCCGCAGTCTGAGGGTCCACCTGTCCGCGGCTGTTCATCGTGTTGACCCACTTGACGAGACCAGGCGGCTTTTCCAAACTCTTGCATCGGCAACCCGCATTCTGAAGCAACGTCTCTTGTACGACGATTCGGCTTTGCCAATTCGATGCGCCACAGTCGGCCATCGATTCGTTCGCATGTGCTGTCCTTGTAGCCCGCTGATACACCCCATCGCAAGGAGTTGACATGAGTAATGAACAGACGCGCAGCGACGCTGCATTGTCTTCCGGAGGAGCACGAACGGTCGACATGAAACTCGAGGTGATCGTCATTCCGGTATCGGATGTCGATCGCGCCAAGCAGTTTTACGCGAGCTTAGGCTGGAGGCTGGACGTGGATATCGCGAAGGACGACCAGTTTCGTGTCGTGCACTTCACCCCAACCGGCTCTTCATGCTCGGTCCTGTTCGGCAACGGTGTCACTACAGAGAAACCGGGCTCGGTGCAGGGACTGCACCTGATCGTTTCTGACGTCGTCGCGGCGCGCGCAGCGCTTGTCGCGCGCGGTGTCGACGTAAGCGAGGTCTTTCACGACGTCGGCGGTGTCTTTCATCATGCAGGCGAAGAAGGGCGCATAAGTGGCCCGCAGCCGGAGCGCAAGACCTATGGTTCTTTCGCTTCGTTCAGCGATCCTGACGGAAACGGCTGGGTCTTCCAGGAAGTCACCACGCGTCTTCCGGGAAGGGTGGACGCCCCGCTCACGACATTCAATTCCGCAATGGAACTCGCGGGTGCGCTGCGCCGTGCGGCGGCTGCGCACGGCGAGCATGAGAAGCAGACCGGCAAGCCCGATGAAAACTGGCCGGACTGGTATGCCGGGTTCATCGTGCGCGAACAGGGCGGCGCGTAATCACCGTGGCCTGCGTGGTTTGCGCCCGGTTCCGGTTTACGCAAACCGCGCGGCAGCCGTTGTCGCGATTTGACCTGCGCAATCCCCGTCCACCCGGAGGAGAACACGCGATGAATGCAATCAGGAATTGCTGCCAGGTGAACCATCGAACGAACAGCGGACGCCGGTTGTGGTTGAGGGCGGCGCTTAGTAGGGTGACGCTCGTCGCCGGAACCGGGTTCGACGGGACGCTCGCGGAAGCCGCCGCGCTCACGACACGTTCAACGACAGCGTGCAGTTGGGCAATCTGACGGGTCTGCTCGACAAGATCAAACCGGCGATCGCAGTCGCGCGATCGAATGTTCAGCAGACGATTGCGGCGGGGCGCGGCGGCAGCCCGATCCTGCACGATCTCGAGAGCAAAGGGCAGATCAGGATGGTGGGCGCGATGTACGAACTGAAGGGCGGCGCGGTCAAATTTTCGTGACGCGACGAACGCGGCTTTGGAACGCGCCGCGACCGCGTCCACAAAAAGACGGGACCTCAGCGCGAATGCGCTTTGAAGCCTTCCCCTTGCATCCCGGCCCGATCGACCGCGGCGATGCGATTGCGGCCGTTTTCCTTCGCGTGATACAGCTGCGCATCGACGAGATTGATGAACGCGGTCCTGTCGGCGCGGCTGGTCGGCGCGATCGTGCCGACTCCAAAGCTTGCGGTCACGCGTTGCTGGTGCGGCGAGCGAATATGGGCAATCGCCTCGTCCGCAATGAGTGCGCGGCAGCGTTCCGCTATTTTGATCGCGGCGTCCGCGTCGGCACCGGGCAGCACCAGCACAAATTCTTCGCCGCCAAAGCGGCCGAGAAAGTAATCGGGGCCAGCTGCTTGCGCTAACACACGCGCGACCTGCTTCAGGCATTCGTCGCCTTGCAGGTGACCGTAGTAGTCGTTGTATGACTTGAAGAAGTCGATATCGACCATGATCAACGATAGCGCGCCGCCGGATTCGATTGCCGCGGACCATGCGCGCTCGATTACATCGTCGAACTTGCGGCGATTGCCGGCGCCCGTCAGGCTGTCATGGAACGACAGGTGTTCGAGCTCTCTTTGCAGTTGCGCGAGTTTTTCCTCGGTCCGCTTGCGCTCACTGATGTCGAACATGAAGCCGATCAGTGCCTCCACGTCGCCCTTATCGTTGCGCAC
Source organism: Paraburkholderia rhizosphaerae (assembly GCF_004366595.1). GTDB lineage: Bacteria > Pseudomonadota > Gammaproteobacteria > Burkholderiales > Burkholderiaceae > Paraburkholderia > Paraburkholderia rhizosphaerae. Next base: position 294,591 of record NZ_SORE01000002.1, read on the forward strand.
CACATGCACCACATCTCGTAGCCACACGTAGCCGCCGTCGCGTGTGAGCGCGCGGTAGTCGGCTTCGTGATCGGTGCCGGCCTTCGATTGCGCAACGCAAAAATTGACCACGGCCTCGCGGTCGTCTGGATGCATCCGCTCGGCCCAGTCGTTGACCGTTATCCACGTCGATGGCGCCCAGCCCAGCAGCGCTTCGATCTGCGGACCGATATAGCTGAACGCCATCGTCGCCCAGTCGATTTTCCACGGGATCGCTTTCGTCGATTCCAGCAGCGTGCGATAGACGGCGCTGTCGTCGTCGCCGGGCACGCGCTGCGCCGGCGCAAGGGTGGCGGTGTGCCGCAGGAAAGCAGCCTGCAGGGAAGGCTCCGGGTGACTGTGGTCCGTCATGATCGACTTTGCGTGGTTGCCTGAGGTTGGCTGAACGCGGTCAGCCTGACGCTAGTCTGTATCTACGGCAGCGGGCGGCAGGTTCTGAAGGGGTATCACGGGTTTTCCACTAAGCGGGAATGAGCGCACACTGGGGGCGTCGCACGCTTGCAGAACACGCCGCGGATGTTCGTAGCTCGCTCAATGATGATGAAATATCCTGAATTTCAAATGCCTTCCTGTTTTGTACGTCAATGCGACAAGTTTCGGCGGGCCCATTAACGTATGGAGAGATTTTTCGATGACTTCCCCCATTAGCGACCTGAACCAGTTGCTGGCGTCGATGCGTCCCGAACTCAACGACGGTGTGTACGTCTTCGCGTCGGTTCCATTCGAAACTGACATGGGTGCATTGGCTCCCGTCGCGACCTTTCGCGAGAAGGAAGGGTTGACACTCGTCGTGGAGGAAGCAGCAGCAAAACGAGCCGGACTCAAGGTCCTGTTCCGCTGCGCGTGGATCACGCTCACCGTTCATTCGGACTTGCAGGCCGTGGGTCTGACGGCCGCTTTCGCTAAAGCGCTCGGCGACGCGGGCATCAGTTGCAACGTCATGGCAGCCGCTTATCACGATCATATTTTTGTGCCCGTCGATTCAGCAAAGGACGCAATGACGCAATTGAGTCTTTTGCAGGAAAGGGCGCAAGACAACATTTGAGTTTCGCCGCGCACAACGGAGAGAGTCGTTTGACACGGTCGAGTTTTCTTCTTCCCGGTTCTGTTTTTATTCGCACCGGCGGCACACGCTAGCGTCGATATCCCGCGGCCTTTCGCAGCAGTTCAAGCTGGAAAGCCCACCGGAATCAGATAAACGGCTTTTTGCGCATGAGGCAACGCGAGAGCTCGCGCTGCCTTAGGCCCATCGACGGCAGCAATGGGCACCGCGACAAGCCCGAGCACGGTGGCCTCGAGCAGCATGTTCTGCGCGGCGTGCCCGACCTCGTGGTCGGTATACGCTTGCGCTCTCGCGCCATATCTCGCGGAAAGCCGGCCCGCGTCGGCGGCGATGACTAGCACCGCCGGAGCCGCTCCGACCGACGCCTGCCCAAGTGCCAGCGCTTGCAGTTTGGGGCGCAGGTCGGGTGACGTCCGCGTCTCGGCGCGATGACCTTGAGGCAGGTAGTGCATCACCTCCGTGGCGGTCACTACGTAAAGTTCAAGCGGATATAACGCGCCGGCTGATGGAGACGCGCGTTTGCCGTCCGCGCTGGTGATGCCTTGCCCGGCCCACAACAGCTGGCCAATGGATTCGACAGGCAACGGGTTGGGCCCGTATCTGCGCACGGACCTGCGCTGCTCGATGGCTTCCTCGAGAGAGACCTTGCCGGTGGTGTTGGCCTTAGGCAGCGAGATCTCATTGGTGTACGGCGCGTGGCTCTGCTGCGCCTGACTGGTAGAACCCGCGGCAAGCGCGCCTGCGGCCAGCCCAACCAACAGTTCACGGCGTTTCATCGGGCGCCTCCATGAGCGAAGGAGCAGGCCGCGAGGTGGACCCCGCGGCCTGCGCGAAATCTCAATCTTTCACGTCGCCGACCTTATCATGAAGGCGTTGAGCTGAGAACCTGCAAACGCCGCATTGCTGATGCATGGTGGGAGAACGGCGCTCAGTTTCGCGGCGTTCTGCATCAATTATGCAATCGAACTATTGAATGGTTGCGCGCCCAACTTTCTTCAGGGTGCCTGAATGCCTCGCGCATTCACGTATACCGCATATAACGCCGAAGTCGCGGCAATGAACAACCGGTTGCGCTTCGGTCCGCCGAACGTGAGGTTTGCAACCGTTTCCGGCGTGAGAATCTTGCCGATCAGCTTGCCGGTGGCATCGAAGCAATGCACACCATCGCCCGCGCCAACCCACAGATTGCCGTCCTCATCCAGTCTGAACCCATCGGGGATGCCCGGATCGATCGTCGCGAACACGCGACCGTTCGTCAGCCGCCCACCGTTTGTCACATCGAATACGCGAATGTGATGCGGTGCGTCCGGCGCGTGAGAGCGGCCGGAATCCGCGACGAATAACTGTCGTTCGTCTGCGGAAAACGCGAGTCCGTTCGGTTTGACGAAATCGTCGGCGACTACCGCGACCTCACCCGTCTGCGGATCGCAGCGATATACGTGGCATCCGCCGATTTCGCTTTCGGCCTTATGCCCCTCGTAGTCGGTGAGAATGCCGTATGGCGGGTCGGTAAACCAGACGGTGCCGTCGGACTTGACCACCACGTCGTTCGGCGAATTGAGCCGCTTGCCGCCCACGCGATCGGCGAGCACCGTGATCGTGCCATCCGGTTCAGTGCGTGTGACACGCCGGTTGCCATGTTCGCAAGTCACGAGCCGCCCTTGACGGTCGCGCGTGTTGCCGTTCGAAAAGCCGGACGGATAGCGGAACACGCTTACCTGTCCGGTCTCTTCTTCCCAACGCAGCATTCTGTTGTTCGGGATGTCGCTTAGCACCAGATAGCGGCCATCCGCAAAGTACACCGGACCTTCGGCCCAGCGCATCCCGGTATGCAACGTTTCCAGTGAGCACACCGGAATCATGTACTGCGAGAAGCGCGGATCGATCGCTTCGAAATAAGACATCACGTATCTCCGTTGTTATGGCCGCGGCCGTAGAGGCCGCTCTGCCTTTTCCGTCGTTTTCCGGGTGGTTTTCTCCGCTGGCTGCGGCGCTTGCGCAGTTGCGTCCGGCGCGCGCGGCGCCTGCTTGCCGCGAACGTCCCAGTAGAACGACTCGACGTTGGTCAGATGGTCGCGCATCACCTGCTCGGCGCGGTCCGGATCGCGTGCCGCGATCGCGTCGAAAATGCGTGCGTGGCAGTCGATCGCCGCTTGCAGCGCATCGCGATGCTGCAACGACGTATAGCGCTGATCCTGCAGCACACTCAGTACGCTGCGGTAAAGAGCGTCGATCAGCGGATTGTGCGAGAGGCTTGCAATGCCGAAGTGGAACGCGTCGTCGGTTCTGGCGAACTCGTCCATGTTGTCCGCGCTCGCTTCGTTTTCGCGCAGCAGTTTCTCGAGACGCTTCAGGTCGTCGGCCGAAGTCCAGCGGCACGCTTCGCGCGCGAGCGCCACTTCGGTGAATAGCCGCGTCTGTTGAAACTGTTGCATGCCGCGCGGCGTCGATGCGAATAGCAGCGCGGCACCCGACAGGTGTTCGAGCAATTCGCTCGGATCGGGCTCCACCACGCGCGCGCGCTCGCCCGCGCTCACCGAAATCAAGCCCTTCTTGTTGAGCCATAGCAGCGCTTCGCGCACAGCTGGCCGGCCGACGCCAAAACGCTCCATCAGCTCCCGCTCCGAAGGCAGCGGGGCGCCCACGCCGACTTCGCCCGACAGGATCATCGCTTCGAGATGCTGCGCGACCTGATCGAACAGGCGCTGTCTTTTGATCGCGAAAGGGGGCGTAGGCGTGGACATGGGGAGCTCGTAATAGCAGGAAGATGAAACTGTAATGCTACACGTTCCCCTGTTCGCGAAGCACGCGCCGTTTGGCGGCAACGAACGCGGCGAGGCAGCGGTCGCGCCACGCGCGGCGCGCGGGTAGCGCGTCGGCCGACGTCACCGTGCGACGCTGCTGCTCGATGGCCGTGACGAGCGGCGCGCCCCATTCGCGCGGGTCCGCCTGCTCTTTCGCGAGGCCGTAATACATCGGCCCCAGGTTACGGCAGTATTCGGCGACGCCTTGCTGTGCGTTCAGATCGATTGTTTCGAACGGGCCCATAAAGAACCAGCGTAGGCCGAGCCCGTCGGCCACCGCCTTGTCGACATCGGCGACGCTCAGCACACCGTCTTCGACCAGACGGAACGCTTCGCCGAGCAGCGCGCTTTGCAGCCGGTTCACGACGAAGCCATTGATTTCCCGCGACAGCCGGATCGGCGCCTGGCCAATCTGCTCCATCAGTGTTGCGGCACGCTCGAGCACGGCCGGATCGGTCCACGGCGCCGGCACCAGTTCGACGAGCGGAATCAGATGCGGCGGATTGATCGGATGCACGACGAGGCATCGGGCGCGCGTCGTCAGGTGATCGGTAAACGATGATGCCGGCAGTCCCGATGTCGAACTGGCGAGCACGACGTTCGGCGCGGCGAGCGTGTCGAGCCGCTGATACAGCTCGCGCTTGATCTGCACGCGCTCCGGCGCGCTTTCCTGCACATAGTCGACGCCGGCGAGCGCTTCTTCGAGTGTCGCGCACGGATGCAACCGCGCACAGACCGTATCCGCGTTTTCGTTGCCGCCGAGCCCTTGCTTCGCAAGACTGTCGATCGATTCGCGCACAAACGCGAGCGTTTGCTGCACGGCCGCGGGCACCGCGTCCCATACGGCGACGTCGAAACCGGCGCGCGAAAACACCAATGCCCACGACGAGCCCACTACTCCACATCCCACTACCGCAATCCGTGTCATAAAGAATCTGCTCCGGGAGAATTAGCTGGCGGCTTTTACCGCGGCTTTACGACGACGGATAGCCGCGTACACGGACAGCGCGACTGCCACGATCAGAATGCCGCCATTGAAGAAATACTCGACATAGAACGGCGCACCCAGTTGCTGCACGCCTGAAAACGAGAATGCGACGATCAGGATCGCGAGCAGCGTGCCTCCGACGTTCACGCGTCCCGGCCGGATCGACGTTGCGCCGAGCAGCGAGCCCGCGAAGGCGGGTAGCAGATATTCAGCGCCGACCGAGGGCGTACCCGAGCGCAGAATGCTGCCCAGTAGCACGCCGGCGATGCCGCACAGCAGCCCTGACGCCGCGAATGCGCCGCTGATGTAGCGGCCGGTTCGCAAACCGGAGAGCTCCGCTGCCCGTGCATTCGAGCCGATCACATAGAGACTGCGTCCGACCGGCAGCCGCTCGAGCACGATCCACAGCACGATTGCGACGACGGCGACGTACACCGCCGGCAGCGGTACATTGCCCAGCACTTGCGACAGATTCGAAAAGCTATCCGGCAGATTGAAGCCGGCGATCTGCTGACCGCCGGTGTACCAGTTCGATACGCCGTACAGCAGCGAGCCCATGCCCATCGTCGCAATGAACGAGTCAATCTTGAACCGTGTGACAAGAATGCCGTTGATCAATCCGACCACCGCGCCGATCGCAACCACCAGCGCGGCCGCAACCGGCCACGACAAACCGTTGTTCACCTGAAAGCCGATCACCAGCACCTGTGCCATGCCGACGTGATAGCCGACCGACAGATCGAAGCGCCCGGTCGCAAGCGGCAGCATCACCGCGAACGCAAGCAGCGCGGTCACCGATTGGCTGGTCAGCAGGTTGCCGATGTTGCCGCTGCTCAGGAACGTGTCCGGCCGCAGTGCGGAAAACACGATCAGCACGAGCGCGAACACGAAAATCAGCCCGTAGTTCGCGAACAGGTCGGCTGCGCGCTTGCCGGCCGACGGCGGCGGCCGGCGCGGCGATGTCTGCTGCGTTGCGCCGCTGGAATCGACGCCGTTTCTGCTGGTGCTGTTCATACGTTATCCGAGTGGGTAAGTCTAGCCATGCGCGCCGGTGCCGCGCTCGCCAAGCGACGAGCGCGCGATCAGCGCATCCATCGTCAACGCGTCGCCAGCGACCTCCGAGGCCACGCGGCCGCGATCGATTACTAGCGCGCGGTCGCAGACAGCCGCGACTTCTTCGAGGTCCGACGACACGACGATCACGGCCGCACCGTCCGCGGCCGCTTTGCGCAGCATCTGGTGAATCGACAGCTTCGCGCCGATATCGACGCCAGCGGTCGGCTCCTCGAGAATCACGACTCGCGCGCGAGCCTCAAGCCAGCGTGCGAGACAGACCTTTTGCTGGTTGCCGCCGCTTAACCAGTCGATCAGCGACGCGGGATTGCGTGGCCGCACATCGAACTGCTCGAGGCGCGCCTGCACCGTTTGCCGCTCGATGGCGCTCGCGCGTGGCTGCCAGAGGCCGCGCGACGTAATTAGCGGATTCGGGAACAGGTTCTCGGCGAGCGTCATGCCGGGAAACGTGCTCTCGCGCATCCGGTCGCCGGCAAGCAGCACGATGCCCGCGCGAATCCGCGCGCCGATATCGTCGCCGCGTGGCAGTTCGCGTCCGTCGAGCACGATGCGGCCGGCGTCGGCCGGCAGCGCGCCAAAGATCGCGCGGCCCGCCGCTTCCTGACCGCCGCCGCGCAAGCCGACCAGACCGACCACTTCGCCCGGGCTCGCGTCGAACGACAGCGGCCCGCGGCCTTCGACGACCAGTTCGTCGACGCGCAACACGGCCGGTTGCCGGGTCGCATCGTGACGCCCAATTTCGACGCTTTCGATCGAGCGACCCAGCATCTGTTCGATCAGCCGTTGCGGGTTGGTGTGCGCAATCTCGGTCGTATGCACGTGGCGGCCGTCGCGAAACACGGTGACGCGGTCCGCGAGACCGAACAGTTCGTTCAACCGGTGCGATACATAGATGATGCTGGTGCCCGCATCGCGCAGCCGGCGAATCGCTTCGAACAGGCGCTGCGCGTCGGCTTCAGGCAGGGCCGCGGTCGGTTCATCGAGCACGAGCGCGCGTGGCTTGCCCGCGAGGCTGCGCACGATGCCGAGCACCGCTTTTTCCGCGAGACTCAGCGTGATGACGAGTCGCTCCGGGTCAGGCGGCTCGATGTTCATCGTCGAGTAGAGCGGTGCGACCTGGCGCATCACCGCGGCCCAGTCGATCAGCCCGCCTTTGCGCGGATAGCCGGCGATCAGCGCGATGTTTTCGCCAACGCTCAGATCGTCGACGAGCGCGAGATCCTGGTGCACGAACGCGATCGGCAATGCGCCGCCGGCGGGGTCGGCCGCGTTGCCGTCGAGCAAAATCTCGCCGCCGTCAGCCTGATAGACGCCTGCGAGAATCTTGATGAAGGTCGACTTGCCCGCACCGTTTTCGCCAATCAGCGCGTGAATTTCGCCGCGGCGCAGTTCGAACGACGCATCGTTGAGCGCGAGCGCGCCAAAAAAGCGCTTCGTGATGCCGCGCGCGGCAAGCAGCGGCACGGTGCCGGACGCCATCGCTAGTCTCCGCTCTTGCCGCCGCACGCGGTGTGGGTGCCGCGCCAGATGTTCAGGTAGTGGCAGGCAAAATCGTTGCTCGGAATGAACTCGTTGTTCTTGCCGCCTTCGCTGTCCGCGTTTTGCTTCGTCACCAGATAGGTCGGTTGCACGAACTTCGACGGCGCCTGGCCCGCCATTGCGCGCACGATCGAATCGACGGCTTCGTAGCCGAACAGCGTGCTCGGCTCCGGCACGGTCGCGACTTCGTATTCGCCCTTGCGGATCATGTCGTAGGCGGACGGCGGGCCGTCCGAGCCGACCAGATGCACTTCATCAGGCTTCACGCCGGACGCGCGCAACGCGGACGCGACGTACGGGTAAAAGTTGTCGCAGCACGTCGTGCCCCACCAGCCCTTGCCCTGGTTCGCAACGATGCCCGAGATGACCGACGGAATCCGGCGTGTCTGGTCGGCGATCGGGATGTTCACCATATCGATGAACTTGCAGCCGCTGCATGCCTTGATCGGGTCCGTCGCGGCTTCCGCCTTGAAGCGCGCGATCGCAAAACTGTTGTCGAGGAAGTGCAACTGCTTCGCGGTGCCGTTCGACTCGGCGATCACATACGCTGCTTGCGTTTCGCCGATCTCAGCCGGATTCGATGAGATGTTGTTGTACAGACCGAGCTTCGGATCCGGACCGGGGAATGCCGTTGCGTGAATGCCGATCACCGGGATGTTCTGCGCGATGGCCTGCTTGATCGGGCCTTGCAATGCGCTTGCGTCAGCCGACGTGACAATGGCCGCGGGCTTGCTCGCGACCGCCTGTTGCATCGCGGCGAGCGTGCCGGTCACGGTGCCTTGTCCGTTCAGCACGACCGCTTTCCAGCCTAGCGCTTTGGCCGCATCAGTGACGCCGCGGCCCCAGTTGACGAACGAGACATACGACTGGTCCGCCGATACGTAGACGATCGTCAACGGTTGCGTCGACGCGCGCGGTCCGCTCGTCGGCCCTTTCCATTCGGTTTGCGGCTGCGTACGAGCCTTGACGATGGCCTTCGCGTCGTCGACGGAAATGGTCTTGCGGATTTGCGGCTGTGGCCACGCATCGTAAGGTGTCGCGCGCGTCTGCGCGAACGCGTGGCCGATCGTCAGTAAGCCGGAACAAAGAAACGCGAACATCGCGGCCCGTCGCCGCTGCCCGCCGCGCGAGCGACGGCCGCCGCCCATTGCTTCGCTTTCGTACGGCCGCTCACCGTTGGTATTCGACATGACGTCTCCTCAGTGGATCGCCGTGACGGCGAAATTTTTGGATACTTTTGATGCTTAGTAGCTATTCAACCAGTATGACAAGTTGATATGTCGGTAGTCAGCAGTGTTTACCCGTAATAGGTTTATGTGACAAATGACCGGAATAAGGGTGTGGGTTCGGCGTGAGTTATCTGTCAGTGAAATGACAGTCGCGCGGGTTGAGGCCTTACTGCCGCTGACACTTGTCGGCGAAAGTTGACGACAATAAGTACGAGGAAAAGATCGCGGGTCGTGCTCCGTCGTCGGGCGCGCCGCTTATCTAAAAGGAAACATGAAACGACTGCTGCTCGCCGCGCTCGTGGCCACCACTTTCGTGACGTGCGTGCACGCGCAAAGCAACGCGCCCGGTCCGCTCGTCACACCGTCGGGTCAATTGCAATTCGTGCATGTTGATCGCGATTTCGCGGGAATGCTGGACAAGGACGTGTTCGATCGCTTCAGTGCAAACACGCTTAAGCATTTCGATGAGGTTGGCAGCGCCAGTGACAGTGTCACACGCATGCTCGTGCAGACTGATTCGGGTCCGGTGCTCTATGACTTTCGCCAACGCCCGCCACGTGTGCAACGCGCAGGTCAACGCATCACGGTCAAACGCGTGTTCTGGCAACGCGATGAAGTCGTGATGCAAAGCTCACACGGCTGGTTCCGGCTCAAAGGCGGCGTGCTGACGAAGCTGCAGTCGTCAGTGACGACGTATCACTGATGCATTCCGCTCAATTCGATACGTAGCCGGACCACGCACGCATTAGAGGATATGCCTCTGATGCTCAGTGCAAATGGCGGGAGCGGAGCTTCATAAACCGGTTAGCGATGCGCGTGACGGTGCCCCGAAGAATCAGATACGGAATGATTGCGAGGACGAACGCAACAAACACCACCCCGGCGGGGTACACGGTGTGCACGACAATCAGCTGGAACACGATGTCGAGAACCATGGCCAGAATGAAGACCTTGCCGACGCTTCTCCATCCGTCCTTCGCCATCTCCGCGCGATGAACGGGATCCGTCATCAGGGCCCAGAAATAGGGAGGCCTGCCAAGCCGTGCGTCTTTCAGTCCTGACCGGATCGCAATCACGGTTGCGATGGTCGGTTGCAGAACGAGACGGAACCTGAACGGCCCGTCCACGCGATCTGTCATAACTTCGAAGACGCGCGTCCAGAAGTGAATCCACAGTTCGTTCATTTCACGTCCAGCCTCAGAGCAGCCGGATGACGATGCTCACAAAAGTAAACGATCCGGTGACTGCCATGATCAGTGCGATGATAAAGACCGGCCGCCAGATGCTAAAGCGCTGATACTCGCGCAGTCCCACCACGGTTCGCCAGTATTCGATGGTGCCCATGATCATGGACATCGTACCGAGCGCGGTCAGAAACAGTCCGACGCGTCGCGGACTATGCGGATGGGTTAGGTGGACGCCAGCCTGTTCGAAAGTTTCAAGCAACTTGAAAATCGTAAAGCCGAAACTGAGCATCGAAAGAGAGGTTCGGACCCATGCCATCAGCGAGCGGTCGGCGGCCATAAGTGTGCGCCTGGCGGCGAGATCGGTCCGATCGACCGCCAGTTCATTAGTCGAGCGTACCGGTGCTGCGTCCACGTCAGCCTCCTGATCGCCTCGCTCACCGAGAACGCGACAAGAACGTCTTCAGAAAAGCGCCGTTTTAGTCTAGTGCAACATGCAAGCGAGTGCGAGTGGAGGATTTCGGCATCCTGATCGTGCTTCTGACTTCTCGCCAGTGACAGATAAAAAGTCTGAAAGCCTGGTAAAGAAAAATTCTTGATTCAACTGCGACCATCAAGCGAATGAGTTGTGCTTTTGAGTTGAGAAATTCCATCGATGATTTGCGCCATATGCTATAACACCCTGCAGAGTCTGCACGGCACATGCGCCACGAACGACTCTGTCCTGTCTTAACGAAACCCTTTTTCGTAACGTGTGAGTTGGCCCTGGCAATGCGAGCGTGTACGCGCTTGCACAGGCCAGCATCCGGATACTGGCGTCAGCTACCGGGAGATCACCGTGACAGATCCAAAGTCGCTTCCCTGCGCCGTTGCAGACGGGCACGAAACCCCGCCGCAGAATGCGCCACCGTGCTTCCATCTGCTGGCAAAGCCAAGTGGCTCCACGTGTAACATCGATTGCCAGTACTGCTTCTTTCTCTCCAAGGATGCGCTCTATCCGAACGGGCAACACCGGATGTCGGAAACGACGCTGGAAACGTACATCAGTCAGTTGCTGGAATCGCATCGCACGCCGCACGTAACCGTCGCGTGGCAGGGTGGCGAGCCCACGCTGATGAGAGTCGGCTTCTTTCGAAAAGCAGTGGAACTGGTTGAGAAGTACCGCAAGCCTGGACAGGTCGTAAAGCACACCTTCCAGACCAACGGCCTGCTGATCGACGATGAATGGGGCAGCTTCTTCCGCGAACATGATTTCCTGGTTGGCCTGAGTGTCGATGGTCCGCGCGAACTGCACGATACATACCGTGTCGATCGCCATGGACATGGAACGTTCGATCGGGTCATGCGTGGCTGGGAGATGCTGCAGCGACACGACGTCGAATTCAATATCCTCTGTACGGTCAACGCCGCCAACGAACATCATGGCCGCGCGGTCTACCGTTTTTTCCGCGACGAACTGGGTGCCAGTTGGATGCAGTTCATCCCGATCGTGGAACGTGCAACCGATCAGACGATTGATCTGGCCAATCTCGGCTGGAAGCAACAGCCGGGTCGCAAGCGTGTGCTGTACACGCAGACCGGCAATCGCGTCACCCATCGCTCGGTCGGCCCGCGGCAGTACGGTCAATTCCTCGTCGATATATTTGAGGAGTGGATACGCCATGACGTTGGCCGCGTTTATGTCCAGCTATTCGATGTCACGCTGGAGGCGTATTTCGGGCGCCATCTGTTGTGCATTCATGCGCCCACCTGCGGTCTGGGTCCCGCGCTCGAACATAACGGCGATCTTTACTCCTGTGATCATTTCGTCGAGCCCGGTTACCGGCTGGGCAATATTCACGAAACGCATATGCGCGAGCTGATGGCGTCGCCGGCTCAGCTTGAATTTGGACTGAACAAACGCGCATCGCTCACCGCGCAATGCCGCAGTTGCGAAGTCAGGGCGCTGTGCAACGGAGGCTGCCCGAAGGACCGCTTCGCGCTTTCGCGCGATGGCGACCCGGGGCAGAACTATCTGTGCGCCGGTCTGGAGTTGTTCTTCACGCACTCGCGCCCTGCGATGCAAACAATGGCTGCACTGCTGAACAGCGGCCATCCGCCCGCTGATGTGATCGCGCATACGCTCGCGGAGGATAAGCGGCGCGGTCCTTACGCGCCCTGTCCCTGTGGCAGTGGCCAGAAGTTCCGCTTTTGCCACGGTAACGGCGCATCCAGCAGTCGATTCGCCGGAGGAACCGTGCGGCATCAGCACGCGTAGCGATAAGCAAGTCGCACCTGTGCAAGTCGACTGCGGCTATACGGATCGGATGTGCGGCATTCAGGCACGCAGACGACGAGTGGCTGAAGCATTCCCGCCGTGGATGCTGTCTTGTGGCCAGGGCTGCGCACAGGTGACCTGGCGTTATCTGAGAGGAAAGGAAGCATCATGCCAACACAGCAACCGAATATTCTGATTCTCTGGGGCGATGACATCGGCTGGTGGAACATCAGTTTCAACAGCCGTGGACAGATGGGCTACCGGACGCCGAACATCGACCGCATCGCGAACGAAGGAGCGGCCTTCACGGACTACTACGCGCAACAGAGCTGCACGGCGGGACGCGCCGCGTTTATCACCGGTCAGAACCCGATTCGCACGGGCTTGACGAAGGTCGGCCTGCCCGGCGCCGACATCGGCCTGATGGATGAAGACCCGACGATTGCCGAGTTGCTCAAGCCGTTGGGCTACGCGACGGGTCAGTTCGGCAAGAACCACCTCGGCGACAAGGACAGGTTTCTGCCGACGATGCACGGCTTCGACGAGTTCTTCGGGAATCTGTATCACCTGAATGCGGAGGAAGAGCCCGAGGAACCGGACTACCCGAAGATGCCCGAGTTCAAGAAGCGATTCGGGCCCAGAGGCGTACTGCACTGTTTTGCAGACGGCAAGGGCGGACAAACCATCGAGGATACGGGCCCGTTGACCAGAAAGCGCATGGAGACCGTCGATGAGGAAACCACGGAACATGCGCTCGCATTCATCGACAAGGCGCATCGGGAAGGCAAGCCTTTCTTCCTGTGGTACAACACGACGGCCATGCATTTCAGGACTCACTGTGCGGAAAAGCATAAAGGCAAGAGCGGTCAGGGCGACTATAACGACGTGATGGTTGCCCACGATGAGAACATCGGCAGGATGCTCAAAAAGCTCGATGACCTCGGCATTGCCGACGACACCATCGTCATGTATTCGACCGATAACGGGCCGCACTACAACAGTTGGCCTGACGCCGGCATTACGCCGTTCCGCTCCGAAAAGAACACCAATTGGGAAGGGGGCTGGCGCGTACCGGCATTTGTGCGGTGGCCGGGGAAAATCCCCGCGGGCACCATGCTCAATGGAATCGTCGCGCATCAGGACTGGATGGTGACGCTATTGGCCGCGGCCGGTGTGCCGGATATCAAGGAGAAACTCCTGACCGGACATAAGGTGGGCGACAAGACATTCAAGGTTCACCTCGACGGATTCAATATGCTTCCGTATCTGTGTGGAGAAGCACGCGAAAGCCCACGACAGGTCTTCTTCTACATCAGCGATGACGGAGACATCCTGGGCATCCGGATGAAGGATTGGAAGATGGTGTTGCAGGAACAGCGCGCGACGCGGCTGCAATGCTGGGCGGAGCCATTCGTCCGATTGCGCGTGCCGAAGATGTTCAACTTGCGGCGCGATCCATTTGAACGAGCCGACGAGAGTTCGAACACGTATTGGGACTGGCTGATTTCGCATGCGTATCTGGTCTATGCGATGCAGGCGGTTGTTGCCGGGGAAATCGAAGAGTTTCAAAAGTTTCCGCCGCGCCAGAAGCCTGCGGCATTCAATCTGGATGCGGTCTTGCGACATCTGGAAGAGGCGGGCGGAAGCAAAGGTCACTGACACTGCGTGCGCAATTGCGCGAACAACGAGATGCGCCGGTGGCGATCAGCATCGGCGCACCTTCCGGGGAATACACAGCGGGCGTGACGACACCACCGGAGGTGTGTACATGCAGGCGCAGTCCTCGATCCCGAATGCAAGGCGGGCGGCGATCGTCGCGATGCTACTTGTCGTTGCGACGGCGGCAAACGCACAGACGGCAAACGCACAGACGGCCGTATCGCAGGAGCATGACGGATGGCAGTTTTCGGTGACGCCTTATCTCTGGATGGCAGGGCAAAGCGGCACAGTGCGCGTGGGGCAGGTCGTTCCGGCACAGAACGTGAATGTGGGTTTCTCAAACGTGTTGAGCAACCTCGATTTTGGCGTGATGGGTACGCTCGAAGCACGCAAGGATCGTTGGCTGATGATTGTCGATGGGTTTTACATCAAACTGTCGAGAAGTTCTGATCCGATCCTCGGCGGTGACCTGGGTACAGCAAGGCTATCGGTGGACAACGGCATCGTGCAGTTTGCCGGCGGTTACCGCGTACTGCAAAGCGAAACCACACCGGTCGACGTGCTCGCCGGCATTCGATACACGAATCTCAATACCGACCTTTCATTCTCGCCGAGTCCTCTGTTGCCCGCGGGCGCCCAACATGGTGATCGTGTCGACTGGGTTGATGGTTTCCTGGGCGTGCGCGCCACCTACAAATTCGCGGACCGGTGGACGATCTGGGGCTATGCCGATGCGGGCGCGGGTGGCAGCAACTTCTCGTGGCAACTGATTGCCGCGCTACTGTGGGATGCGACGAAATCGGTGAGCCTGAGTGGCGGATTCCGGATACTCGCCCAGGACTACAACACGACTTCGTTCTATTACAACGTTAAAACGGCCGGACCATTCCTCGGTGTGCGTGTGCGGTTCTGAGCTCGCGGCGGATGAAGGCACTCAATCGAGGGAAAAACAAGCCGGTTTATTTTGTCGCGTCAGGAAATCAGTTATCTTCCGCCAACTGACAATCGATCTCCGCGATCCCTTCCTGAGCGCTATGTGCCCGATTCAACTCAATCGCGTCGTTCGCGATGACGCGACCGACTTGATCCGCGCAAACCGCGCGAGTCAGGACTATCACTTGCCATGGGTGACATCCTTCACAGATCAGGCGGGTTTTGATGCGTGGTTCGCGCGTTGCCTCACCGGGCCTAACGTTGGCCTCGTGGCCCGGGAGCGGGTTTCGCGTGAGATCGTCGGGGTTGTCAATATCAATGAGATTGTCGCTGGCGCTTTTCATAGCGCTTATCTCGGATACTACGGAATGTCGAAATTCGGCCGGAAGGGAATGATGACCGAAGCGCTGAAAAGCGCAGTCGACTATGCGTTTGACGATCTGGGATTGCATCGGCTCGAAGCGAACATTCAGCCGGCCAACCGCGCGTCGATTGCGTTGGTACGTCGGCTCGGGTTTCAGCAGGAAGGTTTCTCACCGCGCTATTTGCGCATCAATGGCGAGTGGCAAGATCACGAACGATGGGCATTGCTCGCGGATAGGCGCGAAGCGGACTCATCATGTTGACTGTGGTCGCTGTGGCGCCTAAGGATTTCGCACGTTGGGCTGAACATATCGATCGCCTTTTTGCCGAGTCCGGCCGCAACGGACAACCGCTGTTCTCACCGTTCGAGTGGTCACCTTATGCTGCGTCGCCTGAACGCCAAAACCGGTTCGGGAGCAGCCTGCTTGTTCCAATCCGTGACGCGAACTGGATGCGCGCCTGGTGCGTGCAGGACGCGGACGGACACATCGTTGGCCACCTCGACCTGTCCGGATCGAGCGTACCATCGGAAAACCATCGAATGATGCTCGGCATCGGATGCGAGCCGGCGTTTCGGCGCCAGGGCATCGGGACCATGCTGATGCGATATGCGATCGATTTCGCAGTCGCAAACAGCATCGAATGGATCGATCTATGCGTATTCGGCGACAACGCGCCGGCCATCGCGTTGTACGAGCGGTTCGGCTTTATCGAATCGGGTCGCAGGCCGGACCGATTCCGGTTGCTGGGGCGCAGGGTAGAAGACGTGATGATGACATTGCACGTTTCGCTAACCCCTGCGCGCCACTCCATGCCGACCGGCTGAAATAATCCGTAAGCCGTGCGGTCTCAAGGTATGCGACGACTGCAAGATTCAAGCGACTATTGTGTTCTTGTACAGCCGTCCATCCTTCATCACGATCCGCAGGTTCTTTTCCGGATCGGCGATCACGTCGAGGTTCTCGAGTGGATTGCCATCGACGAGCAGTAAATCAGCGTACCCGCCTTCCTCGATCACGCCCAGTTTCCCCGGGTACGGGTTCCGCTCGCCCGTGAGCGCAAGCAACCGGCCGTTAGCGGCGGTCGCCATGGTCAATGCCTCGGCAGGTGAATACCACCGTGTCATATGGGTCAACATGACACCCTGGCGAGCCGCCAGCACCGGCGAAAAAATCAGATCCGTGCCGAATGCCGTTTTGATGCCATGTTTGCGCGCGAGCTTGTACATGTTGTCGGTTCCCGCGATGACTTCCATAAACTTTTCACGGGCAGGACCGGTCAGCGAAGCCGCATCGTTTTCATCGACGAACGGTTGCGTGCTCAGCCACGTGCCGTTTTTTGCCATGATCGCGGCCGTTTTGTCGTCCATCAGATGACCGTGTTCGATGCACTGAACGCCGGCCGAAATCGAACGCTGAATGGCCTCCGGCGTGTAGGCATGGACTAGCACATAGCTTCCCCAGTCCGATGCGGTTTCGACCGCCGCACGTAGTTGCGGTTGAGTGAACGTCAGCATGTCCAGTGGGCTGCGAGGCGTGGACACGCCGCCGCATCCGACCAGTTTGACCTGCGACGCGCCTTGCAGAAACTGTTCGCGAACACGCAGGCGAACTTCGTCTTCCGTATCGGCAATCGCGATACTACCGTCCCGTTCCATCTGGCTGATCTGTCCGCCGGATCTTGGGATGTCCGCGAGCGGCCGGAAATCTCCATGCCCGCCGGTCGTCGTGATCATCGGCCCCGACACATAGATACGGGGTCCGGAGACCATGCCGCCATCGATCGCCTGTCTCAACACGAATGCCGGCCCCCCGGCGTCGCGAACCGTGGTGAAGCCCCGCAGCAACGTGCGCTGGGCTTCCGCGCTCGCCGCAAGATAGACGAACCCCATGTCGACCTGGAGCAAGACCTGAATGGGCAGCGCTGCTAGCAGCGAATGCCAGTGCATATCGATGAGGCCCGGAATCATGACCCTGCCGCCGCAGTCGATCAGCATCGGGTTGCCAGTCGAAGGCGGTTGACCGCTGCCGATGTGACCGATGCGGTTTCCGTCGACGGATAGGTAAAGCCCGTGACGTAACGTCGACGACTTGCCGTCGAACAGCATGAAGTTTGTGAACGTCACCGGACGATCCGGGGCCGCGGGTGGGTTGGTCGTTTGACCACGGGCGAGGTCCGGCAAGATGACGCTCAACATCGAAGCGGCCATGCCGGCGACAAATCCGCGACGGGACAAATCGGTGCTGATGCGCCGATTCGCATACTGCGCGAGCGCCTTGTTGCACAGGCAGGAGAAGGATGAACTGATCGACGTTTTTCCACCGTATTTTTGCCAGGACATAAAGCACTCCTTGAACGTGAGCTTTTAGGCCGGTTGCAGACGACAGGGAACGACCAACGTTTACCGAGCAGCGAAAGAGGAATAGGCGGGCGAGTATGCGAAATCCGTTATTGACGACGCGACGGTGTATTGTCGCGCGATTCAGGCTCCGGCGTGGAAATTGCCGGATCAATTGAAAACCTCGCGCCAGATACTATCCTTCGACGTGATGTGTCCGATCGCGGGCACCCGAAGCGAGCGTTTCCGCCGACTGTCGCCTCTTTGTTATCGAACGATACGGAACCCAAACGTGGCTGCAGGCGTGGAGTCCGCGTCGCAGGTCACCTATCTGACGGAGAAAGGCGTGCAGTATGCGCAAGGGTGGTATTTCGCCAAGGCGATGCCGGCGAATGAGTTATTTGCGTGGCTAGCGAAGTATTCGGAAGCACCGCAACCGAGCGTGCGGTCTGATGCTGTGACATCGTCGCGGCGCAGTGGGGCACACCTTCAATGAGCGCCACGATCATCCGATCGTTTTGCGTCGCAGTGGCCTTCGTTGTATTCACGGGCGGTTGTGCATCGACTGCGTCGACAGGATCGACCGAGTCCGCAAGCCAGCAGACTGCGCGGTCAGCTTCGGCCGGCACGGATACTTATCTTCTGCACAATCCCGACGGAGCGACGCACAATGGCCCAGCGTCCAGGCCGCCCAGGCTCAGCGTGGGGACCAGTTATCCCGATACGCAATTGATACTGCCGTGGTTTCTGAACGACATCATCAATTTCGTGAACTATCGGTAGTCTGACGCGATCGCCGCAAGCCCTCGTTCAAGGCTCTTTGGAGGCGCGGGCGGCCGATCCGAAACGGCTTCGGCTGTGCATCGGCCACTGTGTGTCATGGGCCTACGTGTTAAACTCGCCGCCGATTATCTCCTCCCGGCACCATGACCTTTCGCGCACGCAAACGGCTGACAGCATGGCTTGGCATTTTCGCCATGTGTCTGGTCGCGTTCGTACCGCTGGTCAGTCAACTGGTGATCTCGGCGCATGCCGACGAGCCTGGTACCGCGATCTGCTCGGCGTACCAGCCCGGCGGCAATACCGTCCAGCCGATGAACGGTGATTCGCTTGCCGCATGTGGCTACTGCGACTTCCTCGCGGGTCACGTCGCGGTGCCGACTGTGCCTCCACTGCTGCCGGTGCTCATCGTCTGTGTCGCGCTCGCGGCGGCGCCTGTGCTCTCCATCCGTTTCACGCCGCTCGGTGCGTTCCCATCCGGTCGTCCACGCGCCCCTCCTGTCGTCCTCATCCCGAGTCTGTAAAAGAATCGCGACGCCTTGACGGCGCATCGTGACGTATAGCCGCGCCTTCGTTCGAGGCATGCGGCCAGCCTTGCTTTGAGGGGAAATTTCACATGTCCATTCCGCGCCTTGTGGGCACGGTATGCGTCGTGCCGCGCGCATTCGCACGTGCACTGCTTCTGTTCACCACAGTGGGCCTGACCCACGGACTGGCCGTTGCGGCCGGCGATACACCGGCGTTCCCGTCTCCGCCTGCATCCGGCAACGACACATCGAGCGCAGCGCCGGCAAGCGAAACGACCGGGAACACCCATGCGTTGCCAGCGGTGCAGGTCACCGGCGCGCGCTCCTTCGCCGAAAAGAACCAGCTTCCGCAAACCACGGAAAGCATCACTGCGAAGCAGATCGGTGAAACGATCAATGCGACGGACTCGTCCGACGCGCTGAAGTATCTTCCTGATGTGCTGGTGCGCAAGCGTTATATCGGCGACACGCAGGCGCCGATGTCGACACGCACCACCGGCATCAACGCGAGCGCGCGCAGCCTGATCTATGCGGATGGCGTGCTGCTCAGCACGCTGATCAACAACAACAACCAGAACGGCTCGCCGCAATGGTTCATGGTCTCGCCGGGTCAGATCGAGCGCGTCGATGTGCTGTATGGGCCGTTTGCCGCGCAGTTTCCGGGCAATTCATATGGCGCGGTGACCGAGATCACGACGCGCATGCCGACGAAATTCGAGGCCAGCGTCGACGTGCAGGGTGCGATCCAGCACTTCGGCCTCTACGACACGCATGAGAGCGAGCCGTCGCAGCAATACAGCGCGACGCTCGGCGACAAGCTCGGCAAGCTGTCGTGGTTTGTCTCCGCAAGCCACCTTGATAGCTTCAGCCAGCCGATCACGATTGCCGAGGTCGCGCAATCGACGACACCGGCCGCGGCGAACCTGCCCGTCGTGACCGGCGCAATTGCCGATCGCAACCGCACGGGACAACCGATCCAGGTGATCGGCGCCAGCAACTTCATCCATACCATTCAGGACAATGCGTCGCTGAAGGTCGCCTACGACTTCACGCCGACGCTCAGCGCGACCTACGCGCTGGGCTACTGGCAGAACAATCAGAAGGCGCGCGCACAGACGTACCTGCAGACCGCGAATGGCACACCATTCTTCGGCGCAACCAGCGGCAGCGTGAACATCGGCGGATTCGCGTATAGCGCATCGACCATCGCCGGACAGTTCACCGCGAACAATGTCGATCAGCAACATCTGATGCAAAGCCTGACCGTCGACAGCCACACGCAAGGGCCGTTTGACTGGCAGCTGATCGTCAGCAACTTCTACTATCTGCAGGATCTGAGCGGGTTGTCGACGGGCGTGTATCCCACTGCGCTGGCCGGTGGTCCCGGCCGCACGACCGACATGGGCGGCACCGGCTGGACCACGGTCGACCTGAAGGGCACGTGGCGGCCGCAAGGCATCGCCGGCGCAAACATCGTGAGCTTCGGCGGGCACTTCGACCAGTTCAAACTCGTGAGTCAGACCTTCAACACGACCAACTGGGCGTCCCAGGGCGAAGACGGGTCGCTCTTCAGCAACTCGCTCGGCAACACGCAGACCTTCGCGCTGTGGGCGCAGGATGTCTGGCGCATCGCGCCTTCGCTGCAAGCGACCCTCGGTGGCCGCTACGAAATGTGGCGCGCGTATAACGGCTTTAACTTCGCGACCGGCAGCAATGGCGTCGGCGTCGCGGTCAACCAGCCAAGCCTGAGCCGCAACGGCTTTTCGCCGAAGGCATCGCTGCGTTGGGACCTGACCGACATATGGTCGATCACCGGTTCGTTCGGCAAGGCGTTGCGCTTTCCAACTGTCGGCGAGCTGTACCAGACCGTTCAGACCGGCACGACGTTCGTGCAAGCCAATCCGTTCCTGAAGCCTGAAAGCGTGCTGTCCGGAGAACTTGCGCTCGAACGCGACGTGAGTGACGGCAGGATGCGGCTGTCGGTGTTCGACGAATACGTGTCCAATGCGCTGATCTCGCAGACGGCGACCGTGCCCGGCTTTCCGACGCCGGTATCGTTCACGCAGAACGTCGGCAAGACGAGGGAAACCGGCGTCGAGATCGCCGGCTCGCAGGACAACGTGCTGATCAGCGGGCTCACGCTGTCCGGTAACGTGACCTACGTCGATGCGCGCATTCTCGAGGACGACGGCTTTGTGTCGACCACCGGCAGTACCGCGGTCGGCAAGCAGGTACCGAACGTGCCGACGTGGCGCGCGACGCTCGCGGTGACTTACCGTCCGGACAGCCTTTGGGCCTTCACGCTCGCTGGACGCTACAGCTCGAGGATGTTTTCGACGGTCGATAACAGCGATATCAATCCGGCGACGTTTCAAGGCTTCCAGAGTTACTTCGTGATGGACGCACGAGTTCACTTGCAGTTGGACAAGCACTGGGGCGCGGCGCTCGGCGTCGACAATCTGAACAACCGCAAGTACTTCCTGTTCCATCCGTTTCCGCAACGGACGTTTTACGCGGAACTGAGATACGACCTTTAAGCGACGCGCCGCACCGGCCGCAAATAAACCCGGCCGGCAGACGGTAAAGCGCAACACGCACTTCGGAGGCGACGAATGTCCACTGCTGCAACCGACCCACGCCCGGCGATCGCTGCTATGCATCCAGCGAGTCGCGGGTATCGCACGCTATGGCGCTGGCATTTCTATGCCGGACTGTTCGTGATGCCGTTTCTCGTCGTGCTGGCGATCACCGGCACGCTGTACTGTTTCCAGCCGCAGATCGAGCCTTTGCTGTATCCGCACCGGTTCGTGGTCGAGCCGCGCGCAACACCGCGTCTTGCTGAAGCCACACTGCTCGCCAATGCGCGCCGTGCGCTGCCCGTGGGTTCGGTCGCGCTGACCGCACGTGTTTCCGTTCGCGCGGATCGCAGCGCGGAGTTTATTTTCCGCCTGCCGGATGGCGACAGGCAAAGCGTGTACGTCAATCCGTATGACGGCGCCGTACTCGGCACGTTGAGTGTCGATAACCGCTTCATGCAGGTCGACCGGATGATTCACCGCAAACTGTTGCTGGGAAAGCCCGGCGAACTTCTGATGGAGCTGGTCGCGTGCTGGACGCTTGTGATGATCGGCACGGGTGTCGCGCTTTGGTGGCCGCGTGCGGGGGCGACGCTGCGCGCTGCGCTTGTGCCGCGGTTTTCGCTACGCGGCCGGCCATTATGGAAGAGCGTGCATGCGGCGCTCGGTATCTGGCTCGCGGCGGGCGCGCTCGCGTTCGTCATCTCGGGTTTGCCATGGACCGGCTCGTGGGGAAAACAGTTCAAGTCCGTTGCGACAAGCGTCGGACTAGGTTCGCCGCGGAGTTCATCGGGCGGACTGCCGCTGCGTTCGACACTGCCGGGCGCGAAGGCGCCGCAACGTGCGGATGGATTTAGCGATGTGGTGCCCGTGCAGCCGATGCATGAAGCGCATCGGCCGCGCGAGTCGGGTATGGATGCGATGCCGGGCATGACGATGGACGATCTGCCGCTGCGGCAAGTGCCCTGGGCGGTCGGCGCGACACGCGTGCCGGAGTCGCGGGACGCGGGTCCCAACACGTTGACGCTGGACCAGATCGTTTCGCAGGTGAGCGCGCTCGGCTTGTCCGATGGCTACGACATTGCATTGCCGGTTTCGCCGAGCGGCGTGTATACGGTGTCGTATTTTCCGGCTGATCCGAAGCTCGAACGCACGTTATCCATCGATCAGTACAGCGGCGCCGTGCTGAAAGACATTCGCTACAGCGACTATGGCGCAGTGTCAAAAGCGGTCTCTTACGGCACGTCGCTACATATGGGCCGCTATTTCGGCGTTGCAAATCAGTTGGTCTGCGCGGCCCTTTCGTTCGGGCTGGCAACACTTGCGGTCACCGGCTGTGTGATGTGGTGGAAACGAAGGCCTGGCGGCACGCTTGGCGCACCGTCGCGCGAGCGCGCCGCCGTGCCGATGCGTGGATGGAAGATCGGCCTTGTCATCCTTGGCGTGGTGTTTCCAATGATGGGTGTGACGCTGGTCGCGGTCTGTCTCGCCGACCTCATGCTCTTTGGCCGCCCGTCGCGATAGGTCGCGGCATGACTTGCATTGCATTTACGTGCATATAAGAACGACATGAAGATCGCACGAAAGTGCAGTCGCAGACTCGCGGTGTGCACACGGCGATGATGTTGAGCCGTGGTGGACTAACCGCTAACGTCGCCGTCGGCGAACCATTAGACAAAGTCCGATATTCCGTTCCGCACTGTGTGCGACAACGAACCAAGGTGGCTTGACAATCTGCCGACGGACTCTAGCCTTAAATCACATCAAATACTGCTTCCCCATCGTCGCACCGTTAAGAAATAAAAGACTTCGGGACGAAGCGAGACGATTGAAATTGATTGATTAACGCGGAGGCTCGTACATGTTACTTCCTTATCTGGAAACCTGGCGTAGTCGACTGGAAGGTTCGGATTCCCCGCTCGGCTCCGAAGGGAATCGCGGGACTTTCGATAGACAGCTTCTTCTCGAATTAAATGACCTATCAAATTTTCTTGAAAAGATACCGGGGGCGACGGATCTTGCAAGCGTAAAAGAAGAATTAGCTCAAGTCCTGGCGAGAGGAAAGCCCGTTGGTATGGGCGGAGGAGTCAAAAAGTGCCAATCTTGCGGTCGCGATATTCCTTGAGCACGTCATGGCGACGCGAAAAAAGGCCAGCGGAGAAGGTGGAACCCCGGTTGAACGACCATCGATAGAGAACGGTTTCTTCTATATAGAAGACCAGCAGGAGGGCGAAGCTGGCACGGATTTCGACTGGTTTCCGAAAGATCCGTCAATGGACCCGCCCGCCGGGCAGTATCGTCTTTCCGAGGACGCGCGCACAACTTACTCCTGGTGTGTTGATTTCGTCAAAGACGACGAACAATACCGCGACTTCATCGGTCGACTCCGAAAGATCGTTTTTGGCGGCCTCGTTTGCGAGCCCATCGCAAGAGATGCGCGAAAACGGCTAGACCAGCTCGACGATGACCTGGTTAATTGGGCAAACGATCAAATACGGCCTCATCTTCTGAAATCCATAAAATTGCGTTTGACATGCATGTTGCTGATGCTTCTGGTTGGCCTTGCCTTGTCGATCGTTTCGACGTTTCAGCTCGCATCGCTAGGCAACTGGATACTGCTTCTTGGTACAGCCTCCGGAGCAACCGCGGCGCTGATGTGGCATCGGATCGACATAGAAGATCTGTCTGTCTATCGAACCGCAATGACGAAGGCAACACATCATGAAATCGATTTTATGATTTCGCTCGTCATGGTCTTAGGGGTCGCGTTTGTCGTGCAGAACAAGTGGATAACGCTTCAGCTAGGCGGTACAGCGCTTGAAATTTCAGGCAGCGCTCCGGGAGCGTTGGCCATCGGTTTCGTCCTTGGATTACTCAGCGATAAGCTGATGCAGCTCATTTCGCCTACGCTAGAACGTGTGAGCAGGGCATTCAAGAGTGCTGTTTCGAAGAACATTGCACGGTCTAAGGCCGCGAGGCAGCGCGGCAGTATCGGCTAGGTCTGTGGAGGCGGCGTAAGCGCGCTTGCGCCATTCCAGTCGCTCCGGCGCGAAACATGGAGCAACAAAAGCGCAATGCCACCGACCAGTACCAGGGCGCTCGGCGCGAGTAGGTACCACGGATGTCCGTGAGGAATGAGTTTCCAAACCCATGCACCCGCCGTGCATGCTTTGCGTGGTCTACAACGCGGACACATCCGAAAGAATTTGCTCAGCGTGCACAAATGATGCCGTATCGAAGCGCTGTGCCAGGTGCGCGCCTTTTCGTTTTTCGAGTCGGTGCGTCGTACAGTCGTTTCGATGGCTCGCCGCAAGAGCAGCTATTTGTGACTTCATGTGTTTGCAGACATGCTGAATTAAATGCGCACGCGGCCAGCGCATTCAAATCCCATACATACCGGCTTATCAAGCGCTGCATGAGACCTTGGTCCAATTGCCCACGCTTATGTCGGCTTCTACCCTATAGCGCAGGCGTGCTGGTTTAAGGCCGCTGATTTCATTGGTCAGCGGCGGATCGATCAAAAAGCGCTTTCGTAGATAGCGCAAATGCCAGCTGCCATCAGCGCGCATTGGCGCGCTGAATTCGGAAGCGTTTGTCATTCGATGACGTTCCTGCTGCCGCGCAATGATTGGCGACGACGAGGTCACGAACACCGCAGAGGACGAGGGGCTGCACGAACGTCCGCACGCGTTACTCACGACGATGAGGCACTCCATGGGATTCGTGTTATTAGCCGCAATTTTCCTGACGTCGTCTGGATTTCTTGTCGGCGCTTCGTTAGCGCCGACCTCGCCCACGACGATTGCGCCCGCTCCGGCCTCCAGTTCAGGAGACACCGAGCCTACGTCCGCGCAGTTGCATCCGGCGTTGCCGGGGATAAAGGACACTCAGTCAGCAGGATTCTGAACCGTCTTCGTAAATGCGGCGCTCGAACACAAGTGCGTAGGTATGGATACGTTTGACTGGAGAGCACCGGTTTAGCAGGTTGGCGATAAAGTATTCCAGCGAGAGTCGACACAAATGAGCACCATCACACCAGCTCGTCGAAGACGCGGACCTCGAGCGGATTCGCGCGCGCGGCGCTTGCGTGTCGATGCTGCGATGAACCAGCAGGGTAACCGGTCATGCAGGTGGGTTCTGTTCGTTGTGATCTGTGCTTCCTTGCTGCCGTTAACCGGATGTCCATACTATGCGGAACCGGCTCCGGCTACCGTCGTGATGACACCGGCCAGCTTCGACCGGTCGTTTTCCGCCGCGTCCGGCGCAATGGCCGATCAGGGTCTGACGATCACCGTGCGGGATCCGGCCAGCGGCACAATCGTTGGCGAACTGCGCGGCAGCACCGTGACGGCGAACGTGAGCCGGCAAGCCGATGGCTCCGTAGTCGTGCAATTCAATTCAAGCTCGCGCGATTCCACCCTGTTGGAGCGCATCTCACGCAGCTACGATCGGCGCATGGGACGCTGAGTGCTTGCGGCACCACCGGCAAGCGTCAGTAACCTTTCGTATATATCGTCAAGTGGTTGCTCACCGACGTCACACCCGGCACGCCCATCGTCACTTCCGAAGCCTGCTGGATCTGATGGCCGTCCGACACGCTGCCCGATAAGGTTATGACACCCGCGCGCGCCTTGACGAATACGTTCGACACGTTGAAGTTGGGCGCTTTCGATAACGCCTTGCGCACATCGCGAGCCAATTGTTTGTCTGTTGGTGTCGCTTTACCTGAATTTGCAGCCGGACTTGACGCCATCGGCATCGCGTTGGCGGTTTGCGCATGCACGCCTGGCGTGAGCGTCACGCATCCGATGACGAAGAGCAGACCCGCAACGTCAAATGCTTTCATGATTGCCTCCCTCATGCGGCCGAGCACGATGGTGAGACAAAGATAGTCAATATTCCGCTTCCGGCAAAGCGGCTTCGCGGCCAGGAAAAAAGCCGCGTCGCGACTCGCGCCCGCTGCACTATCGCGAGCCTGTCAGCGAGTTGGTGCTACCGGACCACGCGCTCGCGACCATACAGCATCATCATCACGATGATCACCAGACCGAACACCACCTGACGGAATACATCGGCCGGGAGTCTGATGCCGATTTCCGCAAAGTAGTCCTGCGGCTGCAACACGGACAGGATCGACTGCAAAAGCGTAATCAGGATCACGCCCGCGACGGTCCCCAGATAAGTCCCGCGGCCGCCGAGCACATTGGTGCCGCCCAGCACGATCGCCGCGATCGTCGGCAACAGATAGGGGTCGCCCATCGCCTGATACGAGCGATTCGCCCAGCCGGCAAGCAGCACGCCGCCGGCCGCGGCGCATGCGCCAGACAGCGCAAAGGCAATCAGCGTCACGCGTCGGCTGTCGACACCGGACAGAAACACCGCGCGCTCGCGATTGCCGATCGCATAGATTTCACGCCCGAGCCGCGTGCTCCTCAGCATATAGACGGTGAACGCGCCGATCACGATCCAGACGAGCAGCGGATTTGAAACGCCTGGAATCAACTGGCCGCTCGCGAGTGAGATCATCAACCCGGTGGCTCGGTCCTGCGGCGCGAAGCCGCCGGTGTGATACACCATCAGGCCTTGCGCGACTGCATTCATGCCGAGCGTGAAGATCATCGAAGGCGCGCGTAAATAGGCAACGCCCAGGCCGTTCACGAGGCCGACCAGCACACCGCAGAAGATCCCGAAAGGGACGGCGAGCGGTCCGCCAAGCGTGGGGCCGAGAATGCCCGATGCGCCGGTGGCCATCATGCCGCCGATCGCGATCGTCCACGGGATCGACAGGTCGATCTGGCCAAGCAGGATCACGATCATCTCGCCGGTCGCAATCGTGCCGAGGAACGCGGCAACCTGCAGTTGCTGCGCGAGATAGTCGACGGACAGAAAGCCCGGTTTGGCCGCGGCGCCGAGCAGGAGTAGCAGCACAATGCAGCCGAACGCGATCAGCGTCGCGGTGTCGATCTTGGGCAACGAACGAAGCATGGCGGGTTTTTACCGGTTAGCGGAAGAGATCCAGCTTGTTACGAACGCGCAGCAGGCGAAGCGAGCCGAGGCTGACCGCGAAGAGCAGGACAACGCCGACAAATAGAGGCTGCAGCACCGGATTGATATTGAACACGACGAGCAGATCGCCCACCGTACGCATCACAAAGGCCCCGAACACGGAGCCGACCACGCCGCCCGAGCCGCCGAACAGCGATGTGCCGCCGATCACCAGCGCGGCGATCGAATTCAGCGTGTAGTCGCCACCGAGCGCCGCGCGCGCTTCGCCGGAAAAAGTGATGCACGTCAGCAGCAATCCGCCTAGCGCGGCGAAGAACCCGGCGAGCGTATAGGCCGAAAGTTTGACCCGCGCGATCGGCACACCGGACATGTAAGCGGCCTGTTCCGATGAACCGACCGCGTAAGCGGCCCGGCCAAGCATGGAGTTCCGGTAGGGCAGCCAGACGAACACAATCGCGGCGATGATCAGCAGCAGGGAGGAGGGCACGCCAAACGTCGAGCGCGTCATCAGATCGGCGAAGTCGCCGTTGATGTCGCCGCCCGGCTGAGGACGCAGCGCGAGCGCGACGCCGAAATAGATCGCGCTGGTCGCAAGCGTCGCGATCAGCGGCTGCAAGCGGCCGTACACGACGATCAACCCGTTCACCAGGCCGCACACCAAACCCGCGGCAAGCACGCCGACGATGCCGAGCGCGGTCATCGCCGGACTGCCGACCACGATGGTCGATGCGAGGCAGTTGGCCAGCATGAAGATCATGCCGACCGAAAGATCGAGTCCGCCGGTCAGCACCGGCAGCGTCTGCGCCATCGCAACGAGCGCCAGCAGCGCCCCTTTGTTAGCCGCCGTATTGACGATATCGGAGGTCAGGCCGATCGACTGGGCCGCTCCATAGACGCCGAACATGACAGCGAAGATCACCATCGCGACCAGCGCGCCGCGCTGCGCCGCGAACCAGTAGCGCCAATTGCCTTTGCGCGTTCTGCCCGTCATGATTTCCCTCGTTCGGCGTTTATCCGGTTACGTGGCATTCGAGTCGTGCTCGTGGGGTGGTGGTTCGGATGACGGTCAAGTCGCGTTAGCGCGCGGCCGAGGTCAGGTTCAGCGCGGCGCCGACGAGGTTGTGCTCGGTGAGGTCCGCGCCTTCCAGCATTTGACTGATCGTGCCGTCGTAGAAGATGGCGACGCGGTCGCAGCAACCGATCAGTTCGTCGTAGTCGGTCGAATAGAACAGCACAGCGGTCCCTTGTTCGGCGAGCCGTCGCAGCAGCTGATAGATTTCCTGCTTGGTGCCGACGTCGATCCCGCGTGTCGGATCGTTCAGCAGCACAATGCGCGGCTTCGTCATCAGCCATTTGCCGATCACCACCTTCTGCTGGTTGCCGCCGGAAAGCGCGGCCACGGGGCCGTCGAGGCCGTCCGACTTGATGGCCAGCTGACGCACCACCGCATCGATCATCTCGACTTCGGCTTTCTGGTCAATCCGGCCGAATTGGCTTACTGCATCGAGTGCGGCGAACGACAGATTCTCGCGCACCGTCATCGGCAGCATCAATCCTTCATTCTTGCGATCCTCCGGAATCAGCGCAAGGCCGAGCTCGCGCGACTTCGCGTGACGGGGGCTCGCGATCTTCACCGGCTTGCCGCCGACTTCAATCTCGCCGTCCACGCCGATCAGCACGCCAAAGAGCGCAAGCAGGAACTGCCGCTGTCCCTGGCCGTCGAGCCCGCCAAGGCCGACCACCTCGCCGGCATGCACGTCGAGCGACACATCCTTCAACTCTCCGGCCCACGAAAGATGGCGAACCGCGAGCGCGGGTTTCCCCTCGCGTTGGGTGCCACCTAGCGGAGGGAAGGCGCTCGCATATTCGCGGCCGATCATCATCTCGACGATCGCATCATCCGATCTCGTGCCTGCGGCGAAGGTCTCGATGTAGCGTCCGTTGCGGAACACGGTGCATTCGTCGGCCAGTTCGGCGATCTCATGCATCCGGTGAGAGATGTAGATGATCGCCATGCCCTCCGAGCGGAGTCGCTTCAGAAGGGCCAGGACTTTGGCGACGTCGGTGGCCGTCAACGCCGAGGTCGCCTCATCGAGGATCAGCACCTTCGGCTTGCGCGCGAGCGCCTTGGCAATTTCCACCATCTGCTGGCGCGACAGCGGCAGGCTCGATACCGGAGCGGCAGGATGAATGTCCTCGCCGCCGACTCGCGCGAGCATCTCCTCCGCTTTGCGCCGCTGCGCTACCGTGTCGATCAGTCCGAACCGGCGCGGCGGATGCGTGATGCCAATATTGTCGGCGACGGTGAGATCCGGCAGCAGCGAAAGCTCCTGAAAGATGCATGAGATGCCGGCGTCCGCCGCGGCGCCGGGCGTAGCGAAGCTGACCGGCGCACCGTCGAGATAGATGCGGCCGCGATCAGGCTGTACCACGCCGGAAAGGATCTTGATGAAGGTGGACTTGCCCGCGCCGTTCTCGCCGAGCAGCGCGTGGATCGAGCCCGCGCGGCAGGAGAACTGCACGTCCTGCAGCGCCCGGACGCCCCCATATTGCTTCGAAATACCCTCTACCCGCAGCAGTGGACCCTGCGTTGCGTCGCTCATCGTCCTTGCGTCTCCGTCATGCCCGCCGCAACGATCACGTTGTGAGGTTCGTTGCGGCGCGATGCAGTTCAGTTGTTCTGGCTGCTCTGCTTCGCGATTTCCTGAGCCGAAAAGCCGATGTTGCAGCTCGGGAAGTCGTTGCCGGCGAAGAAGCTGCCGGGCAGGTCCGGGAATACGTTCTTGCCGGGCGTGAACGGCGAGTAGTCAATTGAAGTGGGCAGTGCAATGCTTTGCGGCATCGTCTTGCCCTGCAGCGCTGAAATTGCGGTCTTGATCGCCACCGCGCTCTGCGCCGGGCCGGTGCCGCCAGACTGACAGGTCAGGCTGGCTTTGTTGCAAAGCATCCGAAAGGCGTTTTCCGTTTCGCCGGAAATCGGCGCCTTGAATTTGTTCGCATCGAGCATCGCTTGCACCGTGCCCTGCGATCCACCTTGCACATAGATGCCGTCGAAGACGCCGCCGGCGGCGATCGCGTCCGCGGTGGCTTTTTGCGCATCGCCGGGCGCCCAGTTACCGATCACGTCGACCACCTTGACCTTGCGTCCCGACTTGTCGAGCACTCCGTGAAATCCCTTATCGCGTGCGAGGTCCACCGGCTGGCCGGACGGACCGCGCACGTGCAGGAAGGTCAGGTCGCCGGTCTTCTTGCCTTCTTTCAGCAGGAAGTTGGCGGCGATTTCACCCAGGCCGAGCTGGTTCACGTTGACCGAGATCTGGTCCGGGCTGTCGATCACGTTGTCGAACGACACGACGACCACGCCCTTTTCATTGGCCTTGTGCACGACGCCCTTGAAGGCCGCGGAGCTATTCGCGTCGATGATGATCGCGTCGAAACCCTGATCGATGAAATTATTGGCGGCAGCGATCTGCGCGGCGATGTCCTGGCCGACGGAGACGACCTTGAATTC
Source organism: Paraburkholderia rhizosphaerae (assembly GCF_004366595.1). Classification (GTDB taxonomy): domain Bacteria; phylum Pseudomonadota; class Gammaproteobacteria; order Burkholderiales; family Burkholderiaceae; genus Paraburkholderia; species Paraburkholderia rhizosphaerae. The sequence continues at coordinate 325,461 of NZ_SORE01000002.1, forward strand.
CTTGATGTCTTTCTGCACCGCAGGCTGCGCGACATAGGCCTTGGCGACGCGGATCATCTGGACGCGCCAGTCATTGGCGATAAACCCGTTGACCAGCGCGATCCGGTAGGGACCCTGCTTCGCGGGCCACTGAAAGAACTTGGTGTCCGCAGCTTGCGGTTTGAAACAATCCGGATTGGCGCCTGGTCCGCTCACCACCTTCGGGCCTGCGGCAAATACCGTCGTAGACAATGCGACTGCCAGCAGCGTTCCAAACACTTTGGGATGCAAAGCTTTCTGTAAGTTCTTCATTGAGCGGCTCTTATCGGCTGGATTGTGGGTACGACGCTTGGTTAGACGCTTAATCAGCTAAGTCTGGTGAGCGGCAATAGGGCTGTCAAGACGCATCACGATACGCCCACTTAATGGGATGCGACGCCTTCCAGTGCGACGATGGTTGATGTCGCACTGCGTTCACGGATCGCCTTAAGAGGGGCGTACTCCGGTGATTCATACCATGCAATCAGCGAATTCATATCGGGGAATTCGAGGATGACCAGTCGAATGCGATGCCAATCGCCTTCAAGGACTTTGGTCAGACCACCTCGGCCTAAATACCGCCCGCCATAGCGCGTTTCAGTCGCGGGCACTTCCCGTGTGTACTCTTCGAACAGGGCAGGGTCGGTTACGTCGATATCGGCAATCAGGTAGCCATTTGTCAGCCGGCGCCATCCGTCGACTGCACGGCTGTGCCGGCTTGAATGAGTGTGACGATAAATAGATGACGGGTGGGTCTTCGCGCGCGGGGTGACGCGAGGGTCCGCTCAATGATCGAGACCTTGTGCGAAAGTCTTCTGGTACTTCATGCCGGTATCGCACTTTAAGGCGACGATCGTAGCGTCGGACGCGAGGCGCTCGGCCGATCTCCGCGCGATCCTCGAAGTGATCGGGCGTATCACGTCTTAATGGGCCCGTATGCGAGATTCAGTCCCAGCGTTACAGCGGCGATGGGTGCCTGGCACAACCACGCTGGCAACCTCGGAAACGACAAGCGTGCAACGACGGCGGACCTGAAGCGTCGCCTAAAACAACTCGCGAACCCGGTGATACAGCATGCCGAGTTCAAGCGCGGGACCACGCAAGGCCGGGCCTCCCGGAAAGCGCGCATGCCCGATTCTCGCGAACAGATCGAGTGCGGCGCGGTCGCCAGCGATGGCCTGCGCGATCACGCGCCCGGCGACGCCGGTCAACGCGACACCATGCCCGGAAAAACCTTGCGCATAGAAATAGTTTCGATCGATCGCGCCAAAATCCGGCGCGCGATTGCGCGTGACGTCGACGAATCCGCCCCATGCATACTCGACGCGCGCGTCGGCCAGTTGCGGGAATACATCGGTCATCCGCGTGCGGATCGCTTCGGTCAGCCGCGCCGGTGCCGCGCCCGTCGAAGTCGCCCGGCCACCGAACAGCACGCGGTGGTCGGCCGATACGCGAAAGTAATCAAGGAAGAAATTGTTATCGCATACCGCCGCACGGCCGGCGATGAGCGCATCCGCGTGGGCTTCTCCGAGTGGCTCCGTCGCGACGATATACGATGCAATAGGGGCGATGCGCGCGGCGATTGCGGCAGGCAGTACGTCGCCGAGTGTCGCGTTTCCACAAGCGGCGACAAAGCGGCAGTGCACGGTACCGGCCGTTGTGCGCACAACGGGTTGCGCGCCGCGTACCACTTCGATGACCGGCGAATGCGCGAATAGTCGTGCGCCTTCGTTGCGCGTCGCTTGAGCGAGGCCGAGGCAATACTTGAGCGGATTCAGGTGCCCGGACAATGGGTCGAACACGCCGGCAAGATAGCGATCGGACGCAATGCGCTTGCGGATCGAATCGCGATCGACCCATTGAAGGTGCGGATAGCCCCAGCGTCTGGACGCAGCGTCCATCCATGCGCGCAGGTCGGCAATGCGCTTTTCCTTTGTCGCGACGGTCAGATAGCCATGCGTAAGATCGCAATCGATTCCATAACGCTCGATCCGCTCGCGCACGAGCGCGACACCATCGACCGACAGCGCCCAGGCGGCACGCGCGCCGTCCGTGCCGAGCTGCTGCTCGAGCACTTCATCTTTGGCAAAGCCGACCAGCATCTGTCCGCCGTTGCGGCCTGACGCGCCCCAACCGGGACGGTGCGCGTCGAGCACGATCACCGATAAGCCACGTGCACGGCATTCCAGTGCAACGGATAAACCGGAAAAGCCCGCGCCAATCACGCAAACGTCCGCGTTATGCGTGCCTTCGAGGCGCGGGTCGTCCGCGGACGGGCGTGCGGTGGTGGCTTCGTAGTACGAGTCGCGGATGAGTTCGTCGGCGCGTCGGTTGAGAGCGGTGGACATTAGTGCGATCGATGGTTGTCAGGAATCGGGCGGCACCCGGACGCGGATCAAGATTCTAACGGCGTTTGCATTTTATTGCGGGTCGTCGTGCGGGTTATATCGCGGTGAGCCATTTTTTAAGGAGATTACTTGTTGCCTGTGGAAGTGCCATCGCGATACGCGAGCACACCCAAGGGGCGGCTGACGCCCGATTCCGTAAACCCGGGCATTCACTTCAATGAAATGGGCCGTCGGTCTCAGCCCGTGCACCGTCGCAGATCAGCAAACCTCTAACTGCTGCGCCGTCGCATCAATCGCCCGCTCAGCCTTCTCAACAATCTCATCAATTTCACTCTTTGTGATAACAAGCGGTGGCGACAACAGCATTCTGTCTCCGGTCGCCCGCATGATCAGATGACCGTTGAAACAGAAATCACGGCAGATCGTGCCCACCTCCGCACCGTTTTCAAAGCGCTGACGCGTGCGCGGATTGCGCGCAAGCTGCAAGCCCGCGACCAGTCCAGTGCCAGCCACTTCGCCGACAATCGGATGATGGTCGAACGTGTCACGCAATAACCGCTGAAAGTAAGGTCCGGTGTCATGTTTGACACGCTCGACTATCTGTTCGTCACGCAACAGCGTGAGATTGGCAATGGCCACCGCGGCCGCAACTGGATGTCCGGAATAGGTCATCCCATGATTGAACTCGCCGTTTTCGATCAGCGCGCTCGCGATGCGATCATGGATGCCGACCGCGCCCATCGGCACATAACCGCTCGTGAGTCCCTTCGCGAGTGTGATCAGATCCGGCTCGAAGCCGAAATGCTGATGCGCGAACCATTCGCCGGTGCGGCCGAAGCCGCCGATCACTTCGTCGGCAACCAGCAGCACGTCGTATTGGCGGCAAATGCGCTGAATTTCCGGCCAATAACTCGATGGCGGGAAGATCACGCCACCCGCTCCCTGGAACGGCTCACCGATAAACGCCGCGACGTTTTCGGCGCCCAGTTCGAGAATTTTTGCTTCGAGCTGACGCGCGCGTTCGAGACCGAATGCGTCCGGTGTGACATCGGCAGCAGCCTCGCCGAAAAAATACGGTTGCTCGATATGCACAATGTTCGGGACCGGCGAAGGCATCTGCTCGTGCATATAGTCCATCCCGCCGAGCGTGGCGCCCGCGATGGTCGACCCGTGATAGCCGTTCTTGCGCGAAATCACATACTTTTTCGAAGCTTTGTCTTGTGTCGCCCAATATCGATGCGCGATGCGCAGCATCGTGTCGATGCTTTCCGAGCCGCTATTGCAATAGAAAAAGTGATTGAACGGCGCGGGCGTGAGTTCCGCCAGTAACGCAGACAGTTCGATAACGGGCGGATGGGTCGTCTTGAAGAATGTGTTGTAGAACGACAGGTCGTGCATCTGCCGGTAAGCGGCATCCGCGAGTTCCTTGCGCCCATAGCCGGCGTTCACGCACCACAATCCTGCCATGCCATCGATGATCCGGTTGCCGTCGGAATCCCATAGGTAAACGCCTTCCGCCTTTACGATCACGCGGCTGCCATTGCGGTTCAGCGTGCCCATATCGGAGAAAGGATGAATATGATGCGCGGCGTCGAGCGCGCGATACTCGGCTGTGCTGCGCGCATTTCGCGACGATTCGGCACGCTGCTGCTGAGCGTTGGCAGCTTGTGCGGGTGGCGCAAAGACGGCTGTTTCTGTCGTCAGGCTCATAGTGCCTCCAAGGTCAAACGGATGGCGCTGCGCATTACACGTGCAGCAGCAAATGCCTGCGTTCCCACGAACTGATCACGCGGAAGAACGCTTCGTATTCGGTTTCCTTTAGCGTCAGGTAGGCTTTGACGAATCGCTCGCCGAGCGTTTCCGCAAGCGGCGTGCACGCGGCCATTAGCGTAAGACCCTCTTCGAGATTGCGCGGTAGCTGATAAGGCATCTCGTAACCGTCGCTCGACAGCGGCTCGGTCGGATTCAGACGTTGGGTCATGCCGAGATAACCGGCTGCAAGCGTGCCGGCAATTGCCAGATAAGGATTGCAGTCGACGCCCGGAATGCGGTTTTCGATCCGTCGCGCGGTGGGACCGGAGTGCGGAATGCGGAAACCCACCGTGCGGTTGTCGTAGCCCCACTGCACATTGATCGGTGCGGCCATGAATCGCGACAACCTGCGATACGAGTTGATATACGGCGCGAAAATCGGCATCAACGCAGGCGTGTATTTCTGCAGGCCCGCAAGATAGTTGTGAAATAGCCCGGTCGGTTCGCCGTCGCGTCCGGTGAAGAGGTTCTCGCCGGAGTGGATGTCGACAAGGCTTTGATGCACATGCATGGCCGAACCCGGTTCGCCTTCCATCGGCTTTGCCATGAAGGTCGCGTACATCTGATGACGTAGCGCCGCTTCGCGCACCGTACGCTTGAACAGAAACACGCGGTCCGCGAGGTTAAGGGGATCGCCATGCAGGAAGTTGATCTCCATCTGCGCGGCGCCCACTTCGTGAATCAGCGTATCGACTTCGAGTTCCTGCACGTCGCAATACTCGTAGATGTCTTCGAAAAGCGGATCGAACTCGTTGACCGCCTCGATCGAATACGCTTGCCGGCCGGTTTCCGCGCGTCCCGTGCGGCCGATGGGCGGCCGTAACGGCAGGTCTGGGTCCTTGTTCATATCGACCAGATAGAACTCGAGCTCGGGCGCGACGACCGGCTTCCAGCCCTTTGCCTGATAAAGATCGAGCACGCGGCGCAACACACGGCGTGGTGAAATCTCAACCGGCGTGCCATCGAAATGCACGCAATCGTGAATGACCTGCGCGGTCGGGTCGACGGCCCACGGAATGATGCGGATCGTCGATGCGTCCGGCACGCACACCATGTCGGGATCGGTGACCCCGGTCAAACTGCCGTCGGACGGATAGTCTCCCGTGACGGTTTGCACCATGACCGCTTGCGGCAAGCGCATCGCTTCGCCTGATTCGAACTTGCTACGCGGAATGATCTTGCCGCGCGCGATGCCGGCCATGTCCGGAATAATCGCTTCGATTTCGGTGATATGGTGCTTCTTCAGAAATTCATCAATGTCGTCCATGATGGTTCTCGCGGTATTGTTGCGCGACGCGGTAAGTGGGTTTATGAGCCGGTTTATGGATTCACAAACGATGCATCCGCGACGCCGGTGCCGGTTCTGATGCGCATTCGTTCACAGCACGCGTCACCAAACGCGCGAAAGATCGCGCGCGATAATGGATCGGCGGCAAATTTCCATTCGGGGTGCCATTGCACACCCAACGCAAAAGCGCGTGCACGGGTGACGCTGACTGCTTCGATCAAACCATCGGGCGCGCGTGCTTCAACGGTCAGGCCTTCGCCAAGCCGCTCGATTCCTTGCGCGTGCAACGAGTTCACGTGCACCGTCTGCGCATCTGACGCGAGACGCGACAACAGACCGCCGTTCACCACCTGCAACAGATGGGACGGCCCGTATTGGGTGTCGAGATCATCGTCCTTGCTTTCCCGGTGATCGTCGTAGCCGTGAACGGTATGTACGTTCTGATGCAGCGTTCCGCCGAACACGACATTCATTTCCTGAAAACCGCGGCAAATCGCAAGTACTGGAACACCCGCGTCGACCGCAGCGCGCAACAACGGCAACGTGGTCGCATCGCGCGCGGCGTCATGCAGCGTGCCCGCTTCGCTTGGCGGACCGTTATAGCGATGCGGCTCGACATTCGAATAGCTGCCTGTGAAAAGCAATCCATCGATCGCGCCAATAATGTCGGTGGCCAGCTGCCGGTAGCCGAGCGCAGGCAGCACAACGGCGAGCGCTTGCGCGCCGTCGACCACCGCAGTCAGATACTTCTCGCCGGCCACATGCGACGGATGCGCGCCGATCAGGGTTCTATCAGCGCTTACGCCGACTATTGGTTTTGTTTGCATGACTAATGTTCAACCGCAACGGATGTTTGGGAACGCAACGACTTGCGTCAATAACGCTGCACAGATTGATCGCCGTCAGCGCATCGCGCCACGCGTTGTAAACAGACCAGCGGAGCGTCTCGCTGCACGTCGACGCACAAACGTCAGGCATCGAAGGACGCATGCAGGTGCCGGCCACGCGATGCCCGGACGCGCGCATAGACGCCGACGCGCCGCGCGAACACGTGCACCGGTCACAAGAACTGGGGAGATAACAGGGAAAAAGACGCGAACAGAGGCGCTAGGGCAACAACGAAGCGACGCCGTCTGAGTGAGTGGCGACGAAAGCGCGTGCGTAGACGACGTTGTGACGTCTGACCGAACGGCAGGAAAGAATGGTGAAGACGGACAGGAAGCGGCGCAACGCGAGCGTCGTGTAGATGCCGTTGTTGCTGTCGGCGTTGATGCAGTCAGTGCGAAGACACCTCGCGGGCTGACTACGGTTCCACCTTACCAAAGGGCCTCTGACTTTCACGATGACACCCGACTGGGCGATGTTGAAAGGAATGAGCGTACATATTCAGGATATACGAGCCAGTAATCGTGTCAATTTCTTTATTCGTTCTGCTCGACAGATATGCACAATGGGCTACATGGTTTCTCCGCTGCGATGCATGGAAACGGTCTGGCTAGAATGTTTGAATCCGTTGCGAGTTGTTCATACATTACCCGTTTGTGTCACGCAAACTTCAAGAATGTGAAGCTCAATCGACCGAGGCATGCCGATGAAACAGAAGACACTGGCTTATTGGCAACACAAAGCGGTGACGCTTTCGATCGAAGGCCGCGCGTTTATCGATGGCGAGTATCGATCTGCATCGACGTCGGCCAGTTTCGATTGCCGCAGTCCGACTGATGGTGGATTGCTGACGAAAGTCGTTGATTGTCGAGCGCCCGAGGTCGAACTGGCGGTGCAGGCGGCGCGCCGTGCATTCGATGCCGGTAGTTGGTCGGGGCTCAATCCGCGCGAGCGTAAAGCGATACTACTGCGCTGGGCTACTCTGATGCGCCAGCATCAGGAAGAACTGGCGCTGCTTGAAACACTCGATGTCGGCAAACCGATTGCGGATACCACGACAGTAGATGTGCCCGGCGCGATCTACTGCATTGAATGGTTTGCGGAGGCGATCGACAAGGTGAGCGGCGAAGTCGTGCCGGCCGATCAGCACGTTATCGGTCTTGTGACGCGTGAACCGGTCGGCGTCGTCGCCGCAATCGTGCCATGGAATTTTCCGTTGCTGATGGCATCGTGGAAATTCGCACCGGCGCTCGCGGCGGGCAACAGCGTCGTGTTAAAGCCGTCGGAGAAATCGCCGCTCACTGCACTTCGCATCGCTCAGCTCGCGCACGAGGCCGGCATACCGGCGGGCGTGTTCAACGTGCTGCCCGGCGTGGGTGAAACCGGCAGACTGCTCGCGCTGCATCGTGATGTCGATTGCGTGACGTTCACGGGTTCGACGAAGGTGGGCAAGATGATCATGCAATACGCGGGGCAGTCGAATCTGAAGCGCGTATGGCTTGAACTCGGTGGCAAGTCGCCAAACATCGTATTGGCGGATTGTCCGGATCTTGAGCGCGCAGCGCGTAGCGCAGCTGGCGCGATCTTCTACAACATGGGAGAGATGTGTAGCGCCGGTTCACGCTTGCTGGTGCATCGTGCAATCAAGGACGAATTGATCGATAAGCTTGTCGTCGCGGCGCGCGGCTATAGACCGGGCAATCCGCTGGACCCGGCGACATCGATGGGCGCGATCGTCGACGGCGCGCAACTTGCGCGCGTGCTCGATTACATCGAAGCTGGTCGCACCGAAGCGAAGCTGCTACATGGCGGCGCGCAGATGCTGCGCGAAAGCGGTGGTTACTATATCGAGCCAACCGTCTTCGAGGTCGCGACCCCCGACGCAAGGATTGCGCGAGAAGAAATATTCGGTCCGGTACTGTCCGTCATGACATTCGACACAGTTGACGAAGCAGTGCGGCTCGCCAACGACAGCGACTATGGTCTTGCCGCCGCCGTATGGACCGCGAATCTGAGCACCGCACACGACGTTGCGCGCCGCTTGCGCGCGGGAACGGTGTGGGTGAATTGCTACGAGGAAGGTGGCGATATGAATTTTCCGTTTGGCGGCTACAAGCAATCGGGCAATGGCCGCGATAAATCACTGCATGCGCTCGAAAAATACACGGAACTCAAGTCGACGCTGATCCGGCTGCGCTAGGTGGCGGTGCATCATCCCATACGCAAGCCGTGCGGCAATCGCGTCACGTCAGCACACGCACGCCTTCGGGCATCGCTTCGACACCGATTCCGTCGCCTGGGAGCAGGCCATGACTAACAGATGCCGCATTGCGGTCACACCGCGGCATAAAATGTTTGCTCTGATGCGCGTTCGCGACAGGTCGACCATCGAACGCGGTGCGACCCTACGCGCTGCCCGGTCCGTTCTCCTTGCGAGAACGGCGCGTATCGCGCACCGGTTGCGCTTCGCGCTGTGCGGTCTCGGCCTGCTCGAGCCGGCTCGCCGCTTCGCACACTTCATTGCGGAATTGCGCCAGTGCCGCGCGTGCGATGTCGGGCGGCTGTAACGCGGACCACAGCACATCGATCAGCCGATCCGCAGTCGCATCGATATCGGTGCGGCGATTGGCGAGCGTCGCTTCCCACAGCACGTGCTCCATCGGCCCGAACACGAGCGAACGCAACAACCGAAGCGGCATGTCCGCGCGCACCTGCCCGCTAGCCTGCCCTTGAGCGAGCACGCGCATTAACGGTGCGGTATACCGCCGATGCAGGCCCGTGAGCGCCTCGCCCAGTTCATGCTGTTGCGTGCGCCCTTCGGAAAGCACGAGTGAACAGAGTCCTGTGCCGTTGACGAGCATCAGCCGCAAATGGGTACGGACGATAAACGCGAACTGCTGACGAACGCCGCCGTCGCGCGGCAGGCCCGACTCGATGGCTTCGATAATTTCGTCGTACCAGTCCCCAATGACGCGCGCACACAGTTCACGCTTGCCGCGGAAATAGCTGAAGACGGTAGCTTCGGATATGCCGAGCCGATGCGCGATCTCGGCGGTGGTCGCGCGCTCGTATCCTTTTTCGGCGAACACATCGCGGCCGGCTTCGAGAATTTCCTTCACGCGTTGCTGCGATTTGCGTCCCGCCGGCTGCCTTCGTGATGCAGGCGCCTCGTCCCTTGTTACGCGCATCATATGAGCCCAGTTCAGATTTCAGTGCCGGATGGCCCCGGCTCGGTTCGATACTAGCATGACAGGTAAGGTTCCGTTGCGTATTCTGATTTATGAGCTTCGCTCAGAAATACCTATTGACGCTTACGTAAATCTGGCGTGAAATGCGCAGTGTAGCGACGTTCAGTGCGAAGTCCTGCCTGACATGGTCGTCGTAATCCTGAGCCTTGCTCAAAAATCGCCGGTTACTGCGGTGCGGCATACGCGTTGAGCATCCGGCAGGACCCTGGGAGAAACGAATGAGCACCCTGCCCGGACTGCAGTTCCCGCTTGGCGAAGAAATCGAAATGCTGCGCGACAGCATTTCGAACTTTGCGGCGAAAGAGATCGCGCCGCGCGCCGGCGAGATCGATCGGACCGATCAATTTCCGATGGACCTGTGGCGCAAGTTCGGCAATCTCGGCGTGCTCGGTATGACCGTAGCCGAAGAGTACGGCGGCGCGAATATGGGTTATACCGCGCATATGGTCGCGATGGAAGAAATCTCTCGCGCGTCGGCGTCGGTCGGCCTGTCGTACGGCGCACACTCGAATCTTTGCGTAAACCAGATTCATCGCAACGGCACTGAAACGCAGAAGCGCAAGTTTTTGCCGAAGCTCGTGTCGGGCGAACACGTCGGCGCGCTCGCGATGAGCGAATCGAATGCGGGTTCGGACGTAGTCAGCATGAAGTTGCGCGCGCGGAAAAAGGGTGACCGCTATGTGCTGAACGGTACCAAGATGTGGATTACCAACGGTCCCGATTGCGATACGTTGGTCGTCTATGCGAAGACGGATATCGAAGCGGGCTCGCGCGGTATCACCGCGTTCATCGTCGAAAAAGGCATGCCCGGTTTTTCGGTTGCGCAGAAGCTCGACAAGCTCGGTATGCGCGGCTCGCATACGGGCGAGCTGGTGCTCCAGGACGTCGAGGTGCCGGAAGAAAACGTGCTCGGCGAACTGAACGGCGGCGTCAAGGTGCTGATGAGTGGGCTCGATTACGAGCGCGCGGTTCTGGCGGGCGGACCGACCGGCATTATGGCGGCGGTGATGGATTCGGTCGTTCCATATATTCACGACCGCAAGCAGTTTGGCCAGCCGATCGGTGAGTTCCAGCTGATCCAGGCCAAGGTTGCCGATCTTTACACGACGTATCAGGCCTGCCGTGCATATCTGTACGCGGTCGGCCGCAGTCTCGACACACTCGGCAAGGACCACGTACGCCAGGTTCGCAAGGATTGCGCGGGCGTAATTCTCTACACCGCGGAGAAGGCCACGTGGATGGCGGGCGAGGCGATCCAGATTCTCGGCGGTAACGGGTATATCAACGAATATCCGGTCGGCCGCTTGTGGCGCGACGCAAAGCTGTATGAGATCGGCGCGGGCACGAGCGAAATCCGCCGCATGCTGATCGGCCGCGAACTGTTTGCGGAAACGATGTAACGCTAGTTTCGCAACAGCATCATCGGCAGCTGGGTTGTACATCGGAGCACGAGGAGAGGGCACGCAATGCCGGTCATCGAAACGAAATTGAACCCGCGCTCAGACGATTTCCGCGCGAACGCAGCTGCGCTCGAAGCGCTCGTCGCCGATCTGCGCGACAAGATCGCAAAGCTCGCACTCGGCGGTGGCGAGGCCGCGCGCGACAAGCACATATCGCGCGGCAAGCTTCTGCCACGCGAGCGTCTCGCACAGTTGCTCGACCCCGGCACGCCGTTTCTTGAGCTGTCGCAACTCGCCGCGTTCGGCATGTACAGCGACGATGCACCGGGCGCCGGTGTAATCACGGGCATCGGGCGTGTCGCCGGACAGGAATGCGTGATCGTCTGCAACGATGCGACGGTTAAGGGCGGCACCTACTACCCGGTTACGGTCAAGAAGCACGTGCGTGCGCAGGAGATCGCGGCGGAAAATCGCCTGCCGTGTGTGTATCTGGTCGATTCCGGCGGCGCGAATCTGCCGAATCAGGATGATGTGTTTCCCGATCGGGATCACTTCGGACGGATCTTCTATAACCAGGCGAACCTGTCCGCCGCGGGTATTCCGCAGATCGCCGTCGTGATGGGGTCGTGTACCGCCGGCGGTGCGTATGTGCCTGCGATGAGCGATGAGTCGATTATCGTGAAGAACCAGGGCACGATTTTCCTCGGCGGTCCGCCGCTTGTGAAAGCCGCAACCGGCGAAGAAGTCAGCGCGGAAGATCTCGGCGGCGGCGATGTCCATACGCGACTATCGGGCGTCGCGGATCACCTCGCGCAAAACGACGCGCATGCGCTTGCGATTGCGCGCAGCATCGTCGCGAACCTGAACCGGCGCAAGGATGTACCACTTGCACTGCAAGAGCCGAAGCCGCCGCGTTACGACCCGGCAAGCCTCTACGGTGTGATTCCGGTCGACACGCGCAAGCCGTTCGATATCCGCGAAGTGATCGCGCGCATCGTCGACGATTCCGCTTTCGACGAATTCAAGGCTCGCTACGGTACGACGCTCGTTACCGGCTTCGCGCACATCTGGGGACATCCGGTCGGCATTGTCGCGAACAATGGCATTCTCTTTTCCGAGTCGGCGCTAAAGGGCACGCATTTCATCGAGCTCTGCTGCCAGCGCAAGATCCCGCTCGTGTTTCTGCAGAACATCACAGGCTTTATGGTGGGCCGCAAGTACGAGAACGAAGGGATTGCCCGCAACGGCGCGAAGATGGTGACTGCCGTCGCCACGGCGAAGGTGCCGAAGTTCACGGTGATCATCGGTGGCTCGTTCGGCGCGGGCAATTACGGGATGTGTGGCCGCGCGTATTCGCCGCGTTTTCTGTGGATGTGGCCGAACGCGCGCATTTCGGTGATGGGTGGTGAGCAGGCGGCATCGGTGCTCGCAACGGTGAAGCGCGACGGCATCGAAGCCAAGGGCGGCGCATGGAGCGCCGCCGAAGAAGAGGCGTTCAAGCAGCCGATCCGCGCGCAATACGAACATCAAGGTCACCCGTATTACGCGAGCGCGCGCCTGTGGGACGACGGGGTGATCGATCCGGCGCAAACGCGTGACGTGCTCGGCCTCGGTCTGTCCGCTGCGATGAATGCGCCGATCGAGGAGACGCGCTTCGGCGTGTTCAGGATGTGATGAGCGGAATGTAACGCGCAGTCTGCAACGGCACCTGTGCAAGGAGTGTCGAATCATGATTGAAAAGAAGCCCCAGACGCTGATTGTCGAATTCGCACATCAGGTGGCGACGGTAACGCTGAATCGCCCGGAAGTGCGCAACGCGTTCAACGAAGCGATGATCGTTGAACTCACAACGGTGTTTCGCGAACTGAGCGAGCGCGATGACGTGCGAGCAGTCGTGCTAGGCGCGAACGGCAAGGCGTTTTGCGCGGGCGCGGACCTGAACTGGATGAAGCAGATGGCCGGCTACTCGGATGACGATAACCATGCAGACGCATTACGCCTTGCCGACATGCTGCGCTCGATCTACCGCTGCGGCAAGCCGGTCATCGCCCGCGTGAACGGCGACGTCTACGCGGGTGGGATGGGCCTGATCTGCGCGTGCGACATCGTGATCTCGGTAGATACCGCACACTTCTGCCTGTCCGAAGCGCGCCTCGGCCTGATTCCCGCAACGATCGCGCCTTACGTGATTCGCGCGCTCGGCGAGCGCGCATCGCGCCGCTACTTTGCGACCGCTGAGCAGTTCGACTGTGCGACCGCGCTGCGTCTGGGCTTCGTCAGCGAAGCCGTGACTGAGGACAAACTCGACGACGCGGTACAGCAACTCGCCGCGATTCTCTGCTCGAACGGACCGCGCGCGGTACGCGCATGCAAGCAACTCGTGCAGGACATCGCGGGCCGCGAGATCGACACCGCGCTGATCGAAGACACGGCCGTGCGCATTGCACAAGTGCGCGCGAGTGCCGAAGGGCGCGAAGGCATCGCGTCGTTCCTCGAGAAGCGCGCACCGGCGTGGCGCAACTGACGTGCGCACACCGGGCGACGCACCGCAACGATCGCAACCATCGCATCACGCGATATCCGCCACAAACCCGCGACGAACGAGCAACGAACCCACAGCGCCAAGGCAAAACTCATGTTCAACAAGATCCTGATCGCGAACCGGGGCGAAATTGCGTGCCGCGTCGCCGCCACCTGCAAGCGGCTCGGCATCGCAAGCGTGGCAGTCTATTCCGATGCCGACGCGAATGCCAAGCACGTCGCGGCCTGCGACGAGGCGGTGCATATCGGCGGGTCAACGGCGTCGGAAAGCTATTTGCGCATTGAGCGGATCATCGACTCAGCGCGCGCGAGCGGTGCGCAGGCCGTGCATCCTGGCTATGGTTTTCTGTCGGAAAACGAAGACTTCGCGCAGGCGTGCAAAGCGGCGGGCATCGTTTTCATCGGGCCGCCGGTGGACGCAATCGCGGCCATGGGGTCGAAGGCGGCGGCGAAGGCATTGATGCACTCGGCCGCAGTGCCGCTCGTGCCGGGCTACCACGGCGACGATCAGGACCCTGAGCTGTTGCGGCGTGAAGCCGACGCGATTGGCTACCCGGTGCTGCTGAAAGCGAGCGCGGGCGGTGGCGGCAAGGGCATGCGCGTGGTCGAGCGTGGCGAAGATTTCGCGGCGGCGCTCGCGTCATGTAAACGCGAAGCGGCGAGCAGCTTCGGTAACGATCGGGTGCTGATCGAAAAGTATCTGACGCGGCCGCGCCACGTCGAAGTGCAGGTGTTCGCCGATATGCACGGCGCAGCGGTCTACCTGTTCGATCGCGATTGCTCGGTGCAGCGACGCCATCAGAAAGTGCTGGAAGAAGCGCCCGCGCCGGGGCTTTCCGACGCGTTGCGTCGCGCGATGGGCGAAGCGGCGGTCGCGGCGGCGCGGGCGGTCGGTTATGTTGGCGCTGGCACCGTCGAGTTCATCATGACCGGCAGCGACTTTTACTTCATGGAGATGAATACGCGGCTGCAGGTCGAGCATCCGGTGACCGAAATGGTGACCGGGCATGATCTGGTCGAATGGCAGTTGCGAGTGGCGGCCGGCGAAGCGCTGCCGTGTGCGCAAGCGCAATTGCAGCTAGCCGGCCATGCAATCGAAGCGCGCATTTATGCGGAGCATCCGGCGCGCGGTTTTCTGCCGTCAACCGGCAAGCTAAAGCATTTGCGCATGCCTGAAGGCGTCGAATTCGCGCTCGCTGCGCTGCCCGGTGGACCGCGCGCGCGGGTACGCATCGACAGCGGCGTGCGCGAAGGCGATACGATCACGCCGTTTTACGACCCGATGATCGCAAAGCTGATCGTCTATGGCGCGACGCGTGCGGACGCGTTGCAACGGATGAGCCGTGCACTGCAAGCATGCGAAGTGGTGGGCCCGCATACGAATGTCGAGTTTCTACGGCGCATCGTTGCGAGCGAGCCGTTCGTGAGCGGCGATCTGGACACCGGGCTGATCGAGCGGCACCGCGACGCGCTGTTCGCGCCGGCCCAAAAGCCGCTCGATGCGGCGCTTGCGCTCGCGTGCGCGGCGTTGCTCGAGCGCGAAGGCGATGCGGCGGGCGGCGCCGCAAGCGGCACATCGCCATGGGAAGCGCTGGCGCATTGGCGGCTCAATAGCGGCTATCAGCGCACATTCAACTGGGTCGATGTCGAAAGCGATGCGCCGCTGGCGGTCACGTTCGCGCGCGATGGGGCCGAGCAGACCCTCGAGCATGCGGGACGACGCGCGCCGTTCGCGTGGTGGGGCGGTGGCGAACCGCACGGATACGGCGCAACGCTGGGCAATTCGCGCGTGACGGGCCGCGTGTTTATCGACGGCGACATGTTTCATGTGTTCTGTCGCGGCGAGTCGCTAGCGTTCGAATGGCAGAATCTGCTCGCGCATGCGGCCGACGCCGAGCATGGCGAAGGCCGCTTGACCGCACCGATGCCGGGCAAGGTCATTGCGGTGCTGGTCGAGCCCGGCGCGAAGGTGGAGAAGGGCGCGCCGCTGATCGTAATGGAGGCGATGAAGATGGAGCACACAATCGGCGCGCCGGCTGCGGGCATCGTCGCGGAAGTGCTGTATGCGGTCGGCGATCAGGTCGCGGATGGCGCGCAGCTGCTGGTGCTGGCGAGCGAGTGATTCACCAAAGCGCACACGCTTAAGTTACTCAACGTGATTCAACACATCCAGCGCGGCCTTACACGCGCCCTGTAGTTGCGCACGCATCAAATCCTGCACCCGCGGATCATGTTTGACGATCGCGTCGCGAATCTGCACTGACTGCTCGTAAGACGAACGCATCCGCCCGCCACGCGCCATCGCGATACGCCGAACACGCCGTACCGGCCCGATCAGCGCCGCATGGCTTTCCTGCAGCGTTTTGTTATCGGCGATCGTCATCACGACCGTATAGAAGCGGTCGAGCGCATCGACATAACTTGCGGGATCGTCGGCGGCGACGGCGGCTTTCATCGCGCTGACCACGTCGTCGAGCTGCGCGCGTCCGAGCGCGGTGATGCGGTCCGCGGCCAATTGCACCGCAAGGCATTCGAGCGCCGAACGCACCGTATAAATCTCTTCGACATCACGCACAGTCACTGAGCGCACGAACGCACCGATGCGCGGCAACACCATGACCAGACCTTCGCGCTCGAGTTGCGCGAACGCTTCGCGCATCGGCGTGCGGCTGACATTCAACTGCTTGGCGACTTGCACTTCCGACAGACGGCTGCCCGGCGCGAGCACGCCTTCGACAATTGCTTCGCGCAACGCCGGCACGACCACGCCTTCGCTCAATGAATCGCTGGTCGCGTGGATAGTGCGCATGCGCGCGTGATACTTGCGGCCGATCGTATCGAGCGGGTCCACGGCGGCGACTTGTTGCGCGTCCGCCTTTTGTTTGTCCTTCCCGGCATTCTTTGCGGTTCGCAATTGGAGCTCCCTTCTCCTGTCCCGAGTTGCGGCCGATTTTGCAGCTGATTTGCAGCCGCATAGCAGTCGAATTCGACCTGAACGGCGCGCACGGTAACGCGCTCGAAATCGGTTCTGTGTCTGCCCGATCCTTCATCAACCCACGGTAATAACTGCTTCTCCGGCCTTGCGGTTGACACGGCGGGATTGATTGAATACGCTGTATACAGATTATACAGCACACAGGAGAGCATGTGGATCACGTTTCTTTGCCGCAACCGGTACTGATCGAGAAGGCCGGCGCGGTGCTGACGTTCACGCTGAACAACCCGGAAGCGGGTAACGAAGTGACTGGCCCGATGTTCGACGCGATGATCGCCGCGTTGCGCAGTGAGGCTATCGAGCCTCGCGCGCGCGTGCTGCGGCTACGCGCGAACGGCAACGCATTCTGCAAGGGGCGCGAGCGCGCTGGCCGCGACGCCGCGTCGATTCACGCGGAAGTCGCGCGTCTGATCGAATTGAAAAAGATGCTGCGTAGCACATCGCTGATCACCGTCGCCGAAGTGCAGGGTGACGCATTCGGCTTCGGCTTTGGTCTCGCCATCCTGTGTGACTTCGCGATCGTGTCGAGCGACGCGCGCCTCGCGTTCCCCGAAATGAAAGCCGGCCTGCCGCCCGCCGCGATCATGGCGTACCTCGGCCGCTATGCGTTGCCGAAGCAGGTGTTTCCGATGGTGCTGTTCGGCGATCCGATGACGCCCGCCGTCGCGCTCGACGCGGGCCTGATCACGCAGGTCGTCGCGTCCGACGCGCTAAGCGGCGCGGCCGAGCAACTGGTCGAGCGGATCATCGCGCTGAACGAAGCGGGTGCGCGTCAATGCAAGGCGTTCTTCCAGGCGGCTGAAGAAAATGCACTCGAGCAGAACTTCCGCATCGCCACCGAAGCGCTGACCGTGACGAGCCTGCGGCTGATGCAAAGCAAAGCCGCGAGCGCCGGCCACTAAACCGCACCCAATGATTAGAGCGTCGGACGACACAATCGCCGACGCAACGATTGACTCAATTCCGGCCGCCATCCGCGGCCATGCAGAACAACAGATGGAAACCGGCTGGAGACGCAGAACATGAATGTGAATGCAGGTGCAAGACTCGACCGGCTGCCGATGTCCGGATTTCATCGCCGGATCATGTGGCTGATCGGCATCGGCATGTTTTTCGACGGCTTCGACATCTATGTTGCGTCGACCGTGCTGGGCGCGACGCTGAAGACAGGCTTTTCGACGCTCGCACAGAACGCGTTGTTCGTGTCACTGACGTTTCTCGGCATGATGCTCGGCTCGCTGATCACCGGCTTTCTCGGCGACCGTTTCGGCCGCCGTTTTACCTATCAGGTGAATCTGGCGCTGTTCGGGCTCGCATCGCTTGGCGCGGCGATTTCGCCGACGATGACCATGCTGATTGCGTGCCGCTTTCTGATGGGCATCGGTCTGGGCGCGGAGAATGTGGTCGGCTATTCCACGCTCGCCGAGTTTGTGCCGCCGCATAAACGCGGCCGGCTGCAAGGTCTGATGGCGGTGTTTGTCGTGACGGGCCTGCCGATCGCCGGACTGATCGGTCTGCTTGTGATTCCCGCTTTCGGCTGGCGCGCGATGTTCGTGCTCGGCGGTATTGGCGCGCTTGGCGTGTGGTACGCGCGCAAGTCGCTGCCCGAGTCGCCGCGCTGGCTCGAAGCCGCGGGCCGCGAGCAGGAAGCCGAAGCGATTATGCAACGCATCGAAGGCCAGGTTGAAAGCGAACTGGGCAAGAAGCTGCCGCCACCGGCGATCGCGACCTCGAAGCCGGTGAACCCGAAGGCGATCGGCTTCGGCTCGCTGTTCACGGGCACGATGTTGCAGCGGATGATCGTCGGCTGCGTGTGTCTGATCGTGATCAACACGCTGCTGTACGGCTTCGTCACGTGGCTGCCGACGTTCTTCGTGCACCAGGGCTTCAGCATCGCGAAGTCGTTCGGCTATGCGCTCGTGATGTCGATCGGCGCGCCGATCGGTTCGGCAATCGGCGCCTTTACCGCCGATTCATGGGGTCGCAAGAAGACGATCATCATCGCGTCGGTGCTGGCGATTCTATTCGGCGCGATCTATCCGTTCGTCAGCAATCCGGTGTTGCTGCCGGTGGTCGGCTTCCTGCTGACCATTCCGATCTACGTGCTGGTCGCGCTGCTGTTCGCGGTGTACGTGCCCGAACTGTTCCCGACCGAAGTCCGTCTGCGCGCGTCCGGCATCTGTAATACGCTGGGACGTGGGGCCACCATCGTGACGCCGTTCATCGTCGTCGCGCTGTTTGCGCAGCATGGTGTCGTCGGCGTGCTTGCGCTGATGATCGGCCTGCTGGCCGTTCAGATTGTCGTGGTTGCATGGCTCGGCGTCGAACCGACCGGCCAGCGCCTCGAAGACCTTCAACCGGGCGACGCGCTCGCGCACGACGGCGTCAATGCAGCCGCCCGGGTTTCGCCGCTCAAGTGATTCAATGGAAAATGCAAGGAAAACCGCAATGGATGCAGTCAACAAGCAGCACCTCGAAGCGCAGCTTCTGATCGATGGTGAATGGGTCGGCGCCGAAGGCGGGCGCACGATGGATATCGTGAACCCGGCGACGGGTGCGGTGATCGGCAGCCTCGCGGCAGCGTCGGAAGCGGATGTCGACCGCGCGGTGCGTGCCGGCCACGCGGCCTTCGAGCGCGGCGAATGGCGCGATATGCCAATCCAGCAGCGCGCGCGCATCATGAACCGTTTCGCCGATCTGTTCGAAGCGGACCTCGAGAACTTCTATAAGCTCGAAACGCTGAACAACGGCCGGCCGATCTCGGAGACGCGCGCGCAGATTTCGCGTCTGCCGCAGTTCTACCGCTATTTCGCCGCGCTGGCGCTGACGCGTCGCAGCGATGTGATTCCAATTGAAGGCCCGTACCTGTGCTACACGCAGCGCGTGCCGCTCGGCGTGGTCGCGCTGATGACGTCGTTCAACCATCCGCTGATGATTCTGTCGAAGAGCCTCGCGCCCGCGCTGGCGACGGGCAATAGCGTAGTCATCAAGGCTTCCGAACAGACGCCGCTGACCACCGTGCGCCTCGTGCGTCTGCTCGAGGAAGCGGGCGTGCCGAAGGGCGTGGTGAACGTCGTAAACGGCGAGGGCCGTATTTGTGGCGCCGCGCTCGCGAAGCATGAACTGATCCGTAAGGTCGTGTTCACCGGCGGCACCGACGTGGGCCGCTCGATCGGCGAAGCGGCCGCGCGTACGTTCGCGCTGACCACGCTCGAATTGGGCGGTAAGGGCGCGGTGATCCTGTTCGACGACATGGACCTCGAGCGCGCGGTCAACGGTGCCGCATTTGCGTCATTTATCGGTGCGGGGCAGACCTGTGTGTGCGGTGCGCGTATTCTCGTGCAGGAAACGATTTATCAACAGTTTATCGAGCGCTTCCGCACGAAGGCGGCTGGTATTCGCGTCGGCGACCCGGAAGACCCGAAGACGCAACTCGGCCCGGTTATCTCGGACCGTTCGCGTCAGCGCATTCTCGGCATGCTCGCGCGCGCGGAACAGGATGGCGCGAAGCTGCTGACCGGCGGCAAGATTCCGTCGCATCTGCCGCAAGGCTTCTATCTGGAACCGACGGTGCTGTACGACGTGAATCCGAAGTGCGAGATTGGCCAGGAAGAAGTATTTGGCCCGGTGACGGTCGTGATGCCGTTCAAGGACGAAGCGGACGCGCTGCGCATCGCCAACGATACGCAGTTTGGTCTTGCCGCGTCGGTGTGGACGCTCGACGTCGCGCGTGCGCATCGCGTGGCGAGCAAGCTCGAGTTCGGCATGGTGTGGGTCAACGACCATCACCGGCTCGACCCGGCTTCGCCGTGGGGCGGTTTCAAGAACAGCGGTGTGGGCCGCGAGACCGGCATCGAGTCGTTCGATCAGTTCAGCGAGCCGCGCGCGGTGACGATCAACACGACGGGCAAGACGGTCGACTGGTATGCGGACGATGGTCAGTTGAAGCGCTTGAACTAAACGGCGCGAGTAACGGGTTTAACCAAGGTAAGCAATAGTTTGAAAGGCCTGCGCCGCGTTGATGCGGCGTAGGCCTTTTTTTCATTGCTGCGACGTTTTCAAGGACGGTGGACTAGCCGTGTTTCGCAATCACGCATTGATGATCGAGCAACGGTTCAGCGGTGCCGCTCCCATCTTCGATGTTCAACGCGCTATTGACGATCAGCCAACCGTCTTTCGTGGTTGCCCCGGCGCCTGTGACAAAAATGGTTTGCTCGGCCATTTCGTCGGTACCCGGGCGATCGCGCGCGACGACCCGAAACGGATTGTTCTGCGCCGACAGATTCGCAACCCGCATCACCCGATATCGATGGCCCTGGAGCGTCGCAGGGCGCCACATGCCAAGCGGTTCGTCGCGATAGGGAGCGAGCGCGCCGATGATGTCGGGCTGCACGCAGTCGATATGAATATGCAATTGCTGTTGCGAGCGTCGAAATTTCGAATTGATTTCAAGTCCGAGCTGATCGTCTGGCAATTGAACCTTCGCGCGCACGCTGACGTAGTGCCGTGAATGCCACGCATCGACCCAATAGTCGGGTGCATCCGGCTCGAGAATCTGCGGGCTCTCGATGCCGGTGACCCGATCGGTTGGAATCAGCAGGAACTGGGTGCTGCCTTGGATATCCTTCAGGATCGCATAGCGTTTTGCGAGGTTGACGTCCGTGCATACCCCCGGCTTGCCGGTCGACTGCTCGGGCGGCACGCATTGTTCATGAACGATTTGCCATAGCGCATTCGGGTTGCTGGCCGCCAGCGACGCGCAGCCGCCCACTACCACGGCCAGCGAAAAGACCAGTGTTTTCCGCAAAAAATTGAACATTCAAAAGACTCATCGGTAGTTAGATAGTGGGTGGCGCAAGTGCGCCGAGAACCTGTTCGCATGCGCTACCGATCGCAAGCAGGCGCCTGTCGCTGCCGAGTGGGCCGTCGAACTCGATGCCGACCGGCAAGCCGTCCGCGGTGCGGCCGGCGGGCACTGACAGGCCGGGCAGCCCGGCATTGGCCGACGGATCGGTGTTGCGCAGGTACGCGAGCATCGTGTCGAGCACCCGGCCGTTCACCGAGACCACCGACGAGCCGCGAATTTCATCGAGCGGCGTGGCGGGAATGCAAGTAGTGGGAAACAGCAGTGCATCGATGCGCTGCGCGGTGAATGTCGTAGCGTACAGCTGTTGCAGCCGGGGCCGCCAGGTGGTGAGTGCGGCCTGATAGTACGGTCCGAATGGGTCCGCGAGAATCGCCGCGAAAATTTCGCGCACGTCGGGACTCGCAATTGACTGCGCGAGTTCTTCGACCGTCTGCACCGGCGCATGGTTCGCAGTCAGCCATGCGCGGATATCGTCGAGCGTTTCATGCGCGGTGATTGGTGCCGTTTGCTCGTTCAGTGCCAGCAGGTCGGGTAGCGCGAGTTCGACGAAAGTCACGCCCGCGGCTCCGAGCGCACGCTGCGCGGCGCGCGCGACCGCTTCCACTGCCGGGTCAAGATCGCTCCATAGCGGCACGGGCAGGCCAATGCGCAGGCCTGCAAGCGCGACCGGCGGCAGCGTGCTGTCGCCGGTGATCACCGCGTCGAGCAGCGCGGCATCGGCCACCGTGCGCGTGATCGGGCCGACCGTATCGCGCGTGTGGCTCAGCGGAATGACCGCGTCCGGATCGTGATAACGGCGTTGCGCGCCGCCATTGCCCACCGATGGCCGAAAACCGACGCATCCTGTCAGTGCGGCCGGAATGCGATTCGAGCCGCTCGTGTCGGTGCCCAGGCCCGCGGGTGCAATGCGCGCGGCGACCGCAACCGCATTGCCGCCCGACGAACCGCCCGGAATCAGGCCTGGGTCGTACGGATTGCGCACGGGTCCGGGCGCGGCGAAATTGGTGCTGGTAATGCCGCACGCGAGCTCATGCATGTTCGCTTTGCCGAGCAGCACTGCGCCCGCATCGATCAGACGCTGGACAGAGGGCGCGTTGCTCTTCGGTTTGAAACCCGCGAGTGCGGGCGTGGCGCCCGCCGTCTGCAAATCCGCAGTGTTGATGTTGTCCTTCACGACCACCGGCAGACCCGCGAGCGGCAGGCGCGCTTTCGCGTCGGGCGATAACGCATCGATACGACGCGCGGCCTTGAGCGCGCCTTCCATATTCAACGCGGTCAATGCATTAAGGCTTGCGAGCGCCGCTGCGCGGGCGAGCAGCGTTGCCGCGTAGTCGGTCGCGCGCAGCTTGCCCGCCTGGATCGCCGCAACCGCTTCGCATGCGGTGAGTGCCAGTTGTTCGTCGACGGTCCATGCCATGCGGTATTTCCTCCCGGTGGATGCGCGCGGCCGCGTCCGCACAGCCACAGCCAGGCCGCACGGCGCGGAATCGGCGCGACGGGAGGCCTTTTACTTCTTCATGAAGCGCAGCGCAAGCCGCGCGAGCCGCGGCATCATCAACGGACGCAGCAGACGTGCATCATAGCCGCTCATGCGTTGCTCGTTTTCGACGACGCACAGTGCGAGAAGTTGCCGCGCGTTCAGCCCATCGCCGATCGTCGCACTGTTGGCCGCGAGGAAATTGGAATCGTGCGCGACGCCGTCGGCATCGATACCCTTCGCGATGGCGATGCGGTCCCACACCAGTTTTGCCCAGATCGCGGCCACGCGCAGCGAGTGCCATGGACGACGCCACCACGGCATCGTGCGCCGGTACCAGGTGACCCAGTTGATAAAGAACAGGATATGGCGCGCCTCTTCCTGAATGACCGGTTCGAAGGTTTCGACGAGCGCTTCGGGGAAGTAACCGGATTGCTGGGCTGAACGGAACAGGCCGAACGCGAAGAAACTGTCGATGCATTCGCTATAGCCGGTAAACATCCATGCCCATTCGGGATCGCGCGGCGCGGGGTATTCGGGCTCCGGCGCAAGCTCGATGCCGTATGCGGCGACGAGGCGCGACAGCACGTGCTTGTGACGCGCTTCTTCGGCTGCGTCCATTTCGATCGCTTCGCGTAGCAACGGGTCCTGCAATGTGGCCGCGTAAGTGGCCACGCGAATCGATGCGCGACCTTCGGTTTGTACGGCGATGTCCCAGATCGGTAGCGACGTCAGGCGTTTCAGCGCGTCCGGCGCGAGCGGTGGCCAGTTGATGACCGCGGGTTTATAAGGGTTATGAGTTTCCAGCAACATGCGGCAGAACATCTGCTTGTGATCTTCGGAGCCGATTCGCATGCGGGCCTGGTGTCGATACTTCCAATGGCGCAGCGCATGGTCGGCTCGGGCGGCAGCAGCATCTGTCAAGGTATCGGACATGGCAGGTGTGATGGAGCGTCTCGCAGATATGGCACCCTATTTTGTCACAATAATCTGGTATGTCGCTTGCGCGGCCGCACCGGCCGCCACAGGCAAGCGTTTGCGCATATGTCGGCTGCCGGCGCGAATGCTGTCCTGGTGCTGAATCGCACCTGTATCGGTCAGCGGCTTTCGTATGGTAATTGGACTTGCGCTGCGCGTCTTTTATTGATGGTCGTCGACCCACAGACGTCCCCAGCGGAACGCGTAGGCCAGCGCGTGTTCTTCGTCGAAGAAGTAGTCGAGTGCGTCGAACGAATACGCGTGGCCCGGCTCCGCCGCGCTTTTCTCGATGGTCAGATTGGCCGCGAACAATCCGTTCGGCAGGCGCTGTGCGGCGGGGGCGACCCGGTACCCCTTGTAGCGAATCAGTCGGTTCATTTGGTCCTGAGTCCGGTTCTGGTTCATCCGGTTGACGCGACTATCGTTCGCCAAAGCTTGCACGTCTGTGGGGTCGCACACGGTGCGACGACGCGCTCTGTGCGCGTGGCCGCATAGCGCGTGCGATTGGCGTGCGATTGGCTTTCGCGTGACGTGAACTGGCGGATCGGGTGGCGCTGTTCCGTGACACGGCTTAACGATCGGCGCGATGCGGACCGTCACCGTCGTCGATGCACATAAAGTGCGTGGTGCTCGAGCGCGGCGACCGGTCCTTGCCCTTGGTCTTGCGCTAGTCGGCCAGAGCGAAGATGCCCGCAAGGCTCGCATGAGGTGAACCGCCGGGTTCTACCGCACCACCGCTATGCGGCTGCCCGCCGAACGCGAGCGCGAATTGCGCGGCCTGGCGTCCGACTGTCGCGAGTTGTTCGGCGACCTTCGGGTCCGAGCAATGGTCCGCACTATCGAAGCGCGTTTCGAGCGTGTTGATGCCTGCGCCGAACGGCGTGGGCCACGCGCGCAGCGCGTGCACGATCGAGCGCAGCGAGGTCAGCACCGAGCCCGCTGCCTGCCATCCGTACGCAGTCACGATACAACCGGCCGCGCGTCCGTCGAGATACGGGCGCGCATCGTCACGCAGGTCTTCGAGTGTGTCGAGTGCGTTTTTAACGAGCCCGGATACGCCGCCGTGATAACCCGGCGTTGCGATGACCAGTGCGTCGGCGTTGCGTACGGATTCGATCAGCTCACGTTGCTCTTCGGTGCGCTCGACGCTGTCCGCCGCGTAGTGCGGCAGCCGATGCAGGAACGCGCCGCCGAACAGACGGGTTTGCGCGCCGGCCTGTTGCGCGCCGCGCAGCGCGAATGCAAGCGCGCGCTCGGTCGACGACGCCGCGCGTGTCGTGCCGCCGATGCCGACGACAAGGGGCGCGCGGGGATGCTCGAAACGGTTCAACTGATGACTCCTTGCTCAGTAACGGTGCGGCTACGGCCAGGCTGGAACCGCTATCTTAGAGATCGATTCGCGTGGCGCGAACCGACTTTTCGTTCTAACGATATACCGAACAACGGCTGTTTGCAGGCAGGCCGCGTGACGCCAGCGCCGCACGCATGCTGTTCTGCAGGTGGCGCCCGGCGCCGTGCCGCAAAGTTCAATGCGTTTGAGCTTTGCGGCGACCCGAACTCGCATCGAACTAGTGCGACGACCTGGATGCGGACAGGCCGGCCGGCGCTGTAGCCGCATCGTCGGGTATCGACGGAATCGTTTCGGATAACGGATAGGCATGACCGGTCCAGGGCTCCAGTCCGTTCTCCCATTTCGCGATGACTGCGGACGCGACACTATTGCCGACCACGTTGGTGGTCGTGCGTCCCATATCGATGAACTGATCGATCGCAAGCAGCAGCACGACGCCTTCGACCGGCAGCCCGAATAGCGGCAGCGTCGCGGCAATCACGACGATGGCCGCGCGCGGTACGCCGGCGACGCCCTTGCTGGTCAGCATCATCACGAGCAGCATCCAGAACTGTTGCCCGAACGACAGGTGAATGTCATAGGCCTGCGCGATAAAGAGCGCGGCAAACGCCTGATACATCATCGAGCCGTCAAGGTTGAACGAGTACGCGAGCGGCAGCACGAAGTTGCTGATGCGCGGTTTGACGCCGAAACGGGTCAACTGCTCGATGGTCTTCGGGTAAGCGGCTTCGCTGCTCGACGTGCAGAACGCGATGATCATCGGTTCGCGAATCATCCTGATCAGCGCGAAAATCGGCTTACCGAGCACGCCATAACCGGCTGCGAGCAGCACGCACCACAACACCATCATGCTGAAATACACCGCGCCGATAAATTTGCCATACGTGACAAGCATGCCGAGCCCCTGCACGGTAATCACCGCGGCGACTGCACCGAACACGCCAAGCGGTGCGAACCACATCACATAGCCGGTAATTTTCAGCATGATCGAGAACAGTCCCTCGATTGACGATAGCAGTGCGGGCGGCAGCTTGTCTTTCATCGCGCCCATTGCAATGCCGAAGAACACCGAGAACACGAGAATCGGCAAGATCTCGTTGTTCGCCATCGCCTCGACGATGCTGGACGGCACGATGTGCGTGACGAAGTTGTGCAGATTGAACGCGGCAGTGCTGACACCCGCGCTCGCACCCGCCGCCGGCACATGCAGGTTCATCTGGTGGCCCAGGTCGAATGCGTTCGCCAGCACCATGCCGATCAGCAGCGACGCGAACGATGCGCAGAAAAACCAGCCGAGCGCCTTCAGGCCCGCGCGGCCGACCACTTTCGGGTCGCCGATCGCAGACAGCCCTGACACGAGGCCGCTGAATACGAGCGGCGCGATCACCATCTTGATGAGCCGCAGAAAGATATCGGTAACCAGCGAGAAATTGGCGGCCATCGCTTTTGCTGCCGCAGGCGAATCCGCCGATTGGTGACAGAGGTACCCGGCCGCGATGCCTAACAGCATGCCGACGACAATCGCCAGCCCCAGTCTGTTCTGTTTCACGCTTTGTCTCCCGCGCATCATGCGCATTGAAATGGACTTATGCGTTGCAAGCCGCGCGCCGACTTCTGCCGGTAGTGCGGCAGAACTATCTTCATCGACCAAAATTCATTGCGCTGATTGGCATGTGAATGCGCGTGATTGCACCGCTCATTGCGCCGCTTGGTTAACGCCGCTTGGTTCACTAAGTAAAGGTATCGATGCGCGACACCGTGCCCGGTGTGCATGGCGTTACGTGCGGGATATCGAAGCAGCCGGCAGCGGCTCGAAGCGGAGTGCATAGCGTACGCAACGCCGTGCGAGGTGAGTGGTGGCGTCGAGTACAGGTCGCGTGAGGTCGCCATCGCTGAGTACCAGCGGCACTTCGGTGCAAGCCGCGATCACCGCATCCGCGCCCGCGTCGATCAGCATTTCGCCGAACGTGCGCATCGCGTTGCGCGTCGCGCTGGACAGGTCGCCGAGTTTGACCCGGTATAGCAGCGCCATCAGGCGCTCCTGATCAGCTGGCGTGAGGACGACCGGAGTGCGCCCGAGACGCGCGAAAGCCTTTTGATAGAGACCCGCTTCAATGCAGCCGCGCGTGGCAAGCAGGCCAAAGCGCGGCGAATTCGGGAACAGATGATCGCAACTTGCACACGCCTCTTCGATCATGCTGACGAACGGCACATTCACCGCTGCGCGAATCTCGGGCTCGAATGCGTGCGCGGTATTGCACGGCATCACGAGAAAATCGGCGCCCGCGCGCTCGAGTCCCGCAGCCATCGCGGCGAGCACCGTGCCGGGCGATTCGCCGCGGCCGGCAAGCGCTTCGCTGCGATCCGGTATTTGCGGGTTTGAATCGATGTGCACACGAAGGTGATCCTGCTCGCACTCGGCTGGCGTCGCCGCAATCAGCTTCGAGTAAAAATCGACGGTTGCCCGTGGGCCCATCCCGCCTAGAACGCCGATTACGAGACTTGCCGATGGTGTGCCGTTGGCCATGACGATTCCCGATCGCGGAAAGGGTATGGTCGATGATAGTTTTCAGAACCGTAATCTTCCAGATTCAATTGCGCGGGCGATGATTGACAGTCGTGCAACGCTTGCGAATTGCATACTTCGGACACGCGATTGCAAGTTTTATGTGAAAATCCTGCGCCTGCGAGTGAGTGCCGCGAATAAAAATGAAAGGCCTGCCGCACATGGGCGCGTTTAGAAGAGCCCACACGCAAACCGATGAAGGATAAGGAGTAGACAGTTGATTCAGCGCATCTCGCAGTTTTTCACGCAGGTCGTGCACCGCGTGCTTCCCGACCCCCTGATTTTCGCCATCTTCCTGACCATCGCGACCTTCCTGCTGGCATTCGGCCTGACACCGAAGCCGCCGATCGAGCTGATTTCACTGTGGGGCGCGGGTTTCTGGAATCTGCTCGCGTTCTCGATGCAGATGGCGATGATTCTGGTCACCGGGCACGCGCTCGCGAGTTCGGGCCCGGTCAAGCGGCTGCTCGTCGCGCTGGCGAATTCCGCGCGCACGCCGGGGCAGGCCGTGATGCTGGTCGCTTTCGTCGGCGCGGTCGCATGTGCAATCAACTGGGGTTTCGGGCTCGTGCTCGGCGCGATGCTGTCGCGTGAAGTCGCGCGGCGTGTGCGCGGCACCGACTACCGGTTGCTCGTCGCCTGTGCGTACATGGGCTTTCTGACGTGGCACGGCGGCCTGTCGGGCTCGGTGCCGCTGGTCGCCGCGACCAAGGGCAATCCGATGGAAAAGACCATCGGCCTGATCCCGGTGTCGCACACCATTTTCACCGGCTATAACGCGTTCATCACGTTCGGGCTGATCGTGATGCTGCCGATTCTCGCGCGCCTGATGATGCCGAAGCCACAGGATGTGGTCGCGGTCGATCCCGCGTTGCTCGAAGAACCGCCGACCGTCGAACGCAAGCTGCCGCCGAACGCAACGCTTGCCGAACGCCTCGAAGAAAGCCGGTTGCTGGCGATGCTCGTCGCACTTGTCTGCTATGGCTTCCTGGTTGTGCGCACAGTGACGAAGGGCTTCACGCTCGACATCGACACGGTGAATCTCGTGTTCCTCGCGACCGGCATGCTGCTGCACAAGACGCCGATGGCGTATGCACGCGCGGTGGCCGCGGCGGCGCGTGGCGCGTCGGGCATCATGATCCAGTTTCCGTTCTACGCCGGCATTCAGGCGCTAATGGATCACTCGGGTCTGGCCGGCGTGATTACGAAATGGTTCGTCGATATCGCGAACGTGCACACGTTCCCGCTGCTCGCGTTTCTGAGCTCGGCGGTCATCAACTTCGCGGTGCCGAGCGGCGGCGGCCACTGGGTCGTGCAAGGGCCGTTCGTGATGCCGGCCGCGCAGGCGCTCGGCGCAGACCTCGGCAAGTCGGCGATGGCAATCGCCTACGGCGAAGCGTGGACCAATATGGCGCAGCCGTTCTGGGCGCTGCCCGCGCTTGCGATCGCCGGGCTCGGCGTGCGCGACATCATGGGCTATTGCGTGACCGCATTGCTGTTCTCGGGCGTCGTGTTCGTCGCCGGGATGTACCTGTTTTAAGCCCCGCAAATGATTCGAGGGCGTATGCGATCGATCGGATCGCACACGCCCTCGAACCTGTCTCCTCCGTGTTGGCGCTTATGCCAGCGCGCGCCGCCCGTCGTTACTCTGCGTTGCACGTCCATCAACCAGCACCCGCGCAACGTCTTCCTTCAACAGGTAGACCGACACCGCCAGCAGCACGACATCCTTCATCAGGAACGGCACGTTGCCTGCCATCGCCGGGAAGCCGCCCGCCGATGCCGCCCAGCCGTCAGGCATGAACGGAATGATGGTGACCGTCCCGACGAAGGTCGCAACCGACCCGAGCGCGCCCAGCACGCCGATGCGTTTGTTCCAGAAACCGATGAAGATCAGCGTGCCGAACAGCCACTCGGATACGCCGAGAAACCAGCTTGCACCGCGAATACCGAATACCGGGTACAGCCAGAAGATCAGCGGGCCATGGCTGATGTAGGGAATCAGCACCTGCGCTTCGTAGTTAAACCATTTCTGGTAACCGAAGAACAGAAAGATGATGACCATCGACGCACGCACGATGTGATAGCTAAGGTCCCGCTTCAGCAGACCCGTGCGAGCCAGTGCGTTCACTAGTGTGTCCATGTTTCGCTCCTCGTTTTGTTCATTAATGGTGGCTATACAGGTTGCCGGTTTGACGGCGCTCGTTCCATCCGGCGGCCGGACGGGAACCTGAAGAGAAGCTGCCGCTAGCGGAGCCGCCATATGCGGTGTCGGCGGCGGCCTTGCTGGCCGCGCGGTTCGCGACATACACGGTGGCTGCATTGGGTTGCGCGTCCGGATAGTGGACCCTGCTGGTCGGATACGTGCCGTTCTGTTCGGCTGCGATCAGTTCGTTACGGACCTGAGCGCGAGTCAACGGCGCGACGTCAGTTGCATGAGCGGCAAACGGAGGGACCAGCAGCGCGGCAACGACAAGAGCCTGATTCAGACGTTTCATGGCAGACACCTTTAAGAAGAGTTTCCGTCGACGACGGCATGGGCTGAACTTTAGGTGCACGCGCTTTCTGCGTGAATCGCACGGCGGCTCATGAAACTGCTCTTTCGACTCACGCCCCGACGGAACTTCGCATACGTCCACCGGCGTGCGTCGAGCGCTATTCGCATTCATGCATTGCCGACGATTCTCGTCAGTCGCGGGTTGGACGGAGTGCGGATTCGAACGGCGTTCTCGTAATCCAACGGCGGATCGCAGCCATTCGATCGAGCGACATCGGGTTGCCGCATCGGGCGGAATAACTGTGTTGCCCGAACGTTAATAGCAAATCGACCGAACCCCGTGAAGGAGGGCACAACGATGGATGAGCTTGATCCGCAAGTGTTGGCCATGCTCGATGAGCGCCGTCGAAAAACGGCTGCGCTGCCCGCGCAGGAGTGGCCGCAGCGGCTTGCGTCGGTGCGTGAGCGTCTGGAACGATTGTCGGCGTTGGGCGGTTCGCGGGAGGACGTTGCGCAGGTGATCGATCGCACTCTGCCGGGGCCGGCAGGCGCGATTCCGGTGCGTATTTATGATCCGCGCGGCACTGATGATGAGCGCGCGGAGGACCGACTGGCAGCGGCACTGGTCTTCTATCACGGCGGCGGCTTTGTAGCGGGCGGCCTTGAGAGTCACGACGTCTTGCTGCGCGCGCTGACGAACCGCGCGCAGTGCGTGATCGTCGCCGTTGACTATCGGCTGGCACCTGAACATCCGTACCCGGCTGCGAATGAAGACACATGGGCCGCGTTGCAGTGGGTGCACGACCATGCCACAGAACTGAACATCGATGCTGCGCGCGTCGCGGTGGGCGGCGATAGCGCCGGTGGACTGCTGGCTGCTTATGTCGCGCAACGCGCGCGACGCAGCGGCTTGTCGTTGCGTCTGCAACTATTGCTCTATCCGAACACCGACGCGACAATGTCGCGTCCATCGTGGCAGACGTTCGGCATGCCTTATTTCCTCACCGACCGGCAGGACATGATCGAGCGCTACGACGCATGGTTGCCGCCCGGGATCGACCGCGCTTCGCCGGACGTTTCGCCGCTGTTCGCAACCGATCTGACCGGTCTCGCGCCCGCGCTGATCATCACTGCCGATCATGATGCGCTGTGCGACGAGGGCAATGAATATGCGGCGAAACTGCGTGCGGCGAAAGTCGCAGTCGAACATGTTTGCTGGCAAGGGATGGTGCACGGCTTTGTATCGATGGCCGGCATACTCGACGCGGGCAAGGCGGCGATAGAACGGATCGCAGCCGTGCTGCGCATTGCGTTGTCACAAAAGCGTCCCGATTAATTGACTGATTAAGGCGGTTGTCGTTAAAAGCTGACCAGATTCATTCGATTTATCGATGGGGACGCTGCGTCGCGCACGGCTTGAGTGGTGTTTGGCGGAGCAGTTTTTGTATGACGAAAGCGTGCACGTGTCGCGCCGTATGTATTGCGCCGTCAATCAACGAGGGGACGCCATGAACATCGATTTCCACTACGGGGTGATCTATATCGCTGCAAGGCTCGGCGGGTTGTCCGCGCCGGATGCGCAAACCGTCGCGCACGCGTGCCAGTACATCGACGATGCGACGACGCCGGGTTTGCTGAAATTCGATGGCGGTGAGCAGTTCGAGCGCTTCGCGTCCGCGCATAAGATGTTCGATTATCAGAACGTGCAGGACGATTTGAACCGGCTTGTGTGGACTCCGTTTCATTTCTTGCCTGCGGGTGTTGGCGACACGCTGGAAGAACGCGCGATCTGCCGGCCCGATAGCGACGTCGCGCGCGATCTCGTGAAGCATGCGCTTGCGCGACGCGGTGCCGACAATGCGTTGCACCGGTTGGGCGTGACGTTGCATACCTACGTGGACACATGGGCGCATCAGGGTTTCTCGGGTATTGAATCCGACTACAACAAGGTTTCGCATCTCGAAGCGGACGACTGCACGCGCGAAGACTGGCTCGAGCGTCTGGAGCGCTACACCGTGCATCTGGTCGACCGTTTTCAATCGGATGTGCTGACGCGCGCGCTGCCGCTTGGGCACGGTGCGGCGCTGACCTATCCGGACTTGCCGTGGGCGAAATGGCACTACAGGAACGGCAAGGGCAAGTTCGTGCGGCGCGATAACCTGCCTGAATTCATGACCGCGGCGGACATGGCCTGTCGTGTGGTGCAGGCGTGGGTCGCGAAGGCGGCCGACTTTGCCAGTCAGCCGGGCCTGCCTGCCGCCGCAAGAGCTGCCCTGCAGCAACTGCTCGCGACCAACATCGACATGGATGAAATGAAGCGGCTCAACGTGATTCGCGATGCGGCCGCGGCGGGTTCGATTCCTGGCATTCAGGAGCCGATTCCGGTGTATATCGCAAAGGGCGCGGGTTCATGGAAACACATCGCGACAGGCATCAAGGCCAATGATGACGGCGATGAGCTTTCGCAATGGACGCGAGCGTTCGAAACGAGCGACTATCGCAAGTTTCATGATGCAGTGAAGGAGCATCGTTTCGCGGTCGTGCAGGAGATCTTGCCGGTGTGTGGGCTGCGGCTTGCGTGATGAGTCCCGAACGACAAGGCGTTTGAGTAGAGAATGGGCCGCATGCGCGGCCCTTCGTTTATCGGTGCGCGCATCGCTTGTGAAAGCGCTTAGTCAGCGAACGGCAGCGAGCTTTGACCCTCGGCTCGCATGTCGAACACATTGAGCGTCATCGCGACGAGCGCGTAGTAGCCGAGCAAGCCAACCAGATTGATGACCACCGTATGACCGAAGCGATCGACCGCCTGCCTGTAAGTCGCATCGGATACGCGCTTCGTTTCGTACAACTCGGTCGCAAAGCGATAGATCAGTTGATCGTCGTTGTCGGCGAACGTCGGTTCGGCGCCTACGCGAATCGCTTCGGCGATATCCGCCGGCAAACCCGCCTGCAGCGCAATCGGATAGTGGATGTACCACTCGGCTTGCGCGCTCCAGCGCGCCGCGGTAACGAGGATCGCCAGTTCCGACAGACGCAGCGGCAGGCCGGTCTGGTAACGGCAGAACGCGCCAAGGCGCTGTGCGTGCTGAGCCAGTTCCGGGCTGAAGATCCAGCCGAGAAATGGCCCATTGAGATTGCCGCGCGGGCCGCTCAGAATGTCGTTGAGGACGGCCTTCTGCTCGTCGGTGGCCGTCGCGGTCTGGAATTGCGGAAGTCGTTGGCTCATGGTGGTTTCAGGTGGAATAGCGCGCATGCATCATAGCGCCGGCGACGTTGCGCCGGCAGATCTACCGCAGCGCGTGACGTCAACGCGCAATCGCTGCACCAATCGATTTCAACGCTGCATCGATCGCATCACCCAGCCGCTCGACGATCGTCGCGACGTGCTGCTCGGTGTAGATGAACGGCGGCGCAAGCAGCACATGGTCACCGCGCTTGCCGTCGGCAGTGGCGCCCATCGAATACGCCATCAAACCGCGCCGCATCGCTTCGCTTTTGATCAGCGCATGCAGTTTGTGTTTCGGATCGAACGGCGTCTTCGTCGCACGGTCGTGCACCAGTTCGACGCCGACAAAAAGACCTCGTCCGCGCCCATCGCCGATCGACGGATGTTTCGCATATCGCTCGCGCAGCAACGCGCGCAACTGTTCGCCGCGCGCCTTTACGTTGTCGAGGCAGCGGCGTACCCGGTGCGGGCCGCCACCGCTTCGAAGATTCAGCCGCGCGGCTTGGACAATTGCGCGGCGGTGTCGGCGGCGCCCATGCGGGCGGCGGCATCGGCGGCCGAGTTACCGCCCGCGTCACGCGCTTGCGGATTGGCGCCGCGCGCAACCAGCAGATCGACTATATCGGTGCGGTTGAACATCGCGGCCACCATCAGCGCGGTGCGGCCGTCCGGCGATGCGCCTTCGACATCCGCGCCATGGTCGAGCAGGATCTCGATGATCGATTTGAAACCTTTGAATGCGGCGCCGGCGATCGGCGTTTGCCCGTTGTTGTTGCGCAGGTTCGGATTCGCGCCCTGCTCGAGCAGCGTACGCACGGCGTCTTCATGGCCGTGATACGCAGCGAGCATCAGCAGGCTGTCACCCTTTTCATTGCGTAGATTCGGCGGTACGCCTTTCTCGATCACCGCGGCGAGCATGGTCGCATCGCCGCGTCTCGCCAGTTCGAATACCTCGTGTGCGAGTTCGAGCAGTTGCGGGTCGATATCGTCGGATGGTTGCTGCGCAGGCGTCGGTTTCTGGGTGTCGGTCATCGCGGACTCCTCGTGATAGGGCGGCGACGCCGGCATGCTGTCACGGCTTGAGCAGCTTGATCAGCTTGACCTGCGTCGCAGGACCGTCAAGCATAGCGCGGATCGCCTGTCGGCGTGTGGCTGCGGGGGCATCCATGACTGTATGCACTCGCTTGCCCGGCGATATGTAGCAGAGTGCGTCGTAGCACGATGAGCCGGGCTTGACGGTATGCCTCGCGCCGCGTTGTCCGCACAATGCTCAGGCTTCGTATTTGAACGACAGGGTTACACGGGCTCGATATTCAACCACCTTGCCGCCATCGACTCTCATGTCCAGCTTGCAGACTTCCGCGATGCGCAAATCGCGCAGCGATTTCGCAGCGGTCTCAACGGCATTTTTAGCTGCTTCCTCCCACGAGCTTGCGCTGGTGCCAATAATTTCTGTCACGCTGTAAACGCTGGGTGCCGGGTTCGATGTAGCCATGATTCCTGCTCCTTTGGTTAAGAGGCACGAACGACGCACCTCGGTCATTTATCATAGGCGCCTGGTGCCAAAACATCGCTTGAAGTAGCACACATACGAATCCCGGTTCACCACGAATTTCATTGGCGGATGCGTACTGGCTCGGAGCGGTTTCAACGGCCGATCGGGTCCGCGAATTGCTCGTGTAGCCCATGGCTTTCCAGCTGGCACGAGCTCTGCATAGCGAGCTCGCGTCGCCGACGCAAAGATTGGGATGGGGCGCGTTTATCGCGTGCTGCTTCGGCGATGCATGATGGATTTGAGTCGCGGCAATGAAACTCCACTGGGTACTAGCCGCCGTTCTCGCTTGTCTTATCCTGTTCGCGGGGGCCGCGATGCTGCAGGATCGTCTGCTCTATTTTCCCGAGAAAGCCGCTATTCAGGATGTCGTTTCGGGCGGACTGCGTGCGTGGCCGACGCCTGATGCTTTCCGGGGGCTTGGGGCGGAGCCGCCTGTTGCGGCGCGTGGTACTGCGATCGTCTTTCACGGCAACGCCGGGCATGCTGGCCACCGTCGCGCCTATGCCGCGGCGCTTAACCGCCTCGGACTGCGCGTGATTCTTGCTGAATACCCCGGCTACGGACCGCGCGATGGTGACCTCGGCGAACGGAGTCTGGTTGCCGATGCGCGGGAGACCATCGCGCTTGCGCATCGCCTTTACGGCGCGCCGCTGCTAATCGTCGGCGAGTCGCTCGGAGCGGCCGTTGCGGCTTCGGCCGCATCGCTTGAGTCCGACAAGATCGTGGGCCTGCTGCTCATCACACCATGGGATAGTCTCGGGCACGTCGCCGGTTATCACTATCCATGGCTACCGGTGAAGTGGCTGCTGCACGATCGATATGACAGCAAGGCCCACCTGAGTTCGTTTGATCGCCCGGTTGTCGTCGTCACTGCGCAACTCGATGCTATCATCCCTTCGCGCTTCGGCGAGGCGCTGTACAACGCGCTGGGCGAGCGGAAACGGCTGATCGTCGTGAAAGACGCCGGGCATAACGACTGGATCGCTCACGTTGACGAGAACTGGTGGCATGACGCAATCGGCTTTGTGCTCGGCCCTTCGGAATGACAGTGACTGGAGGACAACCATCATGGCGCTTGCGTGTCATGACGTCTCACGTTTTGCGGCTTGCGCGCAGATTCGCGAGACTGGATTCATTATCGGTATCGCGTGTGCCGCGCTGTTGATGAGCGGCGAAGCACGAGCGGCCGACGCGGCGAAGTCCATTGCGATGATGGATTGCACGCTGCTCGACGACAACGCCGCGTACAACGATGCCGCCACTGCGCAGCAGGACGCCGCGCGCGTCCGCGTGGTCAGCGACGAACTGCGCAGCCAGTTGAACAAGCGAGCGTTGTACCGTGTCGCCGACAATGGGCCGGCCGATTCGATGATCACCGGCCTGCGGGCGACGCAAAACCTGAATGCATGCAATGGCTGCGAACTTGAAATCGGCCGCAAGCTCAACGTCGACCGTGTCGGTGTCTGTTGGGTGCAGAAGATCAGCAATCTGATCCTCAACATTAACTTGCGTGTCGAGGATGTCGCGACGGGGAAAATGGTGTTTCAGCGTTCGGTGGACATGCGCGGCAATACGGACCGTTCATGGCGTCGCGGTGCGAGCGCGCTGGTCGATCTGCTCGCGGCGGATCGGATGTTGCGCAGTGATGCGGCGCACGATGGTTCGGATACAGCGCGAAGCGCTATCGCCGATGCAGGAAAAGGAAACCGATCGTTCCCAAAATGAGTTTCATGACGCCCCACGACGCGCCGCCTCATCGAACATCGCCTTAAGCTGCTCACGCTGTTCGTCGGTCAGATGCGCAGCAGCGTCCGGCATCGCGAGCACGACATCAAGCCTGAGTTCGCCCCGATTCCCTGCCGCATCAGACAACCCATGCGCGGCAAGCCGGATCACACTGCCTTGCGCCGAATTCGGCGGCACCGCAATGCGCATATCGCGACCGAACAGATGCGTATCGAACGGACCGCCGAGCGTCGCAGTCACGAAATCGACCTTCAGTTCGCTAACCAGATTAAGCCCGTCACGCCGGATGTCAGACCCGCACAAAATGACAACCGAAAGGATCGCATCGCCCGCCGCACCGCCATTCGAACCAGGGAATCCGCTGCCGCTCACCGTCAGTTGCTGGCCATCCCAGGCGCCGGCCGGCACGGTGACCTGATCGGTTTTCCAGTAGCTCTCCGAGCCGGTATTCTGGCAAGCGGCACAGCGGTTGACGTTCGCGCGCCCACTGCCGCCGCAAGTGCCGCAGCGCGCACCGTTTGCCGTTTTGCCTTGTCCGTCGCATGCCGCACAACGCCCGGGGTTAAAGCGCGCGCTCATTCCGCGGCATTGCTTGCAGGGCGCGGTTACCTGGTAACTGGTGGGCACATGCCCGCCATTCAGCGCGGCTTCAAGTGGCACATAGAGCTTGTCGTGCCGGTTCGCACCGCGCTGCGGCGGGCCTTCTTCGCCCGATCGATACGCCTGCCAGCGGTTCGCCGTCGTGGACCACGGTTTGCGCGCATCGCGATCGTCGGTGCGATGCGACTGCGGTTGGCGCGCCTGCGCATGGCGGCTGGCTTCCTGGGTGCCGGACGGCGCATGCTGCGCGGCCGCGCGCGTGCCGGTCAGCACCTCGAACGCTTCCTGAATCCGCTTGAAGATCGGCTCGACGTTCGATTCGCGGCCCTTGTTGCGGTCGGGATGGTACTTCGCTCGCAGGCGTCGATACGCTCGCTTGATCTCTTCCTGCGATGCGGTTTCAGGCAGATTTAGCTGCTTGTAGTAATCCCCGATGCTCACTCGTTCGTTCCGTCGACTTGGCAAGCCGCAAGTCTATCAAGTGAAAAGTGAAACGATTGCGCGATCGGGAAAATAATCCGGAAGAGCCGACGCGATGCGGCGCGGACGTGAAAGGGAACTCCGGATCGCGCGGTCATTCTCACCTCGACTCATCTGAAAAGACAGTCGCTACAACTGGCACTGTCGCTGACCGCAAGGAGGCTTGTAATGAAGAATCTGGCTGGAAAGGTTGCACTCGTGACAGGCGGGAGTCGCGGCATCGGCAAAGCGATCGCGCTTGCGTACGCAAAATGCGGGATGTCAGTCGCGCTCACCTATAAGGATGCGGCCGCACCGGCTCGCGAAACGGTCGAGCAGATCGAAGCCGGCGGAGCGAACGCGATAGCGATCCAGGTTGACGTGCGTGACGCGGCCGCCATCAAAACGATGGTCGATCGCGCACGCCACGCATTCGGCAGAATCGACGTGCTCGTGAACAACGCAGGCATCGGCCACGCAAAGCCATGGCATCAACTGACTGCCGACGACTGGCACACGACGATCACGACGAACCTTACGTCCGCATTTCTTGCTTCGCAGCAGGTGGCGCCGGAAATGGTGTCGCGCGGGTGGGGACGTCTGATCATGTTGTCGTCGGTCGCGGCGCAAACCGGTGGGGTGATCGGCCCGCACTATGCGGCATCGAAGGCGGGCATGATCGGTCTCGCGCACAGCTATGCCACGCTGCTCGCGAAAACCGGCGTGACATCGAATGCCATCGCACCCGCATTGATCGAAACCGATATGGTGAGCGGCAATCCGAACATCAAAAGGGATGTGATTCCGGTCGGCCGCCTGGGCGATGTCGATGAAGTGTCGGATATCGCGGTGCTGCTCGCGAGCAACGGCTATATCAACGGCCAGACGATCAATGTGAACGGCGGCTGGTACATGAGCAGTTAAAGACAGAGTCGCGACACAGCGACGGCGGAATCGCATTGCATGAATCGACACGCGCCGTGCGATCGTGCGTTGCTCACCGCTCTATCACGACGGGTGTGACTGTTTACAACAGTGTGCGCATGTTCCTGGACAGGCCGTTGCCGGCCTGGTAACCTGGCGTCTGTGTGATTTGCAGGCAGACGGAGAACCAGAATGGCAGCCATTTCGAATTCGCGCGAATCGAACGCGGCGGCGCGCTATATGCGCGCGACACGGGACGTCGAGCAGGCGTTCAGATTGGTGCGTGGCGAAGGTGAAGGCGAGAGGCCGATCAGCCACTCCGATGCGGTGTCGCGCCTTGAGCGGGCGCTCGAAGAGTTGAATGAAGCAGAACTGCTGTTTGATGCGCTAACGCGGGGTGTGCGCAACGCACACTGATCGTCGTGTTTGCAGGCCGGCGCTGCGCCGCCGGCTCGCGTCAAGTTTTTGCGGGCGAGTGCGCGACGCTGCGTCAGTCAGGTTGTCACTGTACGACTAGCGCACAGCAAGCCGCGCGCGAGCCCATCCCAGCGTTAACAGACTGATCGCCGCCCCGAGCATCAAATAAAGGCCCGGCGCGAGATTGCTGCCGGTCGTCGCGATCAGGCTTGCAATAACAAGCGGGGTAAGGCCGCCGAACACAGTCGTGCCGATGTTGTAGCCAAGCGCGACGCCCGTCGTGCGCGTGCGCGTCGGAAACAGCTCCGCCATCAGCGCGGGAACCGGCGCGAAATAGGTGACCTTCAACAGCGCGATCCATATCACCACCGCGAGCAGCGTCGGCACCGATGGCTGCGCATTCAGAAACATAAACGCCGGGTAGACCGTCACAAGGAACAGCGTGCCGGCGCCCAGCATGATGCGCGCGCGGCCCATCTTGTCGGACCAATGGCCGACAAACGGCGTCAGTACCATCATGATGCCGCCCGCCGTCAAGGTCGCAATAAAGCCGGCCGATTCGGCAAGCCCCAGTTGCCGCGATGCATAAGTCGGCAAATACAGCACCATATAGTTGGCGATGGTGGTCAGCACGGTTGAACCGATCGCCACAAGCACGCGTGCCTTTTGTGTGGCCAGCAATTCGCGCACCGGCGACACGGATTTCTCCGCGCGCTCGAATTCCGGTGTCTCGTCGATGCGGCTACGGATATACAGTCCTATCGGACCGATCAGCATCCCGAACAGAAAAGGAATACGCCAGCCCCAGGCATTGAGATCGTCGGGCGAAAGCTGGCTGGTTAGCAGCACGCCGAATCCGGACGCAAGCAGGTTGCTCGCGCCGAGACTCGAGAACTGCCAGCTGGCGATAAACCCTTTGCGCGCCGGCGCGTGTTCGATCAGAAACGCAGTCGAGCTCCCGAATTCGCCGCCGGCCGAAAAGCCTTGCAGAAGTCGTGAAATGAAAATGCCGATTGGCGCGAGCAGGCCGATTGTCGCGTACGGCGGAATCACTGCGACCATGCCGGTGCCGAGCGTCATCAGCGTGATCGACAGCGTCAGCGCTGCCTTGCGCCCCTTGCGATCGCTATAGGAGCCGAGCGCCAGTGCGCCGATCGGCCGCGCGAGATATGACACAGCAAACGTGCCGAGCGTCAGCAGCAGCGATGCGGTCGCGTCCTGCAGGGGAAAGAATGTTCGCGCGAGCGTCGTCGCGAAGTAAACGTAGACCAGCAGATCAAAAAACTCGAGCGTGTTGCCGATCGAGGTCGCGACAACCAGACGCGACGCACTGACGCGCGATGGGGGCGGCGCGGCGAAGGGATCGGACATCGTGGTGGAGTTGGCGCGCATTGACGGGGGCAGGGTCCAAATATCGTCATTATCCACAAATGCATCCGTAGGCGGCGCGCTTCGTGAGGCGTCCTCGCGGCGCGGAGCTCAACGATGCCGGTCGTCCGGATGCCGCGCGTGCGCAGCGCGGCGTGGCCCACGTGACGATACGCTTTTGCTATCAGCCCATCCAATACGCGGATTGTTCCCGCATCACGTGCCGCTTTATATTGGCCAGAACCGGAACCGGCTATAAGCCGAACAAAATCTGCCATAACCATAACGGCGCGCAGTGGGTGCGCCGCACAGGAGCGCACGATGAATCAGATCGATCTGGAGGGCCGCGTTGTCGTCATTACCGGCGGCGCGCGCGGCATCGGCTACGCGGTCGCACAACGCGCACTGCGATCGGGCGCGCAAGTCGCGCTGTGGGACATCGATACCGAGCGGCTCGAGCGCAGCAAGAAAGAGCTCAGCGCATTGGGCAGCGTTTCGGCGGCCACCGTCGAGCTGACCGACGAAGCGTCGATCGACAAGGCCGTCGCCGCAACGGTCGGCGCGCACCGCGCGATTCATGTGCTGATCAATTGCGCGGGCATCACCGGCGGCAACGGCACGACCTGGGAACTGCCGACCGAGGTGTGGCGACGCGTGATCGACGTAAACCTGATCGGCCCGTATCTGACGTGCCGCGCGATCGTGCCGCTGATGATCAAGCAGAACTATGGGCGCATCGTCAATATCGCGTCGGTGGCCGGCAAGGAGGGCAACCCGAACGCGTCGCACTACAGCGCATCGAAGGCGGCGCTGATCGGCCTGACCAAATCGCTCGGCAAGGAACTCGCGACAAAGAACATCCTCGTCAACGCGGTGACGCCCGCCGCGGCAAAGACCGAGATCTTCGATTCGATGAAGCAGGAGCATATCGACTACATGCTGTCGAAGATCCCGATGAACCGCTTTTTGCTGCCCGAAGAAGCCGCGTCGATGATCGTCTGGCTGTCGTCGGAAGACTGCGCGTTCAGCACCGGCGCGGTATTCGATCTGTCCGGCGGACGCGCAACCTACTGAACGGCACGACCAGTCAAACAAGCGCGCCCGGCCCGCACGGCCGTCCGTGCCAGGCTAGTTGCGCGCACAACCGGACAACCGCTCAACTGCACAACAAAACGGAGCCTTTGAAGATGGCGATGCCTACTATCCGGCACGTGCGTGCCTTCGTCGTACGCGGCGGCGGTGCTGATTATCACGATCAGGCCGGCGGTCACTGGATCGACGACCACATTGCGACGCCGATGGCGCGCTACCCTGAGTACCGGCAGAGCCGGCAGTCGTTCGGCATCAACGTGCTGGGCACGCTGGTGGTCGAGATCGAAGCAAGCGACGGCACGGTCGGCTTCGCGGTGACGACCGGCGGCGAGATCGGCGCGTTTATCGTCGAACGGCATCTCGCGCGTTTTCTCGAGGGCCAGCTCGTGACCGACATCGAAAAAATGTGGGATCAGATGTATTTTTCGACACTCTACTATGGCCGCAAGGGCGTCGTGCTGAATACGATCTCCGGCGTCGATCTCGCGTTGTGGGATTTGCTCGCGAAGGTGCGTAAGGAACCCGTGTACCAACTATTGGGCGGACCCGTGCGCGACGAACTGATGTTCTATGCGACCGGCGCGCGCCCCGATCTCGCGAAAGGCATGGGCTTTATCGGCGGCAAGCTGCCGCTGCAGCACGGCCCGGCAGAAGGCGAAGCCGGTCTGAAGCAGAATATCGAGCGGCTTGCCGATATGCGCAGCCGCGTCGGCGACGACTTCTGGCTGATGCTCGACTGCTGGATGAGCCTCGATGTCACGTACGCGACGAAGCTCGCGAAAGCCGCGCACGAATACGGTCTGAAATGGCTTGAGGAAGCATTGCCGCCCGACGACTACTGGGGTTACGCCGAACTGCGCCGCAACGTTCCACGCGGCATGATGGTGTCCACCGGCGAGCACGAGGCGACGCGCTGGGGTTTCCGGATGCTGCTCGAGATGCAATGCTGCGATCTGATCCAGCCGGATGTCGGCTGGTGCGGCGGCATCACCGAGCTGATCAAGATCTCGGCGCTCGCCGACGCGCATAACGTGATGGTCGTGCCGCATGGGTCATCGGTGTACAGCTATCACTTCGTTGTGACACGGCACAACTCACCGTTCTCCGAGTTCCTGATGATGGCGCCGAAGGCCGATCAGGTCGTGCCGATGTTCACGCCGCTGCTGCTCGACGAGCCGGTGCCCGTCAACGGGCGGTTGAAGGTGCCGGACACACCGGGCTTCGGCGTGCGCCTGAACCCCGAGTGCGCGCTCGTGCGGCCTTATCCTCACTAAACCGCACGCACGAACGTCGAGCGATTGAGAACCCCACACAGGCAGCGTGCGCAACGCAGGATGATTGCGCACGCATCGAAGTCGAAAAAAACGAAGGAGGCGGTTGTGCTGCTGAAAGACAAAGCGGTGATCGTGACGGGAGGCTCGCGCGGCATCGGCCGCGCGATTGCCGTTGCATGCGCGAAGGAAGGCGCGGATGTCGCGATCAATTACTGGGGCGACAACGACGCGTCGTATGGGCGCCGCTCCGCGGTGCGAGAAGTGACCGACGAAATCGAGGCGCTCGGACGCCGTGTGATTGCAGTCGAAGGCAACGTCGCCGGGCACGCGACCGGGACGGAGCTGGTGCGTCGCACGGTCGAAGCGTTCGGCAAAGTCGATGTGCTCGCAAGCAATGCGGGCATCTGTCCGTTCCACGCTTTTCTCGACATGCCGGCCGACGTGCTCGAAACCACCGTCGCAGTGAACCTGAACGGCGCGTTCTATGTGACGCAGGCGGCCGCGCAACAGATGAAAAAGCAAGGCACCGGCGGCGCGATCGTGGCGACGAGTTCGATCAGCGCGCTGGTCGGCGGCGGCATGCAGACGCACTACACGCCGACCAAGGCCGGCGTGCATTCGCTGATGCAATCGTGCGCGATAGCGCTCGGGCCCTACGGCATTCGATGCAACTCGGTGATGCCTGGCACGATCGCCACCGATCTGAACGCGGAAGATCTTTCCGATGAAGCGAAGAAAGCGTACTTCGAAAAGCGCATTCCGCTCGGGCGTCTGGGTCGTCCCGACGACGTCGCCGATTGTGTGGTGTTTCTCGCGTCGGACCGGGCCCGCTATGTGACGGGCGCGGCGTTGCTGGTCGATGGCGGTTTGTTCGTGAATCTGCAATGACGGCGGCGCATACCGCGGACAACCTGACTGTCAATCAGACGCTCAGTGCGAAGGCACAGTCCGCGATGCTGGCGCACGGTCGGCGGCGGCCGGCGTATCGCGTTTTAGCGTAAGCGAATGTTGACGCAGCAATTCGACGAAACGTTCCGCGGGCTCGGCCAGTGGCTCTTCCTTGCGCGTCAGAATGCCGAAGCCCGCGAGGCTCTTGCCGACTTCGACCGGCAGCGCAACCAGCAGCTTGCCGCGCACATGGTCGCGCACGACCGATTCCGGCAGCATCGCAATCGCGTCGTAGTTCTCGAGCAACTGCAGCGTCGCGAAGATCGACGCGCATTCGGTGAGATTCGTGGGCGTCGTGAGTCCCGCGCGCGCGAGTTCTTCTTCAAACAGCACTCGAGCCGGGCTGGTAATCGGCTGCGCGACCCACGGCCAGTCGATTACTTCCGGCAGCGTGAGGGCCGTGCGCCGTGCGAGCGGATGCACCGCACGCACGACCAGCAACAGCGTCTCGCGCGCAAGCGGCTCGAAACTGAAATCGTTGTGTTGCAGCGGATGGGTCAGGCGACCGAGCGCAAGGTCGATTTCGCGGCGGTGCAGCAGTTGCACGACCTGGTCGCTGGTTTCGCCG
This sequence comes from Paraburkholderia rhizosphaerae, assembly GCF_004366595.1. Taxonomy (GTDB): domain Bacteria; phylum Pseudomonadota; class Gammaproteobacteria; order Burkholderiales; family Burkholderiaceae; genus Paraburkholderia; species Paraburkholderia rhizosphaerae. The sequence goes on from NZ_SORE01000002.1 coordinate 369,909, forward strand.
AGGATGCATACGTTCAGCAGCGGCCGCTCGGTTTTCAGCGTGGCCACCGCCATGGCGAGCAGATCGGGCGCGGCGCCCATGATCGCGCCGACCGTCAGCTGCCCATGGCCGCCCTTGCGCTTAACGTCGAGGTCCGCGGCAAAGCGGGTGAGTTCAGCGAGCGCGCGGCGCGCATACGCGAGGGTGACGACGCCCAGCGGCGTCGGCTGCATGCCACGCGCATTGCGCTCGAACAGCAGAAAGCCGAGTGCCTCTTCAATGTCACCGAGCATGCGGCTCGCGCTCGGTTGCGCGACATTGATCGCGTCGGCGGCCTGATGAACGTTACGCGCGTCGTCGAGTGCGACGAGCAGCGCAAGATGTTTGAACTTGAGCCGGTTGATCAATGCGACGGTGGCGGCGTTCTGGCTCATGGTCTGTGCGATCCGGTTTCGGTATCGCCCCATCCAAACAACGGATTGAGAGGCTATCGACGCCCGAATTATAGTCGTTGCATACGCGCGACCGCGAAAGCGCCCGGCAACCGCCGCACACGGCAGGAAAATAGTCCGCCACAAGAGACAGAACGGGAGACAACGCGACATGGAGACAATCGCTTTCCGGATGGTGCTCAACCCCGGCATGCGCGACGAATACGAACGCCGTCACGCGCAAATCTGGCCGGAACTGGTTGATGCATTGCATCATGCCGGCGTGCGCGACTATTCGATCTTCTACGATGACGCAACGCATCATCTGTTCGCGGTGCTCACGCGTACCGGCGATCACACGATGGACCAGTTGCCGCATCTCGACGTGATGCGCAAATGGTGGGATTACATGGCGGACATCATGCAAACCGCCGCCGATCACACGCCGTTTCAGCAGCCGCTCGCACGGGTCTTTGAATTGCCCGCGGCCGGACACCGCGGATGAACCACCCCTGCGCTGACGACGCTTAACGAACCAAAGGACGCTCCATGCAAGTGGTCGACCCGCACATTCATCTGTGGGACCTGAAGACACATCACTATCCGTGGCTCGCGAACCCCGGCGTGTCGTTCGTCGGCGACGCGCGCGACCTTAAACACGACTATCTGCTCGCTGATCTGCTGGCGCACGCGCAGCCGATCGAAGTATTGAAAGTGGTGCATGTCGAAGCGAATCACGATCCGGCGGACCCAGTCGAAGAAACGCGCTGGCTGCAGCAGATTGCCGACGATCCATCATCGCGCCGCATGCCGAACGGTATCGTCGCAGGCGTGGATCTGTCGTCGCCCGATGCGCAAAAAATTCTGGAAGGCCATGCAGCGTTCGCCAACACGCGCGGCGTGCGGCAGATCCTGAATGTTCACGAGAACCGGCTGTACGACTACATCGGCCGCCATCTGATGCGCGACGCGACATGGCGTGCGAATTTCGTACTGCTGCGCCGTTACGCGATGTCGTTCGATATGCAGTTGTATCCGTCGCAAATGGATGAGGCCGCCGCGCTTGCGCATGACCATGCCGACACGCAGTTCATCGTGAACCACACCGGCATGTTCGTCGATCGGGACAGCGTCGCGGGCTATCGTGCGTGGCGTGATGGCATGCGCAAGCTGGCTGGCTGCGCGAACATCGCGGTGAAGATCAGCGGGCTCGCGATGTTCGATCATCGCTGGACGGTCGAAAGCTTGCGACCGTACGTGCTCGAAACGATCGATACGTTCGGCGTCGAACGTTCGATGTTCGCCTCGAATTTCCCGGTCGACCGGCAATTCGGTTCGTATGCGGATTTGTGGAATGCGTATGCGGCGATAGTCGGCGGCGCGAGCGACGCGGAAAAGTCCGCGCTGTTCGTGCGCAATGCGGAGCGGCTCTATCGCATCTGAACGCGCTTTAAACGGGCGGCTGCAAACGGGCCCGTTACAACGCGGCACCCATGATGCCGCTTGCTGGAGGAGACACGCAGTGCAGCAACACACCGACGCGGTGCCAAGGCTGGAACTGAAGCATGCGAGCAAGTCGTTCGGCCGCGTGCGCGCGCTTGCCAATGGAGAACTCGTGTTATGGCCGGGCGAAGTGCATGCGCTGCTCGGCGAGAATGGCGCGGGCAAGTCGACGCTCGTGAAGATTCTCGCGGGCGTGCATCAGCCCGATGCCGGCGAACTGTCCATCGACGGCACGCCCTGTCGCTTTGCGACGCCAGCCGAAGCGCGCGACGCAGGCCTTGCTGTCATCTACCAGGAACCGACGCTGTTCTTCGATCTGTCGATTGCGGAGAACATCTATATGGGACGCCAGCCGGTGGACCGCGTCGGCCGCATTCAATACGACGCGATGCGCGACGAAGTAGACGGCCTGCTCGCGTCGCTCGGTGTCGATCTGCGCGCGGACCAGTTGGTGCGCGGCCTGTCGATTGCGGACCAGCAGGTGATCGAAATCGCGAAAGCACTGTCGTTGAACGCGAGCGTGCTGATCATGGACGAGCCGACTGCCGCGTTATCGTTGCCGGAAGTCGAACGGCTCTTCGCGATCGTGCGCAAGCTGCGCGAACGCGATGTGGCGACCCTGTTCATCACGCACCGGCTCGACGAAGTGTTCGCTTTGACGCAGCACGTGACGATCATGCGCGACGGCGCGAAGGTGTTCGATGCGCCGACCTCGACGCTGACCACCGAAGCGATCGTCGCGAAGATGGTGGGCCGCGACCTCCAAACGTTCTATCCGAAAGCGGATGTGACGCCCGGCGCGGTGCGGCTGTCGGTGCGCGGTTTGACACGCATCGGCGTGTTCAAGGACATTTCGTTCGACGTGCGCGCGGGCGAAATCGTCGCGCTCGCTGGGCTGGTCGGCGCGGGGCGCAGCGAAATCGCGCGCGCGATTTTCGGCATCGATCCGTACGACGCGGGCGAAGTTCGCATCGGCGACAAGCGGCTCGCGCCGGGGCGTCCGGCTGCGGCGGTGCGCGCGGGACTCGCGCTGGTGCCGGAAGATCGTCGCCAGCAGGGACTCGCGCTCGAGCTCAGTATCGCGCGCAATGCGTCGATGACGGTGCTAGGGCGCCTCGTCCGGCACGGACTGATTTTCACGCGCAGCGAAACGCAACTGGCCGCGCATTGGGGCGCGCGGCTTCGTCTCAAGGCGGATGACCCTGGCGCCGCAGCGGGCACGCTGTCCGGCGGCAACCAGCAGAAGGTAGTGCTCGGCAAGTGGCTTGCAACCAACCCGAACGTGCTGATCATCGATGAACCGACGCGCGGGATCGATGTCGGCGCGAAGGCCGAGGTGTATGGCGCGCTGTCGGAACTGGTGCAAAACGGGATGGCGGTGCTGATGATTTCGAGCGAACTTCCGGAAGTGCTCGGCATGGCCGACCGCGTGCTGGTAATGCACGAAGGACGCATTAGCGCGGAGATCTCGCGCGCCGATGCGAGCGAGGAACGGATCATGAGCGCCGCGCTCGGTCAGAGCGCCGCGCAATGGGGGCATGCCGCATGATGCGCCATTCGTCCACCCATGCCGCGCCGGTGCACGCGCCGGCCGAAAAGCGCGCGGCGCCGCGCGCGGGCGGCCTCGTAGCGGCGATTGCAAAGAGCCGCGAAACGACGCTCTTTATCGTGCTGTTACTGCTGATCGCGGGCACGGCGCTCGCGCGGCCGCAATTCCTGAATCTGCAAAACCTGCGTGACGTGTTGCTGAACGTGTCGATCATCAGCTTGCTGACTGCGGGAATGACCGTCGTGATCCTGATGCGCCACATCGACCTGTCGGTGGGCTCGACAGTCGGTGTCAGCGCGTATGCGGTCGGCAGCCTGTACGTCGCGTTCCCGCATATGCCGGTGCTGGTCGCGCTGGGCGCGGGTCTGGCAATCGGGTTGGTCGCGGGCGGCATCAATGCGCTGCTGGTTGCGGTTGGCCGCGTGCCGTCGCTGGTTGCCACGTTATCGACGCTCTATATCTTCCGCGGCGCCGACTACGCATGGGTGCATGGCGGACAAATCAATGCGACCAGCCTGCCGGACGCATTCTCTCGCCTTGCGACCGGCGTCGCGTTCGGCATCCCGACACTTGCGTTGATCGCCGCCGCGGTGCTGATTGCGCTCGGCGCGTATCTGAAGCATTTCCGCGGCGGGCGAGAGCACTACGCGATCGGGTCCAATCCGGAAGCTGCACGGCTAGCGGGCGTCAACGTCGAACGGCGCGTGATGTCCGGCTTTCTGTTGTCGGGCGCGATCGCCGGCTTTGCGGGCGCACTGTGGCTTGCGCGTTTCGGCACCGTCGACGCGAGCACCGCGAAGGGTATCGAGCTGCAGGTGGTCGCGGCGGCGGTGGTCGGCAGCGTCGCGATCACCGGCGGCGTCGGCACCATTCTTGGCGCCACGCTCGGCGCGCTCGTGCTCGGTGTGATCAGCATCGCGCTGGTCGTGTTGCACGTATCGCCATTCTGGGAGCAAGCGATCGAAGGCGCGCTGATCGTCGCGGCGATCGCCGCCGATACTTTGCTCGCGCGCTCCGTCGCCAAACGCATGATGAGGAAACGCGATCATGGCTAAACCCGATTCCGCGTTGCTCACACGCAAGCGCGAAACACCGCTGCGCTGGGAAACGCTGCTCGTGATCGTGCTGCTGTTGTCGCTCGGGCTGGGACGGGTGCTTTCGCCGGTGTTTCTGACCGGTGCGAACCTGTCGAACGTGTTGGCCGATCTGACTGAAATCGCGTTGATGGCGCTGCCGATGACGTTGATTATCGTCGCCGCCGAAATCGACCTGTCGGTCGCGTCGGTGCTCGGCGCATCGAGCGCATTGATGGGCGTGCTATGGCACACGGGGTTACCGATGCCCGCGGTGATCGTACTCGTGCTGCTGTTCGGTGTGCTTGCCGGGCTGCTGAACGGGCTGGTGATCGTCAGGTTGAACCTACCGTCGCTTGCGGTAACGATCGGTACGCTCGCGCTGTTTCGCGGTCTTGCGTACGTGCTGCTCGGCGACCAGGCGGTCGCGGATTTTCCCGCGGCATACACGGCGTTCGGCATGGATACGCTTGGCGCCACCTTTATCCCGCTGCCGTTCATCATCGTCATTGTTTGCGCGGTGCTGTTTTCGGTGCTGTTGCAGGCTACCGCCTTCGGCCGCAGCTTGTATGCGATCGGCGCGAACCCGACGGCAGCCGCATTCTCCGGCCTCGAAGTCGCAAAGATCCGGCTGACGACTTTCGTGCTGTCCGGCGCAATGAGTGCGCTTGCCGGCATCGTCTATACGCTGCGTTTTACGAGCGCGCGCGGCGACAACGGCGAGGGCTTCGAGCTGTCGGTGATCGCCGCGGTGCTATTCGGCGGTGTCAGCATTTTCGGTGGACGCGGCTCGATGATCGGCGTGCTGCTGTCTCTGCTGATTATCGGCATCCTGAAGAATGCGCTGACGCTCGATGATGTATCGAGCGAAACGCTCACTATCGTCACCGGCGCGTTGCTGCTCGCGTCGGTGCTGATTCCAAATCTCGTCGCCCGCTGGCGTGCGATGCGCGACCGGCGCTACCTCGCAAAGTCGGCGGCGTCGTGAGCCGTGCAAAACCCTGACCGATATCAACAACCCGGACCCCACCGGTCCGTCAATACCAGCGAGGAGACACGCAATGCATAAACCTCTGCTTTACGCGAAAGCCGCTGCGGCCACTGCAACGCTGCTATGTGCGGCGATGCTTGGCATCGCCGGCACCGCGCATGCGGCCGACCTGAAGAGCGGCTTGAAGATCGCCTTCGTACCGAAGCAGATCAACAACCCGTACGAAGTGATTGCCGACGACGGCGGCATGGCCGCGATCAAGGAATTCAAAGGCGACGGCAAGGTGGTGGGTCCGTCGGACGCGGGTGCTTCGTCGCAAGTGTCGTATATCAACACGTTGATTACGCAACGGCAGAACGCAATCGTGATCGCCGCGAACGATGCGAACGCGCTCGTGCCGTATCTGAAGAAAGCGATGTCGCAAGGCATCAAGGTCGTCACGTTCGATTCGGACACGGCGCCCGATGGACGCCAGCTGTTCGTGAACCAGGCGAACGCCGAGAGCATCGGCCGCGGGCAGATCCAGCTCGTGTCGAAGCTGATGGGCGGCGAGGGCGAGTTTGCGATTTTGTCGGCGACGCCGAACGCGACGAATCAGAACACGTGGATCAAGTGGATGCAGGAGGAACTGAAGAAGCCCGAGTATTCGAAGATGAAGCTCGTGAAAATCGCGTATGGCAATGACGACGACCAGAAGTCGTTCGTCGAGACGCAGGGCTTGTTGCAGGCGTATCCGAACCTGAAGGCGATCGTTGCGCCGACATCGGTCGGCATTGCGGCGGCCGCGCGCTATATCTCGACGTCTTCGAGCAAGGGCAAGGTCGCGGTCACGGGCCTCGGTACGCCGAATCAGATGCGCGCGTTTGTGAAGAACGGCACGGTCAAGGCATTCCAGTTGTGGGACCCGGGTCAGCTTGGGTATCTCGCTGCGTATGCGGCGGCCAATCTCGCGTCGGGGACGATTGCCGGCAAGGAGGGCGAGTCGTTTGACGCGGGCAAGCTCGGCAAACGCACGATTGGCGCGAGCGGCGAGATTATCCTTGGACCGCCGACCACGTTCGATGCGAGCAATATCGACAATTTCAACTTCTGACGTCTCGTCTCGCGGTGAAAAAAGCCGCGCGCTCACCCGCGCGGCTTTTTATTGAATGAGCCGGTTGCTTTGCACGTAGCGGATCATATCCGCGTTCCGCTCAATACCTAGCTTGCGCATCGCGTTGCCTTTTTGTGTCGCGATGGTGGAAATCGAACGATTCAGGCGCGCGGCGATTTCCGTGAGCGACAGGCCAGCGCCATACAAGCGGATCACTTCAAGCTCCTTGCCCGACAACGGCGAACGATCGTGGAGCGCGGGCGTCGCGGGGGGCGGGGCGTCGAGAATCGCTCGTACCGCCGCGGACCGGTACTGCAGTCGTTGCACCACAACGTTCAGCGTCGCTTCGATGAAAACGCCGACTTCCTCGGATTTCGTCACGATGCCCGCCACATTCATCTGATCGACTTCCAGCAGCACATCGCGATTGCGAACCATCGTGAACACGAGAATCGGCGTGTCCGGATAAAGCCGCTTAAGGCGCTGCATCAGAGGCAACCCGTCGCTATCCGCCTGCGCGCCGGGCATTAACAGATCGGTGATGATCAGGTCGCAGCGTGTGCCCTGCAATGCGGTAAGCAGTTCGGCGCCGGATGCGACGCTTGCGACGATATGCACGCCTGTCATGCCTTTCAATGCAGCGGCGGCCGCATGACGGATCACCGGATGATCGTCGGCGATCGCGATGTGGATTGCCCGAGCTGACGGGTGTTGTGAAGTGAAGCCCATGCTGGATGCGGTGCGAGACCGCGGCTTTCGTAACGCGTGGATTCTAGCGTTCGATTGCTGACGATGCAGCAAAGTGACGATATTTTACGGATCGGTCCATAAAAATCGAAGAATTCCTATGGTTCGCGCGAACCTCGGTGCGGATACTTCTGACCATCCGGACCCGTTCATTCTGAGTGATGGATTCGGATGGCAATGCTAATTCATTCATGAGGCTGAAAATATGCAAAAAATTGATCGCAACGCGTTGACTCAAGCGAACCTTGCCGGCGGCTGCAACAAGCGTAGTTCGTGCTCCGCCACTGCAACGACGATCGTCGTGGTGAAGGCGGGCTGATCATGCAGAAAATCGATCGTCATGCATTGATTCGCGCGGGCATTGCCGGCGGCGCCAACAAGGGCAGCTCCTGTTCCGCTACTGCGACATCTGTCGTAGTGGTGCAGACGGCAGCATCGTCCACGCCCTCCCAGACGTCGAAGCACTAAGCGTAACAGCGAACGCTGGAACGATCGCAAGGTCGCGGCGATACTCCAAGGGCGGGAGTATGCGTCGCGGCCGTGTCGTCTTGCCGAATGTCGAATCGATGAAGATCCGTCACTTACTCCGCCGCTATCTGTCGCTGCCGATGCGGCAGATCGCGGTATGGCGCTACCGGGTCCGCGCACGACTGTTATGCCGCATGTCGTTGCGCACGATCGAGCAGATTGCGTTGGCTGGATCGGCGGTGCGCAGCATCTTCGATGCGCGCGCACGCTGGGTGGGTGTCGAACGCTGGGAAACCGGTCGTGACGTGTTGCAATTGAAGTCGCTGAAACGGCGCGATGTCGAGGTCGGCGTGCGACTCGAAAAGCTGATTGATCAGCGGCTGCATTTCGGTCGGCAGTTGTGCATTGCCGAAGCATGGCCGGACCTCCAGGCGGTGGCGGCTGCCCTCGCGCAACGCATTGCCGAACTGAAAGCGCAGGCCGCAGCCCGGCCGGTCATCGTTGCGCCGTTTCATTACGTATCGCAATACGCGAACATCTATGTGATCGACGAACTGCGCAAGCGGCTCGGGCTCGAATCGCTCGGTGTCGTATCCGGTGTGCCGCGCAATCTGTATGGCGACGACGACGCGATGATCCCTGCGATAGACGTGTTGCATACGTATAGCGGCGAAAACCGCAACGGTCTCGGCTTGCGTGTGATCCGATCGCTGAAGCGCAATGGCGTGGTCGTGCTGTTTGCGGATGTGCCGCCGTACACGTTGACGCGTTTTCCGATGGAAACAGTCGGCGTCACGATGTTCGGCCGCGCGGCACGCATTCATCATGGCGTGTTTCGCCTCGGTGCGCCGGTGGATGCATGGCTGTTGCCGTTCTATCTGCGCTTTGAGCGAGGACGGTTCGGCGCGCAGCTATGCGATGCGATTCCACTCGCGGCAGAGAACGCGCCGCAACGGGTCGCGGACTGCATTGAACGCGCGCTGACCGATAACTTCGCCCGCTCGCTCGTGACGGGGCATCCGTCGATCTACGCATTTTCGCCAACCCGTTGAACCCTGTTCCGCGCAGCCGCTCGCTGCGCTTTCCCAGGTTTTAGAACGCCTGCGACGGCAGGCTTTTGCCATTACTGCAATGGGCCCAACCAATCTGCCCCAGTTTCGCGATGTCCCGTGGCGATGGATTGCGTATTCGACGTCGGCACTGCTTGCTGCGGCAATCGTCTTCGCGTTCAACCATCAGATTGAAATCAAACAGGATGTGCCGTGTGAAATCGTATCGTCGTCCGAGTTGAAGATTCGCGGCATCAGCGGGCTCGTGACGTCGATCGACGTGCAACCCGCCGCGCGCGTCGCGCAGGGCGCTCCGCTTTTCAGACTGCAGCGCGATCTCTCACTCGCGAGCGATGGCCGCCAGCGCTTCGATTTCGATGCGCAAATGCGCGACGAACAGTTGGCGGCCGCCGACACGCAGTGGCAACAGCGCAAGATCCAGTTGCGCGCGCAACTGGACGGCGTGCGTGCGACCGAGGCAAGCCAGCGCGCCGAACTGGCCGCGATGGATGAACAGATCGCGCAGGCCAGCGCGCTTGCCGCAGGGGCCGAGCGCAAGCTCCAACGGCTCGAGTCGGCGGCCGGGCTGGTCACGCAGAATCGCGTCGAGGACGCCGGCACAGAAGTGCATCAGGCGCGAGCGAGCATCGCGCAGGGCGCGGCGCGGCGTGCACAACTGGTTGGCCAGATCGGCGCGTCGCGCAATTCGCGCGTCGATCTGGAAGCGCAATTGAAGGAGCTGGATGCGCGCCACGCGCGCGACACGCAGGACATTCAGCTGCGTTTCGAGCAGTCGCGCCAGGATACGACGATTTCCGCGCCAAAGGCGGGCGTGATCACGTTTTCGAGCCTTGTGCCGGGTCGCATGCTCGCACCCGAAGACGTTGCGCTGGTGATTGCGACCGGCGACGATCGCCGCCTGCGTGCTGCACTGCTGATTCCGTCGCGGCGTCGCGGCTTCGTGCGGATTGGTCAAACGGTGCGGCTGAAATTCGATGCTTTCCCGTACTCGAAATTCGGCACCTACGAAGCGCGCATCGATGCGCTGTCCGATACGACCGTGGACGCACCCGCAACGCCGGACGCCAATCGGAAAAGCCCCGGCAAACCGGCCGGCGACAGTTACATGGCATGGGCGACGTTACGCGGCCGCACGTTCGATTTCGAAGGGCAACACTTCGACATTCTGCCCGGCATGCGGGCCATGGCCAGCATTGTCGTCGAGCAAAGAACGATTGCGGAGTGGGTGCTCGCGCCGCTGTTCCGCGTCTGGAGGAGCTGAGCGTGCGCATCATCTACCAGAACGAAGTGGCCGAATGCGGCTATGCGTGCCTTGCGATGGTGCTGTCCAATCTCGGACGTGCGACCGAGGTGCGCGAGCTGTCCGCGTTCAGGCCAATTTCGTCGAATGGCCTGTCGCTGATGGACCTCTACGACGTGGCCGTCGAGTTCGGTCTCGCGGTGCAGGCGTATCGTTTCGATGCGGCCGCGGATCTGCATTCGATTGCGTGCGGCGCGATCCTGCACTTCGGTGGCGCGCATTTCGTCGTGTTCGAGAAATGCGGCCGTGGCCATGTGCAGGTCATCGACCCCGCTGCCGGCAGAAGACGAATCTCGATCGAAACGTTTGTAGCGAACGTATCGGGCTATCTGCTTGAATGTACGGCGACACCGGCGCTGCCGCGTATTCGCGCGAAATCGCGTATTCCGGCGGCGCTTGCGCGCGTGCGGATGCTCAATCCGATGCTTGGCGCGCAGCTTGCGAAGGTGCTGTTCGTCGCGCTCGGTAGCCAGTTCGCGATTCTGGCGATGCCGTATCTGGGCAATCTCGTGCTCGACTATGTGGTGGCCGCGGACAATCTGAACCTGCTGAGCGTGTTGGTGCTGACGTTCGGCAGCATCTTCGCGGCCGGTGCATTGAGCCAGTACGTCCAATCCACGCTTGTCGAACTGATGCACGGTTGTGTTCGGATCAATTCCACCGAAGGGCTGATTGGCCACCTGCTGCGTAATCCGATGTCGTGGTTCGAGAAGCGGCACGTCGGCGATGTATTCGCGCGCGTGAAGGCGCAGGACGAGATTAGCGCGTACGCAACGCGCACCGTCACCTCGCTGTGCATCGATGTGACGGTCGGCCTGCTCGCACTCGGCTTGATGCTGATGCAAAGCCGGCGTCTGACGCTGGTCGCGCTCGCGATGTTTGCGATCTACGTCGCGGTTGCACTGGCGATGTTCGCGCGGATGCGCGACACGCATGCGCTAGTGGTCGAACGCTCGGCGCGCTGTGACGATGCGTTGATCGAAACCATCCGTGCCGCGTCGCTCGTCAAGCTTGCGCAGGGCGAAACGCGCCGCACGGCGCTATTCATGACGAAGTATAAGGAGTACATCGCGGCGACCTTGTCGAGCGCAAGGCTGACCAATACGCGCGATGCGATCCTGAAACTCATCAACTATGCGGACACGATTGCGATTACATGGTTCGCCGCGCGCCTGATGTTGAGCGGGACGGTTTCCGTCGGCGTGTTCTATTCGTTCCTGATCTACAAGTCGCTGCTTTCCGAGCGTTTCGCGCATGCGATCAACTCATGCTTTGCGTACCTGATGTTAAGCGTGCCGGCCGCGCGCGTCGCCGACATCGCGGACTGCGAAGTGGAACGCTATACGCCGCTTGAAGACACGCTACGTGCGGCGGAAGTGCGCGATTTCCGGCGGATCGACGTACGCGACGTGACGTTCCGCTACGGCGTATCGGACCAGCCGGTGTTGAAAAACGCGAACATCGCTATTTCCCGCGGCGACAAGATTGCGATTGTCGGCCCGTCGGGCAGCGGCAAGTCGACGTTGTTCAAGCTGCTGTCGGCCGCGGAGCCGCTGCAGGAAGGGCACATCGCGCTAAACGGCATCGACTGGCGCAATCTGAGCGTCGATGAAATTCGCCGCCATGCCGCGCATATGCGGCAAGGCGATCTGATCCTGCATGGCTCGATTGCCGACAATGTGTCGCTGTTCGCTGCGAGTGTCGATGAAGAGCGCGTGCATGCCACGCTTGCCGCAGTCGGTCTGCTCGACGACGTGATGCGTTTGCCGATGCGTACACGTACGGTGATCAGCGACACGATTGCGAATATATCCGCGGGTCAGCGGCAGCGTCTGCTGCTTGCGCGTGCGTTATATCAGCAGCGCAGCGTGCTGCTGCTCGACGAGCCGACGTCGAATCTCGATCCGGCGTCGGTCCGGCACATTGCCACGCTGCTGCGGCAACTGGACTGCACGGTCGTCGTGATCACGCACGACCTGACGCTGGCGGCGGCCTTCGAGATTCGCTACCGGCTACACGACGGGGCGTTGCTGCGAGAGACGGCGGATGGTGGAAGTCTCGCGATGGAGCTTGCCCATGGTTAAGCGCTATCTGGCGATCTGCGCGTACGTAGCGATGCTGATGGACAGCGGCGCTGCACAGTCGGCGGACCTGCTGTCGGTCGTCGAACAGGCAGTTGACCACGACGCCGCCGTTGCGCAGGCTCGCGCTTCGTACGACGCTGCGCGCCAGGCGGTGCCCGCGGCGCGGGGCGCGCTGCTGCCGCAACTGTCGGGCGGCTGGGGGCGCGGCTACAACCGCATCGATACGCAGGACTTCCCGCGCAGCACGTACTGGCAGAGCGGCTGGACCGTCAGCCTGACGCAGCCGCTGTTCGACTGGACACGCTGGACCGCGTATCAGCAAGCCGGCGTGATCGAAGCGCGCGGCGCCGTCGAATTCGGCGGCGCGCGTCAGGCGTCGATGCTGCGCGCGGCAAAAGCGTATTTCGACGAACTCGCCGCGGAAGACGATCTGCGTCGCATCGATGATTACCTTGCGGCCATCGATGTCGAACTGGAGCAGTTGCAGCGCCGGCGCAACGCGGGCGAGGCGACCATCATCGACATGCGCGAAGCACAAACGCTGCGTAGCGAAGTCTATTTGCAAAGACGTGCGGCGCAGAATGCGCTGCAAACGAAGCGTCGCGCGCTCGAACAGGTGACCGGCGCGCCCTTTGAGCCGCTGGTACGGTTGAAAGGCTCGATGACATTTCCGGCTGCTACGCCCGCTGACCCGGACGTATGGGCCGAGCAGGCGCGAGAGCATGGTTTCCAGGTGCAGATGCGGCAGCTCGACTGGCAGATTGCGCAATACGATGTCAGCAAAGCGCAAGCGGCGCATTATCCGGTCGCAGGCGTGACGGCGAGCTACACGCCTGCGGGCGCGGCGGCAGGCTACGCACGGCCTACGACCACGACGACTGCGATGTTCACGGTGACGATACCGATTTTTTCCGGCGGCGAAACGCAGGCAAAAGTCAGGGCGTCCACGGCACTCGAGGATAAAGCGCGCAACGGCTTGCTGTCGGCGCAGCGCGACGCCGAAGCAGCCGCGCGCGACAGCTTTGCGCGCTATGAAGCGGGCCGCGAACGGACCAGCATGCTGATCGACTTTGTCGCAGCGTGCCTAGACACGCTTACGGCCACGCAAGCAGGTTACAGAGTCGGAAGCCGTACCAGCACGGACGTATTGCGCGCGATGAATGCGCTTTACGGCGCGCAGCGCGACTTGCGTGCCGCGCGGTACGACACGATCGTCGCGCTATTGCAACTGAAGGCTGACACCGCGACGCTCGATACCGACGATATAACGGCGATAGGCACGTTGCTGATGGCGCAAAGCCCGGGCAACGACACACCGCAGTAAGGGATAACGCGAACTCCGGCGCGCGGGCAGCCGCTGCCGGCGCGGGCACCGATGCGGTAAGCTGAGCACTTGCCGCGATAGACGGCACCCACAAAAGAGACACTGGAGGCGACATGCGCAAGCTCCGCTCGCAGAGCTGGTTCGGCAGGGACGACAAAGATGGTTTTATCCATCGGTCGTGGATGAAGAATCAGGGTATCCCGCACGACGAATTCGACGGCCGGCCAGTGATCGGCATCTGCAATACGTGGTCTGAACTCACCCCATGCAACGCGCATTTCCGTGAACTCGCCGACTATGTGAAGCGCGGCGTGCGCGAAGCCGGCGGTCTACCGCTTGAATTCCCGGTGATGTCGCTGGGCGAAACCAATTTGCGACCCACCGCGATGCTGTTTCGTAATCTTGCGTCGATGGACGTCGAAGAATCGATTCGCGGCAATCCGATCGACGGTGTGATTCTGCTGGTCGGGTGCGACAAGACCACGCCGGCGCTACTGATGGGGGCGGCGTCGTGCAATCTGCCTGCACTCGCGGTATCGGGCGGCCCAATGCTCAATGGCCGTTTTCGCGGCGGCACGCTCGGCTCGGGCACCGGGGTCTGGCAAATGTCGGAGGAAGTGCGCGCGGGCACGATGACGCAGCACGAGTTTGTCGAAGCCGAGTCGTGCATGAACCGCTCGCGCGGCCACTGCATGACGATGGGTACCGCTTCGACGATGGCGTCGATGGTCGAATCGCTCGGCATGGGCCTGCCGCACAATGCGGCGATTCCCGCCGTCGACGCGCGCCGCCAGGTGCTCGCGCATCTGGCCGGGCGCCGCATCGTCGAGATGGTGCGCGACGATCTGACGATGGACAAGATCCTGACGCGTCAGGCTTTTGAAAACGCGATCCGCACGAATGCGGCGATCGGCGGCTCGACAAACGCGGTCGTGCACCTGCTGGCGATTGCGAAGCGCATCGGCGTCGAGTTGACGCTCGAAGACTGGGAGCTCGGGTCCGAGGTGCCGTGCCTGGTGAACCTGCAGCCGTCGGGCGAATTCCTGATGGAAGATTTCTATTACGCAGGCGGGCTGCCTGCGGTATTGCGGCAACTCGGCGAACAGGGGCTATTGCATCGCGATGCGTTGACCGTCAATGGCAAGACGATCTGGGACAACGTGCGCGACGCGCCGAACTATAACCAGCAAGTCATTACGACTTTCGCCGAGCCTTTCAAACCGCACGCGGGCATTGCGGTGCTGAAAGGCAACCTCGCGCCGAATGGTGCGGTGATCAAGCCGTCGGCGGCCACCGAGTCGCTGCTCAAGCATCGCGGCCGCGCGGTCGTGTTCGAAAACGTCGAGGAATTGCATGCGAAAGTCGACGACGATTCGCTCGACATCGATGAAAACTGCGTGATGGTGTTGAAGGGGGCGGGGCCGAAGGGCTATCCGGGATTCGCGGAGGTCGGCAATATGCCGTTGCCGAAGAAGGTGCTGCAAAAAGGCATCACCGACATGGTGCGGATTTCGGACGGCCGCATGAGCGGCACCGCGTACGGTGCGGTGGTTTTGCACGTGTCGCCGGAGGCCGCGGCCGGCGGTCCGCTGGCGCTCGTGCAGACCGGCGACATGATCGAGCTCGATGTGAAGGCGCGGCGCCTTCATCTCGAAGTGTCCGACGAAGAGCTCGACCGTCGTCGTGCCCAATGGCAGGCGCCCGAATTGCCGAAGCGCGGCTATTACCGGCTTTATGTCGAACACGTGCTGCAGGCCGATCAGGGCGCGGACCTCGACTTCCTCGTGGGTGCGAGCGGCGCGCCGGTGCCGCGCGAATCACATTGACCGGCATTGCGCAATGTGCCTTGAACGTTGAGCGGCGCGATCGATGACTGCTGCGACCGAAACGCCATTTTCGCCGGCGGGCATGTGGCCTGTGTTGTACGCGTATTTTGACGCGCACAACACGCTCGATCGCGACGCGATGCGCCGGCAAGTCGAGGCGACGATCGCGGCGGGCGCGCGCGGCATCGTTATCCTCGGACTTGCGACCGAGGTAAATCGGCTGTCGCTCGATGAGAAGTATTGCGTAATCGACTGGGCGGCGTCGGATATCGCGTCGCGCGTGCCGTTGGCGGTCACCGTCACCGGCGATAGCGTGGATGCACAAGTGGCATTGGCAGACTACGCGGCGACGCGTGGCGCGACGGGCCTGATCCTGCAACCACCATCGATGCGTGACCAGCCGGAGTCGTTCTATTTCGACTTCTTTGCAGAGGTGATGCAGCGCACGTGCTTGCCGACCGGGATTCAGAATGCGCCGGAGTATCTGGGTGTCGGCCTGTCCGGGCAGTCGATCGTCGCGCTTGCCGGGCAATGCCCGGAGTTTCGCTGGCTGAAGGGCGAGGGGCCGGCCGTGACGATTCGCGCGACTATCGATAGCCTGCGTACGCTCGGTCATCCTTTGCCGGTGTTCAACGGTAGAGGCGGGCAGGAGCTGGTCGATAATCTGCGCGCGGGCTGCGCAGGTCTGATCGTCGCGCCGGATACGTTCGACTGGCAGGCTGCTATTTACGAGGCGTTTGCGGAAGGCGACGTGGCGCGCGCGGAAAGCTTGTACACGCAACTACTGCCGGCCATTGTGTTCGTGATGCAGTCGCTCGATACGCTGACGTGTTACGGCAAGCGCATCGCTGCATGGCGGATGGGGTGGGACGTCGCGCACGATCGCGGCGTGGCGCCGACGCCATTCGGGCTGGAATGTGCGAGGCGATTCGCGGCAAACCTCGGGGCATTCGCTGACCGGCGGCAGGCACGTTAGCGGGGCGTGCGGTGCACGGCGTCGCCGTCGAACGGCTGCATGAACGGCTGCGTTTTACTCACGCCGTATCGCAAACGTATCGGCATAACCCGCCGGGTTCGCACCGTCCCACACGCGCCCATCGATGAACACCTGCGGCGTTTGAAGTTCCGGCACAGTCACGCCCACATGTCGCGCCGCTTCGCGATACAACTCAGTCTGATTGATCCGCGCCGCAATCTCCGCATAATCGTCGCGCCTGTCAATCATCCCCCAGCGCTGGTATTGCGTCAGAAACCACACACCATCGTCCGGCCACGGATAGTTCACATGTCCGCCCGCAAAGAACCGCACCGGCAAGCGCGTCGCATGCACGGGCTCACCCTGCAAGCGCGGCGCGATCATCTCAGCCGGCACGCCGATAAATTCCGGCTGCGCGAGACGCCGCGCAATTTCCGCGCAATGCCCGTCCTCATCGAGCCACCGGCACGCTTCCAGCATCGTCTGCACGAGCGCGCGCGACGTGTTCGGAAAGCGGCTCACGAAATCGCGCCGGCATGCGAGCACCTTTTCCGGATGATCCGGCCAGATCTCACTGCTGTACACGACTGTCGCGCCGACACCTCGAGCCTGAGCAACCGCATTCCATGGCTCGCCGACGCACAGGCCGTCCAGCTTGTCCTGCGCAAGCGCATCGACCATTTGCGGCGGCGGAATCACGACGCTTTCAATATCTCGCAACGGATGAACACGTTGCGCGGCGAGCCAGTAATACAGCCACATCGCGTGCGTGCCGGTCGGGAAGGTTTGCGCGAACACGGGCTTTCGGCCCAGTGTGGCGAGCGCCTCAGCCAGCGTGCGATGCGAGCCGAGCGCTTCGGTCAGGCGGCGCGACAATGTGATCGCCTGGCCGTTGCGGTTCAGCACCATCAGCACGGCCATATCGGTTTGCGGCCCACCGAGGCCCAGCTGGACGCCATACACGAGACCATACAGCGCGTGCGCGGCATCGAGATCGCCGGAAATCAGCTTGTCGCGCACCGCGGCCCACGATGGCTGGCGGACCAGTTCCAGCGTGAGTCCATGCGCGTGACCGAATTCGTATAGCTTCGCGGCAACGAGCGGTGCGGCGTCGCTGAGCGCGACGAAGCCGACACGCAGATGCGTCTTTTCGAGCCCGCTTTGCGCCGGGCGCGCTGCGTCCGGCCGGTTGGGTTGTTCAAGTTGAGTCATGGGCGGCCCATCATTCCGGCAAGCCTGCCGACGCGACGATCTGGCGCGCGACATCGACAAGTTTGATGCTCTGGTCCATCGCGCGCTTGCGCAGCGTCGCGTACGCGGCGTTTTCGGTCATCTTCTGACGCTCCATCAGCACGCGTTTAGCGCGATCGATCAGCTTGCGTTCGGCGAGTTCGTTTTCGGCCTGCGCAAGCCGTTCACGTAGTTTCGATTCCTGCGCGAAACGCGCGAGCGCGACTTCGAGAATCGGTGCGAGACGTTCGGTAGCGAGACCTTCGACGAGATATGCGGTCACGCCCGCATCGACCGCGTCGCGAATCAACTGCTGGTTGCCGTCGTTGCTGAACATCAGCACCGGTCGCGGCGCGGTCGCGTTCATCACCGCGAGCTGCTCGAGCGTGTCGCGCGAAGGCGATTCGGTATCGATGATGATCACGTCTGGCCGTTCGCTGGCGACGGTCTGGTGCAGCGCATGCGGTGTCGCCGTGCCGGCCAGCATCTCGTAGCCGAGTTGCGCGAGGGTTTCGCGCAACTCGCCGATGGGCTTGTCGGTGTCGGTGACCAGCAGTACACGCAGCATGTTGTTCCAGTTCGGGTCTTCGGCAGCGCGCGGCGGCGCCTGATTTCGCTTCGCTTCACATCAGTCCGCGACATCAGCCCGCGACGGCAGCGGTCTCGACGAGCCGCTTCAGTTCCGGCACGCACGAGCCGCAGACGGTGCCGCAACCGAGCTTTGCTTTCAGTTCGGGCACGCCCGCGCCGTTCGCAATGGCTTCGTTGATACGGGACTCCTTCACCTGCGTGCAACTGCACACGACACGGTCGCGCACCGCCGGTTCGACGCGCAACGCCGCGAACGCGGCGAAGCGCGGGCCGCTCCAAGGCTGCGCGTCGCGCAATTTTGCCAGCAATGCGGCGCCGTTGCCGGTGTCGCCCGCCAGCGCGAAACCGTCGAGCATGTTGTCGCGCCAGATCGCTCGCCTGTCAAGCCCGCGCCGAGCGTCGCGGTACTCGAGCGTATCTTCGCCGGCCGGCATCACGAGCGCGGCGTGCACGCGCTCGAGCCACCCTTGCGGCGCGCTGGTGTGCGCAGCGCGCAAAACCAGCAGATCGTCGGCATCGAGCGTGACCGATGCATACGCGCACTCCTTTAACAGCGGTTGCAGCGCGGCCTGCAACGCGAGCGCGTCGCCGCGGCGTGCGGCGATCATCCGCCACGGCAGCTCGGCACGTTCGACGCGCACCGCGGCGTGCTTCAGTTCCGGCTGCTTCGACTGCGGGTCGACGGCCGCGAGCGTCGTTTCGTTGATGCCCCCGCTCGCGGCGAATTGCCCGTTCCAGTGCATCGCGGCGAACACCGCGCCGGACCGCACATCGTCGGAGATCTGCAGCGGCAGCACCAGCGCGCCGCGCCGGCTCTTCACCTGCAAAAGGTCGCCTTCAGCGAGGCCGCGCCGCGCAGCGTCGCCCGGGTGCATCGTCAGCGACGCCTCGGGCGTGTGCGAGAACAGCTTCGCGACGCGGCCCGTGCGGCTCATGCCGTGCCACTGATCGCGCAGGCGGCCCGTTGTCAGACGGAACGGGTAGCGCGCGTTGACCTCGTCGGCGACCGGCAGATATTGCGTCGGATGAAAGCGCGCGCGGCCGTCCGGCGTCGCGAACTGCCCATCCGTATAGCGGCGCGCCGCACCGGCCGCGGCGCCGGCTGGATACGGCCATTGCTGCGGACCGGCTTCGTCGAGCAGCGCGTAGCTGATGCCGCCGATATCGAGGTCGCGTCCGGTGGTCAGCGCGCGATGCTCGTCAAACACCGCTTCGGTCGTATCGAAGCCGAACATCCGCGGCTCGCGCGACAGCCGCTCTGCAATGCGGCGCGCGACTTCGTTCGCGATCCACCAGTCCGGCTTCGCGTCGCCGGCGGGTGCGACCGCGGCCCGCACTCGCGTGATGCGGCGCTCCGAGTTGGTGACCGTGCCGGCTTTTTCGCCCCAGCTCGCGGCGGGCAGCAGTACGTCCGCATACGGCACCGTATCGGTCTGCATGAACGCATCCTGCACGACGACGAATTCGGCGTTATCGAGTGCTTCGCGCACCTTCGCGATGTCCGGCATCGAATGCACGGGGTTCGTGCACGCGATCCAGATCGCCTTGACCTTGCCGGCGCGCACCGCGTCGAACATGTCGACGGCGGGCAAGCCCGGCGTCGCGGACAGACGCGCGACATCGTCGAGACCCCAGAACCGCGCGACCTCTTCGCGATGCGCGGCATTGCCGATGTCGCGATGCGCGGCGAGCATCGTCGCCATGCCGCCGACTTCGCGGCCGCCCATCGCATTCGGCTGGCCGGTCAGCGAAAACGGACCGGCGCCGGCGCGGCCGATCTGCTGTGTCGCGAGATGCAGGTTGATCAGCGCGAGATTCTTGTCGGTGCCATGGCTCGACTGGTTCAGTCCCATGCAGTACAGCGACAGCGACGCGGGGCTTGCGCCGAACCATTCGGCCGCCTGCAGCAGGTCACGCTCGGCGATCCCGCACAGCTCGGCGGCGACGCGCGGTGTGAACTCGCGCACCAGCGCCTTCAATTCCGCGAAACCGGTTGTGTGCGCATCGATATATGCGCGATCGATCAGACCTTCCCAGATCAGGTGATGCAGCATCCCGTTGAAGAGCGCGACATCGGTACCGGGTTCGATCGCCAGATGCAGATCCGCCATCGCGGCGGTATCGGTGCGGCGCGGATCGACAACGATCCAGCGGATATCCGGATTAGCGGCCTTCGCTGCTTCAAGCCGGCGAAACAGGACCGGATGCGCCCACGCCATATTGCTGCCGGCGAACAACACGGTCTGTGCGTGTTCGAGGTCTTCGTAGCAGGTCGGCGGGCCATCGGCGCCCAGCGCCATCTTGTACCCGGTGACTGCGCTCGACATGCACAGCCGCGAGTTCGTATCGATGTTGTTGGTGCCGATCAGGCCTTTCGCGAGCTTGTTGAAGACGTAATAGTCTTCTGTCAGCAACTGGCCGGATACATAAAACGCGACCGCGTCCGGGCCGTGCTCGGCGACTATATCGGCAAAGCGCTGCGCGACCGTGTCGAGCGCTTCATTCCACGGCACCGTGTGGCGCGGCTCGTTGCGCTGCGTGCGCAGCGCCGGTTGCAGCAGGCGGCCGGTTTCGCTGCGCGCGCTATCCGCAAGCGACAGGCCTTTGCTGCACAGCTTGCCGAAATTCGCCGGATGATCGGGGTCGCCCTGCACGCCGGTGATGCGTCCGTCTTCCGCTTCGATCAGCACGCCGCAGCCGACGCCGCAGTAACAGCAGGTGGAACGGGTGACGGTTTTCATCGGATCGAACCTCCTCGCTGCGATTGCCGTTTAGCTATTCGAGGCACAGATACACCGAGCCGTCCGCGTCGACGCGCACCGGAAAGTGGCGCGCGCAACCTTCGTCCGGCGCTTTCGCGACGCCGCTCGCGAGATCGATATTCCACGCGTGCAGCGGGCAAGTGACGCTCTCGCCATGCACGATGCCGAGCGACAACGCGCCGCCCTTATGCGGGCAACGGTCGAGCAGTGCATACACGTTGTCCTGCGCGGTGCGAAACAGCGCGATATTGCCGCCCGCGCGTTCGAGCACGCGGCTGCCGAGTTTCGGAATATCGGCAACGGTGCAGATGCGCGTCCACGCGCGAGTGACTTGCATATCCATGGTCATGTTTCCTGTGATCGGACCGTCAGGCCACGACTTTGAGCGGGATGTATTCGTTCTTCTGCGTGCCGCCGATGCGCGCTTCCCACGGATCGGGCAGCCCTTCGAGCGAGTACAGCAGCCGTTCGTACAGCGCCTTGCGGCTTGCCGCGTCGTCGACCACCTTCTGCTTCACATAGTCGAGGCCGACGCGTGCGATGTAGTGCACGGTGCGATCGAGGTAGTACGCTTCTTCGCGGTAGAGTTGCAGGAACGCACCGGTGTACTCCTTCACTTCATCGGCGGTCTTCACCTTCACGAGGAACTGCGCAACCTCCGTCTTGATCCCGCCATTGCCGCCGACGTACAACTCCCAGCCGCTGTCGACCGCGATCACTCCGACGTCCTTGATGCCCGCTTCCGCGCAATTGCGCGGGCAGCCTGACACGGCGAGCTTGGTCTTGTGCGGCGACCACATATTCGCGAGCATCGTCTCGAGATCGATGCCCATCTGCGTGCTGTTTTGCGTGCCGAAGCGGCAGAATTCGCTGCCTACGCACGTTTTTACGGTACGGATCGATTTACCGTATGCGTGGCCGGACTTCATGCCGAGGTCTTTCCACACATTCGGCAGGTCTTCTTTCTTGATGCCGAACAGGTCGATACGCTGACCGCCCGTCACCTTCACCATCGGCACGTGGTATTTGTCGGCGACATCCGCGATACGGCGCAGTTCGGCGGAGTTCGTTACGCCGCCTTTCATCTGCGGGACCACCGAGAACGTGTTGTCCTTCTGCACGTTCGCATGCACACGCTCGTTGACGAAGCGGCTTTGCGGATCGTCGACCGCTTCGCGTGGCCAGGTCGACAGCAGGTAATAGTTGATCGCCGGGCGGCAGGTCGCGCAGCCGTTCGGCGTGCGCCATTCGAGAAAGTCGTAGACTTCGCGATGCGTCAGCAGGTGATGGTCGCGAATTGCCTTACGCACTTCGCCGTGATTGTGGTCCGTGCAACCACACACAGCCTTGGTCTTCGGTGTTTCCTGGAAGCTCGAGCCGACCGTGCTCATCAGAATCTGCTCGACGAGCCCGGTGCACGAGCCGCACGAGCTCGATGCCTTCGTGTGCTTCTTCACATCGTCGAGCGTGAACAGGCCTTTCTCGGTGATCGCCTTGACGATCGTGCCTTTGCACACGCCGTTGCAGCCGCACACTTCGTCGCTGTCGGCCATCGCCGCTGCGCGGCTTTGCCCTTGCACGCCCGCGTCGCCGACGCTCGATTCGCCGAACATGATGTGATCGCGCAGCTCGCCGAGCTTGCGGCCTTCGCGCAGCAGCTTGAAGTACCACGCGCCGTCGGCGGTATCGCCATACAGGCACGCGCCGACCAGTTGATCGTCGCGGATCACGAGCTTCTTGTACACGCCGCCCGCCGGATCGGACAGCACGATTTCTTCGGTGCCTTCGGCGCCCATGAAGTCGCCGGCCGAAAAGAGGTCGATACCGGTTACTTTCAGTTTGGTCGACAGCACCGAGCCCTTGTAGCTGCCGATGCCCATCAGCGCGAGATGGTTCGCTGCGACCTTTGCCTGCTCGAACAGCGGCGCGACCAGTCCGTATGCAATGCCGCGATGGCTCACGCATTCGCCGACCGCGTAGATACGCGGATCGTAGGTCTGCAACGCGTCGCTCACGACAATGCCGCGATTGCAATGCAACCCGGCCGCTTCGGCAAGGGCCGTGTTCGGCCGGATACCCGCGGCCATCACGACCAGATCGGCCGCGATCGTGCTGCCGTCGCTGAAGACCACGCCGGACACTTCACCCGCATCGTTGCCGGTGATCTCCGCAGTCGCCTTGCTGAGCAGGAATTTGAGCCCGCGTGTCTCGAGCGAGCGCTGCAGCAGCTTGCCGGCGGCCGCATCGAGCTGCCGCTCGAGCAGCGTTTCGGCGAGGTGCACGACCGTCACTTCCATGCCGCGCAGCTTGAGTCCGTTGGCGGCTTCGAGCCCGAGCAGCCCGCCGCCGATCACCACCGCGTGACGCTTCACGGTGGCCGCGTCGATCATCGCCTGCGTATCGTAGATGTCGCGATACGTGATCACGCCCTTCAGCTTGTTGCCGGGCACCGGCAGGATGAACGGCGTCGAGCCGGTGGCGATCAGCAAGCGCTCGTACGGCGCTTCCGTGCCATCGGTCGCGATCACCTTGCGGCGCACGCGGTCGATCTTTTCGACGGTTTTGCCCAGATGCAGATGAATGCCGTTCTGCTCATACCACTCGATCGGGTTGAGCACGATGTCGTTGAACGACTGCTCGCCGGCCAGCACCGGCGAAAGCAGGATACGGTTGTAGTTCGGGTGCGGTTCGGCGCCGAAGACCGTGATGTCGTAATGATCGGGTGCGATCGTCAGCAATTCTTCGAGCGTGCGGATGCCGGCCATGCCGTTGCCGATGACGACGAGTCGGGGTTTGCTCATGATGTCCGTTCTGCCGAGGTATCGCGCAGCGGGTGTCAGAACCCGATGCGACACACGTCGAACGCCATTGCCCGACCGGTATCGGCTACCGTTCCCGCCGCGCGCCGGAATGTGCGCGTCGTCGCGAAACGGCTGCCAGGTAGTGCGCGGACCGCCGCCGCCAGATCGCGCATGCGGGTCCCGCCTGATGCCGCCCTGCGTCGTTGCAGGAGGCGAGAGCCTTTAAGCAACGGTCATGCCATTCAGCAGCAAAACCCGGAATCCTTATAGGGCAAAGGATTGCGCGCACCCGAAGCCGTTTCATATTGCACCGCAGCAGTGCGCGCAGACATGAATGCACCGATTTAGCGCGATGCCGCGCTGATGCGATGCTCGCCTGATTTCTATTTGCTTTCGCCGGGAATAAGCGCCGGCAGCGGACGTTCTGGAGACCTGGTGGCTCTCCGCGGCACGGAACCGTGCGAAACAAGATGGACCATTTCATTGAAATTGCTGCGAGCCATGGCCAGAGCTTTACAGGCTATATCGCATTGCCCACGCAGGATTGCGCGCCGGGCGTCGTGCTGCTGCACGATACCTTCGGCATCGACGAACATACCAAAGCGATCGCCAGACGCTATGCCGAGGAAGGGTATCTGGTGGTCGTACCCGATCTCTACTGGCGGCTGTCGCCGCGCGCGTCGTTCAGCCGGCGCGGCGACGGCGACACGCACGCGCATGACTATGAGCGGCGCCTCGACCTCGAGCACGCGCTCGACGACATCAACTCCACCTTCGAGGCGCTGCGCGAATATCCGGCCCATCGCGGCAAGGTCGGCGTGCTCGGCTTCGGACTCGGCGGCAAGCTGGCGGTGCTCGCGGCCGCGCACACCGACGTCGATTGCGCGGTCGGCTACTGCGGCGCCGCGCTAGAAGGGTATTTGCATGAGGCCCGGCATTTGCGTTGTCCGCTGGTGCTACATCTGGCCGGGCGCGTGGCGTCCGCCAGCGAGACGCTCGTGCGTGGAAAAATCCGCGCGGCGTTCGAGTACCGGCCGGGCGTGTCGATCTACGAATACGAGTGCGGCGAGTCGTTTACGGTGCCCGGCCCGGGGTTCGACCGGACCTCGGCGTCGCTGGCGTATTCGCGCTCGCTGTCGCTGCTGAAGAAAACGATGGGGCCGATCTACGGGATCGAGCGTGTGTGGAAGCGGCACACGTATCACAAGTACGTGACGCGCGACGCGGATGCGGTGATGGAAACGATGGTCGCCGATCCGTACTTCAACGACGTGCCGACGATGACCGGCGCGATCGGCCACGAGTCGCTCAGGCGGTTCTACATCGAGCAGTTCATGTACTCGATTCCGCCGGACGCGCGGCATGTGCCGGTATCGTTTACGGTCGGCACGGACCGGATCGTCGACGAATTCGTGATGGGCTGCACGCACACCTGCGAAATGCACTGGATGCTGCCGGGCATCGAGCCGACCGGCAAGTACTTCGAAGTCGCGATGGTCGCGGTGATCTGCTTTCGCGGCGACCGGATCGATAATTTGCATGTCTATTGGGACCAGGCGACGGTGCTTGCGCAAATCGGCAAGCTCGACGCCGAAGGTCTACCGGTGGTGGGTATCCAGTCCGCGCGCAAGGTGCTCGATATTGCGCGGCCGAGCGATTCGTTGCTGCCGGGCATGAGCGGTGCCGACGACAAGCGGGGGTGAGCGCGGTAGGCTATGTGGCGTTGCCGGTCGATTCCTGCAGGGGCGCGCATGGGCACTAATACGATCGTATCGCTGACCGTCGCCGGGGTGCTGGCGGTGGGCCCGTTCGCCGCGTCGATGGCGATGGCGGCGGGTGACGTTTGCGGGACGTTGTCCGGCACGGATGCCGATGCGGCAAATGCCGCGAATGCCGCGAATGCCGCAAGCGGTGCGAGTCCCGTCAGCGGCTTCCATGTCCGCGAAGGAGAGCCGGTCAATCTGCTCACTGGAGGCAAAACCACGCCGGGCACGCTGCACGTATATGCCGATAACGGTGTGTATCGGCTCTACTGGCAGCCGGAGGGTCGCGTCGAACGTTATGTGCTCGCGAATGCGGGTCCGAACGCGGTCAGGCTGATCGCGATGCCGACGCAAGGCGTGCCCGCGCGCAATGGCGAACCCGGTACGATGCTCGCGCCGCAGCAGGTGCTGTCTTGTCCGATGCTGTGACGCACGCGCACGCGCACGCATACGCATACGCAGCTGTCGACCCATCCGGACTGACAGTGGTCGTGAGTTTTCCACGCGGATGCCGTCCGCGGCCTGCACGCCGGGTACGGCGTGGTGATCTTCGCGGTGGTCGTGACGATGCGAGGCTGCACGGTCACGCGCTCACGTTCAGATTGTTGGCGCGGCTTCGAGCGGCGCACCCGGCCACCATTTCCAGCTGTGCCGCGCATGGTGACGCAGTTCGATCGTCGTCAGCGGCGCGATTTCAATCTGCGTAAATGACGTGGCCGACGCACGCAGCACGTGAATCAGCGCGGCGCGCAGCACGGCCGCGTGAGTGATCGCGACGACGGTTCTGACGGTGCTATCAGTCGGGTTGACGCTGGTGGAGAGTGCGAGCTTGTCGAGCCAGATGCCCACGCGCGAGAGCACCATTTCAAACGATTCCCCGCCTGGCGGCGCCGCGGCGGGGTCGCGCAGCCACGCTTCGAGCGCGAGCGGCGCTTGCGTGGCGACATCGGCGATGCGCAGGCGTTGCCATTCGCCGTAGCAGGTATCCGCGAGTTCAGCCGCGACCGTCGCGGTCAGGCCAAGCGCGCGAGCGGTATCGCGTGCGCAGGCCGCGGGGCTCGTCAGCGCGTGCAGGTTGCGAACGCTTTCGAAGCGGATGCGCTCGCGCTGTGCATGCGCGTTCACTTCGGCGAGACCGCGCGCATCGAGCGGTTCGTCGTTGCCCGCGAACGTCGCGCTGCGTTGCGCGGCGGTCGACGCGTGGCTGATCAACCATAGTCGTGTCGGCATGTCGCTCCATCGTGGCGCGCTGTTTGTCATTGAGCGCCGTTTTACGGGGCCAGTGTGATCCTTTCAGGCGCCGCACAGTTTAGCGCGTAGAATGAGCGCTTACGCGAAGCGGGGAAGCCGGTGCAAGTCCGGCGCGGTCGCGCCACTGTAATCGGCCACATGGTGGTCGGAAGTCAGACCCACGCTTCGTGCCATTCCTGTTGCATCGACTATCGGGGCGCGTAACCCCAAGGAGATCTCCATCATGACCGACGCCGTTTTCAAGCCGCTCGACGCACTCGAGCCTGCCGCCGAGCCCACGCCTATTCCGCTGCGCGAACTGTTGCCGTGGGTTGTGTTCGGCGGTTTGCTGCTGTTGCTCGCACTGTATTTCGTCGGCGCCGAACAAGGCGCGACTTCGCTGATCCCCGGCATGTACGTGCACGAATTCGTTCACGACGGCCGCCATCTGCTCGGCTTCCCCTGCCACTGACGCAGGAGCAAACCATGGTAGGTAAATTGCTGGTGCGCGGGATGCTCGCAGGCATCGCCGCGGGGCTGATCACGTTCGGATTTGCCCGCGTAGCAGGTGAGCCGCAGGTCGATCAGGCCATTTCGTTCGAAGAGAAAGCCGACGCGGCGAAAGGCGAAGCGCCCGAGCCCGAACTGGTGAGCCGCGGTACGCAAGCGGGCGCCGGGTTGCTGACCGGCGTGCTCGTGTATGGCGCGGCGGTCGGCGGGCTGTTCGCGCTGACCTTCGCTTATCTGTACGGCCGCGTCGGCAAGACGAGCGCGCGTGCGCTGTCCGCGTGGCTCGCGCTCGGCGCGTTTATCGCGGTGGCGATCGTGCCGGCGCTCAAGTATCCGCCCAATCCGCCGTCGGTCGGTGACCCTGAAACGATCGGCTATCGCACCGGGCTGTACTTCCTGATGATCGTCATTTCGCTGACCGCGCTGGTGTTTTCGATGAAAGTGCGGCGTCATGCGGCCGCGCGTTTGGGTGCGTGGAATGGCGCGATCGTTGCGGGCGTGGTGTTCGTTGTGATTATTGCGGCGGTGCAGGCTGGCTTGCCGGATATCAACGAAGTGCCGGCCACGTTCCCGGCCGTCGTGCTGTGGAAGTTCCGCGTCGCGGCGCTTGGAATGCAGGCCGTGCTGTGGACTACGCTCGGTTTGCTGTTCGGCGCGCTCGCCGAACGCATGCAGCGCGTGCAGCGGGCTGCGCAAGCGGAGCACCGGTTGGCGGGCTGAGACGGCGCAGTGCACCTGTTGCTCAATGTGCTTGATACGGCGGTGTGCGCTAGACGGCGGCGCGTGCAGCAAGCGCGTGCGCGCCGCCTTCCGCCCCACGTTTCCCGCGGGACGCACCGCCAGGCGGCAGCTCGACCAGTTCAAGAAAGCGCGCAAGACACGGGTTGCCATTCGTCGGCAACCACACCAATACCTGAGAAATCGACGGCGCTTCGGTCAATGGCTTGAATACCACGTCAGAAAGCTGCGCCCGCTGCATCGACGCGGGTACCAGCGCGACGCCTGCCCCTTCGTCGACCAGACTCAACACGGTCTGCTGTAAGCGCACCTCGAAGCGCACGTCAGGTTCGAATCCGCTGGCGCGGCAATGCTCGACGATCGCCGCATGCAGGCCTTCACTGACCTCTCGTACCGCAATAACGAACGGCTCCCGCGCGAGTTGCGCGATGCGAAGCCGGCGCGCGCGGGCGAGTGGATGCCGGCGCGGCAGCGCGACGCACAGTGGTTCGGTCAGTAGCGTGCGCGCGGCGAGCGCGGGGTGCGGCGCGCCGGACAGCATGATCGCGGCATCGAGCCGTCCGTCGAGCACTTGCGGCGCAAGGTCGTTCGACACGATTTCCCGCAAATTCAACGTGACGTCAGGAAATGCTGCGCCGTAGCTGCACGCGTACGTCGGCAGCACGCTGTACGCGGCGCACATCGTGAAACCGATTGTCAGCTCGCCGCGTTCGCCGAGGACGGCCGCGCGTGCATTGCGGCCGGCCTGGTCGAGCGCCGCGAGAATTGCTTTCGCGTCGGCATAGAACCGCGTGCCGGCCGCGGTGAGCGTCACACTGCGCGAATTGCGCTCGATTAACGTAACGCCGAGCGACGCCTCGAGCGCCGCAAGCTGCCGGCTGAGCGGCGGCTGGGACAGATTGAGCCGTGCGGCTGCGCGGCCGAAGTGCCGCGTCTCGGCGAGCGTGACGAAATAGCGAAGCGGCTTGACGTCGATCATGATGCAAAAAAGGTATCGATAAGCGATTCATTCAGCATTGGATTGTATCGTTGTTCGCGCTTACGCTGACGACCTTCCGACTCTGCGCCGCGCGTCTTCGATGCTGTCCACGCTTGAAATCCTGATTCCTGTCTTCGCGTTGATCTTCGCTGGCTTTGGTTGCCGGCGGCGCAATCTGCTTGGCCCGACCGCCGCGTCCGAACTTAACCGTTTTGTCGTGTGGCTTGCGTTGCCCGCGCTGCTGTTCGACACGATGGCGCACTCCACCTGGCATCAACTCGATCAGCCGGGTTTTGTCGCGACCATTTCGATTTCACTCGCGGTGGTGTTTATCGGCGTGCTTGCGGTGCGCATCGTGCAGGGGCGCCATCTGGCCGACGCGAGCGTCGATGCGATTGCGGCGTCGTATCCGAATACCGGTTACATCGGCTTTCCGCTCGCGATGATCGTGTTCGGCAACGCAAGCCTCACGCCGACGACGATTGCAACGATCCTCGTCGCGTGCGTGCTGTTCGCATTGGCCATCGTGCTGATCGAAACCGGTTTGCAGACCGAGCGCGCGCCGCACAAACTCGGTTTCAAGGTGCTGCGCTCGCTGGCGAAAAATCCGCTGATCGTGTCGCCGATCGCGGGCGCGGTGGTGGCGGGCTTGAACTGGACTTTGCCGCACAGCGTCGACACGTTCCTGAAGTTGCTGAGCGGCGCGGCGAGTCCGTGCGCACTGGTGAGCCTCGGTCTTTTCCTGGCCGGGAAGCGGCCGGCGGGCGATGGACGCAACACATCGTTCGTCTTTACCGCGATCAAGCTCGTCGTGCAGCCGGCGCTCACGTGGTGGATAGCGTCCCGTGTGTTCGCGCTGCCCGCCGACACCGTGGATATCGCGGTACTGCTGGCCGCGCTGCCGACCGGCACCGGGCCGTACATGCTTGCCGAATTCTATCGGCGCGAGGCCCACGTCACTTCGCAGACCATTCTCTTCTCGACGCTGGCGTCGCTCGTGACGCTGTCGATGCTATTGCTGATCATGCAGCGGCACGGCATCTGAACTTTTCATCGACGCCGGTCTGCCGCATGCCGGCGCGTTAGTTGAACCGTTCGGCGCGATAGGGCCGTGGATCCGTGAACGGCGTCGCGCCGGTGATCATTTCGGCAAGCAGGCGGCCGGTGACCGGCCCAAGCGTGAGCCCATGATGGTTGTGGCCGAAGGCGAACCACAAGCCGCTGTGTCGCGGCGCCGGGCCGATCACCGGCCGCATGTCGGGCGTACACGGCCGCATGCCGAGCCATGGCTGCGCATCGAGCCGTTCACCGATACCGAACGCCGCGCGGGCGAGCGGTTCCACACGTGCGAGCTGGATGCCGGTGGGTGGCGTATCGCGCATCGCAAGCTCCGCGCCGGTGGTGACGCGCAAACGGTTGTCTTCCATTGGCGCGACCACATAACCGCGTTCGATATCGATGACGGGCACCGACAACGGCGTGCGCGTCGGCCGATAGTGCATGTGGTAGCCGCGCTTTACACGCAACGGAATGCGATACCCGAGCGGCCCGAACACGATATCCGACCATGGGCCGAGCGCGATCACGACGTCTCGCGCGCTGACGCGTCCGGATTCTGTCTGGACGGTCCATGCGCCGCTTTCGGCGCGTAGCGTCGCCGCATCGCCGTTGATCGTCACGCCGCCAATGCTTTCAAACAGTCGCGCGTAGCTTTTTACCAGCGCGCCTGGACTGCGCACGCTTTTCGGATCGCGCCAATGAAGACCGCCGCACAGGCTTTCGCCGATGCCGGGTTCACGCGCGTGTAGCGCGGTTGCATCGAGCGTCTCGACATGCAGCCCATGTTCGCGCGCGGCGGTTTCGGCGGCTGCACGTTTTTTGTCGAGCGCTGCTTGCGTGCGGTACGCCTCGATCCAGCCGCCGTCGTGCACCAGATCGGCCGCGCCGGCGCGCGCGATCAGCGCATCGTGCTCGGCGATGCACGCACTGATCAGCGGCAACATATCGTGCGCGGCGGCCGCATGGCGTCCCGGCGCGGATTCCCACCAGTAGCGCATCAGCCATCCGGCGTAGGAGGGCAGCGCTTTGTAGTCCCAGTAAAGATCGGTCGAGCGGTTGCGCGCATAGCGCAGCAATGTGCCGAAGCTGCGTGGAAAACCATACGGAACGATCGATGAACGCTCGATCAGCCCGGCGTTGCCGAAGCTCGTTTCTTCACCCGGGGCGCGCCGGTCGACAAGCGCGACACGCTGCGCGCGGTCCTGCAGGTGCACAGCCGTTGACACGCCGACGATGCCGGCGCCCAGAACGATAACGTCGAAGTCCATACGGGTTTGGGGGTGTTGGATAGTGTGGAGTCCGGCTCGTCGCGATGCGGATTGCCCAACGATTATAGGGGACCGCGGTTTCGCTCGACGAGCGATAGCCTCGCACGAGACTACGCGACGAGTGCATTTCAGAGGTTTCGATGGTTAACGCGCGCGATGTCCGAGATTGCGGATCGCTGTGGAATACGACATGCATCGGTACTCTGCACTTCATCTGCTACGTGTGCCGTTTTCTTAGGCGATCAGGATCGCTAAAAAGAAAATTCTTGAGTCTACGGTGGCAGAGATGTCGCTGTGAAGTACCAACCAGTCTGATCGGTTGATCGGTTGCTCGCGATGCGCGCCGCGGGCATCGCGCGAATCAAATCTCCTGCACGCCCGACACCTCGAGCACGAGGTCGCTTTCGGCAATCGCGACGCACGGCAGGATATAGCCTTCCGCCTTTTCCTCCGCGCTGACGCCCGGCCATTCAATCTGATAACGCACGCCGCCCGAGGTCATCTTGCACATGCAGGTGCGGCACGTGCCGTTGCGGCACGAACGTGGGAGCCGCAAACCGGCGAAGCCCGCGGCTTCGAGCACGGTTAACGAATCGGGTGCGTCGAACGAGCGTCCGAGCGGCTGGATCAGTACGGTAAACGTTGCGTCAGGTTCGAGCATTGCAATCGATTGGTCTGCAAACAGCATCGCGCAGCCCATATGTGCCGCACGAGGGCAAAGGTCAAGCGTAGCGGAGTTTAATGGAAAAGGTGGGCGCGACGCCGCGTAGCGCGCGCTTTGGCCACGCGAAGCGCACGCACGCGGGCGCGACATGCAAAGCGATCAGGAAATCGACACGCCGAGCAGACGACCAACCCCAAACGTAAACGCGGCCGCGATCAAACCGATCACGATCTGCCGAAACGCGGAGAAAGCGGCGCTGCGCCCATTGAATAGCGACGTGAACAGGCCGACCGCCGCGAGGCCGAGTGCGCTCAACGCAATGCACTGCGCGATCGCGGCGCTGCCGTGCGTCCACAGAAACGGCAGTACCGGAAAGATCGCGCCCAGCGAAAACAGGCAGAACGATACCCCGGCGGCGGACCACGGATTGCCGCCGAGTTCCGCCGGGTCGATGCCTAGTTCTTCGCGCGTCAGCGTGTCGAGCGCTTTCTGCTTGTCGCGCATGATCTGCGCGGCGACGCGTTTCGCCTCGGCAGGGTCGATACCTTTCGCCTCGTAAATCAGCGCGAGTTCGCGACGCTCGGCGTCCGGAGCGTGCTCGAGTTCGTCCGCTTCCTTGGCGATCTGCGTGCGTGCAAGCTCGCGCGCGTTCGTCACCGACAGCCATTCACCGAGCGCCATCGAGCACGCGCCCGCAATCAGGCCGGCGAGGCCGGTTAGCGTGATCGCGTGGGTGCTGGTGCCCGCGCCCGCGACGCCCATGATCAGGCAGAAGTTCGATACGAGGCCATCGTTGGCGCCGAGTACCGCGGCGCGCAGATCGTTGCCCGACGCGACACCCTTGTGCCATGCCTCCGCCTGTACGGCAGGCGTCGAAGCAGCAGGCGCGCGGTGTCGCCGCACGCGCGTGCTCATTAGCGTCGTCGCACGCTGGATGTCTTGCGCGACCACCGCCTCCATCACCGCGGCGTGCCGCTGCTCGTCAGCGGAAAGCTGCGCGGCATCCGGTTGGTGCGCGTACTTGTCGCGATCCGCAGTCTCGGCGGCGGCGAGCGCAGGTAGGACGAACGACGGCCCAAGCGTATGGATCAACCCGCGCATCAGGTGCGTCTTTGCGCTCAGGTGGTGCGCTCGCACATGCACGCCGCTTGCACATAGCTTCTCGAGCCAGATGTTCGCGTGCTCGCGTTCCGAATTGGCCAGTTGCATGAAAACGGTGCGGCGCGCCGGGTCCTTTTCGACGCGCGCGAGCGTGTCGTATAGCGCGGCGCTGTCGAGTTCGTCGGCTAGATTGGTACGGAATCGTTTGAGTTCGTGACGCGTGGCCATCGTTGAGCGCGTGCGAGAAGAGGTTAACCGGAAGCTTACCTTGGGAATGTCGCTCACACCGGGCGCAACCGGACGATTCAATCGGTGTGCGACGCCAAAACTGCCGCACGCGACGGCGGCACCGGCATCGGGCCGCGAGTGCGGTCAGTGTGCTGCGCGCATGCGCAGATAACGGTAGACGGTGTTGCGCGCGAGCCCCAGTTCACGCGAAGCCGCGGAAATATTGCCGCCATGCCGCGCGAGGGTCTGCTCGATCAGCGCCGTTTGCCATTCGGTCATGCGTGCGGGCGAACGCGGGGTGGCGCGGGCGGCGCTGGCTCCTATCGATACCGCGTCGTCTGAGTCAGCGTTGATGCCGGTGCCAGCCGGTAGGGCCTGGTCCGTTTGTCTGCTGATTTGCGGTTGCGCGGCTGCGTGTTCATCGAGGAAGTCTTCCGGCAGATGCTCGATGCGGATAGCGTCAGCCCCTTCCGCCATGATGCCGGCCGTGCGCAGTACGTTCGACAGTTGCCGCAGATTTCCGGGCCAGCGGCAGCGTACGAACAGTTCTAGCACCTCCGGGCTGACGTGAGACGGCGTCCCGGTTTCGTCGCGTTGCTGCTGCGCGAGTATCTTTTCGACCAGCGCCGCGAGGTCGGTCCGCTCGCACAGTGCCGGCAGCGTGACCGTGAGTCCGTTGATCCGGTAATACAGGTCTTCGCGGAAAGTACCGGCGTCGATCATTTCGCGCAGGTTGCGGTGAGTCGCGCAGACGATCCGCACATCGACCGGAATCGCGCGCGAGCCGCCCAGCGGTACGACTGAACGCTCCTGCAACACGCGCATTAGCCGGACTTGCTGCGCGAGCGGCATGTCGCCAATTTCATCGAGAAAGAGCGTGCCTGAATCGGCCTGCACAATTTTGCCGATGCTGCCGCGTTTGCGCGCACCGGTAAATGCGCCATCCTGATAGCCGAAGAGTTCGGCTTCGATCAGCGTATCCGGTAGTGATGCGCAGTTCAGCGCGACGAAGGGCGCCGCGCGCCGCGGAGACTCGTGATGAAATGCGCGGGCGAGCCATTCCTTGCCGGTGCCGGTCTTGCCCAGCACGAGCAGCGGAATGTCGCGGCCGCCTATTTTTTGGACACGGCGCAGCACGTCCGCCATCTTGACATCACCGGTATCGAGATCCGCGAAGGTTACCGCGCGCTGCGCGTGCGGCGTGACGGTACCGTCCGTCGCGAGGCGATCCGCCGCGTGCGCAGTCGCTCTTTGCTGCGTACGGCTGCCGGAACCGGCTTCGACGAACGTCGGACGCACGCGGCATTCGGCACGCGCGACGACTCGCACCCCGCTTGGCAGAGTCAGCGTCATGCATTCGCCCGGCGCGCGTTCCGCGTGCTGGATGAGCGCGGCGAACGGCGTGCCGAACAGCGCGTCGAACGGATGCCGGTCGAGTACCGCAAGCGGCCGCCCGAACTGGAACAATGCGCTGCGATTCGCGGCCAAAAACCGGCCGTCGGGCGCAAACGCGGCCAGGCCCTCGAATAGCGTTCCGACAAACTCGGCGCGCGCATGGAAGCGCACGCGCACCGCGTCGGCAAACTGATTCGAGAACAGGTGGTTTTCGATGATTTGCGCGGACATCCGCACCAGCGCGAGCGTGTGCTTATGAAAGCCACGGGTGTCGCCGCTGACGTCGAGTGTGCCGATGGTTTTGCCGTACGGGTCGGCGATTGGCGCGCACGAGCAGGTCAGGATACGGTTCGCATGCAGAAAGTGCTCGCCGCCGTGAACCACCGTCGGCCGCTTGTCGGCCAGCGCGGTGCCGATTGCGTTGGTGCCGCGGTCGGCTTCGGCCCATGACACGCCCGCATACAGCGCAACGCGCCGCGCCTTTTCGACGAAGTCGCTGTCGCCCAGGCTGTGCAGGATCACGCCATTGGAGTCGGTGAGCAGCACCATGCTTTGCGTATCGACGATCTGCGCGTGCAGCGTTTCCATGACCGGCAGCGCATGCGAGTAGAGCGACCGATTGCGTTCGACGAGATCCAGCAGCAGGTTGTGCCGAAGCGGATGGAAGTCCGGCGCCTCATGCGTGCGCAGGCCGAAGTCGCGCGATCGTGCATGGGCCTGCGCAATGACCTCGAGTTGCGCGCCGGGTTGACCGACAGCGAGAGGAGGATTCACAGACTTGTCTCCGTTGGAATGCGAAACCTGCACCGCGCGAGCGGCTGGCTTCGTCATGGTGTGCTGCCATTTATCTGGCACTGCAGCATGCCGCCAAGGGGCGAACGGTCATCTTACAGGACGTCGCCGAGACTCGGCACGGCCAAAAGCCTGTATTCCTGACAATGGACAAAGGCAGTGGTTAGAACTGTTATGCGTTCGTTTGAATCGCGCGGGGTTCGCTGCTCGATGGCTGCATCGCACGATGGCGCGAACCGGTGCGTCAATGACGCGCGGGATTCTTTTTTGCACCGCCGCAGCGCTGTTTTCCTGCTGTCTCCGCACCGGCATGGTGTGCGGCAACATAAACCTTGCAGCGCGGCGCAAGTCGTCTAAAGTGAATGAAATCGTTTCGGCGGTGCGTTCGCGCACAGTCCGCGGCGGTTCGTTCCGCGCCTGCGTTCCGCGATGGAGGCACTCAAAGGGCAGGCGCGGCCCTGTGACAGCGTTGAACCCGGCAGGCGACACCCATGCAGATCATTTTCCCGAACGAGATCCCCGAATATTCGGGGCGAGAGCTGACCCTGGCGTTTCCGGCAATGGTCGATGGTGAAAGGGTGGAATGCATGATCACGGCGGAGGCGCTCGAAGATCATTTCGGCGCGGCGTCGCCACGCATCGAAGACATGCTGGGCGCGTTCGACGCGCACCGCTCGCGTATCGAAGCCGCGGCGCGCCGGTTACTGTCCGAGACACGCGCACGGTGTGTGGTGCTGCGCAGCGGGTATGTGCGTTTTTACGAGGCGAACGTCCGCGCGTAAAGCCGTTTGCCACAGCGCCCGAACGCGCCGAAGTACCGTTGGCCGCGATCCATTCGTGGGCACACCGCCTGCATAGTGCGGCGGTGGCGCGAGCGGCGGCAGGGGCCGGGGCGCTGCCGCGTCCCCGTCAGCGTCCCGACCTGCCTGCCTGTTACAGCATGCGCTGTAGCGTGCGATCCCTGAACACCAGCTGATGGCCGATCGCCGCGAGCGCGTGCAGGCCGATCACCCAATAGAACGCATTGCCAAGCCAGACATGGGCCGCGTGGAGCATTTGCCTGGCGGCGGGGTCGGCGCCTACCAGCACGATCTGCCAATCGGTTC
This sequence comes from Paraburkholderia rhizosphaerae, assembly GCF_004366595.1. GTDB lineage: Bacteria > Pseudomonadota > Gammaproteobacteria > Burkholderiales > Burkholderiaceae > Paraburkholderia > Paraburkholderia rhizosphaerae. The sequence goes on from NZ_SORE01000002.1 coordinate 406,540, forward strand.
CGGCCAGTGTGACCGGATGACCGCCGGTGTTGATCATCAGCATGCCGAGCAGCGGCTGCGCGAAAATGAACAGATAGAGCGCGAGATGGACCAGCCGGGCGAGAAAGGTCAGTAACGCGTTGGTTTCCTGTGCGGCAGGCGCGCCGCGCCAGAGTCGCCACAAAAGCCGCAACACCGCGAGCGACACGACCAGCGTGCCGGCCCACATATGGACGCCGGTCCACAGGATACGGCTGTCGCTCCCTTTAGGACCGCGTATTTCGATCGCGAAGTAAGCGACTGCGACGAGCAGAAAGATAGCCCAGTGAAAGAAGATCGCAGGACGCGAGTAGCGCTCCTGCGTGAGATAAGAAGACATGCATGCTCCAGTAGCGGGTTCCTGCACCGCACGACGGATCGCGGGCGCCGATGCGGTTATTCCGCGCCGAGATAGAAAAAGCGCAGCAGGAAAACCGCTGCAATGATCCACACGACCAGCTTCACTTGCCGCGCCTGTCCGGTCAGCAGCTTGAGAGCGGCGTACGAGATAAAGCCGAACGCAACGCCATTCGCAATCGAATACGTGAACGGCATCAGGAGCGCGGTGAGGGCGGCCGGTACCACTTCGGTTGCGTCGTCCCACGGCAGGTCGAGCATTTCGCGCAGCATCAGGCACGACACATATAGCAGCGCCGGCGCGGTCGCATAAGGCGGCACTACGCCGGCGAGCGGCGCGAAGAACAGACTCAACAGGAAAAGCAGAGCGACGGTGAGCGCCGTGACACCGGTGCGGCCGCCTGCCTGCACGCCCGACGCGCTTTCGATATACGCGGTGGTCGACGACGTGCCGAGCACCGAGCCGGCAAGAATCGCGGTGCTATCCGCGAGCAGCGCGCGGTTCAGACGGTGCATCTTGCCATGGACCAGCAGACCGGCGCGGTTCGCAACGCCCATCAGCGTGCCAGTGGCGTCGAACAGTTCGACGAGGAAGAACACGAGGACCACGTTGAGGATGCCGGTTGACAGCGCGCCATGCACATCGAGCTTGAAGAGCGTCGGCTCGATCGACGGCGGCGCGGAGACGATGCCGTGGAACTCGTTGCCGCCGAAGAAGAAGCTCAGCACGGTCACGCCGACGATGCCGATCAGGATCGCGCCGCGCACACGTAGATGGTCGAGCGTAACGATAGCGAAGAAGCCGACGATCGCAAGCACGACGTGTGCGTCATGCAGATTGCCGAGCGTGACCAGCGTCGCCGGGCTGCCGATCACGATACCGGCGGACTTCAACGAGATGATCGCGAGGAAAAGCCCGATGCCGCCGGTGATCGCGATGCGGATTGAATGCGGAATGCCGTTGACGATTACCTCGCGCACGCGAAACAGCGTGACGATCATAAACAGGCACCCCGAAATGAAAACGGCGCCGAGCGCCGCTTGCCATGGGAAGTGCATTCCTTTGACGACCGTGTACGTAAAGTACGCGTTGAGCCCCATGCCCGGCGCGAGCGCGATCGGGTAGTTCGCGTAGAGGCCCATAATGATTGACGCGAGTGCCGCGACGAGGCAGGTCGCGACGAACACCGCATCTTTCGGCATACCGGCATCGCCAAGGATCGCAGGGTTGACGAAGATGATGTAGGCCATCGTCAGAAAGGTGGTGACGCCTGCGAGTACTTCAGTGCGCAGGTTGGTGCCTGCTTCGTCGAAGCCGAAATACCGTTTTACGGAGTCCATGAGCCGATTCTCTCGTCGGGTTGAGTCATTGTTGTCAAGGAAGACTGCCAGCAAAGCGGCCGCGGTCCGAACAGCCACGGGGCGGATTGTAAACATGATTCGTCCGCCAGGGCAGCCGGGACTTCCTGGGCGTCGATCAACGGCCGATCGGTTGACCCGGGTCGTCTGTTACGAAAACGACCGGGCGCCTTACATTTCTGCGGAGTTTATATGAACAAATCAGGGAGGGGCACTGGCGTAGTGCCCGCACTTGCGTCGCCGCGTTGAACGCGGTCAGGCAATGTTTGACGAGGGTGTCGTGGGAGGGAATGAAGGCGATGTGAAATCGTGATGCGGCAGTCCGGCAGCAAACCCTCTAATGCATGGACTGAGCGGCGGCTTCGGCAGCTCGCCGCGCCGCGACGATCCTGCCGGCCGCAATGGCATTCTCCGGGTAATCGATCCAGTCATCCGGGTCATACCCAGCCGCACGCCACGCGGCAAAATCGGCGATCACTTCTGCACGCGTCTTCGGAGTCGAAGGGTCGTACGTTTGCGCAGGTGTGTCCGCAAACGCGTACTGAACGCATGCAGCGCCTGCAATCGCACAGAGAAGCATCCGAGGAATGAGTTTCATGGTTGCGTCCTCAATCAATCGAAGTGGCCATTTCATTCTAGATCGAGTCGGGCGCACGCGTGAGGCAAGCGCGAACCCTCCTGCTCAAATAGCCCGCTCACGTCTGCGTAGCCTTTCCCATCCGATCCAGCACCGCGTTCAGCAGATCGACCGGCAACGGAAATACAATCGTCGAGTTCTTATCCGCGGCAATCGTCGTCAACGTTTGCAGATACCGCAATTGCATCGCCTGCGGCTGCTGCGCAAGCATCTGCGCCGCATGCAATAGCTTTTCCGATGCCTGCAATTCGCCTTCCGCGTGTATCACCTTCGCGCGCCGTTCGCGTTCCGCTTCCGCTTGCCGCGCAATCGCGCGAATCATCGTCTCGTTGATGTCCACATGCTTGATCTCGACCGTCGACACCTTGATGCCCCACGCGTCGGTCTGCGAATCGAGCACCTTCTGGATATCGGCATTCAGCTGCTCGCGTTCCGATAACAGTTCGTCGAGTTCATGCTTGCCGAGCACCGCTCGCAGCGTCGTCTGTGCGAGCTGGCTGGTCGCCTCCAGGTAGCGCGCGACCTGGATCACCGCGCGCTCCGGATCGACCACGCGAAAATAGACCACCGCGTTCACTTTCACCGACACGTTGTCGCGCGTAATCACATCCTGTGTCGGCACATCGAATACGACGGTGCGCAGGTCCATCCGCACCGCCTGCTGGACAACCGGAATGATCAGCACGAGCCCCGGTCCCTTGACCTTCCAGAAGCGCCCGAGCATAAACACGACACCGCGTTCGTACTCGCGAAAAATGCGGATCGACGATGCAATGAGCAACACGATCACCACAATCAGAATGCTGCCGAAGCCGAATGTGAAACCGATCATCTGCGTTCTCCTTGTTGTGCTGCCGCGCTGGCCGGCACGACCGTGAGCGTGAGGCCGTGGCGCCCGGTCACGCGCACCTGGTGACCGGCCGGTAGCGGCTCGGCGCTCTCGACCCGCCAGCGCTCGCCGCGCACGCGTGCCCAGCCGGTGACGCTGCCGCCATGCCCGTCCGGCGCGAGGCCGTCGTCGAGGATTACGCCGATGCTGCCGATCATCGCCTCCGAGCCGGTTACGACCGGCTGCCGGCGCGCGCGCAGCGCGACGCTCGATACGGTGAACACGAACAGCGCGCCGAACAGCGTGACGCCCGCGATCATCGGCAACGGAATGCCGAAGCCGGGCACATCGGTATCGATCAGCATCAGCGCGCCGATCGCAAACGCAATCACGCCGCCGAAGCCGATCGAGCCGAACGTCGGCAAAAACGCCTCGGCGATCAGGAATGCAAGGCCGAGAAAAATGAGGCCGAGTCCCACATAGTTGATCGGCAGCAATTGCAGTGCGAACAGACCGACCAGCAGACTGATCGTGCCGACCACGCCCGGCAGCACGAAACCCGGATTAGCGAATTCGAAGAACAGGCCGTACATGCCGATCATCAGCAAGATCAACGCCACGTTCGGATCGGTGATCACCGACAGGAAGCGGCTGCGCCAGTCCGGCTCGAGCGTCACGAGGCTCGCGTGCGAGAGCTCGAGCCGATGCTCGCCGTTCACCGTGGTGACCGTGCGGCCGTCCAGTTGTCGCAGCAGATCGGGAATATCGCGGGCGACCAGGTCGACCACCTTTTGCTCGCGCGCCTCGCTCGCCGACAGGCTGACCGCTTCGCGCACCGCGTGCTCCGCCCAGCTCGCGTTGCGGCCGCGCAGTTGCGCGAGACCGCGAATGTACGCGGACGCGTCTTGCACCTGCTTGCGGGTTTCGGTCGATTGCGTGTCGAGCGCGGGCATCGCCGCGGTGTCTGACGACGCAGCGGCAGCGGACGCGCCGGAGGCCGGGCTTTCCGGCTTGCCGCCGGCCCGGTTGTCCGGCGCGGCGCCGGGCATCGTGGGCGCCGCGCCGGGCTTCGGATTGTCCGACCCGCCCATGCCGATCTGCACCGGCGTCGCGGCGCCGAGATTAGTGCCCGGCGCCATCGCGGCGATGTGGCTCGCATAGATGATGTAGGTTCCCGCGCTCGCCGCCCGCGCGCCGCCCGGCGCAATATACGTGGCGACGGGCACCGGCGAGCTCAGAATCGCCTTGATGATTTGCCGCATCGACGTATCGAGGCCACCGGGCGTATCGAGTTCCAGCACGGCTAGCGTCGCGCGGTCGTGCGCGGCTCGCGCGAGGCCACGCACGATGAAGTCGGCGCTGGCAGGGCCAATTGCGCCGTTGACTGGAATGATGATCACCCGAGCGAGCGGCGCAGCGGACGGGGCGCTCGCCGCATTCACTGCCAGCGCGACGCGCGGGCCGACGCTGGGCCAGCCGCCGCTCGCCCATGCCGCGAAGAAAGCGGTTATCAGCAGCGCTAGCCGCAGCGAGCGCAGACACGGGTTGCGCAGGGTCCGATGTATCGGCGCGCCCGCCGTCGTTGCTACGCAACATGCGGCGCGGCGCCGGGGCGGCGGGCGGGGTTGCCGGTACGGGAGAAGCGGGTAGATTCTCATCGCCGACGGCCAGTGCGCCGCAGGACGGATCTCGGCGCCGGCGGCGACCGGCCTCAAAAGGAGGCCTGTTATAAAGCTTAGTCGGATTCCAGCGAATGCGTGAGACTGCCTCGGACAATGGATTTTCCGGGCACGACGACGACCTTGGCGTCCGCCTGCGGCCGTTTTTGACCGCTTGCGACTGCCGGTGACCACTCGATAGCCGTGCGCGGATCGCCATCGCACGGCGTGCCGCGATCGCGAGGCTGCTCAGCCCACCGGGTTCAGTCGGCTATAGGCGTGTCCCCGCATCGCCATGCGATCGCGCAACGCAGTGCGCATGCTGTTGCACGCGCAAGCACCGTCGTGACCGGGCGCGTCCGGTTGGCCGTCTAAGGTCAAACAGCGGTTATCGCGACCCGCATTTCAGTGCAGAATGACCCGCCAATAGAGCGCATCCGCGCCGACCGTGGAGACGATCGATGCCAGCAGCCGACGGCTTTATCGAAGCACGTGACCTGTTGTTGCGCTATCGCACCGACTACGAACGCGCGTATCGCGAGTTCAAGTGGCCGGTGCTCGGGGAATTCAACTGGGCGCTCGACTATTTCGACGTGATCGCGCGCGGTAACGACAGTCCGGCGCTATGGATCGTCGACGACACAGATGGCGACGGCCTCAGGCTTTCGTATGCGCAGATGGCTGAGCGCTCGAACCGGATGGCTAACTTCCTGAGCGGGCTGGGTGTGAGCCGCGGCGACCGGCTGCTGCTGATGCTGCCGAACCGCGCGGAGCTGTGGGACGTGATGCTGGCCGCGATGAAGCTCGGCGCGATCGTGTTGCCGGCGACCACCCAGCTATCCGCGGACGACGTGCGCGATCGCGTGCAGCTAGGAGGCGCGAACGTCGCGATCGTCGACAGTACGGAACTCGCGAAGTTCGATGCGCTCGGCACGCGGCTCACGCGCATTTCGGTCGGTGCACCGCGCGACGGCTGGACCGATATCGCGGCCGCGTACGACGCATCGCCGTCATTTACTCCCGATGGCCCGACACGAGCGGCCGACCCGATGCTGCTGTATTTCACGTCCGGCACGATATCGAAACCCAAGCTCGTCGAGCATACGCATCAGAGCTATCCGGTCGGCCATCTGTCGACGATGTACTGGATCGGGCTGCAACCCGGCGACATTCATTGGAACATCAGTTCGCCTGGCTGGGCGAAGCACGCATGGAGCTGTTTTTTTGCGCCGTGGAATGCGCACGCATGCGTGTTCGTCTACAACTTCGCGCGCTTTGTGCCGAAAGACACGCTGCGCACGCTGGTGCGCTGCAACGTCACGACCTTGTGCGCGCCGCCCACGGTCTGGCGGATGCTGGTCCAGGAGCCGTTGGCGTCGTATCCGGTAAAACTGCGCGAGATTGTCGGCGCGGGCGAGCCGCTCAATCCGGAGATCATCGAGCGCGTGCGCCACGCATGGAATATCACGATCCGCGATGGCTACGGTCAGACCGAAACCACCTGCCAGGTCGGCAATTCGCCTGGACAACCGGTGGTGCCCGGCTCGATGGGGCGGCCGCTGCCGGGCTACCAGGTCGAACTGGTCGATATGGACGACCAGCCCGTCAACGAAGGCGAAATCGCGCTGCCGCTCGCGCAGCGTCCGCTCGGCCTGATGACCGGTTACGCAAACAACGGGACGGCGACCGCGCACGCAATGCGCAACGGCTATTACCACACGTCAGATGTCGCGCTACGGCGTGACGACGGCTACCTCGTCTACGTCGGGCGCTCCGACGACGTATTCAAATCGTCCGATTACCGGTTAAGTCCGTTTGAGATCGAGAGCGTGCTGATCGAGCATGAGGCGATCGCCGAAGCGGCAGTCGTACCGAGCCCGGACGCGTTGCGCTTCTCCGTGCCGAAGGCGTTTGTCACCGTGCGTCAGGGCTTCGATGCGAGCCCGGAAGTGGCACACGACGTATTCCGCTTCGCGCGCGAAAAGCTCGCGCCGTACAAGCGGATTCGCCGTCTGCAGTTCTGCGAACTGCCGAAGACGATTTCCGGGAAGATCCGCCGCGTCGAACTGCGGCGCCGCGAGCTCGATCGCACGGGCGAGCCAGCGCGCCTGCCCGGCGAGTATTGGGAGGAAGACTTTCCCGACTTGCGCTGACTGGCGCTGCAACATGTGACGTACCGGTAAAAAACCGACCGCACGCTGATACGGAGACAACTCGATGAAAATCGGTTTCGTAGGACTCGGCAATATGGGCGCGCCAATGGCGCGCAATCTGCTCAAGGCTGGGCACGCACTGCAAGTGTTCGATGTCAGCGCAGCGGCGGTGCAGGCGCTCGCGGAAGCGGGCGCGGTGCCGGCCGCGTCGCCGAAAGCGGCGGCCACCGCCGCCGAATGCGTGATCACGATGCTGCCTGCCGCCGCGCACGTGCGCAGCGTGCTAACTGGCGACGACGGGGTACTTGCCGGCGTCGCGCAAGGCGTGACGATCGTCGATTCGAGCACGATCGACCCGGCCAGCGTCAAAGCGTTCGCGGAACTCGCGCAACGGCAACGTAACGCATTCGTCGATGCGCCGGTGTCCGGCGGTACAGGCGGTGCGGTGGCGGGGACGCTGACCTTCATGGTCGGTGGCAGTACCGACGCGTACGAACACGTGAAACCGGTGTTGTCCGCGATGGGGCGCAATATCGTGCATTGCGGCGACACCGGCACCGGTCAGGTCGCGAAAATCTGTAATAACCTCGTGCTCGGCGTCACGATGGCGGGCGTCGCGGAAGGGATGGCGCTCGGGGAAGCGCTCGGCATCGATCCGAAGGTGCTGGCGAGCATCATGAACACGTCGACGGGGCGATGCTGGAGCTCGGATACGTATAACCCGTTTCCCGGCGTGATCGATACCGCACCGTCGTCGCGTGGCTATACCGGTGGCTTCGGCACGGATCTGATGCTCAAGGATATCGGCCTTGCGACCGACGCCGCGAAGTCGGTGCGGCAGCCGGTCTTCGTTGGCGCGCTCGCACAGCAGCTATATCAGGCGATGAGCACGAACGGCGCGGGCAAGCTCGACTTTTCGGCAGTGATCAAACTGTATCGGCGCGATGCGGATGAAGCGTGATCGACGAGGACCGGAATGAATGATTGACCCGCGCTTGTTCACCGATGCCGGCGGGCGAGCGCGCGGCATTCGGAACGCGTCAAATGCATCGATGCGTTACGGCACCAGCCACAGCGACAACGCGTAGATCACCAGCGATACGACAAAGGTCACCGCGGTGTATCCCATCACACGCTGAATGCGAATGCCGGCAATCGCAACGACCGGCACTGCCCAGAACGGCTGCAGCATGTTCGACACATTCTCCGCCATCGCGACACCCATTGCGGTGCGTGCGACTGGTGCATGCAGACTCAACGCGGCGGGCAGCACGAAGGGGCCTTGCACTGCCCAGTGTCCGCCTGCGCTGGGAATCAGCAGCGTGATGATTAGCGAACTCAGATAGCTCCAAAGCGCGAGCGTCGCGGGCGTCGATACGACCACGAAGGTCTTCGCGATGACCGACGCGAGCCCGGTGCCGCTCATGATTCCCATCACGCCGCCATACATCGGGTATTGCAGCAGCATCGAACCGGTCTGCCGCGCCGCGCGGCGAATCGCATCCGCGTAGGCAATCGGTGTACGCTGCAGCGCGAGCCCGGCGAGCAGGAAGATCAGGATCGTCGTATTGATATCGAGCTCGAACCCTTTCTGATGCCACTGGATCGCGAGATAGCCGATGCCCATCGCGAGCAGCAGCAGCGTGCCGAGCATCGATTGCTCGAGGCGCGCGGCGAGCGAGCCGTCGCCCGCGCTGCGTGCGTGCGGATCGTCGGCGGGCGCGGCGGGTGCTTCGCGCAGCGGCGTGATCGCCGCATTGCGCGGATGCATCTTGATGAAGATGAACGTCATCACGACAACCACGGCAATCGTCGGCACAAACACGAACGGTGCGAACACCGTCTGCGTCAGCGGGATCACCTGGCCCGTCGCTTTCTCGACCAGGTTCAGTGCATTGCCGTGAGATGCCTGCGACAGCGCAATCGAGCTCGACAGCCCGCTATTGCAGATGGACCACGCGGAATAACTGCCCGCGACGAGCCACGCGAAATCGACATTGACCCGTTTGGCGATCTCGCGCGCGAGCAACGCGCCGACCACCAGCCCCAGTCCCCAGTTCAGCCACGCCGCGACTGCAACGATCGGAAATACAACGAGCGCTGCTTTGGTCGGCGTCTGCACGCGCGACGCGAGCGCACGCAATGCGCGCTGCACGACCGGCGCATCGGCGATCGCAAAGCCGGTGGCGAGAATCAGGATCATCTGCAGTGCAAAGCCGAGAATGCCGAATGCGCCGCCGTACCACGCGCTGAGAATGTGCGGAATGTCGGCCTTCGGTGCGAACAGCATCGACAGTACGATCACGACCACCGTGAGACCGATCGATAGCACGAACGGGTCCGGCATCACACGCTCGAATAGATAGACGAGCGCGCTTACGATATCTCGTCGTTTTGGTTGCAATACATTTTCAGTGTCGGGGTGTCTCCCGTTCATCGTCTCTCTCTCGTGCTCACGGTTTAAGCGGCGGCGGCGATGGTGTGCGAGCCTTCGGTTTGAAAGCTTTTGCACTGACGCGCCGCGTCGGCGTGGGCACGAAACATACCGGAATTTTTCGATACGTGCTATCTGGTCCGCATACCCGGCATGTGCTCTGGGGACGACTGAACGGTAGGAAAGCTATGTTTTGCGGGGATAGGTTCGGATCGTTCGTCGCGCGCATTCGAATGGTGCCGCCGTCGCGTCTGGAGCACCGTGCAAACGGGAAACTTCGCTAACCAAACAGCAACGTCAATGCACCGATCTCGCGTACGCTCGCAGTGGCGAATCGGGGCCGGAAGCGGACGAACGCGATCGGTTGTGCGAGCCCGACGACACAGGAGACGATCAGACTAATATGTTCCGAGTCCTTACGATAGAAGACGACGAGACCGCCGCGGCCACGGTTGTCAACGAGCTTGGCCGAAGAGGCATTTCCGTGCATTGGGTCGATAATGGCAAGGAGGGACTGGTCAGTGCGCTTGCCGACGATTACGACGTTATCACCCTCGACCGGATGCTGCCGGGCGTGGACGGTCTGACTATTCTCACGACGATGCGCAGAGTCGGTGTGACGACGCCGGTGCTGATGTTAAGCGCGCTCGGCGATATCGATGATCGTGTGCGAGGCCTGCGTGCCGGCGGCGACGACTATCTGACCAAGCCGTGCGATCCCGAAGAAATGGCGGCCCGGCTCGAAGCGCTGGTGCGCAGACGCCAGGCGCCGGCTCAGCCGACGGAGGCTGTGCTGTCGGTTGGGTCGATCGAACTCGACCTGATTGCGCACAAGGCGCGCCGCGACGGCGAAGAAATCGCGCTGTTGCCGACTGAGTACCGGGTGCTCGAATACATGATGCGTCATGCTGGCTGCACGGTTACGCGCACGATGCTGTTCGAGGCGGTATGGGGTTATCACTTCGATCCGGGCACCAATCTGGTTGACGTGCATATGGGCCGCCTGCGCAAGAAGATCGATCCGCCCGGCGCGCAACCGCTGATCCGGACGGTGCGCGGGTCCGGTTACATATTCGGCTAGGAGACGACGCTGGGTATACGTCACGACGGCGGTGTTGCGCGGCTGTTTCGACGGAAGCCCGCGACTGTTCTACTCGCGCTGGCGGGAAAACGATGCCAGTCGCGCGGCAACTGCGGGATTCACGTTGCCGCGCCCGGGTCTCGCGCTCAACCGTGCGAGTACAACTGCTGATTCAGATACTGATATTGCCCGTCCTTTTCCGCGTGGACGAGATCCTGATAGACCTGGGCGCGCGTCAGGCCCTGCACCGGCTTGCCGTACGGCGGTACCCATTGGCCGGCTTGCGAAAGGGAGGTCGATGGATCCGCAGGCGCGGTGTTTGCGACGGAGTTCGTGCTGGCAGTAGCGACGCTCTGAGCGAAGACGGGGCTGCACAGGGTGGCGCCGGCAACGGCGAAGGCGATGAGTGCGAGTTTCATATTGGCATTCCTAATCGGGTTAACAGAGGGACCGGTCGTCGACATGAGCAGGGGTTATCTGCATCGACGAGTTCAGTGTAAGAAGGACGCCCTAGCGAATCCGTCATGCAACAATGAAAGAAATTTCATCTATTGGGCGCAATGGCTCGGGCGGGCGGCTGGACCCATGACCGTGATGGTGACGTCGAGGCCGACGCATTGCCGCCTAACAAAAAGTTCATCCGTTTTATGGAGTTTCGATACGGCGTGTGGACCATCCTTGTGTCGTCACAATATCGCGCAAGGAGCGGATGACATGAAACCATTCTGGATGAAAACGACGGTGGTACTTTGCGTTTTGCTCGCAAGCGGCGCGGCGTCGGCCAGCACCCGGCTGACGCCGCATGAATGCAATGACTATCCTTTCACACCGCTGAGCAAGCCGGTCACGCATGCACAATTGATGCAGGAGCTTAGCGAACTCGAATCGGTGGGTTACCAGGCGGGTGCGGGAGACGACAACTACTATCCGTCGGAAATTCAGGAAGCGGAAGCACGACTCAGGCTGAAATACCGCGCCGACTGTCTCGGTGAGAATGTAAAGGTGCCGACGACGCCGATTATCTACAGTGGTGGCGCGAGCGGGTTTTATTGATGTCCCGCAGCACCCCGGCAGATGAACGGTGCCGTTTTTGCGTGTCGTGATCTATAGTGGGCGGCACGCAAAGCGGCTACCTATCGTGTCTCAGGCGTGCGGGCCAGAGCTGGCTGCGCACGCATCGCGGCATGCGGGCCGCTAAAACCGCATCCACACCGAACGAGAAATACAGCGAGCCGTGGTTTTGCGCTCGAAATGCCTGGGCGTGACCTGCTATCTGCGTCGACGCGATCATCGAGATGAGTTTGCCCGAGCCGAACGACGCGCGACAATAGCGGGAGCGGTTCCGAAACTCCTGCGTCGATTGAATTCCCTTCCTCATGCAAGCGTTCCGGCGATCCCACGGAACGCTTGCCCTACTATTGGGTGGCTGAACGAATGCATTTGCGTACGATGACCCGGCTTGCGGAAATACGGCGGAAAGACCCGGAGGACCGCAATTGAACGACGGCGGCGCGCTCCATCGTTACCGTGTGTGCTCGTCCTGCGGCGAAGTGCGCATCGCGATCGGCTGGAACGGCACTGTCTGATCCGGCGTAGGCAGGTCTTGCGCCGACCAGCCGCCGCCCACCGCGCCGATCAGATCGACCGCCGCCTGCAGCCGGCGAGTCTTCACCTGAACCTTCGACAATTCAGCGTTTAATGCGGCGATTTGCGCGACCGTGACGTTGAGGTAGTCGTTCAGACCGCTCGTATAGAGCTGCATCGCGATGTCCTGTGCCTTCACCGACGCGCGGACGGCGTCGCTCTGCTGCTTGTACTCGGTGGCGAGCTTCGTCGTCAGCGATAATTGATCCTCGACCTGCTGGAACGCTTTGAGCACCGTCGACCGGTAGGTGTCCGCGGCCTGATGGAGCGAAGACCAGCTCTGCTGTTCCTCGGCCCGGCGCAGCCCGCCCTCGAATAACGGCAGCAACGCCGAAGCGCCGACGCTCCACAGGCTGTCCGGCAATGACGCAAGTCCGATGCCGTTGTCCTCGAAGCCGAAACTGGCGCTGAGCCGGATGTTCGGGTAGAACGCCGCGCGCGCAACACCGATCGCCGCGTTGGCCGCGGCCATTTCGCGCTCGGACGCCGCGATGTCGGGGCGCCGTTGCAGCAGCTCGGACGGTACGCCCACCGGGATCACAGGAATTGTCAGCGGTTTCAGATCGCCGGGCGGCAGCGAAAACGTCGACGGGTTCTGGCCTGCGAGTACCGCAATCGCATGCTCGAGGACGGCGCGTTGCGCTTCGATATCGGTATCGGCGGCCTGCGCCGTGGCCAGCTGGTCGCGAGCCCGCTCGAGATCGAGGCCGGAACCGATCTTGCCGGTGTAACGCAGCCTGGTGATGTTCACCGCATCGCGGTAGTAACCGAGTGTGTTCGTATAAACCGCTTGCTGCGCGTCGAGCCCGCGCAACATCATGTAGTCGCTTGCCAACTCCATCTCGAGACTGAGTCGTGCTGTTGCGACGAGCGCCGCGGTGGCCTGCGCGCTGGCCTTCGCAAAGTTGGTCCGGTTGCGAATCTCGCCCCAGAAATCGGGTTCCCAGCTCGCGGCCGCGCCATAACCTAGCGACGCCTCTTCAAGGGGCAGCGAAGGGCTCGACGCAAGGCTGTGGAAGAGGGTATGCGCCGACTCCGCGTTTTGCGATGCGAACGCTTGCGCGCTCAATTGCGGAAACAGTTGCGAACGGGCTTCGGCAACCACGTCGCGGGCCTGCGTATAAGTCTCCTGCGCTGCCTTCAGATCCGGATTCGCCGCGTCGAGTTCGGTTTCGAGCTGGTCGAGCTCAGTGTTGCCGAACATGTTCCACCACGGCCCATGCGCGAGCTCGTCGTCGGGATGGGCGAGCACGAACGGACCGGTTCCCTTGTAGCTCATCGGGAGCAGCGTCGTGTGCGGCGGTGTGTAGACGGGCGCGAGGCTGCAGCCGGCAAGCGGCGCGACAAGCGCCAGCAAGATGCCGACAAGCTTGCCGGCGCGGCCGGCAGCGGGTTTGACGTGGCGCTTCATTTGGAGTCGCTTCCAGCTGGGCCGGCATCGGCAAGTTTCTGACCAGCGGCTTGTGAGGATTGTGCGATCGCACCCGCCGGTCGGATGCCGGGCACGCCTTCGACGACTTCGACCTTCTGGCCGTCGAGTATTCCAGCTGAAGGACTGACGATGAACCGATCGGTCGGCTTCAGTCCCGAGAGAATCTGCACCCGCTGGCCAAGATTGAGCCCGAGCTTCACGTTCTGCAGATGCACCCGGTCGTGCGGTCCCACGAGCGCAATCTGCATGCCCTGTTCACGGAACACCAGCGCCTGTTCCGGCACGACGAGCACGTTCTGGTCGGAGGGTACTTTAAAGGTTACCGTCGCATATGTGCCGGGCCACAACAGACGGTCGGGGTTATCGGCGACCAGTTCGGTAACGACCGTTCGGGTGCGCGGGTCGAATGCCTTCGCGGTGGTCAGCAGCTTCGCGTGGAACTGACGCCCTGGATATTGCGGCACCGTGAAGGTCGCGTCGAGGCCGGGCTTTAGCATGTCGGAGTAATCCTGCGGCACCGACACGAACAGGCGCATCTCATGGACGTCCGCCACCGAAAACAGTTCATCGGCGGCACCGCGGGAACTGACGTCGCCGCCTGCCGCGTTGACGTAGTTGCCGATGTCCGTATCGCGCGACGTGATCACGCCGTCGAATGGCGCAACGATACTTTTAAACTGCTCGAGCGCATGGTAGCGCTCGACGTTGTGCTCCGCCGCCATCACCATCGCGTCCTTCGCGGCCGCATTCGCTGTCTTGATGTCGACGTCTTCCTGCGCGACCGCTTCTGTGCCGGCGAGTGCCTTCCAGCGCGTCGCGGTAACGTCCGCCAGCTTGCTATTGGTCTGCGCAACGGCGAGATCGGCAAGCGCTCCCTGATACTGCTGATCGACAGTCGGCGCATCGATCGTGGCGAGCAGTGCACCCTTCTTGACGAACGCTCCGTAGTCGACATACCACTTTTGCACATAACCCGACACTTGGGCATAGATCGGCGCGGTGTACCACGCGTTGACGTTGCCGGGCAGCGTGACGGTGCGCGTCGCGGGACCTCGCGCCGGCGCCATCACCTGCACCTGGGGCACTGACTCTTCGTCGGTTGCGGCTTTCAGGTCGACGAACGCGTCGTGCCGTTGAACGATGCCATGGACGACGAGACCGCCGAGAATCAGCGCGGCGACCATGACGGACCATTTAGCCCGGCTTTGGCTCGGCGCCAGCACCTCGCGAGGGATGTTCATAGATGAGACTCCGTGGGGGCGTCTTTGACGTTGCGATGCATGATCGCGAACACACAGGGGACAAATAGCAAAGTGGCGAATGTGGCGATCAGCAGACCGCCGATCACGGCCCGGCCGAGCGGCGCGTTCTGCGAATTGCTCAGCGACATCGGCAGCATGCCGATGATCATTGCGAGCGCGGTCATCAGCACGGGCCGGATGCGCGCATAGCCTGCTTCGATCGCGGCGGCCACCGCATCGCCGTGCGCGGCCAGTCGCTCGCGCGCGAACGACACCACCAGAATCGAGTTTGCCGTCGCGGTGCCCATGCACATGATTGCGCCGGTGAGCGCAGGCACGGACAGGTTCGTATGCGTGAGAAAGAGGCTCCACGCGATGCCTGCGAGTGCGCCCGGCAGCGCGGTGATGATGATGAACGGATCGAGCCAGGACTGAAAATTGATGACGATCACCAGGTACACCAGCAGCACCGATATCGCGAGGCCCCCGAGCAGTTGCCCATAGGCGTTCTTCATCGTCGTCGCCTGGCCGCGCAAATGAACGCTCGCACCGCGTGGCAACTGCGCCTGCATCTGGTTCACGACCTTTTCGACGTCGCCTTCGACTGCGCCCAGATCGCGTTGCTGGTTGCTGACGTACACGTCGACCACCGGCAGGATGTTGAAGTGTGATACGACGAGCGGCGAACCGGTCTGCGAGATCGTGCCGAGCGCGCCGAGCAGTTGTGTGCTGCTGCCGCTCGGTGAGCCGTTGCCTTGATCGATAGGGATCGTCTCGAGGTCGTTCATCGACGAGAGCTGGTCTTGCGGCGTCTGCAGATTGACGAGGTGCGACACGCCGTTGGTCGTGTCGAGCCAGTACGTCGGCGCCGTTTGCCCGCTGCCGGAGAGCGTCGCGAGTGCGTTGTTTGCGATGCTCGCCTCGGTCAGATTCACGCCGGACGCAAAACTGCGGTCTGCATCTACTTTCAGCGTCGGCGCGTTGAACACCTGCTGAACATGTACATCGGCTGCACCAGGAATCTGGCGCAGACGCGCGGCAAGCTTCTGCGCGAAGGCCATGTTAGCCAGTTGTCCGCGGCCGGAAATCTGCACGTCGATCGGCGCGGGCAAGCCGAAATTCAGGATCTTCGCGGTGATGTCGCCCGGCAGAAACGAGAACTGCGTGCCGGGGAACATCTTCGGCAGGTCGCGGCGCAGCTTCGCGCGGTATTCGTCCACCGGCGACGCCTCATTTTTGAGGCTGATCGTAACGTCGCAGTCCTGTGGTCCGATGGTGCCGTCCGAGTTGTACGCTTCGTTGGTGCTGCTAGTGGGCAAGCCACAGTTGTCGACCAGATTCGTGACCTGGCCAGGCAAGGTGCGGCGAATGCCATGATTCACCAGGTCCGCGATTTTTCCGGTGTCTTCGAGCCGGGTGCCGGCTGGCGCGCGCATGTGCATATCGATCTCGTCCGACTTGATACTCGGGAAGAAGTCGCGGCCGAGAAAACCCACGAGACCCATCGATGCAACCGCACATGCGACGAACACCAGTACAAAGCGTTTGCGGTGAAATAGTGCGAGCGTCAGCACATCGCGATATCTCTCGCGAAAGGCGGTGAAACGCTGCTCGAAGCCGCGCTGGAAGCGTTTGAAGAAACCCGGATTAGCACCCGCACGGCCGTGGCCATGCCCGTGACCGTGTCCGTGACCGTGTCCGTGTCCGTGCGGAAGGTGCAATTGCCCGCGCAGCAGCCATGCGGCCATCGTCGGCACCAGCGTGCGCGACAATATGAACGACGCGAGCATGGCATAGATGATCGCCTCGGCGAGCGGACGGAACAGGTAGCCGGAAATGCCGCCGAGCTGAAACATCGGCAGCCACACAATGCATATGCAAAGCGTCGCGACGAGCGTCGGTACGACGATCTGATTGGCGGCCGCGATAATGCCCGGCTCCAGTTCCTCGCCTGTTTCGAGGTGTGCGTCGATATTTTCGATCATCACCGTCGCATCGTCGACGAGAATCCCCACCGCGAGCGCGAGTCCGCCTAGTGTCATCACGTTGATCGTCTGACCGGTCAGGTGCAGCATGATGACCGAGCACAGAATCGCAAGCGGAATGGACGTCGCGACGATCAGCGTCGAGCGCCAGCTGCCGAGAAAGAGCAGCACCGTCAAGCCCGTGAGCACGGCTGCGGTAATCATCTCCTGCACGACGTCGCGCACCGAATCCTTCACGAACCCGGAAGTGTCGTTGAGCGGAGTGATCTTCACGCCGGCCGGCAGTGTCTTGACGATGGCGGGCAGCGCCTTCTTGATACCTGCGACGACGGACAGCGTCGACGCATCGCCGCTTTTCAGAATCTCGATAAGCACCGACTGCTTGCCTTTTACCAGCACCGCATTGATTTGCGGTGGCGAGCCGCGGTGCACGTACGCGACGTCCCGCAGGTAAACCGTCGCGCCGTTCACGGTCTTGATAGGCATGTTGTTGAACGACGGCACCGCGACCGGCGTCGAGTTGGTCTGCACCATGAAATCGAGTGCGCCGATCTTCTGGTCGCCGGCCGGCAACACGACGTTCTCTTTCGCGAGCGCATGTGCGACGTCAGTGGCCGACAGACCATGCGCGAGCAGCTTCGCCTGGTTCAGATCGATTTCGACGTTCAGCGAACTGCCACCGTACGGATTCGGAATCGCCGTGCCCGGCACCGACACGAGCGCCGGCCGGATCAGATTGGACGCCATATCGTAGATCTGCGCGGCCGTCATGCTGGGCGCGGAGACCTGCAGAAACAGCACCGGCACCGACGATGCGCTATACGAAAGCACCTGCGGTGGCGTGATGCCGGCCGGCATCTGCTTGAGCACGGTCTGCGAGACCGCGGTCACCTGTGCCTGAGCGGCCGCGATGTTGGTGCCCGGCTGGAAGAAGATTTTCACGACGCCGGTCCCATACAGCGACTGGCTTTCGATGTGTTCGATGTTCGCGACCGTCGTTGTCAATGCGCGCTCGTAGTAGTAGACGACGCGCCCTGACATGTCCTGCGGAGCCAGGCCGGTGTATGACCACACGACCGCGACGACTGGAATCCGGATCGCCGGAAAGATATCCGTCGGCGTCTTCATTATCGCCATCACGCCAGTGAGCACGATGAGGATGCTCATCACCACGAAGGTGAGCGGACGGCGCAGGGCAACCAGGACAATGGCGTTCATGAAATGGTATCGGCGGCTTCGGGTTGAATCTGGACGTTGGACCCGCTTGGTCGTCAATGCCGGCCGGCACGCGCGCACGTTGACACGCGCGCCCGCCTCGGCGGGCGCGACTGACGATCGGGACGGGAAAGCGCGTGGCCGGACGCGCGACGGCTACGGGGCTAGAGTGCGCTGTGGCAAAAGCAGGCCGCGGTGTGCGTGACGGTCACTACGTAATCGGTTGCGCTCGCGCGCGGTGACGGCTCGGGAATGGGATTGCATCGCGTGGAGCTGATTCATGGTCGAACGCCGGTGGACTGAGAACATGTGCATGATCGGTGTTTTCGACTAACGCACGTTTGCCATCTTGATGAAAGATTCTTTATTTTCGACGGCGACGCGGGCAGGCCACCGATCGGTCGCGCGTGCACGGCTACGGCTGCGCCGCGGCCCCGAGCGCACTCTTTGGGCCCATCTCCGACTTCTGGCCGGCGCTGCGGCAAGCTCTCGGCCAACGTGCTAATCTCGCACGGTTTCGATATCTGACAGGGCAAAACGGACACCATGGACGTCATCGATCCGAATGTCGTGCCGCGTCCCGTCTTCGTGCTCGCCGACCGGCACGACGCGCTGGACAAGCCATGGCAAGCGGAGCGCCGCGCGCAATTCGTGCACGTTAGCGAGGGAGTGTTGACTGTGCGCACCGATACAGGACTATGGGTGGTGCCGCCGCATCACGCGGTATGGCTGCTGCCGGGCGCGCTGCATCGCGCGACATCGCTGAATCCGGTTGTCACCCATACGCTGTACGCGGACACGGAGGTCGTGCCGGTGCCCGCCGAAAATTGCGTGGTGTCGGTTGAGCCGCTCGTCGACGAATTGCTGCTCGCGGCCGCGCAATTCGGCGCGGACTATCGGCCTGACAGTCCCGAATCGCGGCTGATCGACGTGATCGTCGACCGGCTGCCGCTGCTTGCCCACGCGGCTCTTTCGTTGCAGTACCCGCGCGACCGGCGAATCCTGCGTATCGCCGATGCGCTGATCGCGCATCCGGCGCAGTCCGGCGTGCTGGACGAACTCGCGGCGGACGCCGGCGTGACCGCGCGCACCGCTGCGCGGCTGTTCGTGAAGGAAACCGGGCTCACGTTCGGGCAATGGCGGCAGCAATTGCGTCTGCTGGTCGCGCTCGAGCGGCTCGGCGCCGGCACCAGCGTGACGCGCGTCGCACTCGACGTCGGCTATAACGACGTCTCGTCGTTTATCGCGGTCTTCAAGGATTCGCTCGGCGAAACGCCCGCCCGCTACTTCCGCTGAAACGGGCTTGCCTGGCCAGGCCCCGTCACGAGTCGATGCGCGCCGGTCGCCTACGCCGCCTTGCGTCGGGTGAGCGATTACGGGCGATCGCCGGCGCTGGGTTCGCCGGCGCGGTAATAACCGGCGAGTGGCGGCGTCTGGATCCATTCATGCGTTCGTGCGCAACGAAACCTCGTGGGCGCCGGACGATTGCGCGAAACGCGCTGCGAATGAAGGCTTTTTGTAGGTTTTTCGAGCCCTGCGGTCGCTACGGTGCGCTAAAGATTATCCGCATGCCGCCGTTAACGGCTGTCATAAGCCTGAAAAACATGCCCGACGCACGAGACGGCGTAGCGCCCACCCGCGCGTTCGAGAGTTTCGTGCCGCCCGCAAGGCGGCCAACCACACACCTACAGAGCCGACATATGGCGCGATCGATGCCGCAAGCTTCGCCGAACCACACTTCGTTTTTCGGACGCCTGTTCCGCTACTCCGTTGCCGTGGACCTCGGCACGGCCAATACGCTGATTTACACCGACGACGGCGGCATCGTCGTGAATCAGCCTTCGGTTGTGTGTTTTCAGAAGCAGATGTCGGCGGAAGGGCGCAGGCGTGTCGCGGCGGTCGGCGCGGAGGCGAAGCAGATGCTCGGCCGGGCGCCCGGCAACCTCGAGCCGGTGCGGCCGATGCGGCACGGCGTGATTGCGAATTTCCCGGCGGCCGAACATATGATTCGCCAGTTCGTCGATATGGCGAAGCCGCGGCCTTTCTTTGCACGGCGCGCCGCCTTCACGATTTGCGTGCCGGCTGGCGCGACCCAGGTCGAGCGGCGCGCGATCCGCGAGGCGGCGGTGGCCGCGGGCGCGTGGAAGGTCAATCTGATCGAGGAATCGCTCGCGTCGGCGGTCGGCGCGGGATTACCGGTGTCGGAGGCGACCGGCTCGATGGTCGTCGATATCGGCGGCGGCACGACGGAAATCGGCGTGATCGCGCTGGGCGGCATCGCGTATAGCGGGTCGATCCGCATCGGCGGCGATCAGTTCGACCAGGCAATCGTCAACTATGTGCGCAGTATGTATGGCGTGGTGCTCGGCGAGCAAACCGCCGAGCACGTGAAGAAAACCATCGGGTCGGCGTTGCGCGACGCGCATGTGCAGAAGATGTTCGCGACCGGCCGCAGTGTCGACGACGGCCTGCCGCGCACGATCGAGATCAGCACGGAGGACGTTGCCGATGCGATCGTCGTGCCGTTGCGCCAGATTCTGGTTGCGGTGAAGGCGGCGCTCGAGAATGCGCCGCCCGAACTGGTCACCGACATCGCGCACGCAGGCATCATGCTGACCGGCGGCGGCGCGCTGCTCGGCAATCTGACGCGTTATCTCGCCGGTGAACTCGGTCTCGACGTTCGCGTCGCCGACGAGCCGCTGACCTGTGCGGTGCGCGGCGCCGGCGCGGCGGCCGAAGCGGGCCTGATCGACGCCTACGTGTACGAGTGACCGGGTGAACGCGCGGGGCGGCCGCGCCGCTGCGCGCGCCCGCCGCGATGCGCACCACCGGAGGCTGTGGGACAATTGCGGCCGTGAATGCTCCCGTACCTCTCCCCCTGACTGCTTTAACGCCATCATTCGTCGAGCTGAGCAACGGCCTGCAGATGCCGTATGTCGAGCGCGGCGACGGCGAACTGCTGCTGTTCGTGCATGGCTCGTTGTGCGACTACCGCTACTGGCAGCCGCAGCTCGACGGCCTGTCTGACCGCTACCGGTGCGTCGCGGTGAGCCTTACGCACTATTGGCCCAATGTCGATACACCGACGCGCGTGCCGTTCAGCTGGAGCCGCCACGCCGATGAACTCGCCGAATTCCTCGAGCGGCTCGACGCGGGGCCGGCGCATGTGATTGGCCATTCGCGCGGCGGCTGTGTGTCGTTTCACTTCGCGCGCCGGCACGCGCGGCATCTGCGCACACTCACACTTGCGGACCCGGGCGGGCCATTACAGATTGCCGGCCGTCCGCTCGCGCGCTTGCCGGAAACGGTGAACGCGCTGCGCGCGCGAGCCGCGCATTTGATCGAAGAAGGGAACGTGGAGGCGGGCTTGCAGCTCTTTGTCGATTCGGTGAGCCGTCCCGGATTCTGGTCAAAGAGTACGGGCGCATTCCGCACGATGGCGACCGACAATGCACATACGCTTGCACGCCAGTTTCGCGACCCGCTACCGGCTTATGTGCCTGACGAAGCTTCGCAGGTCCGCTGCCCGGTGCTGCTGATCGACGGTGAAAAGAGCCCGGACATGTTCAGACGCACCGTCAACGCACTTGCTTCATGGTGCCCGGATGCGCGCCGCAACACGGTGAACGGCGCGTCCCACGGAATGAATCTCGCGCATCCGGCTGCATTCAATCGCTACGTCGACGAATTCGTGCGGACGGCAACGACTGCCGCTCGCGCGTGACCGTCCGCTGGACCCAAACGCGCGCCGCACGTCGCGCGGCCTGCGTTTGGGTCGCTTTCGCCCTAGTGCTTGTGCTTGCTCTTTTCATGCTGATGCGCGTCTTCGTCGAGTGCGCGTTCCGCAGCCTCGCCGACACGGCCGCAGTAGTAAAGATGCACGCCGATTGCGAGTGAGTCGTTGCGGATTTCATGAAATGCCTTCCACGCGTTGGTGGGGTTCCGGAAAACCAGATAGTGGGCTTGCTGCGAGATCAGCCGCGCAACTTCATGCAAACCATGGCCGTGCAACTGGTCGACGAGCGCGTCGAGGCTGTCGTGCGTGCGCGCATCGGTGCGCGGGTAAAGCATGTGCAGCACCGCGATCTTTTCAGTGGCGAGCGCCGCCGACATCGCCAGCACGATATCCTGATGATTCAGCGCAGTGACAATCGCCTCTTCCTGCTCGCCGGTATCGGGAAAAAGCGCTTCCATATTCAGTGTCATTCTTGACATCCCTGTTCAATAAGTTTCATCGACGCCTGCATTCGACGCGTGTGTGAATCATCACGTGCAGCACGGATGATCCATCGGTGAACGTCAGTATCGCAGACCGATCCGCGCTATGTATCGTTCCGCCTGGCAAAAGATTGTTGCATTCATGGCATTTTCTTTCATTTTGTCGGCTTTGCATGTTTGTGCGCATCGAGCTTCGCGTCACGAGTGTTTCTTTCGGCGGTACTCGTTGTTGCGAATATCGACGCAATGTTGAAGAGGCCGCGCCGTAGAATGCAAATCACCATCAAAGCGGGCGGCATCTTATTGATGTTATCGGCCGCTGGCTCAATGAATTGAAAGAGGAACTCGAATGAACAGCTCAGGCACACACGCGACACTGACTTTTTCGGATAGCAACGAGAAAATCGAACTTCCGGTTTACAAGGGAACGATGGGCCCGGACGTGGTCGACATTCGCAAGCTATACGGCCAGACCGGCAAGTTCACCTATGACCCGGGGTTCATGTCGACAGCGGCGTGCAATTCGGCCATCACGTATATCGATGGGGACAAGGGCGAACTGATGTACCGCGGCTATCCGATCGATAGCCTTGCGCAGAATGCGGACTTCCTCGAGACCTGCTATCTGCTGCTGAAGGGCGAACTGCCGAATCCGCAGCAAAAGGAAGCGTTCGTGAAGGCTGTGACGAATCACACGATGGTGCACGAGCAGATGCACTTCTTTTTCCGTGGCTTCCGTCGTGACGCGCACCCGATGGCGATTCTGGTCGCCGCGGTCGGCGCGCTGTCGGCGTTCTATCACGACTCGCTCGACATCACGAACGCAGATCATCGTGAAGTGTCGGCGATCCGCATGATCGCGAAGCTGCCGACGCTGGTGGCAATGGCGTACAAGTACAGCATCGGCCAGCCGTTTGTGTATCCGCAGAACGATCTTTCGTACAGCGCGAACTTCATGCGGATGATGTTCTCGACGCCGTCCGAGGAGTTCAAGGTCAACGACGTGCTGGTGCGCGCGCTCGACCGTATCCTGATCCTGCACGCGGACCACGAGCAGAACGCGTCGACGTCGACTGTGCGTCTGG
>NZ_SORE01000003.1 GCF_004366595.1 Paraburkholderia rhizosphaerae
CAGACTGAAGGCGCGAAGTTCTGGCTGAAGGTCTTCAACGAGTTGAAGAACCGCGGCCTGCATGACATTCTGATCGCCGTCGTCGACGGCCTGCGAGGTTTCCCCGAAGCGATCGAGGCGGTGTATCCGGCCGCGCAGATCCAGACCTGCATTGTGCATCTGATCCGCAATTCGCTGAATCTGGCAAGCTGGAAAGACCGTAAGCCGCTGGCGGCCGAGCTCAAGCCGATCTATCAGGCCGCCACGGCCGAGGCGGCGGCAGCGGCGCTCGATGCCTTCGCGCAAGGTGAGTGGGGCCGCAAATTCCCCACCGTCGCAGCGATGTGGCAGCGTCAATGGGAGCAGGTCATCCCGTTCTTTGCCTATCCGCCTGAAGTACGCAAAATCATCTACACGACCAACGCGATCGAAAGCATGCACATGCAGTTGCGCAAGATCGTCAAGAACCGTGGTCACTTCCCGAGCGATGAAGCGGCCAGCAAGCTGCTTTATCTGGCCTTGCGCAACATTGAAAAGGACTGGAAGATGCCGCCTATTACCTGGCGGCAGGCAGTCAATCAGTTCGCCATTCTGTTCGGCGAGCGGTTCACGAACGCCATGAGCTGAGATTTTTTAAACCGACCTCGACACACAAAATTCCTGATACCTCCTGCCCCCGCACCGTTCCAGTCGCGATGAGCCGCACAGCCGACCGCAACGGCCAGCGCTGCACCGGCAACGGCGGCGGTGGCGTTCCGATCCCCCGGTCGAGCGTCACCGCCTCGACCGCGGTGGCATGAATCGAAGGGATTCATCCGCTACGCATCATGCAATACACCCAATCGGAACCAAAGCGCTTTCGAACGCCTCCTAGGTGAGTCACCGTCCGATGGGGTCCCGCCATGCAACCACACCTCCCCCGCTCCGTTGCACGTATCACGGCCGTCTGGCTATGCGCGGTGCTGTCCGGCTTCGCTTCGCACGCGCAAGCGCAGACAGGCAAGCCAGCTGCTCCGCCGAAACCGGCGGCACAAACGCAACAGCAGCCGTCTCAACCCAGCGCCCGACCCGCCGTCGATCCGACGTTCTCCGCCTACAAGCTCGCTCACCTATGCGGCAGCAAGGACGACAACGTCGCGCAAGGCCAATGCCTCGGCGCGATTCGCGGCATCATCCATGGCTATCAATACGGCGTGCTGTTCCTCGCGCAGCGCAAATCGCTGCCCGCGGGTGAAACACAACGCGTATCGCTATGCCTGCAGGATGTGCGGGTATCGTCGATCATCGACGACTTCTTAAGCGATACGAGCCAGGTCGATGCCGACGCGCTCAAAGCGACGCCCGCCGAAGTTGCGCTGCTCGGGTCGGTGCACATGCATCACCCGTGCAGCTGATCACAGCATTTCGAGCGGTTGTTTGCGAAGCGGCGGGCGAAAGTGCGCATCGATCGCCGCGATATCGTCGGCGCTCAGTTGCAGTTCCGCCGCACGCCGGTTGTCGCGCACATGCTCGACCCGGCCCGCCTTCGGGATCGCGAACACATCCGGTTGCTGCAGCACCCACGCGAGCGCAATCTGAAACACCGATGCGCCGTGCGCGTCCGCAATCTCGTTGAGCGGCGAGCGTTTCGGCAAGCGCGCATGATCGACCGGGCTATAAGCCATCATCGGGATGCTGCGTGCGTTGAGCCACGGCAGCAGATCAAACTCCGGCCCGCGCCGCGCGACGTTGTACAGCACCTGATTTGTCGCGCACGCATCGCCATGCGGCACCGCGGCCAGCTCTTCCATATCGTCGACGTCGAAATTGCTCACGCCCCAATGCCGGATCTTGCCGGCCTGGCGCAAAGCCTCGAAGCCCGCGACGGTTTCCTCGAGCGGCTCCGAGCCGCGCCAATGCAACAGGTACAGGTCAAGCCGATCGGTCTTCAGGCGCTTTAGCGACCGCTCGCACGCGGCCTGCACACCGCGCCGGCTCGCGTTGTGCGGATACACCTTGCTGACCAGAAACACATCGTCGCGCACGCCCGCGAGCGCTTCGCCGAGCAGCGATTCAGCCGCGCCTTCGCCATACATTTCCGCGGTGTCGATCAGCGTCATGCCGAGCGCGATCCCCTCGCGCAGCGCGGCGATCTCCGCGGCACGCTGCGACGCGCGCTCCGCCATCTCCCACGTGCCCTGCCCCAGCTTCGGAATACGCTCGCCGTCGGGCAGCGTCACAGTGGCGATGTCGGTGGTCATTGGTTTCTCCCATGAACAGGTTGCACAGGTTGCAATACGCTGCACCGAGTTTAGCGTTTTAGCCGCGAACGCATCGGCAAGCCAGGCAAAGCCCGCTATAACGCGGCGCGCCGATATCATAAAATTGCCGCTTGCCTATCTTGCGCACACTTCATGAACTCAGCCTCGGAAGACCGCTGGCGCGATCTGCGCCCGGACCCGGAAAACGATACGCCGCTCTACTTGCAACTGGCCCGCAAGCTCGGCCACGCGATTCATGACAATCGCTGGAATCCGGGCGAAGCGTTACCTTCCGAACGTGTGCTGTCCGATGCGCTAGGCGTATCGCGCATCACCGCGCGCAAGGCGATCGCGCTGCTGGTCGAACAGGGGCTGATCCACCGCACGCAGGGCGCCGGCAGCTTCATCACACCGCGCTATGAAGATCCTTTGTCGCGGCTGTCGAGCTTCAGCGAAATGCTGCGCCGGCGCGGCTTCACGCCCAGCTCGAAGTGGCTTTCGCGCGAAATCCTGCCGGCCAATCGCGATGAAGTGATCCGTCTCGGGCTGTCGCCGGCGGCTGCGGTCACGCGCTTGCGCCGCTTGCGGCTCGCGGACGGCATCGTGATGGCCGTCGAAAACTCGACGTTCCCGGCATCGGTGATTCCCGACCCGAACGCGATCGGCGATTCCCTGTACTCCTATCTTGAACAGCGCGGTCTTGCGATCGTGCGTGCGCTGCAGCACTTTCGCGCGGTCAATGCAAGCGACGAGATTGCGCAACAGATGAGCATCGCGCCGAACGAAGCGCTGCTGCTGATTACGCGGGTCGGCTATACGGCGGATCAGCGCGCGATCGAACTGACCGATACGTACTGCCGCAACGACTATTACGACTTCGTCGCGGAGCTGCGCAAGTAGCGCCACGACACGCGGTGTGTGCTTCGCCGATCCGGAGGACGTTCTAGCCCGTCCTGTCCGCCTTTAGCCCGCCTTTAGCCCGCCTTTAGCCGCGTCTAGTCCGTCTCCCACCGTGGGTCATCGGTACCGATCGGCACTGGCCGTCGGCCATAGCGCGCCGGTGTCTTCTCCAGCTTCTCGGCAGGCAATGTGCCGGCCACGCGGCCAAACGGCGAATCGACCATCTCGATACAGTCCTTCACATCGTCGAACCCGACCTCCGGCGTTTGCCAGCCGTCTTCGATCGGGCCAAGCGACTGCAGCCAGCGGCCGGTTTGCGCAAGCGACAGCCGCACATGCCAGCTGCCGCCTTCGGTTGCGCGACGCGCGAGCGCGACCATCGCGCCGAACGCGGCGAGATAGCCAGTGCCGTGGTCGAGCGCCTGACACGGCAAATGCTTCGGCTTGTCGAGACCCGCCGCGCGCGCCTCTGTGTACGCGATCCCGCTCGCCGACTGCACCAGGCTATCGAAACCCCGCCGCGCCGCCCATGGCCCTTTATGCCCATACGCGCAGATCGATACGCACACGATGCCCGGTCGCAGCCGAGCCAGCGCGTCAGGCCCAAAGCCACGCGCGGCGAGTGCGCCGGGCCGGTACGCCTGCAGGAACACGTCCGAATCGCGCGTGAGCGCTTCGAGTTGCGCGCAAGCGGCTGCGTCGCGCAGATCGAGCGTCGCCGAACGCTTGCCGCGGCCGGTATCGATTACGAGCGGCGCAATATTCGGCAGATGCGGGCCGTTGATGAGCAGCACCTGCGCACCGTGCGACGCCAGCGCGCGACCTGCGACCGGTCCCGCGATGATCCTCGACAGGTCCAGCACGCGCACACCGGAAAGTGGCTGTTTCGCGGGCTCGCCGGCGCCGCGTAACGAACCGGGCGAACCGGGCGAACTTAACGAATCGCCGATCGGCTGCGCCGGCGCGTCGCCGATCCGCTCGATCTCGAACAACGGCAGACTCGCGATCGCCTTCGCCTGCTCGAGTGCCGCCCATTCGCGCGGCGTGCGAATCAGCGCGGCGGGCAGCCCCGCGTCGGCGAGCGTATGGTCGAGCGCGGCGCCGTCCCAGCCGCGCATCGCCTGCACGACCGCGGTCCGATCGTTCGCGCAGCCGAGTACATTCAGCACGCCGTCGAGGTGATGCGGAAAATTCGTATGCAGCTGAACCCACCGGCCGTCGCGCGTCTCGAAGAAACCGAACATCGGACTGCGGAGCTCGGGTGCCGGCCCGTCATTGACGCGCAGATACCGTTCACTGCGAAACGCGACCAATGCGCGCCGCACGTCGACGCTGACACGCTGCCGTTGCCCGGTACGCATGCGATGGCATTCGGCCGCGGCAAGCCCGACTGCCGCGACCGTCGCGGCGGCCAGCGTGCCGACCCGAAACACCGACGGCAACGCGGGATCGTTGCCGGTGATCGACACCGTGTCGAGTGCCGCGGCGTCGCAGCCGGCCAAAGTCCACAGATGATCGACAGCGAGAAGAGGCGTCATGATCGGAAGCGGCAGCGCGCCGGGCAGGAGGGAATGGCGATCAGTCTAGAATTCGCCTGCACATCGATCAATCTTGATTGTTAGAATCAATATATATCGATTTATCCAGTATCGCGCGATTCTCATGCCCTTCCCCGATCCTGCTGACACATCGTCCGGCCGCTATCTGTCCGCCGACGAAGCCGCCCAGGCGCTTGGCATCAGCTTGCCGACGCTATACGCGTATGTGAGCCGCGGCATGCTGCGCTCGTCGCCGCACGCCGACTCGAAGCGCCGCCTCTACGATGCCGATGAAGTGCGCCGCCTCGCGCGCCGCAAGGCGGACGGCAAGCGAGCCGGTAAAGTCGCGCAGAAAGTGCTCGACTGGGGCGTGCCAGTACTCGAATCGGCAATCACGCTGATCCACGACGGGCAGCTCTTCTACCGCGGGCGCGATGCGATCGAACTGGCGCGCGGCGCATCGCTGGAAGAAGTCGCCGCGCTGCTATGGGAGTGCAGCGAGCGCCGCATCGCGCAAGCGCCGGCAGCGCCGCTTGCCGCGGCGCAATGGTCCGCGTGGCTGAAACTGTGGGGCGATAGCACGCCGCTCGATCGTGTGCTGGTGCTGCTGCCGGCCGCCGCGGCGCAAATGCCGCGCGTGTGGGCGCTCGGACGCGACGCGCAGCTCGATACCGCCTGTGTGCTGCTGCGCCTCGTCGCCGCAGCGATGGCCGGCGCGGCACCGTCGAACGATCCGCTGCATCGGCAACTGGCGGCTGCGTGGGGTGTGCGCAGTCGGCCGCATATCAACCTGCTGCGCGCAGCGCTCGTCGCATGCGCGGATCACGAGTTGAACGCATCGACCTTCACGGTGCGCTGTATCACGTCAACCGGCACCCACCTGTTCGGCGCGATTGCGGGCGGCCTCGCGGCGCTGTCGGGACCGCGGCACGGCGGTGAAACAACTCGCGTCGCGGCGCTATTCGACGACGCGTCGCGCGCCGCCGATCCCGATCGCTTTCTGGCGATGCGAGTCGCGTGTGAAGAACACAGCGACGCACCCGGCGCCCCAGGCGACACGCACGTGCGGCGCGCACCTTTGCCCGGCTTCGGCCATCCGCTGTATCCAAACGGCGATCCACGCGCGCGGCTACTGCTGGAGATGCTCGCCGACTGCGCGCCCGCGCGTTCGCCGCTGATCGGCGTGCAACGCCTCGCCGCGGCGATGCGCGACACGGTCGGCGCGGAACCGACGCTCGACTACGCGCTTGCGGCAATCGAGCGCGTGCTCGCGTTGCCGGCCGGCGCGGCTTTCACATTGTTTGCGGTGGGACGGGTAGTCGGCTGGATCGCTCACGCGATGGAACAGACGGCGGATGGCCGTTTGATTCGCCCTCGCGCCCGCTATATCGGCGCGTACGAAGGGAGCAGTTGAGCAGACAGAAGAAGCGCGGCGCGCTTCCCGCGCGCCGCAAATCAGGTTAAGAGCCGGACTGGCCGCATACGGAAGGCATCCGGCCCATGAGCCGAACCACTCACGCGGGCAACAACCAGCGCGGCAACCGGTTCCACACTGAAGCACGGTTCAAAGGCCACGTGCCCAGATGGCGCCGGCCCGACAGCACGACGCGTGCGCCATCACGCCCGGCACTGACCCATGCAGTCACGCCGCGCGACAGCGCGAACGACTCGCCGCGCCTTAGCCAATAGTCTTCGGCATCGCCTTCGACGGTCAGCCAGACCTCGCCCGCGGTCACTTTAAGAATGGCCGGCTGCGCGACACGCCACGCGGCCGCCGGCTCGCCGTGTTCGAGTTCGAAAGTACGGATTTCGCGCATTGCCGTTCTCCTTGCAAGGCATTTCGGTGAGTCAATTATTGACGTAGGATGCTGTCAATCACATGCACAGTACCGAACACTTTCAACAGAACTGTGCAGTTAAAAAAACGGACAGTTTGTTTACCGGGTCGATTCACTCAGCCGAACACCAACGAGCCAGGGTAGCCGCATGAAACTCGATATCGAACTCGATCGCGACAGTGGTGTACCGCTCACCGAACAGATCGTCCATGGCGTCACGCAATGGATCGGCTCGCGCACCGCGCACGCGGGCACCAAGCTGCCGTCGATCCGCCAGTTCGCCGCCGACTATCGGATCAGCCGTTTTCCGGTGATCGAGGCGTACGACCGGCTGGTGTCGCTCGGTTATCTGGACTCGCGGCACGGTTCGGGGTTCTATGTCGCGCAACGCACGCGCGCGGGCATCGACCGTTGCCAGGGTACGTCGGACCCACGGCGTGCCGAAGAAGAGTCGTTCCATATCCTGCAGCAGTTGAATCACCCGGGCGGCACGTTAAAGCTCGGCAGCGGCTTTATTCCCGAATCGTGGCGTGACATGGACAGCCTCGCGCAGGCCGTGCGTCACGTATCGCGCACGGACGCCGCGAGCCTGATCGACTACGCGACGCCGCTAGGCAACGCGGTCTTGCGCGAGCACCTGCGCAGCCGCTCCGCGCAACTCGGCATGGAAGTCGATGCGTCGCAGATTCTGATCACGCAGGGAGCGAGCCAGGCGCTCGACTTGCTGATGCGCTACATGCTGAAAGCCGGCGACACGATGTTCGTCGAAGACCCCGGCTACTACAACCTGTTCGGCTTGCTAAAGCTGCACGGCGTGAATCTGGTCGGCATCCCGCGCACGCGCAACGGCCCCGACCTCGACGTGCTACAGGCGCAATTGAAACTGCACCGGCCGAAGCTGTTCTTCGTCAACAGCGTGTTCCACAATCCGACCGGCACGTCGATTGCGCCGCACGTCGCGTTCCGCCTGCTGCAACTCGCACGCGAGCACGATTTCACGATCATCGAAGACGACATCTTCGCGGACTTCCAGAACGAAGCGACCGACCGCCTCGCGACGCTCGATCAGTTCGAGCATGTGATTTACGTCGGCGGGCTGTCGAAGACGCTGTCGGCATCGCTGCGGATCGGCTATGTGATCTCGCGGCACGCGATCATCAAGGACCTCGCCGACATCAAGATGCTGACGACGATCGGCGGCTCGCGTTTCGCCGAAGCCGTGGCGGTCGCGCAGCTCGAGCGCGGTATGTATCGCAAGCATCTCGAACGGCTGCGCCGGCGCATGCGCGACGCGCTCGGCGCATCGGTGCAGATGCTCGAGGAAGCAGGCTGGGAAGTATTCGACAAACCGCTCGGCGGAAATCTGATCTGGGCGCGTGTGCCGCATATCGAAGACTCGCGCGTGCTCGCCGAATGCGGCGAGCCGCTGGGTGTCACCGTCGCGCCGGGTCACTATTTTCGTCCGAATGCGGAAACCAGCGCGTGGACGCGCATCAACGCGGCCTATGCGCACGACCCGCGTGCGCAAGCATTTTTCAATGCAGCGGTGAAACTGAAAGCCTGATCAGTCGGCCGCCGGCGCGCCGGTGCTTTGCCGGGCGAGCGCGACGTATAGGAAGCAGTGTTGATCACAGGTGCGCTGCTTGCGTAGGTTCCGTATTCCGTCCACCGCCCTGCTCGCCGATACAGTTTTTGCTTAAAATATCGGCCGACCGGCTCATCCGGTTCGCCTTCGCGCTCCATGGCCAATACGACAAGCACCGAGACACCCGCCGCCAAGCCATCCGCCCGTTCGCTCACGGTCATGCTGTGGATCGTCGCGACTGGCTTCTTCATGCAGACGCTCGACTCGACGATCGTCAACACCGCACTGCCCGCGATGGCGACCAGCCTCGGCGAACTGCCGTTGCGCATGCAATCGGTCGTGATCGCGTACTCGCTGACGATGGCGGTGATGATTCCGGTCTCCGGCTGGCTCGCCGACAAATTCGGCACACGGCGCGTATTCATGAGCGCGATCTTTGTGTTCTCGGTTGGCTCGCTGCTATGCGCGAGCGCGCATACGCTGCAGCAGCTCGTGCTGTGGCGCATCCTGCAAGGCGCGGGCGGCGCGATGCTGCTGCCGGTCGGACGCCTCGCGGTGCTGCGCACATTTCCCGCCGAACGGTATCTGCCTGCGCTGTCGTTCGTCGCGATCCCGGGTCTGATCGGTCCGTTGATCGGACCGACGCTCGGCGGCTGGCTCGTCAAAATCGCGTCGTGGCACTGGATTTTCCTGATCAACGTGCCGGTCGGCGTCGTCGGCGTGATCGCGACGTTTATCTTTATGACGGACTCGCGCAATCCGGATACCGCGAAGTTCGACATAAAAGGCTATCTGCTGCTGATCATCGCGATGATTGCGATCACGATGGCGCTCGACGGCCAGGGCGAATTCGGCTTCGAACATGCGACAGTGCTGGTGCTGCTCATTCTGAGCCTCGGCTTTTTCACCGCCTACGGGCTGCATGCGGTGCGCACACCGCAACCGATCTTTTCGCTCGACCTGTTCAAGATTCATTCGTTTAGCGTCGGGATTCTCGGCAACCTGTTCGCGCGCATCGGCAGCGGCGCGATGCCGTATCTGTTGCCGCTGCTGCTGCAAGTGAGCCTCGGCTACAGTGCATTCGAAGCAGGCCTGATGATGCTGCCGGTCGCCGCGGCCGGCATGACGTCCAAACGCCTCGTGACCCGCTTGATTTTCCGCTATGGCTACCGGCGTGTGCTCGTCACGAATACGGTGCTGGTCGGTCTCGCGATGGCGAGCTTCGCGTTGACGGACCCGCATCAGCCGCTTTGGCTGCGGCTCGTGCAGCTCGCGTTTTTCGGCGGCGTGAACTCGATGCAGTTCACCGCGATGAATACGCTGACGCTAAAAGATCTCGGCACTGGCGGCGCAAGCAGCGGCAACAGCCTGTTCTCGCTTGTACAGATGCTGTCGATGAGCCTCGGTGTGACCGTCGCGGGCGCGATGCTGACCACTTTCACCGGCATCATTCCGCGCGTCACGGAAGCGAACACGCTGCCCGCGTTCCACGCGACGTTTATTTGCGTGGGCATCATCACGGCGGGCACGTCGTGGATCTTCGCGCAGTTGGCCCAGGATATCCGACGCCCTGCACGGAAAACCGATCCGTCCGAGCGCACCTGACTTCGCGTGAATGGGCGCGTTCGAACCGCAACAGGGCGCAGCGTGCACCATCGATGTGCCCGCAACGGCCTTCACGCTCCAGGCGTCGCGGCGATCTCACCCGCAATCCTTGCTCGGAAAGCCATCCGTCAGCCATCGCAAAGGATTGATCCTGCGCATGTTTCTTGCTGACCGATCCGGTAAACTGATGACTTCGCGCCAATGCGCGCACCCCTGAGAATGATTGACACGATGAGCATGGTCGAACTCGATCCTCCCGGCTTCCAGCCGCCGCGCCCCGTTGCGGGGGAGGAAGGTTCCCGCCGCACAGTGCGCTACGGCGGCTATACCGTCTTCAGCGTGTTTCAGCCGGTGTTTTCGGTGTCGCATCGGCGCGCGATCGGCTATCACGCGTCGTTGCGTGTGCACGACGAAAACGCGATGCAGGTGCCGTCGCACGAAGTGTTTTCGCAAGCCGCGCGGCGCGGCGACCTGCTCGAACTCGGGCGGCTCGCCGAATCACTGCATTTAGGCAACTTCAACGCATTCGACAGTCACGACGAGTGGCTTTTCCTGAGCCTGCATCCGGCCGCGCTGATGGATATGAGCTACGGCGACGCACTGCTGGCCGGTCTCAAATCGCTTGGGCTGCCGCCGCAGCGGGTGGTGCTGGAGGTTAGCGAGCAAGTGGGCGGCGAGACCACGCGCTTTGCGGAAACCATCGATGCGCTGCGCAAATCGGGCTTCCTGATCGCGCTCGACGGCTTTGGCGCCAAGCACTCGAATATCGATCGTGTATGGACGCTGCGCCCCGATATCGTCACGCTCGATCGCAGCATCCTCGCGCAGGCCACCGAGCATTCACATATCGAACGCGTGCTGCCCGGCATCGTGTCGCTGCTGCATGAATCCGGGCAACTGGTGCTGATGGGCAATCTGACCACGGAAAACGATGCGCTGATCGCGCTCGAATGCAATGTCGATTTCGTGCAAGGCGCGTTTTTCGCAAGCCCGAGTGTCGAACCGGTGAAGCCGCAAGCGACGGTCGATCTGGTGGATAGCCTGTCCGCGGCGTTGCGCAAGCGGGTCGCAAACCGCGCGCATGCGCAGTCGGAGCGGCTCGCGCCATTCGTCGCCGCGCTAGAACACGCAAGCGCGCAGCTTGCCGACGGCGCGGCAATGGCCGATGCGACCGCGCCGCTGCTTGCTCTGCGCGAAACCGCGCGCTGTTTTCTGCTCGATGGCTCAGGCCGGCAAATCGGCGACAACGTGCTGCCGACCGGGCGCGCGTCGCAGCGTGCGAAGCGCTTCCGCCCGCTGTTGCATTCGGAAGGCGCAAGCTGGGAACGGCGGCCGTATTTCATCCAGGCGGTCCGCACGCCAGGCCATGTGCAGTTGACCCCGCCTTATCTGTCGATCAACGAGGCGCACCTGTGTGTGACCGCGTCGATCGCATCGGAGACGGCGCGCGGCATGCAGGTGCTATGCGTCGATATCAACTGGGACGGCACCGCACCACGCCCCTGACGCACGCGCGCCGATTCGCCGCAACAGACGCCGGACTGCGGACAGACCGAACGTCTGATTGACCCGGCCCAGCGCGACCGGGTCCGTCACGATACGCAGCGCGGCAATCGCGCCATTCGCGGACAGCACCACTTCCAGCAGCGCGGCGATTTCGCCGTCCGCCAGCCAGGCGATACACGGCGTCCCGTCGACGCTGACGCTGATTGCTTCGGCCCGCAACGCGCCGATCGCAGTAGCGGCGCGACGCGGCAACATCGTACGCACCGCAGTTTCGTCCGATATCCGCGCGACGCGTGCGGCCGCCGCTTGCGGGCTCACGACCGGGTCCGAGGTCGCGCTCGTCGACGGGCAATTGACGCACGGCTGATCATCCGCGATATGCACGCCGTCGCTGAACAGGCGCACCAGGCCGACCCGATCCTGCGCATCGATTGCCGCTCGCAAGCGTTCGACGATGCGCGCATGCCCGGCCGGATCCGCCGTTTTCAATGGCGCGCCCGCACGCCGCAGCCGTTCCTTCGCGCGATGCACAATTTGCCGGCAATGGGCCGGCGTCTTCGCGAGGATCTTCGCGATTTCCGCGTAGTCGCAATCGAGTGCTTCGTGCAGCACGAATGCGACACGCTCGTCAGGTTTCAGCCGGTCCAGCAACAACGTCACGCCGTATGACATGTCCGACGCGTGCAACGCCGCTTCGTCGGCCGCCGGCGCACACCCGTCTAGCCACGGCAGCGCCAGATCGCCGGACAGCTGCGATACGCGTTCGGTCCGCAGGCGGCGCAAGCGATCGATTGCCAGCCGTGTCGTGACCGTCGTGAGCCACGCGTGCGGCGAACGCACGTCGGTGTTACGTGCGCTGTGCCACTTGAGCCATGCGTCCTGTACGACATCCTCGGCCTCCACGCGGCTGCCGAGCATCCGCTGCGCATGCGCGACAAGCTTGCGCCGCAACTTTTCGAAAGCCGCGTCGGGCGGCGACGAGTTAGCGCTTGCATCGCTTACACCGTTTGGGCTTGCGTTGTTCGTGCCGCGACTGTCACTCGTCCCGTCCATCGTCCCGTCCATGTCCGCCGCCTCCGTGGGTTCAGCCTCTTCATCCATTCGTCATGCTCCTCGATCGTAGCGGGGATGCGTCGCCGCGCGCCCCAACTTCCCGTTGACGTACGAATGCGTCGCGCTGTGACACGTCGCCGAAAAAATTCTTTCGTCACACGCGCGTTCGCGTGCGCGTCTTAACTGACAGGCATCGCGCCAGTCATACGCGGCGCCTTTTCACGTCATTCCGGCTTTCCTATCCGAACCAGCGAGGACCTCATGCATTGGCGCTATCCGTCCCTGTCTCCTGCCGCATCCGGCCTCGGCCTCGTGCCGACCGTCATTGAACAATCCGGCCGCGGCGAGCGAGCGTACGACATTTACTCGCGGCTGCTGCGCGAACGCATCGTGTTTCTGGTCGGTCCGGTCACCGAACAATCGGCCAGTCTGATCGTCGCGCAGCTGTTGTTTCTCGAATCGGAGAACCCAGATAAGGATATTGCGTTCTACATCAATTCGCCAGGCGGGTCCGTTTATGACGGGCTCGCGATCTACGACACAATGCAGTTCATCAGGCCGGAGGTGTCGACGCTATGCACCGGCTTCGCGGCGAGCATGGGCACCTTCCTGCTCGCGGCCGGCGCGCAAGGCAAGCGTTACGCGCTGCCGAATGCACGCATCATGATTCATCAGCCATCGGGCGGCGGGCAGGGCACCGCGTCCGATATCGAGATTCAGGCGAAGGAGGTGCTCTATCTGCGCGAACGGTTGAATTCCGTGCTCGCGCAGCGCACCGGGAAAAGCGTCGCGCAGATCGAAAAGGACACCGACCGCGACAACTTCATGTCGGCTGATGCGGCGAAAGGTTATGGGCTGATCGACGACGTGCTTCAGACGCGCGCGACGCTCGCGCAAGATGCGAGGTGAGTGAGCTGTGGGGCTGGAGGGCGTCAGCGCGAAACGTGCCGCCGTAAAGCCATGCCGTCGTAAGGCCATGCCGCCGTAAGTGCCGTATCGCCAGCGCCGCACGCGCTGCGCATCCTACACAAGGCGGGTGCCAAGGTACGCCGACAGCACCGCCTTGTATTCACCAACCAGCGCGATGCGCTCCTTCGGTTTGGCCGAGCTGTACAACGGGCTCATGCTTTTCACGACCTGCAGCGTCACTTCTGCAATCCTGAAAGCGTCGTCGCCCGACAAAGCCGGCCGATATCGCCGGAACAGTTCGGCAAAGCGTTTGCGCAGCCGGTTACGCACTGCCGCGTCGCGCTTGAAATTCAGCGACACCGACAAAAGCGGCAGGTACGCCGGGTGCGTATCCATAAACTCGACCATCAGCGCGAACAGCCGCTCGACCAGTTCCGGCACCGTGAGCCCGTCAGCGTTCCCGGTGAGCGCCGACCACTGCGCATCCATCGTGTTGCCATAACGGGTGCGAAGCGCGAACACGAGCGCATCCTTGTTTGGAAAGTACTGATAGATCGCGCCGATCGACGCGCCGGCACGCTCGGCAATTTCAGTCATGGTCGCGGATTCGAAGCCGCGCTCCGCGATCGTTTCGGCGGCCGCGTCGAGCAACGTTTCGACACGACGCGCGGCGCGCTCCTGCTGGGGCACGCGCCGCGCGGTCTTTTCCGGTGTTTTCTCTTTGACTGACGGCATACTGAAATTCTTGGGTCCGATGATATGAGGCAATCCTCACATAGGCGCGACGCGTTATGCAAGCCTTTTCCCGGCCAATGAACTCATCATGCCCGCCACGGGAAATTTTTGGCCGATTAACGCAAATGCTTGCCCTATCCGGCGCGATCGAATACTTTCTCTGTTGCTCGCCGTTGCCTCGCAATCCGGGCGGACATTTCACTGGAGAAACCCTTATGGCGTCATCCGTCGACACAGTCAGCATGGCGCTGTTCTGCGACTTCGAAAACGTCGCACTCGGCGTGCGCGATGCGAAGTATGAAAAATTCGATATCAAGCTCGTGCTCGAGCGCCTGCTGCTCAAAGGCAGCATCGTCGTGAAGAAGGCGTATTGCGACTGGGAGCGCTACAAAGGCTTCAAGGCCGGGATGCACGAAGCGAATTTCGAACTGATCGAAATTCCACATGTGCGGCAATCGGGCAAGAATTCGGCGGACATCCGCCTCGTCGTCGATGCGCTCGATCTGTGCTACACGAAATCGCACGTGAACACCTTCGTCATCATCAGCGGCGATTCGGACTTCTCGCCACTCGTGTCGAAACTGCGGGAGAACGCGAAGCAGGTTATCGGCGTCGGCGTACAGCGCTCGACGTCCGACTTGCTCACCGCGAACTGCGACGAGTTCATTTTCTACGACGATCTGGTGCGCGAAAGCCAGCGTGCGGCCGCGAAACGCGAAGCCGCGCGCGCACCGCAGCCGTCCGCAAAGCGCGCGCCGGATGGCGACAAACAGCGCAAGGAAGATCTCGATACGCGCAAGGCCAAGGCAATCGAAATCGCTGTGCAGACGTTCGACGCACTGGCGACCGAGCGCGGCGATAGCGGCAAGATCTGGGCCTCGGCGCTGAAGAATGCGATTAAGCGGCGTAAGCCCGACTTCAACGAAACCTATTACGGGTTTCGCGCATTCGGCAATCTGCTTGACGAAGCGCAGGCGCGCGGGCTGCTCGAGGTCGGGCGCGACGAGAAGTCGGGTACGTATGTCTATCGCAATGTGGTCGCGGGACCGGCCAGCGAGCCAGCCATCGAATCCGCCAGCCAGCGCGCGATGGAAACGGGTAGCGGCGGCGAAGGCGACACGCAGGCGGCGGTCGAAGTGTTGCGCGAAGTCATCGATGCAGATCCGCAAGCCGTGCTCGCGGCGGCTGTTGAAGCGGCGCCCGGGACGCAAGCCGACGCACCGGCGGATCACACCAGCACGGACTCCGGCGCGCGCGGCAAAAAGCGCTCCGGGCGCACACCGGCTGCGAAAAAAACAAAGAAGGCGAAAAACGCATCGACGCCAGCCGCGGCGGACTCGGCCACGGCTGAGGTTGCGTCAGCGCAGGCGCCGTCTGCCGCGGAAACGTTGCACGATGCGCAGGACTCCCCCGCCGCCGTAGCCCAGACCGCCGAAGCGGGCAAAGCAGGCCGCACGCCGCGCAAGTCGACGTCTCGCGGGCGTCGGCCTCGCAAAGCCGCATCGACCGCCGATGCCGATTGATGCGCATGCGCAATCGGTGAGAGCTTCCGCCGTAGCGGCTCGCGGCGGGAGCGCGAGTTCGTCATGCACGCGCGCGAGATGCCGTTCGACCTGCTGCGCTTCACTGAAATCGATCACCGCGCCCGTGTATCCGTACTCGCCGCGTTTGCAGTCGGCCGTTGGCACGCACGCGGACATCTTTGACGCTTGTGTCACAAATCATCCGCCGTTTATGTTTGAAATTGCGGGTTTGAAGCCACGGGTTTGAAGCCGCGATAATCCGCAGAGCGCGATGCGGCTTCGCGACAAAAAGCTGACAGTCTGCATACAAACCGGCAATCATCGAACACGCTATGGCCCGCACCCGATGACATGAAAAAAGCCCTCGCAATGGAGGGCTTTCATTCAGACTACCAGTCGCTCACGCGCTACGCGCAAGCCGACCTGACACCGGACGCTGAGTCGTGACGTGACCTTACGCGAAGTTCTTCGCAGCGAAGTCCCAGTTCACGATGTTCCAGAATGCTTCGACAAACTTCGGACGCGCATTGCGATAGTCGATGTAATACGCGTGTTCCCACACGTCGATCGTCAGCAGCGGCTTCGCGTCCGTCGTGAGCGGCGTTGCGGCATTGCTGGTCGACACGAGGTCGAGCGAGCCGTCCGCCTTCTTCACAAGCCATGCCCAGCCGGAACCGAACGTGCCCACGGCCGTCTTCGTGAACTCTTCCTTGAACTTGTCGAAGGAACCCCACTTCTTGTTGATCGCTTCGCCAAGCGCGCCGCTCGGAGCGCCGCCGCCTTGCGGCTTCAGGCTGTTCCAGAAGAACGTGTGATTCCAGATCTGCGCAGCGTTGTTGAACACACCACCCGACGCTTTCTTGATGATTTCTTCAAGCGACAGCTTTTCGTATTCCGTGCCCTTGATCAGATTATTCAGGTTAGTCACATAGGTCTGGTGGTGCTTGCCGTAGTGAAACTCGA
Organism: Paraburkholderia rhizosphaerae; assembly: GCF_004366595.1. Taxonomy (GTDB): domain Bacteria; phylum Pseudomonadota; class Gammaproteobacteria; order Burkholderiales; family Burkholderiaceae; genus Paraburkholderia; species Paraburkholderia rhizosphaerae. Next base: position 16,375 of record NZ_SORE01000003.1, read on the forward strand.
GCGTCTCTTCGGACATGTGCGGCGCGAGTGCGTTTTTCGCGTACGGTAGAGGCGGGAGCTGATGTTCCATGGTGCTTTCCTTCTATCTGTTTATGGGGAAGTCTGCGGACAACGCTTGTAGAGCAATGGATTGTAGGCGACTTGGGATAACCCCGCAAACCAACGGTCTTTCGCCCAATTGAATGCCGATTGCGGGATTTTCGCGGTGCGCACGAATCGTGACCGCAGGTCTTCACGTCGCGCAATGCCGCAATTCCGATCACACAGCGCGTGCTGCCAGGCGTTGTTATCAGCACGGTATCAAGCGGCGTACCCGGGCTACGGATGCACGGTTCATTGCTGTTGTCCGGCCCCTCCACCCGCTGCCGATACCGACTCTGTCATACGCGTTCACACGAGCGCTTCCGCGCGCGTTTATGCCGCATCGTCGGTGCAGTTCATCAAACAGCGTAATTAGTGCATGCGCGTCGTGCACGGCACGCAGTCAAATTGACTGTGCTTAAAAACCATCGGTCAAGCGCGGCTGCACATCGGCAAGTGCAATGTCCGCCGATCCTTCCGCCAGATGCACGGTCAGCCGGCGACCCGGTTTTAACGCAGCCGGCGCGCGCAGCGCGCGTCCGCTTTGCGCATCGAGCAGCGCCGCGTAGCCGCGCTCGAACGTGCGCTGCGGACTCAGCACTTCGAGCCGCGCGGCGAGTGCCGCAATGCGCGCGGCGTCACGTTCGTGACGTCGCACGAAAGCGCCCTGCAGACGCTCATCGAGCCGAGCCACCGCACTGCGATGCACCGCGACGTCGGGGCACCAGCGCTGCCAGCGCATGCGCAACAATGCGAAGCGTGCGCGCGCATCGCGCACCGGCCGCGCACCCGCCGACGCGAGCCGCACGCTCAACTGCTGCAAATGCGTGCGTTGGCGCGCGAGCCGCTCGGCCGGCGACACGAGCCGGCGCGCCAGCCAGTCGAGTTGCTGCGCGCGCCGCTCCATCATCCGGCCGAAGCCGCGCGCGAGCGTCGCGTGCCGGTGATCGAGATCGCGCAACAGCAGCACGCGCTGCGGGCTCACGAGCTCCGCAGCGCCGGTCGGCGTCGGCGCGCGCACGTCAGCCGCGAAATCGGCAATCGTGAAGTCGGTTTCGTGACCGACGCCACTCACCACCGGCACAGCGCTTGCGGCAATCGCGCGCGCGAGCACCTCTTCGTTGAACGCCCACAGGTCTTCGATCGAGCCGCCGCCGCGGCAGACAATCAACACGTCGACTTCACGCCGGCGGTTCGCCGTTTCGACCATCGCCGCGAGCTTTGCGCCAACGCCTGCGCCTTGCACCGGCGCGGGATAAACGATCACCGGAACATGCGGCGCGCGGCGTGCAAGCGTGGTCAGCACATCGCGCAGGGCGGCCGCCTGCAGCGATGTAACGATGCCGACCGCGCGCGGATGGGGCGGCAGCGCGCGCTTGCGCTCGGCGGCAAACAACCCTTCCGCTTCGAGTTGCGCCTTCAGCTTCAGGAACGCTTCGAACAGCCGCCCCTGACCGGTGCGCCGCACCGCTTCGACGTTCAGTTGCAGTTCGCCGCGCGGCTCGTACATCGTGACGAGCGCACGCACTTCGATGCGATCGCCCTCGCGCGGCGTGAACTCCGCATATTGCGCACGGCCGCGAAACATTACGCAGCGCATCTGCGCTTGCGCATCCTTGATCGAGAAGTACCAGTGACCGCTCGCGGCGCGCGTGAAGTTGGACACCTCACCGGACACCCATACGAGTGGAAACGAACGCTCGAGCATCGTGCCGATCGCGCGGTTCAGCGCCGACACGGGTACCACGGCATCGGCGCCGCCAGGGATGGATGACGCGAAAGGACTGTCTGAATTCATGCGGCGGTCGGATCGATGGTCGAAAGATATGGCCGGACAGACGATAGACCGACAGGCCGGCCGCGTCCACCCTTCAGGCGTCCGGGTTAGTCACGTTGTTAAAAGTGTCCACATGTCGGGATGCTAAGGAAGAAGGGTCGAAAACGTCGCTGAAAGCCTAGTAATTTCGATCCATCCATTTGATTTTTATGTGTTTTTTATCTCTTAAATGTATACCTATACCGGCAGGAAGCTTGGGCGGCGGTGCTTGGCGTTGCATGCGGCGCAGGTTCTCCACAAAGTTATCCACAAGCACGCCGTGCGTCGGGACGGTACGCGAAACGTCATCTGGCCTGCTCGATGCTATGGCCCGTGACTTGCCGCGAGGCGGGTTCGCGCGCTAGAGTGCCAGGTCCCGGCGACCACCGCCCCCCGGAGCACCTTGCCGATGACCACTCCCTTCACCGTGCCGCGAAGGCCGCGCCTGCCGTCTGTCGGCGTCACCGGCTCGCGCCGTCCGGCCGCGCATCCATGAAGGATCTGCTCGCTCGCATCGAAGCGTATGTCGCACGCGAATGGCAGCGGCGCGGCCCGTTCGCCTGGGCGCTGTCGCCGCTTGCCTGCGTGTTCGGCGTCATCGCGGCGGCGCGGCGCGGCGCGTACGCAGCGGGTTGGCTCGAGCGAATCCGGCTCGGCGTGCCGATCGTCGTGGTCGGCAACGTGACGGTCGGGGGCACAGGCAAAACGCCGACGGTTATCGCGCTCGTCGAAGCGCTGCGTGCGGCGGGCTTCACGCCCGGCGTGGTGTCGCGCGGTTATGGCGCGCGCGTGAAAACGCCGACGCCTGTCACGGCCGCTTCGTCAGCGCTGCAAGCCGGCGATGAGCCGCTGCTGATCGCGCGCCGCACCGGCGTGCCGGTGTGGGTCTGCCCGGATCGCGTCGCCGCCGCGCGCGCACTGTGCGCCGCGCACCGCGACGTCGACGTGATCGTCAGTGACGATGGCCTGCAGCACTATCGTCTTGCGCGCGACGTCGAGCTCGTCGTGTTCGATCACCGGCTGGGCGGCAACGGCTTTCTGCTGCCGGCGGGGCCGCTGCGCGAACCGCTCTCGCGCCGTCGCGATGCGACGCTCGTCAACAGCCCGTATGAACGCATGCTGCCGCCATGGCCGAACACCTACGCGCTGCAACTGACGCCCGGCGACGCGTGGCATCTGGACAATCCGCATCTGCGCCGGCCGCTTGCGCAGTTCACCGGGGTGAGGGTGCTCGCGGCGGCGGGTATCGGCGCACCCGAGCGCTTCTTCGCGACGCTGCGCGCCGCCGGCATCGCCCCCGATACCCGTCCGCTGCCGGACCATTACGCATTCGCCGCGAACCCGTTCGCAGATGCGCAAGCCGATGCGATCCTGATCACCGAAAAGGATGCGGTAAAATTGGGCGCTTGGCGCGATGCGCGTATCTGGGTCGTTCCGGTCGAAGCCGCGCTCGATCATCGCCTTATCGAATCCGTTGTGGAGAAACTCCGTGGACGCCCGTCTGCTTGAAATCCTCGTCTGCCCGATCTGCAAGGGCCCGCTCAGCTACGATCGTTCCGCGCAGGAGCTCATCTGCAACGCAGACAAGCTCGCTTACCCGATTCGCGACGGCATCCCGGTGATGCTGGTCGACGAAGCGAGGCAGACGGTCGAAGGCACGCCGGTCGATCTGAACCCGGGGTCGGTCGCGTGAGCGGTTCGACTTCCCCTGCCCCGTCCTTTATCGCCGTCGTCCCGGCCCGCCTCGCCTCCACCCGCTTACCGAACAAACCGCTTGCCGATCTCGGCGGCAAGCCGATGGTCATTCGTGTCGCCGAACGCGCGCGCGAGTCGGGCGCGCAGCAGGTGCTGATCGCCACCGACGCGCAAGCGGTCCTCGACGCCGCGCGCGAACATGGCATCGACGCGATGCTTACGCGCGCCGATCATCCGTCGGGCACCGACCGGCTAGCCGAAGTCGCAGCACAGCACGGCTGGAGCGATGACACGATCGTCGTCAACGTGCAGGGCGATGAACCGCTGATCGATCCGGCATTGGTGCGCGGCGTAGCGTCGCACCTCGCGTCGAACGACGGATGCGCGATCGCGACCGCCGCGCACCCGATTACCGATCCCGCGGAAGTGTTCAATCCGAACGTCGTCAAGGTCGTGCTCGACGCGCGCGGCATCGCCATGTACTTTTCGCGTGCACCGATTCCCTGGGCACGAGATGCATGGCAGCCGCTGTCGTCAGCGCAGTTGCCAGATCTGGCGGCGCTGCCCCCACCGCCCGCGAGCGCGACCGTCTACCGGCATATCGGTCTCTACGCGTACCGTGCGAAGTTTCTGCGCGCGTATCCGTCCCTGACCCTGTCGCCGATCGAACAGACCGAAGCGCTCGAGCAGCTGCGGGCGATGTGGCATGGCGACCGCATCGCCGTACTCGTCACGTCGGACACCCCGCCGCCGGGCGTCGACACGCCCGCAGACCTGGCGCGCGTGCGGGCGTTATTCGGGTCGTCCGCGTAACACCCATGGCATAATCGGACGGCTAGCGAACCATCCGGCAAGGTCGTTCGTAAAATATCGCCCCGCTTGTCCACTCGTTGTGCAGTCCACCTTGCATGCTGCGGCGCCGTCGCGATTGATTGCGCGGCACGACGCATCGCTGATCGCTGCCTTCGCGTGGCCGACGCGGCCGACAAGACGAAGCAGCGTGATGTGCGGGGATCCGCGCCCGCGCAGAACAGAATTTACATAGAGATCTGGAGATATCACATGCGTTTGATCCTGTTGGGCGCGCCCGGAGCGGGCAAGGGCACCCAGGCAAACTTCATCAAGGACAGGTTCGGTATTCCGCAGATTTCGACGGGCGATATGCTGCGCGCCGCGGTCAAGGCCGGCACACCGCTCGGCATCGAAGCGAAGCGTTATATGGATGCCGGCGAACTGGTCACGGACGAGTTGATCATCAACCTGGTGAAGGAGCGCCTGCTCGCGCCGGACTGCAAGAACGGCTATCTGTTCGACGGCTTTCCGCGCACGCTGCCACAAGCCGAAGCGATGAAGCAGGCCGGCGTCGCGATCGACTACGTGCTCGAGATCGACGTGCCGTTCGACGAGATCATCACGCGCATGAGCGGGCGCCGCGTGCACGCACAGTCGGGCCGCACGTATCACGTGAAGTTCAATCCGCCGAAAAACGACGGCCTCGACGACGTGACCGGCGAGCCGCTAATCCAGCGCGACGACGACAAGGAAGAAACCGTGCGCAAACGTCTGGATGTCTACGTCGCGCAAACGAAGCCGCTGGTCGATTACTACCAGGGCTGGGCGCAGAAAGGCGATCCGTCCACCTCGCTGAAAGCGCCGCAGTATCGGCGTATCTCGGGGCTCGGCAGTGTCGATGAAATTCGCACGCGAGTGTTCGACGCGTTGAAGTAAGCGCGACCGGCTGCGCGCAGTTTCACAAGAACCGCCCCACTGTGGGCGGTTTTTTATTGGCGTTCGCCGGCACGTGCTACGTTCGATTTGCTCAGCGATCCCAATCATCTTCGCGTGACCCTGGTCGCAGTGTCGTGCACTTTCCGTGCGACTGCAATCCGCCGCCCGCGTGCGTCAATCTCACCGCGCGCACCCGCTACAATCGTCGCTGGACACGAACCCGCCGCGCCGGCCGCGGCAACCCGGCCAAGGAGCATTCATGGATATCCACGACAATGTATTTCTGATCACCGGTGGCGCTTCGGGCCTCGGCGCGGCCACCGCGCGCCTGTTCGCCGAACACGGCGGCAAGGTCGTGCTCGCCGATCTGAACGAAGAGGCCGGCGTCCAGCTTGCGAACGAGCTTCGAGGTGTGTTCGTCAAATGCGACGTCACCCGCGAAGACGACGCGACTCGGGCAGTCGACGCCGCGGTGAAGCTCGGCGCGCTGCGCGGGCTGATCAACTGCGCGGGCGTCGCACCGGCGATGAAAACGGTCGGCAAGGACGGTCCGCATTCGCTTGATGCGTTTTCCAGGACCATCGCGATCAACCTGGTCGGCACGTTCAATATGATCCGGCTCGCCGCCGCCGCAATGGCGAAGCTCGCACCGAATGCGGGCGGCGAGCGAGGGGTGATCGTCAATACCGCGTCGGTCGCGGCTTTTGACGGGCAAATCGGCCAGGCCGCGTATGCGGCATCGAAGGCCGGGGTCGCCGGCATGACGCTGCCGGTCGCACGCGATCTGTCGCGCAACGGCATCCGCGTGATGACGATCGCGCCGGGCATCTTCGAAACGCCGATGCTGCTCGGTATGCCGCAGGAAGTGCAGGACTCGCTCGGCGCGATGGTGCCGTTCCCGCCGCGTCTGGGCAAGCCGATCGAATACGCGATGCTCGCGAAGCAGATTTTCGACAATCCGATGCTGAACGGCGAAGTGATCCGCCTCGATGGTGCGATCCGCATGCAACCGAAGTAACGGTTTGATGGTTTGACGCTATCCGGCGCTGGATTGAAAAAAGCCTGTGACGGACGAGGTCTTTCACCTCGCCCGTCACAGGCTTTCTCGATTGCGCGTATTGGTGTTCCGGTGTTCTCGGGTTTTCGCGTAACGGAAAACGCGGCACCAAGCCAAGGCCGCGCGACATACGTCGATCAGTCGCGATCGTTATGCTGCGTGCGCTGACGAATTTCGAGCAATTGCGATTCGACCACCATCGCATCTTCCGCGTCGGGGCGGTCGCCCAGATAGCGCTCGAGGTCTTCGAGCGCAGGCCGCAGATAATCGAGCCGCGCATACGCGAAGCCGCGGTCGCGCACTTCCTCGATACTCTCCGGCAGCAAAATGACCAGCCGTTGCTGCACCGCGAGCAAGCGCTGCCAGCGTTCGGTTTGCAGGTAGGTCGCCTTCAGGTTACGCAGCATCCGCGAGATGATTTCGCGACGCGTGGCCGGCTGCAACAACATCCGCAGCGCACGGCCGACCGAATCCCCCGCCTTCGCGACATACGGCTCGAGCATATCGACCATTTCAGACTCGGACAGCGAATGGCCGCTCGTCGGATCGAGCATCACATCGCCTTCCGGAGTCGTGACGCGCAACAGGAAATGTCCGGGAAACGATACGCCGCGCACCGGAATGTCGACTTGACTGGCGATTTCGAGGTACAGCACCGCAAGCGAGATCGGTATGCCGCGTCGTCTTTTGAGCACGACATTCAGATGGCTGTTGTCCGGGTCGTAGTAGTCGTTGACGTTGGCTGCAAATCCGAGTTCGCGAAAGAAGTACCGGTTCAGGATGCCGACCTTCTGTTTGACGTCCGCATCGTCGGGCATACGCCGCTGCAGCCGCACGACCAGTTCGTCGATTTCCGCGAGCGTGCCCTGCAGATCGAGATCCGGGTAAGCGTCCTGCGCAAGCGAAAGCGCCGCTTCGGTCAGCGGAAGGCTTTCATCCTCGGCGACAAGCGTGCTGAAATAATCGAGAACCCGCGTCATCGTGATCACTTCACTCGCCTTTTGAAATACGCGTATTTGAAGCCCATCAGCCACAGCATACCGAAATATAGCGCGGCAAACAGGACGAGGCACGCGCCGAGCAGCACGATTCGCGTAAGCGGCTGCGCGTGCATGCCGATCCAGTCAAAGCTCGTGGCCAGCCACCGCATCACGCCCGCCAGCACGAGGCACGCGCCGAGCAATTGGACGAAAAAGCGCATCCACCCCGCGGATGGCGTATAGATGCCGCGCCGCCGCAAGCCGATAAACAGCAGCAATGCGTTCATGCAAGCGCCGAGCCCGACCGACAACGTGAGCCCGGCATGCGCAAAGATCGGCACGAAAAAGTAGTTGCACACCTGAGTGAAGATCAGCACGCCGACACCGATCTTCACCGGTGTCTTGATGTCCTGCTTCGCGTAGAAGCCCGGCGCGAGAATCTTGATCAGAATCAGCCCGACCAGTCCGACGCCGTAAGCGGCGAGCGCGCGTCCGACCATCACGACCGCGTGGCCGTCGAATTTGCCGTAGTGAAAGAGTGTCGCGGTGAGCGGCTCGGCAAAAAAGAATAACGCAATCGCGCTGGGCGCCGCGAGCAGGAACGTGACGCGCAGCCCCCAGTCGAGCAGCGAAGAATACTCGTGGGTGTCCGCATCGACGTGCGCTTTCGACAGACTCGGCAGCAGAATCGTGCCTAGCGCGACACCAAGCAGCGCGGTCGGGAATTCCATCAGCCGGTCCGCATAGTTGATCCACGACACCGCGCCCGTGCCGATGTGCGACGCGATATTTGTGTTGATGATCAGGCTGATCTGCGCAACCGACACCGCGAACATCGCCGGCACCATCTTCGACAGCACGCGCTTTACACCTCGATGCGCGAGCGCGCGCAACGGATTGAGCCCGATGCGCGGCGACATGTCGATTTTTTTCAGCACCGGCAGCTGCACGATGAACTGAAGAACGCCACCGGCGATGACCGCCCACGCGAGCGCATAGATCGGCGTGCGCAGATGCGGCGCGATAAACACCGCGGCGAAGATGAACGACAGATTGAGCAGTACCGGCGCGAACGCGGGCATCGAGAAATGCTTGTACGTGTTGAGCACACTCGACGCAAGCGACGTCAGCGAGATGAACACAATGTACGGAAACATGATTCGCGTCATCGTGACGGCGAGCGGGAACGCGTTGCCGTCGGTACGCAACCCCGACGCGACGACCAGCACAACCCACGACGCGAGCGCCACGCCGAACAACGACATGATCGCCAGCACCCAAGCGAGCACCGTCGATGTCGCATCGACCAGTGCCTTGGTCGCGTCGTGGCCTTGCTGGTTCTTGAACTCGGCGAGGATCGGCACGAATGCCTGGGAGAACGCGCCTTCGGCGGAAATGCGGCGCAGCAGGTTCGGAATGCGGAACGCGACGTAGAACGCGTCGGTATATTGGCTGGCACCGAACGCACGGGCGATCAGCGTCTCGCGGGCCAGTCCGGTCACGCGGGACAGCAGCGTGAAGCCGCTGACCGTCAACAGGGCTCGGAATAGATTCATGGGGCGCTTATTATACGGGTCCGTCCAGGGCGCAAGAGCGTGTCAAAACGCGATTCGGACCCGTCCGCGCGCAAGACGTTCGCGATGGCGGCCGGAATTTTATGCAGCCCGGATGGGCGCCGCCGCCTGCGGCGGACGGCGCGGGAGTCGTCGCAGCTTGTCATCCGCATGTTTTTATTGCTATAATCGACCGTTTCGAAGCTTACTCGGCTTGTTATCCCTTCCCGGGCGAGTTTCACCCCATTGTCGTAACCTTGAATTTGATCACGCGCTCGCGGGCAATCGCTTCCGCGAGTTGAAATCCAGAAGCAGCGCCGGGTTTTTCCCATCGGCCATCCGTCGAACGGGCCGGCACTGGATACAGGAACAGGATAAGGAACCAACCGTCATGGCTAACACCAAACAAGCACGCAAGCGCGCCCGTCAGGCTGCCAAGGCCAACTCGCACAACTCGGCGCTGCGCTCGAAGTTCCGCACGGCAATCAAGGCCGTCCGCAAGGCAATCGATTCCGGCGACGCAGCAAAGGCTGCTGAAGTGCTCCGCGCATCGTCGAAGACGCTCGACATCATTGCCGACAAGAAGATCGTTCACAAGAACAAGGCCGCTCGGCATAAGAGCCGCCTCGCTGCAGCCGTCAAGGGCCTGCAAGCGCCCGCAGCACAGTAAATTCGAAAGTCCTTGCAGCCCGCAACGCGGGTTGCTTCCTGTTTCCGCTGCTACATGAAGGCCCGCTTTGGCGGGCTTTTTTGTTGGCGAGTTTGTGTGTTGCCAAGTCCGCGCTCGTGAATCGACAACACCGTTGGCCCACACGCGAAAACGCGAAGCACAAAAAAACCCGCCAACGCGGGTTCGTGTCTGATCAATCGGCTGATTGAGGCCCTCACAGCACCGCAGGCCACGTGCGAACGCGGCGTGCACAAGTCAGTATCACGCTATTTGCTGCTCCGTCAGGACGTTCTGCCCTGCTGCGTACCGTGATGCGGCGGCAGTTCGCACGCTTCGGTGACAACGAGGTCGTTGTCTTTCGCGAAGTTCATCACGAAGTCAAATGCCATCGGCTCGATGTCGCGCAACCGGGAGTCGAGGATCACGCACTTCAGGTCGCCGAGAATGGTAGGCCGCACGTACAACGAGTACTGCAGGCGCGCATTCGGCCCCCTCGCCCCCGGACCGAAACCCGACATCACGCCCGCAAGACGCTCCGACCAGTCGCTCGGCCGAAACTTTTTTCCCTTGCTGGTGACGCCTTGGATGAAGAACTCGGTTGGGGGTGTGTCGACCATGTAGGAAACCCTGTGTGACTGCCCAGCGGAGTGCCAACAACGGACAGGTTACCGGAGCGCGGTTGCGCGAACATGCGAAGCACCGCCATGCACGTCCGTGCGGGCCCGCTCACGGCGATCAGACTGCATGGAAAAACGCGGAAGCCTGAAAACCGGATGACGGCAGCGCGATAAATGGCGTTGAGACAATGGCCATGGGACGCGCCCGACGTGTTCATTGCAGCCGCTTACGCCAACGTGCGCCCGTCCGCGCATTGCGTAGGCCAAGCCTTGTCCAGCGGGCGTGGAGCCTGCCTGCCGGGCTCTTGAATAACTTACGGATTATATCGCAGCGGGCCTCTTTCCGCACTGCACACAAGACTCTCGCGAACGTTGCAGCAGCAATTTTCCCGATGCCGCTCGTGCGACTCCCATCTGTTTGGCTGACTCGTCAAACCTCGGAAAATCCTTTATCCTGCATTGAGTTACCACAAACGACGGCGGTGCCGTCCGGTCCTCGCGGCCGGGTGAGACCGCCGTATTTGTTTTATGAACGCCAAAACTATCCGCCACTATCTGCAGTTCAAGGACTTCTCTCTCGACGACTACGAATACGTGCTCGAACGCGCACGCATTCTGAAACGCAAGTTCAAGAACTACGAAACCTATCACCCGCTGCACGACCGCACGCTCGCGATGATCTTCGAGAAGAACTCAACGCGTACGCGACTATCGTTCGAAGCGGGCATCTTCCAGCTGGGCGGCCACGCGGTGTTCATGAGCACGCGCGATACGCAGCTTGGCCGCGGTGAGCCGATCGAAGACGCCGCGCAGGTTATCTCGCGGATGGTCGACATCATCATGATTCGCACGTTCGGCCAGGACATCATCCAGCGCTTTGCCGAGAATTCGCGGGTGCCGGTCATCAACGGGCTGACAAACGAATATCACCCGTGCCAGGTGCTGGCTGACATCTTCACGTACTACGAGCATCGCGGGCCGATTCGCGACAAAACGGTCGCGTGGGTCGGCGACGCGAACAACATGCTGTACACATGGATTCAGGCAGCGCAGATTCTCGGCTTTAAATTGCGCCTGTCCACGCCGCCGGGCTACAAGCTCGATCGCGCGCTGGTCGCGCCGGAGAGCGCACCGTTCTGCCAGGAATTCGGCGACCCGCACGAAGCCTGCACGGGGGCCGACCTCGTCACCACCGATGTCTGGACCAGCATGGGCTTCGAAGCGGAAAACGAAGCGCGCAAGAAAGCGTTCGCGGACTGGTGCGTCGATGCGGACATGATGGCGCTCGCAAACAGGGACGCGCTGTTCATGCACTGCCTGCCCGCGCATCGCGGCGAAGAAGTGAGCGCGGAAGTGATCGACGGGCCGCAAAGCGTCGTGTGGGACGAAGCGGAGAACCGTCTGCACGTGCAGAAGGCGCTGTTGGAATATCTGCTGCTCGGCAAGCTCAATCACTGAGTCCGCCCGGGCGTTCAGGCGCGCCATCGCAACTAGCCTCACACCGCCGCCCCGTCCAAAACGCGGGACATACGGCGGTTTAGTGTCAAAATAGCGTTTTTCCGCGCGCCGGGGCCGCCGGCGCGCACTAGTCTTCCAGCTACGAGTCCATCATGAGCGATATCAAGAAAGTCGTGCTCGCCTATTCGGGCGGCCTCGACACCTCCGTCATCCTGAAGTGGTTGCAGGACAACTACGACGCCGAAGTCGTCACGTTCACGGCCGACATCGGCCAGGGCGAAGAGCTGGAACCGGCACGCAAGAAAGCGCTGCAACTCGGCATCAAACAGGAAAACATCTACATCGAAGACCTGCGCGAAGAGTTCGTGCGCGACTTCGTGTTCCCAATGTTCCGTGCGAATACGCTCTATGAAGGCGAATATCTGCTCGGCACGTCTATCGCGCGTCCGCTGATCGCGAAGCGCCAGATCGACATCGCGCGCGCGACGGGTGCACAAGCGGTCTCGCACGGCGCGACCGGCAAGGGCAACGATCAGGTCCGCTTTGAACTGGGCTATTACGCGCTGGAACCCGGCATCAAGGTGATCGCGCCGTGGCGTGAATGGGACCTGCTGTCGCGCGAGAAGCTGCTCGCTTACGCGGAAAAGTCGGGCATTCCGATCGAAATGAAGCACAAGCAGGGCGGCGCGCCTTATTCGATGGACGCGAACCTGCTGCATATCTCGTTCGAAGGCCGTCACCTCGAAGATCCGAAGGCCGAGGCCGAAGCCGACATGTGGCGCTGGACCGTATCGCCGGAAGAGGCGCCGGATCAGCCGGAATACATCGATATCGAGTACGAGCACGGCGATCCTGTCGCATTGAATGGCAAGCGTTTGTCGCCGGCCGCGATGCTCACCGAACTGAACCGGCTGGGCGGAAAGCACGGCATCGGACGGCTCGACCTCGTCGAGAATCGCTATGTCGGCATGAAATCGCGCGGCTGCTATGAAACGCCGGGCGGCACGATCATGCTGAAGGCGCACCGGGGCATCGAATCGATCACCCTCGACCGCGAAGTCGCGCACCTGAAGGACGATTTGATGGCGCGCTATGCATCGCTGATTTACAACGGCTACTGGTGGAGCCCGGAACGCCGCGCAGTGCAGGTGCTCGTCGACCACACGCAGGAAAAGGTCAACGGCTGGGTACGTGTGAAGCTGTATAAGGGCAGCGTCTCGGTGGTCGCGCGCGATTCGAAGGACACCCTGTTCGACAAGACTATCGCCACGTTCGACGACGACGGCGGCGCATACAACCAGGCGGACGCCGGCGGCTTTATCAAGCTGAACGCGCTGCGGATGCGGATTGCGGAAAACGCTCGCCGCAAGCGCGGGTCTTAAGCGTCGATGAAGCGGCGGCCTCGCGGTCGCTGCTTCAGCGTCGCTGATTCAGAGTCCCTGCTTCAAATTCCCTGCTTCAAATTCCCTGATAAGCCGGTGCACGACTACGTGCGCCGGCTTTTTTTATGGATCGAATCATCGGCCGTCCACGGCGGCCTGCTCTAGCGCCGCCAGATGCTCAAAGAAAGATCGGCTCCGGCTCGAGGTCCACGCCGAAACGCTCCGCGACGTCACGTTGAATCGCCGCAGCCAGCGCCAGCACGTCAGCGCCGGTGGCCCCGCCTCGATTGACGAGCACCAGCGCCTGCCGGTCATGCACGGCCGCCGCGCCGAGCGCGCGGCCCTTCCACCCGCAGCGGTCGATCAGCCACCCGGCCGCGAGCTTCACGCGCCCGTCCGGCTGCGGATACGACACCACGCCAGGCTCGCGCTCACGCAGCGCTTCGAATTGCGCGGCGCCAATCACAGGGTTCTTGAAAAAGCTGCCGGCGTTGCCGAGCGCAAGCGGGTCGGGCAGCTTCGCCCGGCGCACCCGGACCACCGCGTCGAAGATCGCGCGAGCGCCGGACGCGGCGTTGGGGTTGGCGTTGGCGTCACAACTGCCACTGCCACTGCTGTTGCCGCCGCCACCGTTGACGCTTCCGTCACTGCTTTCACCGCCAACGTCCTGTTGGCCGGCAGCCAGTTCGCGCGCGATGTCCGCATAGCCGGCTCGCGGCGTCCAGACTTTCGGCAACCGGAAGGTGACCGACGTAATCGCGAAGCGGTCGCGCCCTTCCCGCTTGAAAAAGCTGTCGCGATAGCCGAACCGGCACGCGCGCGGGTCGAGCTCGACGGTCTGACCGGACACGAGATCGACCGCGCGCAGCGACGCAAAGCGCTCGGCCATTTCGAGCCCATAAGCGCCGATGTTCTGGATCGGCGCGGCGCCCACCGTGCCGGGAATCAGCGCGAGGTTCTCGAGGCCGGGCAAGCCCTGCGCGAGCGTCCATTCGACGAACTGATGCCAGTTTTCACCTGCCGCCGCCTCGACAAACCACGCGTCGCCGTCCTCGCGGACGATGCGCCGGCCGCGCAGCGCGATCAGCAGCACGAGCCCGGCGAAGTCGCGTGTCAGTACGACGTTGCTGCCGCCGCCGAGCACCAGCCGCGGCAGCCCGGCCACACGCGGGTCGCGAACCGCCGCAAGCAACTGGTCTTCCCGTTCGATCCGGCACGCTAGCCGCGCACGCACGTCGAAACCGAACGTGTTATGCGCGCGGAGCGGGTAGTCGGCTATAAACGAAACGGCGGCAGCTTCGGACATCGGGTTGAAAAGGTCAGAGGACTAACGGGCGGAGACGACCAAGGCTGACAAAGGCTCGGACCGGTTTGTTTCAACACGGCGTCAGCGTGAAACGAAACGCAAAACGATCCGTAAAGCCATACCGTCGACGCGCAAGCCTTGGGCAAACGATAGGGCATCGGTAAAATGACATCGGTTCGTGATTATAGCGAGTGCGGCGCGCGCGCCCGGCGGGCGGCATCGCGGCACCGCGGCACTATGGGAGAGAAAAATGCCATCGTTCGACGTCGTCTGCGAAGCCAACATGGTTGAGGTGAAAAATGCAATCGAGCAGTCGAACAAGGAAATTTCGACGCGCTTCGACTTCAAGGGATCGGATGCTCGCGTCGAGCAAAAGGAGCGCGAGCTAACCGCGTTCGCCGATGACGAGTTCAAGCTCGGCCAGGTGAAGGACGTGCTGCTCGGCAAAATGGCGAAGCGCAGCGTCGATGTGCGCTTCCTCGATTACGGCAAGATCGAGAAGATCGGCGGCGACAAGGTCAAGCAGGTCGTCACGATCAAGAAAGGCGTATCGGGCGACCTCGCGAAGAAAATCGTCAAGCTTGTGAAAGACAGCAAGATCAAGGTGCAGGCGAGCATCCAGGGCGACGCGGTGCGCGTCGCCGGCACGAAACGCGACGACCTGCAAAGCGTGATCGCGATGCTGCGCAAGGAAGTGACGGATACCCCGCTCGATTTCAACAACTTCCGCGACTGACTTCTCGCGGTCGCCGGCAGATCGGATGAGCTGGCGGCTTCGCGAGCGTGTCGAGACGGAACGTGGCGTGCAGTGCGCAACGAGGCTTTGCGCGTCGCCCGGCCGCTCGCCATTCTGTCCGCCCATCCGCCTCGCCATTCGTCCTGCGGTTCTGCGGTCCTGCGGTCCGTCTTTCCGTTCGCCCGGCCCCGCTGGTCCATCTTCCCTGTGCGCCGCGCCGTCAATCCACCGCCGTCACGGCTTCCTGGGCCCCGCGCCGCCGGCCCTTCCGCCTTCCGCCTCTTTCTTCTTCTCGCCAATCCGGCTTTCCTTCCCGGCCACCAGCTTCGCGATATTGCCGCGATGGCGCCAGATCAGCAGCGCACTCATCGCAACGATCGACAGCGCGATCACATTCGGTCCGAACAGAAAGCCGTCGAACAGTGGCGCGAAGATTGCCGCGCAAATCGCCGCAAGTGACGAGTAGCGCATAAAGAACGCGACGATCAGCCAGGTCAACAGCGTCGCGATACCGAGCACCGGATTGATCGCCAGCAGCACGCCCGCCGCGGTCGCGACGCCTTTGCCGCCCTTGAAGCGGAAAAACACCGGATACAGATGCCCGAGGAACACCGCGATGGCGGCGATCGCAATCGACGTATCGTCGAGGTTGTAGCGCGCGCCGTAGTGACCGACAAACCACACAGGCACCCAACCCTTCAGCGCATCGCCGATCAGCGTCAGGACGGCGGCCTTTTTGTTGCCTGTGCGCAGCACGTTGGTCGCACCCGGGTTGCCGGACCCATACGAACGCGGGTCGGCCAGGCCCATCGCCGCGCTCACGATCACGGCAAACGACACCGAACCGATCAGATAGGACACAACGGCAACAATCAGGTTTTCCATATCGAAACTCTTGTAGGTATCAAACATCGCGATGATGAACGCGTGCCGTTGAACACGGCTTTCGCGCGCCCGATAGCGCCGGATCGCGCCAGATGCCAGCCGCCTGCTACGGATCGCGCTTTCACGACGGCGCACATTCTACCGAAGCCGCCAGCCTCTTAATCGACGCTTGCGCACTGCACCGGTTTCGCCCCGAGTACGCCGGTCAGCACGCTCGGCGCGATGCTGACCAGAAACCCGCGCCGCCCGCCGTTGATCCATATCCGATCCAGTTCGAGAATGCCCGATTCGACATAGACCGGCATCGGCTTACGCGTGCCGAATGGCGATGTACCGCCAATCAGGTACCCTGAGTGCCGGTTCGCGACGTCCGGCTTGCAGGGCTCGACGCGCTTCACGCCGATTTGCCGCGCGAGATTCTTCGTCGACACCGTACGGTCGCCGTGCATCAGCACGATCAACGGCTTCGCATGCTCGTCTTCCATCACGAGTGTCTTCACGACGTGATGCTCATCGACGCCGAGTTGACGGGCCGATTCCTCCGTGCCGCCATGCTCGACGTAGTCATACGGATGCTCGCCAAATTCAATGCGGTGACGCCGCAGAAATTGCGTGGCGGGCGTTTCGGAAACGTGTCTGGATTTGCTCATCGGCGCATTGTAATGTCCGCGCGTCGCCGCGCGCCATCTGCCGAACGGTCAGGATTGTGCGGACCCCCGCGCCTGTGGCACGATCGTTCGCGATTCGTCAGCTTGAGATCGGCAGCGCCTTTGCCCCGCCGCGTCGCTGCCAGGAGATTGCCTTGAGCCATCCGCCGTATCCGCGTGCATCCGATAGTGCCCAGTTACGCGCCGACGTCGTCGTCGACGCGGCGGCGTTGCTCGCATCGCTGCCTGCACGCATCTGCGCTATTCCGGTGGCGAGCGCCACGCGTCATCCCGAGCATCTCGCGCTGATCGAAGACACACGGCGCCTGACCTATGCGCAGCTCGCCGCCGCCATCGACGTGGCCGCCGCGACGCTACGCGAGCTCGGCGTGCGCGGCGGCGATCGTGTGATGATCGTCGCGGAAAACTGCGTCGCGCAGATCGTGCTGTTATTTGCCACCGCGCAACTCGACGCATGGGCGCTGCTCTGCAACGCGCGCCTCGCGACGACTGAACTCGATGCGATCAGCAAACACGCACGGCCGCGCATGACCGTCTTCACGACCGAAGCGTCGGCGCACGCCGCGCAGCATGCGCAGCGCTGCGGCGCGCAGCCCGCACCCCCGAGCGCATACGCGCTTGAGTCCAGAATCGGTGCGTGGTCATATACGGTCGATCCCGACGCACTTACGGAACCGTTCGAAGTCGCAGGCGAATATCAGTGCGCCGCGCTGATCTACACGACCGGCACCACCGGCACGCCAAAGGGCGTGATGCTGTCGCATCGCAATCTGCTTTTCATCGCGGCAATGTCCAGTACGCTGCGTCGCGTCGATCCGGACGACGTCGTCTACACGGTGTTGCCGGTGTCGCACGTATACGGGCTTGCGTCAGTGTGCCTCGCGAGCCTCTATGCGGGTGCAACGTTGCGGCTTGCACCGCGTTTTGCGCCGGAAGCGGTACGTGTCGCGCTTGCCGAAGAACGGGTGTCGATTTTTCAGGGGGTGCCCGCGATGCACGCGAAGGTGCTCGACTATCTGCGTACGCAGCGTCTGCGCTGGTCCGCCCCCCGCTTGCGGTTCGCGTACTCGGGCGGCTCACCGCTCGATGCAACGCTGAAAGCACGCGTCGAAGCCGTTTACGGCGTCGCGCTGCACAACGGCTATGGAATGACCGAAACCAGCCCGACCGTCGCGCATACGCTGCTCGATGCCCCGCGCACAGACTGCTCGGTGGGCCCGCCCATCCCCGGTATCGACGTGCGATTCGTAGCGCCGGATGGCGCCGATGTCGGACGCGGTGATGTCGGCGAGCTCTGGGTGCGCGGCCCCAATGTGATGCTCGGCTACTATCGCGCGGCCGCTCAAACGCGCGCTGCTGTATCTGAAGACGGCTGGCTCAAAACCGGCGACCTGGCGACGCAGGACCCGGATGGTGCAATGCATATCGTCGGGCGCAGCAAGGAATTGATTATCCGTTCAGGGTTCAATGTCTATCCAGCGGAGGTCGAGCAGGTGCTGAACGCACATTCAGATGTCGTGCAGTCCGCGGTGATCGGGCGACCGGCAAGCGATGGCGACGAGGAAGTGGTCGCATTTGTTGAACTGCTCGCCGGCGCGCACGTGTCGCCCGCGCAGCTGGTCGAATGGTGCGGAACGCGGCTTGCTCCGTATAAGCGGCCTGTCGAAGTGAAGGTGCTCGACGCACTGCCCGCTGCTTCGACCGGAAAGATTCTGAAGCACAAGCTGCGTGACCTCGTATAACGCGAGCGACCTTCGCGACGCACGCTCGGATGCGCGCGCTTGCGTTGCCCAGGCCTTGCGGTTTCGATTGCCGGTGCCGGTTGCCACTAGCCGTCACCCACGCGGATGATGCGTCGCATGCAGCGACTTCAACCGCTCACGCGCAACGTGCGTATAAATCTGCGTCGTCGAAATATCGGTATGCCCGAGCAGCAACTGCACGACACGCAAGTCCGCACCGTGGTTCAACAAATGCGTCGCGAACGCATGCCTGAGCGTATGGGGCGACAGCGGCGCATGCACGCCGGCCGCCGTCGCATGACGCTTGATGATGTTCCAGAACTGCTGACGCGTCATGCCCTCCGCGCGCGCGGTCACGAACAGCGCATCAGCCGCGCGCGCACCGAGCAGCGCGGGCCGCGACTCGCGCAGATACCGCTCGATCCAGCCATGCGCCTCCTCGCCGAACGGAATCAGCCGCTCTTTCGCACCCTTGCCGAGCACGCGCACGACGCCTTCATTGAGGCCGACCTCAACGGTCTTCAACGTCACAAGCTCGGTCACGCGCAAGCCGCTGGCGTACATCAGCTCGAGCATCGTACGGTCGCGCAATCCGAGCGGCGTGTCGATATCGGGCGCACCGAGCAATGCTTCGACCTGCGCCTCGGTCAGCGTCGATGGAAAACGCGGCGGCTGCTTCGCCGAACGGATGCGCAGCGTCGGGTCCGCTGCCGCGCGATGTTCGCGCACCGCCCACGCGTAGTAACGCCGAAACACCGACAGGCGACGATTCGCGGACGTCGATTTGTCCTTCGCGCGCACCGCGCTGTACGCGGTCAGATCCACTTCGGCAGCGGTATCGAGCGACGCATTGCGGGTTGCCGCGAGCCATTCGGCAAAGAGGCGCAGATCGCGCCGGTAGGCATCGAGCGTGTTGCGCGACAAACCGTGCTCGAGCCACAGTGCGTCGCAGAACGCGTCGATCGACGCGCCGCTCGACTGTAAAAGCGGCGACCCGATGGATGCGTCGGTCGACTCCGCGGTAATAGCGGGGGTAAAAGCGTCGCTCATGCGTAGCTCACGCCTTCGTGCGCGAGCAGCCAGCGCTTGACCTTCCGGTAATAGCCGTCGTCGCCATGATGCGCGAAGCCGCCGATACCGCCGGAAGCGACTACCCGATGGCACGGAATCACGATCGGATATGCATTTGACCCGCACGCCTGGCCCACTGCGCGCGGCACACTGCCAATTTCCTTCGCCAGTTGGCCGTAGGTCAGCACCATGCCGGGCGGGATTGCGCTGATCGCTTGCCAGACGCGCCGCTGGAACGCGGTGCCAACAACGGCAAGCGGCAGGTCGAAGTTCGCCGACGCGTGCTCGAGATAGCGTTCGATCTGCTCGGCGGCCTCTTTCGCCAGCACCGTGTCGGGCTCGACGCTTTGCACCGAGTCCGGCAAATAGACGATCTCGCGCACCTTGGCCCCTTCGACGCGGACGCCGATCTTGCCGAACGGCGCCTCGATCACTGCATTGAACATGATGAACGTATCCTCCCGATAGCGGCCGGGATGGCAGCCTCGCCGACCCATCTCACGCGCGCCCGGCCGGTTTATCCAGCCATGGCGGCCCACTCTACGCTGCTTCCAGCGCCCATTGCACATGCTCGCGCACCAGCGGCGAAGCGTCGTCGGCGCGCTGGCGCAACGCGTCGACAATCGCCTCCCGCACATGCGGCGCGAGGCTAGCCGGATCGGCGCGCAACGCATTGCCCATCCCGACCGCCAGATTGCGCAACCAGCATTCATAACCGATCCGGCGGATCGCGCTGCCTTGCATCCGCGCATCGAAGTCCGCCGCACTCCAGCCGAACAGGTCGGTCAATGATGCGCGGTCCAATCCGTGACGCACATCGAAGTCCGCGACCGGCGCCGCTTGCGCGAACTTGTTCCACGGACACGCCAGCTGACAATCGTCACACCCGTACACACGATTACCGATAAGCGGCCGCAAATCCTGGGGAATACTGCCCTTCAGTTCGATTGTCAGGTAGGAGATGCAGCGCCGCGCATCGACCTTGTACGGTCCGACGATCGCGCCGGTAGGACAGGCGTCGATGCAACGCGTGCAATGTCCGCAATGCGCGCCCGCGGTCTGCGGCGCGCGCTCAGGCGTACGCTGCGCATCGGTAGGCAGCGGCAAATCGACATAGATCTCGCCAAGAAAAAACAGCGAACCCGCATCGCGCTGCAACAGCAACGTATGCTTGCCGCGCCAGCCGACACCGGCCTTCTGCGCAAGTTCGACCTCGAGCACCGGCGCCGAATCGGTAAACACCCGAAAGCCGTAACCGCCCACCTCGTGCTCGATGCGCTCCGCGAGCTGCTGCAGACGGTTTCGCATCACCTTGTGATAGTCGCGGCCGCGCGCGTAAATCGACACGACGGCCGCGGACGGGTCCGCGAGACGCGCATGTTCGTCGCGGCGCCAGTCCTGCTGTGCGGGGCTATCCGCGACCAGTTTGCCGCGCACGCCATCACCTGGTTCGCGCGCGGCAGCGCTTTCAACGCCGCTTTCACCGCCCTTTCCCGCTTCTGTCGACGCAGGCAAATAGGCCATTCGCGCCGTAATCACGCGTAGCGTGCCGGCCACAAGCTCGGCCGGCCGTGCACGTTTCATCCCATGTTTGGCCATATAATCCATCTCGCCGTGCCAACCCGCGTCGAGCCATGCCGCGAGGCCCGCTTCGGCACTTGCGAGGTCGGTATCGCTAATTCCCACCTCGCCGAAACCAAGCTCGCGTCCCCACGTCCTGATACGCGATGCGAGCGCGGCCAGCGCAGCGTCATCGAAACGATACGGGAGAGTTGGGTGAGCGCGCGGGCCGCCGTTGGAGTCGGGCGTGCCGGAAACGGGATGCTGCTGGCTTCGGTCCATTACGTCATTTTACGAGAATGCCCGATCAACCCGACCACGCGACCCACCCCATTGCCGACGTCCTGCTTGAGCGCACCGTCGTGCTCGCGGACGAAGCTGCCACCACCGCATTCGGCGAACGTTTCGCGCGAGCGCTCGAAGCCGAACGTGAAGCGCAACGCAACGGCCATTACGTGTTCAAGGGTTTGCAGGTGCATCTCATCGGCGACCTCGGCGCCGGCAAGACCACGCTCGTGCGCGCAACCTTGCGCGCGCTCGGTCATGCCGGCCGCGTGCGCAGCCCGACGTACACGCTCGTCGAACCCTATGCGGTGCACCGGCCCGATGGGGAACTCGAGCTCTATCACTTCGATCTTTATCGGTTCAGCGATCCGGCCGAATGGGCCGATGCGGGCTTTCGAGAGTATTTCGACAGTGGTGCGATCTGTCTTGTCGAATGGCCGCAGCGCGCGGGAGCTTTACTGGGTGTGCCGGATCTGATCTTCTCGCTGGAAGTGGACGGCGAGGGGCGCAGGCTGACCGCCCGGGCGTACAGCGAATCAGGAAAAGCATGTCTCGAAAGATGTTGATCAAACCGTTCCGCTCGATTGAATCCGCCGCCACCGCGTCGCACAACTGGCGCCGCCGCCAGATTCTGTACGCCGGTGCATCGACGCTTGTGCTCGGACTCGCGGTGCCGCGGCTCGCCTGGGCCAGCTCGGTGCTAGGCGTGCGCGTATGGCCCGCGCGCGACTACACGCGCGTAACGATCGAATCGGACCAGCCGCTGCAGAACAACCAGCAATTGCTACAAGGTCCCGATCGGCTCGTCGTCGATCTGAACGGCCTCGACCTCGATCAGGCGCTAAGGGACCTCGTATCGAAGATCGCGCCGAACGATCCACAGATTCAATCGGTGCGTGTCGGTCAGTATCAGCCGCATGTGGTGCGGCTCGTGTTCGATCTGAAGGGCGAGGTGAAGCCGCAAGTGTTCACGCTGCCGCCGGTCGGCTCGTACAAATACCGGCTGGTGTTCGATCTGTATCCGGCTGTCGCGCCGGATCCGCTCATGGACCTCCTCGCGCAGACCGAGCGCAAGGAACAGCGTCTGCGGGAACAGAGCGCGCCGCCGAACGCGACGCTCAACGGTCCGTCGTCGCCGCCCGCGACGGCTGACAACAGCGATGCGTTCTTCGAAAAGTACGCGCAGAACGATACGCCTGCGCCGGGCGGGCCATCCGCGACGCCTGGGGCATCCGCAGCCGCCGCGCCGCGCGCTCAGGCGCAGGCGCGCGCGAACCCCGCACCTGCGCCGCGTGCGCCCGCCAAGCCGGCACTGCCGCCTTCCGCGCTCGCGCGCAACGACGACAGCGGCGCCGATAGTGATACGAACGACACTTACACCTTCAGCACGCCGAAAGGCAAAAGCAGCACCGTACGGCTGCTGACGGTCGCCATCGACCCCGGCCATGGCGGCGAAGATCCGGGCGCGATCGGTGGCAGCGGCACCTACGAAAAACACGTCGCGCTCGACATCGCGAAGCGGCTGCGCACGAAGATCGACGCGCAGCCGAACATGCGCTCGATGATGACACGCGATGCGGATTTCTTCGTGCCGCTGAACGTGCGCGTGCAGAAAGCGCGGCGCGTCGGCGCGGACCTGTTCGTGTCGATTCACGCCGACGCGTTCACGACGCCCGAGGCCAGCGGTTCGTCCGTGTTCGCGCTGTCGGAGCACGGCGCGTCGAGCGCGGCCGCGCGCTGGATGGCGAACAAGGAAAACTCGTCGGACATGATCGGCGGCATCAACATCAAATCGACCGATGCGGCGGTAAACCGAGCGCTGTTCGATATGTCGACGACCGCGCAGATTCGCGATTCGATGCGCTACGGCAACTATGTGCTGAGGGAAATCGGCGACATCAACAAACTGCACAAGGGTTCGGTCGAGCAGGCCGGATTTGCCGTGCTGAAGGCGCCGGATATTCCTTCGATCCTCGTCGAGACCGCGTTCATCAGCAACCCTGAAGAAGAGCGGCGTCTGAACGACGACACATACCGCGACCGAATGGCAACCGCGATCATGAACGGGATCAAGCGGTACTTCGCGGCGAACCCGCCGCTCGCGAAAAGCCGGATGACTTGAACGAAACCTGTTCGTCACGAATCCGCTCGCTGCAAACACGGCCACTCGAAGTGGCCGTTTATTTTGCACGCGGCTTCATCTGCGCGCCGCCAGCCCGACGGCGGCGCGCGCGGTTCCCGTCGGTTTGCGCGTGAGGGCAGTAGAATGACCATCCCGCCCTCCCGACGCATCCGCCAACACCATGTCTTCCTCGATCAAAGCAGTTTTGAAACCCCATCTGCGCGATATCGGCAACCTGGTCGTGCGGCGCGTGCTGCCCGCGATGGCCGCGCGTCTGATCGGCCCGTTCATCTTCTTCGATCACATGGGTCCGGCCACCCTCCCCGCTGGTACCGGCATCGACGTGCGGCCGCACCCGCACATCGGCCTCGCGACGGTCACGTATCTGTTCGACGGCGCGATCATGCATCGCGACAGCATCGGTTCAGAGCAGAAGATCGTCCCCGGCGACGTCAACTGGATGACCGCCGGCTCCGGCATCGTTCACTCGGAGCGCACGCCCGACGACGAGCGCATGCGCGGCTCGCGGGTGCACGGCATCCAGACCTGGGTCGCGTTGCCGCTCGCCGATGAAGACTGTGCGCCGTCGTTTGAACATCACCCGGCGTCCACGCTGCCGCAGTTCGAGCGCAACGGCGTCACGCTGCGCGTGATCGCCGGCACCGCGTTCGGTCATACCGCACCGGCCCGCACTTTCTCGGGCACGTTGTACGCGGCCGCGCAATTCACGCCAGGCAGTGCGTTCGCGCTCGAACCGGAGCACGACGAACGCGGCGTCTATCTGGTCGAAGGCGACCTGTCAATCGACGGCACGCCACTCGAGCCCGAGCAAATGGCCGTGCTCGTGCCCGGCGAAACGGTGACGCTCGCCAGCACCCACGGTGCGACGGTCATGCTGCTGGGCGGTGAAAAGCTCGAAGGCGAGCGCTTTATCGAGTGGAATTTCGTGTCGAGTTCGCGCGACAAGATCGAGCACGCGAAACTCGCGTGGACGAATCAGCAAATGGGTCAGGTGCCGGGCGAAACCGAATGGATTCCGCTGCCCGAGCGCAAGCCTCGCTGAGCGCAGATTGCCGCCGGACATGACAAGGCGCTTGCTCGCCCGTTCCGTGTTGAATTGGCGCATCATGCCCTCAATTGACCGTATCAACCGTTTGACGATGAGGATGCGATGGACACCACTCTGGCCACTTTCGAAAAGGACGTGATTGCCGGCTCGACGCTCGCGCCGGTGCTGGTCGACTTCTGGGCGCCGTGGTGCGGACCGTGCAAGAGCCTGAGCCCGATGCTCGAACGGCTCGAAGCCGAATACGACGGCAAATGGAAGCTCGTGAAAGTGAACGTCGATGAGAATCAGGAACTCGCCGCGCACTTCCAGGTGCGCAGCATTCCGCACGTCGTCGCATTCGCGGATGGCCGGCCCGTCGATCAGTTCATCGGCGTACTGCCGGAAGGCCAGTTGCGCGAGTTTCTCGACCGGCTTGTGCCGAACGGCGCGGAAGCGGCGCGCGGCGCGGCCGTGGCGGCGCTGGCGGAAGGTCAGCGCGGGCAAGCTTACGATTACCTTAAAGAAGCGCTCGCATTCGACCCGGGCTACGACGACGCGCGAATGGACCTGATCGAACTGCTGCTCGCGGACAGTCGTGTCGACGAAGCGCGCCAGCAGATCGACCTGCTGTCGCCGAAAACCACGCAGGGCATCGACGCGCGCTTCAACGCGATCAAGACCCGGTTCGACGCGCTCGACGCCGCAGCCGACCTGCCGCCTACCGATGCACTCGAAGCCAAAGTGGCGGGGACCCCGGACGATCTCGATGCGCGCTTCGATCTCGCGAGCGCGTTGATTGCGCGGCACAAGTACGACGGCGCGTTGGAACAGCTACTGGAGATCGTCAAGCGCGATCGCGGCTATCGCGAAGACATCGGCCGCAAGACGATGCTGTCGGTGTTCGATCTGGCCGCGCACAACCCGGAACTGGTCGCGAAGTGGCGGCGCAAACTGAGTGCCGCGCTGTATTGATGCGAGCGTAAGAAGTCCGGCAAGGACGATGAAAACGCAGCGCAACGCAAACGTCCAGCGCTGCCTTTCTTTTCAAGCCTCTATTCGCGTTGCATCACGCTTCACCGCGCGCGGCAACGCCGCACACGCTACGTCACGTCGCGGCCCGCTGCGCGAGCGCCCGCAGCACATGCGCAACCGCCGCCAGACCAAAGCTCGCCGTCACGCACACGCTGGAGCCGAACCCCGCGCAATTCAGGCCCACCGGCCCCGCATGTCCCGGCGACGTCGCGACATGTTCCGCTTCTTCGTCGATATCGCACACGGCCGCATCGGGGTAGATCAGCGGCTCGTCCGAATACACCGCGTTCACCTTGAACTTCGCCTTCGGTCCGCGTGGGAAACCATGATGCTTGCGCAATTGCGCACGGACCTTCGACAGCAGCGGATCCTGAATGGTCTGCGCGAGGTCGTCGATGCGAATGCGCGTCGGGTCGAGTTGCCCGCCCGCGCCGCCGACGGTAATCAATGGCTGCCCGTGCTCGACACACCATGCGATCAGCGCGGTCTTCGTCCGCACGCTGTCGATCGCGTCGATCACGTAGTCGAAGCCGCCTGCAAGCAGCGTGTCGAAATTGCCCGGTTCGATAAAGTCTTCGACCACGCGCACGTCGCACTGCGAATCGATCAATGCGATCCGTTCGGCCATCGCATCGACCTTCGGTTTCCCGTAGTTGCCGTCGTGCGCGTGGATCTGCCGGTTCGTGTTGCTCTCGGCGACGTTGTCGAGGTCGATCAGCGTCAGCGTGCCGATCGCGCTGCGCGCGAGCGCTTCGACCGCCCACGATCCGACGCCGCCGATGCCGATGACCGCGACATGCGCGCGCTCGAATGCGGCAAGTCCCGCCGCGCCGTAAAGCCGCGCCACCCCGCCAAAGCGCCGCGCGCGATCGGCTTCAATCCCGG
This sequence comes from Paraburkholderia rhizosphaerae, assembly GCF_004366595.1. GTDB lineage: Bacteria > Pseudomonadota > Gammaproteobacteria > Burkholderiales > Burkholderiaceae > Paraburkholderia > Paraburkholderia rhizosphaerae. The sequence goes on from NZ_SORE01000003.1 coordinate 42,752, forward strand.
TGTGGCTGGTAGTAACATCGATAGGCGTGGCGACGTGTGAGGCTGACATGATCGGCTTGATAGTGTGCAAACAGCCGTGGCCGGCTGGCGAAACCTCCATTTTGCCTGATCGCACAGCCGCCGATTCAGTCGTCATTCCGGCCATGCCTTCGGTCGGGCGAGCGCCGGCGGCGCATTCTCCCGCCACAGTAAACAGTGTTATCGACGTGGTTGGCTACAAGGAAATGCGTCCTTCGCTATACTGGCCCTACTGTAGCGCTTGCATAACAACATGAGCTCACTCGCAGAACTTCGAAAAAACTATTCGCGCGGTTCGCTAGACGAGGCCGACCTGGATCGCGATCCAATCCTTCAGTTCGAAAAGTGGTTTGCTCAGGCTATCGAAGCCCAGCTACCGGAACCCAACGCGATGACGCTCGCGACCGTCGATGCACACGGTCATCCTGCCGCGCGTATTGTTCTGATCAAAGGCGTCGACCCTCGCGGGTTCGTGTTCTTCACTAACTACGAAAGCCGCAAAGGCCGCGAGATCGAGAACAATCCGCGCGCGAGCCTGCTGTTTCACTGGATCGAACTCGAGCGCCAGGTGCGCATCGAGGGCACCGTCGAAAAGACCAGCGCTGCGGAAAGCGATGCGTACTATGCGTCACGGCCGCTTGAATCGCGCATCGGCGCATGGGCGTCCGAGCAGAGTCAAGTCATCGAAAGCCGTGCGGCACTCGAAGCGCGCGAGCGTGAAATCCGCGCGCAATACGGCGACCATCCGCCGCGTCCGCCGCACTGGGGCGGCTACCGCGTGGTCCCCGATACGATTGAATTCTGGCAAGGCCGGCCATCCCGGCTGCATGACCGGATGCGCTACACGCGCGACGGCAGCGGCACGTGGCGGATCGCCCGCCTGTCACCCTGATCCAGTTGTACACCGGAAATACCGGCAAGAGGCGCGGCCGCAGTCGGGCCGCATACACTAAACGGATCTGGCCCGCCGCCGCGCAAGTTGTCCGGCACTGTGCAGGCGCACGCCAATTCGACAGGCTTTGCTTTGATTCATTGGATACGGAGAGTTCGAATGTTCTGGGAGAAGAAGCTGGCGCAATGGGTCGACGAAGTGCGGACCAAATCGAATATCCCCGCCCGCCTCGTGCTATGGGACGGTCAGAAACACGACTTCGGTCAGTTCGCCGAGCCGCAGGTCACGCTGAAGGTCAATAGCGCATCGGCGATGCCGCTGCTGCTCGACCCAAGCCTCGACAATCTCGGCGAGGCGTATGTGAAAGGCAAGATCGACATCGAGGGCAAGCTGTCCGATGTGATCGATATTGGCTACTCGCTTGCGCGCAGCACTGTCACGAACACCAGCAAGCTCGCTCGCGTCACGCGCTACTTCAATCACTCGAAGGCATCGGACAAGAAGTCGATCCAGTACCACTACGATGTTTCCAACGAGTTCTACAAGCTGTGGCTCGATGAGAACATGGTCTATTCGTGCGCGTACTTCGAGAACGGCGACGAAGACATCGGCACCGCGCAGTTGAAGAAAATCGATCACATCCTGCGCAAGATCCAGGTGCAGCCTGGCCAGCGGCTGCTCGATATCGGCTGTGGCTGGGGCGCGCTGGTGTTGCGCGCGGCGCAGAAGTTCGGCGCGCAGTGCGTCGGCGTCACGTTGTCGCAGAACCAGTTCGATCTCGCAACCGAGCGAGTGAAAGCGGCAGGCCTCGCGGACAAGATCGAAATTCGTCTGCAGGATTATCGCGACGTCCAGGGCCAATTCGACCGGATCACGAGCGTCGGCATGTTCGAGCACGTCGGGCGCAAGAACCTGCCAGCGTACTTCAAAAAGATCCACGACCTGCTTGTCGAAGACGGCGTCGCGATGAACCACGGCATTACGTCAACCGACGCGGACAGTGGCGAGACGTCGCTTGGCGGCGGCGAATTTATCGACCGCTACGTGTTCCCGGATGGTGAATTGCCGCATATCGGCCTCGTGCTCGACTCGATGCAGCGCGGCGGCATGGAGGCACTCGATATCGAGAGCCTGCGCCGCCACTATGCGCGCACGCTCGATATCTGGGCCGCGAACTTCGAGGCAAAGGCCGAACAGGCGAAGAAGCTCGTCGACGACGAGAAATTCCGCATCTGGCGCGTGTACCTTGCGGGCTGCTCGTATGCGTTCGAGCACGACGATGTCTCGCTGTTCCAGGTGGTCTGCCGCCGCGCGGGCCGTAGCTCGACGACGCTGCCGTGGTCGCGCCGGTATATGTACGACACGCCGCTTTGAGCACACGCGCGCGCGAACGGAGCGTCAGCGTGCGCAGCGGGCTGCGTTGACGCAACGCGCACCGGACGCGTCGCAACTGACGCGATCCGGCGCTTGCATAAACAGAAAAGGAATGGATGGAAGCGCGCCGCGCACGCAACGAAGACGTGTCCGCCGAACAGATCGATATGTTCGGTGAAACGGTGGACGATACGCCCACTGGTGTCGCGCCTTTGCAGCCGTCTTCGTCGCATCACCGCACGCAGCGTGAGGCGAACCACGGCGAGCCGTCCGGCGCTTCGCGGGCCCGCACTACGGGCGCCTCGAGGACGCCGGATCCGATCCGCGAGCCCGCCAACGCATTGTTGTGGGAAGAAGAAACGCCGGCGCAGCCGGACGCCGCAGACGCACGTCGCGAATCTGAATCAAGCGAAGCAGCTTCGACCGAAGCTGCTTCAACCCAACCGGCAAAACGCCGCGCGAAGGGCGTGCTCGCCGCCGAGCCGGATACCGGTCTCATTGACATTGCAAGCACGCTGCCGCCACAGGTGCACCTGGGCACGTCGACATGGTCGTTTCCCGGCTGGCGCGGGATCGTCTACGCAGATGACTACAGCAACAGCAAGCTGTCGCGCGACGGTCTCACCGCGTACGGCGCGCATCCGCTGCTGCGCACGGTTAGCATCGACCGCTCGTTCTATAAACCGCTGACGCTTGCCGAATATCTGCGCTACGCGCAGCAGGTGCCCGAGCACTTTCGTTTTATCGTGAAGGCGCCCGCGCTCGTGACCGACGCGACCGTGCGCGCCGAACGCGGTGAACCGGTCTCGCCGAACCCATGCTTCCTGAACGCGCAGCTTGCCGCCGATGAATTTGTGCGGCCATGTATTGACGGCCTGGGCACCAAAGCGGGCGCGCTCGTATTCCAGTTCTCACCGTTTCCGGACACGCTGCTCGCGCAGCCCGCCGCGTTGATCGAGCGGCTCGCGGCGTTCCTGGCCGCGCTCCCGGCACTGCCCGACGGCAGCTGCTATGCGGTGGAAATCCGTGACGCGTGCCTGCTGACACCGCGCTTTGTCCGGATGCTGAAACTGGCGGGCGTACGCTATTGCATCGGTTTGCATGCACGGATGCCGGACACGCTACGGCAAGCGGCGGCGCTCGCGCTACTCGACGAAGTACCCGCGGGCCCGCTGATCGTACGCTGGAGTCTGCATAGCGGATTCAAGTACGAGCAGGCGAAGGCCAAATACGATCCGTTCGACCAGCTCGTCGATGAAGACCCGGCCACACGCACCGCGCTCGCGGAACTCGCGGCACGCTATGCGATTGCGGGTCAACCGGTGCTGATAGCAGTCAACAACAAGGCGGAAGGATCGGCGCCGCTTAGCTGCGTGGAACTCGCGCGCGAGATTGCAGCCGCCTGCGCGCGACTCTCGCAATAGAAGGCGGCGCGCACACGGGGACGCGGCGCGCCGGCCTGTCGCTCAAACCCGGCTGCTCTTGATCCGGTGCGCGAACTTCTGCCGGAACTTCCCGACCTTCGGCGCCACGACAAACGAGCAGTAGCCCTGGTTCGGATGCTGTGCGAAATAGTTCTGATGATAGGCTTCAGCTGGCCAGTAGTTACCGTCGAGCGGTAACACTTGCGTGACGATCTGGCCGTCGTAGATGCCTTCCGCGGTGATCTGGCGAATCATCTGCAGCGCCGCATCGCGCTGCGCATCGGAGTGCGTGAAGACCACCGACCGGTACTGCGTGCCGACGTCGTTACCCTGCCGGTTCAGCTGCGTCGGATCGTGAATCGCGAAAAAAATCTCGAGAATCTCGCGATAGCTGATTTTCGACGGATCGAACTCGAGCTTCACCACTTCCGCGTGGCCGGTATTGCCGTCACACACCTGTTCGTACGACGGATGATCGACGTGACCACCCGCGTAACCGGATTCCACCGACGTGACGCCATCGACGTCCAGATACACCGCTTCGAGACACCAGAAACATCCGCCGCCGAGCGTGGCGGTTTCGACTGACTGACTCATGCTGCTCGCTCCTTTTCTTCGAGTGCTGGTTTGCGACTGATGCACCAGGCGTTCCACCGCGTGCCACGGTGACCGGTGACCGGTTCGCGCCGCGCGCGGCTTGCTCCCACAACCGTAGGGTCTTGGCGGGACCGCAGCGCGATTCCGCTAAAATTGGGTCAATTCGACGAAAATCTACATGACCTTCGATTCAGCTTTTTCCTCCATTCGCGCGGAAACGATTGCCCACAAGGCGCCGCGGGAGACCCCGAACCCATGAAGCGCGCCGCGCAGCCCAATTTCGACGCCGTCGCGTTTCGCCGCGCATTAGGCGAGTTCGCCACCGGTGTCACCGTCGTCACGACCTGTGCGCCATCGGGCCGACTGATCGGCATCACCGCCAGCTCGTTCAACTCCGTCTCGCTGTCGCCTCCACTCGTGCTGTGGAGTTTGTCGTCGCGCTCCGCGTCGATGCCGGTATTCCGGACGAATAGCCATTATGTCGTCAATGTGCTCGCCGCGTCGCAACTCGATCTGTGCAAACGCTTCGCGACACTAAAGGGCGACCGCTTCGAAGGCGTCGCGCACGCGGCGGGCGATAGCGGGATGCCGGTGCTCGACGGCGCCCTCGCGTGGTTCGAGTGCCATAACCGCAGCCGTTATGAAGAAGGCGACCATGTGATCTTCGTCGGCGAAGTGGAACGCTGCGGCGTGCGCGACGATGCCCGACAGGTCGGGCCGCTCGTGTTTCAGAGTGGCGAATTCCATACGGTCAAGCCGCTGTAGTCGGTAAAAACGTGAAGCCCGGTGCCGATGCGCGCGACGCGGGCGACGCGCATGGAGCACATTCCGGACGGCATTCGGGATGACTTGCGAAATGGCGCGCCGACGTTCAACGCAAACAGTCATTTTGACCGGTTGCGTTAGCCTCTCGCTCCCGGCACCAGACTGACTGGCACGCCTGAATCTTCCTTGAGTGTCTGCAGCACGATATTCGAGCGTATATCCAGCACACCCGGCGCCTTGTACAAGCGCGTCAGCACAAAATCCGAATAATGTTTCAGGTGATGCGCGAGTACGTGCAACAGATAGTGCGTCTCGCCGGTCACGACAAACGCGCCGATTACCTCCGGCCAGTCGCGTACCGCTTCCGCGAAACGCTCGTGCCAGTTTTCCTGTTCGTTGCGCATCGACACCTGCACGAACGCTTCGAGTTCAAACCCCAGCACTTCGCGGTTCAGACACGCGCGATAGCGCTCGATGACACCCTGCTCTTCAAGCAGGCGCAATCGCCTCAGGCAGGCTGACGGCGACAGCGAGATCCGCTCCGCCAGATCGAGATTGCTGATTCGTCCTTCGTGCTGTAGCACCGTCAAGATACGGCAATCGGTGGCGTCGAGCGAGATCGCGTTCATTTTCGGTCTCCCTTTTCCGTCTTGATCAAATTATGTTCCAAACAAGGCGAAAGAACGAGTTTTTTTGCAACCCTATTGCGCGGCAACCGGCCTATTATCGATGTCATGGACACGACAGCGAAAATGCAGCGTCGCAACCGGAAGTTGTGGGATATCACACCGTCCGTCGACGCCGCGACACCGGTGTGGCCGGGCGATACGCCGGTCGGTATCGAACGGGTGTGGCGCATCGAAGCCGGATCGCCGGTCAATGTCGCGCGGCTGACACTTTCGCCGCATACCGGCGCGCATACCGATGCGCCGCTTCACTATGACGCCGAAGGGGCCGCGATCGGCGCCGTTGCGCTGGATGCGTACCTCGGCCGATGCCGTGTGATTCATTGCATCGGCACGACGCCGTTGGTCATGCCGGCGCAGATCGCCGCCGCACTCGAAGACATCCCGCCGCGCGTGCTGCTGCGTACTTACGCGCATGCGCCGGTTAGCGTCTGGGATAGCGCGTTCTGTGCGGTCGCGCCGGCAACGATCGATCTGCTCGCCGCGCACGGTGTGAAGCTGATCGGCATCGATACGCCGTCGCTCGATCCGCAGGACTCTAAAACAATGGACGCGCACCACCGCGTGCACGCGCATCGAATGGCGATTCTCGAAGGCATCGTGCTCGACGACGTCGACGCGGGCGACTACGAGCTGATCGCGCTACCGCTCAAATTCACGACGCTCGACGCCAGCCCGGTGCGCGCCGTGTTGCGCGCGCTGTAGTGCGTATCGTGTCCGCGTCCGCACGACGGACCGCCTGATTGCGCTTAATTGCGCTTGCTTGCGCCTGACTGGAACTGACCGGATGACGACGAATACCCGTGACGAAGCACTGACCCTCGACGCCGCCGACCCGCTTGCGCCTTTGCGCGCGCAGTTCGCGCTGTCGCCCGACACGATCTATCTCGACGGCAACTCGCTCGGCGTGCCGCCCGCCGCGGCCGCGCAGCGCGCACAGGTCGTGATAGCGGCCGAATGGGGCGAAGGCCTGATCCGCAGCTGGAACACGGCTGGCTGGTTCGCACTGGCAAAGCGCCTCGGCAACAAGCTCGCGCCGCTGATCGGCGCCGCGCATAACGAGGTCGTGGTCACCGATACGATTTCGATCAACCTGTTCAAGCTGCTGTCGGCCGCGTTGCGCGCGCAGCAGCAGCGCGATCCGAAACGGCGGGTGATCGTCGCCGAACGCGGTGATTTTCCGAGCGATCTGTACATTGCTCAGGGGCTTGTCGCGCACTCGAACGGCGCCTATGAGCTCCGGCTGATCGACGATCCATCGGAACTGCCAGCCGCACTACAGCCGGACACCGCGGTCGCGATGATCACGCAGGTGAACTATCGCAGCGGCTACATGCACGATATGGCGGCGCTCACGCAGCTGATTCATCAAAAAGGCGCGCTTGCGATATGGGACCTCGCGCATTCGGCGGGCGCGGTGCCGGTCGATCTGAACGGCGTCGGCGCGGACGGCGCGGTCGGTTGCACGTACAAGTACCTGAACGGCGGCCCCGGCGCGCCCGCCTTCGTGTGGGTTCCGCATCGGCACCAGAGCGCGTTCGAGCAGCCGCTGTCGGGCTGGTGGGGACATCGCGCACCGCTCGCGATGAACCCGGTGTACGAACCCGACGACGGCATCGGGCGCTTCCTCTGCGGTACGCAGCCGATCGTGTCGATGGCGCTCGTCGAATGCGGGCTCGACGTGTTCCTGCAAACGGATATGCGCGCGGTCCGCGACAAATCGCTCGGGTTAACCGATCTCTTTATCGAACTCGTCGAAGCGCGCTGCGACGAGTTTCCGCTGCGCGTCATCACGCCGCGCGAGCATGCGCGACGCGGCTCGCAGGTAAGCGTCACGCATCCGAACGGCTACGAGGTGATGCAGGCGTTGATCGCGCGCGGCGTAATCGGCGATTACCGCGAACCGCAAGTGATGCGCTTCGGCTTTACGCCGCTTTATACGCGCTATGTGGACGTGTGGGATGCGGTCGAAACGCTGCGCGATGTATTAGCGAAAGAAACCTGGCGCGCGCCGGAATTCGCGATCCGCGCCACTGTGACCTGACGGGCCGAGGAGCGCAAGATGACCACCGACCCGATGAAACTGCAGGACGACGAGCAGCCTTCACATGGCTCGAACATCAGCCACGGTACCCCTCATGTACCGCATTCCGCGCACGCGCCTCATATGGCCGCCGGCGATGAGGGCACCGACAATAACGGCAACGCACCCGGCCGCGGCCAGGATAACGGCTGGCACAAAGCGAAGCTCGATATGTCGAAGTCGATGAGCTACGCAGACTATCTGTCGCTGGATACCTTGTTGTCCGCGCAGCATCCGCTATCGCCCGATCACAATGAGATGCTGTTCATCATTCAGCATCAGACGAGCGAGCTTTGGCTGAAGCTTGCCCTCTACGAACTGCGCGGCGCGCTCGCTGCTGTGCATCGCGACGAGCTGCCGCGCGCCTTCAAGATGCTGGCGCGCGTGTCGCGCATCTTCGAACAGCTCGTGCAGGCCTGGGACGTGCTCGCGACCTTGACGCCGTCCGAATACACATCGATGCGACCGTACCTCGGCAGTTCGTCGGGATTTCAGTCGTATCAGTATCGCGAACTCGAGTTTCTGCTGGGCAACAAGCATGAAGAGATGCTCAAGCCGCATGCGCATCATCCCGAAGTGATGGACGCGATCCGTCAATTGCTCGAAGCGCCGTCGTTCTACGACGAGGTCGTGCGCCTGCTCGCGCGGCGCGGCTTTGCAATCGCACCGGAGCGGCTCGAGCGCGACTGGACAAAGCCGACCGAATACGACGCAAGCGTCGAAGCCGCGTGGCTCGACGTGTATCGCAATCCGTCGCGGCATTGGGAACTGTACGAGATGGCCGAAGAACTGGTCGACCTCGAAGACGAATTCCGCCAGTGGCGTTTCAGGCATGTGACGACCGTCGAGCGGATCATCGGCTTCAAGCAGGGCACCGGCGGCACCGCGGGCGTGCTGTATCTGCGCAAGATGCTAGACGTCGTGCTGTTTCCGGAGCTGTGGCACGTGCGCACGGTTCTGTGATCGTCCCCGCGTATTCGCCGCCAGCCGCCCTCCCTCTGCCCGCCGATGCCGCACTGCCGCACGAAAACCTCGTCGTGCTGCCTTGACTTTCGCCGTCGCGAATACGATCATAAGTTCACAAACTGAGCAAATGCTCCGCACCCAGCAGGCGCGCGATCGATGTGGGTCGCGCGCAGCGGCGGCCGCGCGCAAAGCACACTCTGGAGACACACCATGAACAGCGACCCGAGCGGCAGCGGCGCGAATGCGCATGTAATCCTGCACATCGGCGCAGGCTCGTTCCATCGCGCGCATCAAGCGTGGTATCTGCACCGGCTTATCCAGGCGCATGTCGAAGGCGAGCCTCACTGGTCGCTGTCCGTCGGCAATATCCGTAGCGACATGAACGCCGTGATGGACGCACTTGCCGCGCAAAACGGCGTCTACACGCTCGAGACCGTCACGCCGCAAGGCGAGCGCGCGTACGAGACGATCAGTTCGATCAAACATGTCATACCGTGGTCGGCCAACCTGCAAGGGCTGATCGACGCGGGCGCGGACCCCGCGTGCAAGATCATTGCGTTCACCGTCACCGAAGGCGGTTATTACCTCGACGAACACGACCGGCTCGACGTCGGCAACCCGGATCTCGCAGCCGATCTGAACGGTGCGCGCACGACGATCTACGGCGCGCTCGCGGCGATTCTCGACGCGCGGATGCAGCGCAACGCGGGCCCCGTCACGCTGCAGACCTGCGACAACCTGCGCAGCAACGGCCACCGTTTCCATGCGGGGATGACCGCGTTTCTCGACAAGCGCGGCGCATCGGCGCTGCGCGCGTGGTTCGACGCGAATACCGCTTGCCCGAACTCGATGGTCGACCGCATCACGCCGCGTCCCACGCCGGATGTGCGCGATCGCGTGCGCGCCGCGACCGGCCTCGACGATGCGTGTCCAGTGATGGGCGAAGCATTTATCCAGTGGGTGATCGAAGATCAGTTCCGCGCGGGACGCCCCGCGTGGGAAAAAGTCGGCGCGGAACTCGTCGATTCGGTGATGCCGTATGAAGAGGCAAAGATCCGCGTGCTGAACGCGACGCACAGTTGCATCGCGTGGGCGGGCACACTGATTGGACTGCGCTACATCCACGAAGGCACGATCGACCCGGATATCCAGCGGTTCGCGTACGACTACGTGACGCAAGACGTGATTGCGTGCCTCACGCCAAGCCCGATCGACCTGGCCCGCTATCGCGACGTCGTGATCGAGCGCTTCAGCAACCCGTTTATCCAGGATACGAATCAGCGCGTCGCGGCGGACGGCTTTTCGAAAATCCCCGGGTTTATCGCGCCGACGCTCGCCGAAACCTTCGCACGCGGCAACGAGCCCTCGGCGACCGCGATGCTGCCCGCGCTGTTTTTCCGCTTCCTCGACCGCTGGCAGCAAGGGCGGTTGCCATACACCTACCAGGACGGCGTGATGGACGAGAAGGTCGCGCGCGGATTCTTCGCGGCGGCGGACCCGGTCAAAGCGTATTGCTCGGACCGCCTGCTATGGGGAAGCATGGCGCAGACGCCGCAGCTCGAGAATGCGATTCGCGCGGCAGTGTCACGCGTCGATGCCTGGCTCGACAAGCGTGGTTGAACAGCAGAGTTGAATACGGCGGTTGCACAGGCAGGTAGCGCGGAACGGGGAACGGGCAGCGGCTTTCGGCATGCGGTGCGTGACATTGCCATGACCGCAGCCGGCTTCCCAGCCCACATAGTGATCGCTCAATCATCGAATCCGCTGCACGCATGCGCGCCAGGTCTTACGCCCATGGCATCGCGCGCCACATGCGGCTAAAGTAGCGCATCTTTACCGACGAAGGTATCGCGCCCATGTATCTTGGCATCGATCTCGGCACGTCCGAAGTGAAAGTCCTGCTGCTCGCGTCCGATGGACGCGTGATCGGCACCGCGGGAACCCCGTTTACGGTGTCGCGTCCGCATCCGCGCTGGTCGGAACAGAATCCGATCGACTGGTGGGAAGGCACGCGCGCCGCGCTGTTCGCATTGCGTGAACGGCACCCCGATGAATTCGCGCAGATTCGCGGCATCGGCCTTTCCGGCCAGATGCACGGCGCCGTGTTGCTCGATGCGCAGGACCGCGTGCTGCGTCCGGCGATTCTATGGAACGACATGCGCAGCGTCGAAGAATGCGCGGAGCTGACCGAGCGCGCGCCGGAGTTGCATCGTGTAGCCGGCAATCTCGCGATGCCCGGCTTCACCGCGCCGAAACTGTTGTGGGTCGCACGACACGAGCCTGAGATTTTCAAACAGACCGCCTGCGTGCTGCTGCCGAAAGACTACTTGCGTCTGCAACTGACGGGCGGCAAGGTGTCCGATCCGTCGGATGCGGCCGGCACGTTGTGGCTCGACGTCGCAAAGCGCGACTGGTCCGAAACGCTCCTCGCCGCGTGCAACCTGACGCGCGCGCATATGCCAGGTCTCGCGGAAGGCAGCGCACCATCCGGCATGCTGAAGCCTGAGCTCGCCCGCGAGCTCGGCCTGCGCGGACCGGTCGTCGTGGCGGCCGGCGGCGGCGACAATGCGACAAGCGCAATCGGCATCGGTGCGACGCAACCCGGCGACGGCTTCGTGTCATTGGGCACGTCCGGCGTGCTGTGCGTGATCGGCGACAGCTTCCGGCCGAACCCCGAGTCCGCGGTGCATGCGTTCTGCCATGCGATTCCCAACCGCTGGCATCAGATGAGCGTCGTGCTGTCGGCCGCGAGCTGCTTGCGCTGGGTCTGCAAGCTGACCGGCACCAATGAGACTTCGCTGCTGCCGGAAATCGAGGCGCTGCCCGAAAGCGCGCTGACGCATGCACCGATCTTCCTGCCGTATCTGTCCGGCGAGCGCACGCCGCATAACGACCCGTACGCGCAAGGCGTGTTCTTCGGCATGACGCATGCAACCGACCGTGCGCTACTCGGCTACGCGGTGCTCGAAGGCGTGACGCTTGCATTGACCGACGGTCTCGATGCGCTGAAGGCAGCCGGCACCGAAGCGAACGCATTGTCGCTACTCGGCGGCGGCGCGCGCAGCAACTACTGGGGACAACTGCTGGCCGACGCGCTCAATACGAGTACGCGCAAACACGGCGGCGGCGAAACCGGCGCCGCGCTCGGCGCCGCGCGGCTGGGCTGGCTCGCGGCCGGTGGCGACCCCGCGCAGGTGCTGACGAAGCCGCCAGTGGAAATCGAGTTCACGCCGAATCCGCGGCGGCATGCGGTGCTGCGCAAGCGGCTCGAGCATTACCGCGCGCTGTACCGGCAATTGAAGCCGCTATTTGCCGCGACTGCGACAGGCGATTCCGAAGCGTAGCCCGCACTCGAATCGCCGAACAGGTCGAAAGGTCCAAGCCAACGACGCATCCATTCACCGTGCCCAAGTCCAGCGAAAAACTCGATCTCGCGACGCGTGCTGCCTGGCTGTATTACGTGGCGGGCAATACGCAGAACGAAATCGCCGAAAAGTTGCAGGTGTCGCGGCCGGTCGCGCAGCGGCTGGTCGCGTTCGCGGTCGAAAAAAATCTGATTCGCGTGCGGGTCGACCATCAGCTGGCCGAGTGTCTCGCGCTCGCCGATGAACTGTCGAAACGGTATGGGCTCGCGATGTGCGAAGTCGTGCCAGTCGACAACGATACGCAGGAAGAGATCGACCGGAAGCTTGCGGTGGCCGGCGCGCAGGTGATGGAGCGGTATCTGGGCGAAGAAAAACCGATGATCGTCGCGGTCAGCAGCGGACGCACGCTGAAGGCGGTGGTCGATCAGGTCGGGCAGCTCGATCGGCCGCAGCATCGGCTGGTGTCGATGGTCGGCGCGATTGCGCACGACGGGTCGTCGAATCGGTATGACGTCGCGCTGCATATCTCCGAGAAGACCGGCGGCAAGCATTTTCTGTTGCCTGCGCCGTTGATCGCCGATAGCGAGGCCGAGCGCGCGCAATGGTGCAATCACCGGCTTTATCGGATCGTCGAGTCGCTATCGGGCGACGCGGATGTCGCGTTTATCGGCATCGGCAATATCGGGCTCGGTTGCCCGCTGCATGAAGACGGCTTCATCACCTCCGACGAAGTGGCGGAATTGATGGAATTGGGCGCGGTCGCGGAACTGCATGGTTTGCCGATTTCGGCGGACGGTGCGCGCATCGAGTCGCCGACCGAACGGCGCGTGACCAGTATCCGGCCCGTATCGCCGCCAAAGCGCCCAACCATCGGCTTTGCGTGTGGTGAGCGCAAGCGCACCGCGGTGATCGCCGCGCTAAAAGGCGGATGGCTGTCCGGGCTCGTCACCGACGAATTGTGCGCGCGCGAGGCACTCGAAGAGGCGGCCGATGCGGGGTTGAAAGAACGCGCGCGCTAACGCCAACATCATGCGCCGCTCATCCATTGGCGGGCATGAACCAACGGTTCGCGACACCGTAAAACATCTCGTCCGCTTCGCTCGCTGAGTAGTCGTGGAGCATGTCGGTGTAACGCCGATAGACTTCCGCAAATCCGACCGACAGGCCGGCGATCGGCATATGACTGCCGAACATGCAACGTGACACGCCCATCGTTTCGATCGTCGTCGACACCCAGCGCGCCGCGTCCTGAATCGACCATTTCATGCCGAACAGGCATTCGAGCGCGGAGATGTCCATGCGGATGTTGTCGCAGCCGGCAAGTTCGTGCAGGTCGCGCTTCCAGCGCGCGAAGCCTTCGTCCGACAGGTCGAGCGGCCAGCCCATCAACGCGGCGGTGAAACCGATATCCGGATGGCTGCGCACCACTTCAATCAGATCCGGCAACTGCGATGCGAACGCATAAAGGCCGCATTTCAGGTCATATCGCTTCAGTATCGCAAGCCGGCGGTTCCATTCCGGGTCGCGCATCAGATCGCCGCGCTTTGCAAAGCGTTTGCGCGGATTCGCGTCATCCCACACCACGTGCTCACGAATCGCAGTGAGATCCGGCAAACCCGCGTACAGATCGAGCTTCTGCTCGAGCGCCGGATCGAGGAACTCGACCACCGCGCACAGCGCAATACGGAGGTTGCCGGCATGCGGGTTACCGTTGCGCGGCCTGCTTTCGTTTGCCAGCCGTTGCGCCCACGCGGCTTCCTGGTATGCATCGGTCGACAGAAACTCGTGCCAGACGACGCCCTCGACCGGGTAGCCGGTGGCATCCGCGAGATAGTCGGCGGGCAGATAACGCCGTGGAAGCGCATCGTAGTTGCCGACAAACGCTTCGAACCCCTCATCGTGACGCTCAAAAAACGGATACTGGTTTTCCGTGCGATCGACGAAGTGAACGTGCGAATCGATAATTCTCCGCGGAATAGTCATGGTGCAGCCTCGTCGCGTGGCGTTGTCGGTACAGCACAACGCACAGCATAGGCGCGGATCGCCACGCGCCCAAGGCAACTGGCCACACTATTCGGCGCGGTATGCCGCGCGACACCCGCTACGACTGCTTCGACGCGTCGAACATTGAACCGGCAAAGGTGGAGATCAGCTTGCCCTGGTTTTCGCGCCAGATGCGATCGCCTGCAACGCAGCACTGCGCGCGCTCTCGATCGCCGCGGCTTCGCTCGCATACATCGTGTCGCTCTCGACGCGCTGATACGGCAGGATTTCACCATCATCGTCGGTCGGCGCGGTCACGGTTCGCACCGCCGCATACGCGGTCCAGCCGCCGTTCTGAATCGACTGCATCGCCGACAGTACCAGTTGATATCGTCCAAGCGTTTCGATGTGCATGATTTTCTCCAGTCAAAGAGGCTTGTTGCCGATGTTGCGTCGCATCTTGCCCAGTCCCAGGCGGCCCGAGCGGCGCCGGTAACGGGGCGGCGTGCTATCGCGCGCCGCCCTGTTTCGCACCGCCGCCGTGCGAGCCTCGTCGCTATTCGCGATCAATCGGCGCTGCTTACGCGCTCAGTTGCGCAAGCAACGCTTCGACGCTGCGCTTCGCGTCGCCGAACAGCATCCGCGTGTTCTCCTTGTAGAAGAGCGGATTGTCCACGCCCGCATAGCCGCTCGCCATGCTGCGCTTGGACACGATCACCGTGTTCGCCTTCCACACTTCGAGCACCGGCATGCCGGCGATCGGGCTGCCCGCATCCTCGAGCGCCGCCGGATTCACGATGTCGTTCGCGCCGATCACGAGCACGACATCCGTGCTGCTGAAGTCCTCGTTGATCTCGTCCATTTCGAGCACGATGTCATACGGCACTTTCGCTTCCGCGAGCAGCACGTTCATATGGCCCGGCAAGCGCCCGGCGACCGGATGAATGCCGAAGCGCACCTTCACGCCCTTGTCGCGCAGCTTGCGGGTGATCTCGCTGATCGTCGTTTGCGCCTGGGCGACCGCCATCCCGTAACCGGGCACGATCACCACTTCGGACGCGTCGCGCAGCAGCGCGCCGACTTCGTCGACCGAGACCGGCACCACTTCGCCTTCGATCGCCGCGGCAACCGTGGTCACCGTGCCGAAGCCGCCGAAAATCACCGACAGGAACTTGCGGTTCATCGCGCGGCACATGATGTAGCTCAGAATCGCGCCGCTCGAACCGACCAGTGCGCCGGTCACGATCAGCAGATCGTTGCTGAGCATGAAGCCGGTCGCGGCTGCCGCCCAGCCGGAGTAGCTGTTCAGCATCGACACGACCACCGGCATGTCCGCCCCGCCGATCGCCATCACCAGATGCACGCCAATCAGCGCGGCGATCGCAGTCATCGTCAGCAGCGGACCGATGCCTTGCGCGGGCGTTTCCGCCGTCAGGAACAGATAGCCGAGCGCGACCGACGCCAGCACGCCGACGATGTTCAGCAAATGCCGCATCGGCAGGATCAACGGCTTGCCGCCGACTGTCCCTTGCAGCTTCAGGAACGCGACGATCGAGCCGGTGAAGGTCACCGCGCCGATGAATACGCCGAGATAGATTTCGACGTCATGGATGGTTTTGCCGGCGCCGCCGAAGCTCGCCGCGTTTTCCGCGGCCGGCGACAGGTAGCTCGCGTATGCGACGAGCACCGCTGCAAGACCGACGAAGCTGTGCAGCGCCGCGACGAGTTGCGGCATCTGCGTCATCTCGACGCGCCGCGCGAGCACCGCGCCGCCCGCCACGCCGATCGCCATCAGCACGACGACGACCGGCAACGCCGCGCCGCCCGACAGGCACAGCGTCGTGACGATGGCGATCGCCATGCCGGCGACGCCATACAGATTGCCGCGCCGCGCGGACGCGGGATTGCTCAGGCCGCGCAGGCTCAAGATAAACAGCGCGCTCGCGACCAGATAGGCCATGCTGCCGATTCCGTTTTGCATGTCGGTCTCCTTATTCGCCGCGCTGGAACATGTTCAGCATGCGTTGGGTCACGAGGAACCCGCCTGCGATATTGATCGTCGCGATCAGCAGCGCGAGGCCCGCGAGCACCGCGACGAGCGGGCCCGGTGCGCCGATCTGCAACAGCGCGCCGATCACGATAATGCCGCTGATCGCATTGGTCACGCTCATCAGCGGCGTATGCAGCGCCGGCGTCACGTTCCATACGACCTGATAGCCGACGAAGATCGCCAGCACGAACACCGTGAAGTGCGCGATAAACGCGGGCGGCGCGACTGCGCCGAGCGCGGCGATCAACACCGCGGCAAGCACCAGCCCGACGATGCCCATCGTCGCCGCGCGGCGCCGTTGCTCGTCCGTGACCGCGGCGCCCGCGCCATGCGCAGCGGGCTTCGGTTGCGCGGCCGCGTTCGCGGCAGGCGCCACGGGCGCCGGTGCTGCGCGCTTCGGCGTCGGCCATTTGATCTCGCCGTTGCGGATCACCGTCATGCCGGCGATCACTTCGTCTTCGAGATTCACGACGATCTCGCCGTCCTTCTGCGGCGTGAGATCGGTGAGCAGGTGCCGCAGGTTCGTGCCGTATAGCTGGCTTGATTGCGTCGCCATCCGTGAAGGCAGATCCGCATAGCCGATCATCGTCACGCCTTCGGCCTGCGTCGCGACGCCCGGTTTCGTCAACTCGCAGTTGCCGCCCTGCTCGGCCGCCAGATCGACGATCACGCTGCCATAGCGCATGCTGCGCACCATGTCTTTCGTAATCAGCTTCGGCGCGGGCTTGCCCGGAATCAGCGCGGTCGTCACGATCACGTCGACTTCCTTCGCCTGCGCGGCGAACAGCGCCATTTCCGCTTCGATAAACGCCGGGCTCATTTCCTTCGCGTAGCCGCCCGAGCCGCTGCCGTCTTCCTGGTAGTCGAGTTCGAGGAATTCCGCACCCATGCTCTCGACCTGCTGCCGTACTTCAGGCCGCGTGTCGAACGCGCGCACGATCGCGCCGAGACTGCGCGCTGCGCCAATCGCCGCGAGGCCCGCGACGCCCGCGCCGATCACCATCACCTTGGCCGGCGCGATCTTGCCGGCCGCCGTGATCTGCCCCATAAAGCCGCGGCCGAACTGATGCGCGGCCTCGATCACCGCGCGATAACCCGCCATGTTCGCCATCGAGCTCAGCGCATCGATCTTCTGCGCGCGCGAGATGCGCGGCACGCAGTCCATCGCGAGCACGGTGATGTTGCGTGCACGCAGCTGCTCGAGCAGTTCCGGGTTCTGCGCGGGCCAGATAAAGCTGATCAGCGTCGTGCCTTCGCGCAGCAGCGCGATCTCGTCGACGCCCGCGGCATCACGCGAAGGCGCACGCACTTTCAGAATGATGTCGGCGGTCTGATGCACAGCCGTTGCGTCCGCAACGACCTGCGCGCCCGCCGCACGATACGAATCATCGGAGAACGCGGCCAGTTCGCCCGCGCCCGTTTCGATGGTCACCTTGAAACCGAGCTTCGACAGATGCCCGATCACCTCCGGCGTCAATGCAACGCGACGCTCGCCCGGATAACGCTCCCGCGGTACTCCAATCATCATTGGCATGGCAATGCTCCCATTCGACGTTTCAAATCCTGTTCTGCGGTGCGCCCGGCGCGCTTCGCGAGGCGCCTCGGCATCCCGCGCGCCGCAATTCAAGCGCGCAGCCGCGCACACCTCTGCATCGGCGTGATGCCGCTGCAAGGCGCTCAATCCTGTTGTCAGATGGTCGGTCAGCCGCGAAACGCGGGCTTTCTGGCCCAGTGGTCCGTTTGGGGGGAAGGACCGCTGGCCGCTTGCGGCTCGCTTCGACGCGAGCCTATATCGCTTTGCTTCGTGTTCGTTATCCGGCAGATTCACTGGCACCGGCATGCTGGCATCCGCATACCGGTGGGCTCGCGCGCGTCATCGGCGCGCCTCAATGGCCTACATCGCGGCGTATGTCACGCGCCGACTTTCGCTTCCAGTTCCGTCACGCGCTTGCGTAGCGCGCGGTCTTCGGCGAAGCGCACCGTCTCGTCGCGGATGATCGCGACAATCCCGGTCACGTCGCCTTGTGGCGAATGCAATAGCGCGACCGTGAACGCGATCGACATCGCGCGGCCGGCTTTGTCGACGGCCGGCACTTTCAGCAGATCGTGGCCATAGCGCGTCTGCCCCGTCGCCATGGTCTTGTTGTAACCGTCCCAGTGACGGCCACGCAGCCGCTCGGGAATGATCAGATCGAGCGACTTCCCAAGCGCTTCGTCCTGCGTGTACCCGAACATCCGCTCAGCCGCGGGATTCCACAGCGTAATCGCGCCGTCCGGACCGGAGATGATCACGGCGTCGCCGATTGCGTTGACAAGCTGTTCAAAGTCGATGGTGGAGGCCATGTTCTGTCGTCCGGGCTGTAGGGCTGTGCTCGCACGCGAGCTTTTGTCTCTCATTCATTAATGCGGCCGCCGTCCCGTTTTGCTGAACACGGGTACGGCGGCCGTCTGCTTCTACTGCAACTTCAACCGCGCTTACTGCAGGCTACGTCTGCTGCGAAATGCGTTTCCCACATCAAACCGAGCGCGATTCACGCATCGTCTTGATCTGCTCGTGGCTATAGCCCAGTTCGGCCAGCACTTCATCGGTGTGCTCGCCCAGCAGCGGCGACCCCGTGATTTCCGGCTTCAGGTCCGAGAACTTGATCGGGCTGCCGACCGTCAGGTACTTGCCGCGTACCTTGTGGTCGACTTCGACGATCGAGCCGCTCGCGCGCAGCGATTCGTCGTTCGCCAGTTCCTTCATCGTCAGCACCGGAGCGCACGGAATATCGAACTTGCGCAGGATGTCGACCGCTTCGAACTTCGTCTTGTCGGCGAGCCATGCTTCGATCGTCGCGAAGATGTCGAAGATGTGCGGCTGACGGGCTTCCGCCGTCGCGTAGTTCGGATCGGCGATCCATTCTGGCTTGCCGATTGCGCGGCAGATCGGCTCCCATGCATGGCCCTGAACCGTGAAGTAGATGTACGCGTTCGGATCGGTTTCCCAGCCCTTGCACTTCAACACCCAGCCCGGCTGGCCGCCGCCGCCCGCGTTGCCGCCGCGCGGCACCACGTCGCTGAACGTGCCGTGCGGGTATTGCGGATACTCTTCCAGATAGCCCAGGCGGTCCAGACGCTGCTGGTCGCGCAGCTTCACGCGGCACAGGTTCAGCACGCTGTCCTGCATCGACACGGCCACCTTCTGGCCCTTGCCGGTCTGCTGGCGGCCGATGATCGCGGTCAGAATGCCGATCGCGAGGTGCATGCCGGTGTTGCTGTCGCCCAGCGCTGCCGCGCTGACCGTCGGCGGGCCGTCCCAGAAGCCGGTCGTCGAAGCGGCGCCGCCGGCGCACTGCGCGACGTTTTCATAGACCTTCAGGTCCTGATAGTGGTGGCCGTCGCTGAAGCCCTTGACCGACGCGACGATCATTTTGGGGTTCAGTTCGTTGATGCGCTCCCACGAGAAGCCCATCCGGTCCAGTGCGCCCGGGCCGAAGTTTTCAACGAGGACATCCGATTCCTTGATCAGCTTTTCCAGCACTTCCTTGCCCGCGGCCGTCTTCGTGTCGAGCGTCAACGAACGCTTGTTGCTGTTGAGCATCGTGAAATACAGCGCGTCAGCGTCGGGAATGTCGCGCAACTGGTTACGCGTCACGTCGCCCGAGCCCGGACGCTCGACCTTGATCACGTCCGCACCGAACCACGCAAGCAGCTGCGTGCACGCCGGGCCGGCCTGTACGTGCGTAAAGTCGATGATCTTGATGCCTTCGAGGGGTTTGTTGCTCATTCAATTTCTCCAGGTGGGCTGGGGCTTACTTCTTGGCGCCGCTTTGCGGGTTCAGGTTGGTCAATCGGCCACTTTCGGTACCGGCCGTTTCGTCGATCACTGCATTGATCAAGGTGGGCTTGCCTGACTTGATCGCTTCCTGCAGCGCGTGGGTCAGTTCTTCCGGCGTCGTCGCGTTAAAGCCGATGCCGCCGAATGCCTCGATCATCTTGTCGTAACGCGCGCCCTTCACGAACACGGTCGGCGCGACGTCCTTGCCGCCGGTCGGGTTCACATCGGTGCCCTTATAGACGCCGTTGTTGTTGAACACGATCGTGCAGACCGGCAGGTCGTAACGGCAGATCGTTTCGAGTTCCATGCCGGAGAAGCCGAACGCGCTATCGCCTTCGATCGCGACCACTTGCGTGCCGCTCGTCACCGCGGCGCCAATCGCGAAGCCCATGCCGATACCCATGATGCCCCACGTGCCCGAATCGAAACGGCGACGCGGTTCGTACATGTCGATCACCGCA
This sequence comes from Paraburkholderia rhizosphaerae, assembly GCF_004366595.1. GTDB lineage: Bacteria > Pseudomonadota > Gammaproteobacteria > Burkholderiales > Burkholderiaceae > Paraburkholderia > Paraburkholderia rhizosphaerae. Next base: position 63,236 of record NZ_SORE01000003.1, read on the forward strand.
CGTGCGTAGTCCAGCGTGTTCGCGCCTTCGTTGACGACGTTGATGTCCGGACGCGTCTTCAGCACGTCGCGGATCGCGCGCAGCGCGCTGTGGAAGTTCATCGGCGACGGATTCTTCGCGAGCGTCGCGGCCATCTTTTCGAGGTTCGTGTTCTTCTTCTGCGTAACGGCCGAGATCCACTCTGCCGGCGGCTTCGGGAAGTTTGCGTCGATACCCGCGACCAGCGCCGACACGCACGAACCGATATCGCCGATCAGCGGTGCTTCGATTGCGACGTTGCTGTCGATTTCAGTCGGAGCGATATCGATCTGCACGAAGCGCTTCGGGGCGGCGCCCCAGGTCTTGCCCTTGCCATGCGCGAGCAGCCAGTTCAGGCGCGCGCCGATCAGCACCACGCAGTCCGACTCCTGCAGCACGAACGAGCGCGCGGCGGATGCCGACTGTTCATGCGTATCCGGCAACAGGCCCTTGGCCATCGACATCGGCAGATACGGAATGCCGCTCTTTTCGACCAGATCGCGAATCGCCTTGTCGGCTTGCGCGTACGCGGCACCTTTGCCGAGCAGAATCAGCGGACGCTTTGCGCCCTTGATCACGTCGAGCGCGCGCTTCACCGAATCCGGCGCCGGCAGCTGACGCGGTGCCGCGTCGACCACCTTGATGAGCGATGCCTTCGCTTTCGCCGCGTCGATCACTTGCGAGAGCAGCTTGGCGGGCAGGTCCAGATAGACGCCGCCCGGACGGCCCGACACCGCTGCGCGGATCGCACGCGCGACGCCGACGCCGATATCTTCCGCGTGCAGCACGCGGTACGCCGCCTTCGCGTACGGCTTCGCAGCGTTCAACTGATCCATCTCTTCGTAGTCGCCCTGCTGCAGGTCGACGATCTCGCGCTCGCTCGAGCCGCTGATCAGGATCATCGGGAAACAGTTGGTCGTCGCGTTCGCGAGCGCCGTCAAGCCATTCAGGAAGCCCGGCGCGGACACCGTCAGGCAGATGCCCGGCTTTTGCGTCATATAGCCGTGAATCGCGGCCGCGTTGCCCGCGTTCTGCTCGTGGCGGAAGCCGATGAAACGCATGCCTTCGGCCTGCGCAAGGCGCGCGAGGTCGGTAATCGGAATGCCGACAAGGCCGAAAATCGTATCGATGTCATTCAGCTTCAGCGCATCGATAACCAGATGAAAGCCGTCGGTCGTGGCGGCTTGTTCGCTCCCCTGTGCGGTCGTTGCGTCAGGGCGCGCAATTTCAACAGTAGACATTCACTTTTCTCCAATCGTTAGGACTGTTAGGCCGTCGCGCCGTGTGTTTGGCAACCGGTGCCCGAGACCTTCCGTCGGTCTCTTTCCGGCACTGTGATATACCATATATCACACACCAAGTTTGATTCAATAGCTGTTTGTCCCTAAGGACGCGTTTTGCGCAGCACAAATGCCGTTAAGCCTCGCTGATCGCTGATAGTTTTCATCAAAAAACTTCAATAATCTCAGTGACTTACTCCTTTCAAGAATGTCTTGTGCAGCACACAACGACGTCCGACGATATCTGGCATGTGATATATCAACCTCAGACGAAGAAAGGCCCGCTGACGGGCCGAAATTACATTCATCTGTCATCTAACTTCGATTTTTCCTACTCCAGAAAATCGCAGTGCGTATTCACATAAGTTGCGAGTTCCAGCGAATGCTGGCGGGCGAGCCGCTCCGCGCCTTCGGTATCGCGCGCTTCCAGCGCTTCGATGATGTGCATGTGATCGGTAATCGAACGTGACGCGCGGTCGCTCTGCGAGATCGTCAGCTTGCGGATCGCACGCACGTGCGCGAACACGTTGCGGATCGTGTGCGCGATCGCCTGCGACTTCGACAGCTTCACCAGCGCCTCGTGAAACGTGATGTTCGCTTCCGAGTACTCGTCGATATGCCGCGCCGGCGCCTGCCGTTCGCCCTGGAAATCGTCGAACAGCCGCCGCAGCTCGGCGACCTCGTCGTCGCTTGCCTTGAGCGTCGCAAGCCGGGCGGCCATGCTTTCGAGCGCCGCCCACATCTGGATCATCTCGACGATCTCGCGGCGCGTCTTGCGCCGGATAAACACGCCGCGCCGCGGCACCGCGCGCAGGAAGCCTTCCTGCTCGAGCAGTGTCATCGCCTCGCGGATCGGCGTGCGGCTCACGCCGAGCGCTTCGGTGAGGTTGCGCTCGTCGAGCCGGATCGCTTCGCGCGACCCGTAAATATCCGCTTCCGCGATCGCCTGACGCAGCTTCGCGTACGCCAGATCGCGCAGCGACGCACCCGGACTCAGCGGCTGCAGCGCCAGCGTAAAAGGCGCCGCACGCGTTTGCGTTGACGCCGACGGCATCGGCGCCTGGATCGTCAAGGTCGCGTCGTCCATTACTCGTTGGACCCCAGCGGCGCCGGGTCATACGTACCGCGGAACGCGAGCCGTTCGCTTTCCTTCGCCGAATTCTCGATCCAGCGCTTGCGCATCGGTGCGAGCAGGAACTTCGCCGACACGCTGCCCGCGATCGCAATGCAGGCCGCGAAGATAAACACCGTGTTCCAGCCGCCGTGCTCGGACAATACCGACGCGATCGGCACCAGCAGCGCCGCGGTGCCTTTCGCGGTGTACAGCGTTCCCGCGTTGCCGGCCGCGTATTTCGCGCCGAACGTATCTGCGCAGGTCGCCGGGAAGTTCGAGAAGATGTCGCCGTAGAACACGAAGATCAGCCCGGAGAACACGATGAACAGGTACGGGTTGTGACCGAAGTGCATCAGCCCGAGCAGCGCGAGCCCCTCGCCGAGGAACGTGATGAACATCGTGTTCTCGCGGCCGATGCGATCGGAAATCGCGCCGCAGATCGGCCGCGTAAAGCCGTTGCAGACGTTGTTGATCGACAGCGTCAGCGTGAGCAACGGCAGCGTCGACGCGAAGAACGCCATCGGCATGTCGGCGAAGCCGTACTCTTTCGCGATCGGGCCGATCTGCGCAGTCGCGATAATGCCGCCGGTCGCGACGCAGACGAACATCGCGTACAACACCCAGAACACCGGCGCCCGCACCATTTCGCCGGTCGTGTAGTCGATCTTCGTCGCGACGATGCGCTTCACGTTGCGCGCGAACTCTGGTGGCTTCGGGCGCACCAGCATCGTCGCCAGCAACAGGATTACGCCACCTTGCAGACAGCCGAAGAAAATCAGCGTGTGCTGGTAACCGGAGCGCGCGATCATCGACGCAATCGGGATTACCGTCAGTGCGGCGCCCGCGCCGAAACCCGCGGCGGTCATGCCGGCCGCCAGACCGCGCCGGTCCGGAAACCACTTCAGCGCATTGCCGACGCAGGTGCCGTACACACATCCGGCGCCGATGCCGGAGATCACCGCGGCGACGTACAGCACGCCCAGGTTTGGTGCAAGCGCATCGAGAATCCAGCCGAGGCCCGCGCAGATTGCGCCGCCGATCACGACCGGGCGCGGACCGAAGCGGTCGACGAGCCACCCTTCAATCGGCACAAGCCAGGTTTCGGTGACGATAAAGATCGAGAAAGCGGTTTGAATGGATGCGAGGCCCCAATGGTGCTGCGCATTCATTGGTTCGACGAACAGTGTCCACGCGTATTGAAGGTTCGCGACCAGGCCCATGCATATGACGCCGATCGCGAGTTGCACCCATCGGCTGGATAGGCCACCGGCACCGCGCGGTGCAGCGGCCTGCTGTTCTTTGACTGGCTGTCGCAAGAGTCGTCTCCGTTGGTAACTTCTGGTATGACGTCGACGCTCGGGTTCCGGAGCAACTATCGGGCTGGCAAGTACAGAACGAGATGCAGTTGACGCCCGACGATGGTGGAGTGTTTTGCGCGGCAGCAAAAATCAAACTTTTTTATCGTTTGAATAAGAGGACGTGAATGGCCGTTAGCACGCTTTATTAAAGTGCAAGCCATCGGTAATGAAGCTCATGCGGTGCTGAGTGAGCAAATCAGTCGGCGGGCGGCGTCCGGCCGCTACGCATCGACGCCCGGATGCGTAGCGGTGAGATCGACCATCAGTTTGACTATATGTATAGCGCAGTGGCCGCGGCCGCCTGATCAGGCGGCCAGTTCGTGCGCAAATTTGCGGCGGAACGCCTGCCCATCGCTGTCGAACAGGTGGCAATGATCCGGCTGCGCGCCGAGCTTGACCAGTTTTCCCTTCGGATGCCGTTCGAGCGGCGGAATGCGCGCGATCAGCCCGTCCGGTGCGACGCCGCATTCCGCGTACAGGTACGCGGCATCGCCGAGCGACTCGACGGTCATGATCGTTGCGGACACACCGAATTCGCTGGTATCGACATGCAGGTGCTCGGGCCGGATGCCGACCGTCACCTTGTCGCCTTCCTTCGCGTTGCCTGGTTCGACCGCGACCCGCTGCGTCTCGCCGGTCTCGTAGCGCACCAGCAGGCCGTCCGCTCCGATCGACTGCACGACCCCATCCATGAAATTCATTTTCGGCGAACCGATGAACCCCGCGACAAAGCGGTTCGCGGGCGCGTGATATAGCGTATTCGGCGTGCCGACCTGCTCGAGATTGCCGGCCGACAGCACGACGATCTTGTCGGCGAGCGTCATCGCTTCGACCTGGTCGTGCGTCACGTAGATCATCGTCGTCTTCAGTTCGTCGTGCAGCCGCGCGAACTCGAGACGCATCTTGACGCGCAACGCCGCGTCGAGGTTCGACAGCGGCTCGTCGAACAGAAACACCTTCGGCTTGCGCGTGATCGCCCGGCCGATCGCTACCCGTTGCCGCTGCCCGCCCGACAACTGCTTCGGCTTGCGCTCGAGCAGATGGTCGATATGCAGGATCTTCGCCGCATTGCGCACCGCCTGATCGATCTCCGGCTTTTTCGCGCCGGCGAGCTTCAGGCCGAATGCCATGTTGTCGTACAGCGTCATATGCGGATACAGCGCATAGGACTGGAACACCATCGCGATCCCGCGTTTGGCCGGCGGCACATCGTTCATCCGAGTGCCGTCGATGCTCAGGTCGCCGCTGCTGATGTCTTCGAGTCCCGCGATCATCCGCATCAGCGTCGACTTTCCGCAGCCGCTCGGACCGACGAACACGACGAACTCGCCATCCGCGATATCGAGGTTGATGTTCCGCATCACTTCGTTGTCGTCGTAGCGCTTGCTGATATTGCGCAATGCCAGGCTAGCCATGATGTGTCTCCGTGTGTTGCGTGATGTTGCTGTGTTGCGTCGATTCGTTTCAAAGCTCGGTATGCCGGTTGGCACAGGCGCGTTATGAAGCCGCCTTCAACTGCTGCGTCCAGCGCGTGACCAGTTCGGGCAGTTGCCGCATGTCGTCGAACACGTGCCGCGCACCGGCCTCGCGCAGCGCGCCGATCTGCGCGTCGCTCACATGACCGGCGCCGGCGAAGCCGATCACGGTCATTCCGGCGCCTGTCGCCGCGGTTACGCCGGTCACGCTGTCTTCAATCACGAGGCACGCGTCCGGCGTCACGTTCAGACCGCGCGCCGCGGCCAGATAGACATCCGGCGCCGGCTTCGGCCGCGGCACCATATCCGCGCAGAAGAGCCGCTCGCCGAAGAACGTCGCGAGACCCGTGCGCGCGAGCGCTGCTTCCACATACGGACGGAAACTGTTGCTCGCGCATGCTTTAGTCAGCGTGATCGCCGCTAGCGCGTCGCCGATACCGTTGACCGTCGGCGCCTGCACCGCCGCCGCTTCGACCTTCGCGCGAATTGCATGGACGTCGCCGTCGGCGAACTGCTTGCCGAGCTGCGTGGCCGTGCCTTCGAGCACGCGCTCGATGCGCAGTCCGAGCAGCGGTATCACGACCGGGGCAACCTCTGCGTCGGGCCAGCGCGCTTCGAGTTCGCGCACGAGCACCGCGGCCGCGACCGCTTCGCTGTCGATCAGTACGCCGTCGCAATCGCAGATCAGCGCGAGCTTCGTATCGGCTTGCATCAGGGTCTGGGTCACTTAACGGCCCCGAATGTAAGGCCACGCACCAACTGCTTCTGCGACAGCCAACCGACGATCAGAATCGGCGCGACCGCAAGCAGCGACGCGGCGGACAGCTTCGCCCAGAACAGCCCCTCCGGACTCGAATACGACGCGATGAACACCGTCAACGGCGCCGCGTTCGAGCTCGACAGGTTGATGCTCCAGAACGCCTCATTCCACGACAGGATAACGAGCAGCAGCGCGGTCGACGCGAGCCCCGGCAGCGCCATCGGCATCAGCAGGTAGACGATCTCCTGCCAGGTCGCCGCGCCATCGATACGGCCGGCCTCGAGAATATCGCGCGGGATCTCGTTGAAGTACGTGAACGCCATCCATACGGCAATCGGCAGGTTGATCAGCGTATAGACGATGATCAACCCGGTCACCGTGTCGAGCAGCCCGCTGTTTTTCCACAGCAGGTAGATGGGCACCAGCACGCCGACCGACGGCATCATCTTCGTCGACAGCATCCACAGCAACGTTTGCTGCGTGCGTTTGCTCGGGAAAAACGCCATCGCGTACGCAGCGGGCACCGCGAGTAGCAGGCACAGAATCGTCACGCCGACCGAAATCAGAATCGAGTTCCACGCAAACGCGAAGTAGTTGCTGCGCGCGAACACTTCGCGAAAGCTTTCCAGCGTCGGCGTGAATAATATCGACGACGAATACGCCTGCTGCTCGGTCTTGAATGCGGTGATCGTCATCCAGAAGATCGGGAAGAACAGCGCAATCGAAATCAGCCACGCGAGAATGCCCGGAATGCTGCGCTTCACAGCGGCAAACGGCGAAGCTGCGGGCACGGTGGCAGTCGTCACAGGTGTAGCGGCGAGCTGGCTCATTTTTCATACTCCCCTTTCAGGTTCTTCGCGAGCATCTTCACGAGGAAGAACGACACGATGTTCGCGACGATCACCGCCAGAATGCCGCCCGCCGACGCGAGACCGACGTCGAACTGCTGCAAGCCGAGCGCGTAGATCAGGTACGACAGGTTGGTCGTTGCATTGCCGGGGCCGCCGCCGGTCGTCGTATAGATCTCCGCGAAAATCGACAGCAGGAAAATCGTCTCCATCATCACAACCACCGCGATCGCGCGTCTGAGGTGCGGCAGCGTGATATAGAAGAACATCGCGAGCGGTCCGGCGCCATCGATGCGCGCCGCTTCCTTCTGTTCCTGGTCGAGCGACTGGATCGCGGTGAACAAAATCAAAAACGCAAACGGCAACCACTGCCATGCGACGATGATGATCACCGCCGTGAGCGGATAAGTCGCAAACCAGTCGATCGGCGTCAGGCCGACCGCGCGCATCGCACCGGCGACGAGGCCGTACACCGGGTGCAGGATCATGTTCTTCCAGATCAGCGCACTGACCGTCGGCATCACGAAGAACGGCGCGATCGCAAGCAGGCGCGCGACGCCCTGCCCGTAGAACTTGCGGTCGAACAGCACGGCCATTAGCACGCCGCCCACGACCGTGATCACCAGCACTGAAATGATCAGTTGCAGTGTGTGCACGATCGACGGCCAGAACGACGGGTCGGTCGCCAGATAGCGGTAGTTGTCGAATCCGGCGAAACCCCGCGCATCCGGGTTCAGCAGGTTGTAGCGCGTGAACGAAAACCAGATCGTCATCGCGAGCGGAATCGTCATCCACAGCAGCAGCACCGCGACGGATGGCGAAACCAGCCAGCGTGCGGACGCGGCTCGACGCGATTCGCGTTCCTTCTCGGTTTCGGGGTGGACGTGCGACAGAGGAAGGCGCAGATGAGGCATGATGGGCCACCTGTTCGGAAGTGCGCGAACCGCCGGGTTGCTGCAACCGGGTCGAGCGGTCCGCCGTGCTGCCGGAGTCCGGCCGGGTTAGGTCGCCCGGCCGGGGTTTGCTTCAAACGAACGTTGCTTCGCTATCGCTTCGGCATACGTCGTAATACGCCGGGTTACTTCTGCAATCCGGCCTGACGTACCGCGCGATCCGCGGCAGCATTGCCGGCTGTCAGTGCCTGGTCGACCGTCATCTGTCCGGCCACCGCGCCGGAGATGCTCTGCCCGACCACCGTACCGAACGACTGGAACTCAGGAATACCGACGAACTGCACACCGGTGTACGGCACAGGCTTGAGCGTCGGGTGCGTCGGGTCGGCTGTTTCGATCGCCTTCAGCACAAAGTCGGCAAACGGTGCTGCCTGCTTGTACTCAGGACGCTGATAGGTCGACTGGCGGGTGCCCGGCGGCACCGAGGCCCAGCCTTCGTCTTTCGCGACCATCTCGATGTATTCCTTCGACGTCGCCCACTCGATAAACTTCTTCGCCGCATCCTGCTGCTTCGACGTCTTCGGAATGGCGAGCGCCCATGCCCACAACCAGTGAGAACCGTTCGGCGTGACCTGGGTCGGCGCCGCGGCAAACCCGACCTTGTCGGCGATCTGCGATTGCTGCTTGTTGTACAGCATGCCGGCCGCGACCGTCGCGTCGATCCACATTCCGCACTTGCCGGACGACATCAACGTCAGGTTTTCATTGAAGCCGTTCGAGCTCGCTCCCGGCGGGCCGTCTTTCTTCAGCAGATCGACATAGAACGACACCGCTTTCTTCCATTCCGGCGAGGTCAGCTGCGCATGCCATTGTTCGTCGAACCAGCGGCCACCGAACGTATTGACGAGCGTCGTCACGTACGCCATGTTTTCGCCCCAGCCCGCCTTGCCGCGCAGACAGATACCGTACGTGCCGGCCGACTTGTCGGTCAGCTTGTCCGCGAACTGCGCGATCTGCTCGTAGGTCGGGTTGTCCGGCATTTTCAGGCCCTTCGCCGCAAACAGGTCCTTGCGGTAGAAGGTCATCGAGCTTTCGACGTAGAACGGCAACGCAAACAGCGTGCCGTTGTACGACAGCCCGTCGCGCGCGGTCTTCACGACGTCGTTCAGATCGTAGCTGGCCGGCAAATTCGTCAGCGGCGATAGCCAGCCGCGCTTGCCCCATTGCGGCGTTTCATACGCGCCGATCGTCATCACGTCGAACTGGCCGCTGCCGGTGGTGATGTCGGTGGTCGCGCGCTGGCGCAGCACGTTTTCTTCGAGGATCACCCAATTAAGCTTGATGTCCGGATTTGCCTTTTCGAATGCGGGCGAGAGCTTCTTCAGCTCGATCATGTCCGGATTGTTCAGCGTCGCAATCGTCACGGTCGCCGCCGACGCATTGAGCGCCGCGCACGCGGCCGCCGCAGCGCCGAATGCCTTCAGCGCGGGTTTCAGGGCAGGTTTCATCGTTTGTCTCCTTTATCGTACGTTCGTGTTGGCTTGCGATGGGCGGCTCACGGATCCTCGCATTTCCGGGCGGCAGCTAGCGTCGCTGGCAGGGGCAAACAGGTCAGCTCATCCAGTTGCCGCCGTCGACATTCAGGGTTTGCGCGGTGATGTAGTCCGCATCCGCCGATGCCAGGAACAGCGCGGCGCCGGTCAGATCCGCCGGCAGCCCCATCCTGCCGAGCGGCACCGCTTCGCCGACGAGGCGCTTCTTCTCGCCGAGCGGCCGGTTCTCATAACGTGCGAAAAGCGCATCGACCTGCTCCCACATCGGCGTATCGACGACGCCCGGTGCGATGCCGTTGACGTTGATCCTGTGCGGCGCCAATGCGAGCGCCGCCGATTGCGTATAACTGAGCACGGCCGCCTTGGTCGCGCAGTAGTGCGACACGAGCGCCTCGCCGCGGCGCCCGGCCTGCGACGACATATTGATAATCTTGCCGCCTTCGCCCTGCTCGACCATGCGCTGCGCGACCGCCTGCATCAGGAAGAACATACCCTTCACGTTGACCGCGAAGAGCTTGTCGTAGATATCCCAGGATTCGTCGAGCAGCGGACGCATGTCGAATAGCGCCGCGTTATTGAAGAGAATGTCGACGCGGCCGAACCGCCGAATGGTTTGCGCGACGATGCGCTCGATATCTTCGCGCCGCGTGACGTCCGCGCTGATCGTCAGCACGCGCTCGCCGTGCGCGTCGCGCAACGCGTCGCCGAACTCGCCGGCGGGCTTCACGTCGACCAGCGCGCAGCGCGCGCCTTCGTCCAGATACCGGCGTGCGACCGCTTCGCCAATCCCGCTTGCCGCGCCGGTGAGAATCGCCACCTTGTCCTGCAATCGCGCTGCCACTGCGTGTCTCCCAATCGTTCGACTCTTCGTGTGTGAGTCTTTCGCCAGTGAGCGAACGCTCTCTGCGCGATCAATTGCTCTATTTGTGATCGAATGATCGGATACGCGTCCGGCCATGTCAAGGCGCGCTGCAAGATTTCGATGGTGCAGCGCGGCAGGTTGCGCTGCCTCGCTGTATGCCTGGTCCACGCGCTCGCCAGCATGCTCGCTCAGCGCTTTTGCGCGGGTCGTTCGCACGATTACCGCCCGGTCGCTTCCCAGCGTGCGTCACCTCCCTTCTCTTAATTTAGACGGCGCGTCGGCGCAATCAATGGCAAGATGTTTAGATACGTTATATCATTCCGCCTTCGTTGTTCGCCGTTGATTCGCCGAACGCGGGCAGCCGCCGGTGTATCGCCGACCGGTCGAGCGTGCCGCCCTTCTGGAGCAGCCTCATGCCTGTCCCATCCGATGACCGCGTCGTACAACGGGTCGCGCACGCGCAAGCCGTCGCGACCGCGCGTGGCCTCGTGCTCACTACGTTGCGCCGCCAGGTCTATGCGCTGATCGTCGCCAGCGAGCGGCCGATCGGTGCGTATGACCTGCTTGCCGCGCTCCAGCCGGCGCGCGGACGCGTGCCGCCGACCACGGTCTATCGCGCGCTCGACTTCCTGCTCGAGCATGGCTTCGTGCACCGGATCGAGTCGAAGAACGCGTTCTTCGCGTGTTGCGACGTCGACCATCCGCATCAGGGCCAGTTTCTGATCTGCGAAGCATGCGGCGAAACGGTCGAGATTCCCGGCGGTGAACTCGCGCGGCAACTCGCCGGCAGCGCGCCTGCACAGGGCTTCGCAGTACTCCGTCAGGTCGTCGAACTGAGTGGGCTATGCGCGGCCTGCCAGCACGGCCAACGGTAGTTCATCCGTTTACTTATCCAACGTTCGAACCGTTCTAACCTTCAATCCGATCACGCACTTACGATGAACAACAAGAATCCCAAGTGGCATGCGGCGCGCGCCGCGCTGAGACTGGCAAAGTATCTGACGACCGTGGGCCTGGCACTTGCCGCGGCGCTTTCCGCGACGCTTGCCGTGACTGAGGCAGCGCATGCGCAAGCCGCCCCGGCAGCCGCAAACGGCAAAATTCCGGTGGTCGCCGCCGAGAACTTCTACGGCGATGTCGTGCAACAGCTGGGCGGCGATCGCGTCGACGTCACCAGCATCCTGAGCAATCCGGACCAGGATCCTCACCTGTTCGAAGCGAGCCCGAAAACCGCTCGCGCGCTGCAGCACGCAAGCCTTGTCGTCTACAACGGCGCCGACTACGATCCGTGGATGGCGAAGCTGCTCGCCGCGTCGCAGAATGCGAAGCGCACAGTGATCGTCGTCGCGGACCTCGTCGGCAAGAAAAGCGGCGATAATCCGCACCTCTGGTACGACCCGGCGACGATGCCCGCTGTCGCCCGTGCGGTCAGCGCCGCGTTGACGGCGGCTGACCCCGCGCACAAGAACGCGTACGATGCGAATCTCGCGAGGTTTATCGAATCGCTGAAGCCGATCGACGCCAAGGTTGCCGCCCTGCATGCCCGCTATGCGGGTGTGCCGGTCACCGCAACCGAGCCGGTGTTCGGCTATATGTCCGACGCAATCGGCCTCGATATGCGCAATCTGCGTTTCCAGCTGGCGACGATGAACGACACCGAGGCGAGCGCATCGGACATTGCCGCGTTCGAACGCGACTTGCGCGAGAAGCGCGTGCGCGTACTGATCTACAACAATCAGGCCACTGAAGCGCTGACTAAAAGAATGTTGAAGCTCGCGCAGCAATCGCACGTGCCGACGATGAGCGTCGCCGAAACGGAACCGGCGGGCAAGAACTACCAGCAATGGATGCTCACGCAACTCGATGCGCTCGGCGTTGCGCTCGCTGCAGGCGACAATGCCGGCGGTAAAGGAAAAACTCAATGAACGAAAGTGACCGTCCGCCGCCCGCACCGCCCGCTTCGTCGCCCACTGCGAGTGATGCCGCACCGGTGCTGGAGCTCGACCGTGTAACGCTCGAACTCGGCGGACGAACGATCCTGCGCGATACGAGCCTCGCGATCCGGCAAGGCGAATTTGTCGGTGTGCTGGGTCCCAACGGCGCGGGCAAGACCACCTTGATGCGCGCGCTGCTCGGTCTCGTACCGGCCGCGAGCGGCATCGTGCGCGTGCTGGGCGAGCCGGTCGTCTGCGGCAATCCGTCGATCGGCTATATGCCGCAGACGCGCAGTGCGCTGGCCGGCCGGCGCGTGCGCGGGCGCGATTTCGTCGCGATGGCCGCCGACGGACACCGCTGGGGCTTGCCGCACGCCGACGCAAAAACGCGCGCCGACGTCGAACGCGTACTCGATCTGGTCGGCGGCCGCGCATTGGCCGCGCGGCCGCTCTCCGAGCTATCGGGCGGCGAGCGGCAACGCCTTCTGCTCGCGCAGTGCCTGCTCGGCAATCCGCGCCTGCTGCTGCTCGACGAACCGCTGATCAGCCTCGATCCGCATCATCAGAAAAGCGTCGTCGAACTCGTGCGGCGCGTGCAGCAGGAGCTCGGCATCGCGGTGCTGTTCTCCGCGCACGAACTGAACCCGCTGCTGCATGCGCTCGACCGCGTGCTGTACCTCGGCAATGGCGTCGCCGCGCTCGGCACGGTCGACGAAGTGATCACGAAGCCGGTGCTGTCGCGGCTCTATGGGTCGACGATCGACGTGATCCGCATGAACGGCCGCATCTTCGTGATGTCGGGCGACGTCGAAGTGGAGAAGCACGACCACGAGCATGAAGACGACGGCAATCACGGACACGGCCACTCGCATGAACACGGCGCCGCGGGCACGCACAAGCACGGCCACGCACGCAACCATCACCACGCGTCACGCGACGGGCACACGCACGATGTTTGAATATGACTTCATGGTGAACGCGTTCGCCGCGTCGGGAATCGTCGCGGTGCTGTCGGGCATCGTCGGTTACTTTCTGGTGATGCGCGGGCAGACATTCGCCGGGCATGCGCTGTCGCACGTCGGCTTTACCGGCGCGACCGGCGCCGTGCTGATCGGCATTTCGCCGATCTGGGGGATGATCGGCTTTACGCTGGCAGCCGGCGTCGGCATGGGCGCACTCGGCGAGCGTCTCGCCGGCCGCGATGTCGCGATCGGCGTGGTCCTGTCGCTCGCGCTCGGCTTCGGGCTGCTGTTTCTGCATTTCTTCACCGCCTATGCGACGCAGGTCACCGCACTGCTGTTCGGTAATGTGCTCGGCGTCAGCAAGTCGACGCTCGTGGTGCTGGCGGCGCTCGGCGCGGTGAGCCTCACTGCGCTCGCGGCGATCATGCGGCCGCTGCTGTTTGCGTCGTTACAGCCGGAACTGGCGGAAGCGAAAGGGGTGTCGCTGCGCCTCGTGTCGGTGCTGTTTCTCGCGATCGCGGCACTTGCGGTGGCCGCCTGTACGCAGATCGTCGGTGTGCTGCTGGTGTTCACGCTGATGGTCGGCCCGGCTGCCGCGGCGCAGAACATGACGACACGTCTGTCGGTCGGTCTCGTGGTTGCCGCGGCGCTCGCACTGGTGCAAGCGTGGCTCGGCGTCACGCTCGCGTTCTACACCGACTGGCCGACGAGTTTCTGGATCACGCTGCTTGCGGCGCTTGTGTACGGCGCGAGTCTGCTCGCGCGGCGATAACGCGTGAGTGCCAGTACGGCGACATTCTCGCTGTCGTGCGACAACGCGGTGGTGAGACAACGCGGTGGTGCGATGACACAATGACACCGCATACCGGCTGACAAGTGACGCAAACATGCGACAAACGAGCGACGCGAGCGCATCCGCGCCGCAACCGGCCTGCGCTATGACGCGAGCAACACCTTCGCGTGATGCGCGAGATGATCTTCGACGAAGGTCGAAATAAAGTAGTACCCGTGGTCGTAGCCCGCGTGCCGCCGCAGTGTCAGCGGCTGACCCGCGGCACCGCACGCCGCCTCGAAGACATCCGGATTCAGTTGCACATCGAGAAACTGATCGGCGAGCCCCTGATCGACCAGAATGCCCGCCGCGAATTTCGCCGACGCGCACCCAACGAGTTCGCTTGCATCGTAGTCGCGCCACGCATCACGGTTGTCGCCAAGATAACCGCGGAAGGCCTTCTCGCCCCACGGGCAGCGCATCGGCGCCGCGATCGGCGCAAACGCCGACACCGACCGGTACAGATCCGGATTACGCAGCGCCAGCACGAGTGCACCGTGCCCGCCCATCGAGTGGCCGAAGATGCCAAGCCGCGCGGGATCGATCGGCAAATTCGCGCAGACCGTCTCGCGCAAATCGTCGCGCACGTACGAGTACATCCGATAGTGCTTCGCCCATGCGTCGCGCGTCGCATCGACGTAAAAGCCCGCACCCACGCCAAAATCCCATGCGTCGCTCTCGCCAGGCACGCCGGCGCCACGCGGACTGGTATCGGGCGCGATCAACGCGATGCCGTGCCGTGCGGCGAAGCGCTGCGCGCCCGCCTTCATCGGAAACGTCTCTTCGGTGCAAGTGAGGCCGGCGAGATAAAACAGCGCCGGCACCTTGCCGTGCGCGGCCTGCGGCGGCAGATACACGGCGAAGCGCATCGGCAGGCCGATCGTGCGCGAATCGTGTTGATAGAACTGCTGCACGCCGCCGTGGCAAGCGTGCGATGAGCGCGTCTCCAGCATCGCGGCCTCCTTAATACATCACCACCGAGCGGATCGACTCGCCCTTCTTCATCAGATCGAAACCGTCGTTGATCTGTTCGAGCGACAGATGATGCGTGATCAGATCGTCGATATTGATCTTCCCTTCCATATACCAGTCGACGATCTTCGGCACATCGGTGCGGCCGCGCGCGCCACCGAATGCCGAGCCTTTCCATTGACGGCCGGTCACAAGCTGGAACGGCCGCGTGCTGATCTCCTCACCCGCCGCCGCGACGCCGATGATGAACGACTGCCCCCAGCCCTTATGCGTGCATTCGAGTGCTTCGCGCATCACCTTCGTATTGCCGATGCATTCGAACGAATAATCCGCGCCGCCATCGGTGAGTTGCACGATGCGATCGACGACGTTGCCGACCTCCTTCGGGTTGATGAAGTCGGTCATGCCGAATTTCGTCGCCAGTTCGACGCGGCCCGGGTTGATATCGACGCCGATGATCCTGTTCGCGCCGACCATCTTCGCGCCCTGGATCACGTTGAGCCCGATGCCGCCCAGCCCGAACACGACGACATTCGCGCCCGCCTCGACCTTCGCCGAATAGACGACCGCGCCGACACCCGTGGTGACGCCGCAGCCGATATAGCAGACCTTGTCGAACGGCGCATCTTCGCGAATCTTCGCGACGGCAATCTCCGGCACGACGATGAAATTCGAGAACGTCGACGTACCCATGTAGTGAAAGAGCGGCTTGCCGCCAAGCGAGAAGCGCGATGTCGAATCGGGCATCAGGCCTTTGCCTTGTGTCGCGCGTATCGCCTGACACAGGTTTGTCTTGCGCGACAGGCAGAACTTGCATTGCCGGCATTCCGGCGTGTAAAGCGGAATGACGTGGTCGCCTTTTTTCAGCGTACCGACGCCGGGCCCGACGTCGACCACCACGCCCGCGCCTTCGTGACCGAGAATGGCCGGGAAAATGCCTTCCGGGTCCGCACCGGACAACGTGTAGTAGTCGGTGTGACAAATGCCGGTGGCCTTCACCTCGATCAGCACTTCACCGGCGCGCGGTCCTTCGAGATCGACTTCCTCGATGGTTAGCGGTGCGCCGGCTTTCCATGCGATGGCGGCTTTGGTCTTCATTGACTGTTCTCCTGGATTCTGGCGAAGCGGATAGCGGAAAGGTCGATGTCACGGACGTCGGCCCCCGACGATGCCTCATTGACCGGAACGCGTCGCGACCTGCGTTCGCGCCGGTATGCGCACCGTGCATGTTGGCGTTGCCCAGCCGTTATGTAAAGGTCACGCCCGACGAAATTTCGTCGGACGGCCTTGCGTCTCTATACCCGGAAGACATCGAAGCGTCACAAAGACGACCGTACAGGACACCGACGGCACACGTCGGCGACAATACGGCAACCCATTGACTTTCGGAACGCGACCCATGGCAAGCGAGACCCCGGCATCCGGCGATGCCATACAGTTGACTGTCAGCGAAGGCATCGCGCGCGTGACACTGAACCGCCCGGAGCGACGCAATGCGCTCACCTTCGCGTTGTGGGAGCGTCTGCGCGATACATTCGATGCCTTGAGCGCGCAGCGCGAAATTCGCGCGATCGTACTAACGGGCAGTGCAAACAGCTTCTGCGCGGGCGCGGACATCTCCGAGTTCGGCGAGGTTCGCGCGAACGCGGAGCAAGCGCGCGCGTACGAACAGGCTTACGAAGGATGCTGCAACCGGATCGCCGCGTCGCCGAAGCCGACCATCGCGGCAATCAACGGCTACTGCATGGGCGGCGGTTGCAATGTCGCGATGTCATGCGATTTTCGCTTCGCCGAACGGCACGCAACGTTTGCGATTCCAGCCGCAAAGCTGTCGATTGTCTATGGCATTGCGGGCACGCGCCGGCTGCTGTCGCTCGTTGGCCTGGCGAACGCGAAGCGCATTCTTTACACCGCTGAAAAGTTCGATGCCGAGCGCGCACTGCATATCGGCTTTATCGACGAAATTGCCGACGATGCGCTTGCCGCGGCGCACGCGTTCGCGCAGCGGCTCAATGCGTGCGCGCCGCTCACGATCTCCGGTGCGAAAACCATGCTCGACGCGCTCACGTCCGGCAACGGCGCGCTACGCGACGGCGTGGTCGAGCAACTGCTCGATCAGGCGGCGCAGAGCCATGATTTCCGCGAAGGACGCGCGGCGTTCGCGGAAAAACGCGCGCCGCGGTTTCGCGGCGAATGAAGAACGAGTCGCGAACAGCACGCATCGCGAGGCTGCATGAGCAAACACCCCCCCCATACACGCGAACCACGCCGGCAGCGCGCCGACTTTGCCGCACTGCACGGCATCACGACGCGCTGGGTGGACAACGATATCTACGGGCATCCCGACACGGTCACCGTGGGGCTGGGCGTCGCTCGCATTGGCAGCAGCAGCGTGCGCTACGAACTCGCGATCTTTCGCAATGAAGAGAACGAAGCGTGCGCGCAAGGTCATTTCGTGCAAGTCTATGTGGACCGCGTCGCTGCCATTGGCATGGCGGCAGTGTCTCGAAACCCTGCTGGTGGCACCACCTGCGCCGTGAGCGCGCGAAACAACGCGGGACACGTTCAGAACCAGCTTTCGACCCGTCCGTATAGATCGATAAAGCGGGCGTAGCGAGCCGCGATCGCGCGGTCGCTGCCCGGCGCCGCGACACGCATCGCGCGAGGCGCGAGCGTCGCCAGTTCGTCCGCGCGCCAATGGCCGCACGCGAGTCCTCCGAGCAACGCAGCGCCACGCGCCGCTGCGTTCGGACAATCGACCGCGTGAAGTTCCACATCGAGCGCGTCGGCAAGCAGCTGACGCCAACGCGTGTCGACCGAGCCACCGCCCGCGAGACGCAACGCATCGACCGTCGCGCCGCTTTCCCGAATCGCGTCGAGGCCCGCGCGCAGCGCGAACGCGACACCTTCGAAAGCCGCACGCATCAGCGCGCCGCGCGAAGCGCCCAGTGCAAGCCCGAGCCAGCCGCCGCGCGCCGCCGGATTGAGCCACGGTGTTCGCTCGCCTGTCAGATACGGCAGAAAACTGATCGCGTTGGCATCGCTTTCGGTAGCGAACGCGTCGCGATACGCATCGCTCCATTCATACGACAGCCATCCGCGCACTGCTTCGAGCGCGACGCCGACGTTCTGCATCGCGGCCATCCGATACCAGTCACCGGTTGCCGCACGGTAGCGGTGCAAGCCTCGCGCGAACGAGGGTTCGTCGGTCGACAGCACGACGATCTGGCCGCCGGTGCCAGTCGTCAGCAGCGCGTCGCCGTCGCTCACGAGGCCGCTGCCGAGTGCCGCACACGGCGTGTCGGCCGCGCCGGTTGCAAGCGGAATGCCGGGGCGCAGGCCGAGCGCGTGCGCGGCTTTCGTGGACAGTGCGCCGCATGCCGCGGACGACGGCGCCAATGCAGCAAACCAGCTACGCGGCAAGCCGAGCCGATCGAGCAGCGCGACATCCCAGACACCCGTGGGCTCGGCCAACGCGGTTGCGCACGCATCGGATGGGTCGGTCGCCACGTCGCCGCCCATCGCGACACGCAGCCAGTCTTTCGGCTGCAGCGCCCAGCGGGCGTTTTCGACATGCTCCGGTTCGTGCTGCGTGATCCATCGCAGCAGCGGACCTGCCATGCCAGGTGCAACCGGATTCGGCTGCGGTTCAGGCCACGCGTCGAGCAGCGCCAGCGCGCGCGTGTCGGGCCATAGCATCGCGTGCCGCACAGCGTCGCCGTGCGCATCGGTCAGCACGACGCCATGCATCTGCCCGGAAAAGCCGATCGCCTCAATGGCATCGCGTTCGCTCGCTGGCAAGCGCGCCGACGCTTCGCACAGTGCGCGCCACCATGTCTGCGGATCGGTCTCGGCCCAGCCGGGATGCGGCGTTTCGATCGCGTACCCAACACTTGCGGTCGATGTTTCGCGACCATCGCCGTCGACGATCGCGAGTTTCAGTGAACCGGTGCCGAGATCGATGCCGAGATAGGACATGAGAAGACGTTCGATGGAAATGGAGTGACGAGATCACGCGCGCAGTCGGCTACGAGCAACGCGCACTGGACGGTGATGCGCGGGTTAACCCCCGCGTCCGCTTCGCCACGCAAAACCTGCGAGATGCGCGGCGCGAAATACAGATCATAGCGAACGCGATAGGTCCCTGTTGAGTTGACGATTGCGCAATCGCCTTTTGTTCCGATGTGGCCGGCGGCGCGCACCGGTACCGCCTGTGCGCGCGCGTGGCGCTGACCCTTCGCCCATGCCTGTGCACATCGGCGGATAGCGCATATCAGCAACGCGAAGCCCGAAATACCCATCAGCGGTCTTGTTGCGCTTTTTCGGCGCGCATACCGTTGGGAATATTCCTAACCGACAGGGAGACAGACAATGCATGCGAACACGGTTCATCCGTGCGATGAGCGGCTGCCGGCAGGCCGGCTGCTGACACTTGGAATCCAGCACGTACTCGTCATGTATGCAGGCGCGGTTGCAGTGCCCCTGATCATCGGCAGCGCGCTGAAGCTGCCGAAAGACCAGATCGCGTTCCTGATCAGCGCCGATCTGTTCTCATGCGGCGTCGCGACGTTGATCCAGACGCTCGGCCTGTGGATATTCGGCATCCGTCTGCCGGTCATCATGGGTTGCACGTTTGCCGCGGTGAGCCCGATGATCGCGATCGGCACGAACCCGAATCTCGGCATTCTCGATATCTTCGGTTCGACGATCGCTGCGGGCGTAGTCGGCATACTGGTAGCCCCTGCGATCGGCAAGCTGTTGCGGTTTTTCCCACCGGTGGTCGTGGGTGTCGTGATCACGGTGATCGGGCTGTCGCTGATGGAAGTCGGCATCAACTGGGCCGCGGGCGGCGTCGGCAATCCTGATTACGGCAATCCGGTGTATCTGGGCTTATCGCTTCTGGTGCTGATGCTGATTTTGCTGATCAACAAGTTCGGCAAGGGCTTCGTCGCGAATATATCGGTGCTGCTTGGCATCGTGGCCGGCTTTGCGATCGCCGCGCTGATCGGTCGTGTCAATATGGAAGGCGTGACGAGCGCGCCATGGGTCGGTTTCGTGATGCCATTTCATTTCGGCTTGCCGCACTTCGATCCGCTTTCGATCGCGACGATGGTCACCGTGATGTTCGTCACGTTTATCGAATCCACCGGAATGTTTCTCGCGGTCGGCGACATGGTCGATCGGCCTGTCGATCAGAAAACGCTCGTGCGCGGTTTGCGCGTCGATGGCCTGGGCACGCTGATCGGCGGTATCTTCAATTCGTTCCCGCATACGTCGTTTTCGCAGAACGTCGGGCTCATCGGCGTAACCGGTGTGAAGAGCCGTTATGTATGTGCGATGGGCGGCGTGATCCTGGTGCTGCTTGGACTGTTTCCGAAGATGGCGCAGGTCGTCGCGTCGGTGCCCGCGTTCGTGCTCGGCGGCGCCGGCATCGTGATGTTCGGGATGGTGGCGGCGAACGGCATCAAGGTGCTATCGAAGGTCGACTTCGCGAAGAACCATCACAATCTTTTCATCGTTGCGGTCAGCATCGGACTCGGACTCGTGCCGGTCGTGTCCCCGCACTTCTTCGCCAGGCTGCCACCGGCGTTGTCGCCGTTGCTGCACAGCGGGATTCTGCTTGCTGCTGCGTCGGCGGTCGCGCTGAACGTGATCTTCAATGGCGTTCGGAGCGAACGCGCATCCACGTGCGAATTGCGCCGCGCCGAAGATGAGCTGGATGCGAGTTCCGAGCCGCGCGACACCGCCGCCCGTGACGGCATGATGCGCGCAGCGGCCGAATAGTATTGAAAACAGGATATAAATGGCGGTGAGGAGGAACGTCACTGAGCGCATGACTGACGCTGACGCCGCGGAAACACGTAAAGGCAATGCGGCCGCTGCTGCCGCACCTGGCCATTCGGACGAATGGTGGCGATGAAGTTGCATCCATCGAATGGACCGCTCGCCTTCCATCCAGCGGCTTCCTCTCCGTCAACCCGGCCGTTCGGCTATTCGCACCCTTCAACCGGCCGAGGGTACCGACGCGGACACGGGCGCCGCTGGCGCATCACCGTAGTCGACAGGCGCATCGGCCGGCCGCGGTATTTCGCCCGCTCGCTCGATCCAACCGCCGCCGAGCGCCTGATAGAGATCGATCAGGTTGGTGAGTCGCTGCACACGCGCATCGGTGAGCAACAGTTGCACCTGGTACAGATCGGTCTGCGCGGTCAGCACTGACAGATAGCTGTCGACGCCGTTTCGATAGCGCAGTTCCGACAGGTCGAGCCGGCGTTGTTCGGCGAACGTATCGCGTTCCAGCGCTGCGATCTGCTGATCGAACGTGCCGCGTGCCGCGAGCCCATCAGCGACGTCTCGGAACGCGGTCTGGATCGCCTTCTCGTACTGCGCGATCTGGATGTTCTTCTGCACGTGCGCAAGATCGAGGTTCGCGATGTTCGCTCCGCCTTCGAAGATCGGCACGGTGATCTGCGGAGCGAAGCCCCACGCGGCCGAACCGGCCTTGAAGAGTCCGCCGAGCGTTGGGCTTAACGTGCCGAAGTTGCCGGTCAATGAAATGCGCGGGAAGAAAGCAGCGCGCGCGGCACCGATGTTCGCATTCGCGGCGAGCAGATTCTGCTCCGCTTCCATGATGTCCGGTCGGCGCGTCAGAAGGTCGGATGGCAAGCCCGCCGGGATATCGGTCAACAGATCCTGCCCGCCAAGCGTATGGCCTTCCGGCAAATCGGCCGGCAACGGCTCGCCGATCAGCAGCACCAGCGCGTTTTCGGCCTGCGCGCGGGCGCGTGCCTCGGTCTGCAGGTTCGCGCGCGCCTGCTCAACGACAGTTTCGGCCTGACGCAGATCGAGTTCGGAACCCGTGCCGGTTTCATACTGCAGCTTCGTGATGTTGTACGAATCCTGCGCGGTACGCAGTGTGTTCTCGGTGACGTTCTGTGCTTCGATAAAGCCGAGCATCGATACATACTGGTCCGCCACCGACGACACGAGCGCAATCTCCGCCGCCTTGCGCGCCTGCGCTGTCGCGAGATACTGCGCGAGCGCCTCGTCCTTCAGGCTCTGAATGCGACCGAAGAAGTCGATCTCCCAGGACGCGTTGAGCCCGACCGAGTACTCGTTCGAGATCGTCTTGTTGAGGAACGACAGGTTCTTCGGCGTACGCGTCTTCGACTGCGACGCGGCGGCCTCGATAGACGGGAACAGCGCCGCACGCGTGATCTGATACTGCGCGCGCGCCGCCTGGATGTTCAGCACCGACACACGCAGATCGCGGTTGTTCTTCAACGCGATCCCGATGAGCTGTTGCAGCCGCTCGTCGACGAAGAAGTCGCGCCAGCCGATCTCGGTCGCCGGCACTCCATTGGCGGAGCGCTCGCCTCGCGCTGGCACTGGCTGCGTGTCGTAGACGCCGCCTTGCGGGAACGTCGCCGACACGGGCGCCGCCGGGCGCTGGTACTTCGGCGCCATCGTGCAGCCCGCGGCAAGCAGCGCCACCGACGCTGCGATCAAAGAATGTTTGAGCATCTTAGTGTCCTTCCTTGCCGGAGCCGCCGCCGTTGCGATCACCGCCGCCCGACGGATCGCCGCCCGACGGATCATGCGGATGATGCTCGTTGTAGTGAGCGAGCGCCGCGTCCGGATCTTCCTTTTCACCACTGAAGCTGCCGCGGATCACGACGAAGAACATCGGGATCATGAAAATCGCGAGGAACGTCGCCGTCAACATCCCGCCGATCACGCCGGTACCGATCGCGTGCTGACTCGCTGAGCCCGCGCCGTTACTGATCGCGAGTGGCAGCACACCGAGAATGAACGCGAGCGACGTCATCAGAATGGGCCGCAACCGCAGGCGCGCGGCTTCGAGTGCGGCTTCGACCGGCCCCATCCCCTGCCCTTGCTGCAGCTCACGCGCGAACTCGACGATCAGAATTGCGTTCTTTGCGGACAAGCCCACCGTGGTAAGCAGACCGACCTGGAAGAACACGTCGTTTTCGAGCCCCCGCAGCGTCGCCGCCAGCAACGCGCCCAGCACGCCGAGCGGCACGACCATGATCACCGAGAACGGAATCGACCAGCTTTCATACAGCGCCGCGAGACACAGGAACACGACCAGAATCGAGATGCCGTACAGAATCGGCGCCTGCGAGCCGGACTGGATTTCCTGGAACGACAGGCCGGTCCAGTCGTAGCCGATTCCCGCGGGCAGCTTCTTCGCGAGCGCTTCCATCGCTGCCATCGCCTGGCCAGTACTCTTGCCCGGCGCCGCCTGCCCCTGGATTTCGATCGACGAGATGCCGTTGAAGCGTTCGAGCTTCGGCGAGCCGAAGGTCCACTTGCCGGTCGTGAACGCGGAGAACGGCACGATCCCGCCGGACGTATTGCGCACGTACCAGTCGTTCAGGTTTTCCGGCGTCATCCGGAACGGCGCGTCACCCTGCAGATACACCTTCTTGATCCGGCTGTCGGTATCGAGGAAGTTATTCACATACGCCGATGCCCATGCGATCGAGAATGACTGGTCGATCGTCGCCAGCTGAACGCCGAGCGCAGAGGCTTTTTCCTGATCGATCGTCACCTTGAACTGTGGCGTATCGTTCAGGCCATTCGGACGCACCTGCGCGAGTATCGGGTCTTTCGCCGCCATGCCGAGCAACTCGTTGCGCGCCTGCATCAGCACTTCGTGGCCGACGCCCGCACGATCCAGCAGTTCGAAATCGAAGCCTGCCGCGGTACCCAGTTCGGGAATGGAAGGCGGATTGACCGGGAACACGGTCGCGTTCTTGTACGTCGAGAAGTGCTGGAACAGACGACCCACCAGCGCCTGCACCTTCTGGTCGGCGTGCTGGCGCACCGAATAGTCCTTCATCCGCACGAACACGAGACCCGAGTTCTGGCCGCGACCGGCAAAGCTGAAGCCGTTCACCGTGAAGGTCGACTCGACAATGCTCTTTTCGTCGTTGAGCAGGTAGTCGGAGATGTCCTTCAGCGCGCGGCCGGTGGTCTCCTGTGTCGAACCGACCGGTGTCTGCACGAGCACGAACATCGTGCCCTGGTCTTCGTTCGGCAGGAACGACTTTGGCAAGCGCGCGAACAGCATGCCCACCGCGACGATCACCACCAGGTAAATGATGAGCCAGCGACTCGAGCGCTTGATCACATGGTGCACGCCCTTGTGATACTGATCGCGGCTCTTGTCGAACGTGCGGTTGAACCAGCCGAAGAAGCCCTTCTTTACTTCGTGATGGCCCTGCGGGATCGGCTTGAGAATCGTCGCGCACAGCGCCGGCGTGAGAATCAATGCGACCAGCACCGACAGCACCATCGCCGCGACGATCGTCAGCGAAAACTGCCGGTAAATCGCACCGACCGAGCCACCTGAGAACGCAACCGGCACGAACACCGCGGAGAGCACCAGTGCGACGCCGATCAGCGCGCCGGTAATCTGGTCCATTGCCTTGCGGGTCGCTTCGCGCGGCGAAAGCCCTTCCTCGCTCATCACGCGCTCGACGTTCTCGACGACCACGATCGCGTCGTCCACCAGCAGGCCGATCGCGAGCACGAGACCGAACATCGACAGCACGTTGATCGAGAAACCCACCGCCGCCATGATCGCGAACGTGCCGAGCAGCACCACGGGCACGGCAATCGTCGGAATCAGCGTCGCGCGCAGGTTCTGCAGGAACAGGTACATCACGAGGAACACGAGCACGATGCCTTCGAGCAGCGTCTTCACGACTTCCTCGATCGACAGCCGGACGAACGGCGTCGTGTCGTACGGATACTTAACGACAAGGCCGTGCGGGAAATACGGCGCCAGCTGGTCGATCTTCTGCCGCACGAGCTTCGCGGTCTGCAGTGCGTTCGCGCCGGTCGCAAGCTGAATACCGAAGCCGGCCGTCGGCGCGCCGTTGTACTTCGTGTCGACGTTATAGTTCTCGCCGCCGAGATCGATACGCGCGACGTCCTTCAGCCGCACTTGAGAGCCGTCCGTGTTCACCTTCAGCAGGATATTGCCGAACTGCTCGGGCGTGGTGAGCAGCGATGCTTCGGAGATCGTCGCCTGCAGCAACTGCCCCGGCACCGATGGCGTGCCGCCGAGCGCACCGCCCGCGACCTGCACGTTCTGCGCGATGATCGCCGCCTGCACGTCGACCGGCGTCAGGTTGAAGTTGGTCAACTTGTTCGCGTCGAGCCAGACCCGCATTGCGTACTGCGTACCGAACAGCGTGACCGTGCCGACGCCGTCGATCCGGCTCACCGGATCCTGGATGTGCGACGCGACGTAGTTCGCCAGGTCGTACTTGCTCATGCTGCCGTCTTCGGACACAAACGCGAGCACCAGCAGGAAGCTGCTGCTCGACTTCGTCACCTTCGTGCCCAGTTGCTGAACCACTTGCGGCAGCAGCGGGGTCGCAAGCTGCAGCTTGTTCTGCACCTGCACCTGCGCGATGTCCGGGTTGGTGCCGGCCGCGAAGGTCAGCGTGATGGTTGCAGTGCCGGAATCGTCCGATGTCGACGACAGATACAGCAAGTGGTCGAGGCCGCTCATCTGCTGCTCGATCACCTGCGTGACGGTGTTTTCAACCGTCTTCGCCGATGCGCCCGGATAGGTCGCGCTGATCTGGATGGACGGCGGCGCAATGGTCGGGTACTGCGCGACGGGTAGCGTGAAAATCGACGCGAGACCCGCGAGCATCAGCACGATGGCGATCACCCATGCAAAGATCGGGCGATCGATAAAGAACTTTGCCATGTAACAGGCTCCCTGTTATTACGCGCCCGATGCAGCGGAGGCGGCCGGCGCGGCCTGTCCTGCCGCGCCGGAAGCGGGGGTCGGAGGAAGCTGCGCGGCGACGGTTCTGACCTTGGCGCCCGGACGCACCTTGTCGACGCCCTGCGCGATCACGCGGTCACCTGGGTTCAGGCCGTCTTCAACCACCCAGTCCGGGCCGAAAGTGCGCGAAGTGACGAGCGTGCGCAGTTCGACCTTGTTGTCCTTGTCGACGACGAGCGCGGTAGGTTGCCCTCGCTGGTCGTGCGTGACCGCGATCTGCGGCACGAGAATCGCCGCCTCGTTGATGCCTTCCTCAATGCGCGCGCGCACGAACATGCCCGGCAGCAGCACACGGTCCTTGTTGTCGAAGATCGCGCGAATCGTCACCGAGCCGGTGGTCTGGTCGACCGTGACGTCGGTGAACTGCAGCTTGCCCGTGGTTGTGTACGGGCGGCCGTCTTCGAGAATCAGCGTGACTTTTGCCGCGTTCGGACCGGTGGTCTTCAGGCGCCCGCTCTGCACTTCGCGGCGCAGCAGCAGACCCTGGCGGCTCGACTGCGTGAGGTCGACGTACATCGGGTCGAGCTGCTGGACCGTTGACATCAGCGTGGCCTGGCTCGCCTGTACATAAGCGCCCGGCGTGACCTGCGAAATGCCGACGCGGCCCGAGACCGGCGACACGACATCCGTATAGCCGAGGTTGATCTGCGCGGTATCGACCGAGGCCTTGCCCGCGGCAACGTCCGCCGCCGCCTGGCCTTCCGCTGCGACCGCGTTGTCGTAGTCCTGCTTGCTGACCGCGTTAGCGGCGACGAGCACCTTGTAGCGATTCGCCTGCGCGGTGGTCGTCGCGAGATTTGCCTGCGCTTTCGCGAGCGCCGCCTTCGCGTTGTTCAGCGCCGCGATGTACGGCGCCGGGTCGATCTTGTACAGCCGCTGGCCCGCCTTCACCTCGCTGCCTTCGATGAACTCGCGCCGCAGCACGATGCCGTCGACGCGCGCGCGCACCTGTGCGACGAGGTACGCGCTGGTGCGGCCGGGCAGTTCGGTAATCACGGGCACCGGCGTCGGCTTGACGGTCACGATGCCGACTTCGGGGTCTTGCGGCGGAGGAGCTGATTGTTTTGGTCCGCAGGCTGCCAGCAAGACGGCAAGCGCCGCGGCAGGAATCAGGCTGAACGAAGCCCAGCGGATGGGAACCCGTTTGACGCGCATGGAGCGACCTCTGTCAGAGACTGAGAAGGAAAAGTGCGTACCGGCTACCTGGACGACCAGGGATGATCGACGGCAACCCAGGATGAAGACGGCGCGCACTGGCGTCTTATGACGCCCCGACCGGGAAGCCCATGGATGCTGTTTGCAGCGGGAGCACCGCTCTTTCGAATCGCGCCAAACCGGGGAAAATGCCGCACCGCGCACCCTTCGGAAGGGCGGCGTAAAGATGTTTGAAAGCAACAGTGACGGATCTTAACCGGTCGGGTGAGCTGGGTCATCCGATCGTTTAGGGTGCTATTATAGATACGTTCACGAATGCACGTAAAAGATTATCCGCGCACGGTTCGCGTGCATCCATGGAACATCAACTCCCATGAGAACGACTACACGAGACAATCCTTATCAGTCTCGCTTAAAAACCTCAGGGATATCCAGCAACACAGGTAGTCTGAAGATATGGTCCGACGAACCAAAGAAGAGGCACTGGAAACGCGAAGCCGCATTCTGGATGCAGCGGAAAAAGTGTTCTTCGAGAAAGGGGTTTCTCGCACTTCGCTTTCTGATATCGCACAAGCCGCCGGCGTCACACGCGGCGCGATTTACTGGCACTTCGACAACAAAGGCGATCTCTTCACCGCGATGTTCGACCGCGTGCTGATGCCGCTCGACGAACTGAAAGCGGCGTCGCTCGATCCGCAGGAACTGGATCCGCTCGGCAAGCTGATCGACATTCTCACGGTCGTACTGCGCAATACCGCGGTCGATTCACGCCAGCGACGCGTGTTCGATATCCTGTTTCTGAAGTGTGAGTTCGTCGAAGAGATGGGCCCGGTGATGGCGCGCCATCAGAACGACATGCGCGAAGGACTCGCGAACATCCAGGGCGGACTGCGCAATGCGGTATCGAAGGGACAACTACCGGCTGATCTGAATACGACGCGGGCGGCGTCGATCCTGCATTCGTTCGTGAGCGGCGCGTTGCGCGACATGTTGTTTCTGCCGTGCTCGGTCGACTACGGCAAGTACGCGCGCGAGATGGTCGAGGCGGTGGTCGATGCGCTGCGCTTCGGCCCGTCGTTGCGCATCGGGGCAGGCGAAGAGCCGGCGGCGTAATGGATCCCGTTGTGCCCGTCTGATGGTCGCGTGATGGTCGCACGGCAGCCGTGCGACCATCGCCGCCGAATGGAGCCCGAAGCGTGTCGCGCAATACGCGCCTAGCTGGCGCCGAACCAGCGCGCGACGTACAACAGCAGCGCGACGAAGAAAATCATCGCGGCCCACGCCCAATGCGGGACCACATGCGGCGGGTGTTCATGATGCGCACGCGCGCCGAACGTCGAATGCATCGCGCGGCCCGTCAGCGCGCTGTCATGGTCGTGCCGCGCACGGCGCGCGACGCCGGCGAGACTGATCGGCCGCAGAAACACGTGCTGGCGTCGCGCCGGCGTACCACGCGACTGGTTCGGCCCCTGCCCGTGCTTGGCCTGCACGACCGCGCAGAACTCGGTGAAAAAATCGTCGGCCAGCTCGTGCAGCGCATTCTCGATCTGGCGCGCCGGCAATTCGGCAAGCGGCCCGGTTGATGTGGCCCACACCGCGTAGTCGATGCGTGTGCTCGGCCGATCGCGCGGCGCCTCTTCGTCCGCGCGCAACGCGACGTCGATCTGACCACGCAGCGAACCGACCCCGCCCGCGCGTGCCTTGAAGTTCAATGTGCGATGCGGCTGGTCGGCGGCGGTGCCGTTATCGCTCGCCACATGAGCGCGCACCTCGTAATGCGCACGCAATGGCCCGAGCGGCACGGTCAGCGTCAATGCATACTCGCCGCCCGCGAGCCGCGTAAACGACTCGCAGTTGTCGAGGCTTGCGCGCAACAACGCGAGATCCTGCATCGCGTCCCAGACTTCAGACTGTGCAAGCGGAATTCTCAACGCGTTGGTCAGTTCCATGGCCGCCTCCCGATGTGCTCGCAACCGCGGGATCAGGAAGTCTGATCGATGCGGTCGACGCGCGACGCGTAAAACGCCAGATATCCCTTGATTTGCACGGCTCCGTCGATCGGGGCCTCATAACTCCATGCGGCGTTTTCGACGATTCCGTCCTCAGTGCGCAGATGAAAATACGATGCATCACCTTTGTGCGGACATCGGGACGAGTGGGTCGAACGTTCGAGGCGCGCCATGTTGACGTCGGCGCGCGGGAAATAGAAGACGTCGGGCAAGCCGGTTTCGGCGAGCGTCAGCGCGGACTGGGTGTCGGCCACGGTGACGCCTTGATGGATGACGCGCACGCGGTGCTGATTACGCGAAATGCTGACATGAGGTGTGGCCTGCCGGCCATCCGCCGCGTCCGCGCGG
Source organism: Paraburkholderia rhizosphaerae (assembly GCF_004366595.1). Classification (GTDB taxonomy): domain Bacteria; phylum Pseudomonadota; class Gammaproteobacteria; order Burkholderiales; family Burkholderiaceae; genus Paraburkholderia; species Paraburkholderia rhizosphaerae. The sequence continues at coordinate 92,443 of NZ_SORE01000003.1, forward strand.
GCCGCATCATGGCGCGCGGCGCTTGGCTCGTGCGAGGCACCGCGGCTCCCGCCGCCGTCAGTCGGAACACCGCTCATCTCACCTGCTCCGGAACGAATCTGATGTTGCGCGGACCAGCGCTTGTGCAGTTGCAGCAAGGCCGCTGACCTTTCAAACGTGCTTGCAAAGACAAAAAAGCCACGGACCGGAAGTCCGTGGCTTCATTATCGATCAAACCGTCGTGAAGTGCGCGCGTTCCCGCACGCTTGCAACAACCTGACCGGGTGTCGCGCGCCGTTCGCCTCACACGCAGGTTGCCGGCGCGTTACGTCTGCCAGGAGAACGCCGCCTTCGTCGTGCCGTTAGCCGGCACGGTGACGGTCCTCGTCTGTGCGTGGTCTTTATACGACGCCTGCACGGTGTAGCGGCCCGGCGGCAATTTAACGAGCATATATGGGCCGCGCGATGTGGTATCGAGTACGTCGCCGCCATGCGCGTCCGAGATCTTCACATGGACGTCAGCGAGATATTCGGAACTGGGCCCGGTGAAGCGCAGCGATAGCGGCCAGTCATGTTCCGCGGCGCGCAGCGCATGCGATTCGTCAAGGCCTACTCCGCCCGACGTGAATGAGACCGCGCCTTGCTGTTGAATTTGCGGCAGACCTCCGCCATTCACATTGCCCGCGCTGGTATTGTCATTGGTTGTGCCGCCGGTGACGGCGTTTGCGTTCTGCGCGAAGGCGCCTGAAGCAAGACCGGCTGAAAGGGCCGTGGCAGCAACAACTGCAGCCAGACGGCGTGAAAAGTGGCGCTGAAATTTCTCCATTTGGTTAGCTCCTTTTTCGGGGAACCCCCGAACCATGGACATCCAACCGGAGCAGCAAGCGGCGTACCCGACAGCCGCGCCTCCTGCATGGCTGACCGGCAGGCTGCGGCGCGCGGCGGGTCGCCGCACGCGTGCCGCCGGTCAGGCCTTTCGTACGATCAGCCGAGGTCGACCGGTACGAAGATCTGCGCGTTGTCGCGCTCGATCAGCAGCGCGATGCTGTCACCCGCTTGCGACACGGCCTGCTTCAGCTGGTCGACGCTCGACACCGGGCGGCCGTTCACCGCGAGGATCACGTCGCCGGCCTGGATGCCCGCGCTCGCCGCCGCGCCGCCCGCCTGTTGCACGAGCAGACCGTGCGACACCGACGCGCTGTCTTTTTCCTGCGGCGTCAGCGGCCGCACCGCGACGCCCAGGCGCCCTTGCACCTGCGGCTTCGACTCGTCGTTGGACGCAACCTTCGTGTCCGACAGCGCGCCGATCGTCACCTTGATGTCCTTCGACGCCTTGTCGCGCCAGACGGTCACGTTGGCGGTGGTGCCAGGCTTCAGCCCGGCGATCATCGACGGCAGATCCGACGACTCGGTGATCGGCGTACCGTCCACCGCGGTGATCACATCGCCCGGTTCCAGACCCGCCTTCGCTGCAGGGCCACTCTTGTCGACCGAACTGATCAGCGCGCCTTGCGGCTGCTTCATGCCGAACGAGTCGGCAAGCGTCTGGTTCAAGCCCTGCACCGCGACGCCCAGGCGTCCGCGGCTCACGTGGCCGGTCTTCACCAGGTCGTCCTTGACCTTCATCGCCTCATTGATCGGGATCGCGAACGAAAGGCCCTGGAAACCGCCGGTCTGCGAGTAGATCATCGAGTTGATGCCGATCACCTCGCCCTCGAGGTTGAACAGCGGGCCACCCGAGTTACCCGGGTTCACCGGCACGTCAGTCTGGATGAACGGCGTGTAGTTCTCGTTCGGCAGCGAGCGCGATTTCGCGCTGATGATGCCCGACGTCACCGTGTTGTCGAAACCGTACGGCGAGCCGATCGCAACGACCCACTGGCCGACCTTGCTTTGACGCGGGTCGCCGATCTTCACGGTCGGCAGATCCTTCGCATCGATCTTCAGCACCGCGACATCCGACTGCTTGTCCGCGCCGACGACCTTCGCGTGATACTCGCGCTTGTCAGTCAGTTTCACGGTAACCACGTTTGCGCCGTCGACGACGTGCGCGTTCGTCAGGATGTACCCGTCGCTGCTGATGATGAAGCCCGAGCCGAGGCTCGCGCTCGGCGTGTCGGGCGCTTCGCCTCCGCCGTCGTCACCGCCCTGACCGCCCTGCATGCCCGGCACATTGCCGAAGAAGTGGCGATAGAACTGGTAGAACGGATCGCTCGGATCGATCGGCAGTTGCTGGTTGCCGCCGTTGCCGCCACCGCCGCGCAATGCCGTGTGCTTCACGACATGCTTCGCGCTGATGTTGACCACCGCAGGCCCGTACGTCTGGACGAGACCGGAGAAATCAGGAATGCCGGTTTTCGCAGCCGCTTCCGCCGGCATCAGCGCAGTAGCGGCCTGCGCCTGCTGGATCACTTCCGGCGTGTGCACGTTGTGGCGCCCGGCCACATAACCGGCGGAAACCGCAACCGCGACAGCCACAGCAATCGCACTGCGGGACAGAGTTTTTGCGTTCATCGTTGTACTCCAGACAGGGAGAGTGGTTCTCGATGTGTCGCAGAGTACGCGGGGTCACTTAAAACAATCTTAAACAGACTCTTACGGAAAACGGCGATAAAAACCGGGGTTTTCAGAACGTCACGGTCACCAGCAGCCCGCCTGCCCGAGCCTCGCCGAGCGTGACGGTCGCATCGTGCTGAAGCGCGATGCGCCGCACAATCGCGAGGCCGAGGCCGCTGCCGGCGACATCGGTACGCACGCGATTCGCGCCAGCGCCGACACGGTAGAAACGATCGAACACGCGCTCGCGCTCTTCAGGCGGAATACCGGGGCCGCTATCCGCGATCTGGACGACCGGATGGCCGTCTGTCACGTGCAGGCACACGTCGACGCGGCCGCCACCCGGTGTGTATTTGGTTGCGTTGTCGATCAGATTATTGAAAAGCACGCGCAGCGCTTCCGCGTCGCCGCGCACGAACGCCGGTTCGCTCGCCTCGATACCGAGATCGACGCCGCGCCGTTCCGCGAGCGGCGCATAAGCCGCGACGCAGTCGTGCAGCAGCGTATCGAGATCGATCTGCTGCGCGGCCTCCCGGCCGTCCGGTTCCGCGCGCGCGAGCGCGAGCAACTGTTCGGCAAGACGCGTCGCGCGCGTGACGCCGGCTTGCAAGTCCGTGAGCGCTTCGCTGCGGGCCGCATCGTCGTGAGCGCGCGCGACGAGTTGCGCCTGAATCTGCACTGCAGCGAGCGGCGTGCGCAGTTCGTGCGCCGCATCGGCGACGAACGCCTTCTGCGTATCGAGCGCGATCGCCAGCCTCTCGAGCAGCGCGTTCAGCGCGTGCACGAGCGGCCGCACTTCAAGCGGTAAACGCGAGTCGGGCAACGGGTCCAGCGCTTCAGGGTGGCGTGTGTCGAGCGCGCCCGTCACGCGGCGCAACGGCGCAAGCCCGCGGCCGACCACGCCCCAGACCGCGACGCCAAGCAGCGGCAGCAGCACGATAAGCGGCCATAGCGTACGCAGTGCGACGTTCGCCGCGAGCCGGTTGCGCACCGACAGCGGCTGCGCAAGCTGCACGACATTGTCGCCGACGATCGCGCCATACACGCGCCAGTCGCCCCGCTCAGTGCGTTCGGTCGAGAAGCCGAGTTCCGCACGTGGCGCGAGCGGTGCACGCGGATGCGAGTAGTACATCAGCACGCCGTTGCGATTCCAGATTTGCAGCACGATCCCTTCGTCGCCGGTATCGCGGGAGCTGAGGATTTGCGAGAACGGTTCGGCCGGCAGTGCGGCCGCGATTTCCTGCAACTGATAGTCGAACAGTTCATTGGCCTCAGCGAGCGCCTGCCGGTAAATCAGCCAGCCCGCGATACCGACCCCGAGCAACACGATGGCAAGCAGCCAGAACAGCAATTGACGGCGAATCGAACGCATCGTGTCAGGCTTCCTTCGCAATCATGTAGCCGAGGCCACGCACGTTGCGAATCAGGTCCGAACCGAGCTTCTTGCGTAGCGCGTGGATGTACACCTCGACGGTGTTGCTGCCGATTTCCTCGCCCCAACCGTACATCTTCTCCTCGAGCTGACTTTTCGACAGCACCGCGCCGGGCCGCGCGAGCAGCGCGGCGAGCAGCGCGAATTCGCGCGCCGAGAGTGCGACCGGCGCGCCGTCGAGCGTGACCTGATGCGACGCCGGGTCGAGCGTCAGCGTCCCATGACGGATGGTCGAATCGCTGCGGCCGGACTGGCGCCGGATCAGCGCACGCATCCGCGCACCCAGTTCGTCGAGATCGAACGGCTTCACGAGATAGTCGTCGGCGCCCGCGTCGAGGCCCTTCACGCGATCGGCCACCGCGTCGCGTGCGGTGACGATCAGCACCGGCACCGATAGACCGCGCTTGCGCAATGTCTGCAACACGTCGAGGCCATCGCGCTTAGGCAAGCCAAGGTCGAGCAGCAATAGATCGTAGGGTTCGCCGCACGCGGCGCTCAGCGCCGATTCGCCGTCCTGCACCCAATCGACCGCGAAGCCTTCGCCGCGCAACGCCTTGCGCACGCCTTCGGCGATCATCCGGTCATCTTCGACGAGCAGTATTCGCATGGTGTTCGTGAGCTGGAATCAATGCCTGCATTCTAGCGCCCGCTTCCGCATGCCCGCCCGCATCGCCTTGCCATTGGCTTTCGCGCTGGCTTTCGCATTGCGTTTTTCACGCAGCGGCGCGGCATGTCTCTACAATGAGCGCTTTTGCGCCAGTCGCGCCGACCGGACACATCCGGTGCCGCCGCTTGCGGTCGCAAGCGGTTTTGCGCTGTTTGCGCGACGCCGCGCGCGTCGGCCACACTACGGCTCTGGATGTTCGGCCGCGCGTCGCAACGGGGTTCACGGTTCTGTCTTCATTTGCGCGTCCGAATGGCCGTGTGTCCGGGCGCTTGCGCGGACCTGGGCGCGCAGTTGCGTTTGCGCTTCATTCCCGCACTTCACGCTTGCGCTGTGAAGATCAGCTGCAGACAATCCACCGCGTGGGCGTTGCCCACCGCTGCAAGAACTGAATTCGAAAGCTTTTCCGACGACCGATCCGTACATGACGCCCGCTTCACCCTCCGCCCTCCCACGTTTGTGTTTGCGCCAACTGTCCGCTCGCGCTTTTCCGTACGCACGATTTTTTTTGCGTGGCGAGGCTGGCACCGGTTCTGTTGTCCCGGACTCCACGTCGGCCACCGCGTCGTCGAGCGCCGTTCCGGCGAATGTCGGCAGGCGCGCGCATCATGCCGCGCGCGTCGCCGCGGTGCTGTGCGCATCGGCAGCACTGGTCTGTGCAGCGCCTGCTCAAGCGCGCAAGAAAACCCAGCACCCGTCGGTCAACGTAACCACCGTGTTGCCGGCCGCCGTGATGGCCGGCTTGCAGCGCGCACATGTGCCGCTGTCGTCGGTGAGCGTGGTCGTCGAGAAGGTCGGCGACCCCACGCCGGTCCTCGCGCTGAACGCCGGCAAGCCGATGTTGCCCGCGTCGACGATGAAGCTCGTCACCACCTACGCGGGCCTGTCGATGCTCGGCGCGGACTATCGCTGGCGCACGACCGCGTACGCGGACGGCAACGTCGACGCAAACGGCGTGCTGCACGGCAATCTGTACGTGCAGGGCACTGGCGACCCGAAACTCGTGCCAGAGGAACTGATCGACCTCGTGCAGAAGATTCACAACGCGGGCATCGTCGGCATCGATGGCGCGCTGGTGCTCGACAAGCGTTTCTTCGATCCGTCGACGCGCGACCTGCCCGCGTTCGACGACGATACCGAGGCACCGTATAACGTCGGCCCCGACCCGTTGCTGTATGCATTCAAGTCGCTGTCGTTCACGCTGACGCCGTCGCCCGATGGCACGGTTGCGATCGACGTGCTACCCGCGCTCGCGCAACTGCAGATCGACAACCATCTGCACGCGACCGGCGGCCCATGCCGCGGCCAGTTGAGCGCGCTCACGCCGGTCGTGACGCCCGACCCGGGCGGCATCGTGACCGCATCATTCGACGGCAACTACCCGCTGCGCTGCGGCGACCGCACGATCAATGTCGCGACCCTCGACCATTCGGCATTCTTCGCGGGCGGCTTCCTCGCGTTATGGAAGCAGACCGGCGGCACGTTCAGCGGCACGACGCGTGAAGGCGCGGTGCCGGTTGGCGCACGCCTTGTCGCAACGCATCAGGGGCCACCGCTTTCCGACATCGTTCACGACATCAATAAATTCAGCAACAACACGATGGCGCGCAACCTGTTCCTGACGATAGGCGCGGTCGAGAGCAAACCGCCGGCGACGCCCGCGAAATCCGCGCGCGCGATCGGGTCGTTCCTGAAGAACAGCGCGCTATCGACCGAGTATCTGACGCTCGAGAACGGCTCGGGCCTGTCGCGCAACGAACAGATCACCGCGTTATCGCTTGCCGGGTTGTTGCAGTCGGCCAATGCGAGTCCGGTCGCGCAAGTGTTCGTCGATTCGCTGCCGATCGTCGGCGTCGACGGCACGATGCGTAACCGTCTGACGCGCGAGCCGGTGAACGGCAATGCGCATATCAAGACCGGCACGCTGCGCGATGTGCGCGCGATCGCGGGCTACGTCGCTTCGGCGGATGGCTTCAGCTATGTGGTCGTCAGCCTGATCAACGACCCGCACGCGCAGGCCGCGCGCGCGGCGCACGACAGTCTGCTCGAGTGGGTCTATCAGGGACCGCAGGCCGCGCTCACCGAATCGCTCGCCGAACCCGCTGCCGAGCCCCGCAGCAAGCTAAGGAAAAACCCGAATCGGCGCGGTGCGCATTGAGGAATCCTTCTAGCGATGCGTGCGCGCGCATCGCTGTGAACCGTGTACGCTGTCGGGCAGCATTTGTCGCGTCGATGAAACGCGCGTGAACCGCGAGTGAATACGCGCACACGCAGATCATCATGGTGCAGATCGCGCGATCACTTCGCGTTCGATTTCGGACCGGCGACACAATCAAACTAGAACGATCGCGCCAACCGCTACATGCGTTGGCGCGAACCACGGAGGGAGACACTCACTCATGCTATTCAATGGCGGCGCGCTTGCGCCCGCTATCGCACCCGGGCAGACGGCTCGTGTCGATAGCCGAAGCGATCCGCATTGCATAGGTCCAGGCATCAACTGTCCGCATGACTCGACTACCGCATCACGCGCAACGATACGCGCGTACATGAGTGGTCGATGACAGCGGCACAGACTGGAAAGTCAAAACGCAAAGGACCGCCGTGCTTGTGCTCAAGCAACCGCTCAGGATGCCGTTCTACCAGCCAATCGCGCGAACCAGAATCGTTTCAGCAGGCTAACGCCGCATCGCGCAAGCCGTACGCGCAGCTTGCGACAAAGGGCTTGCGATGCCCACTACAAACAAGAGAAGACCGGAGACAACATGAAGCAAGCATCAAAGCCATCACGCCTGCGGCGCGCCGCGCAGATCGGTATCGCGAGTGTCGCGTTCGCGGTCGTCGCCGCGTGCGGCGGCGGCGGGGACAACAACAATTCGAGCAGCGGGCCGGCGGGCGGGGTGAATCTGCAGGTCGTGTCGTTCGGCACGAGCCTGTCGGATGTCGGCACGTATTCGCCGGTGATTCTGGCGAACTTCGGCGGCGGCCGGTTCACGACGAACCCGGGCGAGATCTGGACGCAGAAGGTGGCCGAATACTACGGCGGCACACTGACGCCGGCTTTTCTCGGCGGCTTTGGTCAACCGCTTGCAGCGTCAACTGGGCTCGGTTATGCGCAAGGCGGTGCGCTGGTGATCGGCGCGAACGGGATCGGCCATGCGCCGGCGGGACAGCCGCCGTATGCACAAGCGACGACGGTGCCGGTCGCGACGCAGGTGCAGAACTATCTGAGCGCCCATGGCAGCTTCAATGCGGGCCAGCTGGTGCTCGTTGAAGGTGGTGCGAATGACGTGCTGGTTGCGGCGCAAACGGCGCAGGCGACCATCGCAGCTGCGGTCGCGCAAGGCGCCAATCCTGGCACGGCGACTACCGCGGCGGTCACCGCTGCAGCCGGAACATTGGTGACCACTGCGCAACAAATGGTGCAACAGGTGATCGCGCCGATTCTCGCAGCCGGCGCAACGCACGTCGTGGTCGCCAACGTGCCGGATATCGCTGTGACACCGCTCGGCATCAATTCGGGTGCGTCCGGCCAGCAGTTGTTCAAGACGCTGGTCGGCGCGTTCAATCAGTCGCTGCAAGGCACGCTGGCTGCCACCGGCCTCCTCAGCAAAGTGATCTACCTGCAGACCGATAAATTCATCGACGGCGCAGTGGCGAACTATCAGGCGAACGGCTTCACGGTGTCGAACACCGGCACTGCTTGCAGACTGGCGGACATGCAGGCCGCAGCCGCGCAGTACGGCGTGGCCGACCCGAGCGCATTCGCGTCGTCGCTGTTCTGCTCGCCGCAGTTGCTCACGGTGGCGGGCGCGGACCAGAGCTACATGTTCGCCGATACGATTCACCCGACCACGCATTTGCATGCGTTGTTCGCGACGCAAGCCCAGCAGGCGATCGCAGCGACGGGCCTTGGGAAGTAATTGAACCGCAATCGAAACGGCCCGATCCGCATCCGCTGCTGATCGGGCCGTTTTCATCGCGAATCCCGTCGCATCGTGCGCGCACCGCCGCCGACAAATCTACTCTGACGCTTCGAACGCAGCCGCCGCTCTTCCAAGCCGATCGTTCACTGCAATCCACTCGATCGTATCCGGCAGCTTTTCGATCAGGATGCGCGTGACGTTCGCACGATCGAGCGCGCGCAACAGCCCGTAAAGATCTCGCGCATAAGCATGCGGATCTTCCGGCGCGGCAACGAAGTGCACGCCTTTAGCGTCCGCCCACTGCCCGGCACGCGACGCCCGCGCGACCAGCGCGACGCGCTCATCGGCCGCGCGCGCTGCCGCCAGCAGCGGCTCGAGCGCGTCGAAGGGCAACAGCGCGAGCGGCGTGCGTGGCGCATAGTGCGCCTTCAACGTGCCCGACGCGCGCGGCGCGGAAGCGTCGGAACCATCGGGCAACCGCGGCATCGCACCGAGCACGTTGGCGATGTCTTGCGGCGTCACGTGTCCCGGCCGCAGCAGCGCCGGGAAACCACGCGACAGATCGACAATCGTCGACTCGATGCCGACCTTCGACGGCCCGCCATCGAGCACGTGAATGGCCGGTCCGAACTCGTCGCGCACATGCTGCGCGGTGGTCGGACTGACGTGTCCGAAGCGGTTCGCCGACGGCGCCGCGACACCGCCGTGTCCACCGCGGCGTGCACTGAATGCCTCGAGCAATGCCTGCGCGACCGGATGCGACGGACACCTCAGCCCAACCGAATCCTGCCCACCGCTGACCGCGGACGGAATATGCGCCGCGCGCTTCAGAATGAGCGTGAGCGGACCGGGCCAGAATGCGTCGATCAGCCGCTGCGCATCGGCAGGCAATTGCTCGACCCAATAGCGCGGATCGCCATGCGGCGCGAGATGCACGATTACCGGATGATTCGCCGGCCGCCCTTTTGCCGCATAAATGCGGCCGACCGCTGCCGGGCTTTGCGCATCGCCGCCCAGGCCGTAGACCGTCTCGGTCGGAAACGCGACCAGTTCGCCCGCATCGAGCAGCGCCGCTGCATGGTCGATCTGCGCAGCATCGATCGTCGCGCGCGTGCTCGCGTGACCGCCGTCGCGAGACTCTGGCGCGTCCGGCGCGCCGCCAGACTGATTGGGATGATCCGGCATCGTGGAAAGCGCGTCAGCTCGTCGGAATATGCAGCAGGCGCGCGCAATCGCGGGCCGCCGTGCGCGCTTCTTCGAGGGTCGCCGCGGTGAAGTTCACATGCCCCATCTTACGGCCGGGACGCGCGTCCTCCTTGCCATACAGATGCAAACGCGCCGACGGCATCGCGGCAACTTCATGCCACGGCGGCGTCACCGCCGGGCCGCTACGCGTGCCCTTCATGTCCTTCGGGCTGCCCGCGAACCACACGTCGCCGAGGATGTTCAGCATTACCGCCGGCGAATGCTGACGCGTGTCGCCAAGCGGCATCGCGGTCATCGCGCGCACCTGCTGCTCGAACTGGCTCGTGGCGCACGCATCGACCGTATAGTGGCCGGAATTGTGCGGCCGCGGCGCCATTTCGTTGGCGACGATCGTGCCGTCTTCAAGCACGAAGAACTCGACGCACAGTACACCGACATAGCCGAGCTTGTCGGCAATCTGCAAGGCCGCCTGCTGCGCCTGCGCGACGAGCGTCGCGCTCGCATCCGGCGCGGGGACCATCGTATGCGACAGCACGCCATTGCGATGCGCGTTCTGCGCAAGCGGATAAACCGCCGAGCTGCCGTTCGCACCACGCGCGATCAGCGCCGACACTTCGAACTTCAGCGGCAAGCGCTTCTCGAGCACACACGCGACGCCGCCAAGCGACGCGTGCGCTTCGCGCACTTCGTCCGCATTGCAAACCCGCACCTGACCCTTGCCGTCGTAGCCGAGACGCGCGGTTTTCAGAATGCCGGGCAGCACCGCGTCGAGCGCCGCATCGTCGAGCGCGGCCAGCGCATCCGACGATTCGATCACCACATGCGGCGCGACCGGTACACCTGACGCGGCAATAAAACGCTTTTCCGCAATCCGGTCCTGCGCGATCGCGACGCAACGACCCGCCGGGCTCACGAAAGTCGAACGCGCGAGAAAGTCGAGGCTCGCGGCCGGCACGTTCTCGAACTCCGTCGACACCGCCGCGCACAGGCGCGCGAGTTCGGTAAGCGCCGCTTCGTCTTCGTAGGCTGCGCGCAGATGCTTGTCCGCGACCGAGCCCGCCGGACTCGTTTCATCCGGATCGAGCACGGCAACGCGATAGCCCATTGCCTGGGCGGCAAAGCAGAACATGCGGCCAAGCTGGCCGCCGCCAACCATGCCGAGCCATGCGCCGGGCAGAATCGGTGAAACCGGGGTGTTGTCTGAACTCATCTTCGTGGTCGGATCCGACGTCGAGCGGGCCGCCGCTTACGGCAGGCGGCCAGTGGGGCAATGAACCTTGTTTATTGCGTAGCGAAATGTACTGCGGTTACGTACTGCGGATGCGCAGTGCGCGCTGCGCCGCGCTCACAGCGCGGGCAGCACCATCGCATGCGCCGCCTGATTCTGGCGCACGCGGAACGCCGCGAGCTTGTCCGCATATTCCTGCATGGTGCCACTCAGAATCGACACCGCGAACAGCGCCGCATTCGCCGCGCCCGCTTCGCCGATTGCGAACGTCGCGACCGGCACGCCCTTGGGCATCTGCACGATCGAATGCAACGAATCGACGCCTTTCAGATACTTGCTCGCAGCCGGCACGCCGAGCACCGGCACCGTCGTTTTGGCAGCCAGCATGCCCGGCAGATGCGCGGCGCCGCCCGCGCCCGCGATGATCGCGCGCAGGCCGCGCGAGCGCGCGCTTTGTGCGTACGCGAACATCTCGTCGGGCATCCGGTGCGCGGAGACGACCTTCGCCTCGTACGGCACACCGAATTCCTGCAGCAGCGCGACCGCGTGCTTCATCACGTCCCAGTCGGAGCTGGAGCCCATCAGCACGCCGACCAGCGGCGCGTCATGCGTATGCGCGGTTTGAACTTCACTCATGTTCCACAGATTCCTTCCCCCGTGCGTCACGGGTTCAATACAGACACCCGACGCGGCGTGCGCCGGTTATCAGTCAGGTCAGTCATACAGCGAGTCATTGGCTGGATCATTGGCCAACTGGCGGGCCAACTAGCAACCGATTGCGAACACTATCCGTCAGGCGAGCTTCTGTCCGGTCAACCGTTCGAGCGCCTCGCGATACTTGTCGGCCGTCTTCGCGACCACATCAGCGGGCAGCTTCGGCGCCGGCGGTTCCTTCTTCCACGGTTGCGTCTCCAGCCAGTCGCGCACGAACTGTTTGTCGAACGACGGCGGATTCGTGCCGACCTGGTATTCGTCGGCGGGCCAGAAACGCGACGAATCGGCGGTCAGTGCTTCGTCCATCAGATACAGCTTGCCATGGTTGTCGAGGCCGAACTCGAACTTGGTATCCGCGATGATGATGCCGCGCGTCGCGGCAAAATCGGCGGCTTCCTTGTACAGCCGGATCGAGATGTCGCGAATCGTCGCCGACAGTTCGGTGCCGATGCGGCGTTCCATCTCGTTATAGGTGATGTTCTCGTCGTGGTGGCCCATTTCGGCTTTCGCGGCGGGCGTAAAGATCGGCTCGGGCAGCTTCTGCGCATTCTGCAGGCCCGGCGGCAGCTCGACGCCGCAGATCGCGCCGGTCGCCTGATAGTCCTTCCAGCCGCTGCCGGCCAGATACCCGCGCACCACGGCTTCGACGAGAATCGGCTCGAGCCTCTTCACGACGACCGAGCGCCCCTTCACCTGCTCGACTTCGTCCGGCGCGACGACGGACTCCGGCGCGACACCCGTCAGGTGATTCGGCACGATGTCCTTCAGCTTGTCGAACCAGAAGTCGGCCATCTGGTTCAGCACGCGGCCCTTGTCCGGAATCGGCTCGCCCATGATCACGTCGAACGCCGACAGACGGTCGGTGGTGACGATCAGCAGCTTGTCATTGCCCACCGCATAGTTGTCGCGGACCTTGCCGCGGCCCAACAGCGGCAGCGAGCGAAGCGTGGATTCATAAAGGGTAGACATCGTCGTGGCTCGTAAAAGTCATGCAAAAAATGAGGCAAAAACACTGCCCCGACAAAAGGGAAACGCCGTTCCCCGGTCAAGCGGGAACGGCGATGCAACTCGACTACTGCGCGCGGCCGGTGCGTTGAAACCCGTGGTCAGGCTCGCGGTTAAGCCGACCCGCCATCGCGGCGACACTTGCGGGTAATGCCCGCGCATCCACCCGCGCCGCGTCGCTCAACCCCTTAGCGGACCACCTGGGTCAGATCGCCCGCCTTGTACTTGTCCGCCATCTTGTCCAGCGGCAGCGGCTTGATCTTGCCGGCCTGGCCTTCGCAGCCGAACGCGACGAAGCGATCCAGACAAACCTTCTTTGCCGCTTCGCGCGCCGGCTTCAGGTAGTCGCGCGGGTCGAACTTCGACGGATTTTCCGCGAAGTAACGGCGAATCGCACCGGTGATCGCAAGCCGCAAATCGGTATCGATATTGACCTTGCGCACGCCGTGCTTGATGCCTTCCTGAATCTCTTCGACCGGCACGCCGTAGGTTTCCTTCATATCGCCGCCGAACTCGCGAATCTCGGCTAGCAGGTCCTGCGGCACCGAAGACGAACCGTGCATCACGAGGTGCGTATTCGGGATGCGCTGGTGAATCTCCTTGATACGTTGAATCGACAGGATATCGCCGGTCGGCTTCTTCGAAAACTTGTACGCGCCATGCGACGTGCCAATTGCAATTGCCAGCGCGTCGCACTGCGTGAGCTTCACGAAATCGGCGGCCTGCTCGACGTCAGTCAGCAGTTGCTCGCGCGTCATCGTGCCCTCGGCGCCGTGACCGTCTTCCTTGTCGCCCTTCATCGTTTCCAGCGAACCCAGCACGCCGAGTTCCGCTTCGACCGTCACGCCGATCGAATGCGCCGCTTCGACAACCTTCCTCGACACGTCGACGTTGTACTCGTACGACGCAACCGACTTGCCGTCCGCCTCGAGCGATCCGTCCATCATCACGCTCGTGAAGCCGCTGCGGATCGCCGCCATGCACACCGCCGGCGATTGCCCGTGATCCTGGTGCATCACGACCGGAATATGCGGATACGACTCGACCGCCGCTTCGATCAGATGGCGCAGGAACGGCTCGCCCGCATATTTGCGCGCGCCCGCCGACGCCTGCATGATCACCGGCGCGCCGACCTGATCCGCCGCCGCCATGATCGCCTGCACCTGTTCCAGGTTATTCACGTTGAAAGCCGGCAAACCGTAGCCGTTCTCAGCCGCGTGGTCCAGCAATTGACGCATTGATACGAGAGGCATTTGCTACTCCTTGGATTTCAAACGAAAACCTTTGCCCGCGGCACCTATTGCGTCGAATCCGCAATTTTACGTGAAGCAGGCCGCACTCCCGCGCGCCCGGCGCGGCGCGTGCGCATCTTGACGTCCGATGCGCGCGCCGCACGGTGCGCTGCCTCTCCCGGGACAGCGGCCTGCCTCGCGATGCCGTTTATGAACTGAACTACCGTTTCTACCGTTTGCGGGCGTGTTTCTTCTGCATGTAACCGACCCGCGCGGTGCCCCACGCGGGTTTCCTGCAATCAAATCAATACGGCTCGCCGACGCGCACGATCTTCAGCGTATTGGTGCCGCCCGCCTGGCCCATCGGCTCGCCGACGGTCAGCACGACCATATCGCCGCGCGCCGCGTAGCCCTTGCTGACCACCACTTCGAGCGCCTGCTGCAACGCGATGTCGCGATCGTTACTGCTATCGAGATGCAGCGGGTTCACGTTGCGGTAGATCTGCATCGCACGCTCGCTGCCGATACGCGGCGTCAGCGCGAAGATCGGCACGTGCGTCCAGTGGCGCGACATCCACAGCGCGGTCGAGCCGGACTCGGTCAACGCGACGATCGCCTTCGCGCCCAGGTGATACGCGGTGAACAGCGCGCCCATCGCGATCGACTGGTCGATCCGCGTGAACGTGCGGTCGAGGAAATCGCGGTCGAGTTCGACGTGCTCGGACTTTTCCGCTTCGACGCAGATCGCCGCCATGGTTTCGATGGTCTGCACCGGATACTTGCCCGCAGCCGACTCCGCCGACAGCATCACCGCGTCCGAGCCATCGAGCACCGCATTCGCGACGTCCGACACTTCGGCGCGGGTCGGCACCGGCGCGTGGATCATCGACTCCATCATCTGCGTCGCGGTGATCACGAACTTGTTCGAGTCGCGCGCCATCTTGATCATGCGCTTTTGCAGCGCCGGCACCGCCGCGTTGCCGACTTCGACCGCGAGGTCGCCGCGCGCGACCATGATGCCGTCCGACGCGTCGAGAATGCCTTGCAGCGCCGGAATCGCTTCGGCACGCTCGATCTTCGCGATCATCTTTGGCTTGATGTTGTACGGCGCACCCGCGATGTTTGCGAGCTGGCGCGCCATTTCCATATCGGTCGCGTTCTTCGGGAACGACACGGCGACGTAATCCGCGCCAAGCGCCATCGCGGTGCGGATGTCTTCCATATCCTTCGCGGTGAGCGCGGGCGCGGTCAGGCCGCCGCCCTGGCGGTTGATGCCCTTGTTGTTCGACAGATCGCCGCCGATCTTCACGACCGTATGGATTTCGTTGCCGATCACGCGGGACACGGTCAGCACGATCAGGCCGTCGTTCAACAGCAGCGTATCGCCCGGTTTCAGGTCGCGCGGCAGGTCTTTATAGTCCAGACCGACGCGCTCGTCGTTACCGAGCTCGCAGTCGGCGTCGAGTACGAACGGATTGCCGGCGACGAGCGTCACCTTACCGTTCTCGAACTTGCCGACGCGGATCTTCGGGCCTTGCAGATCGGCCATCAGGCCGACTTCGCGGCCCGCCTGGCGAGCCGCTTCACGCACAAACTCGGCGCGCTGACGATGGTCGTCGGCCGTGCCGTGCGAAAAGTTGAGCCGCACCACGTCGAGGCCCGCCTCGATCATTTGTTTCAGGATTTCCAATGTGCTGGAAGCTGGGCCGATGGTAGCGACTATCTTGGTGGCGCGATGCATGAGTCTCCTCGTGTGGGTTGAATCGCTGGGAAGTGCGCTATGAGTCGGATACGGGGGCTGCGCGCCGACGGGTACTGCCGGGGCGGATACGCCGTTTGTGACGCTGGCGCCAGCGCGCGTGGGTCGCGCGGCGAGCATCGGCGTAAGGTTGTCAGGTGCGGCCGCGCGGTTTATCGCGCTATTTTGCGCCAGCGCATGTTGCGCCGACATGTTCGAGGCCGGAGTCGGGGTCGCGGTTGGGTTTGCGCCTGGGTTTGCGTCTGGGTTCGCAGTTGCGTTCGCCGCTTTGTCCGCATCGGACGCCGCGGGCAATAGAGCGACATCGACATCGGCCGCGGCTAAGGCCGCTGCGTCGGTCGGTTGCAGCGGCGGCGGGTCTTGCGCCGCCGCGTCCTTCAACGCGCGCTCTCCTGCCGATGACCCCGCACGCGACGAGGTACGCGTTTTCCGAGTGGTTCGGGTGGGAGAGCGCTGCGCCACGTTCAGGCTCGCGATTCGAGAACTTCGACCGCCGGCAGCTTCTTGCCCTCGAGGAATTCGAGGAACGCTCCGCCGCCCGTCGAGATATAGCTGACCTTGTCGTGGATGCCGTACTTGGCGATCGCAGCCAGCGTATCGCCGCCGCCGGCGATCGAATACGCGGACGACCGGGCAATCGCTTCGGCCAGTGTCTTCGTGCCGTTGCCGAACTGATCGAACTCGAACACGCCGACCGGGCCGTTCCAGACGATCGTGCCGGCCTTCTCGAGTTGCGATGCGAGCGCCTTCGCGGTCTCAGGACCGATGTCGAGGATCATGTCGTCGTCTTGCACGTCGGCCACCTTCTTGATTTCGGCCTTCGCGGTCGGCGCGAATTCCTTCGCGGTGACCACGTCGATCGGAATCGGCACCGACGCGCCGCGCGCCTTTGCCTGCTCGATGATTGCTTTCGCGTCGGCGACCAGGTCCGCTTCGGCGAGCGACTTGCCGATCTTCAGGCCCGCGGCCAGCATGAACGTATTCGCAATGCCGCCGCCGACAATCAGCTGATCAACCTTTTCGCCAAGAGACTTCAGAATGGTGAGCTTGGTCGACACCTTCGACCCGGCGACGATCGCCACCAGCGGCCGCTTCGGCGCACCGAGCGCCTTGCCGAGCGCTTCGAGCTCAGCGGCCAGCAGCGGACCCGCGCAAGCTACCGCTGCGTGCTTCGCGATGCCGTGCGTGGTCGCTTCCGCGCGATGCGCGGTGCCGAACGCGTCGTTCACATATACATCGCACAGCTTCGCCATTTTCTGCGCGAGTTCGTCCGAATTCTTTTTTTCGCCTTTATTAACGCGGCAGTTTTCGAGCAGGACGACCTGGCCGGGCGCGACGTTCACACCGTTTTCGACCCAGTTCTGTACCAGCGGCACGTCGCGGCCGAGCAGTTCGGCCAGCCGCTTCGCGACCGGCGCGAGTGAATCTTCAGGCTTGAAATCGCCTTCGGTCGGGCGTCCCAGGTGCGAGGTGACCATCACGGCCGCGCCCGCGTCGAGCGCCGCCTTGATGGCGGGCACCGATGCGCGGATGCGCGTGTCTTCCGTGATGTTGCCCGCGTCGTCTTGCGGAACATTCAGGTCGGCGCGGATAAAAACGCGTTTGCCGGACAGCTTGCCTTCGGCGATCAGATCGGAGAGACGCAATACCTGGTTCATGGACATGTGTATGCGAGTTGATTGGGAAGGCGGTGGCGGACGCGGTGCGGTGATCAAGGGCGGCATCAACCGCGAGATCGTTGCAAAAACTCGTTGCAGGATCGTCGCAGGACGCGCAGCGCCCCGACCGGCGGCCGGATTGCGGGCCGTCCGCAGGCGTCAGGAGGCTGCCATTTTAACCGATCCCCTCGCGTTTCGATCCGCTCGCAGCGGATTGACAATATTCGGGAGCGCGCTCCCGACGAACCCGTCGACCGCCTTACAGCAGCAGTCGAAGTACCGTAAACACCACCATCCCGACGACAATCGTCTCGACCATGCTGCGCCGCAGCAAATACCAGACGAAACCCGCAAGCGTCGCGTAAAAATCGTGATTCGCGAGTGCGAACGACACGCCGTCGTCGGTCACCAGCACGTCCGGCAGCACGACCGCGATCAGCGCGGCTGCCGGCGCGTAACGCAACATTCGCTGCACGCGCTCGGGCAGCACGGTGCGCTCGCCGCCGATCAGAAACAACGCGCGCGTGAGCGCGGTGACGAGCATCATGCCGAGAATCGCGAACCAGATATAGGTGGCACTCATTGCCGGTCTCCAGCGCCGTCGCGGATGCGGCGCAAATCGGCGCGCTCGACCATCAGGTCGGTCGCACTGCCCGCCGCGATCGCGGCGATCACCGCAAGCGGCAGCGCGAGCCGGTACGGCAAGTCGAACAGCAGCAGCGACACGACGCCTGCCACCGCGACCGCGGCGAGCGTCGAGCGGTTCGCGATCGCCGACACCATGATGGGAATCAGCGCCAGCGTGCCCGCGAGGCCCAGCCCCCAGTTGTCCGGAAACAGGCTCGCCAGCAGGATGCCGATGACCGACGACACCTGCCACGACACCCAGCTCGCGACCGCCATGCCCCAGAAGAACGGCTCCTTGCCGGGCACATAGCCGGTCGCGAACGACTTCTTCTGGAACAACAGGTAAATGATGTCGCCGTTGAAATAGCCGACGAGAAGCCGCCGCCACAGCGGCAGATACGCGAAATGCGGCGCGAGCCCGGCGCTGAAGATCACAAAGCGCGTGTTGACCATCGCGGCGGTGAGCAGCACGGTCCAGATCGGCAGCTTCGCGGCCAGCAGCGGCAGCACCGCGAGTTGCGACGAGCCTGCATAGACCAGCAGCGACATGCCGAGTGCCTGCGGCACGGTCATCACCGACTTGCTCATCGCGATGCCGGTCACCAGCCCCCACGAGAAGATAGCCATCAAGGTCGGCGAATAGGTGCGCAGGCCTTCGTGAAACGCGCGGCGATCGGGTTCGGACAGGCGAGCGAGCATGAGACTGAGGACGCCGGTGCGCATGGTGGCACGCCGGCAAATAGCGTTGCCAGACCTTGACGGTCCCGCAACGTAGGCGGATACGTGTTATGGGTGCGCGGAATTATAGCGTCCGCCCCGCCCAGGAATGTCCGGTCGGCATACAAAAGACGCTAAAATAATGATCTTCGCCGCCTCGCGCGCGCTGCAACAGCCCATTTTTGCAGCCTGACGCAAGGTCAAGCCTGTTCATGAAGCGCGCCTCGTCGGGCGGGCTCATTCGGGCCACGGCTTTGTCGTTGCACTCTCGCAATCAATTATTCGCACTAGCACCGCCCTGGAGAATCGTATGTCACTGGCCGACCGCGACGGCAAGATCTGGATGGATGGCAAGCTCATCGACTGGCGCGATGCCAAGATTCATGTGCTCACCCACACGCTGCACTACGGGATGGGCGTTTTCGAAGGCGTACGCGCATATAAGACGGTCGACGGCGGTACTTCCATTTTCCGCCTGAAAGAACATACGAAGCGCCTCTTCAACTCGGCGAAGATCTTCCAGATGGACGTGCCGTTCGACCAGGAAACGATCTCCGCCGCGCAGCGCGAGGTGGTGCGTGAAAACAAGCTCGAATCGTGCTACCTGCGTCCGATCGTCTGGGTCGGCTCGGAAAAGCTCGGCGTGTCCGCGCGCGGCAACACGATCCACGTCGCGATCGCCGCATGGCCGTGGGGCGCGTACCTCGGCGAAGACGGCATGAACAAGGGCATCCGCGTGAAGACGTCGTCGTTCACGCGCCATCACGTGAACGTGTCGATGGTGCGTGCGAAGGCATCGGGCTGGTACGTGAACTCGATCCTCGCGAACCAGGAAGCGACCGCCGACGGTTACGACGAGGCGCTGCTGCTCGACGTCGACGGTTACGTGTCCGAAGGCTCGGGCGAGAACTTCTTCCTCGTCAACAACGGCAAGCTGTACACGCCTGACCTGTCGTCGTGCCTCGACGGCATTACGCGCGATACGGTCATCACGCTGGCGAAAGACGCCGGCATCGAAGTGATCGAAAAGCGCATTACGCGGGACGAGGTCTATACCGCCGACGAAGCGTTCTTCACCGGCACCGCCGCTGAAGTCACGCCGATCCGCGAACTCGACAACCGTACGATCGGCGCCGGCACGCGCGGCCCGATCACCGGGAAGCTGCAGTCCGCATTTTTCGATATCGTGAACGGCAGGAGCGCGAAGTACGCGCACTGGCTCACGAAAGTCTGATTCGAGCAAACCTGAGCGGGCGCGCAACACGCGCCCGGCATCCCGCATAGACGAGAAAGCCTCATGAGCGAAATCAAGGAAATGCCGCTGGTCGAGCTGTCGGCAAAAGATCTGCCCGCTTACTGCCCGAATCCGGCCATGCCCCGCTGGAGCATGCACCCGCGCGTGTTTATCGACGTCACGCACGGCGAAGCGCGCTGCCCGTATTGCGGCACGCGGTACAAGCTGCGCGACGGCGAAGTGGTCAAAGGCCACTGAAGCCGGCAGGCATCCGGGTCGCGCGTGCTGTGTCGCCGTTGGGTTCGACGGTCCGCCTGGCGGCGGTCGAAGCAGCGGTCAAACCGGCGGACAAAGCAGTGGCCGAAGCAGCGGGCGAAACAGCCGCCGAATGGGCACATTTGCCGTCGCGCGTAGCGCTCGTCGCGACGTGAGCGCGCGAACGGCAGCGCAACCCCTGATGCCTCTGCCGGGAGTGCTGACCGGAGTGAACGACGCGTATCGTCGTCCAAACGCGCGATATCACGCGTTCTCCGGTTTGCGCTGCGGGCGCGTGTCCACGTCTCTTTTAAACCTGCAACCTGAACGCCGCACGCGATCGCGCGCGGCGCTTATTTTCGACATCGGAAACCCACCCTGATGCGTCGCGCGTTGGTTATCGCACCGAACTGGATCGGTGACGCATTGATGGCGCAGCCGTTCGTCGCGCGCCTCGTCAAATTGCATCCGCGCATCGTGATCGATGCGCTCGCGCCTACCTGGGTCGCCCCGGTGCTTGAACGGATGCCCGAGATCCGCGATGTCTACGCGACCGATCTCGCGCACGGCAAGCTGCAAATATTGCGCCGCTGGCAGTTGGCGAGCGACCTGCGCGATGTCGGCTACGACGCCGCGTACGTGCTGCCGAACTCACTGAAGTCGGCGCTCGTGCCCTGGCTCGCGGGCATCCCGCTGCGCATCGGTTACACCGGTGAAAGCCGCTACGGCCTGTTGAACGTGCGTCACGCAAACCCGCGCAAGGACGAACGTCCGCCGATGGTCGGCCACTATGCGGCGCTCGCGTACGCACCCGGCGCCAACGTGCCAGGCGATCTGCCGGTGCCGCGCCTCGACGCCGACCTGAACGAGGCGTCGCGCGTATCGGCGCGCTTTAACCTCGATACGCGCGTGCCGCTGCTCGTTTTCTGCCCGGGCGCCGAATACGGTCCCGCGAAGCGCTGGCCGCCCGAGCATTTCGCGGCGCTCGCGCAAATGGTCGGCCAGTCGTTCCCGTACACGCAGATCGTCGCGCTCGGCTCGCCGAAAGACGCGCCCATCGCGCAGGCGATCGCCGACCGTGCGCCGAACGTACGCAACCTGTGCGGCCAGACCGCGTTGGGTGAGGCGTGCGCGCTGATTACGCGGGCCAATGCGGTCGTCACCAACGATTCGGGCCTGATGCACGTTGCCGCCGCGCTGCGCCGGCCGCTGGTCGCGGTGTTCGGATCGACTGATCCGCGCCACACCCCGCCCCTGTCGGACCTTGCAAAGGTACAATGGCTGCATCTCGAATGCAGTCCGTGCTTCGAACGCGAATGTCCGCTGGGTCATCTGAACTGTCTGCGGCAACTGAGCGCTGAGCAGGTATTCGATGACTTGCGGGGTATGTTGATCGCGCAGCGGTAGGCCACGCGGGTTTCGCAACGTCTGGCCCCGGTTGACCGCGCAGGGCAGGCCCGCCACGTCCGGCCCACGCTGCACGAGCGGCAAGTCATGGGCGCGTCTTGCGGCACGGGCATTCTCGCGGTTGTTCGCTGCCGCCGGCGGTGGACGCCCCGGTGCACGAAATGCACGCGGTGCGCGATGCTCGCATCCAGCGCCCGCCGCCCGTCGATGCCGTATGACCTGCAACCGCGCACGCCGCGCCTAACAGACTGACGAGCCATGCCACGTTTCGCCCACATCTTCGAAGCCGCTGCGGATACCCTCAACGCCTATTACCAGGCGATCGCGGAGGTCAATATCGAGAGTCTGATGGGCCTGTGGATCGACGAGGAGTTCGTCACCTGCATCTGTGCGGATGGCTCGCATCTGCATGGTCTCGAGCAGATCCGGGCGGGACTCACCGCGCAGCTGGAGGCGACACCGGTGTCGATCGAACCGCTCGACATCCGCGTGTACGACAGCCTCGGCACGGTCGTCTACGCGATTGCCGAAGCCCATCGGCCGGCGAACCCGGCGGCCACGCCGGCGATGGTGTTCACCACCTACGTGATGGTCCATGAACGTGGCGAATGGCGCATTGCGCATATCCACGCGAGTGCGATGCCGAACGAAACCGCGTCGCAATTCGCTGCCAAAATGAGGCACGGCCAGGGGCCACTGCATTGAGCGACGGCAAGATGCCTCGCTGATTCGACCGGTACTGCAATGAGCACGACGCGCGACAAACCCGTTTCCTCCACGCGACACCGCGCTGCGGCGGCGGTCGAGGCAACGGTCGACATGCTCTACCGCGCGCCGCTCTGGCTGCCGAACAACCACGCTCAGACCATCGTACCGGCGCTGTTCGGGCGCCGTCCCACGGTGAACTATCGACGCGAGCGCTGGGACACGCCGGACGGCGACTTTATCGATCTCGACTGGCTGGTTCACGAGCCGCAATACGCGCCGACCGGGCGGACGCCCGAGGGCGCGCCGCTGTTCGTGCTGTTCCATGGGCTCGAGGGCAGTTCGACGTCGCACTACGCGCTCGCGCTGGTGGATGCCGCGCATCGCCGCGGCTGGCATGCGGTAGTACCGCACTTTCGCAGTTGCAGCGGACCGCTGAACCTGCTGCCGCGCTTTTATCACCTCGTCGATAGCGACGAAGTCGACTGGGTACTGCGGCGGCTGCGCGACGCGCATCGCGGGCCGCTCGTCGTGGCCGGCGTGTCGCTGGGCGGCAGCGTGCTGCTGCGCTGGCTCGGCGAGCGGCGCGAAGATGCCTCGTTCGTCGCGGCAGCGGCGGCCATTTCCGCGCCGCTCGACGTGCACGCGGGCGGACGCGCGCTATCGCAGGGCTTCGGCATGGTCTACACGCGCAGCTTCCTGAAAACGCTGAAGAAGAAAGCGCAACGCAAGCTCACGCAATACCCGGGACTTTTCGATCTGGACACGATGCTGTCAAGCCGCACGATGTTCGAGTTCGACGACGTCGTCACCGCACCGCTGCACGGCTTCCGCAATGCCGACGATTACTGGACGCGCGCCGCGACGCGCCCGTGGTTACCGGAAATCAGGGTGCCGACGCTGGTGCTGAACGCGCGCAACGATCCATTTTTGCCCGGGACGGTATTGCCGTCGCCGCATCAGGTATCGGCCGCGGTCGAACTCGATCAGCCGACCGACGGCGGACATGTCGGCTTCATGACCGGACCGTTTCCCGGCAGGATCGACTGGCTGTCGCGGCGGGTCTTCGGTTACTTCGAACCTTTCACCGAGCATGGATGAGATCGTCAAACAGGCGCTCGCCAAATGGCCGAACGTGCCGCATTGCACCGGCTGGCTGCTGCTCGACCGGCGCGGCACATGGCGGATGCGCGACGACGCGGCGCAGGCGCGCGGCGCGCTCGGCGAGCCGATCCGGCATACCGCGCTGATCGGCTTTATCAACCGCAATTACGAATGCGACGCGCAAGGCCAGTGGTTCTTTCAGAATGGACCGCAGCGCGTGTACGTCGAGCTGGTCTATACGCCGTGGATCGTGCGGCTGGCCGCCGATGATACGAGCGGCGCGCTCGCTCTCACCGACCATGCCGGTCAACCGTTCGAGCCGGCTGCGGTCTTCGTGGACGATGAAGGCGGCGTGCTGTTTTCCGATAATGCGTCGCCGGTGCGCATCGCGGCGTTGCACGATCACGATCTCGATCTCTTTTCCGAGCATGCCGAACTATCCGCGGATGCTGCGAACGGCCGGTTCGACTGGCGCGATGGACACGCGTTGCCGCTTCAGTCGATATCGCGAGCGGAAGTCGCGGGACGCTTCGGGTTCGTCGCGAGTCCGGCAGCGCGGGCAATGGCTGGGACGGCGCCGGGCGGCCAGGAAGTCTAGCTTCGGCGCGCTGCTCACCGCTTTCAACTATTGTCCTTCTCCTCCTGCCGCTCTTCCTTATAGCGCGCCTCGAACTCGTGCAGGCGCGCATCGATCGTCGACAGATCGTAGTACCCCGCCGTTTTGATATCGCGCGCTTCCTTCAACTGCCGGATCGCCGATGGCCACGCGCCTTCGAGTGCGAATTGCTCGGCAAGCGCCCGATGCTGTGTCAGCGCGTCGCCGCTGCCGGCGCTCGCCTGTGCAAGATAAAGCCACCAGGCCGGCTGCTGCGGCTCCGCCTCGGTCTCCCGCTGCGCTTGCGCTTGCGCGTCCTTGTAGCGCCGCGCGGTGAGCAGCGTGCGCAAATGCATTTCGATCGCCGCATGCGATTGCGGCCAGCGCGTCTGCGCGATTTGCGCGAGCCGTAGCGCATCGTCGTCGTGACCGGCACGCCGCGCGATATCGGCCGCTAGTACGTCAAGGCTCGGCGAGCCGCGCGTCGCATCGCCTTCCCTGCGTGCATTCGCATCAAACGCCTGACGCGCGGTCGCGAGCGACGCCGCCGCGTCGTCGTAGCGATCGAGCAGCATCTGCGCGTACGCGATGCCGTACCAGTTCGCGGCGACGTTCAGCGCGGTCTTGTCTTCGATCTCCGAGCGCATCCGCGTGATTTCATCGGCGTACTCGCTGCGCGAACGGTCCTGCAGCACGCGCGCTCGCGCACGCACGAAACCATATTCGGACGCCTGGTGCGGCTGCCGGTACGGCGAGCGGCGCGCGCGGTCGGACATGTCGGCGATGCGCTCACCGGTTAACGGGTGGGTGCGCGCGTAAGCAGGCGCACCCGCGTCGCTCATCGCGGCGCGATCGAGCCGTTCGAAGAACGCCACCATCCCGTACGGATCGTAGCCTGCGCCTGACATCAGCTGGAAGCCGACGCGGTCCGCTTCGTGCTCGGCCGAACGCGAAAAGCGCAGCTGATTGTCGACCGCGTACGCCTGACCACCGAGCGCGATCGCGGTGCCGAGATCGCCGCTGTGCGCGAGCACGCCCGCTAGCACGCCAAACAGAGCACCGGCGAGCGCCGCATAGCCGCTCTTCTCGCTCGCGCTGATCATCCGCGCGATATGCCGCTGCAAGACGTGACCCATTTCGTGGCCGATCACCGATGCGAGTTCGGATTCGGTCTGCGTCGCGACGATCAACCCGGTATTCACGCCGATAAAGCCGCCAGGCAGCGAAAACGCATTGATTTGCGGATCGCGCATCGCAAACAGATCGAAGTCCGGCCGATATCCGCCGATGTATTGCGCGCTCGCGGCCGCCGCGAGCTTCGCCGATACCGAGTTCAGATAGTCGCGGACCAGCCAGTCGCCGATATAGTCGGGGTCGCGCCGCACCTCGCGCATCACGCGTTCACCGAGCTTGCGCTCGGCCTGCGGCGTCAGTGTGCCGCCGGAGCCATCGCCGAGATCGGGTAGTTGCTGCGTCGACACGGGCGCGCGCAGGCTCGCATTGCCGCCTGCGTTGCCCGAGAAGCGCGACTGTGCGCCGCCGTACGTGCCGAATATGCCCTGTGCGATATCGGGCGGCAGATCGGGAGCCGCGTATTGGTCGAGCGGGCCGGATTCGAGCGGCAAGCCGATCGGTGCACTGCTCGATGAACCGTAGGACGAACTGCTGGACGAAATACCGGAAGCAGCGGGAGACGAAGCGCCAGGCAAAATGCGGTTCGCGGCTTGCGCAAGTAAAGGCTGCGGTGCGGCAAGCGCAACGGACAACAACACGGCAAGGAACCGGTTCGAACGCATTGCGTGGTGCGCTGTTCGCGTGGTTGAAATTCCGGGACGATTATCGTGGCCCGCGGCAGTTCATTCTGGATGGTCTCGCACGATTGTAACCAGTCGTGCACCCTGTGACGACCGTGCGAAGACAAGCGGCATATGGTCAAATTCTAGCGCGCGGCGCGCGGGCGGAATTCAGCGGACGGCGCAAAGAAAGGCCATCGCCTCAGTCAGTCAGCGCCAACCAGTCATAGCGATATTAAAGCGTAACAGGAGCACAACAATGCCTGAACTCACCCACTTTGACGCGGCCGGCCAGGCGCATATGGTCGATGTCGGCGGTAAAGAGGAGACCCAACGCATCGCGATCGCGCGCGGGTCGATCCGGATGCTGCCGGATACGTTCGCGTTGATCCGCAGTGGCAATGCGAAGAAAGGCGATGTGATCGGCATCGCGCGGATTGCTGCGATACAGGGCGCGAAGCGCACCGCCGATCTGATTCCGCTGTGTCACCCCCTGGCGCTCACGCGGGTAACCGTCGATTTCGAACTTGACGACACGCTGCCGGGCGTCCATTGCACCGCACAGGTGGAAACCCGCGGCCGCACCGGCGTCGAGATGGAAGCGTTGACCGCCGTGCAGGTCGGGTTGCTGACGGTCTACGATATGTGCAAGGCGGTGGACCGCGGGATGACCATCACCGACGTCCGCGTGCTCGAGAAGCATGGCGGCAAGTCGGGGGACTGGGTAGCGCCGTTGTAGGTCTGATCAGTCGTCTTCCTCTTCGTCCTGATTGATGTCCTTCGGCGGCGTTCCGTATTTCTTCACCAGTTCGGCTTTGAAGCCCGCGAGCGCCGTTTGCTCGTCGCAAAGGGCATACAGATACGCCAATTGGGACGGCCAATCGTTCAACTCCTCCGCGAAAAGCTTCAGGCGTTCGACAGTATCGAACGCGCCGTGCATGTCGCCGTCCAGCGCCTGGAGCACCGCGTAACGGCGCAATACCGTTTCGCCCGGCAGCAACGCGATGGCCTGCTTATGCATCTCGAGCTTGTACGGCAGATGCTGGCTGTTGATTGGCAGTAGCGTCGCCATTCCATACTCACCCCAGGCACCGAACAGGAACGACGGATTCGCCTCGTATTCCTCACCGGGACGCGAGCCGTAGTACAGCACTTCCGCGCGGTTGTAGTCGCGCAGCACCGGATACAACGCCGCAAGCCCGAAGAACACGATGACCGAATACGCGCTCAGCGATACGCCGGCCGGTACCCAGCGCAGAGGCTTCGTGTCGAGCAGTCCGAAGATGAACATCGCAGGCAACAAAAAGAACATGTACTGCTGCGGATACTCGACGAGCGCGTGCATCACCAGCACGCCGATCAGCGCAAGCCCGAACACCCGCGCGGCGGTATGCGGCACGCGTACGACGCGGGCAAACCACATCAGCAAGCCGAGCAGCACGATACCCAGACCGATCACACCGGTCTTCGCGAGCAGGTCGATAAAAATATCGTGCGCGTTGTTTGCGATCTCGACATGGCCCAACTGCCTGACCAGATCGAACTGATAACGCGGGAACTCGCCCCAGCCGACGCCCAGCAACGGATGTGCGTGGAACATCGTCATGCCGTATTTCCACAGCGCGAGCCGCGGCGCGATTTGGCCGGCCTCGCGGAAGCGATCGGCGGCCGACACCGCCAGTTCAAGGTGGTAGCGGACATTAGCCCAGCGCACCACGACGTTGACCAGCACAAACAGCAGCGCGAGCGCGAACGGCACCAGCCATTCACGATCACCGCGGCGACGATGCGGGTCGCGCCGCTTCTCGGCGAACGCCATCCACCAGCCCGCGACGACGATCACGCCCGTTTGCAGCCACGGGCCGCGCGACACGGTAAGCGCAAGACCCACCGACAAAATGGCTGACAGCAGTGCCCAGACGATCACATTCAGCCGCCGTGTCTGCACGAGGAACATCGCGCCCGCGACCCCGAACGCGATGACGGTTGCGAGGTGATTCGCCTGCGCCATGTTCCCGAACGGCCGGCGGTCGACCATGATGTTGTACGCGACGACCAGTGGCGCGACCTTCGTTTCGAGGTGAAACAGCTGGATCACCTGGCTGAACACCGCAAACAGCGCGCCGATGATCATCGCACCGGCTCCGACGCGCAGCACCGTCTCCGTCATCTGCGCGCGGTTGAAACCGTAGCCGGTATAGACCGCCATCAGCGCGGCAAGCAGGAAGCCGGCACCCAGCCAGTTCATCGACGGCTGCGCGAGCGGCAACACGAAGGTTTGCGCGATCAGCAAGATACCGAACGCAAGCGGCACGAGTGCGACCACCGGCGCGCCGAACGCGATGCGCGGCTGCGACGTCCAAACCATCAGCGCGACCGCGGCTGCGGTCAGCACATATAGCGCGAGCGCGGTGAACTCCGAGTAGAACGTCGGGATCGGATAGGTATGGTTGACGACCGCATACGGAAGAATCAACGCGCAGACCAGCAGAAAAAGCGATAGATAACGTGCAAAAGTCGTGGGCATGAGCAATGGGAGACGTCGGCAACCGGCGCACTATACAAAAGAATTATCCTGCTGTGCGCCGGCTGTGCCGAAATACGCCGATGGGTCAGATAACCGTGGCGCTATCGCAAGAACCGTGCGTCACGCGCGGCACTCCGGCGGCGCCATATTCGACGGCAATGTCGCGCTATCGGCGGGCAGCGGTCCCGCACCCGGCGCGGGCAACGACGATGCATTCTTACCGCCCGCGAAGCATTCCCACGTGACGACACCGGGCTGCGACACACCTTTCGCGAGGCCGACACGCGCGGTAGGCGCGTCAGGGTTGTCCGGCACCGACGGCACCAGCACCAGCGTGTTCGTTTCCGCTGGCGCGACGCGCGTGGTGAACGCGACGGTGATCTGCCCGCTATCGTCATCGACATGGATCGACTTCACGTTGCGTGTACCCGGCGGCGACGCGTAGCCGCCGCCCAGCGCATTCCCGCTCGCCGCGTTTTCCGCGACCGTGAGCCGCGCGGACGCAGCAAGCGACAAACCTTCGCCGACCCGGCTACGCGCCAGATAGTCCTGATATGCGGGGATCGCGTATGACGCGATCACGCCGACGATCGCGAGCACGATCATCAACTCGATCAGCGTAAAGCCATAGGCGGCGTAACAGACTCGCGCGAGCCCGAGCGGCCATTGCCAGCGACCGTCCGGCGGACTGAAACGGCGGCGCGAAAAAAATGAAGACAGTAAAAACACGGCGACAGATGGGATCATCAGCAAAACTCCTCGAACGAAACGCCTGTCCCGCACATCAGGACAGGCGTTGCGATCGTAGCGAGCTTCGCCGGGCTTACCCAGTCAGCCGAATGGCATATGTTCGCGGCGCGTAGAGTGCCGTAGAGTGGCGGCCGTGAACGTGAAGCGCACGCTAATGCGTGGAGTGACCCGCCAGTCGCGCATTGCGCCGCTTCAGCAGGTGGCCGGCGATCAGCACGAACAGCGCACAGGCGATGCTCATGCCGTACTCGGCTGCCGGCGTGTCGAGAATCGGCCAGCGGTCGCCGGCCGGGTCGTTGATGATCAGCCCACCTGCAATCCAGCCGAGCAGCGCCGCACCGAACGACACGACGATCGGAAAACGGTCCAGCAGCCGCAGCACCAGCTGGCTGCCCCAGACGATCAGCGGAATGCTGACCGCGAGGCCGAAGATAACGAGCGCGATACGGTGTTGCGGGTCCGCCTGCTCGGCGGCACCGGCAATCGCGATCACATTGTCGAGGCTCATCACTGCGTCCGCGATGATGATCGTCTTGATCGCGCTAATCAGCTTGTCGGCAGGCTTGATATTCGCGTGCACGTCCGGCGAAGGGGCGAGCAGACGCACGCCGATCCACAGCAAAAGCAGGCCGCCGGTGAATTTGAGCAGCGGCACGTCGAGCAGCGCGACCGCGAATACGATCAGCGCGACGCGCAGCACAATCGCGCCGAGCGTCCCCCAAACGATCCCGCGCGTTCGCTGATCATCCGGCAGATTGCGACACGCGAGCGCGATCACGACCGCGTTATCGCCACCCAGCAGGATGTCGATCACGATGATCTGAAAGACGGCGGCCCAATGCAGCGTCGCGAAGAATTCGATCATGAAAGCAGGATAAAAGGCTGGCGGAAAGACAGGCAAAAAAAAGCGAGAGAGGGTCGCTCTCTCGCTTCATTTAACAGATTCGGCGTCTTACGAAAGAATTCCGTAAGAGTATCAAAAAAATACGCCGGCGTACCTGAAAGTACGCCGGCGTATGGGTATCGTTGACGCTGACTGAACGGCTTTACAGCACCGACTTCAGCAGACGCGCCATTTCCGACGGGTTCTTCGTGACCTTGATGCCGCAGCCATCCATGATCTCGAGCTTCGCTTCAGCGGTGTCCGCACCGCCGGAGATCAGCGCGCCGGCGTGGCCCATGCGCTTGCCCGGAGGCGCCGTCACACCCGCGATAAAGCCGACCACCGGCTTCTTCATGTTGTCCTTGATCCAGTGCGCGGCGTTCGCCTCGTCCGGACCGCCGATCTCACCAATCATGATGACGGCGTCAGTATCCGGATCGTCGTTGAACATCTTCATCACGTCGATGTGCTTCAGACCGTTGATCGGGTCCCCGCCGATGCCGACTGCCGACGACTGGCCCAGACCGAGCGCGGTCAGCTGACCCACTGCTTCGTACGTCAGCGTGCCCGAACGCGACACGACGCCGATACGGCCCTTGCGGTGAATGTGGCCCGGCATGATGCCGATCTTCAGTTCGTCCGGCGTGATCGTGCCGGGGCAGTTCGGTCCGAGCAGCAGCGTCTTGCGGTTTTCGCGGCGCATGCGGTCCTTGATTTCGATCATGTCGCGCACCGGAATGCCTTCGGTGATGCAGATCGCGAGATCGAGATCGGCTTCGACCGCTTCCCAGATCGCGGCCGCGGCACCTGCCGGCGGCACGTAGATGACCGACACGGTCGCGCCGGTTTCGGCCTTCGCTTCCTTGACGCTTGCGTAGATCGGAATGCCTTCGAAATCTTCGCCGGCTTTCTTCGGGTTCACACCCGCGACGAATGCTTCGCGGCCGTTTGCGTATTCACGGCATGCGCGCGTATGGAACTGACCGGTCTTGCCGGTGATGCCCTGCGTGATGACCTTCGTGTCTTTGTTGATCAGAATCGACATGTATTGACCTCTGTTCGTTTGGCTTCGCGTCGCCGGCGCCCGTCACGCGTGTTGCGAAGTTCCGCATGCGTGTCTGCCGCGCGCTCGCGCCGCCATTCGTATCCGGTGATTAGCGCTGGCCTTAAGCCTTCTTGCCCGACGCCGCCGCGACAACCTTCTGCGCAGCCTCTTCCATGCTGTCCGCCGAGATGATCGGCAGGCCCGATTCGGCAAGCATCTTCTTGCCGAGGTCTTCGTTCGTGCCCTTCATGCGGACCACGAGCGGCACCTTCAGCGACACGGCCTTCGACGCCGCGATCACGCCTTCCGCGATCACGTCGCAGCGCATGATGCCGCCGAAGATGTTGACGAGAATCGCCGTCAGGTTCGGGTTCTTCAGCATGATCTTGAACGCTTCGGTGACCTTCTCGGTCGTCGCTCCTCCGCCGACGTCGAGGAAGTTCGCCGGCTCGCCGCCGAACAGCTTGATGGTGTCCATCGTCGCCATCGCGAGGCCTGCGCCGTTCACCAGACAGCCGATGTTGCCGTCGAGCGAGATATACGCGAGGTCGAACTTCGACGCTTCGACTTCAGCCGGATCTTCTTCGTCGATATCGCGGTACGCGACGATTTCCGGATGACGGAACAGCGCGTTCGAATCGAAGTTGAACTTCGCGTCGAGCGCGATCACCTTGCCGTCACCGGTCAGAATCAGCGGGTTGATTTCGGCAAGCGATGCGTCCGTTTCCCAGAACGCCTTGTAGAGACCCTGCAGAATCGCGCGCGCTTGCGGCACCGAAGCGTCCGGCACGCCGATCTTCTTCGCGAGACCGTCGGCTTCGGCATCCTGCAGACCCTTCGACGGATCGACCGCGACCTTGTGGATCGCATCGGGGTGCTTCTCGGCGACTTCTTCGATGTCCATCCCGCCTTCGCTCGACGCCATCACGACGACCTTCTGCGATACGCGATCGATCACCAGACCGACATACAGTTCCTTCTTGATGTCAGCGCCTTCTTCGATCAGCAGGCGATTCACCTTCTGGCCTTCCGGACCGGTCTGGTGCGTGACGAGCTGCATGCCGAGAATCTGATTCGAATACTCGCGCACCTGGTCGAGCGACTTCGCGACTTTCACGCCGCCGCCCTTGCCTCGGCCACCCGCGTGGATCTGAGCCTTCACGACCCACACCGGGCCGCCCAGCTCTTCAGCGGCCTTGACCGCGTCGTCCACCGAGAACACCGGTTTGCCGCGCGGTACCGCGACTCCGAATTTCCGCAGGATTTCCTTACCCTGGTACTCGTGAATCTTCATGCGTGATTCCCTTCAGTCTTGAGAGTTGGATAGAACTTCTTTTCCGGCTGTCTCCTCAGCGGCTGCGTGCGCAGCCGACGCGCTGGCGCGCGACACCTCGCGAGGTTGCAGCGAGCGCGGTGCGTGACCGTACCAGCGCGGATAGAACTGCCGTACCGCCTCGCCATCGAATCGCAGCGTATGGCAGCGACCCAGCTGGAATGGCGGTTTATCGTTTGTATTTTCGCGTGAACTTTCGTTCGAGTGCGTGCCGGCTCCT
Source organism: Paraburkholderia rhizosphaerae (assembly GCF_004366595.1). Taxonomy (GTDB): domain Bacteria; phylum Pseudomonadota; class Gammaproteobacteria; order Burkholderiales; family Burkholderiaceae; genus Paraburkholderia; species Paraburkholderia rhizosphaerae. The sequence goes on from NZ_SORE01000003.1 coordinate 124,997, forward strand.
GCCCGCACGTCCGCTGCGGCGTGATTGCCGATCTCGCCGGGGCTTCCCTGCGCCGTGTTCCACACTTCGCCGGCAAAGGCTTGTATCGCGGCGCTCGGCAGCACCGCGCAAAGCTCGGTGAGATGCGTGCAGCCGACGGTGCCGCCAAGCAAACGCGTGGCGTGACGGCGGAAGTTATCGAGGAGGTTGAGCCCGATAAGGGCACGATAAGCGGAATTGGACGCTTCGCAAAGGCCCGGATACGGAACCCAGGCCGACGACGCTTCGGCGTCGACGACATTGAGCTTGCGATCGATGGTGATGCGAAGCCAGAGTTCATGGATCGGCAGGCCATTGGGCCGGACACCCGACGCGAGCGCGGTATCGCGCGGCTTGACGTCGGTGACGCACGCCTCGATATCCCACAGCCCGTCCGCACGCTCATAGGCATCCGCTCGGATTGCGCGGCTATGGCGCAATTGACGGGGCTCAGGCGGGGAAAGCGGCATGCGAAAGGAAGGAGGCCGGATTGGAAAACCGTTGGATTTTAGCATACCGGGTATCTACGTCCCGGCTTGGTCCGTGCGAACCGGATAGCGTTGGCGTTGGGATTTCGGGCGCGGCAGCGGTGCGGTACGGTGAAGAATTCGGCGCGACCTAATCGGCGCCTTCGTCGGCTGCCCAGTCTTCGTCGATGCCCTTGAGGATTCGGGAGACCACTGGTTGCGAAAATCCTCGCGCAACGAGAAAGCGTGCCTGCTTTGCGCGTTCCGCGGGTGTTTCGGGAAGTTGACCGTATTTCTTGCGCCATACGGCTTGCGCACGCGCGAGTTCCGTTTCGCGCAATTGCGCGGCGGTTTCTTCGATCAGCGAGGACCCGACGCCTTGCCGCTTCAGTTCGCCGACGATGCGGTTCGCGCCGAGCCGCGATGCGCGCCGGTGGACGAGGCTTTCGGTGAAGCGTGAATCGGACAGCCAGCCTTCCTGCTCGAGCGTGTCGAGCAGCGAGTCGAGCGAATTGCCTTCTTCGACGAACGGCTGCAGTTTGCGGGAGAGTTCGGTGCGGCTGTATTCGCGCCGCGACAGGTAAGCGATCGCACGGCTTTTCAGCGAGCGGCTCGGACGTTGGCGTCGTGACGCGGAGGAAGCTGAATCCGTTGAACCAGGTTGGCGGCGTGAACGGGTGTAAGTGGTTTCGCTGAGCGCGTCTGCGTCTGCGTTAGCGGCAGAGGAAGGGTCCAGGCCCAAACGGGAATCTGAACTGGAACCGGATAGGGCTGAAGGTCCACGACCCGCCGCCCGGTCATGCTCATCGAACGATTCGAAAGGATCGAAGCGATCGAAGGAATTGGCGACGGAGGTCGCTTGACCGCCTTCGCCCTCGTCGCGCGGGCCACCCGCGTCAGGTCGAGACACAGACACCGGTTGGCCCTTGCGCATCACGCGATACTTACTCTTCGCCCGCGACTTCCGCGTCTTCCGAGTCTGCGCCCACCGCATCGGCCGGCATCGCGTTCACACCCACCGACTCGCGGATGCGATTTTCGATTTCACGTGCGATATCGGCATTCTCGCGCAGGAATTCGCGCGCATTGTCCTTGCCCTGACCGATCCTCTCGCCGTTGTAGCTGTACCAGGCGCCCGCCTTGTCGACGATCTTCGCCTGCACGCCCAAGTCGATGATTTCACCCTGACGCGAAATACCTTCGCCGTACAGGATGTCGAAAATCGCTTCACGGAACGGTGGCGACACCTTGTTCTTCACCACCTTCACACGCGTTTCATTGCCGATCACTTCGTCGTTTTTCTTGATCGAGCCGATCCGGCGGATATCCAGACGCACCGACGCGTAGAACTTCAGCGCATTACCGCCGGTGGTAGTTTCCGGATTGCCGAACATCACGCCGATCTTCATGCGGATCTGGTTAATGAAGATAACGAGGCAATTCGTGCGCTTGATCGTACCGGTGAGCTTGCGCAGCGCCTGCGACATCAGTCGCGCCTGCAGCCCCGGCAGCGAATCGCCCATTTCGCCTTCGATTTCGGCCTTCGGCACAAGCGCCGCGACCGAGTCGATCACGATCATGTCGATCGAGCCCGAACGCACCAGTGCGTCCGCGATTTCGAGCGCCTGTTCGCCGGTGTCCGGCTGAGAAACCAGCAGGTCCGACACGTTCACACCGAGCTTCGCCGCGTACTGGATGTCCAGCGCATGCTCCGCATCGATAAACGCCGCGGTGCCGCCGAGCTTCTGCATTTCAGCGACGACTTGCAGCGTCAGCGTGGTCTTACCCGACGATTCCGGCCCGTAGATTTCGACGACCCGGCCACGCGGCAAACCACCGACACCCAATGCGATATCGAGACCGAGCGACCCGGTGGACACCACCTGAATGTCTTCGACCGCCTCACCTGCGCCGAGCCGCATGACCGACCCTTTGCCGAACTGCTTTTCGATCTGCGCGAGCGCGGCGGCCAGCGCCTTGCTCTTTTCAGCCGTCAGTCCAGCCGAGCCTTTCTTGCTTTCTTCCATGAATCGTCCTTTGCTATGATGAACGGCGCCTGTGCAGGCTGTGCATGCCCCTCCCGTTACATCACAACCCGGGCAGCACGGCAGTCGCAGACACTGTATAAAAAAACAGTAGTTTTGGCAAGTCCAATTAAGGCCAATTCGCGCGTGTACAGCATGTGTAAACACGCATGGCCAATCAGATGCCAACCCCACCACAATAAAGTTTCGGAAGACGCTGCGCGCCGGACACGCCGGTGCCGGCACGCCTGTCAGCGCACCATGCGAATTCTCATTGCCGAAGACGACAGCATACTCGCGGATGGTCTGATTCGATCACTCCGCCAATCGGCCTATGCCGTAGATCACGTGAAGAACGGCGTCGAAGCGGATACCGCGCTGTCGATGCAGACTTTCGACCTGTTGATTCTCGATCTCGGCCTGCCGCGCATGTCCGGACTCGAGGTGCTGCGCCGCCTGCGCGCACGCAATTCGAACCTGCCGGTGTTGATTCTGACGGCCGCCGATAGCGTCGACGAGCGCGTGAAAGGCCTTGACCTCGGCGCCGACGACTATATGGCCAAGCCGTTCGCGCTAAACGAACTCGAAGCGCGCGTGCGGGCGCTCACGCGCCGCGGCGCGGGCGGCGGTCCGACGGTCGTGCGGCATGGGTCGCTGTCGTTCGATCAGGTCGGGCGCATCGCGTACGTGAACGATCAGGTGATCGACCTGTCCGCGCGCGAACTCGGCTTGCTCGAAGTGCTGCTGCAGCGGATCGGCCGGCTCGTGTCGAAGGAGCAACTGGTCGACCACTTATGCGAATGGGGCGAAGAGGTCAGCAATAACGCGATCGAGGTCTACGTGCACCGGCTACGCAAAAAGATCGAGCCGAGCGGCGTGCGCATCATCACGGTGCGCGGGCTCGGCTACTGTCTCGAGAAAGCCACGCCGGCGCCTGCCCCGCAAGCCGCCGCGGCACCCGCGCAAACGCCCGAGCCCGTTGCATCGACGCTGATGCCGGCGAGCCATCCCTCCAAATAAGCCGACCCAGCGCCATGTCCGCTCGCGCAGATCGCGCCACGGCTGCTCCGGCGCACGCGGCGAACCTCGACGAAGAGCGCGACGTCCGCTACGAAAACCCGTTCGCACCCCCTGACGAAACCGAAGCGGCGGCCGACACGCGTCCGCGCTCGCTGTTCGGCGAGATTCTCGACTGGATGCTCGCGCCGCTGTTGCTGCTGTGGCCAATGAGCATTGCGGTGACTTATCTGGTTGCGAAGTCGATTGCAAACGGCCCGTTCGACCGCGCACTCGAAACCGACGCGTATGTGCTCGCGCGCCAGATCCAGCCGGTCAACGGCGTCGCCGAACTGCGGCTACCCGCTTCGACCAGCGATTTCCTGCGCGCCGACAATATAGATAGCGTGTTTTACCAGGTGCTGGGCACGCGCGGCGAACTGGTTGGCGGCGAGCGCGATATGCCTTTGCCGCACGAAGACGACCGGCCGCAGCCGGGCATCGTTGAATTCCGCGACGACGTGCTGCACGGCAACGACATCCGCGTCGCGTACACGACCGTCGAATTTCCGCAGACGCAAGGCGCGCAACCGGTGCTCGTGCAGGTCGCGGAGACGCTCGACAAACGCAGCGCGCTCGCCAACGACATCATCAAAGGCGTGATCCTGCCGCAGTTCGTGATCTTGCCGCTCGCGATCGTGCTGGTCTGGTTCGGGCTGTCGCGCGGTCTCGCGCCGTTGCACGCACTGCAAGCGCATATCCGCGCGCGGCGTCCGGATGACCTGTCGCCGCTCGAAGCCCGCCGCGCGCCGCCGGAAATCGAACCGCTCGTCACGTCGTTCAACGATCTGCTGACGCGCCTCGAACAGAACATGGAACTGCAAAAGCGCTTTATCGCCGACGCCGCGCATCAGATGAAGACGCCGCTCGCCGGTCTGCGCACGCAGGCGGAACTGGCGCTTCGGCAGGACGTATCGGCGGAAGTGCAGCGCTCGCTGCAGCAGATCGCGACCAGTTCGGAGCACGCGGCGCGGCTCGTCACGCAGCTGCTTGCGTTAGCGCGCGCGGAGAACCGGATGTCCGGCCACGTCTTCACACCCGTCGAAATCACCGATGTCGCGCGTCATGCGGTGCGCGACTGGGTGCAGGCGGCGCTTGTGAAGCGGATGGACCTCGGCTACGAAGGCCCGGATGCGCCGGTCGAAGTGGACGGCAATCCGGTGATGCTGCGCGAGATGCTGTCGAATCTGATCGACAACGCAATCCGCTATACGCCGCCTGGCGGACGCGTGACGGTGCGCGTGCGCGAAGAACCGCCGCACGACGCGCCGCATTGGGTACACCTCGAAGTCGAAGACACGGGACTCGGCATACCGGCCGCCGAGCGCGAGCGCGTGGTCGAGCGCTTCTACCGGATTCTTGGCCGCGAAGGCGATGGCAGCGGCCTGGGGCTCGCGATCGTCCGCGAGATCGCGACGATGCACGGCGGCACGCTGGCAATCGACGACAACGTCTATCAGGATTCGCCGCGCCTCGCCGGCACGCTCGTGCGTGTCAGCCTGCGGGCGCGCGGACGTGCCCGGGACTTACCCTAACCGTCAGGAAACGCGGGTCGGCGCCATCCGATCAAGTCGACAGGTTGACAGCAGTTGCATGCATGATGCACAGCACTTTTCGGAAGATTCGCGGTTTTCATAAAAACAACGCACACCGCAATCAGACAATTCCGAGTCAGTAGGCCGTAAGTTTCCGCTCCAATAATCGGGGGCACGGACCCGCCTATCCGGGCGACCGCGTGCATAAATTATTAGTGGAGACGACATATGGCTACCGTAAGCGGGCAGGTCTCGCACGCGCCGATGACAGCCGATGAGAAGCGGGTGATCTTCGCATCGTCGCTGGGCACGGTATTCGAGTGGTACGACTTTTATCTGGCCGGCTCGCTTGCGGTCTTCATCAGCAAGAGCTTCTTTTCCGGCGTCAATCCGACCGCGGGCTTTATCTTCACGCTGCTCGGCTTTGCGGCGGGCTTCGCGGTGCGTCCGTTCGGTGCGCTGGTGTTCGGGCGGCTGGGCGACCTGGTCGGCCGCAAGTACACGTTCCTGATCACGATCGTGATCATGGGCTTGTCGACTTGCGTGGTCGGCTTCCTGCCGGGATATGCGTCGATCGGCATTGCCGCGCCGATAATTTTTATCGCGATGCGGTTGCTGCAGGGTCTCGCGCTGGGCGGCGAGTACGGCGGCGCGGCCACTTATGTGGCCGAGCATGCGCCGGCGAATCGTCGCGGCTTCTACACATCGTGGATCCAGACGACGGCGACGTTGGGCCTGTTCCTGTCGCTGCTGGTGATTCTCGGCGTGCGCACGGCGATGGGCGAAGACGCATTCGGCGCATGGGGCTGGCGGATTCCGTTTATCGCATCGCTGATTCTGCTTGGCGTATCGGTATGGATCCGGTTGCAGTTGAATGAATCGCCGGCCTTCATGCGGATCAAGGCGGAAGGCAAGACGTCGAAGGCACCGCTGACCGAAGCGTTCGGTCAATGGAAAAACCTGAAAATCGTGCTGCTCGCGCTGTTCGGTCTGACCGCCGGTCAGGCGGTGGTGTGGTACACGGGCCAGTTCTACGCGCTGTTCTTCATGACGCAGACGCTGAAGGTGGACGGCACCAGCGCGAACATTCTGATTGCGCTTGCACTGCTGATCGGCACGCCGTTCTTCGTGTTCTTCGGTTCGCTGTCGGATCGCATCGGCCGCAAGCCGATCATCATGGCGGGCTGCCTGATCGCGGCGCTGACGTATTTCCCGCTGTTCAAGGCGCTGACGCACTATGCGAACCCGGCGCTGGAAGCGGCGCAGCAACGCTCGCCGATCGTCGTGATCGCGGACCCGAACGAGTGCTCGTTCCAGTTCAACCCGGTGGGCACGTCGAAGTTCACGTCGTCGTGCGACATCGTGAAAAGCGCGCTTTCGAAGGCGGGCCTGAACTATCAGAACGTCGCGGCGCCGCCGGGATCGGTCGCGCAGATCAAGGTCGGCGACGTGGTGATCAACTCGTTTGACGGCAAGGCTGCGAACGCGAAGGATCTGGGCAAGGCGTTTGAAGCCAAGCTGAGTTCGACGCTGAAGGCCGACGGGTATCCACCGAAGGCCGACCCCGCGCAAATCAACTGGCCGATGACCGTGGTGATCCTGACCATCCTGGTGATCTACGTGACGATGGTGTACGGACCCATCGCGGCGATGCTGGTGGAGATGTTCCCAACGAGGATCCGGTACACGTCGATGTCGTTGCCGTACCACATAGGCAATGGCTGGTTCGGCGGGTTTCTGCCGGCAACCGCGTTCGCGATTGTGGCGGCGAACGGCAACCTTTATTCCGGGCTGTGGTATCCGATCGTGATCGCGATGATGACGTTCGTGATCGGCGTGCTTTTTGTGCGGGAGACCAAGGACTCGAATATCTACGCGCAGGATTGATGGCGCGGCGGGTCGGGCGCTGCTTGCCGCCCTGCCCGCTGCTTTCGTTCATCATGTGATCTAGATCGAGTGTCCTAATAAGGGAAACGGCGGGGGTTGACGGCCTCCGCCAGCTTCCCTATAATTCACCCTCTTTGGCGAATTAGCTCAGTCGGTTAGAGCGACGGAATCATAATCCGCAGGTCCGGGGTTCGAATCCCTGATTCGCCACCAAATTGCACAAAAGCCCGCACTCTTATGAGTTGCGGGCTTTTTTGTTTAGCGCGGAAATCGGGGAGTTGCGGCGACACAAGCGGCGCAGCACAACCCCACCCTCGCTACTCAAGTCATAACCTGCCCAACCGATCACAGAGCTCGACACTCTCCGGCAACTCACCCAACTGCCGGAACACCGTCAGCCAATCTTCCAGATGCCACGTCTTGGCGACCCGCCCATCACGCATCTGATGAAACGAGTGAATCGCGAAACGAACCTGCTTCGACGTCGCTTCAATGCCAAGCAAATTCCCCGTTTGCGTGCCCGTCACCTGAGCGCGAACCCCGACACGGTCCCCATGGATGAGCATGTCGAGGATGTGAACCTCCATATCCGGCAGCGCAATCGAGATATCGGCGAAAATCTTGCTCATCTGCTCAGGACCGGGAGCGGCGCCCGGAGGCTCAGGAATGTATTCCCAGTCGGACGTGACTACCTGACGCAACAGCCCAACGTCTTTGGTCGAGAACGCTTGATAGAACTGTTCGATCGTTTCGCGTACCGCTTGCTCGCCGTGTGAAGTCATGACGTTGCTCCATGGAAGACATACAACAACGCACTGTATCGGACGATGTCGGGGCCCATCGCCCGCTGTCATCGCAAATCTATTTGCGCTGCCTAGCATACCGTGCGCTTAGGTCCATTGCAGTGGAGCATGGCCGCCTCATGAAAACCGACGACGGCGCCAGAACCCGTCTGGACGCCGCTACGCCGGTGAACCTGCAATATTGTCGATCAGCAAAAGCAGATCTTCTTCATCGGGCCGCGTCCCCCAGCGGCTATGTCCGGAAACGGTCGCGATTGCGATCCACGAATGAGGGGGAAACCACTCGAGCCTGAGCTGGTCCCCTCCTACAATCCGCAAACGGCCGGTATCGCACAGAAACTCCGCGTTGACCGTTTCTCCGTTAACGGTCTTGCTTGCAGTAACGGACATTGGCTCAGGCATCCTGTCCTCCGTGTTGTGCAGCCGCGTTGCGTGCCGGTTGGACACCCACGTCACCGGACGTTTTGATCGGCTGCTATGCAGTTCAGATGACGTTGCATTCTAGAAGCGACAGGAAGTAGCAGGTGCGACTGAACATTCAGTTGTGTAACTGAGGGTAACGCCACCGGATGAATGACAGAATGCCTACGACTCAATCTGCTGTGCCAATGCGGCAAAGCCGACGAATCGTGCCTGCAAACGAACGCGGAGCCTCAACCACTCCCACTAGCTGACTTCGATCACCACCTTCAACGCATGCGTATCAGCCGCGCGACTGAACGTGTCATACGCGTCAAGCGCATTGCTCAGCGAGAAGCGATGCGTGATCAGTTGCTCCGGGTGAAGGCGTCCCGCGCGCACGGTTTTCAGCAGCATCGGCGTGCTGACCGTATCGACGAGTCGCGTCGTGATCGCGACATTGCGGTCCCACAGCTTCTCGAGATGCAGATCCGCTTTCACACCATGCACACCGACGTTCGCGACGATGCCGCCTGGCGCAACCAGCGACGTGCACAGTTCGAACGTAGCCGGCACGCCGACCGCCTCGATCGCACAATCGACGCCGACTCCATCAGTGAGCCGCATCACCTCGGCCTCCGGGTCCTGGCCGCCCGCATCGACGCACGCTGTCGCACCGAATTGCCGGGCGACCTCCAGACGATTCGGATCACGATCGATCATCACAATCTGCGAAGGTGAATAGAACTGCGCGGTCAACAACGACGCAAGGCCGATCGGACCCGCGCCGACAATCGCCACCGTACTACCCGGCTGCACCTTGCCGTTAAGCACGCCACATTCGAATCCGGTCGGCAGAATATCCGACAGCATCACCAGCGCTTCCTCGTCGAGCCCCGGCGGAATGCGATACAGGCTGGTCTGAGCGTGCGGAATGCGCACGTACTCCGCTTGCGTGCCGTCAATCCGGTTACCGAGAATCCAGCCACCGGTCGCGCAATGCGAATACATGCCACGGCGGCAATAGTCGCATTGCCCGCATGACGAAATGCATGAAATCAGCACATGGTCGCCGACCGTCAACCCTTGCACCGCGGACCCGACGCTATCCACGATACCGACGCCCTCATGGCCCAATATGCGGCCCGGCTCGCAGGTCGGCACATCGCCCTTCAGAATATGCAGATCGGTTCCGCAGATCGTCGTGCGCGTGACCTTAACCACCGCATCGGTCGGCGCCTTGAGTTCCGGCATCGGTCGGTCGTCGAGCGACTTGTTGCCTGGTCCGTGATAAACGATTGCTTTCATACCTGTTCCTCCGTCCGCTAACGGTTGATACTGCCTCACCGAGTGTAGGTCGCGCTTCGCGCATTCACGTTGACTTGCGACAAACGCGTCCGCTAGCGAACGCTCAACGCATGGCATCGCGTGCGACGCCTGCAGCCAGGACCTCGTGGCGTTTGGGCCCATCGCTATGCGCTCGTCATCGAGTGCGCGCGGCGTGCCAGGTTGATTCGCATCAATGCAGCACGCGCCACGTCTCCTAGACTTAAAGCCAGGCCGGCGGCTCATTCGCCCGCCGCTCGTCACGGAGCGACTGCAATGACCTACAAAAGTCTTCTCGTCCATCTGGACACCAGCGAACGTGCGCCGCAGCGGCTCGACGCGGCGCTACAGCTTGCGCGGCGCTTCGGCGCGCATCTGACGGGCCTGTTTGCGACCTTCGAACCCGACTCCCGCGCGTTCTACGTAATGGCCGGCACAGCCAACTATTACCAGGCGCACCGGCAGCGGCGCGAACAGCAACTTGGTGCGCTCGAGCGACTCTTTCATGCGGAATCGCTGCGAGCAAACGTCGACGTCCGTTTCGTCCGTTCAAACGGTCCAGCGAATTCGAGCGTGCCCCAGCATGCACGTTACGCGGACCTCGTGATCGTCGGTCAGACCGACCCGGGCGACCCCGAGTCCTACATCGACGACAACTTCGTCGAATACGTGATGATGACGGCGGGTCGGCCCGTGCTGCTGCTTCCGTATGCCGGCACGTTCCCGAGGCTCGGCGAACGGATTCTGATCGCCTGGGACAGCAGCCGCGAAGCCGCGCGCGCCGCATACGACGCCGTGCCTTTTCTCACGCACGCGAAGAAGTGCATCGTCGTGACCGTGCGCGGGACGGCCGGCGAACCGCCAGGCGAGCGATTCGCGGGTGCCGACATCGCGTTGACGCTCGCGCGCCACGACGCATCGGTCGACGTGATCGAAGTCGACACAGCCAAAGACGCACCGATCGGCGACGTGCTGCTGTCGACTGCACACGATCAGGGCTGCGACATGATCGTAATGGGCGGATACGGACACGCTCGCTGGCGCGAACTGGTGATGGGCGGCGCGACGCGGACCATCCTGCGATCGATGACCATGCCCGTGCTGATGTCGCATTAGACGCGTTTCAGGCGGCGCACACGGCAAACGGATACGGCCAGATCGGCACCTGATAGAGGAGATGCGATGTACACCAATATTCTTGTTGCACTCGACGGCAGCGAAACATCGCAGCAAGCGCTCGAAACCGCACTGCGCGTCGCCTGCATCAGCGGCGCGCTGCTTCATCCGGTGTATGTCGTCGATATGCCGAGCATCGCATTCGGCACACCCGGGTTCAACCCGGCGCCGGTACGCGAGGCGCTGCGCAACGACGGCGAGCGCGTGATCGCCGTCGCGAGCGACCGCATGACCGCGATGCGTGTCGACGGCACCCCGCGTGTGATCGACACTGTGTCGCCCGCCGAGGGTATCGCACAACGCATCCAGCATGCGGCGCACGAATGCCACGCCGATCTGATCGTGATGGGCACGCACGGCCGGCGCGGCTTTCAGCGCCTCGTGCTCGGCAGTGTCGCGGAACAGGTCGTGCGCGGCGCAACCTGCCCGGTCCTGCTAGTTCCATTGCGCTCGCAACGTTCTTCTGGTGAAACCAACTCCGATCCCGCGGAAAAGGAACTGCGATGAGCTACAAAACCCTGCTGGTTCATATCGACGACAGCCGTCACAGCGCGGCGCGTGTTGCCGTCGCGCTCGATCTCGCGCTGCGCTTCGACGCACATCTGATCGGCCTCTATGTGGTCAGTCAGGATCTGTTCCAGCCGCTCTTCAAGCTGGACGACAGCCTGAGACTTTCCACACTGGAGGAACAGCACGCACTGCGGCAGTCGCAAGCACACGCCGCGTTTGTCGACGCCGCGCAACGCGCGGGGTGTAGCGTCGAATGGCGCGCGCCGCCCGGACCCGCGGTCGAAACGGTCGCGCTGCATGCCCGCCATGCGGATCTGGTCGTGCTCGGTCAGCGCGATCCGGAGGATCCGGCGTCGTATGTTGCGCGCCATTTCATCGAAGACGTGCTGATGGAATGCGGCCGCCCGGCGCTCGTTCTGCCGTATGCGGGCAAAGTCGAGACACTCGGCGAGAACGTCGTGGTCGCGTGGGATGGCAGCGTTGAAGCGGCGCGCGCACTGACCGACTCGCTCGCGCTGATCGGACGCGCGCGTTTCGTGACGATCGTATCGGTCGGACGGCACGGCCGCGATGCACCGCCCACCGCAATCGACGTGTCTACGTTCCTCGAGCGCCACGGCATCCAGGCGTCGTTTTCGACCACGCCTGCCGTCGCCGGCGTGAGCACCGGCGCGACGCTGCTGAACCATATCGCCGATCTGCACGCGGACCTGCTCGTGATGGGCGCGTTCGGCCATCCGCACGCACAGGAACGCGTGCTTGGCGGCGTGACCCGCACGATGCTCGAATCGATGACGGTGCCGGTGCTGATGTCGCATTGAATGAACGCGCCGCGCGCCTGGCACTGCCGACGCGCGCATGCACGCGACAAACCGTCCGCGATTCACCGTTGCCGATGCGTATGTGTGGGCCACGATGTGGCATGAACGCTCGGGCGCGCAGATCGGTCATCTGAAGAACCTGCTCGCATATGTCGAGCGCATCGAAGCAAGACTGTCGGTGAAAAAGGCGTTGAACGACGAAGCCGAACTGGACGCGCGTCACCACTCGCGCCTCGCCGCGTAAGCTTCGAAAGCTGCTTGCCTGCTGGTGCGACGGCTCGCGCTCGCGCTGCCCACGGCGCTGCGCGTGCCTGCGCACTTCGCCTATCATCGGTGACAAAGCGCGGAATGTGCGCGAATGCGTACCTCAATGCATTGCGCCCCCGCCATTCACACCGGGATTCAGGAGGCTACCTTGCCGCAATCGAAGATCCAGGCTGTCTACATGCGCGGCGGCACCAGCAAAGGCGTGTTCTTCCGCGCGGACTGGCTGCCCGCCGACGCCGCGCAACGCGACCGCATTCTGCTGCGCGTGATCGGCAGCCCCGATCCTTACGGCCAGCATATCGACGGCATGGGCGGTGCAACGTCCAGCACCAGTAAGGTCGTGATCGTCGGCCCAGCGTCGCGCGCGGACTGCGACGTCGACTATCGCTTCGGGCAGGTCGCCATCGACAGGCCGGTCATCGACTGGTCCGGCAACTGCGGCAATCTGACGTCGGCGGTCGGCCCGTTTGCGATCGCGCAGGGCCTGGTCGACGCACCGCGCGACGGCATCGCCATCGTGCGCATCTGGCAGGCGAATATCCACGCGAAAATCATCGCGCATGTACCGATGCGCAACGGCGAGGTTGTCGAAGAAGGCGATTTCGAACTGGACGGCGTCACCTTCCCGGCTGCCGAGATCAAGATCGAATTCCTCGACCCGGCCGGCGACGCGGACCCGGACACGCCGGACACCGGCATGTTCCCGACCGGCAACGCGCTCGACACGCTCGACGTGCCCGGCATCGGCGCGCTCGAGATGACGATGATCAATGCGGGTAATCCGGCGATCTTTATCGATGCCGCGGCGCTCGGCCTGACCGGCACCGAATTGCAGCGCGATGTGAATAGCAACGCCGCGCTACTTGAGAAAGCTGAAACCATCCGCGCGCATGCAGCGGTACGCATGGGCCTTGCGCAAACCACCGAACAAGCGACGACACAGCGTCCGCACACGCCGAAGCTCGCGTTCGTCGCGTCGCCCGCGAGCTATGTCGCATCGAGCGGCAAGCCCGTCGACGCTGCGACACTCGATCTGAACGCACGCATCTTTTCGATGGGCAAACTGCACCACGCGATGACGGGCACCGGCGCCATCGCGATCGCAGTTGCAGCGGCAATTCCGGGTACGCTCGTCCACCGGCTCGCGCGTGGCGCGGGTGGTTCGGTGCGCTTCGGCCATCCTTCGGGCAGTCTCGCAGTAGGCGCGCAAGCGGCGCAGAAGGACGGCGTCTGGACCGTGACGAAGGTCGTGATGAGCCGCAGTGCGCGGCGACTGATGGAAGGTGGGGTCCTGGTACCCGCCGCCGCGATCAGCGACGGCGTCTGAACGCGAGCGTGACCGCCGACTGCGGTGCCGCATGGCGGGGCTTGTTCGGCGACGGCGGCTCGTCATCGGCGTCGACGACGCCGTCATGCCACGCCTGTTCGCGCGTGCGGAACGTTTCCCACGCGACGCCTTGCGGATCGACCGTCCACGATTTATCCGACACCGCGTAGCCGCATTGCGCGGCCGCCTCGTCTTCCGCGGCAGTTTCCGCCAGCGCGAAACGGTTGCGCATTTCGGTGAGCTCTTCTTCCGTTTCGACCTGAATGCCGAAATGATCGATGCCCGAGCGCGCAAGACGCTGCGAGATCGCAAAGTTCACCGCGGGGTCGGTCAGTTCCCACTTGCAATAGTTGTGCTTGCGCACGGTCGGCTCGATGCCGCCGAACATCGCGCTATAAAAGCGGATGCTCTCGGCCAGGTCTTCGACTGAAACGTGAATGTGCATACGCTTCATACGTTCGCTCCACAGCAGTTCAGGGCTTCGTCGCGCACGCCAGCACACAGGGCATCGGCACGCGAATGTCGTCGCCGTTTCGATACGGCGCGCATTGTTCCAGCACGGACTTTTCGATCGATGCGAGTGCTTGCGCCGTCTGCGCTTTCAGCATCGCGCCCATCCGCACGCCGCCGTGCAGCATCATGTGAAACGCGGTCTCGGGCGCGCGCGTTTGCAGCGTCTGACTCACTTCACTGATTTGCGGGTCGATAAATCCGACCGCACGCAGCGTCCGCTCACACTCGGCCCAGTCACTAAAACGCGCGAATGGCGGCCCCGGCGGCAGCGGCACATCCAGACGTCCATATGTTTCGACTGCCTTCAAAACGAAACCGAAGCCGACCGCGCGGTCCGGCGTTGACCAGACCGTGAAGCCGATCTTGCCGCCGCTACATAGCACGCGAAACGCTTCGGCGAGCGCTTTGTCCGGATCCGCGAAATGCAAAAGGCCAAAGCTGATGCCGACGGCGTCGAAACTGCGATCGGCAAACGGCAACGCGTCCGCGCTGCCGCGACGGAACTCCACACCGGGATACGCGAGCGTCGCCTCGTCGATCATCGCTTGCGCGAAGTCGACGCCGACCGTCTGTGCGCCACGGCTCGCCGCAACACCGGCGACGTACCCGGGCCCGGTAGCGACATCGAGAAAGCGCGTGCCCGCGCGAACATCGAGCGCGTCGAGCAATGCGCCGTTGGACTGCTTCGTCACTTCACCGAAACGCGGTTTATAGGCGGTTGCAATCTGCTCCCAGCCTTTAAGTTCGAAAGCGGTGAAGTCGTCCGGTTCCATGCGTGTTGCGTCCTCTATTCTGGTGGTCGGCGCAGTATGTATCGCCGACCATGATATGTGATCGTAAGGGCACGCGCGACAAGCGTCCAGCGCGCGCCGCTCAGCTGGGCATCCGGACAATTACCATTGGGAAACTTCGGCCGCCTTGTCGGACCCGAAGAGGGATCGATATGAACGAACATGTACAGCGACCGCACGATTCAGGGTCGAGTCAATACGTGCGTATCGCTCATCAAAGCGCAGCTAGCAAACGTCGCGTGACGAAAGCTTGCGCCGCATGCGCGAAAATCGTTCAAACGTGCTGTACGGTGAACTCATTCAACACATTGCACAGTGCATCGACCGCCTGCTCGGTGACCGCGTTATAGAGCGACGCACGCAACCCGCCGACCGAGCGGTGGCCTTCGAGGCCGACGATGCCCTGGTCGTGCGCGGCCGCAATGAACGCCTGATCGAGCCGTTTGTCACCGAATGTGAAGGACACGTTCATCTGCGAGCGCCAGCGCGTGTCCGCGTGAAGCGTGACCGCATCGCCAAGCGCGTCGAGCGTCGCATAAAGCCGCTTCGACTTGGTTTCATTGGTGCGCTGCATCGCCTGCAGGCCGCCGACGTCGAAACGCAGCCAGCGCGTCACCAGCATCAGCACATAAATCGCAAACACCGGCGGCGTGTTGTAGTTCGAACCGTGCAGAACATGAGTGCGCAAATCGAGAATCGCGGGTAGACCATCGGGAATCCGGTCGAGCAACGCACGCTCGATAACCGCGACGGTGACGCCCGCCGGCCCGAGGTTCTTCTGCGCATGCGCGTAGATCATCGAGTACGCGTCGGGGCGGATCGGCTTCGACAGGAAGTCGGACGACATGTCGGCGATTAGCGGCGCCGCGATTTCACCGGTATCGCATGCGGGGAACTGCAAGCCCTCGACCGTTTCGTTCGACACGTAGTGCAGATAAGCCGCCGACGCTGGGATATCGAGCGCGCGCAGGTCCGGCAACCGGGTGTAACCGGTCGCCTTGCCGTCCCACGCGACGTTGCACTTCGTCACCTTCGCGGCTTCAACGGTCGCCTTTGCGCTCCAGTAGCCGGACGTCACATACTCGGGCACCGCGGCCGCGCGCGCGGCGAAGTTCATCGGGATGGTCGCGAACAGCAGACTGCTGCCGCCTTGCAAAAACGTAATCGCGTAGTCATTCGAAATACCGAGCAAATGCCGCAGGTTCATCTCGGCTTCTTCGAGCACCGAGCGGAACCATTCGGAGCGGTGGCTCATGCCGAGCACGGACATACCGGTGTCCGGAAGCGCGACGATCGCATCGCGTGTTTGCGCAAGCACGGTTTCGGGCAGCGCGCCGGGGCCACCGGAAAAATTAAGAGCGTTGGATTTCATGTTCGATCCTGCGGGCATGCAGCGTGTGCGATCAGTTGGTGACGCAACGCGAGCCCGATTCGGCACGCCATTCGGAGCGATGTCGAGCCATCAGACAGTGACAACGGTATCAAGCCCGGGCACGATGCAAAGGCGAGAACAAAGGGCCGAAATCCCGCCTGTTCGCGCAAGCTGGCCGCATCGGCAGGCCATAAGGTCATGCATCGTGGTGCACGTTTTACCTTGCACTCGCCTTTCGTTTGGATCGCATGTGTCAAGATTTCGAATGCGGTTTCGAACGACCGCCTCCGGTTGAGAATGCAACCATTGCAACCGCGGATGTAACCGGTGTTTAAACTGAATGACAGAAGGATCGATATGGCGCCTGACGCGCAAGCTGCCGGCGGCGGCCCATCTCAATCGTCGGCCGTCGACGTCCACGGCACGCAGAAGACTATCGCGATACTCACGGACGCACTCGATACGGATCCGCTGAACAACGGTCTGCATGCGGCGCTCGCCGACGTGTTGCGCGATGCGGGTGACGAAGCTGGCTATCTCGCGCACCGCATCGCCGTGGAGACCGCCAACCTGATTAGCGCGACGGCGGCTGACGCCGGCGCAAGCGTCGAAGCGATTGCGGAGATTCGCTCGGCACTACCGCTTTTCAATCTGGCGACCGCGTTCTATATCCGCGGAAACTACCCGTCGGCGGCGCGCTGGTTCGAACACACGCTCGCGATCGAACCGGACCTCGCGATCGCGCATCAGAACTTCGCCGCCGTGCTCGATATGCTGGAGCGCCCCGACGACGCCCAACAGCACCGTAGCCGCGCCTACTCGTTGCAGCGCGTATTCGTCGAAGCAGCGGAGCATGCGACCCATCGCGTGCTGATCCTGTGCGCGGGCCGCACGTCGGGCAACGTGCCATTCGACACGTTGCTGCCGGCAAGCCGGAGCTACCGGATCAAATACGCGATTGATTGCGCGAGCGAGGTGGAGGACCTTCAACTGCCGTGTTATGACCTCGTGTTCAATGCGATCGGCGAGCCCGATGTCGCGCAGCCGCTGCTCAATCGCGTCGAAATGTTCGCGCGGCGCAGCGGCCGTCCGCTGCTGAACCGTCCGGCCGCGATCATGCAGACGCAGCGCAATCGGTTGCCGGCGTTGTTGGCCGATATCGACGATGTGCTGATTCCACCTTGCATGCGTATCGATCGCGCGCTGCTATCGCGCGACGAGCTTGCCGCGCAGCTCGACGAAGGCCGCATTGGCTTTCCGCTGCTGCTCAGGCCGCTCGCGAAACATGGCGGCGAAGGCGTGTCGCTGCATCAGTCGCTCGATACGCTGTGGCCCGCGGTTCAAGCACTCAACGCGCCGTGTTATCTGACGATGTTCCGCAACACCTGCGGTGCGGATGGCTATTTCCGGAAGTACCGTAGCATCTTCGTCGATCGCCGGCCGTTTCCTTACCATCTCGCGATCGCTTCACAATGGATGGTTCACTATTTCTCCGCGGATATGACCGCACATCCGTGGAAGCTCGACGAGGAGCGGCGCTTTCTCGACGATCCGCGGACCGCGCTCGGTGAACGCGCGACGCGCGCGCTTGCAGCAATTGGCGAGCGGCTCGATCTGGATTACGCAGGCATCGATTTCACACTGCTCGACGACGGACGCGTGCTGGTATTCGAAGCGAACGCGACGATGCTCGTCCATCGCGAAGTGACCGACGGCGTGTTCGCGCACAAGAATGCGCATGTCGAGCGGATCGTCGATGCGTTCGAGCAGATGCAGGCAGCGCGCTTGCGCAAACAGCCGTAACAACGAAACAGCGGCACGCACTTGCAGGCGCAAACGCTCACGTCGCGAGCGTGGAGCGCGAATGCGCGGCAATGGACTTGCACACCGCATCGGTCACCTGCGTCGTGGTCGCGGTGCCGCCCAGATCGCCGGTATGCAGCGACGGATTCGCAGTCACCTGCTCGATCGCGCTCATCACGCTTTTTGCCGCATCCGCTTCGCCGAGATGGTCGAGCATCATCACCACCGACCAGAACGTGCCGACCGGATTCGCGAGACCTTTGCCCATGATGTCGAACGCGGAACCGTGAATCGGCTCGAACATCGACGGATAACGGCGCTCCGGATCGAGGTTGGCGGTCGGCGCAATGCCGAGGCTGCCCGCCAGCGCGGCGGCGAGGTCGCTCAGAATGTCCGCATGCAGATTCGTCGCGACGATCGTGTCGAGCGACGCGGGACGGTTTACCATGCGCGCCGTCGCTGCGTCGACCAGTTCCTTGTCCCACTTCACATCCGGAAACTCGCGGGAAACCTGTACCGCGATCTCGTCCCACATCACCATCGCGTGACGTTGCGCGTTGCTCTTCGTGATCACGGTCAACAGCTTGCGGGGGCGCGATTGCGCGAGCCGGAACGCGAAGCGCAACACGCGTTCGACACCCGCGCGCGTCATGATCGAAACGTCGGTTGCGACTTCGATCGGATGGCCCTGGTGCGCGCGGCCGCCAATGCCGGCGTATTCGCCTTCGGAGTTTTCGCGCACGATCACCCAGTCGAGATCGGCGGGCTTGCAGCGCTTGAGCGGCGCATCGATACCCGGCAGGATGCGCGTCGGCCGCACGTTCGCGTACTGGTCGAAGCCCTGGCAGATTTTCAGACGCAGGCCCCACAGCGTGATGTGGTCGGGAATATGCGGATCGCCCGCTGAGCCGAACAGGATCGCGTCCTTATCGCGCAATGCGTCGAGGCCATCGGCGGGCATCATCACGCCATGCCTGCGGTAGTAGTCGCCACCCCAGTCGAAGTTTTCGAACTCGAAGCGAAACGTGTCGCTGCGCGCGGCCAGCGCTTCGAGTACTTGCTGGCCCGCGGGCACGACTTCCTTGCCGATGCCGTCGCCGGGAATCGTCGCAATGCGATAGGTCTTCATGCTGAGGTGTCTCCTGGGGAATGAAGCGCTGCGTGCCTTCAGGCGCGAGTCTGATGACGGGATAACGGCATCGTAGGGAATCGACGCGTGCCGTGCGCGCTGCTAGACTTAAACCACCTTTAACCCCAGGTTAACAATCCGGCACAAAAATGAGCGGATCGGTTCAACCGGAAGACCTCGCGTTTTTCTCCGTGCTTGCGGGGCGCGGCAGTCTGACCGCAACCGCGCGCGAACTGGGGGTCACCACCGCGGCGGTCAGCAAGCATCTCGCGCAGATGGAGGCGCGCGCGGGCGTCGCGCTCGTCAATCGCACGACGCGCCGCATGAGCCTCACCGCCGAAGGTGAGATCTACCTGACGCACGCGCGCCGCATTCTCGGCGAGATGGATGAACTTGCACAGCTGTTAGGTGGCGCGCGCGCGGCGCCGAAAGGACTATTGCGCGTCAACGCAACGCTTGGCTTTGGCCGCAGTCATGTCGCGCCGGTCATCTCGCGCTTCGTGCAGCGCTATCCGGAAGTCGACGTGCAATTGCAGTTGTCGGTGGACCCGCCGCCGCTCAGCAGCGACGCGTTCGATGTCTGCATCCGTTTTGGCGAGCCGCCCGATGCGCGCGTAATCGCGAAGCGCATTGCGCCGAACCGTCGGCTGTTGTGCGCGGCGCCCGCGTACTTCAAGCGGCACAAGACGCCGAAGACGCCCGCCGACCTGGTGCATCACAACTGCATCGGCATTCGCCAGGGCGACGACGGTTATGGCATCTGGCGATTGACGAGCGGCCGCGGCAGCACGCAAAAGACCACCACGGTCCGTGTGCGCGGCAATCTGACCACCAACGATGGTGAGATCGCAGTGAAATGGGCGCTGGCCGGCCATGGCATCCTGATGCGCGCGGAGTGGGACATCGCCGAGTATTTACGTAGCGGCGCGCTGGTGCATGTGCTGCCCGAGTATCGAACGCCGGATGCGGATATCTTCGCGGTCTACTCGCCGCAGCATCAGATGTCCGCGCGTGTGCGGGTGTTCGTCGAATTTCTGGCGGCGGAGCTGCGCGCGTAACGTCGCACGCGTTCATGCGCACCTTCGCGTCATGCTTCGATACGCGCGCGCGTTACGCCAAGCAACGACGCCATCGCAGCGCGTGCGCGCGTCGCATCGCGGTCGCGGATCGCTTCGAACACCGCCGTATGTTCACCCAGCGATGCATTGAACACATCCGCGCGTTTCGCGTTCAGCCGGAGTTGCGCTTCGAGCGTGCGTTCGATCAGCGTGCCGAGCGGAATCAGCAGCTCGTTGCTGCACGCGGCAAGCACGCTCAGATGGAATTCGAGATCCGCGCGTACCCATTCGTCGACAGTGCGGGCGGCGACCATCGCCGCATGCGCGGCGTCGAGCGCGATAAACGCTGCATCGCTGCGCGACGCGGCCGCGAGCCCCGCCGCATACGGTTCGATCATCTCGCGCATTTCCTGCAGCTTCAGCGCAAAGTCCATCGGCGGCGCGACCCGCGAATACCAGTCGAGCACGTCGACATCGAGCAGATTCCACGCGCCCTTGTGCCGCACCCGCGTGCCGACGCGCGGCCGCGATTCGATCAGCCCTTTCGATGTCAGCGTGCGCAACGCTTCGCGCAACACGGTGCGGCTGACGCCGAACGTTTCCATTAATTCCGCCTCGCGCGGCAGGATCGATTCCGGCGCATAGTCGCCGCGCAGAATGGCGGTCGCCAGCTGATGCGTGACGCGGCCGTGCAGATCTCGCTGAATGACGATTCTCCTGATGTCCGGCGAGCCGGATGGCTCTTTCTCGAACGCAAACGTCCCAAATAATACTATTAATAGTATTTAAACGCGATTTTGTTGTAGCATGTGGCTCCCTGGACTCCCAGCCGTCCATCGCAAAACCCCGACATTCGGCCGCACATCAAAGGAGACGCGCCATGAAAATCACCCGCATCGAAACCTTCATCGTCCCGCCACGCTGGTGCTTCGTGAAGGTCGAAACCGACGAAGGCATCGTCGGCTGGGGTGAGCCGGTCGTCGAAGGGCGCGCGCATACGGTCGCAGCCGCCGTCGACGAGCTGTCCGACTATCTGATCGGCAAGGACCCGCGGCTGATCGAAGACCACTGGCAGGTGATGTACCGCGCCGGTTTCTATCGCGGCGGCCCGATCTCGATGAGCGCGATCGCCGGCGTCGACCAGGCGCTGTGGGATATCAAGGGCAAGTTTCATGGTGTGCCGGTGCACGCGCTGCTCGGCGGCCAGGTGCGCGACAAGATCAAGGTGTATTCGTGGATCGGCGGCGACCGGCCGAGCGATGTCGCTAACAACGCGCGCGCAGTCGTCGAACGCGGCTTCAAGGCGATCAAGATGAACGGCTCTGAAGAGCTGCAGATCATCGACACATTTGACAAAGTTAAAGGCGTGATCGACAACGTCGCCGCGGTGCGCGAAGCAGTGGGCCCGAACGTCGGCATCGGCGTCGACTTCCACGGCCGCGTGCACAAGCCGATGGCGAAGGTGCTCGCAAAAGAGCTCGACCCGTACAAGCTGATGTTTATCGAAGAGCCGGTGCTGTCCGAAAACGCCGAGGCGTTGCGCGACATCGTCAACCAGACCAGCACGCCGATCGCGCTTGGTGAGCGTCTGTATTCGCGCTGGGACTTCAAGCACATCCTCGCGGGCGGTTATGTCGACATCCTGCAGCCCGACGCGTCGCACGCAGGCGGTATCACCGAATGCCGGAAGATCGCATCGATGGCCGAAGCGTATGACGTCGCGGTCGCATTGCACTGTCCGCTTGGGCCGATCGCGCTCGCGACGTGCCTGCAGATCGACGCCGTCAGCTACAACGCGTTTATCCAGGAACAGAGCCTCGGCATTCACTACAACCAGGGCAATGACCTGCTCGATTACATCAAGAACCCGGAAGTCTTCAAATACGAAGGCGGTTATGTGTCGATTCCGCAGGGCCCGGGCCTCGGCATCGAAGTGAACGAAGACAAGGTGCGCGAAATGGCGAAGGTCGGCCACCGTTGGCGTAACCCTGTGTGGCGTCACACAGACGGTAGCGTCGCCGAATGGTAAGCGTGGTGATGTGATCTGACCGACGATGTAACGCCGCCCGCGGGCGGCGTTTTCATTTGCGCAACGCGAAATGCGCGAATCTCCGCGCGACGTTTCATCGACGCTACGTTTTCGGCGCGAATCGCGTGGCGCGCGCGCTACCGTGTCCGGCGCGACGCACGCCTCCTTGCACACAATCATTGCTGCACAACGCTTCGCGGTGCGCTCGCAGAAAATCGGCAGTGATTGGCTCACTCCTTGCTGAATGGTTAGTAACACGACCTTTTCGCAAACCGTGCGCCATGACCGAATTCATCCCCGACTATCTGATTCGCCAGCAGGCGGCCGTTGGCGCGCTTGTCGTGTTCGGTGTGCTGCGCGTGATTGTCGCGGCGATCGCGTACGAACGCGGCTGGCGCATTGCATTTGTGGAACGTTGCTTTGTGGCAGCCGCGGTGCTCTATTGCGTACCGCAGCTATTCGATCTGTTCACATACGTGTATAACGCTCATGCCGCGTCCGCCGAACTGGAAGGCAAATTCGCGGGCTGCGCGATCGCGCTGATATGCGCGCCGATTCTCAGCCATCGGTTGGGTTTCGAGTGACGTACCGGCGCGCGCCGCGGCGACTGAGAGACAGTTGAGCGATAACAAACACTCCATACGAAGAAAAATACGGAGGTAATGTGCCGCACGCGATCCCCTACCGAACCGGAGAGGTTTTCACGCTGAAGTCGGGCGGCCGGCCGATGACCGCCACATGGGTCGGCCCGGTCGCCTTTGCGCCGGGCATCTGGCTGATTTGCGAATGGCTGGACGACGCGGGCGAGATTCAGCAAGGCATGTTCGACGCGGCGACGCTCGCGCCGGTCGCGCACGCCTGACCCGCGAGCGGCACGCAATGGCCGCCCGCAATGGCCGCCCGCGATGGTTGTGCCGATGCGCATAGCCGCCTTGCCTGGCCTGCCGCGCCTAGCCGGCCGCCACGAACCCGGGCACGCTATCGGCCAGCACAGCGGCTGCGGCGAACACGCCGATCATCGCCATCGCTTCCAGATAAAGCAGATTCGCAAACGTGTGCGCGTCCATCGTCGACGCGGTGCGGCGCAGTCTCGGCAATGCGGAAAAGCGGTTCAGCCCGCCCAGCACAACCGCGAGCGCCACCAGCGCGAGCTTCAGAATCAGCAGATGCCCCCACGTGGTCTGGTCGATCGCGGCAAACGATCCGCCTGAACCCCGCACCGCATTGAGCACGCCGCTCAGCAACACGAACACCAACGCGACCAGCGACACACTCGACACCTGCGCGGCCGTACGGATCAGCACGCCGCGCGCGACCGACGCGCCGAGCGCCGGCAGCACCGCGAAACCCGATGCAAGCACGAGGCCGCCCCATACCGACGCGGTCAACACATGCAGCGTCTGCAGGCCGACCGCCGGCGACGCGGCCCCCGCATCGGCCGCGTGACCCAGCGACGCCTTGCCGGCTGCCACCGCGATCACCGCGAGCCACAATAATGCATTGCGCAACATGCCGGTATGGCTCGCGAGCGACGTCAGCAGCAACAGCACCGCGCCGCCGAACGCGAGCGACCACGCATAGCCGACGTGCGTCTGCACGAGCACGGTCGGCACGACGCCGAGCGCGGCGGGCAAGCTGACGCCGCCCATCGACGCGGCTGCGTATAGCAGCCAGACGAGATCGGCGAGCACCAACACGATCGCCGAGGTCTGCATCGACCGTTGCGCACGCAACCACGCGGGCCGCGCGGGCGCGACCTTCGCCTGCGCATCCTTTGCAAGCCACGCGGCGAGTAGCGCGGCGCCAACCGCGAATGCGAATGCGATGTTCATCAGCGCGCCCATCGCAACCTGCCCGATCCAGAGTCCACCGAAGGTCATGGCAGGCTCGCAGAACGGACAATGGGCGCGGCGATAGCGCACGGGGAAAACACACAGGCAACGTTGGATAGCTTCATCAGGGGCTGATTGAAAGGTCACGAGGAATGCGGCCGTGCGGTAGGCTTCGCTACCCGTTCACTGCGCGATTCACCGCGACCAGGTAGGATCACTGCCGGAGAGCACCGCCTGAGCGCACAGCGCGAAGGCGACATCTTAAAGGAAGCGCGCAGCGCTGCCGAGGCTTGACTACAAAGGCTTTGCGCGTATACCGCACGGCCCGGTCGCAGGCAGTGGACAATCCCTGTCAGCCATCGTTGCGTCAAACTGTCGCACACCCGCGTCAGGCCTGAACTTCGCGGCGTGTGGCAAATAGTCACCATCAGTCATCGATGATAGAATGCTGCGTCGCCGCAGCGCCCGCTGCCGTTGCTCGTCGTTTTTTCGTCGCATACCGAGCCAGCTCGAAGCTCGGTCAGGTCCCCGATTTCATGGAGTTACGCGTGTCTTCAAGACGCATTTTCCGCCCGCTGCTCGCCCTTCTGTTGATCGGCAGTGCAGGCGTCTATAGCGCTGCGAAAGCGCAAACGCAGCCCAAAGCACCGGATACGATGGAATCACGCGTGCAAGGCTGTACCGCGTGCCACGGAACCCATGGCCAGGGCACCGACAACGATTACTTCCCGCGTCTCGCAGGCAAGCCGGCGGATTACCTGTACAACCAGCTGAAGAACTTCCGCGAAGGGCGCCGCAAGTACCCGCCGATGAATTACCTCGTCACGTACCTGTCGGACGACTACCTGCATCAGATCGCCACGTACTTCTCGCAGCAGCGCCCGCCCTATCCGCCGCCGACGAAGCCGAACGTCTCCGAGTCGACGCTCGCGCGTGGCCGCGAGCTCGTGCTGAACGGCGATTCGACCAAACAGATTCCGGCCTGCGCGGCGTGCCACGGCAAGGCACTGACCGGCATGGAACCGGCTATCCCGGGTCTGGTCGGCCTGCATTCGGACTACATCAGCGCGCAGCTCGGCGCATGGCGCTCGGGCACACGCCACGCGATCGAACCTGACTGCATGCACACCATCGCAACGCGTCTGTCCGACGACGACGTGAACGCCGTTGCCGCGTGGCTCTCCACGCAGCAGGCTCCGCAAAACCCTGTGCCGGCACCGGCCAATTCGTTGAAGACTCCGCTTGCCTGCGGCAGCGAACCGCAATAAGGCATCGGGAGAGACCATCAAATGAAACGCAAGTCCCTGTTCGCTCTTTCGGCTGTCATCGTCGTTGCGGCCGCCGCGCTCGTTCCGGTCCTCTGGTCGGGTAGCGACAACCTGCACAACGGCTCCGCGATGGCGGCCACACCGGCCGACCAGGCCGCGCTGATCAAGCGGGGTGAGTACCTCGCGCGCGCCGGCGACTGCATCGCGTGTCACACGGTGCGCGGCGGCAAGGAATTCGCCGGCGGCCTGCCGATGGCCACGCCGTTCGGCACGCTGTTCACGCCGAACATCACACCGGATGACGAATTCGGTATCGGCAAGTGGTCGTCGGATGACTTCTACCGCGCGATGCACACGGGCCGCTCGAAGGACGGCAGCCTGCTGTACCCGGCCTTCCCGTTCACGAGCTACACGAAGGTCACGCGCGCCGACGCGGACGCGATTTACGCGTACCTGCGCTCGGTGCCGCCGGTGCATGTGCCGAGCCGCCCGCATGAACTGAAGTTCCCGTTCAACAACCGTAACCTGCTGATCGGCTGGCGCACGCTGTTTTTCCGTGAAGGCGAGTACAAGCCGGATCCGACGAAGTCGGTCGAGTGGAACCGCGGCGCGTACCTGATCGAAGGCCTCGGTCACTGCGGCATGTGCCACACGTCGATCAACGCGATGGGCGGCCCGGTGAATTCGGCGGCGTTCGCAGGCGGTCTGATCCCACTGCAGAACTGGTACGCACCGTCGCTGACATCGAACAAGGAAGCCGGTCTCGGCGACTGGGACATCAAGGACATCTCCGATCTTCTGAAGACCGGCGTGTCGGAGCGCGGCGCGGTGTTCGGCCCGATGGCCGAAGTCGTGCACAACAGCTTGCAGTACATGTCCGACGATGACATCCACGCGATGTCGACGTACCTGAAGACGATCCCGCAGAAAGACGAAGCGCCGGAGCATCTGCAACTGGAAACCAGCGAACAGTTCGGCAGCGAACTGTTGAAGCAAGGCCAGAAGATCTACGCTGATAACTGCGCGAAGTGCCACGCGGAAAACGGCCTCGGCATGCCGCCGTCGTTCCCGCCGCTCGCGAACAACCAGTCCATTCAGATGCCGTCCGCGGTCAACCCGATCCGTATGGTGCTCAATGGCGGTTATCCGCCGAGCACGGGCGGCAATCCGAAGCCGTACGGTATGCCGCCGTTCGCACAATCGCTGTCGAATCAGGAGGTGGCTGCGGTCGTGACGTACATCCGGATGTCGTGGGGTAACCACGGTACGCCGGTGTCGCCGCAACAGGTCAGCGAACTGCGTTCGGCGCCGCTCGACTAAGCGGTACCCGATGCAAGCAGGGCGCGGCCAGTTCGCGGGCCGCGCCCTTTGTTTTTGGTTTTCGTTAAACCATAAAGGGCTGGCCCGCCGCGTGCTGGGTAGCTCATAACGAGCAGTTTGCATTTGAGTGTTCGGGGAGGAACGCCGTGCCAATCGGCGAGCGTCTGAACTGCATCACCCACCTTGTCGGCGCGTTGTTATCGGCGGCAGGGCTGGCGACGCTCGTGACGCTCGGCGCCGTCGACGGCGATGCGTACAAGGTGGTCAGCCTTAGCGTTTATGGCGCAATGCTGTTCGTGTTGTACGCAATCTCGACGCTCTATCACAGCGTGCGTGCTCCGCGAGTCAAGAGCGTGCTGCAGAAGTGTGATCATGCGGCGATCTACCTGATGATCGCGGGCAGTTATACGCCATTCACGCTGGTCACGTTGCGCGGTCCGTGGGGCTGGTCGCTATTTGGCGTCAGCTGGGGCTTGGCCGCGCTTGGCATCATGCAGGAACTCACGCTCGGGCGGCGCACCCGCAGCGTATCGATGGTGCTGTATGTGTTGATGGGATGGCTTGCGCTCGTCGCCATCCGTCCGCTGGTCGAAGCATTGCCGGCAGCGGGCACAGTATGGCTCGTCGCCGGCGGCATCATTTACAGCGCTGGCATCTATTTCTTCATCAACGACGAGCGCATCCGGCACGGACATGGTATCTGGCACCTGTTCGTGCTCGCTGGCAGTTTGTGCCAGTTCGTCACTGTCGCGCGCTATGTCGCATGATGACCCCTTGCAATAAATGCAACTTAACGCCAGTCGACGTGTCTGCTTAGCGCGTTGAAGCATTCGGCATGCAACGTGCGTGCCGCCGATTTTTTACGCGAACGGCGTCGGCGAGGCAGCAAGATGAGCCTCGCTGGATGAGCCGGCCAATGTATGTCCCCCCGTTCGCCACATCCGCATTACGAAGAGCTTATGTCTTTTGATTCTCTCGGCTTGTCCGAACCGTTGGTCCGCGCCGTTCACGAACTCGGCTATACGTCTCCTACTCCGATCCAGCTGCAAGCCATTCCCGCGGTGCTGAACGGCGGCGATCTGCTCGCCGGCGCGCAGACCGGCACCGGCAAGACCGCCGGCTTCACGCTGCCTATCCTGCAACGGCTGTCGACCAACGCGTCGTCTGCCGCGAACGCGAAGCGCGTGGTTCGCGCGCTGATCCTCACGCCGACGCGCGAGCTCGCCGCGCAGGTCGAGGAAAGCGTTCGCGCTTACAGCAGGTATGTGACGGTGAAGTCGACCGTGATGTTCGGCGGGGTCGGCATCAATCCGCAAATCGATGCGTTAAAGCGCGGCGTCGATATCGTCGTCGCGACGCCGGGGCGCCTGCTCGATCACATGCAGCAGAAGACCATCGATCTGTCGCGTATCGAGATACTCGTGCTCGATGAAGCGGACCGCATGCTCGATATGGGCTTCATTCACGACATCAAGCGCGTGCTCGCGAAGCTGCCGCCGAAGCGGCAGAACCTGCTGTTCTCCGCGACCTTTTCCGATGAAATCAAGGCGCTCGCTGACAGCCTGCTCAACTCGCCCGCATTGATCGAAGTCGCGCGGCGCAACACGACGGCCGAAACCGTCGCGCAGAAGGTGTACCCGGTCGATCGCGACCGCAAGCGCGAACTGCTCACGCATCTGATCCGGCAGCACAACTGGTTCCAGGTGCTGGTGTTCACGCGCACCAAGCATGGCGCGAACCGCCTTGCCGAACAGCTGACGAAGGACGGCATCAGCGCATTAGCCATTCACGGGAACAAGAGCCAGTCGGCGCGCACGCGCGCACTCAGCGAGTTCAAGGAAGGCACGCTGCAGGTGCTGGTCGCGACCGATATCGCCGCGCGCGGCATCGATATTGATCAGCTGCCGCATGTGGTCAATTTCGATTTGCCGAACGTGCCCGAAGACTACGTGCACCGGATTGGCCGTACCGGCCGCGCGGGCGCGACCGGTGAGGCGGTGTCGCTGGTCTGCGTCGACGAGCTGCAATTGCTCAAGGACATTGAGAAGCTGATCAAGCGCGCGGTGCCGCAAGAAGTGATTGCCGGCTTCGAGCCCGATCCGAACGCACGACCCGAGCCGATTCAGCGACGCGGTCAGGGTGGCGGTGCGCGTCAGCCGCGCGAAGCACGCGACGCGGGTCAGCGGCAAGGCGCGCCGAAGCGCGACAGCGCTGCGGCTTCGAAACAGCGGCCACAGCAGCCGCGATCGGGCAAACCGGCGGCGAATTCGCAGGCAAGCGCGAAGCCGAAGCAGCAACAAAAGCAGCAGCAGGGTCAGCCGCGCAATCAGCAACACGCGGGCGGCGGCAAGACGCATGCTCAGCAACCGGCCAAACCGCAAGGCGCAAGGCCCGCGAATGCGCAAGGTCAAGCGCGCAAGGACAGCCCGCGCCACGACGCAGCGCGCGCGCATGAGAAGCCGCGCTCGAGTACTCACGATCACGGCGCCGCGCATGCGCAGCGCAAGCCGGGTAACAATCCGGGCGCCCTGCTCGGCGGCAACAAGCCGCGCAGCGACGCGCCGAAGCGGCCGAACCCGCCGCGCGATACGCGGCGCGGCGACTAAAGGGCAACTGAGGGTGGCGACTGAAGCGCGCCAGAAGCACTTGAAGGGCACCGAAGGGTGACTGAAGGGTTAGAAGCGCGCGAAATTGGCTACGACGCCGGGCATCACTGCTACGAAACGTCCGGTTGCCCTCTTCACGACGAACGCCCAGCCGCCCTCTTCAGATAGTCGATCTGCTGCATCCAGCGTTCGAGCGTCGCGTCCTTTCCTTCTTCGAGTGCGAACGTAATGCCACTCGTGAGCCGCGCGTAGCGCACCCGCTGCGCTTCGCCCATATCGATCGAACCACGGAAACATACAAGCCCGGCCGACGCGTCGCGAGCGTCATCATCAACAGGCAGCGGCACGAATTCCAGCTGCACCTGATAGAACGCATCGTCGAATACGAACGTAAGCGCGGCACGCCGGTTCTGCGCTAGCGCTCGTGCGCAACGGGCTTGTGGCCACAGCGCGATGCAAAGACTTCGCGAATCCGGCGCGTAAAGCTCGCCGATTCCGAGCAGAGACGTTCGCAGATGGCCAATCGTGTCGGTCGTCAGCAGCGAAGCCGTGAAACCGATTTTGGACACGAGCGACGTACCGTCGAATAGCGCGCGCAGGCCGTCGGGCCATTGATCGAATAACTGCTGTTCAAGCGTGGGTTTGCCGGCCGCGGAATCGGTCATTAAATATCTCCATCGATGGTCGATGCGGCCGCTGCGCCACATCGGATGCGTACGATTCAGGGTCGCCACATAAGCAAATGGCCCGCCAGATGCGGGCCATTCTGATCTGTCCGGTAGCACATGGGCGCTTATCGATCGCTTACCGATACAGTGCGTGACGCACGAGCGCAGTCACGGTCACAGTCACCCTACGACGCAGCAAAACGTCAAAAAGTCTGTCCGCGGCGCTTATCGAAAGAACACATGCTGCGCGATTTTCTCGAGCGGATAGTGCACACCGGGCTGAATTTTCGCCGGCAGATCGAGTGGCTTCAGCAGCATCTTCACACACATTTCCGCTGACAGGTTGCGACGCACGAGCTTGTTCACGCGCGCGGAGAGCTCCTTGTTATAGGCCGGGTCCGCGACCCGCTCCGGATAGCGGATCGCAAACACATGCCGCAGCGCAATTTCAGAGTCTTCGTTCTTGATCTCCATGACCCGGCGCAGCAATGCGCCGAGCACCGCGAGCCGGCCATTGCCTTCGATCCTGTTGTACTTTTTAAAGAATTTGAAAAAGTGCTTGTAGTGCCGAACCTCGTCGGTACGGATGTTGTCGGTGATCTGCTTGAGCACCGGTTCGTCCGAACAGGTGCTGATCGCCCGATAAAGCGTCGCCGTGCCGGTCTCGACCACGCAGCGCGCGACCATCTCGAGCGCACGCGTTTTCTCGAACTCCTCGACGCTGCAGGTCTTCGAATATTCATCGAAGAAATTGTGAAACGCGGTGTCCCAGTCGAACTCGGGCCACACGTGCGCGATGTAGGTTTTTAGCGCGCGCCCATGCTGCAGTTCCTCCGGCTCCCATTCGGTGTTGAGCCATGCGGACACCTCAGGGTCGTCGTTAAAAAACGTGCTGAGGTTCCTTGTATAGAGGTCTGTACCGCTTTCAATAAAAGAAGACGCGCACAACAACAGCAGCAGATCCTCGTTGGCGACAGCGCGCGGACGGTCGATTCGGCTCAGATCGATATCTTCGATTCGCCAGGGCATTTCGTGGATCGCTTTAGTGTGCATGTGTAGTGCTCCCAAAACTGGATCGGCTCGTTGAACGAAGCATGCCCAAAACCCGAGCGCTCTGACCGGTAATCTCGCGCTTTTCTCCCAAAATGCACGACAGCCCGATGTTAACGAATTGGTCTTTACCTTTCATCTTAGCCGCTGATTCGCAAAAGTGCAGGAACACCCGAGCACAGACCATGCCGAGCTATCCCAGGTTCCTGTGACAAATGACGCGATCGGGCAAGGCGCGATGCCATGCGCGCGATGTGCAACGCGCATGCTTGCTGGACGCGGGTCAGCGATGTAACAGGCGGTAAGAGACAGCGCGTGTATGAAGACCTCGCAAGCCCATGCGGATTGACATTCGTATGCGCGTTGACGGGCGCCTCGCAGGGCTCATCGAGCGGACGCCTTACAATACGCGCAAGCCAACCCTTGCCCGCCGCGCGCCACCGCGCGGACCGACCGCCAAGCCATGACCCGAGACCCGCGCCTCACGCTGAACGCACGCCAACAGGAACTACTCGAATGGGTGCAGCGCGACGGCTTCGTGACGGTGGACGATCTTGCCGCCCACTTCGACGTGACGCCGCAAACCATCCGGCGCGACGTCAACTGGCTCGCCGACATCAATTTGCTGCGCCGCTATCACGGCGGCGCGAGCCTGCCCACCAGTTCCGAGAATGTGTCGTACAGCGCACGACAACGGATGTTCCATGACGAGAAGCGCCGCATCGCAGCACTCGTCGCGACACATATCCCCGATCAGGCGTCGCTCTTCATCAACCTGGGCACGACCACCGAGGAAGTTGCGCGCGCATTGAACCGCCATCGCGGGCTGCATGTGATCACCAACAATCTGAATGTCGCGAGCATGATGAGCGGCTATCCGGATTGCGAGGTGCTGGTGACGGGCGGCATCGTGCGACCGTGGGATAAGGGCATCGTCGGCGAACTGGCGATCGACTTTATCCGGCAGTTCAAGGTGGACTTCGCGATCATCGGCACGTCGAGCATCGAGACCGACGGCACGCTACGCGACTTCGATACGCGCGAAGTGCGCGTCGCCGAAGCGATCATCGAGCATTCGCGCACCGTGTTTCTCGCTGCCGATCACTCGAAGTTCGGCCGGCCGGCTCTCGTACGTCAAGGCCATCTGAACCAGATCGATTCGCTCTTTACCGATGCGCCGCCCCCCGCCGGAATGGCCGAAACGATTGCCACATCCGGCACGCAGGTGTTCATCGCCGAGTAACGCGCGTGCGTCGAAGTGAAAGCGGACGAAAGCAAAATTTAACGGGGCCGCATATTGCGCCGCACATCGAAGCATGCTGCGATGCACGCGAAACCTGCAGTGAAGTCGTGAAGTCGACGGCTGGCTCAGACCGCCTGGAGGGCTCGCCGCTGTCAAATGGAAAATTTACTGGGGCCGATTTGGCGTTCGTGCGGTAGTTGACTAAACTCCAGTTCCCCGACGTGCTTATCGAGCGCGACGGCGACGAAAGCTGAACCTCATGCCTGATCCCATAAGGATCGCCCCGCTGTCAGCACCGCCTGACAGAATCGCGCGAAGGCAGCCCGAGTATGCGTGGAATGGAGAGAAACGATGCTGAGTCCGCATGAATTCGCCACATTGTTGCTCGTGAAGGACGCACCGAACCAGGTCGACATGCAGCGCCAGGAGCTTGACGCGCTGCTCGAACGGCAGCTCGTCCAACTCGAACGACTCGCGTCGGGCCGGCAGCAATGGCGCGTCACCGAGAGCGGCGATTCCGCACTCAGAGCCATCAAGCGATTGTCGTAATTCACCCCTGCCCGGCATGCATTGCCGGGCATCACGTATTGAATCGGTGAGCGTGTCCGCAACGGACATGCGAGCGCACGGGTTCGCGGACGGTCACGCGGCGCCGGGTTTCCGGTCTGCTCGCCTGACCGTTTTCTTATGCCTGTTCTTCTGTCGAACCCGACGATCCCGCCTGGCTTAGCCGCTGCGCAGCGTCGGATCGACTGCCGAACGCCAGGTAATCGCTAGCGCCCGCTGTTCGTTGAAAAACGCTACCCAGCGATTGCGCAATTCCGGGTCGCTACTCGTACCGTATTGGGTGTACTGCTTCGCGATCGACTGCTGAAATCCGCAGAAATTGTCCTGCGTCAGCCGGCCGCGCCGATACGCGACAAACGCGTCAAAAAACGCCACGTAGACCGACTGCGCGTCCTGCCCGTAGTCGACCGTTTGCGGACCGCACATCTGCTGCAACGCTTCGAACGACGGCGCACCCCTGGTGCCGGTCAGGCTGGGCGTGCTCACACAACCCGCGACGAGTGTCGCGGCCCCGATCATCCAGATTCCACGCATGTTCTGTTCACCTCGAAATGGCTGGTGACATGAGTATCGTCCGGTGCGGCGCAGCGCGCCACCAGTCCGGCAAATGCGCGGCAAGCGTGCAGCCACTGCACGGCAACTGCTGTCCGATGCGCAGTAAATACGGCCTCGCCCCTATCGCATCGCATCGCCCACGCCTGACGCCGTTCGAACTTTACTTTTTCGAATTCGCTCGTTAAAGTTCGAAAACGAACACCAAGTTTTCGGGAAGCTTTCTCCGGGCGGGTTCATTTCACAAGAACGAGGGCTCACGGTGGCGCAAGACTCCCCTTTCGATCTGCTCGTCGTGGGCGGCGGCATCAACGGCGCGGGCATTGCACGCGACGCGGCCGGACGCGGGCTGTCGGTGCTGCTGTGCGAACAGCACGATCTCGCCGCGCATACGTCATCGGCCAGCACCAAGCTGATCCACGGCGGCTTGCGCTATCTCGAGTACCGCGAGTTCTCACTCGTACGCAAGGCGTTACAGGAACGAGAAACGCTGTTGCGCGCCGCGCCGCACATCATGTGGCCGCTGCGCTTCGTAATGCCGCATATGCCGAACCTGCGGCCCGCATGGCTGATCCGCGCCGGACTGTTTCTGTACGATCACCTCGCACGTCGCGAGTTGCTGCCTGGTTCGCGTGGCATCGATCTGCACACGCATTCGGCTGGCGCGCCGCTCGTCTCGTCGATCACCCGCGGCTTTGTCTATTCCGATGGCTGGGTCGACGACGCGAGGCTAGTCGTGCTTAATGCGCTCGACGCAAGCGAGCATGGCGCTCGCGTGATGACCCGCACGAAGCTCGCCAGCGCGACGCGCGCGAACGGTCTTTGGCGCGCGCGGTTGATACAGGCGGACGGCACAGCGTTCGACGTGCACGCGCGCGCGATGGCGAATGCAGCGGGGCCATGGGTCGGCGAGCTATTGCGCGATGCGATCGGGTCGAATACGACCCAGGCAATGCACGACGCTCAACGAGACGATCCGTCGAACCATCCGAACGACAGCGCGAACCACAAGCCGAGCTACGCGGTGCGGCTCGTCAAAGGCAGTCATATCGTCACGCGGCGCCTGTTCGAGCACGACCACGCGTATATTTTTCAGAATCCCGACAAGCGGATCATCTTCGCGATCCCGTACGAGCGCGATTTCACGCTGATCGGCACAACCGATATCGAATACCACGGCGATCCGTCTCGCGTCACGATTACCGCGGAAGAAACGCAATACCTGTGCGACTCGATCAACCGCTATTTCAAGCAGCCGATCTCGCCGCGCGACGTGGTGTGGTCATACTCGGGTGTACGGCCCTTGCTCGAAGACGAAAACGCGGATAACCCTTCGGCGGTGACACGCGACTACCGGCTCGAACTGGACCACCCCGACGGCGCAGCGCCGCTGCTATCGGTGTTCGGCGGCAAGATCACGACGTTTCGCAAGCTTGCCGAAGAAGCGCTCGACAAAATCACGCGCGCACTGGGTGCGCCGGTGCCGGCGTGGACAGCCGGTGCACCGCTGCCGGGCGGCAATATCGCGCATGCCGATTTCGCGGCCTTTGCCGCGCAGTTCGAACAGCAACACCCGTGGCTGCCCGCTCGGCTCGCGCGTCGGTACGCGCGCGCATACGGCACACGGGCCGCGCGTGTGGTTGGTGAAGCGCGTTCGCTCGCGGAGCTCGGGCACGCATTCACGCCTGACCTCTACGAAGCCGAGCTTCGTTATCTACGCGAGGTCGAATGGGCGCGTAGCGCCTACGATGTGCTGTGGCGCCGCACAAAGCTCGGCCTGCATGTCGAACCGGGCACGCTCGATACCGTCTCACGCGACATCGACGCGTGGTTTGCGCGCAAGACGCCCGCACAACAGATATAAGCGCGCCACAGTAGACGGCACGCGTGCAACAATCAGGCGCGCGAATCCGCGAACCGCGCGGCCGCGATCGCCGACACCTACAAAGACACGGAGCAGACACCCATGCCGGATCAATACATCCTTGCGCTCGATCAGGGAACGACGAGCTCACGCGCGATGCTGTTCGACCGCAATGGCAATGTCGTGTCGAGCGCGCAAAAAGAATTCGAGCAGATTTATCCACAGCCGGGCTGGGTCGAGCATGATCCGCACGAGATCTGGTCGACCCAGGCGGGCGTCGCCGCCGAAGCGGTGACGCGTGCGGGCATCGGTAGCTCATCGATCGCGGCGATCGGCATCACGAACCAGCGCGAAACGACGGTTGTCTGGGACCGTGACACGGGCCAGCCGGTGTACAACGCGATCGTCTGGCAGGACCGCCGTACCGCCGATTTCTGCGACCAGTTGAAAGCGCAACGGCTTGAAGAAACCGTACGCGCGAAAACCGGCTTGCCGATCGATTCATATTTCTCCGCGACGAAAATCCGCTGGATTCTCGATAACGTCGAAGGCGCGCGCGAAAAGGCGCGGCAAGGCAAGCTCGCGTTCGGCACCGTCGATAGCTGGCTCGTGTGGAACTTCACAAAGGGCAGCCTGCATATCACCGACGTGACGAACGCGTCGCGCACGATGCTGTTCAACATCCATACGCTGCAATGGGACGACGAACTCCTCGCGGCACTCGATATTCCGCGCAGCATGCTGCCTGAAGTGCGCCCGTCGTCGGACGTGTACGGGCCCGCGCAATCCACCGTATTCGCCTCGAACATTCCGCTCGCCGGTATCGCCGGCGATCAGCACGCGGCGCTCTTCGGCCAGCTCTGCACGCAATCGGGGATGGTGAAGAACACCTATGGCACCGGCTGCTTTCTTGTGATGAACACCGGCAACCAACCGATCGAATCGAAGAACAACCTCGTCACGACCATCGCGTGGCAGATCGGCAATCGCATCGACTATGCGCTCGAAGGCAGCATCTTTATCGCGGGCGCGGTCGTGCAATGGCTGCGCGACGGACTCGGCCTGATTCGCAGCGCGGCGGAAATCGAGGCGCTTGCGCGCACGGTCGCGCATAGCGACGGCGTCTACCTGGTGCCCGCGTTCGCCGGGCTCGGCGCGCCGCACTGGAACGCGCGTGCACGCGGCACGCTGTTCGGCGTCACGCGCGGCACGACGTCCGCGCATATCGCGCGCGCCGCACTCGATGCGATCGCGTATCAATCGCTCGATGTGCTGAAAGCGATGGAAGCCGACTCCGGCATGCGCGTGCACGAACTGCGAGTCGACGGTGGCGCATGCGCGAACAATCTGCTGATGCAGTTTCAGGCCGATCTGGTCGGCGTCGATGCGGTGCGCCCGCGCGTCAGCGAAACGACGGCGCTCGGCGCCGCGTATCTGGCCGGACTGGCAGTCGGTTACTGGAAGGACATCGATGCGCTGCAAAGCCAGTGGCAGCTCGAGCACCGCTTTTCGCCGACGATGGCGCGACAGCAGGTCGATCAGTGTCTCGCCGGCTGGCAGCGCGCGGTACGTGCCGCAAAGGCGTGGGCAGACGATACGCACTGACGCACACCGGGTGCGTGCGCGTCACCGCGAGCAACACGCGCGTTCGCCAGGCGCGCGGTTCGCGCGAAGCCTTCGCGCCGCAAGCGCGGCAGCGCCATCAACTCGTGACGCCGCCGCACCGCGTATCATGTCGCTTTCCGCCAGCGTTCGAAGCTGTATGCACGCGCCAGTCCCCGCTCCTCAGTGTTCCCTATGATCGACCACCTCATCTGTGACTGCGACGGCGTGCTCGTCGACAGCGAAGTCATCGCCGATCGGGTGATGCACAGTACGCTCTCCGGGATGTATCCGGACCTTTCGTTCGACGCGATCATGAAAACCGCATTCGGTCAAAAGACGTCGCGTTTTCTCGAAAGCGTCGAGACGACCTTCGGCATCAGGTTGCCGCCGAACTTCGTGCAGACCGTCGATCGCAATGTCGAAGCGGAATTGGCGAGCTCGCTTGCTGCGATCAGCGGCGTGCGCGATGCGCTGCACCGCGTGACGCTGCCGGCGGCGGTGGTGTCGAATAGCCGGCTCGCACGGGTCAGCGCATCGCTGCAGCGCGCGGGCCTCACCGAAGTCTTCGCGGACCGGGTATTTAGCGCTGAACAGGTCGCGCGGCCCAAGCCGTTTCCGGACGTCTACCTGTTCGCAGCGCAGCAACTCGGCGTGGAGCCCGCACGCTGCATCGTGATCGAAGATAGCGTGTCGGGCCTCAACGCGGCACGCGCGGCCGGCATGAAGACCATCGCGTTCGTCGGTGCGAGCCATATCCCGGACGGCTACGCGGACGTTCTGCGCAATATGGGTATCACCCGGATCATGCAGCACATGAGCGAGTTGCCGGCGCTCGTCGAAGCCGGCACGCAAGGCGCATTCGGCGACGTGCAGTCGTAACGCGCGGCTCGGCACAACCGCCGCGCGCCACCCGCTACGCCGCTTCCGTAGACAATTCGCGAGCCGCCGCAAGCGCCGCGCGAAACTCGACCAGTTCGGCAATCGTCAGCATCGGCATCGCGTGCTGAGCGGCAAACCGCTCGACGTCGGCGCCACGCATCATCGTGCCGTCCGGATTCATCAGTTCGCACAGCACGCCGGCCGGCTTGAGGCCCGCGAGCGTCACCAGATCGACCGTACCTTCGGTATGGCCGCGCCGCGCAAGCACGCCGCCCGGCATCGCACGCAGCGGGAACACATGGCCCGGTCGCACGATATCGGCGGGCTTCGCATGATCGGCGATCGCCGCGCGAATCGTCGTCAACCGGTCGGCTGCCGATACGCCCGTCGACACGCCATCGCGTGCTTCGATCGACACGGTAAACGCGGTGCCGTTGCGGCTTTCGTTGTTCGACGTCATCGGCGGCAGTTCGAGCGCGCGAATCCGCTCGTCGGGCAGACACAGGCACACAATGCCGCTGCATTCGCGAATCAGCAGCGCCATCATCGCTTCGGTCAGGCGCTCGGCGGAGACGATCAGATCGGCTTCGTTCTCGCGGTCGTGATCGTCCTGCAGCACGACCGCGCGGCCATCGCGCAGCGCCTGCAGCGCGGCGGCGATGCGCGGCGGAATCGCGTCGGCGTCGGGCAGCGGAAGATCGGCGAGCGCATCGTCCGCGCGAACCGTGGGCTCGGGAAAGCGTGCAACGAAGGCAGACGGGGAAACAGCAGGCGTGACAGCAGCAGTGAAGGACATATGAAACGCTCCTCGCAAAAGTTGGGCGAAAAACGTTTCAGGGCATTGCAAACAGACAAACGCATCCCGCGGCGCGCCGCAACGGGCGCGCCCCGCATCATGACGAGCGGCGCGGCAAGGACGAACAGATGACTATCTGCACATCTTCTTCCATCCGGACTATGACCGTCGGCTCTGGCATCGCACCAGATCTGCTGACCTCGCGCGTGGTTCGAACAACCGAACGCACCTGCGCGCGAGCGCTCGCGGGCTCGCAGGCCGACACGCACTTGCACAGTTGATCGCGCGCCGCCGCTGCATACCGCCGGTGGGGAATTTCACCCCGCCCTGAAGACGTACTGATTGCCGGAACGAAATTTCCGGCGGGCAAAGCATACAACAACGATCGATATTTCGCTCGGCGGTTTATTCCAGCAACCGCGCGATCGACCTCGCGGATTACTGCGACCGAACCGCGGCAGCAGACCCCGCCGGGGCAGCCAGAGCCCAGCGCGGCGGCGTCTCCGGATTCACGATCACGCGAAACGCACGCGCCTCCGTATCGCCAGGATTGCGCAGCGTATGGGGCTGATCCGCATCGAACATGATCGCGTCGCCGGTCGCAAGCAATTGGCGCCGCCCATGCACGATGATTTCGAGCGTCCCTTCGCTGACCACGAGGTTCGCGGTCGTGCCCGGCAAGCGACGCGCACCTTGCTCGGTATGAAGCGGCGCAATCCGCAACTCGTGAAACTCGGCGGCAGCCGGTTCGGCGTCGGGGTAGAGCGCACGTGTTGCAAAGCGCCCATTCGACGTCAGCAAGCGCGCTGCGCGCTCGGCCGGCAAATGCTCGAAACCGTGCAGCGCGTGACGCCGCAAGAACGCCGACACCGACACCTTCAGCGCGCCCGCAATCTTGCATAGCACCTTGATTGACGGCACGCTGCGTGCCGATTCGATCTGCGCGAGCATCGCGCGCGATACGCCCGACAATCGCGACAGCGCGTCGAGCGACAACTGTCGTTCTGCGCGCAACCGCGCGAGATTCACGCCGACCAGTTGCTCGAGCGCATCGACTGTGTCGGACGCGACATATCCATCGACAGCGGCTTCGTCCGTGTCCGGATCGCGCACCAGCGCGAGCGGGGAATGCATGATGGGCCTCCTTGCGCGCCGCCGCGACAACCGCACAGAACGGCGCAAGCCTGAGTGGAGGCAAGACTAGCATCGGCTCGCGCGCGGCCCAACGAAGATATCGTCACACCGATATCACGATTGCGGCCGCGCGTATTCGCCCGCCGCTCCTACTGCTGCCGTTAGCCCGCTTTCACCCGCTGCTGCACGATGGTTGCAGGCGCATCGATGCGCGCCGCGACCCACGTCAGCACCAGCGCCGCCACCGCGACCACCGCCGCAACCCACGGCAACGCATCGAGTCCGAACCCGTGACCGATCGTCAGTCCACCGAGCCACGCACCCATCGCATTACCGACATTGAATGCGCCGATATTCAGCGTCGACGCGAGATTCGGCGCGGCCGCCGCTTTTTCAACGACGCGCATCTGCAGCGGCGGCACCGTCGCAAAGGCGGCGATACCCCACACGAACACGGTCACCGCGGCGGCGATCTGCGAGTGACTGGTGTGCGCGAACACCGCCATCACGACTGCCAGCACCACGAGAATGCCCATCAGCGACGGCATAAGCGACCGATCCGCGAGCTTGCCGCCGATCATGTTGCCGACCGTCAAGCCAACGCCGAACAACACGAGCATCAGCGTCACGCCATGCGGAGTGAAGCCGCTCACCTGCTCGAGAATCGGCGCGATATACGTGAACACGACGAACACACCGCCAAAGCCGAGTACGGTCATCGCGAGCGCAAGCCACACTTGCGGCTCTCGCAGCACTCGCACTTCATGACCGAGACTGGCCGGCGCGATGTCGTGGCGATTGGGCACCAGCGCGCTAACACCCGCGAGCGACAACACACCGAGACCACTGACGATCCAGAACGCGACGCGCCATCCGAACTGTTGGCCGATGAACGTACCGAACGGCACGCCGAGCACATTGGCGAGCGTCAGACCGGTGAACATCAGCGCGATTGCGCTTGCGCGCTTTTCCTGCGGCACCAGCGACGCGGCCACCACCGCGCCGATGCCGAAGAACGATCCATGCGCGAACGACGTAACCACGCGCGCAACCATCAGCAGACCGTAGCTGGGCGCGACCGCGCACAGCACGTTGCCGACGATAAATACGGCCATCAGCAGTTGCAATGCGAGCTTGCGCGGCATGCGGCTAGTGAGGACCGCGAGCAGCGGCGCGCCGACCGCGACGCCCAGCGCATAGCCGCTCACCAGCAAACCGGCGGACGGCAGCGACACCGCGAGGTCGTTCGCGACTTCGGGCAGCAGCCCCATGATCACGAACTCGGTCGTGCCGATCGCAAATGCGCTGATCGCCAGCGCCAACAGTGGAATAGGCATTTCGGGTTGCTCCAGAAATTGATGCAGGCAGAACCGTGTGACGCGTCACGAAGACGCGTTCTCCGCGGCCGTTACGAATTCGATGACGACGCCCGGGGCAAGCGCGACAAACAGTTGGACTTCGCGAGTCAGCGGCACATCGGCGCATTGATAGCCGACGCCGGCCGCGTCCATGCGCGCGATCAGCGCGCGCCACGCGTCGCCGCTGTCGACGCGCAACGCAATATGGTCGATGCGCGGCGCGACCCGGCCGGGCGAGGCGTCGTTTGCCGCAACGCCTGGGAAAGTCGCGTCGACCAGATGGATCACCGCCCGCCCTTGCGCATACAGCCACGCACCGCCGACCCGAAACGGCGGCCGCGCGCCATCAGCGAGGCCTGCGATGTCGACGAAAAAGCGGCGCGCCGCGTCGAGGTCCGGCGTGACGATGGTTGCGTGGTCGAGATGCATTGCCGCCTCCAGGGTTTTCACCAATGCGCGCATTCTCACCGGAGAGCGGAGTTTTGAGAATTGACGTAGCATTTGAAGGATTTTCAAGCGTTTTTTGAAAGTGACAGCAATGGACAATCTCGGTGATATCCGGCTCTTCGTCGAGGCCGCTCAACTCGGCAGCCTGTCCGCAGCGGGCCGCAAGCTGGGCCTGACGCCGGCGGCGGCCAGCGCGCGCCTCGCGAAACTCGAAAGTGGTCTGAAAGCGCGCCTGTTCGAACGCACGACTCGCCAGTTGCGCCTCACAGAAGAAGGCCGCGTATTCCTGCAGGGCAGCCGCCAGGCGCTGAGCGCACTCGACGATGCGCAAACCGCGCTGCAAGCGGGGCAGAACACGGTGCGCGGCAAGGTGCGCATTTCGGCGACATCGGATTTCGGCCGCAACCTGCTAATGCACTGGCTCGACGAATTCAATGCGCTGTATCCGGAAGTGACGTTCGGCCTGACGCTGTCCGATGCGCTGTCGAATCTGGTGCTGGATGAAATCGATCTGGCGATCCGCTTCGGCGTGCCAGCCGACAGTTCGTTCGTCGCGCGGCCGCTCGCGCCGAATCCGCGCGTGGTTTGCGCGTCCCCTGAATACATCGGGCGGCACGGCCTGCCCGAGCATCCGCGCGACCTTGCGCGCTTTCACTGCATCGTGCTGTCCACTGCGTCCGGCCCGGTCAACGAATGGCGCTTTACGCGCGGCAATGAACTCGAGGTGTACACGGTGCCGCTCGATACCGCGCGCGAGACCAACGATGGCGCGGTGGCGCGCGAATGGGCGCTGCGCGGCTACGGGATTGTCGTGAAATCGATGTGGGATGTGGAGGCAGACCTCCGCTCGGACGGCCTGCGCGTGCTGCTGCCCGGCTGGCGCTACCCGGATGCGCCGCTGCACGCGCTCTACCACCGGAACCGCTTTATGGCGCCGCGAGTTCGGGTACTGCTCGATTTTCTCGCTGAGCGCTTTACGCGCACGCTGGCCGAACTCGAAGCCCGCTGCGGATATCCGGAGATCGCCCCGGTCACGGGCGACGTCAGAAAAGACGCGCGGTGAAAGGCTATAATATCGGACTACACCGCAAACAGCCCCAAGCTGCGCCCAAACGCGCGCACCCAGATGCGTACCCGAATGGCCGCCCGCGCGCGGCCGCATGCATTTGGGCGCGTATGACCCGATCGGCTACCGTTTCTGGCCACCGCATCTGGCCACCGAAGCCGACCGCTGCAACGGGTCACGTTGGCGACGCTGGCCGCGTTTATTGTTTGCGCCCCACATCGAATTGAATGACGCCCCCAGGTCAACCACTGCGAACGGCGAACCTAGATGACCAAGAAAGTTTATGTAAAGACCTTCGGCTGCCAGATGAACGAGTACGACTCCGACAAGATGGTCGACGTGCTCGGCGCCGCTGAGGGCCTCGTGAAAACCGACACGCCGGAAGACGCGGACGTCATTCTGTTCAATACCTGCTCGGTGCGCGAAAAGGCGCAGGAAAAGGTCTTCTCCGACCTCGGCCGCGTGCGCGAACTGAAAGAAGCGAACCCGAATCTGCTGATCGGCGTCGGCGGCTGCGTCGCGAGCCAGGAAGGCGCGTCGATCGTGTCGCGCGCGCCGTATGTCGATCTGGTGTTCGGGCCGCAGACGCTGCACCGCCTGCCGCAGATGATCGACGCACGCCGCGCGAGTGGCCGTCCGCAAGTCGATATCACGTTCCCCGAAATCGAAAAGTTCGACCATCTGCCGCCGGCGCGCGTCGATGGGCCGAGCGCGTTCGTGTCGATCATGGAAGGCTGCAGCAAGTACTGCAGCTACTGCGTGGTGCCCTACACACGCGGCGAAGAAGTATCGCGTCCGCTCGACGACGTGCTGACCGAAATCGCGGGCCTCGCCGACCAGGGCGTGCGCGAAGTGACGCTGCTCGGCCAGAACGTGAACGCCTACCGCGGCGCGCTGACCGCCGGCGCATCCGACATCGCGGACTTCGCGACGCTGATCGAATACGTCGCCGACGTGCCGGGCATCGAGCGCATCCGCTACACCACTTCGCATCCGAAGGAATTCACGCAGAGGCTGATCGATACCTACGCGAAGGTACCGAAACTCGTCAGCCACCTGCATCTGCCGGTGCAGCATGGCTCCGACCGCATCCTGATGGCAATGAAGCGCGGCTACACGGTGCTCGAGTACAAGTCGGTGATTCGCCGGCTGCGCGCGATCCGTCCGGACCTGTCGCTGTCGACCGACATCATCGTCGGCTTCCCCGGCGAGACGGAAGACGATTTCGCGAAGACGATGGCGCTCGTGCACGAGATGAGCTACGACACCAGCTTCTCGTTTATTTACAGCCCGCGCCCCGGCACGCCGGCCGCGAATCTGCACGACGACACGCCGCGTGAAGTGAAGCTGCAACGGCTGCAACATTTGCAGGCGACCATCGAAGCGAATGTGGCGCGCATCAGCGACGCGATGGTCGGCAACGTCGAGCGCATTCTGGTCGAACGGCCAGCGCGCAAGGACCCGACCACCGAGCTCGCGGGCCGCACGGCGAACAATCGCGTCGTGAACTTCCCGGCGCCGCTCGAATCGCATGCGCGGCTGATCGGCCAGATGATCGACGTGAAAATCGTCCGCGCGTACCCACATTCGTTGCGTGGCGAACTCGTGCTCACGCACGAGGACGTCCCCGAGACCACTCACTGAGCGACGGCACACGAAACGCACGTCGCGCACCGACAGGATCGAACCATCGCCTTGAAGACCACTCAGCAACAACTGGAATTCACTGCACCGCGCGACGACAATGCGCGGCTCGCCAACCTCTGCGGTCCGCTCGACGAAAACTTGCGGCAGATCGAACAGGCACTCGATGTGACGCTGCAACGCCGCGGCCATCGGATCAGCATCCGCGGGCGCGGCGCGAA
This sequence comes from Paraburkholderia rhizosphaerae, assembly GCF_004366595.1. Taxonomy (GTDB): domain Bacteria; phylum Pseudomonadota; class Gammaproteobacteria; order Burkholderiales; family Burkholderiaceae; genus Paraburkholderia; species Paraburkholderia rhizosphaerae. Next base: position 169,428 of record NZ_SORE01000003.1, read on the forward strand.
GGTGGCGCTCACCGCGCTCGAAAACTTCTACAACAATGCGCGCGACCCGCTGTCGGTCGACGATATCCAGCTTGCGCTCGTCGAATCGCGTCATCCGGGCAATGGCACCCGCCCGATCCGCTCCCCGAACGGCGACGACGAACTGGACCCGCGCTTTCGCGGCGATCCGGACCATCCGTTCGACGAACCCGCGCATGATGGCGCGGAGGAAGAGATCGAAGAGCATGGTCCGAAGCTGTACACGCGGCGCGCCGACCTGCGCGGCCGCACGCCCGCGCAGCGCGAATATCTGAAGCAGATCGTCTCGCACGATGTGACCTTCGGCGTCGGACCTGCCGGCACCGGCAAGACGTATCTCGCGGTCGCGTGCGCAGTCGACGCGCTCGAGCGCGACCAGGTGAAGCGCATCGTGCTGACGCGGCCCGCGGTCGAAGCCGGCGAGCGGCTCGGCTTCCTGCCGGGCGACCTCGCGCAGAAGGTGGACCCGTATTTGCGGCCGCTGTACGACGCGCTGTACGACCTGCTCGGCTTCGACAAGACTGCGAAGATGTTCGAACGGCAGATGATCGAGATCGCGCCGCTTGCCTATATGCGCGGCCGCACGCTGAACCATGCGTTCATCATCCTCGACGAAGCGCAGAACACGACGCCCGAGCAGATGAAGATGTTCCTCACGCGGATCGGCTTCGGCTCGAAGGCGGTGGTGACCGGCGATACGACGCAGATCGACTTGCCGCGCGGCCAGAAAAGCGGGCTGATCGAAGCGCAGCAGGTGCTGTCGAATGTGCGCGGTATTGCGCTCACGCGTTTTACCAGCGCGGACGTCGTGCGTCATCCGCTGGTTGCGCGGATTGTCGAAGCCTACGACGCGCACTCGAAGCAGGAGGACAGCGCAGCGGACGCCAACGCTTCTCGCCGCTCGCCCGCATGAACCGCGCGCCAAAACTGTCGTTGAATCTGCAATTCCCCGCCGCGAAGGCATGGCCCGAACACAAGGCCCTGCTGCCGCGCGCGAGTGTCGCAAGCTGGATCAAGGCCGCGCTTTTCGCCGACGCGCAACTGACCGTGCGCTTCGTCGATGCGGACGAAGGCCGCACGCTGAACCGCACGTACCGCGGCAAGGACTACGCGACCAACGTGCTGACTTTTGCGTATGCGGAATCGGAGGACGATCCAGTCAGCGGCGATCTGATCCTGTGCTGTCCGGTCGTCGAAAAGGAAGCGGCCGAGCAGCGCAAACCGCTCGCCGCGCACTATGCGCATCTTTTGGTTCACGGTACCCTGCATGCTCAGGGCTACGATCACGAGAACGACGCGGATGCGCAGGAAATGGAAGCCATCGAAACGCAGGTGCTGGCCGGCCTTGGTTTTCCTGATCCCTACCGGTAAAGCAAATACCGCCCGTTGCCGTCAATGCCGTGATGAACTGTCCAACCGCAGCGAGCCGCCGCTTATCCGATACCCGACGCGCCGCCTAACCTGCCACCGACCGTGACTGTCCGTCATCCCGACTCCGCACCGCCCAGCACGCATGACCGCCCCAGCTATCCGCCGGCGCTCGGCGAATCGCGGCTGCTGTCGGATGACGAATTGCGCGCATCGATCGATGACACGTTGGCCCGATGGGATCGCGCGACCGATCTGTGGCTGTTCGGCTATGGCTCGCTGATCTGGAACCCCGGTCTGCCGACCGCGGAAGCGATTCGCTCGCGTGTGCACGGCTACCACCGCGGCCTTTACCTGTGGTCGCGCGTGAACCGCGGCACGCCTGAGCAGCCGGGTCTCGTGCTCGCGCTCGACCGCGGCGGCTCGTGCAGCGGCATCGCGTTTCGCCTCGCCGCCGAAGGCGCGCAACCGCACCTCGAGGCGCTATGGCGCCGTGAAATGGCGCTGGGCTCGTACCGGCCAGCGTGGCTGCCGTGCGTGCTCGCCGATGGCCGGCGCGTCGACGCGCTCGCGTTCGTGATGCGGCGCGACGTGCCGAGTTACACCGGCAAGCTGTCGGACGACGTGGTCCGCGCCGTGTTCGACTGCGCGTGTGGCCGGTACGGCACGACGCTCGACTATGTGAGCCGCACGGTCGACGCGCTGCGCAACAGCGGCATGCCCGACCGCTCGCTCGAAGCCTTGCTTGCGCGCTGCAAGCGCGAGGCAACGCCAGCCGCGCGCCAGCCCGACGCACGCGGCACAACCGGCGGGGAAACCATCGAACCGGCGCACAAGACAGGCACCGGCCGGTGACAGCCACCACCTGACACGCACCGACTGCGCCGCAACGTCCCCTTACGTCACATTAAATATTCCCTGCTGTCCCGCTTTTACCCCGCTTTTGGCTGCTCTTACCCTTCACGCATCGCATTTATCCGTTACGATGAAACCGTCGAATGCATCGCCACGCGCACACCGCTCCAGGCTTCGCCGCCGGTCGGACACCGCAGGCAACTGCGAACGTCCGTGCACAAACCCGCAACCGCCTGCCGCGAGCGCATGCACGGCGGGACACGGACCTGCCATGCGCGTGGTGTATCCTTAACACTCTGCAACAGCGCGCCGGGCCCAGCCGGGCGCACCACCATGAACGACACGTATCCCAGTCGACGATCCACCAGCGACAAACCCGCCGAAAAACGCTCGCTGCTCGAGCGATTGACCGACTTCATCTCGCCCGAGCCTGACTCCCGCGGCGAACTCCTCGAAATCCTGCAGGACGCGCACGAGCGCAACCTGATCGACGCCGATTCGCTGTCGATGATCGAAGGCGTGTTCCAGGTGTCCGAACTCAGTGCGCGCGACATCATGGTGCCCCGCGCGCAAATGGACGCGATCAATATCGCGGACACGCCCGCTGATTTCATCCCGTTCATGCTGGAAAAAGCGCACTCGCGCTATCCGGTCTACGAAGGCAACCGCGACAACGTGATCGGCGTGCTGCTCGCGAAAGACCTGCTGCGCTACTACGCGGAGGAAGAATTCGACGTGCGCGGCATGCTGCGGCCCGCGGTGTTCATTCCGGAGTCGAAGCGCCTGAACGTGCTGCTGCATGACTTTCGCGTGAACCGCAATCACATTGCGATCGTCGTCGACGAGTACGGTGGTGTCGCCGGGCTGATTACGATTGAAGACGTGCTCGAGCAGATCGTCGGCGACATCGAAGACGAATACGACTTCGACGAGGAAAGCGGCAATATCATCGCATCGCCGGATGGTCGCTACCGCGTGCGCGCGCTTACCGAGATCGAGCAGTTCAACGAAGAATTCGACACGCATTTTTCCGACGAAGAAGTCGATACGATCGGCGGCCTCGTCACGCACCACTTCGGGCGTGTGCCGCATCGCGGCGAGAAAGTGCGCCTCGGCGACCTGATCTTCGAAGTGCTGCGCGCCGACGCGCGGCAAATCCACATGCTGCTGGTGCGCAAGGACCCGCTCGCGGGCCAGCGCGAACGCGACGCCCAGCACGTGCAGACCTGATTGTCCCGTTCGCTTTGCCTGTCGAACGCAACCTACGCAACCCCACGCAACCGCGCGCGCCATTCAACCGCAGCCGAACGCAAAGAACCGAACGAAAGTAGAACGATGGCCGACCCGATTTCTTCCCGTCTGCGCCGCGGCGTGACGCCCGACGAAGCCGCAGCGGGCGGCCGCACATTACCACGTTGGCACTATCTTGCGGCGCTCGCCGCGGGGGCGTTCAATACGCTGTCGTTTGCGCCGACGCCGCATGGCGGCTGGCTCGGTCTCGCGATCTTCGTTTTTTTCTATGCCTGGCTCACGCGCGCGACCGGCTGGAAGAGCGCCGCGCTGACTGGCTTCGCATTCGGCTTCGGCAACTTCGTGACGGGTGTCTGGTGGTTGTATGTGAGCATGCACGACTACGGCGGCATGCCCGCGCCGCTCGCGGGTGCCGCGCTTGTGTTGTTCTCGATGTATCTCGCGTTGTATCCGGCCTTCGCGGCCGGCGTGTGGTCGTTTTGCGCGGGACATGCGCGCAACGGCAAAGCCGACGACACGCCATTCTCGCCGACCTGGCACGGCGCATTCGCATTCGCCAGCGCATGGGCGCTCGGCGAATGGCTGCGCGGCACCGTATTCACCGGCTTTCCGTGGCTTGCGAGCGGGTATGCGCAAGTGGACGGGCCGTTTGCCGGCTTTGCGCCGCTTGCGGGTGTGTACGGCGTCGGCTGGGTGCTCGCACTGACGGCCGCGCTGATCGCGCAGGCGTTGCTGCGTGCGTTCGGCAAAAGCAGTGCGACGGCCGCCGGCGGTGCCAGCGGCGCACGCGGAACCCGTCAGTCGAGCATTGCCCGCAGCGCGGCGCCGGCCATCATCGCCGTTGCGCTGATCGCCGCAGGCCTGCTGCTGCCGCTTGTGTCGTGGACGCAGCCTGCGAACGCCACGCTCAATGTCCGGCTGCTGCAAGGCAACGTGAAGCAGGAGATGAAATTCGAACAGGCGGGGGTGAACGCGGCGATCAACGAGTATCAGCAAATGATCACCGCAAAGCCCGCGGATCTGATCGTCACGCCGGAAACCGCGATTCCGGTGCTCGCGCAGGACGTGCCGAACGCGTTCGCAGTCGCGATTCGTCAGTTCGCCGATTCGACCGGCACGTCGATCCTGTTTGGTGCGATCGGCGGTGAGATCACGCCGGAAGGCCGCGTCGTCAACTATACGAATAGCCTGTTCGGCATCACGCCGAATACGAACAACGTGTATCGCTACGACAAACATCATCTGGTGCCGTTCGGCGAATTCGTGCCATGGGGCTTTCGCTGGTTCGTCAATTTGATGAGCATTCCACTTGGCGACTTTGCGCGAGGTGCGCCGGTGCAAAAGCCATTTACCGTGCATAACCAGCCGGTGTCGGTCGATATCTGCTACGAAGACATCTTCGGCGAAGAGATCGCGCGCACGGTACGCGAGAACGCAACGCCGGCCGGCGTGCTGATCAACTCGACCAACCTCGCGTGGTTCGGCAATACGATTGCGCTCGACCAGCATCTGCAGATCGCGCGGATGCGTTCGCTCGAAACCGGCCGGCCGATGCTGCGCGCGACCAACACCGGCACGACGGCCGCGATTGATGCACGCGGCAATGTGATCGCGCGGCTGCCGCCGTTCACACAAGGCTCGCTCGATGTAACGATCCAGGGCACGACGGGCAACACGCCGTACGTGACGAGCGGCAATAACACTGTGCTTGCGGTGTCGCTGTTGCTGCTCGCGTTCGGCTTTGCGTTTGGTCCGTCGCGCGTGGACCGGAACGGCAGGAAAGCAGCCGGGGACGCGAAGCACGCCGATCAGAATAGCAACGGCGACTCGGTGCGATGAACGGTGAGCTAGCGGTGAACTGAGCCCGAACCAAACGGTGAGCTGCGTGGTGAAATAAGCGCGATCTGCGCGGAGAACCGAACACCAACCGGTGCGACCGGCAGCGCATGAACCGGACACAAACCGCATAGCCGCCTCCGCGAGCCCCGCCGAACCTCTCAACCCAACCGCAATCCGGTAAAATTCACGCTTTTAGCACCGGGCCGCGCGACGACCCACCGCCCCGACCGGCGCGATGCAGCGGTCGTCCCGCGGCGATTCACACGCGCGCCGCACTTCCCGCCGGAAAGGCACTTCATGCTCACGTTTCAGCAAATCATCCTGACGCTGCAGTCCTACTGGGACAAGCAGGGTTGCGCGCTGCTCCAGCCGATCGACATGGAAGTCGGCGCGGGCACCTCGCACGTCCATACGTTCCTTCGCGCAATCGGCCCAGAGCCGTGGCGGGCCGCCTATGTGCAGCCGTCGCGCCGCCCGAAGGACGGCCGCTATGGCGAGAACCCGAACCGCCTGCAGCACTACTACCAGTACCAGGTCGTGTTGAAGCCGGCACCCGAAGACATCCTCGATCTTTACCTCGGCTCGCTCGAAGCACTCGGCTTCGATCTGAAGCAAAACGATGTGCGCTTCGTCGAGGACGACTGGGAGAATCCGACGTTAGGCGCATGGGGTCTCGGCTGGGAAGTGTGGTTAAACGGCATGGAAGTCACGCAGTTCACGTACTTCCAGCAGGTTGGCGGCCTCGACTGCAAACCGGTGCTCGGCGAAATCACCTACGGGCTCGAGCGTCTCGCGATGTATCTGCAAAAGGTCGAGAACGTCTACGACCTGACCTGGACCGAGTGGGAAGAACAAGGTCCGAACGGCCCGGCACTGCGTCGCCTCACCTATGGCGACGTGTATCACCAGAACGAAGTCGAACAGTCGACGTATAACTTCGAACACGCGAACGTCGAACTGCTGTTCACGTTCTTCAACAGCTACGAAAGCGAAGCGAAGCGGATGATCGAAGCGCAGGTGCCGCTGCCCGCGTACGAACTGGTGCTGAAGGCCGCGCATACGTTCAACCTGCTCGATGCGCGCGGCGCGATCTCGGTCACCGAGCGCGCGGCGTATATCGGTCGCATCCGCAATCTGTCGCGCTTCGTCGCGCAGGCTTACTACGAATCGCGCGAGAAGCTCGGTTTCCCGATGCTCGGCGATCCAGTGCACGCGGTACCCGGTCTCGAAACCGACGAACAGGAAGCCGCGAAGCCCGCATGGGCGCCGCCGCTGAAAATCGAGCCGAGCTTCGACAAAGAATGACGAGACAAGAACACATGACGCACTCCCATCACGCCACCCTGCTCGTCGAGTTGCTCACCGAAGAGCTCCCGCCGAAAGCGCTCGCGCGCCTCGGCGATGCCTTCGCCGAAGGCATTGCGCAGCGCCTCGCGGCGCGCGATCTGATCGACGGCGAACTGTCGTTCGAACGCCATGCGACGCCACGGCGCCTCGCGGTCACCATCAACAACGTGCGCGCGGTCGCGCCGGAAAAACACGTGCGCGAAAAAGTGCTGCCGGTGTCGGTCGCGCTCGATGCGAACGGCCAGCCCACCGCGCCGCTGGCGAAGAAGCTCGCCGCGCTCGGCTTCCCGGACTTCTCCGTGAGCAATCTTGAACGCGCATCGGACGGCAAGGCCGAGGCGTTCTTCCTGCGTTATGCAGCGCCCGGCGCGACGCTCGCCGAAGGCCTGCAGACCGCGCTCGACGAAACGCTGGCGAAGCTGCCCATTCCGAAGGTGATGACCTATCAGCGCCCGGACGGCACCAACGTGCAGTTCGTGCGCCCCGTGCATCGGCTCACGGTGCTGCACGAAGACCAGATCGTGCCGGTCAGCGCATTCGGCATCGATGCGGACGACACCACGCTCGGCCATCGATTCCTGTCCGAAGGCTTCGTACAGATCCAGCATGCGGACGCGTATGCGCAAACCCTGCGCGACAGGGGCCATGTGATCGCGCACTTCGCGGACCGCAAGAACGTGATTCGCTCGCATCTGCTCGCGCACGCGAACGGCGACCAGGTGGTGATGCCCGATGCGCTGCTCGACGAAGTGACGTCGCTGGTCGAATGGCCGGTTGTCTATGCATGCCGCTTCGAGGATGAATTCCTGCAGGTGCCGCAGGAATGCCTGATCCTCACGATGCAAACGAACCAGAAGTATTTCGCGCTCACCGATGCCAACGGCAAGCTGCGCTCGCGCTTTCTGATTGTCTCGAACATCGAGACCGACACGCCGGACGACATTATCGAAGGCAATGAGCGCGTGGTGCGCCCGCGTCTGGCTGACGCGAAGTTCTTTTTCGAACAGGACAAGAAAAAGCCGCTCGCGGACCGCGTGCCTCTGCTGGCGAACGTCGTGTATCACAACAAGCTCGGCAGCGCGCTGCAGCGGGTTGAGCGCATCGAAGCACTCGCCGGTGAGATCGCCGCGCTGACGGGCGGCGACGTCGCGCTCGCGAAGCGCGCCGCGCGCCTCGCGAAAGCCGACCTGCTCACTGACATGGTCGGCGAGTTCCCCGAGCTGCAGGGCACGATGGGCACCTACTATGCGCGCCACGACGGCGAGCCCGAAGATGTCGCGCTCGCGTGTTCCGAGCACTACCAGCCGCGCTTCTCAGGCGACGCGCTGCCCGCGACCGCGACCGGCACGACGGTTGCCCTCGCGGACAAGCTCGAAACGCTAGTCGGCATCTGGGGCATCGGGCTGCACCCGACCGGAGAGAAAGACCCGTTCGCACTGCGTCGCCATGCGCTGGGCGTACTGCGCATTCTGATTGAAAAGCAGTTGCCGGTCGATCTGGTCGAATTGCTGCGCGCCGCGTACAGACAGTTCGCCGCGATCCCGAACGTCGCCGATTCGACGGCCGCGCTGTACGAGTTCTTTATGGACCGCTTGCGCGGCCTGCTGCGCGAGCGCGGCTACGGCATCGGTGAGATCGATGCGGTGCTCGCGCTCGGTCCCACGCGCCTTGACGACATCGTCGCCCGTCTCGATGCGGTGCGTGAATTCGCGGCGCTGGCTGAAGCAGCATCGCTGGCCGCGGCCAACAAGCGGATCTCGAACATCCTGAAAAAATCCGAGGGCATCGCGGCCAACGGCGCCGACGCGGTCGTGCAAGCGGCGCTGCTGGTCGAAAGCGCTGAAAAGGCGCTGCACGCGCAGCTCGAACAGGTTACGCCGCGCGTGCAGTCGCAGCTCGCGCAGCGCAAGTACACAGGTGCGCTGTCCGCACTTGCGGCGCTGCGCGAACCGGTCGACACATTCTTCAACGACGTGATGGTCAACGCGGAAGATCCTGCATTGCGAGCAAACCGTCTGGCTCTGCTCGGCGCGCTGCATCAGCAGATGAACTGCGTCGCCGACATTTCGCGGCTCGCCGCCTGAGCGCCCACGCCATGGCTAGCGCAAAGAAACTGGTGGTGCTGGACCGCGACGGCGTGATCAACGTCGATTCAGACGCGTTTATCAAGTCGCCGGATGAATGGGTCGCGCTGCCCGGCAGTCTCGAGGCGATCGCACGACTCAATCAGGCCGGCTACCGCGTCGCGATCGCGACGAACCAGTCCGGTATCGGGCGCGGTCTGTTCGACATGGCCGCACTCAACGCGATGCACGAGAAGATGCACCGGATGGCCGCGACGGTCGGCGCGCGCATCGACACGATCTTCTTCTGTCCGCATACGGCCGAAGATCAATGCGAATGCCGCAAACCGAAGCCCGGCATGCTGAAGATGATCGCCGAGCGCTACGACGTCGAGCCGAAGGGCACGCCCGCGGTCGGCGATTCGCTGCGCGACCTGCAAGCGGCCGCCGCGCTCGGTTTTACGCCGCATCTCGTGCTGACCGGTAAAGGCCGCGACACCTTGGCCGCGGGCGGCCTTCCCGAAGGCACGCGCGTGCACGACGACCTGCGCGCGTTCGCCCTCGACTACCTTGCCGAAGAACAGGAGTGATGCGCACACGGCGCATCATCCATACTCGTTGAATTGACCGATGCGCTTTATACGCTCTTTGTTGCTGTTCGTCTTCTTCATCGTCTTCACGGCGCCGTACGCGACCGCGTGCTTCATCGCGTTTCCGTTCATGCATGCGGACCGGCGCTACTGGATGGCGGTCGGCTGGTGCCGCACGGTGGTCGCGGTGCTGCGCGGCGTCGGCGGCATCCGCTATACGGTGCAAGGCAGGGAGAACCTGCCGGACGGCCCCGCGGTGCTGCTGTCGAAGCATCAGTCCGCGTGGGAAACCATCGCGTTTCCCGCGCTGATGCCGCGGCCGCTGTGCTATGTGTTCAAGCGCGAATTGCTGTACGTGCCGTTCTTCGGCTGGGCGCTTGGCATGCTGAAGATGGTCCACATCAATCGCAAGGAAGGAAAGCATGCTTTCGTATCGGTGACGAAGCAGGGCAAGCACCGGATGGAAGAAGGCGCGTGGGTCATCATGTTTCCCGAAGGCACGCGCACGCCGACCGGCAAGCAAGGCAAGTACAAAACCGGCGGCGCGCGTTTCGCAGTCGCAGCGGGCGCGCCGGTCGTGCCGATCGCCCATAACGCGGGACGTGTGTGGCCTCGCAACTCGTTTATCAAATATCCGGGTATAGTCACGGTGTCGATTGGCAAGCCGATCGACACGCGCGGGCTCACGCCCGATGAAGTGAACATGCGCGTCGAAACATGGATCGAAGCCGAGATGCGCCGCATCGATCCTGCCGCTTATGGCGCCGGGCACAATGCGCCTGCCGCCGCGCAAATCTGACGCGTGCACGCCGCCTCTTCATCATCGAGACGGCGTATTAGCGTGAAGCGAGTCCGATGCAGAAGTCTTCCAAGCCGCAACCCGCTGCGGCGCTCGATAGCCGGCAACTCGATCTGCCGCTCTTCGAAGCGCCCGGCAAGCCCGACTCACCGCCGCAGCCGTCGCCGGCGGTGCCTCTTGCGCCCGATGGCACGAAGCTGCGCCACATTACGCTGGGCGCACGTTCGCTGTACTACTACCTGAAGCGCTCGTCGCGCCGCTCGATCGGCTTTGCGATCGATGGCAGCGGTCTCACCATCACCGCGCCGCGTTGGGTCACGCTGACCGATATCGAAACCGCGATCACGGAAAAACAGCGCTGGATTTTCACGAAGCTCACCGAATGGCAGACGCGCGTCGAGCAGCGTGCGTTGCCGCGCGTCGACTGGAAAGATGGCGCGCAGGTGCCTTATCTGGGGCATCCGGTAAGCGTGACGCTTGGTGCGCCGCATGGCACGCTGCTATTCGATGCGCAGCAGGCGTCGCTTGCGCTGCCGTTGCCGATGCAGGCGGACCCGCAGCAGATCAAGGACCGCGTGCAAGGCTGGCTGCAGAGCGAGGCGAAGCGGCTGTTCGGCGAACGCCTCGATATTTACGCGGAAAAACTGGGTGTGAACTACCGCGCGTATGCGCTATCGTCGGCGGCGACGCGCTGGGGAAGCTGTTCGAGCGACGGCAAGATTCGCCTGAACTGGCGGCTGATTCACTTCCCGGTGTCGATCATCGACTATGTCGTCGCGCATGAACTTGCGCACTTGCGTGAGATGAACCATAGCCCGCGCTTCTGGCAAACCGTCGAATCGATTTTCCCCGAATTCCGCGAAGCGCGGCAGACGCTCAAGCATCATCCGCCGGAGTTGCTGCCGGCGTTGTAGAGCGATGCCTGATACGCGGCGGCCATCGCGCCGCGCGGTAGCGCACGCGGGCGCGTAACGCGCCTGCGTGCGTTCGAGCGTGAGCGGAAGCAGCCGCGTGCTACCGCTTGCCGCAGTGCGACGCGGTGCAAAGTGATGCAACGCGCCTCGCGATCAAGACTTCTTCTGAATGAACTCGATCTTGTAGCCATCCGGGTCGGTGATAAACGCGATCACTGTCGTGCCATGTTTCATCGGGCCGGCTTCGCGCACCACGGTGCCGCCCTGTGCCTTGATCTTTTCGCACGCGGCGTACGCGTCTTCGACTTCGATCGCGAGGTGGCCGAACGCCGTACCCAGATCGTACGATTCAGTATCCCAGTTGTGCGTCAGCTCGATGACCGTGCCGTCGCGTTCATCGGTGTAACCGACGAACGCCAGCGTGAATTTTCCATCCGGATAGTCCTGGCGGCGCAGCACTTTCATGCCGAGAAGCTCGGTGTAGAACTTGATCGAGCGGTCCAGGTTGCCGACGCGAAGCATCGTGTGGAGAAAGCGCATCGTGAACTCCTGATTGCGTGATGTCGAGGACGTAAATGTACCGAAAAAGTCGCGCGCTCGCTGACGCCTCGGCAACCCGATCAGACTCAGAACAGGTGCCGCAAACCCGCCATCAGGCCGATCTGCGTGCTCTTCTGCGCGAGCCCGACGCTGTTGACGCCCTGTAGCTGCGCGCCGATCAGGTCGCCCCGATAGAGCGCGTAGTCCGCTTCGACATACACGTCGGTGCGCTTCGAAAGGCTATAGTCAGCGACGATCTGATACTGCCATGCGGAGCCGTCCTGCGCATCGGTTTTGCCGTCCTGCAGCGTGCGCCATACGTTCAGCGCGACATGCCACGCACCGCCGAGGGCCTGCGTGATGCCGCCGAATATCATCTGACGCCGCGAGAAATCGGTGTACTTGAGCGCGGCGAGCACCGGCGCGGTGAACGGCCCGTTCGCGAAGTTCGAAAAGCCGGGGTCGTTGCGATTGACGATATAGCCGAGTGCCGCGCGCGTGCCGTCCCACACGAACGCGCCGCCGAACGTCCAGGCTTTCGCGGTACTGCCGTTGAGCGAATCGCGCGTTTCTTCATACGCGCCGCCGAGGTTCACCGGGCCGCCTTTCGGCGACCACGCGGCAGCGGCGCCGTATTGCGAGCCGTATGACATGTGGCCCGCGACGCCGCCAAACGCATACGCGGCGGCGAACGTCACGCCGGCAAAGCGCGCCTGATACTGCACCTGGTTGCTGGTCCAGATGCCACCGGACATCGTCACTTCGGGCTGGAAACTGAAGTCGTAGGGAATCCACGGATTACTGCCATAGCCGCCTATCGTGATGCCCTCGATCAGCACGTTAGGCTGCCGGCCGAAGATAAGCTTTCCATACGATGACGACTGCACGCCCACTTGCGCTTCGTTGAAGAATGGCAATGTCGTGTCGCTTTGCCCGCTGTTGATGTAGAAGCGGTTCTCGAGCCTGAAGAAAGCGGTCCAACCGCCACCGAGATCGTCAATGCCCCGGAGGCCCCAGCGGCTCTCGCTCATCCCACCGTTACCGAGCCCGATGGTCGATGCGCCGGCTTTGCTGGTATGCGTCAGATAGCGGACGCTTTCATCGACGATACCGTACAGCGTGACGCTCGACTGCGCATGCGATGGCGAACTCGCCAGCGACGACAATACCGATAGCGTCGACGCCAGCGACAGCATGACTGTCCACCTGCGGTCCTTCACGATGCCGTCTCCTTTTTGGTGCGGGACGTGCTTATGCGGGCTGAATGCGTTCTGTATGCGGGAAAACGTCGAGGCAAACTGCGGAGTCCGCAGAATAATGCCTGACGTAAGGCGGAATGTGCGAAAAATGAAAGGCGCGCGACGCGGCCAGGCGGTTGCAGCCGGGACGGCTGTCCGATGCTGCGCGGAGTGAGTGACGGAATGTCACACGGTGAAGTGAATGCGGGATGAGAGATGCGAGCAAAGCGAAGCGCGCGCGTCAGACGATCGACGCACGCGCTCGAGGAAACAACGGACCGCGCGGCCTTCCATCGCCGCGCGCCCCTGTCACAACGCAGGCATCACCACTGGAAACCCGCGCCCGCTACCACGCCGACATTACCGTTCGTGCTGGTGTTGCCCGACAGCTTCACCACAAACTTGTTGTTCTGCGTCACGTACGATGCGCCGAATGCGGCGCCCGACTGCCCGCCGTAGCGCGCGCCCGCGAACGCAACCATCGCCTTGCCGGGCTGTGTCGGCTGCGGCAAGCCCGCGACCGCCATCGCGGCTGCGGTGCCCGCGTTTGCGCCTTTCGCGACGTCATTGATCTGGCCTTGCAAACCGGAAATTTGCTGGTTCGTATGCGCGACCGCCGCGTTCAGCTGATTGACGTTCACCGCATCGCTGCCCTGCACGCCTGCCGCAATGTTGACGATCTGGCGCTCCGCGCCGGGCGCGCCTACGGACACGGTGTTGTCGCGGCTCGCTACCGAGTTCGCACCTAATGCAACCGAATTGTTCGCGGTCGCGCTCGCCTGAGAACCGAGCGCAACCGACGCGGAACCGGCCGCCTGCGCGCGGTCACCGAGCGCGGTTGAGTCGTTGCCGGACGCTTTCGCGCCCCCTCCGACTGCCAGCGAGTTCGAACCCGCGGCTGTCGCGGCGCCGCTCACCGTACTCGCGGAAATATAGGTCGTGCCGTTCGCGCCAAAATTCTGCACCGCCTGACCGAGCGCCGCGACCTGCTGGTTCGTCGCGAAGAGTTGCTCGCCCGTGACCGCATCGGTACTGGTAGCCGTCAGATCCGCGTCCTGCAGATTGGTCAGCCGCACATGTCCGTTGCTGCCCACGCCGCCGAGCGTCACCCGATCATGCGCTTCGCTGTCGTAAGCGAGTGAGTCGGAGAGAGCCGCTTGCGGCGCCGCACCGGCGCTGGCTCTCACGGCCGATGCGCGCAGCAGCGTGCCGTTGCTGACGTCGCCGCCCGACGTCGGAATAGCGGCCGCGATCGCCGCGTTCATCTGGCCGAGCGTCACCGCGTCGCTGTAGTTCACCGCGTCCGCGACGTTGACGATGCGCCGCTTCGCCGTATTCGAGCCCACTGCGAACGTGTTGTTCAGATTCGTCGACGAGCCCGCGCCGATCGCGATCGAATTGACGCCCGTCGCACGCGCATTCGCACCGATTGCCAGCGAGTTGTCGCCAGTTGCCTGAGCAAAACCGCCAATTGCCACTGCATTGACACCCGACGCGGTCGCATCCTGCGCGGTCGTTTCGCCGAACTTGATGTACTTCAGCTTCGACGAAATATCGGCCGCCGCCGACGATGCGTCGGTGATGCGCTGGTCGAGCGCATCGACCGCGCCATCGACGCCGATCACCGTATCGCCACCCACGTTGTATCTGGGCATCGTAATGCCGCCTTCGCCATTGACGATCGAGCCGCCACCGAGCGCCGACGCGATGCTGGACGCCGAGTTGTACAGTTGCGAGCCATTGATCGCATCCCTGCTGCCCGCGCTGACCACACCCGGCGCCAGGTTCGTGATAGTCGTGCCTGCCGTGCCACCGGCTAGCGTGACGCGCGCCTTCGTGGTGTCGTCATACGCGACGAACGCGTTGGTCGGATTGCCCGACGTATCGATTGCAAGACCTGCTGCCTTCAACTGCCCGACATTCACCGCGTCGGTGTTGTTGATGCCCGCCGACATGTTCGTCAACCGCCGCGTCAGCGTGCCGGTGAGATTCTGATTGAGCGCGGCCGTATCCGATGAGTTGCCGTCGCCACTGTCGCCATAGGCTCCCTTCAGCGGATTGTCGCCGACGCGGCCGAGCGAGACCGTGTTCGCTTCGGTCGCGACCGAGCCGGTGCCGAGCGCGACGCTGTTCTTCGCGCCGCTTGCGACATACGCCGCCGCGCCGATTGAGCTGCCGAAGTATGCGTAGGTCTGGTTGCTAAAGCCGAAGCCCGACGCAAAGCTCACGTTTGCCGGCACATAGCCATATGCGCCGACCACCGTCTCCGCGAGATTGTGCGCAGCGTCTTTGACGCCCGCATTCGCAAAGCAACCACCGACGACCGACCAGGTGCCGCTGCCGGCGTTGCTCGTCGTACAGTTTTGCCCCGTTGCCTTATCCGTGTCCGCAATCGTGATCGCGCTTGCCAACGATGTCGCCGGCGCGGACAGACCCGCGAGGCTCAACGCGATCATCGCGATGCTAGCCGTGACCGTCGTGCGTGACCGCGATTGGTCGGTCCGATCTTCACCGATTTCTATTGCCGCTACGTGAATGGGCGTCGGCTTCGGCCCAACTCTTTCGGTCCGGTGATTCTTATTCATTTTCTTATCCTAAATAATTTGAACGGAACCATCCGGCAGGATTTTTCCGATCAGATACGTTGCGAACAGAACTGGGGTAACAGTGCGCTGAAGTATAGAAACCCGACGACCGATGCCCTTATAGGACGAGTCCGAAAACCACGCACGTACAGTTCGTTAGGAATGCAACGCGAACAGGATAAGAAATGAGCGCCCCGGCGAAGCCCACGCAAGCTTGTGACTTCACTTAACCGCGCGATACCGTCTGTGCGACGCGCACGTATTCGTCGACTGGCACATCTTCCGCACGTCGTGCGAGGTCGAAGCCGAGCGCATCGAAATCGACGGCGTCGCGATACGCGGACAACGTATTGCGCAACATCTTGCGACGCTGCGAAAACGCCGCGGTCACGACTTCGCCGAGCACGGCTTCGTCGACCCGCGGCAACTCGTGCGGTGCGTAGGGGATCATCCGCACGATCGCGGAATCGACTTTGGGTGGTGGCTGGAACGACTCGGGCGGCACATCGAGCAGCTTGTCGATCACATACCGGTACTGCAGCATCACGGACAGGCGGCCGAATGCCTTGCTGCCCGGCTCCGCGACCATTCGCTCGACCACTTCGTTTTGCAGCATGAAGTGTTGATCGATCACACACCGCGCAAACGTCGCGAGGTGAAACAGCAGCGGACTCGAGATGTTGTACGGCAGATTGCCGACGATGCGCAGCGACGGTTTATGAGCCGGCATAGCCGACTCACTGGTCACCGCTGCTAGCGTGCTGAAATCGAACGCGAGCGCGTCGCCTTCATGCAACTGCAGCCGCTCGCCGAATCTGTTCTTGAGCCGCTCGATCAGATCGCGATCCAGTTCGACCGCGTGCAACGGCGAGTCCGGTGTCGCGAGCCTTTCGATTAGCGGCTCAGTGAGCGCGCCGAGACCCGGACCGATTTCGACCATCCGCTCGCCGCGCTGAGGGCGAATCAGGTCGACGATCGAATCGATCACACCGAGGTCGACGAGAAAGTTCTGCCCGAACCGTTTGCGCGCGAAATGGCCCTGGTGCTGCCGGCTAGGGTTCGGTCTGCTGGATGACATTGAAAATGAATCGGGAGAAATCAGGCGGCGCGCCGATGACGCGCCATCGAGACCGCGGTATCGATCGCGGCGATCAGGCTGCCGGCGTGCGCGCGGCCGGTGCCGGCTAGATCGAGCGCGGTGCCATGATCGACCGACGTGCGGATGATCGGCAAACCGAGTGTCACGTTGATGCCTTCACCGAACGTCGCGTACTTCAGCACCGGCAAGCCCTGGTCATGGAACATCGCGAGCACGCAATCGGCTTCGGTCAGATAGCGCGGCTGGAACAGCGTATCGGCCGGATACGGTCCGCGCGCATCGATGCCCATCGCGTTCGCCTGCTTCAGCGCCGGCGCGATCACGTCGATTTCCTCGCGGCCGAGATAACCGTTCTCGCCCGCATGCGGATTGAGGCCGGTCACCAGAATGCGCGGCGCCGGCAGGCCAAAGTGATGCCGTAAATCATGATCGATGATGCGCAGCGTATCGACGATGCCCGCGATGCTCAGCGCGGCCGCCACATCCTTCAACGGCAGATGCGTGGTCGCGAGCGCGACGCGCAGCGGACGCGGCCCCGTGCCGGCGAGCATCATTACGACATGCGGTGTTTGCGTGCGTTCGGCGAGATATTCGGTGTGGCCGGTGAATGGCACACCGGCATCGTTGATCGTGCTTTTTTGCAGCGGCGCAGTGACGATCGCATCGAAGCTGCCCGCCAGCGCGCCGTCGATTGCGGCGTCGAGCAGCGCCAGCACATAGCGGCCGTTGGCCGCATCGAGCTTGCCCGGTTGCGACGGCGCGCCAAGCGGATGGTGCCGGACCTCGACGCGCCCTTGCAACGCGCTCCAGTCGATGCCAACCGCCTGTGCGCGCCCGGCGAGCAGCGCCGCATCGCCAAGCACGGTGAAACGCGCGTCCGGCCAATGGGCGCCCGCCGCCGCGAGCGCCTGCGCGGTCAACTCCGGACCCACACCCGCCGGCTCACCCGTCGTGATGGCGATACTCAATGGTGCCGAAGATGAAATGGCGGACGTCATGATCGAACGTTATTGCAACGTACCGGGCGCGGCTTTGTAGTCGACATACGCAGTATCGCGCAGTTCACGCAGCCAGTCCGCGTACGCCTGCTCGGCCTTGCGCTGGCCGATTGCCTGGCGCGCCAGATCCATCTGCTGCGCAACCGAGCCTTCCGCCTCGCGGCGGCCCAGCACCTGGATCAGGTGGTAACCGTATTCGGTCCGCACCGGGTCGCTGATCTGGCCATCCTGCAGGCTGTTCATGGCCCGCTCGAATTCCGGCACCGTCTCGCCGGGGCTGACCCAGCCAAGGTCGCCGCCTTGCGACGCCGAGCCGTCCTGCGAATAGGTGCGTGCGAACTTGTCGAAGTCGCCGCCGCCCTGCTGGATTTGCTGCTTGATTTCGAGCAGCTTTTCACGCGCTTGCGGCTCCGACTGCCCGTCGCCGACACGCAACAGAATGTGCCGCACGTGCGTTTGCACGAGCTTGGCCGCATCGCCGGTCATGCCCTGGCCCGTGCGGCGATCGACGAGACGTACGATCTCGAAGCCGTCGCTGGTGCGGATCACCGTCGGATTCACCTGCCCCGCGCGCAGCGTCGACGCAGCCGTGACGAATTCCGGCGGCAGCTTCGACGGCGACAGAAAGCCCATATCGCCGCCCTTGCTCGCGTCCTTCGCCTGCGAGTTCGACTTTGCAAGCTTTTCGAAATCATCGCCGCTGCCACTCATTGCCTGTTTCAGCAGATCGTCAGCTTTTTTCTGTGCGGCTTCGATGTCGGTTTGCGACGCGTTCAGTGGCGCCGCGATGAAGATATGCTCGAAGCGCAGGTCGCTCGTCATGCCGGCGCTCGGTCCGCGCTGGCTGGCAATGTAGTTCGCGACTTCCGCGTCCGACACGGTGATCTTGCTATCCACTTCCTTTTCGCGCAGCCGCGACAGGACCAGTTCGGTTTTCGCGTCGCCGGTAAAGGTCGACCAGGGCACGCCTTCAGCCTCGATGCGCGCGCGGTACACCGCGAGCGTCATGTTGTTCGCCTGCGCGAGACGCTCGAGCGTGCGTTGCACGGTTGCGTCATCGACTGTGATGTTGTCTTCGCGCGCCTTCTGCAGCTGAATGCGTTCGAGCACCATCTGGTTCAGCACCTGCTGGCGCAACTGATCCGCGGGCGGAATGGGTGCGTGCTGCTGATTCAGCCGGCGCGTGATCAGTCCCATGCGCTCGTCGAGCTCGCGCTGCGTGATCACGCCGTTGTTCACCACGGCGGCGATCGTATCGACCGTCTGGCCACTGCCGTTGTTGAGCGCCTGGGCTTGCGCGGGCGCCGTCGACAGGAGGAACGCGGCAGCCGCGACCCCGGTCGCGAAGGTTGCCAAACGAAGCTTTTTCATGATTCCCACAGATACTCCAATGATGTCGGGCCGATGATGCCTGTTCGCAGCCCGTCTCTTCGCCATTTTATTAGCGGCCGAAACCGTCACTCGAAATTGTTGAACCGGGATTCGGGCGGCGGCGGTGGCGGCGGCGGCGTATAACCGGCGACACTCGCGCGGAACGCGGTTACGAGCCCGTTGTCGACGCTCGACAGGCCCTTGAGCGTCAGCTGCGCAAGGAACCGCGTCGCGGAAGTCGCGAGACCCGATGTGTTGACCCCGTTCGCGTACTTTTGCACGCCGACGCCAAGCGTCCAGCAGTCGGCGTCGTACTGCATGCCGAACAGGCCGTCGACCAGCCGGTGACCTTGCATGTCGTAATTGACGCGCCCCACCACGAACACCCGGTGCGACAGCGGCCATTGCCCCGAGACAAGGATCTGGTTGATCGGCTGGTTGTCGAGCGTCGTGTTCGCGCGCGTGTAGCGGTAGCCGAGGTTGATCACCTTGCCCGTTTCGGGACTGAACCCGAAACCGACGCTGGATTTCACCAGCTGATTGTTGTCAGCATTATATTGGAACGCAGTTTCCGACGCGAAACCCGGACCGAGCTTCAGCGATGCGCCGACGATCAGGTCCGAATGGCGCGCGGTGGTTTGCGACTGGCCGGGAAACAGCGTGACGCGCTGATCGGTGAAGTAGTACTGCTGCGCGATTACGAAACGCGCGCGTTCGTCGCCGCTCGCCGCGTTGATAAAGCGCGATGTCAGCGCGGCGGTCAGCCGGTTCGCATCGGCGATCCGGTCGTTACCGACGAACGTGTTCGGCGTGAAGATCTCGGCCAGACCGAAGTCGGAGTCTGCCGTATCGAAGAGCGGCGCATCGTCCTGATTGCGGAACGGTGTGTACACGTAGTACAGCCGCGGTTCGAGCGTCTGGATATAGTCCTGCCCGAACACGCGCACCGAGCGGTCGAAGATCAGCCCGGTATCGAACGTGAAGGTCGGAATCGATTCGGTGAAGTTCTTCGGCTGCCCCGGGACCGAATTCGTGCCGAGGTTGCTCAGGTCGTACGACGCGAAGTGATACTGGATCTTCGGCGTCACGAAGTAACCCGGCCCGACCACCGAGTACGACAGATACGGATTGAACAGGACCCGCTGACCTTCGGTCATGTTGTCCGCGGTGATCCGGAAGCGCGTGTAATCCGCTTCGGCTCCATAGTCGAAGCCGTTCACGTTGAACTTCGTGTACTTCACATTCAACTGCGGTTCGCGACCGTACGGCGGTAGCGAGCCCTGCAGCGTCTGCCAGTGCTGCTCGCGCGCGAGCACGGACCACGGACCGTTGTTATACGTGAGGCCGGCTTCCTGCTGGTACAGCAGCTGCGTGCCGTTCAGGAACTGGTTTGTCGTCGACGACAGGTCTTCCGGATACGTATTGTCCGAGACCTTGTTGTAGTAGACGTAGCCGCCGAACCCGTTACCGAAGTTCTGGTTGTGCTGGAAGTAGATCGCGTAGCGGTTGGTCTTCGTGATCGCATCGTCCGGCAGGAACTGGCCGGTGAACGTGCCGCTGTATGTCGGCGACAGATACCGGTAGTTCACGTCGGTCAGCACGCCGCGCCGCGAGATGATGCGCGGCGTCAACGTCAGGTCGCGGTTCGGCGCGATGTTGAAGTAGTACGGCAGCGACAGCTCGAAACCGTTATTCGAGCTCAGCGCGAAAGTCGGCGGCAAGATGCCGCTTTTGCGATCGCCGGACAGCGGAAACGACATCCACGGGCTCGCGAAGATCGGCACGCCCTGGAAAAACAGTACGCCATTGTGCGCGACACCTTCATCGGCACCGGTGTCAAAGTCGAACTCGGTGCCCTTGATGTACCACGCCGGATTGGTCTCGCACTGGCACGCGGTGTACGTGGCATGAGAAAAAACCGAGCGCTCGCTGTCGAGCAGATCGACGCGCTGCGCACTGCCCGAGCCGCCGGTCACCGTGAAGCGGTACTTCGGCGCGGTCATGAAACCTTCGTTCGACTCGATCTTCAGGTGCGCCTCGGGACCGACGAACAGTGCACCATTGCCGCTCAGGCGCACGTTGCCGAACGCGTCGGCCATGTCGGTATCCTGATCGTAGTGCAGCGCGTCCGCCTTGATCACCGACGTCGCCTGGCGCACCTCGGCCGAACCTTTCGCCGCAACGTCGCGATCCGCCGTGCCGGTCGTCGAATCGCTGAGCACGAAGGTGGCGGCACGCTCGCCGGTCGGCACGGTGTGGTCTTCGAGCTGCGGGGCGAGCTGCAAATCCCACGGCGAGTCGAGCCGCTGCGCCTGCGCCGCCTGGCCCACGAGCTGCGCGTGCGCAAGCGCGGGAAAGAGCCCGGGCACGGCAACCAGTGCCGCGACAAGCCGCCTTGTGCGCGGCAAGCCGTCGCAAGATGAGTGGATTCGGAAAAGCTGTCTAGGCGGCATGTATTCGTTTGGCGAATCGGCCCGACCATCAGCTCATGCAGTCACAATTACCGCCTGCACAAGCGACCCAGCGCAGTCGGATTGCCGAAGTCGGATTTGCGCAAATTGTTCGATCTATTCCAGCGGTGAGGCGGGCGGTCAAACGAGATATGCGAAGGCTGGCGCGAGCCGCGTCAAAAAAGTCGTGGGGTATTATATGGCAAGACGTTCTTAATCCCGTTTTTGGCCCAGGTTTTCATGACGCCGAGCTCCGCTCCTGCTTCCGCCTCAGGTTCCACTTCAGGTTCCGCCTCCCCTTCCCAACGCCTCGAGTTACTGACCGCCTGGCTTCGCACGCACGCCGAGCGCTACGGCCTCGATCTCGCGACCCTCGCTCCCGCTTCCGCCGACGCCAGCTTTCGCCGCTACTTCCGGCTCGCCCGCCGCGCGGCGCCGGCCGCGGCGCCTGGGACGGACGCCGCCCGGACGGTGATCGCGGTCGATGCGCCGCCGCCGGAGAAATGCCGCGAGTTTGTGCAGGTTGCCGGGTTGCTCGAGGCGGCGGGCGTGCACGTGCCGCGCATACTCGAAGCGGATTTCGACGCGGGCTTCATGCTCGTCACCGATCTGGGGACCGAACCGTATCTGACCGCGCTGAACGAAAACAACGCCCGCCGCCTGATGCGCGATGCACTCGACGCGCTGATCCGCTGGCAATCGAGCTCGCGCGAACACGTGCTGCCTGCGTTCGACGACGCGTTCATGCACCGCGAGATGGAGTTGATGCCCGAATGGTTCATCACACGCCACCTTGGCCGCGAAGTCGACGCAGCGACGCGCGGCGTGCTCGATCGGACCTTCGCGCTGCTCATCGCGAGCGCGCGGACGCAGCCGCAAGTCTTCATGCTGCGTGATTTCATGCCGCGCAACCTGATGATCGCGAGCCCAAATCCCGGTGTGCTCGATTTCCAGGACGCGGTGACCGGACCGATCACCTACGATGTCGCGTCGCTGCTGCGCGACGCGTTTCTCAGCTGGGACGAGGCATTCGAGCTCGACTGCTTCGCGTACTACTGGGAGCACGCGAAAAAGGCCGGCTTGCCGGTCGATCCGGATTTCGGCGAGTTCTACCGGCAGCTCGAATGGATGGGCCTGCAGCGGCATATCAAGGTGCTGGGACTGTTCTGCCGGATCCACTATCGCGACGGCAAGCCGCACTATCTGAAAGACCTGCCGCGCTTTATCGAATACGGGCGCAAGGTCGCGCAACGCTATGCACCGCTCGCGCCGTTCGCGAAGCTGCTCGACGATCTCGAAGGCCGCGCCGCCGAAGTCGGCTACACGTTCTGACCGATGACGACACCGGCCACCCCCACCCTGCCGACTACCGCGATGATTTTCGCCGCGGGCCGCGGCGAGCGGATGCGACCGCTCACGGACCTCTGCCCGAAGCCGCTGCTCGAAGCGGGCGGCAAGCCGCTGATCGTCTGGCAGATCGAACGGCTCGCGGCCGCGGACATACGCACGATCGTGATCAATCATGCGTGGCTTGGCGAGCGGATCGAGACGATGCTCGGCGATGGCTCGCGCTGGGGCGTGCAGTTGCGCTATTCGGCTGAAGGCGAGGCGCTGGAGACGGCAGGCGGGATCGCACAAGCGTTGCCGTTGCTCGAACCTGCCGGGCGCGCGGAAGTGTTCGTCGGCGTAGCTGGCGATGTCTATGCGGATTTCGACTACCGGATGCTGCATGAGCATGCGGCGCGGCTCGCGGCGTTGCCCGCGCCCGGCATGCACCTTGTGATGGTGCCGAACCCGGTGTTTCATCCTGACGGCGATTTCGCGCTGCGCGACGGCATGCTGTCGCTCGATGGCGTAGCGCGTCTTACCTTCGGCAGCATCGGCCTGTACGACACGCGGATGTTCCGCGATCTGCCACGCGGCACGCGGCGCGCGCTGACACCCTATTATCGCGAAACGATCGCGCAAGGCCGCGCAAGCGGCGAGCTATATGAAGGGCGTTGGGAGAACGTCGGTACGCCCGCGCAGTTGCAGGCGCTCGATCGCGCGCTGCGCGCGGGCGAGGCGGGGTAAGGCGGCAGAGATAGACGCGACAGGCGCGAAAAACGCGCGTTGACTTCTGCTGCCAGTACATCGGGCCTGGCGCGCGGACGCGGTTCTCACCGGCGTGTGCCTTCACCGACATGCTCTTCACCCGCGCGATCCTCAACGGCGCGCCCTTCATCGACGGGCTGCGCACCAGCGCGCTCATCCCCGTCCTGCTCGTCGGCATTGATTTTTTGCGCCTGCTCCGCCCGCTGCTGCTGCAACGCCCACATCTGCGCAAACAGCCCGCCCATCCGGATCAGTTCCGCATACGTGCCGCGTTCGACGATCCGTCCACGGTCCATCACGATGATCTGCTGCGCGTGCACGACCGTCGACAGCCGATGCGCGATGATCAGCGTGGTGCGCTCACGCGCGATCTGATCGAGCTCGTGCTGAATCGCACGCTCGGAGCGTGAATCGAGCGCCGAAGTCGCTTCGTCGAACAGCAGCACCGGCGGGTTTTTCAGCAGCGTGCGCGCGATCGCGACACGCTGCTTCTCCCCGCCCGACAGCTTCAGACCGCGCTCGCCGACCGGCGTGTCGTACCCGCGCGGCAGACTTTCGATGAAGTCGTGAATATGCGCGGCGCGCGCCGCCGCGATCACTTCGTCGTGGCTCGCCGCTGGTCTGCCGTACGCGATGTTGTAGTAAATCGTGTCGTTGAACAGCACCGTATCCTGCGGCACGATGCCGATCGACGCGCGCAGCGAATCCTGCGTCACGTCACGAATGTCCTGCCCATCGATCGTAATCGCGCCGCCCTCTGCGCGATCCAGATCGTAAAAGCGGAACAGCAGCCGCGCGAGCGTCGATTTGCCCGAGCCGCTGTGGCCGACCACCGCTGTCGTCGTACCCGCGGGAATCGTGAAGCTCACGTTGTGCAAAATCGGACGCGCCGCTTCGTAGCAAAAATTCACATTGCTAAAGCGCACTTCAGCGCCGCCCACCCGGAGCGCCGGCGCCTGCGGCGCATCGGCCACTTCGCGCGGGGCGGCGAGCAGCGTGAACATCCGGTCCATATCGGTGAGGCTCTGCTTCAGTTCGCGATACACGACGCCGAGAAAATTCAGCGGAATGTACAACTGCAGCATGAACGTGTTGATCAGCACGAGGTCGCCCAGCGTGAGCCGGCCCGCCATCACACCCTGCGTCGCCCGCCACAGAATGAACACGAGGCCGAGGCCAATAATGGCCTGCTGCCCGAAGTTAAGCGCGGACAGCGATTTCTGCGATTTGATCGCCGCCGCCCTGAAGCGCTTCAGGTTCTCGTCGTAGCGTTCCGCTTCCCACGCCTCGTTGCCGAAATACTTGACGGTCTCGAAGTTCAGCAGCGAATCGATCGCACGCGAGTTCGCGCGCGAATCGAGCTCGTTCATCGTGCGGCGGTAATGCGTGCGCCACTCGGTCACCTTCACCGTGTACGTCACATACGCGGCGAGCGCGATCAACGTAACGATCGCGTAGTACGCCTCGTAACGCACGACAAAGAACCCGAGCACGAGCCCGACTTCGACGAGCGTTGGCAGGATGCTGTACAGCGAGTACGAAATCAGTTGTGTGATGCCGCGCGTGCCACGTTCGATATCGCGCGACATGCCACCCGTCTGCCGCTCGAGATGAAACCGCAGCGATAGCGAATGCAGGTGGCGAAACACTTTCAGCGCGAGTTGCCGTACCGCGCTTTCGGTGACTTTCGAAAAGAGCATTTCACGCAATTCGGTGAAGAGCGACGTGGAAAGCCGCACCACCGCGTACGCAACCACGAGCAGCCCGACGCCGCTCAACAGCACGATGCCCGGCGCGTGTTCGGCGCGCCCGAGCGTGGTCAGATGCTGAACGGATGCGAGGTTGTCGACGATGCGCTTCATCACGACCGGCACACCGAGGTTCGCGACCTTAGCGCCGATCAGACAGCTGAGCGCGAACACGACGCGCCATTTGTAGGTGGCGAGATAGGGCAGCAGCGACACGATCGTCTGCCAGTCGTTGCGCGGCTGGTTCGAGATCGGCGCGGGCTCTCGGAGTGGGGCGAGACGGCGCATTGACGTTATGGGGAAAACGGGTGGAAAACGCGGACCGGTTGAACGACCGGCTGGCCCATGCGGACCGGCAATACAGCGGCCGCACCGGCGCGCCGCTTGCGCGGCACGCCTGACCCGCGCGTGCGCTTTCCCGTACAATTCGTGATCCCAGTATTGTCGCAGAAGCCGGAATGCCGCGCTGCGCGTGGATTTACCGATACCGGCCCACTCTTCCGATGGACACCCCGATGACCGAAATCACCCAACTCCCGCAGAAGTCCTGCGCATTGCGCGTGGTGCCGCAGCCCTCCGATGCGAACGTGCATGGCGATGTGTTCGGTGGCTGGATCATGGCGCAGGTCGATATCGCGGGCTCGATACCGGCGAGCCGGCGCGCAAACGGACGGGTCGCGACGGTCGCGGTCAATTCATTCGTGTTCAAGCAACCGGTGTTTGTCGGCGATCTGCTGAGCTTCTACGCGGACATCGTGAAGACCGGCAACACATCGGTGACGATTGAGGTCGAGGTGTACGCGCAGCGGATGAGTTTCGCGCAGGAAGTGGTGAAAGTGACCGAAGCCACGCTCACCTATGTCGCGACCGACAGCGACCGCCGGCCGCGCGCATTGCCGGCGCTCGATTGATCATGCGTCGACCGGCGCGGCGCCCGCGGCCTGCTGCAACATTTGCGGAATCGCGTCGCGCGGCATCGGCTTCGCGAAGAAAAAGCCCTGCATTTCATCGCACGCACGCTCTTTCAGAAAATCGAGCTGCGCGGACGTTTCCACCCCTTCCGCGATCACCTGCATCTTCAGCGAGTGCGCGAGCGCGATAATCGCCGACGTGATCGTCTCGTCGTCGTTCGACACGCCGATATCGGACACAAATGAGCGGTCAATCTTCAGCCGGTCGACCGGGAAACGCTTCAGATAGCTGAGGCTCGAATAGCCGGTGCCGAAATCGTCGATGGCCAGACCGATGCCGAGCGCGTGCAGTTCGTTCAGCATCGTCACTGCTTCTTCCGCGTTGCGCATGATCGTGCTCTCGGTCAATTCGAGCTCCAGGTACTGCGGCTCGAGGCCGGTTTCCGCGAGTACCTGCTTGACGAGCTTCGCGACATTGCGCTGCTGGAAGTGCCTCGCCGACAGATTCACCGACACGCGCGCGGGCGGCAGCCCTTCGTCCTGCCACGCCTTGTTCTGCCGGCATGCCTCGCGCAGCACCCATTCGGACAACGGTCCGATCAGGCCGCTTTCTTCCGCGACCGGAATAAACGACGACGGCGGCACGAGACCGACCTCGGGGTCGCGCCAGCGAATCAGCGCCTCGACACCGACGATCTGCCCGGTATTGATATCGACCTGCGGCTGATAGTGCAGCAGGAACTCGTTGTCGCGCAGCGCGCGGCGCAGCCGCCGTTCGAGGTTTAACCGCGCGCCCGCGCTCGCGTTCATTTCCGGCTGATAGAACTGGAACGTGTTGCGGCCCATGTCCTTCGCGCGATACATCGCGAGGTCGGCTTTCTTCATCAGCGTTTCGGCGTCGTCTCCGTCCTGCGGGAAGAGGCTCGCGCCCATGCTGCAGCCGACGTACAACTCGGTGCCGTCGAGCCATACCGGCTCCGAGATGCTCGCGCGCACGCGCTCCATCCATGCGATCAGCGATGCTTCGTCGGTCGTGTCGGACAGCACCACGACGAACTCGTCGCCGCCGTGACGCGCAACGGTGTCGGTCGCTCGCGCGCAGCGCGCGAGGCGGTCCGCGACCACCGCGAGCAGCCGGTCGCCGACGCTGTGCCCGAGGCTGTCGTTGACGTTTTTAAAACCGTCGAGATCGATAAACACGACCGCCACGCCGGTGTGATGCCGCTGCCCGACCACCAGCGCATGCTGCAACCGGTCGCGCAGCAGGTTGCGGTTCGGCAGGCGCGTGAGGCCGTCGTAGTTCGCCTGATATTCAAGCTGTTCCTGATAGCGGATCAGCGCGGTCACGTCGTTGATCACGCCGATATGGTGCGTCGGCTCACCATCGGTATTCGGCACCGGCGCGATATATAGCTGATTCCAGAACAGCGCGCCGTCCTTCCGGTAGTTGCGCAGCACCGCACTGACCTCACGATTCGCGACCAGCGCCTGACGGATCGCCGCAACGCCTTCCTGGTCGCGGTCGTCGCGCTGTAGCAGCCGGCAGTCCTGGCCGATCACTTCGGCTGGATCGTAGCCGGTGATCCGCTTGAACGCGGGGTTCACATATTCGATCAGGTTGCCGCCTTCGGCCGGCCCCGTGATCAGAATCGCGTTCACGCTCGCGTCGAGCGCGCGGCTTTGCAGCCGCAGCGCGAGATCGGCGCGCTTGCGCTGCGTGATGTCGGTGTACGAGCCGAGCACGCCGATTACCCGGCCGTCGCTGTCGGTAAAGGGCAGCTTGCTGGTAATCGTCGTGCGGTATTCGCCATCGACCACCATATCGAACTCGTAATTCATCCTCGGCACGCCGGATTCGATCACTTCGGCATCGTGCAGACGCACATCGTCGGCGAACTCGCGCCATGGCAAATCGGCGTCGGTCTTGCCGACCACCTGCTCCGGGTAAGCGAGGCCCGCGTCACGCGCGAACGCCATATTGCAACCCAGATAACGGGATTCGCGATCCTTCCAGAACACGCGCTGCGGGATATTGTCGATCACCGTCTCAAGCATCTGGTTCGAGCGCTGCGCTTCGGCTTCCGCGTTGATCTGGTCGGTCACGTCGGCGGCCAGTACGAACATCGCCGAGCGGCTCATAAACGTGAGCGGGTGATACGAAATGTCCGCGTTGATCAGCGAGCCGTCCTTGCGACGGTGATGCCAGATGCCGGCTACCGTGCGGCCGGTGCGCGGCGCGGCTTCGCTGCGCTGCAGATGCGATTCGAGGCGCGCGACTTCAGTCGACGGACGAATCGCGCGAATCGTCATCTCGAGAAACTCTTCTTCCGAGTAGCCATATTGATGGACCGCCGCCGCGTTCACCGCGAGAAAACGCAATGACTCACGATCGAAGATGTACATCGGCACCGGATGCTCGTCGAACAGGCCGCGAAAGCGTTCGTCGTGGCGCCGCAGCGCCCGCACCACGCGCAGGCGCTCGCGCTCCTTGCTTTCGCGCGCGCCGAACGTGTAGATCAGAAGCGCGCCACCGGCCAGCATCGTGACCACCAGCAGCAGCGTCGCGCGCTGCGTATCGCGGGCCGACTTCGCGAGCGTCGCATCGAGCGCGAGATCTTCGCGACGCCGCAACGCGGCCAGCCCCGATTCGAGCCGGTCCACATCCATGCCCAGTCGCGTGTACGCGGTCGCGGCCCATGCGCGCTGATCGTCCGGAACTGCCATCGTCGCGCGTTGTCGCGCGACGAACAGCGCGTCCTCGATGCTCTTTTGTAACACGTGGCTATCGGCGCTTAGCGTGCCGAACATCGCGAGCATCGACGGATCATCGGAGAGTTGGCTGCGCAGCGTGTCTTCGAGCCGCGACATCGATGCGATCATCGCGCTCGCCGCGCCGTCCGGCACCGCGACGCCGGCCGTCTGGTAGCGCCCGAGCAGCGCAAGGCCATCTTCGATCTTCGCGCGATACGCGTCGAGGTTCTGCCGGATGCTCGTCGCACGGATCGTACGGGCGTCGACGTCGCGCTGCGCGCGGATCTGCGTGTACGCAATAAATGCATTCGCGCCGACCGCCGATGCGACGATCGCAAGGTTGATCAGGAGCCGCCGCTTCGAGAGAATTGGATTCATGGGTTCCGAAGATCGTTCGTCCTGCGGGCGACACGCGTCGGCCAATCGATTATTTTTTTCGAGCATCCACGCGCATCGATCACGGCATCCGATGCGACGCCTGACGCGCGCCTTCACGCGCCAACCCATGGATAACGGCAGCGTTCGGAACGAGTTGAGGGCGCAACAGCGAAAAGCAGAAAAAATGCCGCAGAATCAGTGCGCGAGGCCGAATTCCTTCATTGCGGGCACGAAATCGTGATTCCCTTCCGGCTTGCGGGACAACTTCGCGAGTACGTACCGCTTGAACGGCTCGAGCCGAGCCCATTGCTCGGTGCTCGGCGCGACAAGCTGTGCAACGTTTGCCTGATGCAGCACGCCGTCCGGCACCGCGTCGACGATGCGCCATGCCGGCGTGTCTTCCGGCGTGAACCAGTCCGGCTCGACATTCGCGTGGGTGCGCATCATCTCGAACAGCGCGTGATCGAAGTTTGGCTCGATCGCAATGTCGTCTTCGACCGGAAAGCGCGCGAGCAGCGTGCGATCTTCGTGCGGCAGCAACTGCCATTGCGCGAGCGAAATGCGCAACCCGAAACGATCGAGATTGAAGCGTACGCACATCGGTATGAAGGTCAGATTCTCCGAAGACTCGACTTCGAAGTGAAACAGCAACGGCGCTTCGTTCAGTCCCATGGCGAATCCTCGGAAGTGGGGGGCCGGAAGTGACGGATCGCAAACGGAGAAATGCGCTGCGCGATGCGCCCGGCCGAATGTGGACGCAGATGCGGACGCGGCGCAGGCAAACCCGGCTTGAGGTATTTTAGAACCTAATTGGCCACAAACCAGCGACAGGCCACCCGAAGGAGCAGCGCTTGAACCCACTGGAAACCGCCGGACAGCCCGGCACGATCGAACAGCCGGTACGCCGGCACCGCGGCAGCGCGATCGACACCATCGACGACCACGTCGGCCAGGAATGGCCGGTGGCACTCGTATTCAATGGCATTTCGCACGCGGTGATGATGTGCACGCCGCGCGACCTGGAAGCGTTTGCGGTCGGTTTTGCGGTGTCGGAAGGGATCGTCGATCGCAATGCCGACATTCAGGACATCGAGGTTGAACTGCACGAAAACGGCAACGCGGACAGCAAGCTGCCGTACGCGGAAGTGCAGTTGACCGTCGTGCAGCAGGCGTTTGTCGCACTGAAGGAGAAGCGCCGCGCGCTCGCCGGCCGCAGTGGCTGCGGCGTGTGCGGAATCGAGAGTATCGACCTGCTCGATTTGCAGCCGGAGCGCGTGCCCGACACCGGTTTTCTGCAGCGTCTCGCGCCTGACGCGATCGCGCGTGCGGCTCGCGAACTGCCCGCGCATCAGGCGTTGACGCGCCTGACTGGCGGGTTGCACGCCGCTGCGTGGTGCGATGCCACCGGCGCGATTCGGTATGCGTTCGAGGATGTCGGCCGCCACAACGCGCTCGATAAGCTGATTGGTCAGCTGGTGCTCGATCGCGCGGATACCCGGGAAGGCTTCGTGTTTCTGTCGAGCCGCGCGAGCTATGAATTGGTGCGCAAGGCGGCCCGGGTCGGCGTGCCGATGGTCGCGACGATCTCGGCGCCGTCGTCGCTCGCGATTGCGATCGCGCGGGAAGCGGGTGTGCGGCTTGTCAGTTTTTGCCGCGAAAACAGCTATGTCGATTACGACACGGTGTGAAGGCGTGTGACCCGGAGGCGATCGGGTGTGGCCAATCGTCACGGCGGCGCGGTGGCCCCTTGTGCCCGCTGTGCCCGCTGTGCCCGCTGTGCCCGCTGTGCCCGCTGTGGCCGCTGGCGTGCGCGCCTCTCGACGCATCTTCCCCCGCCGGCGTTACGAGATCGAACGAAAGTCCGGCTTGCGCTTCTCGAAGAACGCGTTGAACGCTTCGCGCGCCGCCGGCGCAAGCAGCATCTTCGCGAAGTGCAGCGCCTCCTCGGCCATTTGTGTTTGCACCTCGTGCTGGCTCGCCCGCTTCATCAGCGCCTTGGTCACGCGCAGCGATGAAGCCGGCAGCGCCGCAAGCTTGCGCGCCTGCTGCAATGCGAATGCGTCGACTTCACCAGCCGGCAGCAGCCGGTTCACAAAACCCATCCGCTGCGCTTCGCGCGCGTCGAACGCTTCGCCGAGCAGCAGCTTTTCGGCTGCGGCCTGATAGCCGGCCACCCGTTGCACCAGCAACGATGATGCCGCTTCGGGACACAGGCCGAGCTGGCTGAACGGCAACGCGAAGGTCGCGGTATCGGCTGCATAGACCAGATCGCAATGCAACAGCATCGTCGTACCGATACCGACCGCCGCGCCCGCCACCGCCGCAACGAGCGGCTTTTCCGCCGAACTGATCGCGCGCAGGAAGCGGAACACCGGTGCGTCTTCGCCGACCGGCGGCGTCTTCAGGAAATCTTCGAGATCGTTGCCCGCGCTGAAGACGCCTGCGCTGCCGCGCAGCAGAACCGCGTGTACGGCCGCGTCGGCCTGCGCTTCGGCGAGCGCGTCCGCCATCGCCTGATACATCGCGGCGGTGATCGCGTTCTTCCTGCCGGGCCGGTTGATGACAATCGTCATCACGCCGTCGGTGCGTTCCACCAGAATGTCCATGCGCTCTCCGTTGCGTTGCTCTTTGCTTCGCGTTGCTCGTGACTGCTGCGTTGCCTGGCGTTGCGTTGCGTTGTGCTGCATTGCGTTGCGGTAACCGCGACGGCCAGCCGTTCAGCGGCTCACCGTCGCGTTGTGATTACAACCGCTCGATAATCCCCGCCGCGCCCATACCGGTGCCGACGCACATCGTCACCATCCCGTACTTCAGATTGCGGCGGCGCAGCGCATGCACGACCGTCGAAGCACGGATCGCGCCGGTTGCACCCAGCGGATGGCCAAGCGCAATCGCGCCGCCAATGGGGTTCACCTTCGCCGGATCGAGCCCGAGGTCCTGGATCACCGCCAGCGATTGCGCGGCAAACGCTTCGTTCAGCTCGATCCAGTCGATGTCGTCCTGCTTGAGGCCCGCAGCCTTCAGCGCGGCCGGAATCGCTTCCTTCGGCCCGATGCCCATGATTTCCGGCGGCACACCGCGCACCGCGAAGCTGACGAAGCGCGCGAGCGGCGTCAGGTTGAACTGCTTGAGCACCTTCTCCGACACGACGATCAGCGCGCCCGCGCCATCCGACGTCTGCGAGCTGTTGCCGGCCGTGACCGTGCCCTTGTTCGCGAACACCGCGCGCAGCTTC
This sequence comes from Paraburkholderia rhizosphaerae, assembly GCF_004366595.1. Taxonomy (GTDB): domain Bacteria; phylum Pseudomonadota; class Gammaproteobacteria; order Burkholderiales; family Burkholderiaceae; genus Paraburkholderia; species Paraburkholderia rhizosphaerae. Next base: position 201,870 of record NZ_SORE01000003.1, read on the forward strand.
GCGAGCCCTTCGATCGACGTGTCCGCGCGCGGACCTTCGTCGAGCGACACTTCGCGCGTCTTCACGCGCACTTCGCCGGTCGCGAGATCCGGGAAGCGCTCGACGATCGTGTACGGCGCGATCTCATCCTTGAACTCGCCGGCCTGCTGGCCCGCAAGCGCCCGCTGATGCGACTGCAACGCGAACTGGTCTTGTGCTTCGCGGCTCACTTTCCAGCGCTCGGCGACGCGCTCGGCGGTCAACCCCATGCCGTACGCGATGCCGACATCCTCGCCGCGATCGAAGATATGCGGCGACAGCGACGGCTTGTTGCCCATCATGGGCACCATCGTCATCGACTCGCAACCGCCCGCGATCATCGCGTCCGATTCGCCGACGCGAATGCGGTCCGCGGCCATCGCCAGCGCAGTGAGACCCGACGCGCAGAAGCGGTTGACCGTCACACCGCCGACCGTGTTCGGCAAGCCCGACAGCAGCGCGCCCATGCGCGCGACGTTCAGCCCCTGCTCGGCTTCCGGAATCGCACAACCGACGATCGCATCTTCGATCACGCTCGTGTCGAGCCCCGGCACCTGCGCGACCGCCGAGCGGATCGCGTGCACCAGCAGCTCGTCGGGGCGCGTGTTTTTGAACATGCCGCGCGGCGCCTTGCCGATCGGCGTGCGTGCGGCGGCGACGATATATGCGTCCTGCAATTGCTTGTTGCTCATGTGATTGCTCCTTGGTCCGCCGCTCAGTTGCGCACCGGCTTGCCGGTTTGCAGCATGCCCATGATCCGTTCCTGCGTCTTCTGCGTGCCGAGCAGTTCGATAAACGCGCGGCGCTCGAGCGTCAGCAGCCATTCCTCGTCGACCATGCTGCCCGCTTCGACGTCGCCGCCGCAGATCGTTTCGGCGATGCGGCTTGCGATCAGGTAGTCGTGCTCGCTGATAAAGCGGCCGTCGCGCAGATTGACGAGCTGCGCCTTGATCGTCGAGATCGCCGAGCGGCCCGCGACCGGCACTTGCGTGACGCGCAGTGGCGGTCGATAGCCGGCCGCGGACAATGCGCGCACTTCTTTCTTCGCGACGTCGAGCAGTTCGAACACGTTGAATACGATCGTGTCTGTCGGCTTCAGGTAACCCATCGCGCGTGCGTCGAGCGCGGAGCCGGATACCTTTGCGCTCGCCGCGTTTTCGAACGACTTCTGCAGGAACTTCAGCAGATCGCCCGCGCTTGCGCCGACCACGCTCGCGGTTTCGGCCGCACGCAGCGCGGCCTCTTTCAGGCCGCCGCCGGCCGGCAGCAGACCGACGCCGACTTCGACGAGACCGATATAGCTTTCGACGTGCGCAACGCGCTTCGCGCTTTGCAGCATCAGCTCGCAACCGCCGCCAAGCGCGATACCCGACACCGCCGTCACGACCGGCACGTTTGCGTATTTGACGCGCAGCATCGTCTGCTGGAACTTCTGCACGAACGGCTCGATGCCCTTCGCACCGCCCTTCATGAACGCGGGCAGCGCTTCTTCGAGATTGGCGCCCGCGGAGAACGGGCCGCCCGGCGTGCCGAGCTTCAGCGACGTCGGCTGCCAGATCACCATGCCCTTGTAGTCCTTCTCCGCGAGTTCGATAGCCTGCGCGAGGCTGTCGAGCAGCGCCGGGCCCATCGTGTTCATCTTGCTCTTGAACGACACGATCACGACGTCGTTTTCGCCCGCGCGGTCGTCGACCCATGCGCGCAGACCTTCAGTTTCGAGCAGCGTTTTGCCGTAGGTTTTAGGGTCGCTCGCGGCTTCGCCCGCGAGCGGCGCACGAAACACCTGCTTTTCGTAAACCGGCAGCGATGAGCGCGGCACAAAGCGTTTCGCCGCGGGCGACCAAGAACCTTCTACGGTATGCACGCCGCCTTGTTCCGCGACCGGGCCGTCGAACACCCACGCGGGCAGCGGTGCATGCGACAACGCGCGGCCCGCGGCAATGTCGTCGCGCACCCATTCGGCAACCTGCTTCCAGCCGGCCGTCTGCCACGCTTCGAACGGGCCTTCGTTCCAGCCGAAACCCCAGCGCACTGCAAAGTCGAGATCGCGCGCGTTATCCGCAATCGATTCGAGATGCACCGCGATGTAGTGGAACACGTCGCGGAAAATCGCCCACAGGAATTGCGCCTGCTTGTGGTCCGATTCACGCAGCAGCTTCAGGCGCTCGGCCGGTGGCCGCTTCAGGATGCGACCGACCAGTTCGTCGGCCTTTGCGCCGCCTTCGACGTAATCGCCCGCCTTCGGGTCGAGCACCTTGATCGCCTTGCCATCCTTGCGATAGAACCCCGCGCCGCTCTTCTGGCCCAGCGCACCCTTCTTCACCAGTTCCGCGAGCACCGCGGGGGTCTCGTAGACCGGGAAGAACGGATCGTCGGCGAGGTTGTCCTGCATCGTTTTGATCACGTGCGCCATCGTGTCGAGGCCGACCACGTCCGCGGTGCGGAACGTCGCCGACTTCGCGCGGCCAAGGCGGCTGCCGGTCAAGTCGTCGACTTCGTCATAGCGCAGGCCGAACTTCGCAGCCTCGGCGATCGTCGCGAGAATCGAAAAGATGCCGACGCGGTTCGCGATGAAATTCGGCGTGTCTTTCGCGCGCACCGCGCCTTTGCCGACGACGCTGGTCAGGAACGTTTCGAGCTGGTCGAGAATCTCGGGCCGCGTGTGCGCGGTCGGAATCAGTTCGACCAGATGCATGTAGCGCGGCGGATTGAAGAAGTGCACGCCGCAAAATCGCGATTTCAATTCGTCGGCAAAGCCCTGTGACAATTCGGTGATCGACAGGCCCGACGTGTTGGACGCGAAGATCGCGTGCGGCGCGAGATGCGGCGATACCTTCTTGTACAGATCGTGCTTCCAGTCCATCCGCTCGGCGATCGCCTCGATCACGACGTCGCATTCGGCGAGCTTCGCAATATCGTCGTCGTAGTTCGCGGGCTGGATAAACTGCGCGTCGTCCTTCACGCCGAACGGCGCCGGCGATAGCTTCTTCAGGTTGTCGATCGCCTTCAATACGATGCCGTTCTTCGGACCTTCCTTGGCCGGCAAGTCGAACAGCAGCACCGGCACCTTCGCGTTGACGAGGTGCGCGGCGATCTGCGCGCCCATCACGCCGGCGCCGAGCACGGCCACCTTGCGAATGATCAGATTGCTCACGTCGTTTCTCCGGGGAGTCATGCAATGTTGCGCGGGGCGGCCGTGCGAGACATTCGCGGCGCCCCCCGCGCGGGTTGTTCGTCAGAACAGCGCTTCGTCGATTTCCATCAGCGTCTTGGCGCCCGCGCGCGCCGCGCGGATCGTCGACGCGGTTTCAGGCAGGAGTTTCGCGAAGTAGAAGCGTGCGGTGGCGAGTTTCGCCTTGTAGAAAGGATCGCCGGAGGCTTCGTTGTCGAGCGCGACGCGCGCCATGCGCGCCCAGAAGTACGAGAACACCAGATGCCCGACCGTGCGCAGATACGGCACCGCAGCCGCGCCGACCTCGTCCGGGTTCTGCATCGCCTTCATGCCGATTTCCATCGTCAGCTTCTGCACCTTGTCGCCGATATCCGCGAGCGGATTGACGAACTCCTGCATCTCGGGCTTTACGCCCTCTTCTTCGATGAAATCGGTGACGAGCTTGCCGAACTTCTTCAGCTTCGCGCCCATATCGCCCAGCACCTTACGGCCCAGCAGATCGAGCGACTGGATCGCGTTGGTGCCTTCGTAAATCATGTTGATCCGTGCATCGCGCACGTATTGCTCCATCCCCCACTCGGCGATGAAGCCGTGGCCGCCGTATACCTGCAGCGCGAGATTCGTGCCTTCGAATGCGTTGTCGGACAGGAACGCTTTCAGGATCGGCGTGAGCAGTGCGACGAGATCGGCGGATTCCGAGCGGACCGCGTCATCGCCATGCGACAGCTCCTTGTCGATCTGCAGCGCGGCCCAGTATGAAAATGCGCGCGCGCCTTCCGCATACGCCTTCTGCGTGAGCAGCATGCGGCGCACGTCCGGGTGGACGATGATCGGATCGGCCGCCTTCTCAGGCGCTTTTGGGCCGCTCAGCGCGCGCATCTGCAGACGGTCTTTCGCGTACACGAGCGCGTTCTGGTACGCGACTTCCGTCAAACCCAGGCTCTGCATGCCGACGCCCAGACGTGCCGCGTTCATCATCACGAACATCGCGTTGAGCCCTTTGTTCGGCTCGCCGACCAGCCATCCTTTCGCGTTGTCGAGATTGATCACGCAGGTCGCATTCGCGTGAATGCCCATCTTGTGCTCGATCGAACCGCACTTCACCGTATTGCGCTGGCCCGGCTCGCCGGCTTCGTTCGGCAGAAACTTCGGCACGACGAAGAGGGAAATGCCTTTCGTGCCGGACGGCGCATCGGGTAACCGCGCGAGCACCAGATGCACGATGTTTTCGGCAAGATCGTGTTCACCGCTCGAAATGAAAATCTTGGTGCCGGTGATCGCATACGAACCATCGCCATTCGGTTCGGCTTTCGTCCGCAGAATCCCGAGGTCAGTGCCGCAATGCGCTTCGGTCAGACACATCGTGCCGGTCCACACGCCGGACACGAGCTTCGGAAGATACGTCTGCTGCAACTCGGGCGTGCCATGCGCATGCAGGCACTCGTACGCGCCGTGCGACAGGCCCGGGTACATCGCCCACGCCTGATTTGCCGAGTTCATCATTTCGTAAAGCGCGTTGTTGACGAACTGCGGTAGCCCCTGTCCGCCATACGAAGGATCGCACGCGAGCGCGGGCCAGCCCGCTTCGACATACTGTTGATACGCTTGCCTGAAACCTTTCGGCGTGGTCACGACGCCGTCGCCGTCGTACGTGCAGCCTTCCTGGTCGCCGCTATGGTTCAGCGGAAACAGCACTTCAGAACAGAACTTGCCGGCCTCTTCGAGCACCTGGTTGATCGTGTCGGCGTCGAGGTCAGCGTGCTTCGGCATCTGTTTCGCCTCTGCCTCAACATTCAGCAACTCGTGCAGCACGAATTGCATGTCGCGCAACGGCGCGGCGTACTGTCCCATGTGTCTCTCCAATCGAGAATGTTGGCCCGAGAGCGCCGCCGATGTCGCAACGCGCACCGCTAACGGTTCGCGCCCTCGCTGCTTTGGTATGAAACGATCAGCTTTTCCAGCGCAGCCCACGTCAGACGCACGGCATCGGGCAGATGCAGAAACCGAGCGTCATGATGCAGACCCAGTGTGAAGCTATACAGTTCGAACAACATCAGCTGCGGATCGGTATCCGGGCGCAGATGTCCTTCGTCGATCGCCTGCGAAATGGCGCGTGTAAGCGCCGCCCGCCACATCGTCACGCTCGCGACCAGCTGTTCGCGCACCGGGTTATCCGGACGGTCGTCGTACTCGACCGCACCGCTGATATAAATGCAGCCGGTCGTGACTTCCTGGATGCGTTTGTCGATCCAGCGGGAGATCATCGAGCGCAAACGCGGCAGGCCGCGCGGTTCGCGCAAGCTCGGAAAGAACACCTCGTCTTCGAAGCGACGGTGGTATTCGCGCACGACTTCGACCTGCAGGTCCTCGCGCGATCCGAAGTGCGCAAACACGCCACTCTTGCTCATCTGCATGCGCTCGGCCAGCAAACCGATCGTCAGACCTTCGAGTCCATCACGGCTTGCAAGGTCCAGCGCTGCATCGAGAATTGCGGCCCGCGTCTGTTCGCCTTTTCGCATAGCTTTTACCGTCAGATGGAGTGAAACGAAAATCGAACGGCCGTACTATTATTGTTGGCGGCCGTCCGCGAAACAAGGACTTTATTAGAAACGGGTTTCTAACCAGGTTTTCAATTTTGCGTCATTCGTCTTCGGCGCAATGCCAATTTTTTAGAGTTATTTGTCTGCATTGTCGGTTGTCGTGTACATGGCTTTCGATCGGATTCCGAACGCAGCGGCCGGCGCCATGCGCTCCAGTCTTCTAGTCGTAACCGCCGACGGTGATCAGCTTCATCAGCGCGCGGTAGCCCTGGTACATGAACCAGTTGACGAATTGCTCGGAGAGTGGGCGCGCCTCATAATGCGCCGCGTCGATGCTTCGGGACTCGGCAAACGCGGCAAGAATTGCGCCGCGCAGCTGGTCAAGCTCGCGATCCAGCACGAGCACGACGTTGGCTTCGTTATTGAGCACGAGGCTTAACGCGTCGAGGTTCGACGACCCGACTGTGCCCCAGTTGGAATCGACCACCGCGACCTTGCCGTGCAGCATCGTCTTCTCATACTCGGCGATCTTTACGCCGGCGCGCAGCAATGAGCGGTACAGGAATGGCACCGCGTAGTCGAGTATCGGGAACTCCTTCCTGCCGATCACGAGCCGCACGTCGACACCGCGCCGCGCGGCCAATGTCAACGCACGCCGCAACTTGCGGCCCGGCATGAAGTATGGGTTCGCGAGCAGCACCTCGGAGCGCGCCTGGCCGATCGCGGTCAGGTACGCCTTTTCGATCGCGCGACGGTTGACGATGTTGTCACGCGCGACGAACGCGACGGACGGCTCGCCCGCCGCGCGAACGTCACCGCTGCGCACGCGGCGCCGCGCGCGCACGAACTCGTCGGTGACACCTTGCGCATCGGTGGCTTCCGTCTCGGGCGTCGGCTTCGGGCGATGTCCAAGACGGATGCGGCGCCACTGCAGATCGAACGCGACACGCACGTCCGCGACCACCGGACCGCGCAGCTCGACCGCGAAATCCCAGCGCGGATAGTGCAGCCGCGTGCCGTTGTGGTCGTAGTCGTCGACGATATTGATGCCGCCGCAGTACGCATACGTGTCATCGACGACGGCGAGCTTGCGGTGCGTTCGGGAGAAACCGAAGCGGCCAAACAGATGCGGGTTGTAGACCCGATGTTCGATGCCCGCGGCCTGCCAGTCGCCGAACATCGGCAGGCGCGCGGTGCCGATGCCGTCGGTAATCACGCGTACGCGCACGCCGCGCGCGACAGCGCGTAGCAACGCGGCGGATACGTCATGACCGGCTTCGTCGTCCGCAAAGATGTAGGTTTCCAGCGTGACGATGCGGGTGGCCGCGTCAATACGCTCGATCAGCGCAGCGAAATAAGCGTCGCCGGAACTGAAGAGCCGCACATCGTTGCCGGTCCTGAAGCGGTAGCGCGACCAGTAGCGACGGCCAATCAGCCTCTGTCCGAAGTTGGCTAGACGGCGGCCGCCACTCATGCGGGACGCCCCTTGTCGCGCGTGCTCACGCGCGCGGGCAACTGCAGGATCGCGTCGCGGTTGGACCACGAAAAACATTTCGCCGCCGCTTCTTCGTACGGCAGCCACAGATGCGCGGTGTGCTCGCGCGGCGCGAGCGTGACTTCGACGCGGCGCGGCACTTGCAGGCTGAACCAGTGTTCGGTGTTGACCGTCACGCCTTCGGCATAGCGATGCCGCCACTCGGGGAATATCTCGAACTGGATGTGGTGATGCCAGTCGATCAACGCGTCGCGCGGCACCATTTCCGTGCCAACCGCGATGCCAGTTTCCTCGGCCACTTCGCGCGCCGCCGTTTCCGCGAACGGCTCGTCCGGGTAGTTGCGCGCGCCGGTCACCGATTGCCACAGCGCCGGCCGATCGGCTCGCTCGATCAACAGCACATCGAGCTCGGGCGTGTAAATCACGACAAGCACGGATTCGGGAATCTTCGGCGGTTTCGGCATGAGTCGTCTGTCGGAAGGCGTCGGCGACGCAGGTCGATCGGTGGGGGTTCACCGCGAATGTAACGCAAAAAACGAAAAAGGCGCTATCAAGCGCCTTTTTCGTGCGTGGCATCGGCCACTTCGCGGAACGGTTCAGCGAACGGTCGCCGCCTGATGTTCCGCGTTCGTTGCGACCTCATCAAGCCGTCAATGAGTGGTCACTGGTTGGCCACTGAGTGGCCAATCAGCGGTCAATGAGCCTCATTGCGCCTTCTGCTCGGCCTGACGCAGACGGATATGCAGCTCGCGCAACTGCCGTTCGTCGACTTCGCTCGGCGCCTGCGTCAACAGGTCTTGCGCGCGCTGCGTCTTCGGGAACGCGATCACATCGCGAATCGAGTCGGCGCCGGCCATCATCGTGACGATCCGGTCGAGGCCGAACGCGATACCGCCGTGCGGCGGCGCACCGTACTGCAACGCGTCGAGCAGGAAGCCGAACTTCAGACGCGCTTCTTCCGCGTTGATCTTCAATGCGCGGAACACCTTGCTTTGTACGTCTTCCTGATAGATACGCACCGAGCCGCCACCGATTTCCCAGCCATTCAGCACCATGTCGTAGGCCTTTGCGAGGCAGCGGCCCGGATCCGTTTCGAGGTACTCGAGATGTTCATCCTTCGGGCTCGTGAACGGATGGTGTGCGGCGACGTAGCGGTTCTCTTCCTCGTCATACTCGAACATCGGGAAGTCGATCACCCACAGCGGCTGCCAGCCGGTCTGAACGAGGCCATTCGCCTTGCCGAACTCCGAGTGGCCGATCTTCAGGCGCAGTGCACCGAGACTGTCGTTGACGACTTTCGCGCGATCGGCCGCGAAGAAGATGATGTCGCCGTCCTGCGCACCGGTGCGCTCAATGATCGCCGCCACCGCCGCGTCGTGCAGGTTCTTGACGATCGGGCTTTGCAGACCGTCACGGCCCTTCGCGACTTCGTTGACCTTGATCCACGCGAGGCCCTTCGCGCCGTAAATGCGTACGAACTCGGTATAGCTATCGATATCGCCGCGCGACAACTCGCCGCCCTTCGGCACGCGCAGCGCCGCGACGCGGCCATCTTTCGTGTTGGCCGGCGCGCTGAATACCTTGAAGTCGACGTCCTTCACCGCGTCGGTAAGGTCGGTGAACTCAAGCTTCACGCGCAGGTCCGGCTTGTCCGAACCGAAGCGGCGCATCGCTTCCGAGTACTGCATGACCGGGAACGGCGCGGCGAGCTCGACGCCGATCGTTTCCTTGAACACGTGGCGGATCATCGCCTCGAACAGATCGCGGATTTCCTGCTCGCGCAGGAACGACGTCTCGCAGTCGATCTGCGTGAATTCCGGCTGACGGTCCGCGCGCAGGTCTTCGTCGCGGAAGCACTTGGTAATCTGGTAGTAGCGGTCGAAGTTCGCGACCATCAGCAGTTGCTTGAATAGCTGTGGCGACTGCGGCAGCGCGAAAAACTGGCCTGCGTTCACGCGGGACGGCACCAGATAGTCGCGCGCGCCTTCCGGCGTACTCTTCGTGAGCATCGGCGTTTCGATATCGATAAAGCCTTGCTCGTCGAGGTACTTGCGCACTTCCATCGCGACGCGATAACGCAAACGCAGGTTGTGCTGCATCTGCGGACGACGCAGATCGAGCACACGGTGCGTAAGGCGCGTGGTTTCGGAGAGGTTATCGTCGTCGAGCTGGAACGGCGGCGTGACCGACGCGTTCAGCACGGTCAGCTCGTGGCACAGCACTTCGATCTTGCCGCTCTTCAGCCCGGCATTGGCGGTGCCTTCCGGACGGTTGCGCACGACGCCCTTGATCTGCACGCAGAACTCGTTGCGCACGCCTTCGGCGGTCTTGAACATCTCCGCGCGGTCCGGGTCACACACGACCTGAACGAGGCCTTCACGGTCGCGCAGGTCGATGAAGATGACGCCGCCGTGGTCGCGGCGCCGTTGCACCCAGCCGCACAACGACACGCTTTGGCCGAGCAGGTGTTCGGTCACCAGACCGCAGTATTCAGATCTCATCGACATGATGTTTGTCTTTCGTTTTGCGTGAGTGAACGGTGCGCGGCGCCTGTCGCGCCATGCACCGGCATTACATGGGTGGCTCGACGGGTGTGCGGCGCGCCGGCACCACCGGCGGCGCGGGCGGCGCGACGACGCCCATCGAGACGATGTACTTGAGCGCCGCGTCGACCGACATATCGAGTTCGACGACGTCGCTTTTCGGCACCATCAGGAAGAAACCGGACGTCGGGTTCGGCGTGGTCGGCACGTACACGCTGACGCAGTCTTCCTTCAGGTGATTGAGCACGTCGCCGCCGGGCGTACCGGTCAGGAACGCGATCGTATATGCGCCGCGGCGCGGGTATTCGATCAGCAGCGCCTTGCGAAACGCGTTGCCGCTCGACGAGAACAGTGTGTCCGACACCTGCTTCACGCTGGTGTACAGCGGACCGACCATCGGAATGCGCGCGACGATCAGCTCCCACCAGCCGACGAGCTTCTGCCCAATGAAGTTCTGCGTCAACAAGCCGACGATAAAGATGAAAGCAAGCGTCAGCACCGCGCCCAGACCAGGCAGGCGGAAGCCGAACAGATTTTCGGGGCGCCACGCACGCGGCAACAACAGCAGCGTCTGATCCATCGTGCCGATGATGAGGCCGAGCACCCACAGCGTGATGGCAAGAGGCACCAGCACCAGCAGGCCGGTCAGGAATACCGATTTGAGCGTCGTCTTTTTCGTCGTCATTGGCTTCGCCAGAAATCCGCGCGGACGTTGCCTCGCGCGGCGTGGCCGCCGCCACAAGGGCGGCTCGACCGCTTGTGTACTGCCTAACTGTTGCTTGCGCCGCCCGATGAGGCCGGCGCGGGGGCCGGCGTAGACGGTGTAGAGGACTTGGCTTCAGCGCTGCCCGACGACGCGTTATCGGCCGGCGCGGACGTGCCGCCTTCGGTCGATGCGCCTGCGCTGCTACTGTCGCCATTGCCGTTCTTACCGGATGCGTTCGACGCATTCGGCGCGTTGGAGTTGCCGCCGCGGAAATCGGTAACGTACCAGCCCGAGCCTTTCAGCTGAAAGCCCGCGGCGGTGACCTGCTTGCGGAACGTTTCGGCTCCGCACTCCGGGCAGCGCGTCAACGGCGCGTCGCTCAGCTTCTGAAGCACGTCTTTCCCGAAGCCGCACGACTCGCAACGGTATGAGTAGATCGGCATGACCTTTGTCCCTACAGAAATCTTGGAAGCGCTTGCAAAGCCTTGAATTATAGCCGCAAACGGTGTCGACTCCCGGAAATCGGGTATCGGCGGGCACGGAGATTGTTCGCCGGTAACCGGACCGCGAGGCCGGTTTTTGACGTCAGCGCGTGGGTAGCTTGCGGTAACGCCGGAAGGCGAACCCGTTAGCTGAGGGCGGCGGGCGCGAGAATCAAGTGCGCGAAGCGTGCGATGGCGCGCGTCGACGCCAGGTCAACCAGCGCTCGCGGCCCGCGAAGACGTCGATCGAATCGGCGACGGGTTCGTCTTCGAGCAGTTCGAATGAGGCTGCGAGCAGCGCATCGAGTTCCGCTCGATCGATGCCGAACGGCGGTCCTTTCCCGGTGGTCGCGATGAAAAAGAATCCGGCGAGCAATCCGCCTTCGCGAAGCAACGACGCGACCTGTTTTGCGTAAGCGTCGCGCCGCGCGGGCGGCAACGCGCACAGGAACGCGCGTTCATAGATCCAGCAAGGCGTGGTCGGCGGCTGATAAGCGAAGAAATCCGCCTGCTCCACGAATGCCGCGTGCGCCCCCATCTGCGTTCGCGCACGCTCAACCGCTTGCGACGCGAAATCGATCGCGCGCACTGGCCAGCCGCGTTCGGCAAGCCAGCGCGCTTCCCACGCGCTGCCGCAGCCGGGAATCAGCACCGGCATCGGCGCGTGGCGCGCGGCGAAGGTCTTGAATGCAGCCGGCACGCCGGCCTGGTCCCAAGGCGTGAAGCCTTGTGCGAAACGCTCGTCCCAGAAGTCCGCGGCGTTCGGATCGCGGGTCGAAAATTCGGGTGCCGCTGCTGGATTTTGCGGGCCGGAGCCGGGAGGTACCGGCGGTTGTTGAGGTTTCGTCATCGACTTTCCTCAGGAAATACTGCGGCGCCGGCGTGAACGGGTTGTCGCTGTGCGCCGCTCGATTGCCGCCCTGTATCGATTGTAGGCCGCTCGATTGCCATCTCCAGCCACTCACCCGCCGTAAGCGAATGCGATCCACGCACGCGCGAGCACCGCGCCGACGCCGACCGCGACGCCGAACATCAACAAGCCTTGCAGCAGCCGGTTGGTGCGCTTCTGTTCGAGCAGAATCTGACGGATCGTTTCGTCATTGACGCCACGCTGCGCGTCGTGCCGAAGCGCTAGCGCCTGGTGCACGAGCCGCGGCAATTGCGGCAACGTTTTGCTCCACTGTGGCGCTTCTATCTTCAGCCGCTCGTACCAGCCGCGCATGCCGATCTGCTCGTTCATCCAGCGTTCGAGGTAAGGCTTCGCCGTCTTCCACAGGTCCAGCTCAGGATCGAGCGAGCGGCCGAGGCCTTCGACGTTGAGCATCGTCTTTTGCAGCAGCACCAGCTGCGGCTGGATCTCAACGTTGAAGCGGCGCGACGTCGAGAAAAGCCGCATCAGCACCTGGCCGAGTGAGATGTCTTTCAGCGCGCGATCGAAATAAGGCTCGCACACCGCGCGAATCGCGCTTTCCAGTTCCTCGACACGCGTGTTCGGCGGCACCCAGCCCGACTCGAGGTGCAGCGTCGCGACGCGGTGGTAATCGCGCTTGAAGAACGCGAGAAAGTTCTGTGCGAGATAGTTCTTGTCGAAATCCGACAGCGCGCCGACGATCCCGAAGTCGAGCGCGATATAGCGTCCGAAATGCGTCGGATCGAGACTCACCTGGATATTGCCCGGGTGCATGTCCGCGTGAAAGAAGCCGTCGCGAAACACCTGCGTGAAGAAAATCTCGACCCCTTCGCGCGCGAGCTTCGGAATATCGACGCCAGCCGCGCGCAGTGTTTCCACCTGGCTAATCGGCACGCCCACCATGCGCTCCATCACGAGCACGTTCGGCGTGCAGAACTCCCAGTACATCTCGGGCACGAGCAGCAGATCGAGTCCGGCGAAGTTGCGCCGCAGCTGGCTGCCGTTCGCGGCTTCGCGCATCAGGTCGAGCTCGTCGTGCAGATACTTGTCGAACTCGCCGACCACCTCCCGCGGTTTGAGCCGCTTGCCGTCCGCCCACAGCCGTTCGGCCCATACGGCGATATCGCGCAGCAGCGCGAGGTCCGAGTCGATCACCGGAAGCATGTTCGGGCGCAGCACCTTCACCGCGACCGACTTGCCCGCATGCTGACCGGCCTTCACCGTCGCGAAGTGCACCTGCGCGATCGATGCGCTCGCGACCGGCACGCGCTCGAAATCGTCGAACAGCACACTGACCGGCGCGCCCAGCGCCTTCTCGATGATCGAGATCGCGACATCGGAGTCGAACGGCGGCACCTGATCCTGCAGCTTCGCAAGCTCGATCGCGATGTCGGGGCGCAGCAGGTCGCGCCGCGTCGACAGCACCTGGCCGAACTTCACGAAAATTGGCCCGAGACTCTCGAGCGCAAGACGCAAGCGCAACCCGGGCGGGTCCTCGAACTTGCGCCCGATCGTGGTGATGCGCAGTAACAGGCGCACGCGACGATCGTTGATGCGGCTCAGCATCATCTCGTCGAGACCGAACCGGATGACCGTAAAGAAAATCTTGAGAAAGCGCAGAAAACGCATGGTTGAGCCCGGTGACTAGCGCGTGCCGCGCGCGTTGGCGGCGGCACCCGGCGCAGCATTGCCGCGGGCTTCGACCTTCTGTTCGACGCGCTCGATGCGCTTTTCGACGCGCGCAAGCGTATCGCGGGCGCGCGCGAGTTCGGCGTTGAAGCCGTCTAGCGCGGCGCGGCGCACGAGCTGCGGGTTTTCATCGAGCAGATATTCGGCGACCGAGTCGAGCAGATTGCGCCCGGTGCGGCGCGCATGCTCGCCGACCGAGCGCGCAAACGACGCGATTCGCCATGCGGGCCCATCGCCGATAAACCGCGCGAGATCTTCCTCCGGCTCCCAGCGCAGATGCTCGGCGAGCTTCGCGATCAACGTGGCGAACTCCGCATCCCCTTCGATCTTTACATGCTTCATCACCGCCGCCTGGCCGCCTTGCAGAAACACCGGCAGCGCATCGGCGGGCACCGACACCGTGACATCCACCTGCGGCGCCGCGCTTTCGTCGACGGCGGCGACATAGCCTTCCGGCTGCACCAACAGCATCATGACGACCGGAGAACACGACAGCCGGGCAATCTTCCCGGCATAAGGAGCGAGGCGCTCGCGAGCCCACGATTCGCGGGCGAGCAGATGGTTGACGGCAGCGGCAAAGGGCTTGGCGGCAAGAGTCATCGGGTGTTGGAATGAAAAAACCCGCGCAAGCGGCTTGCCTGCGCGGGTTCCTATTGTAGCGTCCGTTCTCTTTCCGGCCTCCTCTGCCGAACGGGCTATTGACTCCTCACCGCGGTCTGTTCACCGCGGCGGCGAAGTCAGTGATGCGTAACCTGCTGAATGCCGGCCAGCAACCAGCCTTCGCCGCTCTTCGTCGATTTCGACAGATTCCAGATCTCGGCGAAAGGCTCGGCCGCGCCTCCAACCGTCTCGCGAATCAGCCCGGAAAAGCGCACGCTCGCGAGGTATTCGTCGGCGCGGTCTTCGATGCCGAGCAATTCCGCATTCAGTTGCACGACGTCCGTCTGGTTGCGCTCCTGACCGCGCGAATCGAGATCGATCTTGACCTCCGCGAACATCTCGGGCGTCGTGAACTCGCGGATGTCGGCCATGTTGCCGGTATCCCATGCTGCCTGCAGTCGCACGAAATACACCTTCGCATTGCGCAGGAACGCTTCCGAGTCGAAGTTCGCGGGCAGCGCCGCGGCAGTCTCGACACGCGGCGTGTTCAACGGATTGCCTTGCGGCTCGAGGTACGAACCGCTAGGCGGCGCGGTATAGCGCGGCTCCTGCGAGTAGCCGGTGCCACCCGCGTTGAGCGTCGGCGAGCCGCCCGCGTACGCCGGCGCGTTCGCGTCGCGCTTGCGGCCGAAGAATTTGCGGATCAGCCAGATCGCAACGAACGCGATCAGCGCGATAACGATGAAGTTGGCCATTGCGCCTGCGAACGCCTCGCCAAGCCCGAAGTGCGACAACAGCGCCGCGATACCGAGACCGGCGGCGAGACCCGCGATCGGACCGAGCCAGCGCGAGCGGTTAGGCTGCATTGCAGGCGCGGGAGCCGGCGCCGGCTGCGCGCGCTGCGTCTGCGCGCCCTGGCCTGGCTGCGTGGGCTGCGACGGCGGCGTGGTTTGCCGCTGCATCATCGACGACTCGTTCGACTGCCGGCCGAAACTGCGCCCGCCGCCCATGCGTCGCGCTTCAGCATCAAGCGAAGCCAGCGTGCCGACGGTGAGCAGACCGACCATCGCGAGCAGCCCGATTCTCCTCGCCCATGGCCCCACAACCTTACGATGAGATAACAGATTCGAATCGGACATTTCTGCAAATTCCTTTAAGAAACGAGAGGTTAGGGACGCTAATACTTTGTCCCGGTATGCAAGGCTACCACGCCAGCTGACAAATTGTAATATTTGACGCCGTCGATGCCAGCTTGTTCCATCATCGTTTTTAAAGTTTCCTGGTCCGGGTGCATCCGGATCGATTCGGCCAGGTAGCGATAACTCTCCGCGTCTTTGGCGAAACGCTCGCCAAGCCACGGCAACACCTTGAAAGAATAGACGTCGTACGCCTTCTTCAGCGGGTCCCACACTTTTGAGAACTCGAGCACGAGCACGCGCCCGCCCGGTTTCAGCACACGGCGCATTTCGGCCAACGCGGCATCCTTGTGCGTCATGTTGCGCAAGCCGAATGCCACTGTGACCACGTCGAAGTAATTGTCCGGAAACGGAATCTGCTCCGCGTCGCAGAGCAGCGCAGGCGTCACCACGCCCTTGTCCAGCAGCCGGTCGCGGCCCACGCGCAACATCGATTCGTTGATGTCGGTATGCCAGACCTCGCCGGTGGGCCCGGCCTGCTTCGCGAAGGCCTTCGACAGGTCGCCGGTGCCGCCCGCGAGGTCGAGCACCTTGAAGCCCGTCCGCACGTTCGCCTGCGAGATCGTGAAAGCCTTCCAAGCGCGATGCAGCCCGCCCGACATCAGGTCGTTCATCAGGTCATAGTTCGAGGCGACCGAGTGGAATACGCCCGCCACCTTCTTCGCTTTGTCCTGTTCGTCGACCGTCTGATAGCCGAAGTGGGTTTTGCTCATCGCGCTTGTCCTTTCGCGTTTTTTGACGATTGTTGCGCCGCATCGAAGCGGCGCGCGGGCGAATGGTACCAGCCCGCGTCAGTGGCAGTGGCCGTGCCCGTGCGGCGCCTGCGCGGCGGCCATCGGCGCGTCACGGTCGACGCCTGCAGCCGCGAGAGAGTCGAGATACTCGCGCCACAGTTCGTCCTGGCGAGTCGCGAGATCCCACAGCAGGTCCCATGAATAGATGCCAGTCGAATGGCCGTCCGAGAAGGTCGGCTGAATCGCATAGTTGCCGACGCCTTCGAGCGCGGTGATGGTCACGTCGCGCTTGCCCGTTTGCAGTGTCTCCTGGCCGGGCCCGTGGCCGCGCACCTCGGCCGAAGGCGAGTACACGCGCAGCAGCTCGAACGCCACCCGGTACGACACGCCATTTGCATATTGCAGTTCCAGCACACGCGACACCGCGTGCACGACAACCCCGGTCGGCACCGGCGTGTCGGAAGTCAGTCCACTCATGGTCACCTCAAGCGAGAGCCTGTTCGATCTCGCCACGCACTGCGTCGCGCAGTAGCGTGGCCTGCGCACGACGCTGCGACAGCATCGCTTCCGACACGGTCCGCTGACGCGGCGCCCAGATCGGCAACGGGAAGTGCGCGTCGTTCGAAAAGCGCGGAATTACATGCCAGTGCACGTGCGGCACCTGGTTGCCAAGGCTCGCCAGGTTGATCTTCACCGGTTTCAGAATGCGCCGCATCGCGCGTTCGACCGCATTCACGGTGCGCATTACGCGGTCGCGCTCCGCATCGGCCAGGTCGGAAAACTCGGCCACGTGCTGAGTCCAGATTACCCGGCAGAACCCCGGGTAATCCGGTTCGTCGGCAAGAACGACACGCAGCGTGTCGTCCTGCCACAAGATATCGCCGCCGTCTTCGCGGCAGAAAATACAATCCATCGTCGCCCTCGAGCGCCTAACGTCATGCGTGCATTAGACCAGCACGCGTTCGATTCCGCCATTATTCGCGCGCTGAACGTAGTCGGCCATCCAGTTCTCGCCGAGCACGTGGCGTGCAATTTCCACCACGATATAGTCCGCTTCGATGTTCGCGTCTTCGTTGTAGCGCGACAGGCCTTGCAAACATGACGGGCAGCTGGTCAGGATTTTCACGTCCGTCGCGCCACCATTTGCCGCCTTTGCGCCAGCCGCCGCCGCGCCGGGTTGCGGTCCGTCGCCGGCCTTCAGCACCGAGCCGGACGCCGCGCCGGCAGCACCGGCCGCTGCATTGGCCATATTGATCGCATTCGAGCCGGCCTCGGCGACGAGCGCAATGCCGCGCAGCTTCGCCGCGCCCTTGCGGATTTCCTCTTCCTTGCGAAAACGCACTTGCGTCGACACGTCCGGACGCGTCACCGCCAGCGTGCCGGATTCACCGCAGCAGCGGTCGTTCTTTTCGATCTTGTAACCGTCGTGCTCCGAGCCCATCAACTGGTTGACGAGCTTGACCGGGTCGATCGTCTTGATCGGCGTATGGCAAGGGTCGTGATACATGTAGCGGGTCCCCTTTACGCCATCGAGCTTGATGCCCTTTTCCAGCAGGAATTCGTGGATGTCGATAATCCGGCAGCCCGGGAAGATCTTGTCGAATTCGTAACCGGCGAGCTGGTCGTAGCAGGTGCCGCACGACACGACGACCGTTTTGATGTCCAGGTAGTTCAGCGTGTTCGCGACGCGATGGAACAGCACGCGGTTATCGGTGACGATCTGCTCGGCCTTGTCGTACTGACCCGAGCCGCGCTGCGGGTAACCACAGCACAGATAGCCAGGCGGCAATACCGTTTGCACACCCGCTTCCCAAAGCATCGCCTGCGTCGCGAGGCCGACCTGCGAGAACAGGCGCTCGGAGCCGCAGCCCGGAAAGTAGAACACCGCTTCCGAATCGACGGTGGTCGCCTTCGGGTTGCGGATGATCGGCACGATCTTGTTGTCTTCGATGTCGAGCAGCGCGCGCGCCGTCTTCTTCGGCAGATTGCCCGGCATCTTCTTGTTCATGAAGTGAATGACCTGCTCGACAACCGGCGGCTTGCCCGTGGTTGCTGGCGGATGCGCGGTCTGCTTCTTCGCGAACTTCTTCAGCACGTCGTTGCCCAGCCGTTGCGCCTTGTAGCCGACGCCCATCATCGCGGTACGCGCGAGATTGATGGTCTGTGGATTGGTCGCGTTCAGGAAGAACATGCCCGCCGCATTGCCCGGGTTGAACTTCTTCTTGCCCATCTTGCGCAGCAGGTTGCGCATGTTCATCGTCACATCGCCGAAGTCGATCTTCACCGGACACGGCGTCGCGCATTTGTGACAGACCGTGCAGTGATCGGCGACGTCGTTGAACTCGTCCCAATGCTTGATCGACACGCCGCGGCGCGTCTGCTCCTCGTACAGGAACGCTTCGACCAGCAGCGACGTCGCGAGAATCTTGTTGCGCGGGCTGTACAGCAGGTTCGCGCGCGGCACGTGCGTCGCGCACACCGGCTTGCATTTCCCGCAGCGCAGGCAGTCCTTCACCGAGTCGGCGATCGCGCCAATATCGGACTGCTGCATGATCAGCGACTCGTAACCCATCAGGCCGAAGCTCGGCGTGTACGCGTTGCGCAGGTCCGCGCCCTCGAGCAGCTTGCCGGCGTTAAAGCGTCCGCGCGGATCGACGCGCTGCTTGTACGCGCGGAATTCGGCGATTTCGTCGTCGGTGAGGAATTCGAGCTTCGTGATACCGATGCCGTGCTCGCCGGAAATCACGCCGTCAAGCGAGCGCGCGAGCTTCATGATGCGCGCGACCGCCGTATGCGCGTCCTGCAGCATCTCGTAGTTGTCGGAGTTGACGGGGATGTTCGTATGAACGTTGCCGTCGCCCGCGTGCATGTGCAGCGCGACGAACACCCGGCCGCGCAGCACCTGCTTGTGAATGGCCTGCGCTTCGTCGAGGATCGGCTTGAACTCGCCGCCGTTGAAAATCTGCCGCAATTCCGCGCGAATTTCCTGCTTCCACGATACGCGTATCGTGCGGTCCTGCGTGACGTCGAACACGGTGACGCCCGGCTGTGCGTCGACCCGGTCCGCGAATTTTTCCGCGAGCGGTGCATAGCCGAGCCCGACCAGATAGTGCTGCGCTTCGCGCAGCGACAGATCGAGCTTGTCGCGCAGGAAGGTCCAGCGCGCGCGCACCTGATTCAGCAACTCGAGCGCATGCTGCACGCGATCTTCGAGCAGTTCGGCGCTCGGAATCTCGTTCGCGTCATCGGTCTTGCCGAGCGGAAGCTTGCCGGCCTTGAAGAACGCTTCGAGCGCATCGACCAGTTGCAGCTTGTTCTTGATCGACAGCTCGATGTTGATGCGTTCGATGCCGTCGGTGTACTCGCCCATCCGGTTCAACGGAATCACGACGTCTTCGTTGATCTTGAACGCGTTGGTGTGCTTCGCGATCGCCGCGGTCCGGCTGCGGTCGAGCCAGAAGCGCTTGCGCGCCTCCGCGCTGACCGCGACGAAGCCTTCGCCGCTTTTGCCGTTCGCCATCCGCACGACTTCGGAGGTCGCGGCCGCGACTTTGTCCGCATCGTCGCCGACGATATCGCCGATCAGCACCATCTTCGGAAACGCATTGCGCTTGCTCTTCGTCGCATAGCCGACCGCGCGCAGATAGCGCTCGTCCAGATGCTCGAGGCCCGCGAGAATCGCGCCGCCCTCACGCGACGTTTCGAACAGGTAGTCCTTGATCTCGACGATGCTCGGAATCGCCTCGCGCGCCTGGCCGAAAAACTCGAGGCAGACGGTGCGCGTATGCGCGGGCATCTTGTGCAGCACCCAGCGCGCGGACGTGATGAGCCCATCGCAACCTTCCTTCTGCACGCCCGGCAGGCCGGCGAGGAATTTGTCGGTGACGTCCTTGCCGAGGCCTTCCTTCCGGAAGCGCCGCCCTTCGATGTCGAGCAACTCGGTGCGCAGCAGCTTTTCGCCCGGCGCATATTCGCCGTCGAACCACTTCAGTTCGAAGCGCGCAACCGGAATATCGTGAATCTTGCCGAGGTTGTGATCGAGCCGCGTGACTTCGAGCCAGTTGCCTTCCGGATCGACCATCCGCCACCACGCGAGATTGTCGAGCGCGGTGCCCCATAGCACCGCCTTCTTGCCGCCCGCGTTCATCGCGATATTGCCGCCGATGCACGATGCGTCGAGCGACGTCGGGTCGACCGCGAACACGTAGCCCGCCTGCTCGGCCGCTTCGGTCACGCGGCGCGTGACGACGCCCGCGCCGGAGTAAATGGTCGGCACCTTGCGCTCGACGCCCGGCAGATCGGCCAACTCGACCGCGCCGAGCTTTTCGAGCTTCTCGGTATTGATCACCGCGGAAAACGGCGTCAGCGGCACCGCGCCACCGGTGTAGCCGGTACCGCCGCCACGCGGGATCACCGTCAGCCCGAGCTCGAAGCACGCTTTCACGAGGCCCGCGATTTCGTCTTCGCTATCCGGCGTCAGCACGACAAACGGATACTCGACGCGCCAGTCGGTCGCATCGGTCACATGCGATACGCGCGACAGCCCGTCGAAACGAATGTTGTCCTTCTGCGTGCGGCGGCCCAGTTCGCGCAGCGCGCGGCGGCGCAGATCGGCGCTTTGCTCGAACTCGTTCGCGAACGCTTCGACCGCGCGCCGTGCCGCGGCGACCAGCGTCTCGACACGCGCGGCGCGATCGACGCCGGCGTCGTCATGATGCTCGGTGAGGTCCGCGCGGCGGCGCTTTTCGATTTCCGCGAGGCGGTGATGCAGCGCTTCGATCAGCAGCTTGCGACGCTTCGGATTGTCGAGCAGGTCGTCCTGCAGATACGGGTTGCGGCGCACGACCCAGATGTCGCCGAGCACCTCGTACAGCATCCGCGCCGAACGGCCGGTGCGGCGCTCGCTGCGCAATTCGTCGAGCGCGGCCCACGCGTCGTGGCCGAGCAACCGGATGACGATTTCGCGATCGGAAAACGACGTGTAGTTATAGGGAATTTCGCGCAGGCGCGGGGCGGGATCGACGGCCACTGCGTGGGCGGCGCCGTGCGGATCGAATACTTGAGGTGCGTTCATGGTTGGACGACTCGGTGAGTCAGGCCCGGATTGCCGTCGCGGGTCTCTTTAGGCGACGGCATCGGCTGACGATGCGCGTGGGGCGCAATGCTGGGAATTCTTCTCTTGAGCGAAGCTCTATCGCGACTTGCGCGCCGGCGGAATCACTCACGCTGGCCGCTTCACAGACTGCTTCGCAGGCTCAGATACCGCTACACGATCGTGCATGCCGCGCGTGCCGCTGTGCCGCGGGCCGAGACTCGCGCGGGACGGGCACCAGATGGGCGATCCGAGGCTGCCAGTGCATCTTCCGATCCTTGTTCCAAAAGTCGATTCTACCGCATCATCCTTGGGCGCGTTGACGCCTCCGTGACGACGCCATGGGCATTTGCGGCACGTCAGACGCCCGCCGGAGCGCTGGATTTGCCGACCGAACGGTCGGCTTTGCAGACGACGGCGCATGCCAAACGTGCACCTTCTGTACGCATGCCGTGTGCGTTGCGCGAATCTTCCGGCATTGCCTACGGGCCAGAGCGTGCGCGGATGGCGCTATCATTGACCTTTTACCGTCCTACGCCGCGCTTTGCGCCGTGAATCGCATGGCTTCCAACGACTATCTAAAGAAAATCCTGACCGCGCGCGTGTATGACGTCGCCCGGGAGACCGAGCTCGAGCTCGCGCGGAACCTGTCCGCCCGGCTGCGTAATCCGGTTTACCTGAAGCGCGAAGACAACCAGCCGGTGTTCTCGTTCAAGGTCCGCGGCGCCTACAACAAGATGGCGCATATTCCGGCCGAGGCGTTGTCGCGCGGCGTGATTACCGCGTCGGCGGGCAATCACGCGCAAGGCGTCGCGCTGTCGGCGGCGCGCCTTGGCGTGAAAGCAATCATCGTCGTGCCGGTCACGACGCCGCAGGTGAAAGTCGACGCGGTGCGCGCGCACGGCGGTCCGACCGTCGAAGTCGTGCAGGCGGGCGAATCGTATAGCGACGCTTATGCGCATGCGACGCGCGTGCAGGAAGAGCAAGGGCTGACCTTCGTTCATCCGTTCGACGATCCGTATGTGATAGCCGGCCAGGGCACGGTCGCGATGGAAGTGCTGAGCCAGCATCAAGGCCCGATTCACGCGATCTTCGTCCCGATCGGCGGCGGGGGTCTCGCGGCCGGCATCGCTGCGTACGTGAAAGAGGTGCGCCCGGAGATCAAGGTGATCGGCGTGCAGACCGAAGACTCCTGCGCGATGGCGCAGTCGATCGCCGCGGGCGAGCGCGTGACGCTGAACGAAGTCGGCCTCTTTTCGGACGGCACCGCAGTGAAGCTGGTCGGTGAAGAGACGTTCCGTCTCTGTCAGAAGTATCTCGATGAAGTGCTGACTGTCGATACCGACGCATTGTGCGCAGCCATCAAGGACGTGTTCCAGGACACGCGCAGCGTGCTCGAACCGGCCGGCTCGCTTTCGGTTGCGGGCGCGAAGCAATATGCGGAGCGTGAAGGCATCGAGAACCAGACGCTGATCGCGGTCACCTCCGGCGCGAATATGAACTTCGACCGGATGCGTTTCGTTGCCGAACGTGCGGAAGTCGGTGAAGCGCGCGAAGCGGTGTTCGCAGTCACGATTCCGGAAGAGCGCGGCAGCTTCAAGCGCTTTTGCGAGCTGATCGGCACGCGCAGCGTCACCGAGTTCAATTACCGGATCGCCGATGCGAAGTCCGCGCATATCTTCGTCGGCGTGCAGATCAGGAGCCGCGACGAGTCCGCGCGCATCGCGGCTTCGCTCGACGCGCATGGTTTCGCGACCGTCGATCTGACCGGCGACGAACTGTCGAAGCAACACATCCGCTATATGGTCGGCGGCCGCTCGCCGCTCGCTCACCATGAGCGTCTGTTCCGCTTCGAGTTTCCGGAGCGGCCGGGCGCGCTGATGAAGTTTTTGTCGTCGATGGCGCCGAACTGGAATATCAGCCTGTTCCACTACCGGAATCAGGGTGCGGACTACAGTTCGATCCTCGTCGGCATCCAGGTGCCCGCGAGCGAAGACAGCGAATTCGCGCGCTTTCTGTCGACGCTCGGTTATCCGCACTGGGAAGAATCCGCGAACCCGGTTTATCGGCTGTTCCTCGCGTAAGTGGCGGCAACGCAACCCGAAGCAATCGACTTCACTATGGCCTTCACGCTCGAAGACAAACTGGTGGTCGCGATCTCGTCGCGCGCGCTGTTCGACTTCGAAGAAGAAAACCGCGTGTACGAAGATGGCGACTTGCGCGCGTATGAAGCGTTGCAGCGTGAACGTCTCGATGTGCCCGCGAAGCCGGGCGTCGCATTTCCGCTGATGCGCAAGCTGCTCGCGCTGAACACCGGCACGCGGCGCGTCGAAGTGGTGATTTTGTCGCGCAGCGATCCGATCAGCGGTTTGCGCGCGTTCAGTTCGGCGCGCGAGCACGGTCTCGCGATCGAGCGCGGCGTGTTCACGCGCGGCCGCGCGCCGTTCGGCTATCTGCATCCGCTAAACGCGTCGCTGTTTCTGTCCGCGAACCAGGACGACGTGCGCGACGCGCTAGCGGCCGGGTTTCCCGCCGCGCGTGTGCTGCCGGAGTCGGCACGCATGGCGAGCAAGTATCCGAACGAAATCCGCATCGCATTCGACGGCGACGCGGTGCTGTTCTCCGACGAAGCAGAACGCGTGTTTCAACGGGATGGGCTGCAAGCGTTCGTCGGTCACGAGACCGACAACCGCACGTTGCCGCTTGCCGACGGCCCGCTCAAGCCGCTGCTCGAAGCACTGCACCGGCTGCAAAAACTCGCGGACGACGCCGCGCCGATGCAGATCCGCACCGCGCTCGTCACCGCGCGCTCGGCGCCCGCGCATGAGCGGGCGATCCGTACGCTGATGGCGTGGAATATCGAAATCGACGAAGCGATGTTCCTCGGCGGCCTCGAAAAAGGCGCGTTCTTGCGCGAATTCGAGCCCGACTTCTTCTTCGACGATCAAATTGGCCACTGCGAAGCAGCCCGGGCCCGCGGCGTGACCGCGACCGGGCACGTCGTCAGCGGCATCGTGAATGCATCATGACACCCGACCAATCCCCGCTCGGCAAACCCGCCGCGTATCTCGAACAGTACGACGCATCGTTGCTCTTTCCGATTGCGCGAAGCAATGCGCGTGAGCAGATCGGCATCGGCGCGCGGCTGCCGTTTTTCGGCACCGATATCTGGAACGCGTACGAACTGTCATGGCTCAATGCGCGTGGCAAGCCGCAAATTGCGGTCGCGACGTTTTATGTGCCGGCGGATTCGCCGAATATCGTCGAATCGAAGTCGTTCAAGCTTTA
The DNA here is from genome assembly GCF_004366595.1 of Paraburkholderia rhizosphaerae. Classification (GTDB taxonomy): domain Bacteria; phylum Pseudomonadota; class Gammaproteobacteria; order Burkholderiales; family Burkholderiaceae; genus Paraburkholderia; species Paraburkholderia rhizosphaerae. Next base: position 226,335 of record NZ_SORE01000003.1, read on the forward strand.
TCTCGGTTCGTTCGCGCAAACGAAGTTCGACTCAGCCGACATCGTGCGGGATACGATCAGGCGCGATGTTTCCGCGTGCTGTGGCGCAACGGTTTCGCTGCATCTGTACGGGCCGGCGGAATTCGGCAAGCTCAAGCTCGATGAGCTCGACGGGCTGTCGCTCGACCGGCTCGATCTCGATACTGAGGTCTATCAACCGGACGCGTCGCTGCTGAAGGCAGCGCTCGACGAAGCACCGGTCGAAGAAACGCTTTATTCGAACCTGCTGAAGTCGAATTGCCCGGTCACCGGCCAGCCCGATTGGGGCAGCGTGCAGATTCACTATGTCGGGCCGCAAATCGATCAGGCGTCGCTGTTGCGTTACATCATTTCTTACCGGACGCACACCGGGTTTCACGAGCAGTGCGTCGAAAAGATGTTCGTCGATTTGCTGGACGCGTGCCAGCCTGTAAAGCTCGCGATTTACGCACGCTATACGCGGCGCGGCGGACTCGATATCAACCCGTTCCGCACGAATTTCAATCTGCCGATGCCTGACAATCTGCGTACCGCTCGGCAGTAATCTCGCCGTGCTTTCGCAATTGCGTTTTCCGGTCCGCGCGAGGAAGGCCCGGTTATGCGCGCTCCATCGATACGTGCATGGGGACACCCCCGCGTTGCCGCTACACGGTCAGCCCAACATAGCAGCGCGGCGCGTGCGAAACGTTAGCTGCGCCGTCTGAAATCCCGCAGGCAATTTCCGATCCGACGCCGCACCGGAACCAAGCGCGCTTGCGCCGCCACCCGCTGCAGTCGCATCAACTCAGCCTGTACGAATCCGCTCCCGTACCCGCCAGATTGAACGAAGAAGGTGACGTCTCGACGTACTTCTGCATTCGTCTCAATTTCACTTTCATCGCTTTAATAATCAGTCAACCTAACCAGGTATGCAGTGTGTATACCTCGCAAGATCCGCTGAAATCCCGCTCAGCTTTTGTGCAGCGGCTGTCTCGGCCTTGAGTCTACATGGCGAACGAGACGCATGCGAATACTCTCGAGAGTGAACATCCACGCCTTAGCGCCCCATCCCATCCCGTTCGCGCCGCATATTCTTTAAGAATGTTCGAATCTGATATCGATGAATCTTAAACACGACTCTTATATTTCGGCATGCACACGCGAATCATATCGACGCCTGCCTTTTCAGCGCTTCTGGAGCTGGTTCACCGGTAAAGAACTTGCAGGGGTAACGTCGACCCGTTCGATCAGCACGCTCGAACCCGTGGTTTGCTCGCTGGCTTTGCTGCTCGCGGGCGTGTGCGGTTCCGTCCTTGTGCTCAGTTGCTCGCTGCACATCGGCTGGCTGGTCGTCACCATCACTTCGACCGTTTCCGGTGCCCGATATATCGTCGCCACGATCATTCATCACGGCGTTCACCATGCTGTGTTTCGCTCGAGGCGTGCGAACCAGATCATGTGCGAGATCCTGTCGACGGTGTTGATTGTCCAGCCGTTCGATTCGTATCGGAAGTTTCACGTGCACGAGCACCACGGCAGAGCCTTCTCCACGATGGACGATCAGGATCTTGCCGCTATTTACACGTTGGGTTTGACGCCCGGCACGCCGGTTGCGACGCTGAAACTGCGGCTGGCCTGGCAGTGCATCAGTCCGCTCTTTCACGTGCGCTTCCTGTGGGGACGGGTCAAGTGCAATCTGCTTTCGGCGCCGGCCTATCGCGTCGCGATGACGGTCGTGTGGTTTGCTGCATTGATCGCACTTGCCAACGCTTTGAGCTGGCCAGTCTTCGCCGTGTCGATCGCCCTTCCACTTACGACGCTCTATCAGATTTGCTCGCTGCTTCACCTCATTACAGAGCATGCCTGGGTACTGCGCGTCGCCGGACAGAGCGTGCGCGACTCGCATATCGACAACAGCCACGCGCGGTTTTGCGGTCGCATGCTGCCATCGCCGCAGTTGACGGCCGCCGCCTCGCTGTACGCGTGGACCACCTGGACGCTCGAACACCTGCTCATTCATTTGCCGGCGCGTCTGTTGATCGTACAGGGCTCACTGATCGCCCACGATTGGCACCATCGCTCCGGCGCCGACCGACGCTGGCCAAATGCGATCCAACAGCGTGAAGCCGATGTGCAAAAAGAGTTAGCAAACGGCGCATGCACGTATCGAGACATATGGGGCGTCCACCACGCGTTGCACGAAGTGCTGCAGCGAATTAGCGACGCACCGGCGCCAGAAGCAACCGAACGCCTTCGCTACCGGCTCAACTGAGTCGAGCTTCCATCCAGAAACAAGCAAGGGAAAACGACGTCATGAACATAGTGGACGGATTCCGGTTCGTATCCGGAGCGACTTACATGAATGGCCTGCGCGCGCAGGATCACACGCGCTTTGTCGATTTCTTCGACCATCAGGTCAAGCCGGACCCTTACGCGACCGTGCGCGACCGCGGCATGATCAAGATCGTGTACGACCGCGCGACTCGCCGCATCCGGAAAAACGACAACCAGAGCTACTTCCAGTCGTACTCGGCCAATGAAGTTGACGGCGGCCGCGTTCGCGTGTTTCCGCCGATCGACGACGAGTTGATCGATGACGACGTTTTTCTGCACGTTCTAAAAGAGGATGCAAGCTTCATCGATCGATATTGCGACAGAGTCGGCAAGGCTACGCTTAATATCAGCGTTCACTTCATCCGATACAAGGCGGAGATGGGTGGGGCGTCATATAGCTCACCGGTCTGGCTGCATGTCGACGACGAGCCTCTGGTGTTCATCCATCTGATCCGGTTGACGCCTAACGCGATCGGCGCTGACAGTGTGATCTCCGGCATGACTGGCCACCCGACCAACGTGCTGAGGCTTGTTGCGCCTTTCGATACATTGATCGTCGACAAAACCAGGAAGCATGCAGTCACGCCGCTCGGATCATCGCATGGCATTGCATACCGGGACGTCATGCTGATCAACGTGGAAGCAGAGGTTCAACAGAAATGACGGCGAATGGTATGAAGCGCGCGGCCGCTACAGCAGCGGCCGATGAGCGTATGGGTCAGGCATATATGTTCGGCGCGATGGTAATTGCCGGGACCATAGGCTATTTCGTGGTGCTTTCCGGACAACACCCATTCAATGTGGTGTTCTTCCGTTGCGCAATCGGCATGCTCGGCCTTGCCGCATACTGCTGGCACAAGGGGTTTTTCCGTGGCTTGCGTATCGATTGCGGGCAACTGCTGAACCTCACACTCGGTGCGCTGACGCTGATCTTCAACTGGTACTTTCTGTTTACCGCTTACGGCCTGACGTCGATCGGCATCACCACGGTCGTCTATAACGTCCAGCCCTTTCTGCTGGTGGTGGCGGGCATGCTGATCCGCAAAGAACGCCCCGCCCGTGCTGCGCTGTTCTGGCTAGTCGTTGCGTTTTGCGGCGTCGTAATTCTTGCGCAGCCAGCCACAGCGCACCCGTCGCCGGCTTACCTGTTGGGTATCGGCAGCGCATTGGCGGCAGCCGCGCTTTACGCGACAACGACACTGCTGACCAAATCGCTTGCCACGACGCTGCGCCCTGAAGTGATCGCGGTGTGCCATATGGCGATCGGCACGCTTGCGTTCATTCCGCTCGCCGATTTTCACCGACTTCCCGTCGCTGGCCACCAGGTCTTCGCAATCGCCGCACTGGGACTGGTGCACACGACCTTCATGTATGTGCTGCTCTACGGCGCATTCAAGAAGGCCTTCACCACCAGCATCGCGGTACTGGGTTTTGTCTATCCGCTGGTGGCGGTGATCGTCGACTTCCTCGCGTATGGAAAGTTGATGAACGGCGAACAGATCTTCGGAGGCGCGCTGATTTTGCTGGCCGCAATGATGTATGCGACGGGAGTTGGCGCACGCGGCGGCAGGGCAACAGGTGGCGTTGAAATCGGCGAAGCCCGCAGGCAGAAACGGTGAACAAGTTCGCGGCGTCTGTGTGCGCCTCACAGCCTTTTCGTCTGACTCACAAACTGTTGGAGATGCTGGATGACCAGTCACACGTCAACGCCGTTGTTCGATGAGCAGCCGTATGAACGCAGCTTCAAAGCAACGATCATCGAGAAATGCGACAACCTGCTGGGCTTCGATCGTACGCTGTTCTATCCAGTGGGTGGGGGACAGCAGGGCGATGTCGGTTATTTGACGCAAACGAACGGTAACAGAACACGCATCGTCGACACCTTTCGGGACGACACGAATCGCTCGCTAATCTGGCATCGTCTCGGTGAAGGCCATGAGGGGCTGCGCGTGGGCGACGCGATAGTCGCTGAACTCGATTGGTCCGCCCGCTACCTGAACATGAAAATGCATACGTGCCTGCATCTGCTGTGCTCGCTGATTGATGCGCCGGTAACGGGCTGCAGCATCGGACAAGGCAAAGGCCGGCTGGATTTCGATTTACCGGAAACGACCTTGACCAAAGAACAAATTACGGAGTCGCTCAATGCGTTGATCGCCGACCGCATTGAAGTCGAAACTCGCCTGATCTCTCCCAATGAATACGATACTGCGCTCGCACTCGTCAGAAATCGCTATGCCTTGCCCCCGCGCTCGGCCAACGCCGTCAAGATGATCGAAGTGCGCGGCATCGACATTCAGCCGTGCGGCGGCACCCACGTGCGCAACACGGCCGAGATTGATCGAGTGGTCTGCGAAAAGATCGAAAAGAAGGGACGTCAGAACAGGCGCATCGGGTTGCGGTTCGTTGACTGACGGCGCTTGCTCCGGCACGCGCCCCACCGTATCGCCTGATGAAGCGAGGGCGGCGTCCGCGCTCAGCGCCGTCGCGCCTCCGGTTTTTGCAAGCGCACTCTCGTCGAAATTGCCCCGGCCTTGCGGATCACACCTGCACGCGCATCGGATGCGATCCCGAACATCACTTTTGTGGCGCCTTATACGCGACGCAATCCACTTCCACTTTGCAGTCGATCACCATGCTCGACACGACGCACGCGCGCGCCGGCGGATGCTCGCCGAAGTATTCGCGAAACACCTTGTTGAACGATGCGAAGTCGCGCGGATCGTCGAGCCATACACCGCAGCGCACGACGTGTTCGGCGCCATAACCGGCTTCTTCAAGAATCGCGAACACGTTCTGCAGCGCCTTGTGCGACTGCTCGACAATCCCGCCGTTGATCACTTCACCGTTTTCCATCGGCGTCTGTCCGGACACATACAGCCAACCGTCCGCTTCGACCGCCCGCGCAAACGGCATATGCTGGCCGCCCGTGCCCTTACCGCCTTCCACGCCATAACGCTTCATCGCTCACTCCCTGTCAGTCAGATACGGTTTAGAAATCTTGTGGCGTCGGGTACGCACCCTGCTCGCCCGTCGCCGGCCGCGCACCGCGCGCAACAAAACGGCCGGCGCGTTCGCCGGTCGGCGCGCCACCGCGATACGACAGCACGCCGTTCACCCACACCGCGTCAATGCCGGCAGCGGCTTGCTGCGGCGTGTCGAAAGTCGCGACATCGCGCACCCGCGCCGGATCGAACAACACCAGATCGGCGTGATAGCCGATGTGCACCTCGCCTCGCTGCGTCAACCCGAAGCGGCGCGCCGACAGGCTCGTCATTTTGCGCACTGCTTCTTCAAGCGAAATCAATTGCTGGTCGCGCGCATAGTGGCCCAGCACGCGCGGAAACGCGCCCCACAAGCGCGGATGCGGTAGCGGATCGTTTGGCAGGCCGTCCGAGCCGATCATCGTGGCCGGGTGCGACAGAATGCGCCGCACATCGTCTTCGGACATGTTGTGATACACCGCGCCCGCCGGCTGCAGGCGCTGCGCCGCTTGCTGCTGCGTCACGCCCCATTGGTTCGCGATGTCCTTGATCAGCTTGCCGGCCATCTCCGGATGCGGCGTCGACCAGGTAATCGTGATGTCGATATCGCCGCTCACCTGCTTCAGATCGAGCGTCGACGAGCTGCGGCTATACGGATAGCAGTCGCAGCCGATCGGGTGCATGCGCCGCGCGCGTTCCAGCGATTCGAGCACTTCGCCGCTGCGCCCCCAATTACCCGGCCCCGCGCACTTCAGGTGCGAAATCACGACCGGCACGCGCGCATGGCGGCCGATCCGGTACGCCTCGTCCATCGCATCGAGGATCGCATCGAACTCGGTGCGCATGTGCGTGGTGTACAGCGCGCCCGCGATAGCCAGCGGCTCCGCGAGCGCCATCACTTCCTCGGTCGGCGCGGCAAACGCCGAGCCGTATGCAAGCCCTGAGCTGAGCCCGAGCGCGCCGTGCTCCAACGCTTCGGTCAATTGCGTGCGCATCTGCTCGATCTCCTGCGCGCTCGCCGCACGATCGAGCCGGTCCATATGGTTGTTGCGCAGCGCCGTATGGCCAATCAGCGCGGCGACATTGACCGCCGGCTGCGCGGCATTGACCGCATCGACATACGCGGCGAACGTCGGGTAGCTGAACGCATCGCGCGCGCCGAGCAGATTCATCGGATCGGGCGGATCGCCTTTCAACGTCACCGGCGATGCGCTGATCCCACAGTTGCCGACGATCACCGTCGTCACGCCTTGCGAGATCTTCGGCAACATTTGCGGCGCGCGGATCACATGCGTGTCGTCGTGCGTGTGGACGTCGATAAAGCCCGGCGCGAGCGCGCGGCCGCTCGCGTCGATCACCTCTTCAGCCAGCCAGTTCGACAGGTTGCCGATCGCGGCAATGCGCCCATTGCGCAGCGCGACGTCGCGTTCGACCGGCGGCGCGCCGGTGCCGTCGTAGAGCTGCGCGCCGACGATCAGCGTATCCGCCGCTTCCGGATGAGAGTGCATGGATCAATCTCCTAGTGGTTGACGGCTGCCACCGCCGCGATGCGCGTCGAGCGCGTGTTTCATACGGCGCAGCAACTCGCGGCTTTCATCGCCCTGACTGACCGCGAGCTCGGTGACGAGCACATCGAGCGCCATCAGCATCGCGTAACGCGATGACGAAGGCTTGTAGATGAAATCGGTTTCGAATGCGACGATCGGAATCAGCCAGTCCGCGAGCTTCGCGAGCGGCGACGCAGGCGCCGTCAGCGCGATCAGCGTCGCGCCGTAACTGCGTGCGAGCCGGCAACTATCGATCATTTCCGGTACGCGCCCGGTGGTCGATAGCGCGATCACGACACAATCGCGTGATACCGTGCTGGCGACCATCCGCTGCAGCAGGCCGTCCTGATACGTCGCAACCGGGCGCCCAAGACGCACCAGTCTGAAGCGCATTTCGTCGGCGAGGGCGGTGGAACCGCCGCCCATTCCATACACGTAGATCATCCGCGCGGTGCGCAACGCGGCGGCTGCGTCCGCGAGCGGCGCTTGCAGCAGTAGTTGATGGTTGTGCGTGAGCGCGGTTTGCACTTCATCGAATACGCGTGTCGCGATATGCTCGGGCGCGGCATCCTGCGCGCCATGCGACAAAAAGCGTTGCCCGACCGCCGCCGCCTGGGCGAGCCTGAGTTTAAGCTCCCGCACATCGCGACAGCCGACCGCTTTTGCGAATCGCGTGACGGTCGCGATGCTGACGTCCGCGCGCTGCGCGATCTCACCGATGCTCGCGTGCGATGCGCTCGTCAGGTCGTCGAGAATCAGCGCGGCAACCTTGCGTTCGGCTGAACGCAACTCGGGTGCGCATTCGGCGATGCGCGCGACAATATCGAATGCGAGCGGTTCGGCGCTGGAGTTCATTGAAGTTCGCCAGGAGCGGCGCAGGCGGTGACAGGAACGGCGCGTTTCATTGTGCCGCAGCGGTTGTACCGGACACTGGTAATAAATAACATTTCGTTGAGCATCGTACTTTCGGTAACATGTTGAAGTCAACTTTGTGGCGATACCCCACACGACGGAGTAGCACGTAATGAAAGTTACAAACTATCAGGGCCCGACGATCGATCCGTTCAGCAAGGGGCTCGGCAATGTCCCGGGGACCAGCATCCAGCTGACCGACGCGGGCCGCCTCGAATGGAATCTGCTCGACGAAGACGTGAGCCTGCCGGCCGCGGTGCTGTACGCGGATCGCATCGAGCACAACCTGAAGTGGATGCAGGCGTTCGTCGCGCAGTACGGTGTGAAGCTCGCGCCGCACGGCAAAACCACGATGGCGCCGCAACTGTTTCGCCGGCAGATCGAAACCGGCGCATGGGGCATCACGCTGGCCACCGCGCACCAGGTGCGCGCCGCGTACCACGGCGGCGTATCGCGCGTGCTGATGGCCAATCAGCTGGTCGGCAAGCACAACATGCTGATGGTCGCCGAACTGCTGAGCGATCCGGACTTCGAGTTCTACTGTCTGGTCGATTCCGTTGCGAATGTCGAGCAACTCGGCAAGTTGTTTGGTTCACTGCGCAAAGAGTTGAATGTGCTGATCGAGCTGGGCGTACCGGGCGGCCGCACCGGCGTGCGCGATGCGGCACAGCTGAACGCGGTGCTCGATGCGGTAGCACGCTATCCGGACTCACTGCAGCTTGCGGGCATCGAACTTTATGAAGGCATCTTGAAGGAAGAGCAGCACGTGCGCGCGTTCCTGCGCGGCGCGGTCGCGACCACACGCGCGCTGCTCGACGCGGGCCGCTTCGCGCGCACGCCGGCTATTCTGTCTGGCGCGGGCTCCGCGTGGTACGACGTGGTCGCCGAAGAGTTCGCGCAGACCGCCGATGCCAGCCGGATCGAAATCGTGCTGCGTCCCGGTTGCTATCTGACGCACGATGTCGGTGTCTATCGCAAAGCGCAAACCGACATCTTCGCGCGCAATCCGGTGGCGAAGAAAATGGGCGAAGGGCTGTTGCCGGCGTTGCAGTTGTGGGCGTATGTGCAATCCATTCCCGAGCCGGATCGCGCGATCATCGGCTTCGGCAAGCGTGACGCGGCGTTCGATTCCGGCCTGCCGGAACCGGCGCGCCACTATCGGCCAGGCAATCCGGCGCCGCGCGACGTTGCGGCAAGCGAAGGATGGGAAGTGTTCGGCCTGATGGATCAACACGCTTACATGCGGATTCCAGCCGGAGCCGATCTGAAAGTCGGCGATATGATTGCGTTCGACATCTCGCATCCGTGCCTGACTTTCGACAAATGGCGACAGCTGCTGGTCGTCGACCCTTCATATCGCGTGACCGAAGTGATCGAGACGTTTTTCTGAAGCGGGTTCAATGGCAAAACGGCGGCAAGCGATTGCCGCCGTTTGTTTTTTCGAGCCACGTTGTCAGGTCGTCAACTGGCGCGGGCGCTTCGTGATCCAGCCTCGCGCATCTTTCAGCACATCAACGCTGCGCTGCTGCGTCGCGCGCCGGCAACCCCGCCGCGACTTCGGCGATGCGCGCTTCGAGCATGCCCAGCGCGTTCGACAACGCTTCGAGCGCATCCTCCGGCAAACCCGCCATCGTGTCGTGCAGAAACGCATTGCGGCTCGGCAGACTCGCTTCGATGGCTGAGCGGCCTTCGCCGGTGAGCCGGACGTTCGTCACGCGGTTATCGCGTTCGTCCATGCTGCGCTCGATCCACCCGAGTACTTCCAGCGACTTCAACTGCCGCGTGAGCGCGCCCGGATCGACGCGCAAGCGCTCGACCAGACGCTTCTGCGACGACTCGCCGTCCTGCTCGTACAACGCGAGCATGATCCGCCAGCGCGGCATCGGATGGCCGACTTGCGCCTCGAACGCCGACATGAACGCGCGGTACGTGCGGCCAAACTGATGAAGGATCGCGATCCGGTCCTGTTCTTCCATGGGGTTGTTATCCCGCCCTACGTTTCAGTCAATGATTCGAACAACGCGCAGTCTATCAATCCGCGGCGACGGTGGGTTCGAGTTTTCGCGTTAGCCTGACCGGCGGCACGCTGCGGGTCCGCCAGATCGACACGAGCGCAACCACCGTCGCGATCGCAAGGCCCAGATGGATCGCGCCGACCAGCGACGTGCGCGCCGCTTCCAGCAAGACCGCACCGTCATGGCCCGCGCGCGTCAGCTGATCGAGCAAATTCGCCTGTGCGGCGCGATCGATCAGGATCTGCGGGTCACCGAGGTTGCTGTACCAGTGACTCGCGTGATCGCGTTCGAGCGCATGGCGCACGGCTCTCGAATACATCTGCGTGACCAGCGTGCCGGTGATCGCGGTGCCTAGCATCCCGCCGATCATCCGCAACGACTGCAATAGCGCGGTCGCAATGCCGAAGTGCTCGCGACCCGCCGTCTGCTGCGCGAAGATCGTCAGGTTCGGCAGCACGAAGCCCAGACCCAGACCGGCGAGCATCATCAACGTCATCAGCAGCCCGCGCGGCATCGTGCGCGTCGAGATCGCCGCGCCGAGACACGCGAGCGCCAACAGAGCAAAGCCTACATACAGCATCAGATTCGGATTGCGCACACGCGAAACGACTCGCCCATTGGCGATGCTACCGATTGTGATGAACACGACCAGCGGTGTGATCACAAGCCCCGCTTCGTTCGGCGACATGCCGAAGCCGCCCTGGAACAGCAGCGGCGCGTAAAACAGGATCGAGAACATCGCGAAGCCGGCCAGTACCGCAAGCACGAAAAGCGCGTTGAGACTGCGGTTCTGGAACATGTCGGCGGGAAGAATCGCTTGCGGGAAGCGCTTCTCCCATTGCCACAGCGCATACGAGGACGCGACGCTGAGTGCGAGCAGCGCGACGGCCGACGCGCTGAAGCCGTGCTTCGACAGCGTCTCGACAAACAATTGCAAGCTGCCGAGCGCGAGCGCGATCAGCAATGCGCCCGGCCAGTCGAGCCGCATCTTGCCTTTATGCGCGACATGTCGAAGATGCGGCAGATAGCGCCACACGAAGAACAGCGAAACCAGGCCGACCGGCAAGTTCACGTAAAACACCGAACGCCAGCCGCAATACTGCGTAAGGAAACCGCCAAGCGATGGCCCGACTGCGTTCGCAATGCCGAACGCGGTGCTCATCAGCACTTGCCAGCGCAAACGCACGACCGAATCGGGAAAGAGGTCTGGAATGCATGCGAATGCGGTGCCGACCAGCATGCCGCCGCCAATGCCCTGCAAACCGCGCGCGATGACGAGAAACAGCATGCTGTTCGCCGCGCCGCACAGCACGGATGCGCCGGTGAACACGACGATCGACGCGATCACGAACGGCTTGCGCCCGTAATAATCGCCAAGACGGCCGAAGATCGGCACGGTAATCACCGAAGTCAGCAGATACGCGGTCGCGACCCACGCGTACAGTTCGAAGCCTCGCAACTCCGCGACGATAGTCGGTAGCGCGGTGCCGACCACGGTCTGATCGAGCGCGACCAGCATCGAAACGAAGGAGATGCCGAGCATCGCCAGCAGCGACTCCCGGAACGGTAAAACTTGCCCACTCGAATGGTGAGCGGCGGTGTGGACAGCCATTTTTGTTGGCGCAACAGTTGACGAGTCAACGATACGGAATCATACCATGCCGAAGGGCTCTAACCTTGCTGCAACCCGCCGATGTCGCAACACGGATATGACACCAGCCGTCATTTACCTGTCTTGAGTCGTGTTTGAGGAGTTTCATGGACCCGATTTCGTCTGAAGAAGTCACGCTGTCGCCCGACGAGCTGAACGCATTAAGGCGCGCGAAGCAGGAACTCGAAAGCCCGGCGCTGACGATGAAGCTGGCGAGCATCGTCGGCGCGCCGCTCGAAAAGCTGATCGCGCGGATGCCCGGCGCGGCGAATGAAAAGGTGAATGACGCGACGCAAGCGGCGTTGCGCAAGTGCCTGCAAATCGCACTGCGTACGTTGGGCCGCGCGGCGCCGCTCGCGACAAACGACAAGCCGAGCAATCTGCTGCACAAGTTCGCGGTCGCGACGACCGGCGCCGCGGGCGGCGCATTCGGCCTGCTCGCGTTACCGGTCGAACTGCCGGTCACGACGACGCTGATGTTCCGCTCGATCTGCGATATCGCGCGCAGCGAAGGCGAAGATCTCGCGTCGATCGACACCCAGCTGCAATGCCTGACCGTGCTTGGCATGGGCGGTACATCGAAAGCCGACGACGATGCCGACTACGGTTACTTCATCATGCGCGGCGCGCTCGCGCAGGCGGTGTCGAAAGCATCGTCGGAGATTGCGGCGAAGGGGTTCACGTCACATGGATCGGCGGCGTTGCTGCGTCTGTTGAGCACGATTGCGTCGCGCTTTTCAGTACAGGTCAGCGAGCAGGTCGCGGCCAAATCGATTCCGGCGATCGGCGCGGTGCTCGGCGCGATGGTCAATACCGTGTTCATGGATCACTTTCAGCAGGTCGCTCACGGTCATTTCACCGTGCGACGTCTCGAGCGGCGCTATGGCACAGACGCGGTGCAGGCTGCCTATCTGGCAATCGATGTCGTGCTCGATCGCTGAGCGTCGTCGCGTATCGATGTGACGCGCCGCACGAAGTGCGCGGCGTCGTCGAGCGCGTGTCGCGCTTCCGGCAGGAACGGTACCCACAACTGCCATGCGTGAGGCATCTTCGTCCATATTTTGACTTCGACCGCGACGCCGGCCTGTATCGCGCGTTCGGCGACGCGTCGTGCGTCGTCGAGCAGCACTTCGGTGCTGCCCGCCTGGATGAATAACGGCGGCAGGTTTTGCAGGTCCGCATAGAGCGGCGATGCGTACGGATGCGTTGCAGGCGTGTCGCCGAGGTACAGCTTCGCCGCGCGGGCTATCGAGGCGCCGCAGAACATCGGATCGGCACCGTCGTTCGACATGATCGATGCGCCCGTTGCGGCGAGATCGGTCCACGGTGAGAACAGCAACGCGCCGGCCGGGAGCGCTTCCCCGGCGTCACGCAATGCGACTAGCGCCGCGAGCGCCAGGCCACCGCCCGCGGAGTCGCCCGCCAGCACAAGCGATTGCGGCGACGCACCCGCCGCGATCAGACGACGGTATGCGGCAAGCGTATCGTCGAGTGCGCCCGGGAAGCGGTGCTCGGGCGCGCGCCGATAGTCGAGCGAGAAGACGCGTGCACCGGTGCGGGTTGCGAGGCCGAACGAGACCGAGCGATGCGTGCGTGGCGAGCAGAAGTAGTAGCCGCCGCCATGTAGATACAGGATGGTCGGTATGCGCGCCGAACTGGGCGCGTCTTCCGGATCGAGCCACTCACCATGCAGCGGCCAATCGCTTTCCTGATATTGCTCGCGCAACTGCCAGCCGCGCGGCACCGGCGGCGACCAGACACGCTTTGAGGTCAATGCCCGCGCATGTTCGGCACTGATCTCCGGGTGCCGCGTTTGGGGCAGATACTGCCGGCGTAGGATCCAGCACGCCAACGCGCTTTGCCAGCTCATCGGAACACGCTCCGTCGACGATTATCGTTATATGGTACGTGGGTTCGCGCGTGGGCAAGCGGCGAACGGACTCGGCCGCCGAAAAATAAAAGCCAGCATACGACGGTCGCATGCCGGCCTTTTGCCGCCGATGGACGGATTCGCTGTCGGCTCAGTGCGCAGGCCTCAGTTCGCAGGCCTCAGTTCGCGGGCAACACCTGGCCGCGAATTTCACCCATCGGATTCTGCGCGGTATGGACGTTGAAGTACCACTGGCCGGCCATCAGGTCGGTCACCTGCTGTTCGGTCAGCGTCGCCGAACCTTTGATCGGACTCGGCAGCCCCTTCTTGTCGATTGGGATCACGATGCCCGCGTTTTGTCCGACCGGCGCGGGGCCATGGAAATGCGCCGCGGTCGCGGGCCCGGACAGACCTTCGTACGTCACCGTCCACCTCAGCGACTGCGTCGCCGTATCGAAGGTCGCGTCCAGCGCCCCGCGACCATGACTGACACGCGGCGGCACTTCGCTCGACGGCTCGAGATCCGCTTTCAACTCGACGGTATCCGCGAATGCAGCGCACGAAACCAGCGCGAGCAGCATCGTCGCGATCCTCAACTTACGAATTGCAATCATGGGTCACTCCGAATTCCGTATCGGTAGGTTGCGAAACCCATACTAGTTGAATTCGAAGACGCGCACATGGCAATGCCGCGGCGCGATCATGGCGTGAAGCGATCGCGGCTACGCGCTACGGCAGCAGCGCGGCCTGGCCTTCGATACCGTCGAGCATCGCGTTGCACTTCAGAACGAGCGCAAGGCCCTCAGCACGCAAACGCTCGGGCTCGCCGTCCGCCATGCCCTGCCGATACTCTTCCAGCACGCCGAACAGCGGCGGATATTGCAACACGCCGACCGCGCCGGCGACGCGATGGTGCCACGCACGCAGTGCGTCGACGTCCGGTTCCTCGAGCAGCGGCGGCAACGCGCGAACATCGTCGCGCACCGACGTCACGAATGAATCGAGCAACGCCTTCACCGTCGACTCGCTGCCCCAGATTCGCGTCAGATGGGCGAGATCGACCGGCACAAAAGGTTCGTCCGCATCGCGGCTGTCAGGCGCCGGCGCGGGCAGCTCATGGCCGGTGTCGTTCAGCGATGCTTCACTGGAAGGCTGACGAAAGTTCTGATGACGCGTTTCATGTGCCGACTGACGGTAGCCGTCCGCGACGAACCAGCGGCTCAAGTGATCGCGCAGCGTCGCGAGCCGGGTCGGCTTGATCAGGCAGTCGTCCATGCCCGCGTCGCGGCAGGCTTTCAGGTCCTCCGGCGCCGTGTTCGCGGTAATGCCGATGATCGGCAGGTGCATCGTCCCTGCCGCTTCCGTTTCGCGCACACGACGAGCCAGTTCGTATCCCGAAAGATTCGGCATATGGCAGTCGGTGATCAGGAAACCGTAGCGCACATGCTGAAGCGCCAGCAAAGCCTCTGCACCGTCATTCACGACGTCGCACGCGAAACCGAGCGACGCCAGCTGGTGGCGAATCAGCTCCTGATTGACCGGATGGTCTTCGGCGACCAGCACGAGCCGGCCGCTCGCGATCGCGCGCTCACGGTCGGGCGGCGTGACGCGCGCAACCGGTGCGCCGCGCATTCGCGGGGGCTTCGGCGCGAGGCCGGTCAATGCCGCCGCACACGCGGCGCCCAGGCCGCGCCAGGAGATCGGATTGACGCTGACCCGAACCCTATCGTCGACGATCCGATAGCCGGTCGGCTTCGGCTTCTCAGTGAGGCGAATCACGCGCGAATCTGGCAGTCCTTGCGCCGGCAAATCGAAGCCATCGCCGATGAAGACGAGATCGACCGCGGACAACACCCGCGGATCGCGCAATTCCGGCGCGCCGGGCGCAACGCCACGCAGTTCGAGACCCAGCGCCGCGCCGAAATGCAGCAGCGCCTGCTGAACCCGCGCATCCGCGACCGCGACGAGACCGCGCTTGCCGCGCAGGCCGCCCGCCGTGTAGCTCGGCGTGCTCACCGGCATCCGCAATTGCAGTGTCATCCGCGTACCGACACTCGGCGTGCTCTGCAACTCAAGCGTGCCGCCCATCAGATCAACCAGCTTGCGGCAGATCGTCAGCCCGAGTCCCGTGCCGCCGAAGCGTCGCGTGGTCGACGTTTCCGCCTGCACGAACGGCTCGAATAGACGCGCCTGCACTTCAGGCGCAATGCCGATGCCGGTGTCCTCGACGGTCATCCGGATCGTCTGCGCTGCGCCATCGTTGCGTTCCACCGCGACCTGTACATCCACTTCGCCCGACGGCGTGAACTTGATCGCGTTCCCAAGCAGATTGAAGAGAATCTGCCGCAGGCGCACGCTATCGCCGCGCACCACCGCCGCAACCTGCGGTTCGATGTCCACGCGTACCTTCAAGCCTTTTTCATGGGCCCGCGCGGCCAGCAGGCCGACTGCCGTATCAA
The DNA here is from genome assembly GCF_004366595.1 of Paraburkholderia rhizosphaerae. Lineage (GTDB taxonomy): Bacteria > Pseudomonadota > Gammaproteobacteria > Burkholderiales > Burkholderiaceae > Paraburkholderia > Paraburkholderia rhizosphaerae. The sequence goes on from NZ_SORE01000003.1 coordinate 242,104, forward strand.
CGAGGTCGCGCAAATCGAGCGGCTCGGCTTCGATCGTCAGACGCCCTGCCTCGATCTTCGAATAGTCGAGCAGGTCGTCGAGAATCTGCAGCAGCGCACCCGCCGATTCGTGGATCATCCGCAGCATCTCGCCCTGGTCCGCATCGAGGCGCGTACGCTCCAGCACTTCGACGAGGCCCAGCACACCGTTCATCGGTGTGCGGATTTCATGGCTCATCATCGCGAGGAAGTCGTCTTTCGCGCGAGACGCGGCTTCGGCAAGATCGCGAGCGCGGGCGAGTTCGTCCGAACGCAGGCGCTCCGCGCTTGCGTCGACCCAATACCCGCTCCAGACCATCGCGCGATCCGCTTCGCGCCGCGGCACGAGTTCCGCGCGTACCCATCGCGAACCGTCGACGCTTTGCATCCGGAACTCGAGATGGATCGGCTCTTCACTGCTGGCCGAACGCTCGAGCGCCGCCATCAGATGCGGCCGGTCCTGAGGACAGACGCGGCCGAAGGTCACCGCGCCACCACGCATCAGTGCGCCGCTGTCGCGGCCGAGCCAAACCTTCGTATCGCCGCCGATGTACGGGAACGAATAGGCGCCGTCGGGCGCACGCCGCAACTGGAACACCACTGCGGGCAGCGAACGTGTCACGTCGAACAACCGCCGTTCGGTTTCGCGTGCGAGCAGTTCGGCGCGGCGAATATCGGTGATGTCGACCAGTGTACCGAGCACGCATGACGGCGCACCGTCGACACCCTGGCAGATACAGACCGAAAAGAGTCCGTGGCGAATCTCACCTGCGTGGTCGGAAAACTGCAGTTCGGCTTCCGAGCGCTCGCCGGTCGTGAGCGAATGTTGCGTCAGTCGCTCGAGGCTGGCGCTGTTGCGTGCGCCCCATGCTTGCACCTCGGCGCTCACGCGGCCGATCACCGACGCGCGCTGCAAACCGGTCAGTCGCTCAAACGCCTGATTGACGGCGATATAGCAGCCTTCGAGGTCCTTCGCGACGAGCGGGTACGGCACCATCTCCATCATGGTTTGCTGGAAGTTCAGTTGCGCGGCGAGTTCCTGCTCGGTCTGCTCGCGTCGCCGCACTTCACGCTGCAGCAGCGAGTACGCGCGCAACGTGACGAGCAACGTGACACCGATGCCGATAAGTAACGGCAATAGACGCAACGCGGTAACCGTCGGATTGCCGCTCGCGCGCATTTCGCCGCCCGACGCTGCGGCCGCCGCGGGTTGGCTTTGAGTACCTGCGATCCAGCGCGTACGGATCGCCGCAGCGCGTTCCGGCGGCAACGCGGCCAGCGCGCGATTGAGCGCATTGCGCCACGCGGTCTGGCTGCGTGGCACCGCAAAGCGCAACTCGCCGTTGCGGCGCCGCTCTTCGAACACGATTTTCAGCGCGCTGAATTCACGCGATGCGAGGTAGTGTTGCACCGCCGGCGTGTAACCGAAATAGACGTCGTCATCGCCGCGCTCAAGCGCTCGCAATGCCGATGCGGTGTCTTCGAACGCATCGATCCGCGCACGCGGGAAACGTTCGCGCAGCACGCTATCCAGCAGGAAACCCCGCTCGACCGCGACCCGTACGTCGCCGTTTTGCACGCGTTGCACCGCATCCGTATCGTCCGAACGTGCGACCACGGACGTCGATGCGTCGAAGTACGGTGCGGAGAACGCGACACAATGTTCGCGTTCCGGCGTACGGGCGATGCTCATCAGCACATCGACCTGGCTGGCGCATGCCGCGGCGAGCAACTGCGGCATATCCGCGAACGTCTTGACGTCGAATTCGACGCCTGGGCCGGCGAGCGCGCGCAAATACTCAATGCTCAGGCCGCTCAGTTCGCCGTCGTCGAATTCTTCGAACGGCGACCAGCCGTTGGCGAGCACGCCGACAGTCAGCTTGCGCGGAAGGGAACGTGCGGCGCGCGCGTCGGTAGAAGAGGCCGCTTCGGGCATCACAGGAGACGCGAAGAGCGCTCGACAAACTGCGAACGCGGCCAGCAGTAAGAGCGCGCGCAGCACCCAGCGCCGCAGCGAACGGCCGACGGCGCGGTAAAGCGGCAAGCGGTCATCGTGGCCGTCTTTTTTCGTCGTGCGCGTGGCGCCCACGGTGCGTTGGCGGCCGCGCATCAACGGAAGTCCTGCGGCTCGCCGGCAGCCCCGCGTGAGTGGACCTCGTTGTTCGCTTCGCTGCACAGCAAAGGGTACGCGAGCCCAGCGAGCAACCCGCCCGCCATCGGCGCGGCCCAGAACAGCCACAACTGATCGAGCGCCCAGTCGCCGACGAACAGCGCCGCGGCAGTCGAGCGTGCAGGGTTGACTGATGCATTGGTGACCGGCGTCGCAATCAGATAAATCAGCGCGAGGCAGCCTCCGATCACGAACGGCGCTAACGGCGTCGATGCCTTGCGCGCGGACATCGCCAGATTCACGAAGACGAACACAAACGACATCGCGAATTCGATCGCCAGCGCCGCATGAAGCCGATAGTCGGACGGTGAATGATCGTCGTAACCGTTCGCGCCGAATGCGCTCGAACTGAGATAGAAACCTGGCCGGCCGCTCGCGACGTAGGCCAGCAGCGCCGCGCCCATCAGCGCGCCGATCAGTTGCGCCGCGATGTAGGGCAGCAGGTCGCGTACCGGAAAACGCTGTGCGGTCGCAAAGCCGATCGTTACCGCGGGATTAAAGTGCGCACCGGACACGCGGCCGAGTACCGCCATCGCCGTCGTCAACGCGAGTCCAAACGCAAACGGCACTTCCAGCACACCCCAGCCCTGCTGCACCGCGCCTGCATTCAGCACCGCGCTGCCACAACCGATAAACATCACCCAGGCCGTACCGGCACCTTCGACTACTAACCGCTTACCCAGGCTTGCCATTCCGATTCCCGTCCATGCGTCACGTGTCGACAAAGGCCGGCCTGCGAACGGCGGACCTTCAGAGTTGCGCTGCCCGCACGTCGCTTTGCATGACGAATGATCGATGGGCGCGCCATGCCCGGCTATGGGCCGGGCGCGACCGCAGATTGTCGAATCGATGTCGGACCAGGTTAATCGGACTACTCTTAAATGAGTGATTCATGGAAACGCCCACCTGACTTCACTCGACGATCGCTGATTCAGTCATCAGGTCAGGCCAATTTGCCTCGCATACGCAATCAGACTGGATTCACTGTCGAGCCCCAGCTTGCGCATCGCATTGCGTTTTTGCGTACTGATTGTCTTGCCGCTGCGCGCGAGCCGTTCGGCAATCTGCTGGATCGTCATCCCTTGCGTGTACATCCTGAAAACTTCCCACTCGCGCGCGCTCAATACGGCAGCGCCCGGCTGTCGAGCGGCAGCGTCGCCGATCGCCTCCAGCGCGCGCTTCGACAGAAAAAGACGGCCCGTGTAGGCCGCATCGATGGCTGAAACCAGCGAAGCGGTCGCGTCGCGTTTGTCGACAATGGCCGCAACGCCCATATGCAGCAACCCGGCCAGCGTCCTCGGTTGATGAATCATCGTCAGAATGACGATCGGCACGTGCGGCACGAAGCGCAGCATGCGCCGCAGAAAGAGAATCGCATTGCTCTCGCCGTCAATGCCCGGCATACCGATGTCCGATACAACGAGGTCGCACGGACAGGTATCGAGCAGCTTTGCGAGCGCGAGCGTATCCGCCGCAACGCCCACCACCGACATATGGGCAACGCTGTCGAGCAGCCGGCTCACACCCGCGCGGATACTGCTGTGATCGTCGGCGACGATAATCCGGATAGTCTGATTCATCTTTTTTCTTCTGTGACGGTTGGGCAGTCCCCGCACGATGTGCTTCCCCGGGACCTGCCCCCCTGTTATGCCGGCGTCGCGCCGTGCCGCGTCTCGCTCGCTGTCCGGCACCCTGCGTCGGGCAGCCGACGCAGGGTGATCACGCGGGTGCGACAGTCTGTGGATGCGATCGATGCGAGGCCTACGTCCGCTCGCCCCCCACGACGCTGTGTTCGACACGTTCGCCGGGAATCACGCCATGCTCGACCGCGAATCTGAAGAGATCCGCATCGGTGTGTAGCGACAGCTTGCGCATCGCCGTGCACTTCTGCGCGCTGATCGTCTTCACGCTGCGACCGAGCCGGGCCGCAATCTCGGTGACGCCCAGGCCCGACGCATAGTGCGTCAGCACTTCGAGCTCGCGTCGTGAAAGCATCTGCCTGACGTAGTCAAGCCTGCGCGCGATCGTTGCATCGGCGAGCAGTGTGCGAATCGCAGGACCGAGGTAGCACTCATGCGCGAGCGCGGTGATGATCGCGACATGGATCAGATCGATCCGGTCACGCTTGCTGACAATCGCACCGACACCAAGCGCAATGACTTTCTGCAGCGCCTCGGCTTCGGTTTCCATTGTCAGGACCACAAGGACGACTTGTGGGAATCGCTGCCTGAATTCGCGGACCATTTCAAGGCCGTCGCCATACAAGCCGCCCGGCATGTATAAATCCATGACAACCAGATCGCACGACACTCGCCCAGCTTCGGCGAACAACTGAGAAGAATCTGTCGCGCGTCCTACGATTTCCATGTTGGGATACGTCGACATCAGATTCTCGATCGCCAGTAGCACGAGCGGATGATCGTCGGCAATGATCGTTCGGACTGACGCCGTGATGTCGTTCCTGGCATTCATTGAAAGAGCTCCTTTTGATCTATGTCCTAAGGCCAAATTGAGGAGCGATGGCTGTACCCGGCGAGAATTGAACACTTGTCGCCAGACAGACATAAGATTGCTCCGAAATAGCGAAGAAAACGTACAAGCACATTCGATCGAAATTTGGGGACGCGGTCACGTAAGACCGTGTGCACGCACAAATGCAAACAGCCCCGGATCGTTGCTTACGCCAAGCTTCGCCATCGCATCGCGTTTTTGCCGGCTGACCGTGCGCACATCGCGGCCGAGATGCTGTGCGATCTCGGAGATCGAGTGGCCGCGCACGAACATGTGAAGCACCTCGGTCTGACGTGGCGACAGATCGCGCATCGACGACATGCGTGGCGTCTCGCCGCTTGCCGCGGTCAGCGCCTCGATCACCGAGCGGCTGACATGCGCGCGCCCCGCGCCCGCCGAGCGAATCGCGGCGGCCAGTTCGTCCATCGATTCGATCTTGTTGAGCATGCCGAGTACACCCGCGGCGATGATCGAACGCAGAATTGCCGTATTCGTGAGGCTCGTCAGCACGACAATGCGCACCTGCGGCCAACTGCTGCGAATGCGCCGGATGAGACGCAGACCGTCTTCGGCATCGCCCGATTCGTTCGGCATGGCGAGATCGGTGACAAGCACGTCACACGCGGTGGTTTTCATCACCTCGAACAGCGACGATGGACTCGTCGCCTGGCCGACGACGTGTACGTCACCGTGCTCAGCAAGCGTGGCCTCGATGCCGAGCAGAACGAACGGGTGATCGTCCGCCAGAATGACTCGTAGATTCACGGATGCTCCCTCGGTATTTGTTTGTTGTTTGTGTTCCGGACGCCCCCGTTCGCGATCGCGTCGCGAACGGGGGGGTTCGACATTGCGGCCTGCTGGACTTTCATCCAAAGGTGCGTGCAACCGATGGCGCTTGAAAAGCTGTAGCGGCAACAAAAGGCGTGCGGGAATCGAAATCAAAACATGACGCGTAGAAATTGAGAATCAGAGTGTTCCGAATCGTCAATGATTCGAAAGAAACCAATAAAATAACCGATAAGGATTACCAAGTTAACCAATTTAATTTCAGATTCCCAATTTTCATTTTTCCTTGAAGGAAGGTCTGAAAATTCCTGGTGATTGTTCTGAAACAATCTGTCACCGACATCTGATCGCCGCAAGAAAATCGGGCGCAATGGCATATTGTCTTGTCGATTCTTATCAATGCCTCAGTCTGAATGATTCCGGACTAAGCATGAATCTGCATCGCAGGACCACTGTGGCAAGGGATCAACCACTGACGGTGTAATTTCAGGAATTTCTTATTTGATGAATTGTTAAACCAGACAAGACTTCCGAATGCAATGTTTTTGTTTGATTTATTGCTCGGCAGGAGGTCCCGGTGTCAGGTTCGATGCGAACAGATTGTCGCGTATCGGACGTCACGCCGACCGGCCCAACGTCAGGGTCAAAATCGCGCACCGGATTGCTTTGCGTGCTCGCCGCGCTGCTGGCGGCAACCGGCGTCGGCTACGCACAGCGCGCGGACGCGCAGGAGTTTGCGCTATTCGGTGGAGCGTTGACGGGCGCCGGTTCGCATACGTACTCGTGGGCATTCGACTATCACGAAGGGCTCGGCAAGTACGCGGCACTTGGCATGACATGGCTCAATGAAGGGCACTTGCCCGGTCACCATCGCGACGGCCAGAGCATCCAGTTGTGGGGCCGGCTACCGCTCGCGGACCGCCGCATCGTGCTATCCGCCGGGGTCGGCCCTTACCGTTACTCCGATACGGTGTCGAGCCGCCCGAACGGTTTCATGAACAACCACGGCTGGGGCGCATTGATGAGCGTGCGCGCCGCGTACTACACATCGCATCGCTGGATATTGCAGGCGCAACTGAACCGGGCGCAGATAGGCGGCGGCCCGAGCACGTCCGGCATCCTGCTCGGCATTGGCTATCAGCTCGACGCGCCCGACGAGCCGGGACCGCGCGACCTCCCGCTGGCACGGAAAGACCGCGTGACGAGCAACGAGTTCGCCGTGCTCGCGGGCGAAACGATCAAGAACAGTCTGAATTCGGAGTCGGGCTTTTCGACGAGCGTCGAGTACCGGCGAGGCCTGTTCAGGTACGTCGACTGGAGCGCGACGTATATGCATGAAAACGTCCCCGCGGCGGTGCGGCGCAACGGACTCGGGTCGCAGCTCTGGCTCACGCGTGCGTTCTTCAACGAACGCCTGACGCTCGCGGTCGGAGCGGGCGCGTACTACGCGATCGACGTGTTCAACGAGCCTGGCTCCGAAGGCATCAAAGGCACGATATCCGGGCTGGTGTCCCTTTCCGCGAGTTACCGACTCAGCAAGCACTGGCTCACACGAGTCACATGGAACCGGGTGGTCACGCGTTCGAGCCTCGACGCGGACATGATCCAGGCGGGCATCGGCTACCGGTTCTGACGGATTAACGCTGCCGCCCAGCAATCCGATTGCGAGCAGGCCTCCGGCAAGTGCGGCGATGCCCGGCACATGAGCGCCGTGCGGCACCGCGAACCCCGCCATTGCGGATAACGCCGCGCCGGTCGCGGCAAGTCCGGGCAGCAGCACGCGACGATCGCCCCAACGGTCGGTCAGCATGCCCCACGACAGTTCGCCAAGCGCGAGACCCAGCCCCGCATTGGCCAGTTGATAGTCGTTGCGCAGCACAGTACCGCGATCGCCGGGGTGCCGGGGAACGCGGCCGCGAAAGCTCGCGTTCGCGGCAAAGCCCGCATCCAGTACTTTCCATCGGTGCACATCCCGTGCGCGCGGACCTTCACAGACCTGATTCGCACCGCATCGCAACCTCCACAAAAGGCATTGACAGGGGCGATCGTACGGGGCGAGCATCTATCGGAAAAGCGGGACTATTGAATGCCGGATATCGGAGAATCCGAAACATCGCGCGCGTGCGAACATTGGCTTGCCTGCACTACCGCCAGTCAAATCTCATCTGATACCAGCGCGCATCGGCGAAAGCGCGCGCGTCACGCCGACGCGCGCCGCGTTCGCGCGGCTCTTTAACTGATACCTGAGCCAGGTCTCGACTATCGGGCATGTCACGCCGATGACGACACCAAACATAAAGCAGCCACGCGTTAGATCCAGATCAAGGTACCTTCGTTGAAAGCGTCAACGATGACACGTATGATGAGCGAACTCGCAGTAGCAGGTTCACCGCAATAGCGGAGTTTCTGCAAGGGCAACAACGAAAAGCAGTCCAGAAACCAACCCTAACTACCTACGAGGAATGTCGTGCGTCGCGGAACTGTCGGCTTATCGGTCGTGCTATTCCTATGCCTCGTGCTGGCGGACGCGGCCTTGCCGGCTAGTGCGGCAGAAACGGGCAGCCCGGCCGCAACCGCAAGTCCGTCAGCGTCGATGCCATCCGCAATGGACGAACGGATGCACGCATGCACTACGTGTCATGGCGTCCAGGGCCAAGGCCGCAACAATGACTACTTTCCTCGTATCGCCGGCAAACCGGCCGACTATCTGTTCAATCAATTGATCGCATTTCGCGACGGCGGCCGCACCTATGCGCCGATGGGTTATCTGCTCGCGTTTCTGCCCGACCCCTACCTGCACAAAATCGCTGAATACTTTGCCGCGCTGCAGCCGCCGTATCCGAACCCGGACACGCAGCCCGTCTCCGCCGCCGTACTCGACTACGGCAAGAAGCTGGTGACGCAAGGCGATCCATCGCGCAAGCTGCCTGCGTGCGCAGCTTGCCACGGCGCGCGGCTCACCGGCGTGCAGCCCGGTATTCCAGGCCTGCTTGGCTTGCATGCGAGCTACATCGCAGGACAAATGGGTACATGGCGCTCCGGCACGCGTCACGCGATCGCACCCGATTGCATGCATGCAATCGCGATCAAGCTGACCGACCGGGACATCACCGCGGTATCGAGCTGGCTCGCGCGACAGCCGCGGCCGGCTGACCCAACACCTGCGCCGAAACAAACCGGCAGGTTGCCGATGGCATGCGGGAGTCAACCGGAATGAAGCCGATCTCATTCGCGCTCCGCATCGCCGTCACCGCCGCGACCTTCGCATGTGCAGCAGGCTTTGCGCACGTACCGTTCGTCAGCGCGGCCCACGCCGCCGAAGCCACGGCGCCCGCTACCGCTGCAGGCAAGCCCGCCGGCACGCCGGACACGCGTCCGGAGATCGTGATCCGCGGCGAGTACCTCGCACGTGCGGGCGACTGCATCGCCTGCCACACCGCGCCGCGCGGCAAGGAGTTCGGCGGCGGCCTCGCGATGGAAACGCCGTTCGGCACGCTGTTCTCACCGAACATATCGCCTGACGTTCAATACGGAATCGGCAGCTGGAGCGCGGACGCCTTCTTCAACATGATGCGCACCGGCAAAGGGCCCGACGGCAAGCTGATCTATCCGGCGATGCCGATCGCGCAATACACGAAAGTCACGCGCGAAGATTCCGATGCGATCTTCGCCTATCTGATGTCGGTGCCGCCGGTAAGACAACCGAACCGGCCGCACGAACTGCGCTTCCCGTTCAATCACCGCGATCTGCTGCTTGGCTGGCGCTCGCTGTATTTCCGCGAAGGCGAGTTCAAGCCCGACCCGACGCGTTCGGTCGAATGGAACCGCGGCGCGTATCTGGTCGAAGGTCTCGGCCACTGCACGATGTGCCACACGAAGATCAACCTGCTCGGCGGCTCGTCGCGCGATAAACAGTTCGCCGGCGGGCTGATCCCGGTGCAGAACTGGTATGCGCCATCGCTAACGTCGGACAAGGACGGCGGCCTCGGCGACTGGAGCATCAAGGACATCGTCGATCTCTTGCAAGCGGGCATCTCGGATCGAGGCGCAGTGTACGGGCCGATGGCCGAAGTGACGTACCACAGCCTGCAGTACCTGACCGAAGACGACCTGAAGGCGATGGCGATCTACCTGAAGTCGCTGCCGGATAGCGATCCCGGCCGCAAGACCGGTCCGTCGGCGAAGGCCGATCCGAAGATATTCGCCAAAGGCCAGCAGATCTACGCGGACAAATGCGCGACGTGCCACGGCGCGAACGGCGAAGGTCATCCGCCGCATTACCCGCCGCTCGCGGGCAACCAGTCAATCGAAATGGACTCGGCGGTCAACCCGATTCGCATCGTGCTGAACGGCGGCTTCCCGCCCGGTACGCGACGCAACCCCGAGCCCTACGGCATGCCGCCTTTCGCGCAGGAACTGAACGACGCGGATCTGGCCGCGGTGGTCACCTTTATCCGCACCGCGTGGGGCAACCATGGGCTGCCGGTGACGCCGAAACAGGTCAACGAGTTGCGTAACGCGCCGCTGCGCTGAACGCGCGCGATGCGCGGAAGCGTTGCACGCGCCGCGAAAGTCGGCCAGCAACGCACAGACATCGGGCGCCGCATGCGCGTGACTGCCGCACCGAACTCTTGCATCGGGAGATCAAGTAGATGGATGTCAACGAACCCACCAGCGCCGGCGCTTCCGATGAAGACGTCGAGCGCATCGTCGCCGCCGGACCGGGCGGCGCGATTGCGCTGGCCGGTGTCGCCGTGCTCATCGTGCTGGCGATCTGGATCGGCTTTTACTTTCTCGTATTCCTGCCACGCGGCGTCATCCAGTAACCGCCAACCATGTCGAGCCAACCTTCCGATCATCACGGTAACCACTCTGTCGAAGAACGCGCGGAGCGGCGCTGGGCGTGGTTCGCCGGCGGGATTATCGTGTTCATGCTGGTCGTCGTGGTGTTCACCGGCCTGCATTGGGCGATCATGCCGCCATCGCGCGTCGAGACCATCGATCCGTCGCGGCTGCAAATCTCCGGCGAATTCGTCGAGAGCAATCTTGGCAGCGCGGTCGAGCCTGACGGCTCGGTCGTCGTGCGCTTTATCGCGCAGCAATACTCGTTCACGCCGCAATGCCTGCTGGTGCCGGCCGATACGCCGATCAAGCTGCGCACGACGAGCGCGGATGTGGTGCACGGTCTGCTGGTGTCCGATACGAATATCAACACGATGGTCGTCCCCGGCTATGTGGCGACGATGAATACGCGCTTCGACCAACCTGGCGAGCACCTGATGCCGTGCCATGAGTTCTGCGGCGTCGGTCATCAGACGATGTGGGCACACGTGAAAGTGATCGACAAGGCCGCCTTCTTCGAGCAGGCACGACAAAACCGGAGACTCAGCTGTGTTGCACGCTAGGCGACTCATTCTTGCGCATTTCTGGCTCGCGTTTATCGCGTTCATCATTGCGCTCTTTCTCGGCGCGTGGCAAATGCTGGTGCGCAGCCCGCTGCATCCGTGGCTCGGCCAGCCGGAGCTTTACTACCGTTCGGTGACCGAGCACGGCACGGTGATGGCTTATGTGCTGCCGACGCTCGTCGCGATGGGTTTCGGTTATGCGATCGTCGAACTGGCGTTAAAGCAGACACTGATCGGCATCAAGTGGGCGTGGACCGGCTTTATCCTGCTCGCGATCGGCGCGGTGGCGGCGACCATTCCGGTCGCGATGGGCCGCGCGTCGGTGCTGTACACGTTCTATCCGCCGATGGTCGGCAATCCGTTCTACTACATCGGTGTCGTGCTGGTGGTCGTCGGCTCGTGGATCTGGGTCGCGCTGATGCACGTGAACATGCGCGCGTGGAAACGCGCGAACCCCGGCAAGCCGGTGCCGCTTGCGATGTTCGCGAATGTAGCGGGCGCGTATCTGTGGGCATGGACCGCGGTCGGCGCGGCAGTCGAAGTACTGTTCCAGATCCTGCCGGTCGCGCTTGGGCTGAAGTCGACCATCGATGCGGGTCTGGCGCGCGTGCTGTTCTCATGGACGCTGCACGCGATCGTCTACTTCTGGCTGATCCCCGCGTATATCGCGTACTACACGCTGGTGCCGCGCGCGATCGGCGGGCGCCTGTATAGCGATTCGATGGCGCGCATCTCGTTCGTGCTGTTCCTCGTGTTCGCGATGCCGATCGGCATTCACCATCTGTTCGCCGATCCGCAGGTCGGTCCGGGCTTCAAGTTTATCCATGCAGTGTTCACCGGCATGGTGTCGGTACCGACGCTGCTCACCGTGTTCACGATCTGCGCATCGGTTGAAATCGCAGGCCGGCTGCGCGGCGGCAAAGGCGCGTTCGGCTGGCTCACCGCGCTGCCCTGGCGTAACCCGATGATGCTGGTGATCGCGTTCTCGTTCATCATGCTCGGCTTCGGCGGCGCCGGCGGGCTGATCAACATGAGTTATCAGCTGAACGAGTCGATCCACAACACACAGTGGGTCACCGGTCACTTCCACCTTATTTTCGGCGGCGCGATCGTGATCATGTATTTCGCGATCGCCTATGAACTGTGGCCGCAACTCACCGGCCGCGTGCTCGGCCATGTCGGACTGATCCGCACGCAGTTGTGGCTGTGGTTCATCGGCATGATGGTCGTGACGATTCCCTGGCACTACGTCGGACTGCTCGGTGCACCGCGCCGGATGGCGTACTACGACTACAGCGCGCCGGGGATTCAGGCGCAGGCGGTATGGGTCGCGATGTCGGCATTCGGCGGACTCATCCTCGTGATCTCCGGCCTGATGTTCATCTATATCCTGGTGAAGGGGCAATTCGGTCCGGTTGAAGAACCGAAGACGTTTGGCTTTAGCGTGCCCGTGCATCCGGTCAATCGCGTGCCCGCTGCGTTGAACGGCTTCGGCCTGTGGGTCGCGCTGATGATCGGCCTGACCGTCGTCAACTACGGCGTGCCGATCGCGCAGTTGCTGGTGCTGCCGTCCGTGCCCGCCGTGGCGGTAGGAGCATCGCGATGAGCGAAGAACGTGTGTTCAGCTTCCGCAACCGCTGGTTCACGGTGAGCGTTGGCTGTACGGTCGGGATCGCGATCGCTTCGATACTGATCGGCTTTATCTGGTTGCCCTCGAGGCATCCGGACTTCACAGGCGGCGGCTTGTGGGCCGAGATCTGCCGTGCGGCCGGCGTGCCGCAGTCGTGGTTCAGCGGCTCGGCCGACATCGAGGGCCCACCGCCCAGCTATGTGATCGTGCTGCCGCCGCTGCGCCGCACACGTGCCGATCAGGCGTCGATCGGTCGCGGCGCGACCCTCGCGCAAAACTGCTCGATGTGCCACGGCGTGCAAGGCGTCGTGATGGTCACCGCACCGGTGATCGCTGGCCAGTTCGCGGATGCGATCTACAAGCAACTGCGCGATTATCAGACCGGCAAGCGTCCGAACTCGATCATGCCGCCGATTATCCGCAATCTGAACGACCGCGATCTGCAGGATCTCGCGGCCTACTACGCATCGCTGCCGCGGCCGGGTCCGGCAGAAACAGGCGGCACCGAAGATCGCGCGATCCGCAGGCTCGTCAACGAGGGCGACCCGATGCGCAATATCGCGCCATGCGCGGCGTGCCATGGCGAGCGCGACCGCAAAGGCGCGGCGCCCTGGCTCGGCGGCCAGTCGTCGGTTTATCTGGCCGGACAGTTGAGGCTTTTCGCCAGCGGCCAGCGCCGCAATGACATCAACGAACAGATGCGCAACGTCGCGCGCAATATGACGCCGGAGGAAATCGACGGCGTCGCGAAGCTCTACGCGGCACGGCCGTGACGACGCGCTAACGCCAGGCGCCCAGGAAGACACGCATTGCACGAGACGCCCGATCGGCGCAGATTGGCGCTCATTGCCATCGATTGCCGCTTACCGCCGGACGGATCGCGCCCACCCGCACTGCGCTTGGCGCTAGAGCCCGCACTGCCGGCGCGGCGGTCCGCGCAACGGAGCCCATCGGATGCAGGAGATCACGTCAGCGCTGGTCGTGTTCGTTGTGCTGCTCGTCGGCACCGCGATCGGCTGGTTCGTCAAGCCGCTTCTGCCGGAAGAACACAAGGCGCATGAAACCGTGCAGCTGATCCAGCTCGTGATGGGCATGCTCGTGACGTTCGCGGCGCTGGTGCTCGGCCTGCTGACCGCGTCGGCGAAGAGCGGCTTCGATACGGTCGGTAGCGACTTTCGCGTGTATGCGTCGGATTTGATCCAGCTCGATCAGACGTTGCGCGAATTCGGCAAGGAGGCGGACCCGGTGCGTGCGCTGTTGCGCGTCTATACCGCGGAAGCGATCGCGTCGACGTGGCCCGGTGAACCCGCGCCTAAAGGCGATTACTATCCGAAGCGGGCATTTCCGTCGACCGGGTTCAACCAGCTGGAAAGCCTGGAACTCGGCGATATGCTGAATGCCGCAACCACCGAGGCGCGCAATCTGCGCGTGCAAAACCCGGCTCAACAGCGCGCGCTCGTGCAGATCATGAATCAGTTCGATTTGCTGACGGCCGCACGCTGGAAACTGCTCGAGGAAGCGCATAGCTCGATCTCGCGGCCGTTCCTGGCCATGCTCGCGTTCTGGCTGTTCGTGATCTTCCTGAGCTTCGGGCTGATCGCGCCACGCAACGCGCTCGCGCTCGTGATGATGATGCTTGGCGCGATCTCGATTGCGTCGGCGATGTACGTGATCGTCGATCTCGATACGCCGTTGACCGGGCCGCTGATCGTTTCCAGCCAGCCGATGCGCGACGCGTTGTCTCATCTGAATCGGTAGGTGCGCTTGCCCGGCGGGCGACCTGCGCGACATACGTGACGCATGAGCTGCGAAATCAGCCGTTATGGTCCGCGCGTTGGCTCGCCCGTCTCAAACACTTCCCGCAGCCAGTCCGCAAAGGCCCGCACGCGCGACGACAACTGCCGGTTCTGCGGATAAAGCACCGTCACCGGCATCGGCGGCGGCGCATGTTCCGGCAGAACGATTTTCAACGCGCCGCGCGCGAGCTCGTCGGCGATCCGGTAGCGCGGCACCTGCACCATACCGAGGCCGGCCAGCGCCGCTCCTGTGTAAAGGTCCGCCGACGTCACCGCGACGATCCCGCCGATGTTGATCTCGGTGACCCGCCCGTCGACGGTGAACTCGAGCGGCATCGGGTTACCGGTCGCGCTCGATACGAAATTCACCGCGCGGTGTGTGCGCAGTTCGTCGAGACTGCTCGGCTCACCATACGCAGCGAGATACGCAGGACTTGCGACCGTCACCTGCTCGAGCCGCGCGAGGCGACGTCCGACCATCGACGAATCTTGCAGCGTCCCCGCGCGCAGCACGCAATCGACGCCTTCGCGCACCAGGTCGACGAAGCGGTCGTCGTCGGCCAGATGCAGTTCGATGCCCGGATAGCGGCCGAGAAACTGCGGCAACGCCGGCATCACGAAAAAGCGCGCGAGCGTGCCTTGCAGGTTCGCGCGCAGCAGTCCCTTAGGCGCGACATTGCGAAACGAGCCTTCCGCCTCGTCGAGGTCCGCGAGCAGGCGCAGGCATCGCGCGTAATACGCTTCACCGTCATGCGTCAGACGCACCGAACGGGTCGTACGCTCGAGGAGCCGGGCGCCGAGCCGTTCTTCCATCCGCTTCATCAGATTCGTGACCGTCGCCCGCGGTATCTGGAGGTCGTCCGACGCGCGCGTGAAGCTTTGCCGCTCGGCGATCCGCACAAACACCTGCATTTCCTGAAACCGATCCATATGCGTGCTCCGTCGCGTCACGTCCGGCGTTTGTTGAAGTAAATGGAATTGTAATGCCGAAACGCGATGGATTATCTCTGCGGACACTTCATTCATGATTCGTTTCACCCGCTCACCACTTTCGGAGGATACGAATCATGAACGCCATCAAAAACGAAAAAGTCGCTCTCATCACGGGCGCCGCACGCGGCATCGGCGCGGCCGTCGCCTGGCGGCTCGCCACCGACGGGTTCTCGATCGCTGTCAACTATGCAACGAGCGCGACGGACGCCGAGGCGCTGGTCAACGAACTTCGTCAGGAAGGCACGATGGCGATCGCCGTCAAAGCCGACGTCGCGGATCCGGTCGACGTGCGCCGCATGTTTGACACCGTCGAAAAGGAACTGGGTAAGGTCGACGTGCTCGTCAACAATGCGGGCGTGATGACAGTCACGCCGCTGAGCGACACCACTGACGAAACCTTCGAACAAACGATGAACACGAATGTGCGGGGCACGTTCAACACGATGCGCGAAGCATGGTCGCGGATTGCCGAAGGCGGCCGCATCATCAACTTCTCGAGTACGTCAATCGCGCTGAACAAGCCGGGCTACGCGCTCTACAACGCATCGAAAGGGGCGGTCGAAGCGCTCACGCGGGCGTACTCGCAGGAATTGCGCGGCCGTAACGTCACGGTGAATGCCGTCGCGCCAGGTCCGATCGGCACCGAGCTGTTTTATAAAGGCAAGACCGAAGCGCAGATTCAGGCTTTCGCGAATATCCCGCCGCTGCAGCGCCTTGGCCGGCCGGATGAAGTCGCCGCGGTCGTCTCGTTCCTCGCGGGCCCGGATGGCGGCTGGGTAAACGGGCAAGTGTTGCGTGCGAACGGCGGTGCCGCGTAAGCCGCGTCGGCGAGCGGTGAATTTTCGGCTTGCAGGTTGCCGCACGCATGGACAAACCCCGCCCACGGGCGGGGTTCACCTGACTATGCCGCTGCGACGTGCGACGTCAAATAGTTGCGCGCGAAACGATAGCCGTATGCCGACGCCCCATTCCAGCAAACGACGCTCGAAGGGCGCCTTCAGACGACAGCGAACGCGCACACCGCGCATCGCTCAATTGATCGAATGTAGGTACGCAGCGACCGCGCGCGCATCGTGTTCGTTCAACCGGTAATCCGGCATCGGCGGATGCGCGGTTCCGCCGCTCGGCGTATGGCCTGTCTCGAGAAAGGTGATGAGTTGCGCCTCGGTGTAGCCTGCCGGCAAGCCCGCAATCTTGACCGAGCGACTGACCCAGCCCGGCGGGGCCGGAGGTTCCGGCGTAATCGGAAGATCCGCGCCATGCAGGTCTTCGCTCGCGATGGGCATGCCGTGCGCGTCTTTCGGCGTGTGGCAGTCGATGCACATGCCGACACGGTGAACAATGTAGTCGCCATGTGCAATCAGCGCGCTTTGCGAATCGACAGGCGGCTTCGCGAAAGCGGCGGCGGGACACCACAGCGCAAGCGTGGTCAGTCCGGCGGTTAAGCCCGCGGCTAGTTTCGGGGTGAGCCCATTAAGCGCGCGGCGCAGCGCGCGCGTTGAATCGTTGTCCGTCATCTCTCCGACCTCCAAAAGGTTCGTCAGGTGGGGTTCATAAGCTGGAGTTCACGAGGTGCCGCGGACACATGCCCGAAGCATCGTGGGATCAGAAGACGTGAGAGGACAACGAGGCCTTCGCGCGTGCCCGAATCTTCTACGCGTCAAAGCGGGACGTCACCGCCACCCCGAAAACAATCGTCGAATCGGATTTATTCCGTACGCTTAATCGACGTTTCCGCGGGCTAATCAGGCAAGCAAAACCCATCGGGTTTGCTTCGCTTTACCGGTCAAGTGGTCGCGACTGACCGCGCGCAGCAAGCGCGATGCATTTAACGAGAGACGCGCGCATACTCTGTTTGCCGCCAGGCGATATGCGGCAAATTGGTCTTGCATTAGTGCGGCGATTGCCTATTTTTATTTTTGTTTGTGTTTTTCCGATTCGTCACGCGGGCCCCCCCAAAAACCGAGACAAAGGAGCGGTCATGAACGCAATCGATCTGTTGAAGGTGATGGTTGTTGCAGGATGTGTGGCAGTGACGTCGACCGCCTGGTCGCAGCAGTCGACCGATACGACGGCGAATCCGCCGGCCATGACGACAAGTGATGCGAAAGCGGTGAAGCAGGCGAACCGCCGGCTCGGTCGCGACGTGCGCCGTGCATTGGCCAAGGCACAAGGCTTCGACGTATCCAACGTGTTCGTCAGGGCGCGCGACGGCAACGTGACGCTGACCGGCACCGTGCCTGAGAGCGGCCAGATCGCCCAGGCCGCGACAGTCGCGCAGGGCGTGAACGGCGTGAAATCCGTAACGAACAAGATCACGCTCGGCATCCGCAGAGGCGGTGGCGGAAATTGACCGACGCTCGCTGGCCGGTGCGCGACATCGGCTTCGTCAGATGGATGGAAAGACCCCGCGGCGACGCGGGGTCTTTTTTTTGGCCTCGCCCCCATCGCCGCGGGCGTGACGTCATGAAAGCGAGGACCGGCACAGCCCCCTAATATTACTAATACATTACATTAACCAGCGATCAACCCGAATCGCAATGGACCCCGGAATAAAACACGCATCAGGCTGTTCTCCGTTCAATAGGCCACTTTGCGGCCGACTCAAACCACAATAAATCCGGGGACCGCGTTGACCGGACGATCCTTGGCACCCATTCAACCGGCACCATGCCTACTAGTCCACCCCGTTTAAATTCCGGCCTGCTACACGCGATACGTCTATTCGTGCGCGTCGTCGATGCGCGCAGCTTTACCGCTGCCGCTTTACAGTCAGACTTGACCCCGGCGCAGGTCTCGCGGATGGTCGGCGAACTCGAGCAACGTCTCGGCACCAAGTTACTGCATCGCAATTCTCGCCACGTATCTTTGACCGGTCCGGGCGAACGTTATCTGCTCAAGTGCCGGTCGATCCTCGATCTGGTCGATGAAGCGGAAAACGAAGCCCGCGACGCGGCAACGCGCCCCGCCGGCACGCTGAAGGTGTCGTGCATGTCCGGCTTCGGCCGGTATCATCTGTTGCCGTTGCTGATGGACTACCTGCAGCGTTATCCGGATGTGAAGGTCGAATTCTCGACGCGCCAGAACGCGCCGGATGTGCTCGCCGAGGGCATCGATTCGAGCGTCTACTTCGCCCAGGAACTGCCGCACTCGACGCTGGTCGGCCGCCGGGTCGGCGGGATGCGCGGCATGCTGTGCGCGCGGCCCGATTTTCTCGCGCGGCACGGCACGCCGTCGCACCCCGAAGATCTGATGACGTACAGTTGCCTGAAGCTCGTCAACATTACGCGCGACTGGCAATTGACCGACGGCGATTCGACGATCACGCTACCGGTGTCCGGTCCTTTCAAGGGTGATTCGACGGATGCCGTGTTGAGCGCGGCGTTGAGCGGACTCGGCATTGCGTTGCTGCCGCCTTGGGCGATCATCGACAGCCTGAACAGCGGCCAGCTCGTGCCGGTTCTGCCGCAATGGCGCACGCCGGAGATCGGCGTCTACTCGCTTATCTCGTCGCGACGCTATTTGCCTGCGCAAACCCGCGCGTGGATCGACCTGATTGCGGAGAAGCTACCGGTCGCGCTCGGTCGCGATGAGCTGGCCATCATGAGGTTTGTCGCCACGTCGACTGAAGTCTGACTGTGTGTGTGCTCGCCTGAAAACGCATATCAGCATTGCAGCCGCGGAATGGTGAGTCTTCATCGATGTCGAGTCGAGCATTGGCCGCGTGATCGCTCGCATCCGCGAGGTTCGTTACGCGTCATGCAACGTTACCTTTCGTTGATCATGGTGTTGAACTGCTTTCGCAGTCTTTAACATCGGTCACAAGTCGCGGGTGGTCTATCCAGTGGACAACGACCCCGTCTTACTCAATACAAAATCCTTACTCACACCTGTTGCTTCACAAGGTCCGGGCGATTCGCGTAAACCGCGGATGGCTTTGTCGGTCGCGAGGTTTGGAACCCGATCGAGACACCGGCGCGGAATCGACGCATGCAAGGGAGGCACTGACGTATGGTCAACCAGGATACTTTGACCGGCATCGAGTCGTTGCCGCGCATCTGGGCGTTCGCGCTGCGCCTCACCGAGCAGGAGCGGGACGCCGAACGTCTCGTGGTGCAGGCATGCCGACGCTTCACGACAGGCGACTGGAGCCGCAGCGCGTCGCGCTGCCTGGGCCCGATGCACCGGCTCTTTTCGATTATGGCCGCCGTCTGGCTTGAAGAAGGCTACGCGCAGCGCCATGCGCGGCTGCGGCCTCTTAAAGGCGATTGCACGTGCGACGGATCGTGCGAGCAGCTTGCGACGAGCTGCGCACATTGCCTGTTGCGGCACGCGGTCAGCTCGCTGCCCGACGCGCAGCGCGTACCGATGCTGCTGGTGCTGGTCGAAGGCTTGAGCTACGCGGAAGCGGGCGATGTGCTGGCGATGTCGAAGAACGAGGTTGCCGATGTCGTCGCGCAGGGCCGTGCAACGGTCGCGGGAGCGCTGAGCAAGCATCGGCAATATGGCGTCGCCTGGCAATCCGAATTGTGCTGAGCGGTTGTTGACCAATGCCGCGCGATCGGCGCGGCATCGCCCGACGAAGGAAACAACAAAAGGCCGGAACCATCTCATCGATGGTTCCGGCCTTTGTGTTTGTATTGATGCCGCTGTGTTCGCCGACTGAGCGGCTTGCGTCGGGTTTAGAACGGGATATCGTCGTCCATCTCGTCGAAACCACCGCCGGCCGGCGCACTTGGCCGGCTCGCCGCGCCGCCGCCGCTGCGCGCAGCGCCACCACCGCCCACCGCGCGCCCGCCACCACTGCTACGCTCGGCAGGCTCACGGCTATAGCCGCCATCATCACCGCCGCCGCCCGCACCACCGCGACCGCCCAGCATCTGCATCTGGTCCGCGACGATTTCAGTCGAGTAACGGTCGGTGCCGTCCTGCGCTTGCCATTTGCGCGTGCGAATGCGGCCTTCGATATAAACCGACGAGCCTTTCTTCAGATATTCGGACACAATTTCCGCGAGCCGGCCGAAGAACGACACGCGATGCCACTCGGTCATTTCCTTCATTTCACCGGACGCTTTGTCCTTATACCGGTCGGTCGTGGCAAGGCGAATGTTCGCCACCGCGTCGCCGCTCGGAAGATAACGGACTTCCGGATCGGCGCCGAGGTTGCCGACGAGAATGACCTTGTTCACGGATGCCATAAGATTCTCTCCTTCCCTGTGTCGATCGGAGTTCGCGCTTCAGCGCTTACCCCGGTCCCATACGATGTATCGATTCCGTCGCGGGCGGCGTTGTCAAGCTTTGCGCGGAGGCTGCTTCATGGTTGCGGCGATTATAAGCCAGCAGAAAACGAGCCCCGAACACGCGTAAAACACCGCGCTCGATCCATCTGTTTTCAGCAGCCAGCCACCGATCACACCACCAAGCGCGAGCCCGATCGACTGCGTTGTGTTGTAGACGCCCATCGCAGCCCCCTTGCGGGTGCCGGGCGCGAGCTTCGACACCATCGACGGCTGTGACGCCTCGAGAATGTTGAAGCCCAGAAAATAGACGAACAGGATCGCCGCCACGATCGCTATGGTATGCGGTGCAGCGCCCAACAGTAACTGGCCGATCAGGATAAGAGCAATCGCACTGACCAGTACCGTTTTCATCTTGCCGCGCTTCTCCGCGGCGATGATCGCGGGAACCATCATCACGAACGACAGCGCCATCACCGGCAGGTACACCATCCAGTGCGAGCGGACCGGCAGGCCGTTCGCTTCGAGGATGCGCGGCACGACCAGAAACAGCGCGGTCTGCGTCGCATGCAGCACCAGCACACCGAAATTGAGCCGCAGCAACTCGACGTTGTGCAGCACCTCGGCGAATGGCGCGCGCACATGCACCGGCTTCGGCGCGTCGGGCACGCCCCACAGCACGACGCCGACCGCCAGCACGGAAAACACGCCGATCAGCGCGAACAGGCCGCTCATGCCGACCCAGTGAAACACAATCGGCGCGCCGATAATTGCGACCGCGAACGAGATGCCGATACTGCCGCCCACCATCGCCATCGCTTTGGTGCGATGTTCCTCGGAAGTCAGGTCCGCGATAAACGCGATCACCGCGGACGACACCGCGCCCATCCCCTGGATCACCCGGCCGACGATGATCCACGTCATGTCATGCGCGAGCGCGGCAACGAAGCTGCCGAGCGCGAAAATCAGCAGGCCGGTCGCGATGACCGGCTTGCGGCCCACCTTGTCCGACACCCAGCCATAAAAGATATACAGCAGCGATTGCGTGACACCATATGCACCGAGCGCGATACCAACGAGCAGCACGTTGTCGCCGCCGGGGATCGTCTTCGCGTAGACCGAGAACACCGGCATGATCATGAACAGTCCGAGCATGCGCAACGCGAAGATCGACGCAAGCGCCATGGTCGCGCGCAACTCGGACGCGCTCATGCGTGGGGAAGTGACAGACGGATTGGAAGACATCGACGGAGATACTCGGATGAACGTGCGGGTGCGGATACCGATACAAGCAGGGATGCAAGCGCAGCTGACAGCGTCGCGGCCTCGCCGGCTAGCAGGTTACGGCGCCCGGATTCATGATTGATGCCGTTGCCGCTGCTGTGCTGATTTGCCGCGCTTTCTGCTACGTCTGTTGCCACGATTTGTTTGCCGTAGTCGTACTTTGGCCGCGCTTTTGCGATGTCGACCGCTCGCCGGGCCGCAATGGACTGCATGCTACTTTCAGTCGCTACTTTCAGTCGCTGCTTTCAGCTGCCGCTTTTAGCCGCTGCTTTCGGTCGCTTTCTTCAGGCGTGTCGTTCACGCATGGTCGAGCCACCCGTTCCAGATTGGCCGCACATTCCGCCCTACTGCTGCGCCGTTGGCGCGCTTGCGCAGGCTTTCGGGCACGATCAGGTCGCCGTAACGGCGGTCTGGAAAAGTCGTTATAGTAGCAGGTTTAGTTTCCCTTCTTCCCGCAGGTTCATGGAACAAATCCGTATCCGTGGGGCTCGCACCCACAACCTGAAAAACGTCAATCTCGACCTGCCGCGTCACAAATTGATCGTGATCACGGGGCTGTCGGGGTCGGGCAAGTCGTCGCTCGCGTTCGACACGCTTTATGCGGAAGGGCAACGGCGCTATGTCGAAAGCCTGTCGGCGTACGCGCGGCAATTTCTACAGCTAATGGAAAAGCCCGACGTCGATCTGATCGAAGGGCTGTCGCCGGCTATTTCGATCGAGCAGAAAGCGACGTCGCACAATCCGCGCTCGACCGTCGGCACGGTGACCGAAATTCACGACTACTTGCGTCTGCTGTTTGCGCGCGTCGGCACGCCGTACTGTCCCGACCACGGCATCCCGCTCGAAGCGCAAAGCGTGTCGCAAATGGTCGACGCGGTGCTCGCGCTGCCGGAAGACACCAAACTGATGATCCTCGCGCCGGTCGTCTCGAATCGCAAGGGCGAGCACGCGGAGCTGTTCGAAGAGATGCAGGCGCAA
The DNA here is from genome assembly GCF_004366595.1 of Paraburkholderia rhizosphaerae. Classification (GTDB taxonomy): domain Bacteria; phylum Pseudomonadota; class Gammaproteobacteria; order Burkholderiales; family Burkholderiaceae; genus Paraburkholderia; species Paraburkholderia rhizosphaerae. Next base: position 264,912 of record NZ_SORE01000003.1, read on the forward strand.
GGCTTCATTCGCTTTCGCGTGCGCTCGGGCGGCGGCACCGCGAATGAAGGCGTCGCGAAGATCTACGAAGTGGATTCGCTGCCGGCGCTCAAGAAGAACGACAAACATTCGATCGACGTGGTCGTCGACCGTCTGAAAGTGCGGCCGGACATGAAGCAGCGGCTCGCCGAATCGTTCGAAACGGCGCTGCGCCTCGCCGACGGCCGGGCGCTCGCGCTCGAAATGGACACCGATGCCGAGCATCTGTTCAGCTCGAAGTTCGCCTGCCCGATCTGCTCGTACTCGCTGCAGGAACTCGAGCCGCGCCTTTTTTCGTTCAACAACCCGATGGGCGCGTGCCCGGAATGCGACGGGCTGGGACAGATCACGTTCTTCGATCCGAAGCGGGTGGTCGCGCATCCGTCGCTGTCACTCGCCGCGGGCGCGGTGAAGGGCTGGGACCGGCGCAACCAGTTTTACTTCCAGATGCTGCAAAGTCTCGCGGCGTTCTATGAGTTCGACATCGATACGGCGTTCGAGGAACTGCCGGAGAAAATCCGCAAGGTCCTGCTGTATGGTTCGGGCAAGCAAACCATCCCGTTCTCGTATATCAATGAGCGCGGCCGCACGTCGGTGCGCGAGCATGTGTTCGAAGGGATCATCCCGAACCTCGAGCGGCGCTATCGCGAAACCGATTCGGTCGCCGTGCGCGAGGAACTCGCGAAGTATCAGAACAATCAGGCGTGCCCCGCGTGCGAGGGCACGCGTCTGCGCCGCGAAGCGCGCTTCGTGCGCATCGGCGCGGACAGCGACGCGCGCGGCATCTACGAAATCAGCGGCTGGCCGCTGCGCGATACGCTCGGCTATTTCCAGACGCTGCGTCTCGAAGGCGCGAAACGCGATATCGCGGACAAGGTCATCAAGGAAATCGTCGCACGCCTGATGTTTCTGAATAACGTCGGGCTCGATTACCTGTCGCTCGAGCGCAGCGCCGAAACGCTGTCGGGCGGCGAGGCGCAGCGCATCCGGCTCGCGTCGCAAATCGGCTCCGGCCTGACCGGCGTGATGTACGTGCTCGACGAACCGTCGATCGGCCTGCATCAGCGCGACAACGACCGGCTCATCTCGACGCTGAAGCATCTGCGCGATCTCGGCAACTCGGTGGTCGTGGTCGAGCACGACGAAGACATGATCCGGATGGCCGACTATATCGTCGACATGGGGCCGGGAGCCGGCGAGCACGGCGGCATGGTGATCGCCGAAGGCACGCCCGATCAAGTGCAGGCGGATCCGGCGTCGCTCACCGGCCAGTATCTGAACGGCACGCGGCGCATCGAGTATCCGCAGGACCGCAAGCAGCCGGACGAGCGGCACCTGCGTATCGTCGAGGCGTATGGCAACAATCTGAAGCGTGTCACGCTCGATCTGCCGGTGGGCCTGCTCACCTGCGTCACCGGCGTGTCGGGCTCCGGCAAGTCGACACTGATCAACGACACGCTGTATCAGGCGGTCGCGCATCACCTGTACGGCTCGTCAACCGAGCCGGCGCCGTTCGAAGCGATCGAAGGCCTCGAGCACTTCGACAAGGTGATCAACGTCGATCAATCGCCGATCGGCCGCACGCCGCGCTCGAACCCGGCCACCTACACCGGCGTATTCACGCCGATCCGCGAACTGTTCGCGGGTGTGCCCGCCGCAAAGGAACGCGGCTACGATCCGGGCCGCTTTTCGTTCAATGTGAAGGGCGGTCGCTGCGAGGCGTGCCAGGGCGATGGCGTGTTGAAGGTCGAAATGCACTTTCTGCCCGATGTGTATGTGCCGTGCGATGTCTGCCATGGCAAGCGCTATAACCGCGAAACGCTGGAAGTGCAGTACAAGGGCAAGAACATCAGCGAAGTGCTCGACATGACCGTCGAACATGCGCACGATTTCTTCAAGGCGGTGCCGGTCATCGCTCGCAAGCTGAAGACGCTGCTCGACGTCGGCCTCGGCTATATTCGCCTCGGCCAGTCGGCCACGACGCTGTCGGGCGGCGAAGCGCAACGCGTGAAGCTGTCGCTGGAACTGAGCAAGCGCGATACCGGTCGCACGCTATACATTTTGGACGAACCGACTACCGGGCTACACTTCCACGACATCGCGCTGTTGCTCGAGGTGATTCACCGGCTCCGCGATCAAGGCAATACAGTGGTAATCATCGAGCATAATCTCGACGTGATCAAAACCGCCGACTGGCTGATCGACCTCGGTCCGGAGGGCGGCGCAGGCGGCGGGCAAATCATCGCGCAGGGCACGCCGGAGCAGGTCGCGCAGTCGAAGGCAAGTTTTACCGGCCGCTATCTGGCGCCGCTGCTCGAGCGTGGCGCGCAGACGGTGGGATCAGCAGCGAGTGCAAGCGGCAAGGCAGCAAGCAACGCGGCAAACAAGTCAACGAGAGCCGCCAAACAAAGCGCATAACCCGAAGTTTGGAGACTGGAAACGCCATGGCCAAGCGTAACGAGGCGACCGACGAAAAGCCGGTACAAGACCTGCGCCCCCGCCCGGTCAGGCTGACGAGCGATATGAGCCTGCCCAGGCTGTCGGCGGTGGAAATCGGCAGCTATGTGATCGCGCTGCTGGCGATGATCGCGGTGCTCGAACTAAAGCTGCTCGGCGCGCTGCTCGCCGGCATGCTCGTATTCCAGCTAGTCCATACCATCTCGCCGCGCATCGAGCGGCATATGTCGAGCCATTGGGCGCGCTGGCTGGCGGTCGTGTGGCTGTCCATCGTGATTGTCGGCACGCTGACCGGTTTCACAATCGGCATCATCGAACACTTCGAACACGACGTGCCAAGCGTGCAGCAGCTACTCGATCAGGCGATGCAGCTGATCGACCAGGCACGTGGCCGCGTGCCGCAATTCATCGCCGACAATCTTCCCGTCGACGTCGATCAGATGAAGGAAAGAGCCGCGTCGATGATGCACACGCACGCGGGCATGCTGCAGCAAAGCGGCAAGATGGTCGCGCGCGGCTTCACGCACGTGCTGATCGGCATGATTATCGGTGCGATCGTCGCGGTTGGCGCGCAGAAGCATGTGCAGCGTCTGCCGGTGTCGACCGCGCTGATCCAGCGCGTCTCACGCTTTGCCGACGCGTTCCGGCGCATCGTGTTCGCGCAGGTGAAGATCTCGTTGATCAACACCGTGTTCACCGCCATCTACCTGCTGCTGTTGCTGCCGGTCTTTCACGCGCCGCTGCCGCTTGCGAAAACGCTGGTGATGGTCACGTTTATCGTCGGCTTGCTGCCGGTGATCGGCAATCTGATTTCAAATACGCTGATCGTCGCGGTTGCGTTGTCGGTAAGCTTTCCGGCCGCAGTCACGTCGCTCGTGTTTCTGATCCTGATCCACAAGCTCGAGTACTTCCTGAATGCGCGCATCGTTGGCGGTCAGATCGAGGCCCGCACGTGGGAGCTGCTGATCGCGATGCTCGTGATGGAAGCCTGTTTCGGCATTCCCGGCGTGATCGCTGCGCCGATCTTTTACGCGTACATCAAGCGCGAACTGATCTATCTGCGGCTGGTTTGACGCAGCCGCCGCCTGCCGGGTCGGGTCCGCCTTCACTACATCAGAAGTCGAAGCGCGCGTTCAGCGACAACGTGCGCGGATCGCCTGGTCCCACGTAGTCCGCGTACTGGAACATCCAGTAGCGGCGGTTGAACAGGTTATCGACGGATGCACGCAGCGTGACGTCGTGACCGCCAATGCGCGTCAGATAGCTCGCGCCGGCATTCACCAGCAAATACCCGCCCGTTTGCAGACCGCCCGCCGGACGCACTTCCGTATTGCCCGTGTACTTGGCGTCGACACCCAGCCGCAAACCAGGAACGGCCGGCACCGCATAGCTGACGTAAGCCGCACCGACGAATTTCGGCGCACCCGCCACGCGGTTACCGACATTCGCCGCGCCACGTTCATACTTCGTGTCGATCCACATCAGGTCACCACCCACGGTCCAGTCGCGGCCGAGCCTGACATCCGCGCCCGCTTCAACGCCCTGGAAGATCTGTTCGCCATCCTGCACGTAGACGTTCGCACTGTTCGGATACTCGGCGCCGCGCTCGATGCGGAACAGCGCCGCCGTCGCGCTCCAGCGCTCATGCTCGCTTTTGACGCCGACTTCGTACTGCTTGCTGCGAATCGGCGACAGCAATGCGCCGCCGTTCGCGTAAGTTGGCGCGACAATCGAACCGGGTTCGAGCGATTGGACGTAGCTTGCGTATAGCGTCGTCGTGCGCGCGAGCTTGAACATCAACGCGACGGTCGGCGTCAGCACACCGTTCTTGCTATACGTCGAGGTCGTCGAACCGTCGAGCGCGTAACCGTTCTGTTCGTAGTTCGTGTAGCGCACGCCGCCGAGCACCGACCAGCGCTCGGTCAGCTGGATCGTGTCGCTTGCGAATAGCGACTTCTGGATGATGTCGGCGCTCGGGAAGCTCGACAGGCCTTCCGGGCTGAAGAACACGTTCGTGTTCGGCTGATACAGATTGCCGGTGCCGATCTGATCGTAGAAGCTGCTGACCTCGTAATCGTTGATCTGCTTCTGGTACGCCGCGCCGAACACCAGTTGGTGCGCGAAAGGTCCGGTCTTCACGTTGCCTTCGACCATCGCCTGCCAGAACGTCAGGCGGTTCCCCTCCTTGCCGGCGAAGCGGAAGTCGTTGTAATTGCCGAGGTAGTTCTGCAGGAAGAAGGTCCCTTCGTTGCGGTCACGAGAGCTGTTGCTGTAGCCATAGGTCAGGCTCGCGGTCCAGTCCGGCGTCAGGTTGTAGCGCAAGCCCGCGGTGTACCACTGAAGGTTCGTGTTCAGGTGCTGGTCCGGGCCCGACAGATTCGGGCTGCCGCCGCTCACCGGAGGCGGCAGGCTCAGACCGGGGAATTGCGCGGTATAGATCGCGCTTGTGATGCCGGTCGCGTGCCGTTCCTGCCATAGCAGACCAAACGTCGCGGTCAGGTCGCGCGTAAGCCGCGCATCGAGTGCGAGCGACACCGCGTTACGTCTGACATGGCCGTCGTTGTACGTCTGCCCTTCTTCGTGCGTTGCGTTCAGCCGGTAGCCGAACATGTCGTTCGGGCCGACCCGGCCGCCGAGATCGACGTGCTGGCTCCATATGCCGTCGGTCTGGTAGCCGACGTCGACGCTGCCGAAAAACTTCGCTGAGCGCGGCGGCTTCTTCGTCACGTAATTGACGATGCCGCCAGGCGCGCCGAAGCCGTACATAAAGCCCGACAACCCCTTGAGCAACTGAACGCTCTCCAGCTGCTCGTACGGCATCGTGATGCCATACGCGTTGAACGGCAGGCCATCGATCTTGAACGCGTTCTGCCAGTCGAGCTGCATGCCGCGCACCGTCAGGTAGCTCGCCCATGCGTTGTACGGATTGCTGTTGTCCGATACCGACGCGTCTCGCATGAACACTTCGCCGAGCTTGGCCGGCTGCATTTCCTGCAGCTGTTCGTCGGTCACGATCGTCGTTGAGAACGGCGTGTCGAGCTGCGAACGGGTGCCGAGGGCACCGCTGCTGACATCTTCGTCCAGATGAAGCGGTGCGTCTTGCGATGCGGTGATCCGCACGGCCGGCAGTGCTTTTTCCGCGGCATCCGCTGTTGCGTCAACGGAAGGCTGTTGCTGCGCGAATACGGCGGGCGGCGCGGCCGCGATCGCGAACAGGACCGCCAGGTGAGTCGGCTTAACCGCGAGCCGAGCGTTGCATGCGTGTATGGATCGGAGTGACCGTGCGTGTCCTTCGGCGTGATGCATTGCTGTGTGTGCCCTCGTCGCGTGTTCGCGAAAATTGTTGCGAACAATTCTTATTTACAAGAGACGCGATGATGCCCAATTCCGTCTGAAATTTGAAAGAAAAAGTACTGCGGCATTTTGTCGCATCACATTTAGAGATAGATCCGGAGCGGGTTTCGGCTGACCACGCACAGTGGCTTGATTACTGTCCACTTTCGATACCGGACGCGCGATCCCTTGCGGCGATCAGCCGAAGTCTTTAAGATGCGAACAATTCTTATTTATGAGGGCCGATGCCGGTTATGGACTTCGCTTCGCGCGCAGTCGCGGTTTTACTTTTGCCGGACTCACCGGACGCTTTGTTTCGCGCATGAGGCCGCTTCTCGTCCCTCTGCATCGATGGTTCGGCATCGCGACTGCGCTATTCCTGTTTGTCGCCGGACTCACGGGCGCGGTAATCGCGTGGGACCACGAACTCGATGCAATGCTGAATCCGTCGTTCTTCCACGCCCGTACCGACGGTCCGCCGCTGCCATCGCTCGAAGTGGCGCGGCGGATCGAAGCCGACGATCCGCGTCTGCAAGTCACGTATTTGCCGCTCGCAGCGGAACCCGGCCACACGCTGCAAGTGATGGTGTGGCCGCGCGTCGACCCGCATACGCAGCAGCCGTACAAGCTCGACTTCAACCAGCTCGCCGTCGACCCGGCGACAGGTGCGATTCAAGGCCGTCGCGAATGGGGCGCGGTATCGCTCGCGCGGCTCAACCTGATACCGTTTCTGTACAAGTTGCACTACACGTTGCATCTGCCGTTCACGCGCGGCGTCGACGTCGGCACGTGGCTGATGGGCATCGTCGGCATCGTATGGATTTTCGACAGCATGATTGCGCTTGCGCTGTCGTTCCCGAACTTCAATGCATGGCGCAAGTCGTTTGTGTTTCGCGTCAAACGCGGCGGCTACCCGCTCACGTTCGACCTGCACCGCTCGGGCGGCGTATGGATCTGGGGACTGCTGCTGATGATGGCGGTCACGTCGGTGTCGATGAATCTCGCCAATGAGGTCGTGCGGCCAATCGTGTCACGACTGTCGCCGCTGACGGCGACGCCTTTCTCCGACTCGACGCTCGCCGGCACGCCACATCCGGGCAAAGCGAATCTGAGCCGTGAGCGGATTCTCGACGACGCCCGCAGGATCGCGGAAGAAAAACACCTCAGCGCGCCGCCGGGTGCCCTCTTCTACGCGACCACGCTGCATACCTACGGCGTGGGATTCTTCACCGCGGGCAACGATCACGGCGACGGTCCGCTTGGCAACGCGTGGCTGTATCTGAATGCGCAAACTGGTCGACCGGTGGGCGAGACGATTCCGGGTGAAGGTTCGGCTGGCGACATCTTCATGCAGGCGCAATTTCCGCTGCATTCGGGACGGATTGCGGGACTGGGTGGCAGGATCGTGATCAGCGCGCTTGGACTGGCGGTCGCCGTATTGAGCGTCACCGGGCTGATGATCTGGCTGAAAAAGCTCGCAGCGCGGCGCCGCAAGATTCGCGCTCCGCGCAAAGCACCACGGACGGCGCAGGCAGGCAAGCAGACTGCCGAACGCGCCGAGCCCGCCAATCGCACCCACCACGCCGAGCGAGTCGAACCCACCGCTACGCCGCGGTGATCGCGAGGCAAGCGGCGAACTTGCCTGTTGGCCGCCCGCCTAGCGGAACACCACCGTCTTGCTGCCGTTCAGCACGATCCGATGCTCGACGTGCCACTTCACCGCGCGCGCCAGCGTCACGCATTCGACATCGCGGCCGATCGCCGTCAGCTGCTCCGGCGCCATGCTGTGGTCGACGCGCTCGACCTCCTGCTCGATGATCGGGCCTTCGTCGAGATCGGTCGTCACGTAGTGCGCGGTCGCGCCGATCAGCTTCACGCCGCGATCGAACGCCTGGTAATACGGCTTCGCCCCTTTGAAGCTCGGCAGAAACGAGTGGTGAATATTGATTGCTCGCCCCGCGAGCCGCTCGCAGAGTGTCGGCGAAAGAATCTGCATATAGCGCGCGAGCACGATCAGATCGGCCTGATGCTCGTCGATTACTTCGAGCACACGCGCCTCTTGCGCGGCTTTCGCATCGGCCTTTGCATCGCCCTTGGCCGCGGCGAGCGGGAAATGATGGAACGGAATGTCGTAGCTCGCGGCAAGCTGATAGAAATCCTTGTGGTTCGAGATGATCGCCGGTATCTCGATGTTCAACTGCCCGGTGCGATACCGGAACAGCAGGTCGTTCAGGCAGTGCCCGATCTTTGACACCATGATCACGACACGCGGCTTCACCGTCGCGTCGTGCAGTTCCCAGCGCATGCCGAACTGTTCGGCGAGCGTCGCGAATGCGACGCGCAGTGCGTCGAGACCCGGATCACCGCCCACCTGCTGGAAGTGCACGCGCATGAAGAACTCACCGGTACGGCTGTCGCCGAATTGCGCGGAGTCGAGAATATTGCTGCCGCGCTCGAACAGAAAGCCCGAGACCGCGTGCACGATGCCGGGCCGATCGGCGCACGACAGTTTGAGGATAAAGCTGTGATCGGTCGACATGACCCAGGTGGCTCCCTTCTGCAAAACCTTTGATTCGTTCAATTCGACGCGAGACCAACCCCGGATTCGGGCGCGGCCGGTTCGAACAATGCGTCGAGGCCCGCGCACGCGTCTTCATCGATCCATTGCCGGCGCAGCATGCAATCGAGCGTCGCAAGACTCGCATCGACGGTCATCGCGCCTTCTTCGATCCAGCACGCCACTTCATCGATGCGGGCGAGCCGATGTTCGCCGACTTCGCCATCCTGATTGCGTGGTGCGAAATCTTCGGGCAGTACGAGGTCGTAGATAAAGATCTGTTCGGCCTGCGTGCCTTCGGGCAGCGACTGCAACACATGCACCGCGCGCCCCGGTGTAGCGCGCGCGGCGACGTCTTCCGGAATGCCTGCTTCTTCCCAGCACTCCTTGATGATCGTCGTCCCGATACTGAAACCCCAGCCGATGCCGCCCGCGACGACGTTATCCAGCATGCCGGGATCGGTGGCCTTGGTGTCGCTGCGGCGGGCAATCCATAGCCGTGGCGCACCTTGCGCGTATTCTACGATGCCGTTCAGATGCACCGCGTAGGTCATCGTGCCGAAAAACCGCGACGCAGCGCGTTCGATGCAGGCGAGCGGCGGCGCATCGAATGCGTTGCGGATCGCGTACGTTTCGTCGCGCCAGCCGGGAATGCGGCCGTCAGCAGCAAGTGCGCCGATGACGGCGCCGAGCGCCGCGCTGCGGCTGTCGACTGTCGAAAAGCGCGAACTCAATGTCACGCGCTGCGCGTCGATCTCGAACACGTCCGGCCAGTTTGCAAGCAGCGGCACATCGGTCACGCGTATCCAGCCAACCTGCTGCCCGTCGATCCGGAACGAACGGTGCGCGCGTGCATCGAAGCGGCGCGCGGCGCAAATGCAAGGCAAAGTCATCAAAGCTCCGTCGATCTCGGTCTATTCAGTTCGTTGCGGGCGAAACCATTCAATCGCGACCCGTCGCAATCAATCGAAACCACCGCAACAAGCACATCAATCGCGCAACGCGACGCGCAAGCCGATCGCGATAAACGTCGCGCCGGCAATGCGGTCGAGCCACACGCCCGCACGCGGCCGGCGCTTCAACCAGTTGCCGATCACGCCCGCGCATAAGCCGAACAGCGAAAACACCGCGACCGTCTGCAGCATGAACAGCACACCCAGTTCGAGCATCTGCACGGCGACGCTCTGCACGCCATGAGGATCGACGAATTGCGGCAGAAACACGACGAAGAACAACGTCACCTTCGGGTTCAGCATATTGCCGATCACGCTTTGCCGGAAGATCGACGACAACGGTTGCGGCGGCCGATCGTGCGCGGTCGCAAGACCTTTGCTGCGCAGCGCCTTGATACCGATCCAGATCAGATACGCAGCGCCTGCGAGCTTGATCACCTGAAACGCGACCGGTGAGGAGCGCAGCACCGCGGCAACGCCGAGCGCGGCGAGCGTCGTATGAAACGTGATGCCGGCCGCGAAGCCGAGCGCCGCGACGAAGCCCGCCGCGCGGCCCTGTGAAATGCCACGCGCGAGCACCTGCAGATTGTCGGGGCCGGGCGCGAACGTGATCGCAACCGACGTGGCAAGGAACAGCATGAAATTGGGCATCGTGAGGACCTTTTACATGATGACGACGTGTTATGGGTAGTACAGCCAGATCAATGACCACCGAAACCGGTCACCGTATAAAGCGGCAATCCCGCCGAACGCAGCAGCGCCGATCCACCGAGGTCCGGCAGATCGATAATCGCCGCGCCTTCGATCACCTCGGCACCCAGGCGCTCGAGCAGCTTCTTGCCGGCGAGCATCGTGCCGCCGGTCGCAATCAGGTCGTCGACGATCACCACACGATCGCCGGGCTTGCATGCGTCTTCGTGGATCTCGACGGTGGCCGAGCCGTACTCGAGCTCGTACGATTCCGACACGCGCTTGTACGGTAGCTTGCCCGCCTTGCGGATTGGAATGAAGCCGATGTTCAGCTCGTACGCGAGAATCGGCCCGATGATAAAACCGCGTGCATCGAGCCCCGCGACGTAGTCGAGCTGCGCATCGATATAGCGCTGCACGAACAGATCGATCAGCACGCGCAGCGTCTTCGGGTGCTGCAAAAGCGGCGTGATATCGCGAAACTGCACACCAGGCTGCGGCCAATCAGAGACCGTGCGGATCTGGCTTTTGACGAACTCCGCTGCATCGAGCGGCGGATTCGCGGGCGCGTAGGACATGCTGTCTCCAGAGGGATCGGTAAGGATCCGGATCAAACTCGAGAATGTTTCAATTAGGGCGCGGCGCTTTTCTCACAGCGCCGGCGCGCGACGGCGGATTGGCCTCAGTTAGCCTCACGCGGTTTCGGGGACAACAACCATCCCATTTGGGCCCGCGCGGATAAATTGGCATGCGCTTGCATTCAATCAGACCGTCGCCGCGCTCGCCCGCCGATGCTTCGACAGCCGCTCTTCCGCTTCCGCCAGCGCTTCAGGCAAGCCGCGCAGCACGACGATGTCGCTTGCACGCAGCTTCGTCGACGGGTCCGGCTCGACGCCGCGAATCCCGTGCCGGCGAATCGCCGTCACCTCGAGGCCCAGGTCGAACAACCCCAGTTCGGCGAGCGTGCGGCCGACCGCGTCGGCCTTTTCGTCGACCGGCACCGATTGTAGCCGCACCTGTTCGTGACCGTCGTCATCGTCGATGTCGTCGGCGCCGTGGAAGTAGCCACGCAGCAGGCTATAGCGCTCGTCGCGCAGCTCCTCGACCCGCCGCAGCACGCGCCGCATCGGCACGCCCATCACGACAAGCGTGTGCGACGCAAGCATCAGACTGCCTTCGACGATCTCCGGAATCACTTCGGTCGCACCAGCCGCAAGCAGCCGGTCGAGATCGCTATCGTCGACGGTACGCACGATGACCGGCAGCGTAGGTTCGAGCTCATGCACGTTGTGCAGCACCCGCAGCGCCGACGGCGTATTCGCATAAGTGATCGCGACCGTTCGTGCGCGATGAATGCCCGCCGCGAGCAGCGACTCGCGTCGCGCGGCATCGCCGAACACCACCTGTTCGCCGGCGGCCGCCGCCGCGGCCACGCGGTCCGGGTCGAGGTCGAGCGCAACATACGACAAACCTTCGTGTTCGAGCATCCGCGCAAGGTTCTGCCCCGACCGGCCGTAGCCGCAGATGATCACGTGGCCGCTTTGCTTGAGGCTTTGCGTTGCGATGCGCGTCATCTGCAACGACTGCTGCATCCATTCCGTCGACGACAGCCGCAGCACGATCCGGTCCGCGTTCTGGATCAGGAAAGGCGCGGCCAGCATCGACAGCAGCATGCCGGCGAGAATCGCCTGCAACAACGTCGCGTCGACAAGATGTTTGTCGAGAATCAGGTTCAGCAGCACGAAGCCGAATTCACCGGCCTGCGCGAGACCGAGACCGGTACGCATCGCGACGCCCGGCGTCGCCCCGAACAGGCGCGCGAGCGCGGTCACCATCACCGCTTTCAGCAGGATCGGCCCGATCAGGAAGCCGAGCACGATAAACGGGTGATGCCAGATCACGAGCGGGTTCAGCAGCATGCCGGTGGTCACGAAGAAGAGCCCGAGCAGCACGTCGCGAAACGGCTTGATGTCTTCTTCCACCTGGTGCCGGTACGGTGTTTCGGCGATCAGCATGCCGGCGATAAACGCGCCGAGCGCGAGCGACAGCCCGAATTTATCGGTGATGAACGCGGCGCCGAGCGTCACCAGCAGCAGGTTCAGCACGAACAGCTCCTGCGAGCGCCGGCGCGCGACCACGTTGAACCACCGCGTCATAAAGCGCTGCCCGACGATCAGCAGCAACGCGAGGGCGACGACGATCTTGATGAACGCGAGACCGAGCGCCGCCATCACGTCTTCGGTCTGACCGCCGAGCGCCGCGATCACGATCAGGAGCGGCACCACCGCGAGGTCCTGAAACAGCAGCACGCCGAAGATATTGCGGCCGTGCTCGGTCTCGATCTCGAGCCGCTCCGCGAGCATCTTGCTGACAATCGCGGTCGACGACATCGCCAGCGCGCCGCCTAGCGCGATACAGCCCTGCCACGACAGATGCACCCAATGCTGGAACGCGAAACCCAGCACGAGCGCAACGCCGATCGTACCGAGCACCTGCAACAGGCCGAGCCCGAACACCAGCGTGCGCATCGCTCTAAGCTTCGCCAGCGAGAACTCGAGCCCGATCGAGAACATCAGGAACACGACGCCGAACTCCGCCAGATTCTGCGCGCCCTTCGAGTCCGGCACGATCCCGAATGCATGCGGTCCGACCAGGATGCCGACCGTCAGATAGCCGAGCATCGGTGGAAGATTCAGATACCGGAACACGACGACGCCCACCACTGAAGCCAGCAGCAGGAAGAGCGTCATTTCGAGCGGGGAAATCATCGGCGAAAGCGTCCTGGTTCGTCAGCGGCCACCGCGCGCAAAGCACCGCGCGGCAAGGTTCAGAGGCCCGTGAAAGCGATGTCCGGACAGGTCTCGTCCGGCGCGGCGAACATACGCCTTTGTTATACTTCGCGAATGATAGCGAAAATCAATGGCGACCGGGCACTTGCTCTGGCTCGTGACGTGCTCGACATCGAAGCGGACGCGGTGCGCGCGCTTCGCGATCAGCTCGACGACGGTTTCGTCGAAGCGATCGACTTCATTCTTGGCTGTCGCGGCCGTGTGGTGGTATCAGGCATCGGCAAGTCTGGCCATATCGCACGCAAGCTCGCGGCGACGCTCGCGAGCACGGGTACGCCGGCATTCTTTGTCCACCCGGCCGAAGCCAGTCACGGCGACCTCGGCATGATCACGTCGGACGATGTGTTCATCGCGATGTCGAACTCGGGCGAATCGGAAGAACTGCTTGCGATCCTGCCGCTGATCAAACGGCTCGGTGCGAAGCTGATCGCGATGACCGGCCGGCCAGGCTCGAGCCTCGCAACGATCGCTGACGTGCATCTGAACGCGGGCGTATCGAAAGAGGCCTGCCCGATGAATCTTGCGCCGACCGCCAGCACGACCGCGGCGCTCGCGCTGGGTGACGCGCTCGCGGTCGCGGTGCTCGAGGAACGTGGCTTCGGCCCGGACGACTTTGCCCGCTCGCATCCGGGCGGCGCGCTCGGCCGGCGCCTGCTCACCTATGTACGCGACGTGATGCGCACCGGTGACCAATTGCCGCAGGTGACGCCCGACGAGACTGTGCGCGACGCGCTGTTTCAGCTAACTGCAAAGCGCATGGGCATGACCGCGGTGGTCGACGAAGATACTCGCGTGAAGGGTATTTTCACCGACGGAGATTTGCGCCGGGTACTTGAACGGGACGGAGACTTCCGCAATCTATCGATCGGTACGGTGATGACGCCGCATCCGCGCACGATCGGTCCGGACCGCCTCGCGGTCGAAGCCGTGGAACTGATGGAACGGCACCGCATCAATCAGTTGCTCGTTGTCGATGAAGCCGGGCGACTGATTGGCGCACTCAATATGCACGACCTGTTTTCGAAGAAGGTGATCTGATGGCTGTTTCCCTTACCGCGACCGAACGCGCGAGCCGCGTGAAGCTGATGATTTTCGACGTCGACGGCGTGCTGACCGACGGCGGCCTGATGTTCACGGCTGAAGGCGACTGGATGAAGTCGTTCAACTCGATGGACGGCCACGGCGCGAAGCTGTTGCGCGAAGCGGGCATCGATACGGCGATCATCACCGGCCGCCAGTCGGGGATTGTCGTCGAGCGCGCGAAGAACCTGCGCATCACGCACGTCTATCAGGGCGTCGAAGACAAGCGCGTCGCGTTCGCGGACCTGCTGAAGACGACCGGCATGAAGGCCGACCAATGCGGTTACATGGGCGACGACTGGCCCGACCTCGCCGTGATGCTGCAAGTCGGCTTCGCGGCAGCGCCGGCCAATTCGCATCCGGAAGTGATTGCCCGTGCGCATTGGGTCAGCGAAGCGCGCGGCGGCCACGGCGCGGTGCGCGAAGTGTGCGACACGCTGCTGCGCGCGCAGAATCGTTACGACGATCTGCTGCGCGCCGCGTGCGGACTGTGAACGGATTGCACGGATGAACAGGTTTCGCTGGACTTCGCTGATTCCGGTCGTCGCGATGGCGCTGCTTGCCGGTATCACCTACTGGCTGCTGCAGGCGACGAAGCCGCACACGAATGAAGACGTAGTCCGCCCGAAGGCGCATACGCCCGATTACTTCGCGGACGATTTTTCGGTCTCGGAGCTTGACCAGTCCGGCGCGACCCAGTACCGGCTTACCGCGCAGAAGCTGATTCACTACGAAGATACGGAAGATAGCGACCTGACGAAACCGGCAATCCGTGCGTTCCAGCCCGGCAAACCGATCGTCACCGCAACCGGCGACTGGGGTACCGTGAACAGCGATGCATCGATCGTCAACCTGTATGACAACGCGCGCATCCTCCGCGCTGCCGGTGACGGCGATCCGGAGATGCAAGCGGATTCGCAGCATTTTCGGGTGCTGGTGAACGACGATGTGATCGAGACTGAAAAGCCGGTTAAACTTCGTCGCGGCCTTTCGGTCATGACGGCCGACGGCATGAATTACAACAATGTGACCCGGGTCATGAAGCTGTTCGGACGCGTGCGCGGCGCCATCGCCGCATCGGACTCGGCCGGCAGCCTCTCCAGGTGACCCGGGTGTTTCATTTCCAGCGTGACTGCATGAGCGAATCGTTCCCCCGTTTTTATGTCGGCTGCCTGCGCAGGCTGCACGCATTTCGCGTGCGGCGCGCGCCGCTGGTCGTCCAGCTGGCGGCTTTGCTTGCCGCGCTGCCGCTTGCGGCCTTCGCTCCGGTCGCGCACGCCGAACGCGCGGACAAGGACAAGCCGCTCAATATCGAAGCGGACAACATGACGTACGACGACCTGAAACAGGTCAACATCTTCACCGGTCATGTAGTCGCGACCAAAGGCACGATCCTGATCCGGGCCGATCGCGTCGAGGTCACGCAGGACCCGCAGGGCTATCAGTTCGCGACCGGCACGTCGACCGGCAAAAACCTCGCGTACTTCCGGCAAAAGCGCGACGGCGTCGACGAATATATCGAAGGCAATGCCGAACGCATCGACTATGACGGCAAGCAGGACCTCACCACGCTGACCACGCGCGCGACCGTGCGCCGGTTGCAAGGGCTATCGACGGTGATGGATGAGGTGCACGGCAGCGTGATCACGTACGACGGCCAGAAAGATTTCTATACGGCGAAAGCCGGTCCGGATGTCGCCGGTCCCGGCAACCCGACGGGCCGCGTGCGCGCGATGCTCGCGCCGCGCAACACCGGCGCACAAACCACCGGCGCGCCGGTCACGCTGCAACCGTCGACCCGTTTCCAAGGCCAGAACGCGAACCCTACCGCTCCGTCGTCCACTGAAAGTCAAGGACAACAAGGAACCATGAAGCCGTGAGCACCCCTGCGCTCCCCAATCGCAAGCCGGCAGGCACCAGCAGTTCGCTCGTCGTGCGCAATCTGAAGAAGCGTTATGGCTCGCGCACGGTCGTCAAGGACGTCTCGCTCGACGTGAAAAGCGGTGAA
Source organism: Paraburkholderia rhizosphaerae (assembly GCF_004366595.1). GTDB lineage: Bacteria > Pseudomonadota > Gammaproteobacteria > Burkholderiales > Burkholderiaceae > Paraburkholderia > Paraburkholderia rhizosphaerae. The sequence continues at coordinate 280,857 of NZ_SORE01000003.1, forward strand.
GTGGTCGGCCTGCTCGGACCGAACGGCGCGGGCAAGACCACGTCGTTCTATATGATCGTCGGCCTTGTGCCGCTCGACGCCGGTGAAATCGACCTGGACGGCAAGTCAATCAGCCTGCTGCCCATTCATAAACGCGCGTCGCTCGGGCTTTCGTATCTGCCGCAAGAGGCTTCGGTGTTCCGCAAGCTGTCGGTCGAGCAGAACATCCGCGCGGTGCTCGAACTGCAGTACGACGACAACGGCAAGCGCCTGTCGAAGGACGCCATCGCACAACGCACCGAAGCGTTGCTCGATGAGTTGCAGATTGCTCACCTGCGCGAGAACCCGGCGCTGTCACTGTCGGGCGGCGAACGGCGGCGCGTCGAGATCGCCCGTGCGCTGGCGACCAACCCGAGCTTCATTCTGCTCGACGAACCGTTCGCGGGCGTCGACCCGATCGCCGTGCTTGAAATCCAGAAGATCGTCAAGTTCCTGAAGCAGCGCAATATCGGCGTGCTGATCACCGACCATAACGTGCGCGAAACGCTTGGCATCTGTGACCACGCGTACATCATTAGCGACGGCAGTGTGCTCGCGGCCGGCGCGCCCGGCGACATCATCGAAAACGAGAACGTGCGGCGCGTCTATCTGGGCGAGCACTTCCGCATGTAACGCCGCCCGACTCTGGGAACGGCTATGCGGACGTGCGACGTTCTGCCGTTTGCGAACGCGTAACAAGTGGCTTCCGTAATTTTGTCAAGATAGGCTCGACGTTTCGCGCCCCGCGTTCGCGCCCCGCGCGCCGATCCGCATCGAAAAATCTCCACCACCCGCATTTATGCGGTGTCGCAAGGTTTCGCGGTCGTGGCAAACTCTCTACAATGAATTCACTGCCATGAAAGCTAGCCTCCAACTCCGCCTGTCGCAGCATCTTGCGCTGACACCTCAACTGCAACAGTCCATCCGGCTGCTGCAGCTGTCTACGCTTGAGCTGCAACAAGAGGTCTCGATGGCGATTTCGCAGAACCCGCTACTCGAAACCGAGGACGACTGGATCGCAAGCCCGCTGCGCGTGGCGGCCGACGGCTCGGTAATCGCGCAAGCGCCGGCCAACGCTGCGCCGGAGCCGATGGCTAGCATGCCGTCGTCTGGTTCTTCCGCATCCGGTGAAACCGCGGAGAGCAGCGAGCCACAGGGCGTCGACGAATACAATGGCCTCGCGTCGGACAGCAACGCCGATGCGACCCAGTGGAATCTGGACGATTACGGCCGCTCCGGCAACGCTTCGGATGACGACGATCTGCCGCCGTTGCAAATCCACGAATCCACCACTACGCTGCGCGATCATCTGACCGCGCAGTTGCGCGTCACGCAGGCTAGTCCGCGAGATCGCGCGCTCGTCACGTTCCTGATCGAATCGCTCGACGACGACGGTTACCTGACTGCCACGCTCGAAGAAGTGCTGGCAGACCTGCCAGAAGAACTCGAAGTCGATCTCGACGAATTGAACGCGGCGCTCGCGCTGCTGCATAGTTTCGATCCGGCCGGTGTGGGCGCACGCTCCGCATCCGAATGCCTGAAGCTGCAACTGTGTCGGCTCGAGCCGTCGCCGACGCGCACGCTTGCGCTCGAGATCGTCGCGCACCATCTGGAACTGCTTGCCGCTCGCGACTTCACGCGTTTGCGCAAACATTTGAAAGCAAACGATGACGACCTGCGCGACGCGCATACGCTGATCCGCTCGCTCGAACCGTTTCCGGGCGCGGCCTATGGCAAGGCCGAAGCGGACTACGTGGTGCCCGACATCATGGTGCGCAAAACGGCACAGGGATGGCTCGCCGAGTTGAATCCGGAAGTGGTGCCGAAGCTGCGCATCAACCATCTTTACGCGAATATTCTGCGCAACAACCGGGGCGATCCGGGCAGCGGATCGCTGCGTCAACAACTACAGGAAGCGCGCTGGCTGATCAAAAACATCCAGCAAAGATTTGAAACGATCCTGCGCGTCGCGCAAGCGATTGTCGAGCGTCAAAAGAATTTTTTTGCCCATGGTGAAATTGCCATGCGCCCCTTGGTTTTGCGGGAAATAGCTGATACGCTGGGCCTACACGAGTCGACGGTCTCGCGTGTGACAACCGGAAAGTACATGCTCACCCCATTCGGGACGCTTGAATTTAAGTACTTCTTCGGATCGCACGTATCGACCGACACCGGGGGCGCGGCCTCTTCCACGGCCATTCGCGCGCTCATCAAGCAACTGATAGGAGCTGAAGACACCAAATCTCCTCTTTCAGACAGCCGCATTGCCGAACTGCTGGCCGAACAAGGTTTCGTGGTTGCACGGCGCACCGTAGCAAAATACCGCGAAGCGTTAAAGATCCCAGCAGTCAATCTGCGCAAGTCTCTGTAGCTCGCTGCTTTCCGCGGCGGGCATTTTCCGGCCGCGCCGCTGGTTGGCGGAGCAGGCTGGCCGATACGACCTGTCGTGCTGTTGCCGGGGAGCAGCACAGACGGGCCGGCAGATCGACCGGCGCTGTCGCAATCCATGCGGATCCTGGCGGCCATTCGCTTGGAGAAGCACTATGAATCTGAAGATCAGTGGACACCATCTCGAAGTCACACCAGCATTGCGAGAATACGTGATCACCAAGTTAGATAGAGTGCTAAGGCATTTTGATCAGGTGATCGACGGCAACGTGGTCCTCTCGGTCGACAATCACAAGGAAAAGGAAAAGAGACAAAAGGTTGAAATCAACCTGCATCTGAAGGGCAAGGATATTTTTGTCGAGAGCTGCGATAGCGATCTGTACGCGGCAATCGACCTGATGATCGACAAGCTGGACAGGCAAGTCATTCGTCACAAGGATCGTCTGCAAGGCCACCAGCACGAAGCAATCAAGTATCAACCGGTGGCGATTCCGGTGGAGGTGCCGCCGCAATAAGCGGTGGTTGGCCTCGCTACTGGCCGCAACAGGCCGCGAAGCCCGGCAACTCGCCGCGCGACGCGAGTCCACTTACGCAAAACCGCCCATTTCAGGGCGGTTTTTTCGTTTGGTGAAAGGTGCACCCAGATAATCGCCATTTTTCGATCAGGTACGCTCGCGTGTGCTTCGGATGCGAAACCGACTGCCATGGCGCGGCGCACCATCCATTGCAACGCTGTTCTATAATGTTTTGGTCACTTTCGGGGTCTATCAGCCCGAGTCCTGCTTTTTGGGCTCAACTGCGCATCGCCGTGAGCATCTGCCGAGCATGGAACGCTATTCAAACGCCACAGCGAGGAGAACCCAGGCGATCAACGCGCCTGCCAACATGAATCGTTTAGCCAAATATCTTCCGCTCGAGAACGTCGTCGTCGGCCTTTCCGTTACCAGCAAGAAGCGCGTATTCGAGCAAGCGGGCCTGATCTTCGAAAACCAGAACGGCATCGCCCGCAGCACCGTCACCGACAATCTGTTCGCGCGCGAGCGCCTTGGCTCGACCGGGCTCGGTGAAGGCGTGGCGATTCCACATGGCCGGATCAAAGGCTTGAAGCAGCCGCTCGCCGCGTTTGTGCGTCTCGCGGACCCGATTCCATTCGAGTCGCCGGATGGCCAGCCGGTATCGCTGCTGATCTTCCTGCTGGTCCCCGAACAGGCGACCCAGCAGCACCTCGAAATCCTGTCGGAGATTGCCCAGTTGCTGTCCGACCGCGAAACCCGCGAGCGCCTGCACACGGAAGAAAATCGCGAGGCGTTGCATAGCCTGCTCACTCAGTGGCAACCTTGACAGATACCAACATAGCGGCACAATGCGCGACCAGGGGCATCGCCCGGATTGCGCGGCGGTTGGCCAACCGGTCGGCGGCGATTGCGCGGGTAACCCGCGAAGTAACCGTCTGACGCGCGATCGGCCGTCGCCGGCTCGCGCAGCCTCGGTTGCCGCCGGAGACTAGCCGGCAGACCGGATTGCAACCAGAACCGCAACCCAAATGGCCCGCGCCGGCCAACTCGCGGCGCACGCGTCGCGGCAACGAGCGCGGAAGCGGCAGATAGCGGCACATAAGCGGCGCACACCGGAGTCATGGACACATGGATACGTCCAGCATCAACGCCCAAAGTATTTTTGACGACAATGCCGCCACGCTAAAGCTCAGCTGGCTGACCGGGCATGAAGGCTGGGAGCGCGGCTTTTCGGCGGAAACGGTTGCCACTGCAACGTCCAGTGCGGACCTCGTCGGCCACCTGAACCTGATCCACCCGAACCGGATTCAGGTGCTGGGCGAAGCCGAAACCAATTACTACCAACGCCAATCCGACGAAGACCGCTCGCGCCATATGGCCGAACTGATCGCACTCGAGCCGCCGTTCCTCGTGGTTGCGGGCGGCGTGGCCGCGCCGCCGGAACTGGTGTTGCGCTGCACGCGCTCGTCGACGCCGCTGTTCACCACGCCGATGTCGCCGGCGGCAGTCATCGATAGCCTGCGGCTCTATATGTCGCGCATCCTTGCACCGCGCGCGACGCTACACGGCGTGTTTCTCGACATTCTCGGCATGGGCGTGCTGCTCACAGGCGACTCGGGCCTCGGCAAGAGCGAACTTGGCCTTGAACTGATCAGCCGCGGCCACGGCCTCGTCGCGGACGATGCAGTCGACTTCGTACGGCTCGGACCGGATTTCGTCGAAGGGCGCTGCCCGCCGTTGCTGCAGAACCTGCTCGAAGTGCGCGGCCTCGGCCTGCTCGACATCAAGACGATCTTCGGTGAGACCGCGGTACGCCGGAAGATGAAGCTCAAGCTGATCGTTCAGCTGGTGCGCCGGCCGGACGGCGAATTCCAGCGTCTGCCGCTCGAAAGCCAGACGGTCGACGTGCTCGGTTTGCCGATCAGCAAGGTGACCATTCAGGTGGCGGCCGGCCGCAACCTCGCGGTGCTGGTCGAAGCGGCAGTGCGCAACACGATCCTGCAGTTGCGCGGTATCGATACGCTGCGCGACTTCATGGACCGCCAGCGTCTCGCGATGCAGGACCCGGACAGCCAGTTCCCAGGCAAGCTCATTTGAAGTAACAAGGGTGCGCGGCGGAGCGGGTGGAAAAAGCTGATGCTATGATGAAACGAACCGACCTCACTACCCCATGCGCATCGTCCTGATCACCGGCATCTCCGGCTCCGGCAAGTCTGTTGCATTGAACGCGCTCGAAGACGCGGGCTACTACTGCGTCGACAACCTGCCGCCGCGCTTTCTGCCGGAACTCGCGACCTACCTCACCGCCGGCGGCCACGACCGCCTCGCCGTCGCGATCGATGCCCGCTCGAGCGCATCGCTCGACGAAATGCCCGAAATGATCCGCGACCTGTCGCGCGAACACGACGTGCGCGTGCTGTTTTTGAACGCAAGCACGCAGTCGCTGATCCAGCGTTTCTCGGAAACGCGCCGGCGCCATCCGCTGTCCGGGTCCACCGCACACGATGCGGACGTCGGCCTGCTCAACTCGCTGGCCGAAGCGATCGAACGCGAGCGCGAACTGGTCGCGGGTCTCGCCGAATTCGGGCACCAGATCGACACCAGCAGTCTGCGCGCGAACACGCTTCGCGCGTGGGTCAAACGTTTTATCGAACAGGAACACGCGGGCCTCGTGCTGATGTTCGAGTCGTTCGGGTTCAAACGCGGCGTGCCGCTCGACGCCGATTTCGTTTTCGATGTACGCACATTGCCGAACCCGTATTACGATCATCTCTTGCGGCCGCTGACTGGTCTGGACCAACCGGTGATCGATTTTCTCGACGCGTTGCCCGTCGTGCATCAAATGATCGACGACATCGACGCGTTTCTCGTCAAATGGCTGCCGCACTTTCGCGACGACAACCGCAGCTATCTGACTGTTGCCATCGGCTGCACGGGCGGACAGCACCGCTCGGTGTTTATCGCGGAGACGCTCGCCGCGCGTCTGAAGGCTCATGCGAACGTAATCGTGCGGCATCGAGACGCACCAATCGACGTCGAACAGTCGTCGAAGCTGGTGGCTTAGCCGGCCGCGCGTGCGCGGCCTTAACCGAAGCGTTGCGCCATGTCATCTACCCCGTCCGTGATTGCCGATGTGCCGCTGTTCCCACTGCACACCGTTCTGTTTCCCGATGGGCTTCTGCCCTTGAAGATCTTCGAAGCGCGCTATCTCGACATGGCGCGCGGCTGTCTGCGCGATCAATCGCCGTTCGGCGTGTGTCTGCTGAAAAGCGGCGGCGAGGTCGCGAAACCGGATGAGCCGTCGGTGCCCGAGTCGGTCGGGTGCCTTGCGGACATCGATCAATGCGATGTCGACGAATTCGGCATGCTGCTGATTCGCGCGCGCGGCACACAACGCTTCAGGCTGCTGTCGTACCGGGTCGAACAGAGCGGTCTGCTGGTGGGCATGGCCGAACCGCTAGGGGAAGACGTTCCGCTTGAAGGCCCGACCCATCTGGCAAAGTTTGGCGCGTGCGCGGAAGTGCTCGAACGGATCATATCCAGCATCCGCGAACGCGATCCGGATCGCCTGCCGTTTCATGAGCCGTTCCGGCTCGACGATCCGTCGTGGGTGTCCAACCGATTGTCGGAAGTCCTGCCGATTGCGCTGCGCTCGCGACAAAAACTGATGGAACTACTCGATGCGGGCGCGCGTATCGATGTCGTGCATCACTATATGCAGCAGCACCAGTTGCTGTAGAGATACGACAGCGCGGAGACCGCGGCGACCATTGCCCCTGCGGTGACACCCGATCGCCCACGGCAAAAGAGCAAAAGAACCCGGCGCTACAGCAGCGAACCCTGCAAACCATCGAGCAGCTTTCGCACGGGCGCCGGAACGCCATACGCGTCGATGTCGCTTAACGGGACCCACGCCGTTTCGCCATCCGCGAGCGCTACCTGCGCGCCCGCAACACGGTTCAATTCGACCACGCGCGGCTCGATGTCGAGCCGAAAGTGCGTAAACGTATGCGTGAGCGGCGCAAGCCGCGACGCCGCCGCGCTTGCGCCGAACGACCGCGCGCGCTGCGCGAGCGCGGCTTCATCGGCGGCCTCCGGCAAACTCCACAAGCCGCCCCAGATGCCCGACGGCGGGCGCTTTTCCAGCATCACCGAATTTCCATCGCGCAATACCAGCATCCAGGTCCGCCGCGTCGGCACCGCCTTCTTCGGCCGCGCAGCCGGCAGTTCGCGCTGACGTCCGGTCACGTTCGCGACGCAATCCGCGGCAAACGGACAGCGTGCGCAATCGGGCCGCCCACGTACGCACAGCGTCGCACCCAGATCCATCAGGCCTTGCGTATAAGCGCTGACTTCGTCGTTTGTCGCATTCGCGGGCAGCAGCGACTCGGCGAGCGCCCACATCGCATTCTCGACGCGTTTCTCACCCGGAAAGCCTTCGACACCGAACACGCGCGCGAGCACTCGCTTTACATTGCCGTCGAGAATCGTCGCGCGCGCGCCGAACGCGAACGACGCAATCGCAGCCGCCGTCGACCGGCCGATACCGGGCAATTCCGCGAGTTCATCGACCGACTCCGGAAACGCGCCGCGATGCTGCTCGACGACCACCTGCGCACAGCGATGCAGATTACGCGCACGCGAGTAGTAACCGAGCCCGGCCCAAAGCGCCATCACATCGTCGGCCGCCGCCGCGGCGAGCGACGCAATGTCCGGAAAGCGCGCGAGAAACCGCGCGTAGTACGGGACTACCGTCGACACCTGGGTCTGCTGCAGCATGATCTCGGACAGCCAGATCCGGTACGCGTCGCGGGTGTTCTGCCACGGCAGGTCATGGCGGCCGTGCTGGCGTTGCCATGCGATCAAGCGCACAGAGAAATCGGTCAAAGCGGGTATCGTGGGCAGGACGGACATTGAACAATCAGCGCTGGCAGGTCGGACAATAGTAAGTGGAACGCTGCCCTTGCACGATCTGCCTGATCGGCGTTGCGCATACGCGGCACGGCAGCCCCGCGCGATCATAGACGAAATAATCGAGTTGGAAGTAACCGCTCTCACCATTGCTGCCGACGAAGTCGCGCAAGGTGCTGCCGCCCTTTTCGATCGCGGCGGCAAGCGTGACGCGCACCGCATCCGCAAGGAGTTCGTAACGTACGAGCGACACGCGGCCAGCTTGCGTGGTCGGCCGGATGCCCGCGCGAAACAGGCTTTCGGACGCGTATATGTTGCCCACGCCGACGACGATTTCTCCGGCCAGCAGCGCCTGTTTCACCGACACGGTCCGCGCGCGCGTCTTGCGGTGCAGGAGCGCACCGGAGAACGCCGGCGAGAACGGTTCGACGCCCAGTCCCGCCAACAGCGGATGTTCGAGCACGTCACCGTCCGCCCGCGCATGCCACAGCACCGCACCGAAGCGGCGCGGGTCGCGAAAGCGCAGAATGAAATCGTCGAAAATCCAGTCGACATGGTCGTGCTTCGCCGCCGCCGGCGGATGCGGCACATTGCGCAGCACACGCAACGTCCCCGTCATACCGAGGTGCACGATGAACCAACCCTCGTCTATCTCGAACAGCAGATACTTGCCGCGCCGCTCGACGTTCTTCACGAGCCGGCCGCGCAGCATGCGCGGCAGATCCGCGGGAATCGGCCAGCGCAACGCGGGCGTGCGCACCTCCATTCGCTCGACACGCCGCCCGGCCACATAAGGCTCGATCCCGCGGCGTGTGACTTCGACTTCCGGCAACTCAGGCATGTCTAACAGGTCTGCTACTTGCGTCGTTGGTTATGCGCGTATTGTAGCGAGCGCGTTACAATCGACCGAAACATTGAACGGATTTCCATGAACCTGTCCTTCGTAAAGCCCTTTCTGAAGCGCCCGGCCGAAGCCGGCCGCGAGCCCCGCGGCGAGGCGGACATTGTGCCGCGCGGAGCCTTCGTGCGCCGTCTGATCGGCGCCGCTGCGCTGGCCGCATGGACTTTGGCGGCGTTGCCCGCGCATGCGCAGGACCCGTCGCCCGATACAGATGACAATTCGGTTTCAGTGCAAGATGCGTTCGGCGCCGACGCCGACGAGCAAAAAAATCTTCCGGATGTCGCGCTGAGTAGTCAGATCGTGTTCCAGGTGCTCGCGGCGGAAGTCGCGCTGCAGCGGAACCAGCCGGCGCCCGCTTACCAGACGTACCTGGCGCTCGCGCGCGACACGCACGATCCGCGGATGGCGCAGCGCGCAACTGAAATCGCGCTCGCCGCGCAAAGTCCGACCGACGCGCTGGCGGCCGCGCAATTGTGGCAACAGTACGCGCCGGGCTCGGAACGCGCGGCGCAGCTCGACGCGTCGTTGCTCGTGCTGTCCGGCAAGCCCGACGACGCGCAGCCGCTGCTCGCAAACGAGCTCGCGAAGATCAAACCCGAAAATCGCGGCGCCGGCATCCTTTCGCTGCAGTTGCTGATCTCGCGCGGCCCGAACCGGGTGGGCGGCCTGCAAGTGCTGCAGAATCTGTTGAAGAACGACATGAATCGGCCCGAGGCGCAACTGGCGATCGCACGCCAGCAACTGCTCGCCGATGATGCGCCGGGCGCGCGCAAGTCGCTCGAACAGGCGCTCGCGCTGAAGCCGGACTTCCTGCCGGCCGCGTTGACGCTCGCGCAGATGGGCCCTGAAGAGCGCAAGGAAGGAATCGCAACGCTCGAAAAGTATGTGCAGCAGAATCCCAAGTCGCATGACGCGCGCCTCGCACTGGCGCAGATGTACCTCGCGAGCGACCGGCTGGATGACGCGCAAAAGCAGTTCGAAATCATGCACAAGGACAACGCGAACGACCTCACGCCGCTGATGGCGCTCGCGTTGATCAAGATTCAGCAGAAGAACTTCCCGGAAGCGCAGGCCTACCTGACGCAATACGCGCAGCAAGCCGAGAAAACGCAAAACGCCGATCCGGGTCAGGCGTACATCTACCTCGCGCAACTGTCGCTCGAACAGAAAAACGAAGCGGCGGCGGCCAGCTATCTCGACAAGATCCAGCCGACGAGCCAGCAGTACCTGCCGGCGCAGATCACGCGCGCGCAACTGCTCGAAAAGCAAGGCAAGCCGGACGAAGCGCGCAAGCTGCTGGCCGGCATTCATGCGATGGACCCACGCGACCAGGCACTGCTCGCGCGCACCGACGCGGCAATCCTGTTCGACGCGAAGCGATATCCGGAAGCCGAAGCGCGGCTGCAGCAGGCAGTGGCCGACTTCCCCGATGATCCCGATCTCACGTACGACTACGCAATGGCGGCCGAAAAGACCGGCCAGTTCGACGTGATGGAAACGCAGTTGCGCAAGCTGATGCGCACGCAGCCGGATAACGCGCAGGCTTACAACGCGCTTGGGTATTCGCTTGCCGATCGCAACCAGCGTCTGCAGGAAGCGGACAAGCTGGTCGAGAAGGCGTCGTCGCTCGCCCCTAATGACGCGTTCATCATGGATAGCGTCGGCTGGGTCAAGTATCGTCTCGGCGACACGTCGGATGCGATCAAGATTCTGCGCAGGGCTTACGACCTGCAGCCGAATGCGGAAATCGGCGCACACCTGGGTGAAGTGCTGTGGAAGAGCGGCGATCAGGAACAGGCGCGCGCCGCATGGCGCGAAGCGCGCAAGCTCGAGCCGGATAACGACACGCTTCTGAAGACGCTCAAACGCTTCCAGGTGAATGACCTTTGATGCATTTTTTTGCGCCGCTGCTTCGACATCTCAACCGGTTTTTCCGCAGCATTCGGGCGCCGCGCTACGCGGCGCCCGTTCTTCCGGCTTTCGCCGCCGCCATGCTCCTCGCGCTCGCCGGTTGTGCAAGCGTCAAGCCGCAAGGTCCGTCGACATCGAATGCGGCGACGGCCATCACCGCGCAAACCGCGCGTGACTATCACGGTCGCTTCGCGGTGCAATACGTCGACGCGTATGGCCGTCAGCAAAACGCGTATGGGAATTTCGACTGGCGTGAAACCGGCGACACCGTGACCGTGCAACTTCGCAATCCGCTTGGCCAGACGATGGCGATCGTAACGTCATCGCCGTCGTCGGCAACGCTCGAGTTGCCGAACCGTCAGCCGCTCACCGCCGACAACGTCACGACACTGATGCAAAACTCGCTTGGCTTCGCGCTGCCGGTCGAAGGACTGCGCTACTGGTTGCAGCCGTCGGTCGCACCGACTTCGCAAGCGCGCACGGTCCCCGATCCGGAAGATCCGGCGCGGCCAAAGCAGATCGAGCAGGACGGCTGGACGATCGACTATCTCGCGTACGCGGATGCGCCGGCGGCCGGCGTGAAACGCGTGAACCTGAACCGCGAGGAACCGCCGCTCGGTATCAAGCTCGTGCTTGACCAATAAAATAACGTGTCTTCACACACGCACGCGCCACACTCCGGACTCATGACCGACACGAACGATTCGCTGCGCGATTGCCTCGCTCCGGCGAAGCTCAATCTGTTCCTGCATATCACCGGCCGCCGGCCCGATGGTTACCACTCGTTGCAGACGGTGTTCCAGTTGCTCGACTGGGGCGATCGCCTGCATTTCACCCGGCGCGCGGACGGCCGCATCGAGCGCGTGACCGACGTACCGGACGTGCCGCCCGCGCACGACCTGACCGTGCGCGCGGCGACGCTGCTGAAAGAGCACGCCGGCGTCAATGAAGGGGTCGACATCGAAATCGACAAGCGGTTGCCGATGGGTGCGGGTCTTGGCGGCGGCAGTTCGGATGCGGCCACCACGCTGCTCGCATTGAACCGGCTATGGCGACTGAACCTGTCGCGAGCCGAATTGCAAACGCTCGCGCTGCGCCTCGGCGCCGATGTGCCGTTCTTCGTGTTTGGAAAAAATGCGTTCGCAGAGGGTGTCGGTGAGGCACTTCAGACGGTACAATTGCCGCCGCGTTATTTCCTTGTGGTGAAGCCGGAAGTACACGTCCCGACCGCAGCGATTTTCTCTGAAAAATCGTTGACAAGGGATTCCGAACCCATCACAATTACGGACTTTCTTACACAGCGCGGTTGCAGCGCAGAATGGCCAGACGGATTCGGCCGGAATGACATGCAGCAAGTCGTCGTGGGAAAATACGCGGAAGTTGCGCAGGTGTTGCGGTGGTTCGAAACCATATCGAATAGCATCGCGCCAGCGCGGATGACCGGATCGGGTGCCAGCGTTTTTGCAGCGTTCCACAGCATCGGTGAAGCACAGGCAGCGCAAGCTGCATTGCCGGGCGGATGGATGAGCGCAGTAACGGCGAGCCTGGATACGCATCCACTCTTTGGCTTCGCGTCATGAGTTTCGCACCGTCGGATGTTCCTACGCATCCGGCGGTGCTCAAAGTTAGTGTAGGGGAGTCGCCAAGTTGGTTAAGGCACCGGATTTTGATTCCGGCATGCGAGGGTTCGAGTCCTTCCTCCCCTGCCAAAATTTCTCGCAGTTCCTCGCCTCCCACAGCCTGAAGCAGGTGCATGATGAGCAGCCATGACGGCCTGATGGTTTTTACTGGCAACGCAAATCCCGCGCTTGCACAGGAAGTCGTCAAGATCCTCGGTATTCCCCTCGGCAAAGCAATGGTCAGCCGCTTCTCGGACGGTGAGATCCAGGTCGAGATTCAGGAGAACGTGCGAGGCAAGGATGTCTTCGTCCTGCAGTCCACCTGCGCGCCGGCGAACGACAACCTGATGGAACTGATGATCATGGTCGATGCGTTGAAGCGCGCTTCCGCCGGCCGGATCACCGCTGCGATTCCGTATTTCGGCTATGCGCGTCAGGATCGCCGCCCGCGTTCGGCACGCGTCGCGATCTCCGCGAAAGTCGTCGCGAACATGCTGGAAATTGCCGGCGTCGAGCGGATCATCACGATGGATCTGCACGCGGACCAGATTCAAGGCTTCTTCGACATCCCTGTCGACAACATCTACGCGACGCCGGTATTGCTCGGCGATCTGCGCAAGCAGAATCACGAAGATCTGCTGGTTGTGTCGCCAGACGTAGGCGGTGTGGTGCGCGCACGCGCACTCGCGAAGCAGCTGAATTGCGATCTCGCGATTATCGACAAGCGCCGTCCGAAAGCGAACGTCGCCGAAGTGATGAACATCATCGGTGAAGTCGAAGGCCGTACCTGCGTAATCATGGACGACATGGTCGATACGGCCGGCACGCTGTGTAAAGCCGCGCAAGTGCTGAAAGAGCGCGGCGCGAAGAAGGTGTTCGCGTATGCGACGCACCCGGTGTTGTCCGGTGGCGCCGGCGAACGCATCGCCGCATCGGCGCTTGACGAACTGGTCGTCACCGACACCATTCCGCTCGGTGAAGAAGCGCGTTCGTGCGCGAAGATCCGCTCGCTTTCGAGCGCGGGGCTGCTTGCCGAAACCTTCTCGCGTATCCGTCGCGGCGACTCGGTGATGTCGCTGTTCGCGGAAAGCTGAACCGAATTTGCGAAGCTGCGGCGCTCCCAAAAGCGCGGTCGCTTCGCACAATCGGCATGAACGAACGAAGGTTCATGCCGTTTAGTCCGGGGCCTCACGCTGCATTGAGCAATATCGCGGCAATGAGGTCCCTTCTACTGCCTGGTCGCGGGCAGTTGCATTGGAGAAGCAAATGAAAGTCATCGCTTTCGAGCGTAATCTGCAAGGTACGGGTGCGAGCCGCCGCCTGCGCAACACCGGCAAGACCCCGGGTATTGTGTATGGCGCAAGCAGCGAACCGCAACTGATCGAACTCGATCACAACGCGCTGTGGCATGCACTGAAGAAGGAAGTATTCCACTCGTCGATTCTCGACCTGGAAGTGGCCGGCAAGTCGCAACAGGTTCTGCTGCGCGACGTGCAATACCACCCGTTCCGTCAGCTCGTGCTGCACGTGGACTTCCAGCGTGTCGACCCGAACAAGAAGCTGCACACGAAGGTGCCGCTGCACTTCATGAACCAGGAAACCAACCCGGCCGTGAAGCTGGCGGGTGCGGTGATCTCGCACGTCGTGAACGAAATCGAAATCGAGTGTCTGCCGGCCGCACTGCCGGAGTTCCTCGAAGTCGATCTGGCGAAGATCGAAGCCGGTCAGACGATGCACGCAAGCGACATCCCGCTGCCAGCAGGCGTTGCGCTGACCGCGCACGTCGCATCGGAAAACCCGGTGATCGCGTCCGCGACGATCCCGGCTGGCGCAGTGGCCGACGAAGCGGCTGATGCCGCCGCTGGCGAAGGCGAAGCGAAGCCGGCCGCCTGAGTGGCGAGCTGAGCCGCAGCATTCCGCGAGCTATCCTCTCGATCCGTTTCAATGGAACGGACGACGTAACCCGCCGAGGTTCGCCCCGGCGGGTTTTTTTTCGCGGTTTCCCTGCGACGCAGACGAGTTCTGTTACTGTGGGTTTTACAGGTTACCAAGGCCTAGCAATTACCGGCTACCGGAGCTAACGGATAGCCGCCTATCCTCGACAACATGATCAAGCTGATCGTTGGGCTCGGCAATCCGGGCGCCGAATATTCCGCGACGCGGCACAATGCCGGCTTCTGGCTCGTCGATCAACTTGCGCGCGAAGCCGGCGCGACGTTGCGCGACGAACGGCGCTTTCACGGTTTCTATGCGAAAGCGCGTCTGCACGGCGAAGAGGTGCATCTGCTCGAGCCGCAGACCTATATGAACCGTTCCGGCCAGTCGGTCGTCGCGCTCGCGCACTTCTTCAAGATTCTGCCGGATCAGATTCTCGTCGCACACGATGAGCTCGATCTGCCGCCCGGCACGGTCAAGTTGAAATTAGGCGGCGGCAGCGGCGGTCATAACGGGCTGAAGGACATCTCCGCTCACCTGACCACGCCGCAATACTGGCGCTTGCGCATCGGCATCGGACACCCGCGCGATCTGATTCCCGAAAGCGCGCGTGCCGGCGCAAAACCCGATGTCGCGAACTTCGTGTTGAAGCCGCCGCGCAAGGAAGAGCAGGATGTCATCGATGCGTCGATCGAGCGCGCGCTTGCGGTGATGCCGCAAGTCGTCAAAGGCGAACTCGAACGCGCGATGATGCAATTGCATCGCAACGGTTAGTGCATCACATACATGTCGCGCACCGCGTGACTGCCCGACGCGTTTAATTGAGGAGGCCCGCTTGAGCCGCTATTGGAGCGACATCGTTCACCGCCTGACACCGTATGTTCCGGGCGAACAGCCCGCGCTCGCGCATCCGGTCAAGCTGAACACCAACGAGAACCCGTACCCGCCATCGCCTGCGGTACTCGCGGCGATTCGCAATGAACTCGGTGATACAGCCGATTCGTTGCGGCGCTATCCGGATCCGACCGCGCGCAAGCTGCGCGAGACCGTCGCCGCGCATCACGGCATCGGCGTCGACCAGGTATTCGCGGGCAACGGCTCCGATGAAGTGCTCGCGATGGCATTCCTCGCGCTGCTGAAACACGACCGCCCGCTGCTGTTCCCGGACATCACGTATAGCTTCTATCCGACGTACGCGAAGCTGTACGACATCGACTATCGAACCGTGCCGCTCGACGATGCGTTCACGATCCGCATCGACGACTACGCCGTACCAAACGGCGGCATCGTGTTCCCGAATCCGAACGCGCCGACTGGCCATGCATTGCCGCTCGCCGATATCGAAAAGCTCGTCGCGGCGAATCCCGATTCGGTGGTCGTGATCGACGAAGCGTATGTCGACTTCGGCGCGCAATCCGCGATCTCGCTGATCAATCGGTATCCGAATCTGTTGGTCGTGCAAACGGTATCGAAATCGCGCTCGCTTGCGGGTATGCGAGTCGGCTTCGCGTTCGGCGACGCCGCATTGATCGACGCACTCGTACGGGTGAAGGACAGCTTCAACTCGTATCCGCTCGATCGCGTCGCGCAGGTTGCCGTCACTGCCGCGTATACGGACGACGCGTGGTTTTGCGACAGTTGCTCGAAGGTCGTCGCGAGCCGCGAACGGCTGTCAGCCGGATTGATTGCGCTTGGCTTCGACGTCGTGCCATCGGCGGCGAACTTCGTGTTCGCGCGTCACCACGGTCACGATGCCGCAACGCTCGCTGCAAAGCTCAGGGAACGGGAAATTTTCGTGCGGCACTTCAAATTGCCGAGGATCGACCAGCATTTGCGCATTTCGATCGGAACCGATGCCGAATGCGACACGCTGCTCGCCGCATTGCGAGCAGTGCTTGGGCCGTAGTAAGTAGTAAAGCGCGCTAGCTCTAACAAGCCGCACGCGCATTTAACGTCAGAGCGCGCGAGGGCGCCGGTGCCGAAAGCTCAAACGCCCTTCGCCGCCTGCAGCGCGTGGTACTTGATCAGCAATTGCTCCGGCGTTTCCGCATGTTGCGGGTCGCGCGGAATGCATTCGACCGGGCACACCTGCTGACACTGCGGCTCGTCGAAATGGCCGACACACTCGGTGCACTTCTTCGGGTCGATCACGTAGATTTCCGGGCCCATCGAGATTGCGTCGTTCGGGCACTCGGGCTCGCAGACGTCGCAGTTGATGCACTCGTCGGTAATGATCAGGGCCATACTGGACTCACTTGCCGCCGGCGGGGGCGATGTCGACGCGCCGCCGGCCTGTCTTGCGTAAAACCATCAGTTTACGCGTATTACGGCTGACTCGCCTGCTGTGCCTGGTTTTCGGCGACCTTGTCCTGCAGGCGCTTTTCGACCGACGGAAACACGAACTTGCTGACGTCGCCGCCCAGTTGCGCAATCTCCCGCACGATTGTCCCCGAAATGAACTGGTACTGATCGGACGGTGTCATGAACATTGTCTCCACGTCCGGCAGCAGGTAGCGGTTCATCCCCGCCATCTGGAACTCGTACTCGAAATCGGACACCGCGCGCAAACCGCGTACGATCACGCGTGCGTTATTGCTGCGTACAAAATCCTTCAGCAACCCCTTGAAGCTCGCGACCTGCACGTTCGGATAGTGCCCAAGCACTTCGCGCGCGATATCCAGACGCTCGTCCAGCGTGAAGAACGGCCTCTTGTTGCGGCTGTCGGCGACGCCCACCACCAGCGTGTCGAAGATGCTCGACGCACGGCGCACGAGGTCCTCGTGACCGCGCGTCAGCGGATCGAACGTTCCCGGGTACACGGCGACTACCATGGATTTCTCCTCTCTTCCGTCAGACTAAAAGTGCGCCGCGCCGGCGCCGCTTGCCGATGCGGCTTGCCCGCAACGCGCGACTTCCTCGCTTTAACGCGTAACGGCCGGTATCCGGCACTTGTAATAGAACGCGCATTATTCATCATTTTCGCGTTGCAGCAAATGATAATGGACCGCACCGGCCTTGCCCTGCCGGACAATCGTCCATCCGGCAAGTGCGGCGATCGGTTCGATGTCGAGCGCGGCGCCCGCTTCCACGTACATAAACCCGCCTGCCGCGACGAGCGGCGCCGCGAGTTCGAGCGCGCGGTCGAGCAGGTTCTCGCCGAACGGTGGATCGAGGAACACCACGTCGAACGAACCGGGAGCGAGGCTCGCCGCGAGTCGCAGCGCGTCCGCTTCGGCAATTTCGATCGCGCGCGCGGCCAGTTTTGCCTGATTTGCGCGCAATTGCCCTGCGGCGCGCGCATTGCGCTCGACCATCACAACACGCGCAGCGCCGCGCGAAGCAGCCTCGAAGCCGAGCGCGCCGCTACCGGCGAAAAGATCGAGACAACGCTGGCCATCAAGACGCTGGCCGAGCCAGTTGAAGAGTGTTTCGCGGACGCGGTCGGGCGTCGGGCGCAGACCATCGAGATCGATGACCGGCAGCGGCGTGCGCTTCCAGTCGCCGCCGATGATGCGGATCGTATGGGCGTGGCCGCGTCCGGGCGGCGGCGCGCTGCGCGCGCGGGATGACGAAAGACGGGACATGTAAGTGGAGGTGGCTGAACGGATGCCGGCGGTGCGCTTCGCACCGTCCGGAGCGCCCACGTTACCACACGGGTGGTGGACGTCTCAGCACGCCGCGCGTGCGACGACGCCTGATAAAATGGCACGCTTGCGCTTGCGGCTTTGACGCAGCCTGCCCGCAGTTTCCCCATTCGCGACCTTCGCGCTGTGGCCTCCGTCGCCCTGTGGCCTTTGTCCTTATGGCCCGTATTTAAGCTTTGCGACTTCGCCGGCCAGATCCGGCTCGCCTCTTCAACACGCCAGCACATGTTTAGCTTTCTCAAACGATTCAGGGGTTCCAAGACGTCCGACAATGCGCAGGCCGCATCGCCAGAGACTACGGACGTGGCGCCCGAGGCGCCCGTCGAGGCTCCAGTTGTAACCGGGACGCCTGCGACCTCGTCGCGCGCCGACAGCAGCCAGTCCCCGCCGCCGCTGCAGACGCGCCCGGCCGCGCCGCAGCCGGCGCCGACGCCGGTGCCACCTGTTGCAGACGCAGCGCCGGGCACGCCTGCAATCGAACCCGCTCCGGTAAAACCAGCCGCACCCGCGCCCGCCGCATCCCATCACGAGGCGAGCCCGCAACCACAACAACCGACGTTCCAGCCAGCCCCACCCGTCGCACGCGAACCGCAGCCTGCGCCGCAACCGGGCCCGGCCGCGGTCGAGCCCGAAGCCTCTTCCGACACGCTTGAAACTGTTGAGATCGTCCCTCCGCCGACGCCCGAGCCTGCCGCAAAACGTTCGTGGCTGACGCGCCTGAAGAGCGGTCTGTCGAAGACGAGTTCGAGCATCACGGGCATTTTCGTCGGCACGAAAATCGACGAAGACCTGTACGAAGAACTCGAAACCGCGCTGCTGATGTCCGACGCGGGCGTCGACGCGACCGAGTTCCTGCTCGAATCGCTGCGCGAGAAAGTCCGCAACGAGCGGCTCACCGACCCACAGCAGGTCAAGGCGGCACTGCGCGAATTGCTGGTCGGCCTGCTGAAGCCGCTGGAAAAATCGCTGATGCTCGGCCGCGATCAGCCGCTCGTGATGATGATCGCGGGCGTGAACGGCGCCGGCAAAACCACCAGCATCGGCAAGCTCGCGAAGCACCTGCAGCGCTTCGATCAGTCGGTGCTGCTGGCCGCCGGCGATACGTTCCGCGCGGCCGCGCGCGAGCAACTCGCGATCTGGGGGGAACGCAACAATGTGACGGTCGTCTCACAGGAAAGCGGGGACCCGGCCGCGGTCATCTTCGACGCGGTGGGCGCCGCGCGCGCACGCAAGATCGACGTGCTGATGGCCGATACGGCCGGACGCCTGCCGACGCAGCTTCACCTGATGGAAGAGCTACGCAAAGTCAAACGCGTGATCGGTAAAGCGCTCGACGGCGCGCCGCATGAAGTGCTGCTGGTGATCGACGCGAATACCGGTCAGAACGCGCTAGCCCAAGTGAAGGCATTCGACGATGCGCTCGGCCTCACCGGCCTGATTGTGACGAAGCTCGACGGCACCGCGAAAGGCGGCATTCTCGCTGCGATCGCACGGCAGAGGCCGGTGCCGGTGTACTTCATCGGGATCGGCGAAAAAGTCGAGGATTTGCAGCCGTTTAGCGCAGAGGAATTCTCCGACGCGCTGCTGGGCGGCTAACTGTACGCGGCGCGCAGCCGCGCCGCGTCCCGGGTCGCTACGGCGTGTGATTTACTCCGCGTCGGGCTGTGCGTCCGGCGCCGCATCCGCGAACGCGCTCAACTTCTGCGCCTCGTCGTAAATGCCGCGAATCGTCGGATACCCGCTCATATCGACGTTGAAACGATTCGCGTTGAACACCTGCGGAATCAGACAGGCATCCGCAACAGTCGGCGTATCGCCGAAACAGAACGCACCGCTGCGTCGGCTGGCAACGAGATGCTCTTCGAGCGCGTTGAAGCCCGAACGGATCCAGTGCTGATACCACGCGTTCTTCACGTCATCGTTCGCACCGACCGTGTGCTTCAGATACTTCAGCACGCGCAGGTTGTTCAACGGATGGATCTCGCATGCAAGCTGCAACGCGATTCCGCGGATGTACGCACGATCGGACGGGGACCCCGGCAACAAGGACGGCTGCGGATGCGTTTCATCGAGATACTCGATGATCGCGAGCGACTGCTGCAGCACGTGGCCATCGTCGATCAGCGTCGGCACGACCGCATCGTGATTCAGCTCGCGGTAGGCGGCGGCCAACTGCTCGCCGCCGTTTCGCAGCAGATGCACCGGCAGATAGTCGTAAGGAAGCTTCTTCAGATTGAGCGCAATGCGCACGCGATACGCGGCCGAACTACGAAAGTAGCTGTACAGCTTCATTGATATGTCCCCTCCCGAACGCGGCCGATGCGGCCCGGTGCGGACGGGATAAGCCCGCACCTGAGCGATATCGCTATCTGGCTACGCGTGTACCGCGCAATCAAACCACGCGCACGCTGAACTCGCCGAGCCCATCGACGCCACCCTTCATCAGATCGCCCTTCACGACGGCGCCCACCCCTTCCGGCGTGCCGGTGAAGATCAGATCGCCCGGCTGCAGTTCGAACAGCGTCGACAGATACGAGATCGTCTCTGAAACCGACCAGATCAATTGCGACACATCCGAGCGCTGTTTTTCGGCGCCATTCACCGACAGCCAGATCGCGCCCTTACCGATATGACCGACCTTCGACACCGGATGAATCGGCCCGAGCGGCGCCGAAAAGTCGAAGCCCTTCGCGGTGTCCCACGGACGGCCGTGCTTTTTCGCTTCCGCCTGCAAATCGCGGCGCGTCATGTCGAGGCCTAGCGCGTAACCGTAAACGTGATCGAGCGCGCTATCGACGGGAATATCTTTGCCAGCCTTGCCAATCGCCGCGACCATTTCCATTTCGAAGTGCAGATTGCCGGTTTGCGACGGGTACGGCAGTTCGCCCGTCGCACCCGGCGCGACGTACAACACCGCGTCGGACGGTTTGCAAAAGAAGAACGGCGGTTCGCGGTTCGGATCGTGCCCCATCTCGCGCGCGTGCGCCTCGTAGTTGCGGCCGACGCAGTAGATGCGCCGCACCGCGAACTGATCGCCCGATCCGGCCACCGGCACGCCGACAATCGGCGCCGGCGTTAAGACGTAACCCATTCCGTTCTCCGTCAAATATGAAGCCGCGTGCGCGGCGATAGAAATCTCGAAGCAGCGAGTTTAACGCGCTGATATATCGCGCGCTTGACGCTTGCCTGCTCGCGGGATATGGGTTGTCCGCGTGACGCGCCGCGCGCGTGCGCGGATGCCGGCATCAGGCGAACCGCGCGTCATGCGATACTCGACGTATTCCGATTAACCGATCGACCGTTACGGTGAGCACTGGCATCGCTGCCGCACACGAACCGTCGTTTGGTGCAACCGCGCCGCCTCACCGCTAACCCCAGTCCGATGAACGATTCCGCCGCTACCGAACAGTCCCCTTTCCCGTGCGCCCGCTTTATCAAGGAGATCGGGCGCGGTCCGCACGGCGCCCGTGCGCTCCCGCCTGAAGACACGCATGCGTTGTACCGCGCGATGCTCGATGGCCGTGTGTCCGATGTCGAACTGGGCGCCGTGATGCTTGCTTACCGTTTGAAAGGCGAGACCGCAAACGAACTCGCCGCGATGCTGGCCGCCGCACACGCGTCGTTTGAGCCGATCCGTGTGCCGGATCACGGGTGGCGCGCGGTATCCATTCCAAGCTACAACGGCGCGCGCAAGCAACCCAACCTTGTGCCGCTTCTTGCGCTGCTGCTCGCGCGCGAAGGCGTGCCCGTGCTGGTGCACGGTGTGACCGAAGATCCGGGCCGCGTGACGAGCGCGGAAATTTTCGCCGAACTGGACGTGGCCGCCGCGCGCACACACGCCGATATCGAAGCTTCTCTCGCCGAGCGCCGCGTCGCATTTGCGCCGATCGAGACGCTCGCGCCAAAGCTTGCGCGGCTGCTCGCACTGCGTCGCGTGATGGGCGTGCGCAACTCGACGCACACGCTCGTGAAAATTCTTCAGCCGTTCGCGCCGCCGGCGCTGCGCCTCGTGAACTACACGCATCCGCCGTATCGCGAGAGCCTTACGCAGTTGTTCATCACACATCCGGACGCCGCGGCGGGCGGTGCGCTGCTGGCGCGCGGGACCGAAGGCGAAGCGGTCGCCGACACACGCCGCCAGGTGCAGATCGACTGGCTGCACGATGGTCAGTGCGAAACGCTCGTGATGCCCGAGCGGTCGACCACCGACGCGCCGGCGGTCGATCTGCCCGAAGCACGCGACGCAGCGACCACGGCTGCATGGATCGCCGACGTGATGCGCGGTGCGGCGCCCGTGCCCGCCGCGATCGAGCGACAGGTCGAAGTGATCACCGGAATCGCAAGGAAAACGGCCTGAACGGGTGTGCTGACTTCCAATACGGGAGACGGCGGACGATAGCTGCGCCGCACAATCCGCGGTTGACACGCGCACGCCCGCTGACTTACATTCGACCAATGCGTTCAATCCTGAACTCCCTCCGAATTACCATCGGTCGCCTGGCGCGGCCCCTATCGCTACGTCTAGCGTAAGCAAGGCGTAGCGCCGTGTTTGCTTAGGTCTCCGGTCCGAAAGCCTCCGCGGTCCCTCCTGAAGTACCCCGTAGTGCCTGTTTCATCCCAACCGTAATTCCTTCACAAACTTGTAGTCGTCTGTACGCGCCCGCATACCATTCGGACGCGTCGCGAGGGTCAAATGCACGTTGCAAGCGCTCCGCTGCTGAACGCCGTCGGCGTCATCATCGCCATGGCATTCTTCACACCGTTGTTCGTCCGCGCCCGTTCGTTGCTGCATCTAGCGCCGGCGCTTGCCGCCTGCGCGCGGACCGTGCATCCGTCGCATCGAGCCAGCCGCCCGGTGCGTCACCCCATTGCGTACGACTAAACGAACGAGGCCCATCATGTTGCGCAACCCTGGCGAGAAATACCGTCCCTTTCCCACCGTCCGTCTGAATGGCCGCAAATGGCCGAGCCGCACGATCGATCGCGCGCCGATCTGGATGAGCACCGATCTGCGCGACGGCAACCAGTCGCTGATCGAGCCGATGAGCATCGCGCAGAAGCTCGAGTTCTTCGACATGCTGGTGTCGATCGGCTTCAAGGAAATCGAAGTCGGATTTCCGTCCGCTTCGCAAACCGACTTCGATTTCGTCCGCAAGCTGATCACCGAGTCGCGCATTCCCACCGACGTGACGATCGAAGTGCTCGTGCAGTCGCGCGAAGACCTGATCGCACGCACGTTCGAAGCGCTCGAAGGCGCGCCGCGCGCGATCGTGCATCTGTACAACGCGATCTGTCCGTCGTTCCGCAAGGTCGTGTTCAACCAGTCAAAGGACGAAGTGAAGGCGCTCGCGGTAGAAGGCACGCGGCTTATCCGCGAGTATGCGAACGCACGGCCGCACACGCACTGGATCTACCAGTACTCGCCGGAGACCTTCAGCATGACCGAGCTCGCGTTCGCACGCGAAGTCTGCGACGCGGTCGCGCAAACGTGGCGGCCGACGCGCGACCACAAGATGATCGTGAACCTGCCGGCCACCGTCGAAGTGTCCACGCCGAATGTCTTCGCCGATCAGATCGAATGGATGGACAGCAATCTCGGCTACCGCGACAGCATCGTGTTGTCCGTGCATCCGCATAACGACCGCGGCACGGCCGTGGCGGCCGCCGAGCTTGCGCTGATGGCAGGCGCGGATCGCGTCGAAGGATGTCTGTTCGGCAATGGCGAGCGCACCGGCAATGTCGATCTCGTCACGCTCGCGTTGAACCTGTACACGCAAGGCATCGATCCAGGCCTCGATCTGTCCGATATCGATGGCGTGCGGCGCGTCGTCGAACGCTTCAATCAGATTCCGGTGCATCCGCGCCATCCGTATGCGGGCGACCTCGTCTACACCGCGTTCTCGGGCTCGCATCAGGACGCGATCCGCAAGGGCTTTGCGCAGCAGGCGCCCGGGGCCATGTGGGAAGTGCCCTACTTGCCGATCGACCCAGCCGACGTCGGGCGTAGCTACGACGCGGTGATTCGCGTGAACAGCCAGTCAGGCAAAGGCGGTGCGACTTATCTGCTCGAGCGCGGCATGGGCTTCGCGCCGCCTCGTCGAGTGCAGATCGAGTTCAGTCACGCGGTGCAGGCCGTGGCTGATCGTTCAGGCGCGGAAGTCAGCGGCGATGCGATCTGCGCGCTGTTTGCGCGCGAATATTTCGATGTGGCCGGGCCGGCGCGGCGCGTCGATACCAGCACCGTGCAGTGGAACGGACGCCCGGTGCGTATCGGGCGCGTCCAATCGGGCGCCGCAAGCGGCACACACGACGCGCATGCACGGCACGTTGCCGCTGAGCTCGCCACGGCCGCCGGACAGCGGATCGAGATCACGTCGTGCGAATCCGTGCGAACCACCGACGGCCGCATCGCGGTGTTCGTCGGATGCCGGATCGGCGACGATACGCTGCGCCACGGCGCGGGAATCGGCATGGACGAAGCGGTAGCCGTCATCGACGCGGTCATTAGCGGAGTCAATCGCGCCACGCTGTGGCCATCTCCCGAACGCAGCAAGGTCGCAGCCTGATGCGCGCCGTGTCGCGTCGGGCATCGCCAGGAACAAAAGGGAACAGTGAAAAGAAGGGGGGGGCGCCAGCGATGCGAGGCAGTTCCGATCGGATGCCTTGCACAATCGGTTGGCTCAAAAGGCACGACCGGATGGACAGCGGCGGGGGAAACAGCAAGAAGCAGCAAAAAGCAGCAGAACGCGTTTCTCCGTCATTCCAGCGCGCAACGCGTTGCTTGCCACGCAATCAGCCGCCACTGCCCTTCTTCCTGCGCCTGGATCGCGGTGTAAGCAATTGGAAAGAGTAGCGCGCCGTTGTTCGCCTCCATCTCGATCAATGCGCGCCCGGTGACCACGCATGTTTCGCGGCCCACAGGCAGTACGTCCTGCGATTGAATTTCGATCTGGCGATAGCGGCGGCGGCCAGCGGTGATCGCGTCGATGAACTGCCGCTTGGTCTCGCGTTTGCCGTTCGTGTGGACGTAGATCACGCTATCGGAAAGCAACGCGTCGAGCTGCGGTCCATTGCCATCGACCATCGCGCGAAACCGCTCGCGCTCGAGCCCGCGAATTGCCTCGATTACTTTAGCGGCCATCGCATTCGCCCCCTTCACCGACGGAGCCGAGGGCGGCCGCGGTTGTCAGAAGTTGTACTGCACGTATATTTGGTGGAAATTTATACCAGGATTCGGCTCTTTGATACTGGCGTTGGACAGATGCTGAAAGCGATAGCCGACCTGGTAGTGCTGATGTTCGCCAAATGCGACACCGGCGCCGGCCATGTCCGCGAACTGGAACGCCGTACTCATCGTGAAGTCGGTCGACTCTCGCGGGTGGGTAATCAGACGCACGCCGACGCCCAATTCCACATACGGGCGGAACCAGCCCGTGCCCCTGATAAACCGCACAACCGGCGTCACACCGAATTCACCGATGTTGTCGTGCACGTTGCCTTCGTCGGTATGCCACCACGCGGCATGTGCCTCGCCGACCAGCGAAAAATGCCAGTCTCCTATCTGCCACCATGTGAGGTTCGGGTCCCACACGAAACCGAGATCGAGCTTGCGAACGTGGTGGTCCGCCGTACCGGCCGCTAGCTGAACGCCGAACTGATCGGCTGCAGCGGCCCCGGAAAAACAGAGAAAACCCGCCGCACACATGCTTTTTAGTGCCAGATCACGCCAAAACTCTTTGTTGTCGTTCATCTTGCGCCCTGAGTTGCCGATTGAACCTTCAGGTGAGTTGAGAGCAAAGCGGTTGTTTTTGAGATAGCCGCAAACATCATTCCCCCAAATTCCTGCCATTGCGGCAATGGTTTCCTCCGTTTCAGGAATCCATGATGCGCCTTAGATGGCCACAATGGCAGTGCGGATGAATCCTAACCTGCTAGGCCAAAACGCGCAGGCGAGAGTACAATACTATTGAGAATTAGGTTTCAATAGGAAAAACGGGAACTTGGATGATTTTAGAGTCTCTAAGTGTTAGCACTCGGTATAGCAGAGTGCTAACATCTTGGTGGCGCTGCTTAAAACAGCGTTTTGTCTGACCTAAAGGAGTACGCTACGTGAGTAACGCAATGACCCTTCCGAATACTCTCAGCCCGTCGTCGGCTAAGGCCGGCTCGGCAGGTGCACTGACGCTCGCGCACGCTTCACTTCTGCCCGGGCAGTTGGGCAACATCGACGCCTACATCCAGGCCGTGAACCGGATTCCGATGCTGACGCCGGCAGAAGAGCGGCAGTTCGCGACGGAATTCCGCGAGCAGAACAACCTGGAATCCGCGCGGCGGCTGGTGCTGTCGCACCTGCGGCTGGTCGTGTCGATCGCGCGTAACTACCTCGGATATGGCCTGCCGCATGCGGACCTGATTCAGGAGGGCAACATCGGCCTGATGAAGGCGGTGAAGCGCTTCGACCCGACGCAGAACGTGCGTCTCGTGTCGTACGCGATGCACTGGATCAAGGCGGAGATCCACGAATACATCCTGCGCAACTGGCGCATGGTGAAGGTTGCGACCACGAAGGCGCAGCGCAAGCTGTTCTTCAATCTGCGTAGCCACAAGCAGGGGTTGCAGTCGTTCACGCCGGACGAGATCGACGGCCTCGCGAAAGAACTTAATGTGAAGCGCGAGGAAGTCGCCGAAATGGAAACCCGGCTGTCCGGCGGCGATATCGCGCTAGAAGGCCAGGTCGAGGATGGCGAAGAGTCATTTGCGCCGATCGCGTACCTCGCGGATTCGCACAGCGAACCGACCGCGGTGATCGCCCAGCGCCAGCGGGACAAGCTGCACAGCGATGGCATCGCCACCGCGCTCGAGTCGCTCGACGCGCGCAGCCGCCGGATCATCGAGGCGCGCTGGCTGCAAGTCGAAGACGACGGTTCGGGCGGTTCGACGCTGCACGAGCTGGCTGACGAGTTCGGCGTGTCGGCGGAACGTATCCGGCAGATCGAGGCCAGTGCAATGAAGAAGATGCGCACCGCGCTCGCTGAGTACGCGTAACGCGCGAACCGGGCTTTGTCCCGGACACTGAAGTAACGAAGCCCTGCCATCGAAAGACGGCAGGGTTTTTTTATCTCACGATCTGCCGCACTCGCTCGCGGCACCCATATCGTTCCCCCCAACGTCGTTCCCTAATGTCGTTCCCTTGACGTAGCGCAACGCGGATCACAAAACCGCGATCGTCAGGACGACTTCGCGACCGAATGCCGCATCGCGCAACACGCGTCGCAATAACCCCGCCCCTAGAATCGGTATGCCCTTCCCGGCGCCCGCCACGCGCCGCCGGCAAGGGTGACGTCGTCATCAACCGATCATGCCCATCACGCTCAATCTCAGAAACCCACTGCGCGCCACAGCATGCGCGCGTATCGCAAGCTGGGCGCGCGGCCCGACCTTCGCGCGCGACATCATCATCGTGCTCGCGATCAAGTTCGCTCTGCTGTTCGCCCTCAAGCTCGCTTGCTTCAACCATCCGCAGGCGCAGCAGATGTCGCTGCCGCCTGCGCAAGTCGCACAGGCACTGTTATCGGTGCCCGCATCGAATTCGTCCGAAGGTGATCACCATGCCCGTTAACGAAGTCGTCGAGCTTTCGCGTCTTCAGTTCGCCGTTACTGCCCTCTACCACTTCCTGTTCGTACCGCTGACGCTTGGTCTGTCGTGGCTTCTCGTGATCATGGAATCCGTCTACGTGATGACGGGCAAACCGATCTACAAGGACATGACCCAGTTCTGGGGCAAGCTGTTCGGCATCAACTTCGCGATGGGCGTCACAACCGGCCTCACGCTGGAGTTCCAGTTCGGCACCAACTGGTCGTATTACTCGCACTACGTCGGCGACATCTTTGGTGTGCCGCTCGCCGTCGAAGGTCTGATGGCGTTCTTTCTCGAATCGACGTTTGTCGGACTGTTCTTCTTCGGATGGAACCGTCTTTCGCGCGTTCAGCATCTGATCGTCACGTTTCTGGTCGCGCTCGGCTCGAATCTGTCGGCGCTGTGGATTCTCGTCGCGAACGGCTGGATGAATAATCCGGTCGGCGCGGAATTCAACTACGAAACGATGCGCATGGAGCTCGCAAACCTGTTCGACGTCGTGTTCAACCCGGTCGCGCAGGTGAAGTTCGTGCATACGGTGTCCGCTGGCTACGTGACCGCGTCGATGTTCGTGCTCGGCGTGTCGTCGTGGTATCTGCTCAAGCGTCGCGACACCGAATTCGCGCTGCGCTCATTCGCGATCGCCGCGGGTTTCGGACTCGCGTCGACGCTTTGCGTAATCGTGCTCGGCGACGAGTCCGGCTATCGCACCGGCGAAGTCCAGCAGGTCAAGCTTGCGGCGATCGAATCCGAGTGGGAGACGTCGCCGGCGCCCGCATCGTTTACGATCATCGGCATTCCCAATCAAACGGAAGAGCGCACTGACTACGCGATCCGCATTCCATACGTGCTTGGTCTGATCGCGACGCGCTCGGTCGATGTGCCCGTGGTCGGCCTGAAGGAGCTGATTTCACGGCATGAAGCGCGCATCAGGAACGGGATGATCGCGTACGAAGCATTGCAGAAGCTCAAGCAAGGCGACACCAGCGACGAGGTCCGCGCGACGTTCGACGCGCATAAGGCCGACCTTGGCTACGGGCTACTGCTCAAGCAGTTCACGGCGACCGTCACCGATGCGACACCGGAGCAAATCCGCCAGGCCGCGAAGAAGTCGATTCCGCCGGTTGCGCCGGTGTTCTTTTCATTCCGCCTGATGGTCGGTCTCGGCATCCTGTTCCTCGCGACCTTCGCGCTCGCGTTCTGGTTCTGCGCACAGCGTTCGTTGCTGCTCGATAGCCGTCGCTGGTTCCTGCGCTGGGCCGTGTGGGCAATTCCGCTGCCGTGGCTGGCCGCCGAATTCGGCTGGATCGTCGCCGAAGTCGGGCGCCAGCCGTGGACGATCGCCGGTATTCTGCCGACCGCGCTGTCCGCATCGAGCCTCGCGCCGAGCGACCTCTATGTGAGTCTTGCCGGCTTTGTCGTGTTCTATACCGCGCTTTTCATCATCGAGATCATGCTGATGTTCAAGTATGCGCGGCTCGGGCCGTCGTCGCTGCACACCGGTCGATACCACCACGAAACGCTCACCGGACAACCGGTCATGATCAAAACGGACGCCTGATCCACCTGTGTCCGCACAGAAACGGAATACATCAACATGGACTATGCAACCCTCAAACTGATCTGGTGGGTACTGATCGGCGTGCTGCTAATCGGCTTCGCACTCACCGACGGCTTCGATATGGGCGCCGGCATGCTATTGCCGTTCATCGGCAAGACCGACGACGAACGGCGCATCGTCGTCAATACAGTCGGCGCGACCTGGGAAGGCAACCAGGTGTGGCTGGTCACCGCGGGCGGCGCAATGTTCGCCGCGTGGCCGCTCGTCTATGCGGCGTCGTTCTCAGGTTTCTACTTCGCGATGCTGCTGGTGCTGTTCGCGTTGTTCTTCAGGCCGGTCGGATTCGACTACCGGGGCAAACGCGAGCATCCTCGCTGGCGCACCGCATGGGACTGGGCGTTGTTCACCGGCAGCTTCGTGCCGGCACTCGTGTTCGGCGTCGCGTTCGGCAATCTGCTGCAGGGCGTGCCATTCGCGTTCGACCAGGACCTGCGCGCGAGTTATCACGGTAGCTTCTTCGCGTTGCTGAATCCGTTTGCGCTGCTGTGCGGACTCGTCAGCGTATCGATGCTCGCGGCGCACGGCGCGGCGTTCGTTAGAACGAAATCGGACGGCGTGATCGCTGAACGCGCGGCGCGCGCGCTACGCATCACATCGCTCGTCGCCGTGGTGCTGTTTCTGCTCGCGGGCGCGCTGATCGCGACCGCGATCGGTGGCTATGAGATCGTCGATGCGCCGCCGCTCGATACCGTCGCGAATCCGCTGCTGAAAAGCGTGAATGGCGCGCCGGGTTTGTGGCTCACGAACTATGCGTCGTATCCGTGGATGATGGCCGCGCCGATTGCCGGTGTGCTCGGCGGACTGCTCGCCGCGCTGCTAGCGAACTCGCGCTTTGAGCGAACCGCGTTTCTCGCGACGTCATTGATGGTGATCGGCGTAATTCTGACCGCTGGGTTCTCGATGTTCCCGTTCATCATGCCGTCATCGCTCGACGCACGCAGCAGCCTGACTGTCTGGGACTCGACGTCGAGCCGTATGACACTGCAGATCATGCTGGTCGCGGTGGTCATCTTTCTGCCGCTTATTCTCGCGTACACGAGCTGGGTCTATCGCGTGATGCGCGGCAAGGTGACCGCGGCCGCGCTTGAGCAAAACCGTCACTCGATGTATTGACCAGAACGCGCGACGCGCTGTGCCGCGTTGCTTTGCAGTGCGTGTCGCGCGTCAAATGAACCGGAACAGGAGCAGTCAATGTGGTATTTCAGCTGGATTCTCGGGATTGGCGTCGCACTGGCGTTTGGCATCATCAACGTGATGTGGCTTGAAGCGCGGCGTTCAACCGCCGCGGCAACGACGAAGCGGTAAACGCAACGCGGCGCCCCGGATGTGCAGGGCGCCGCGTGTACGTTCCAGGCTGCGTATTGTTTTGTCGCTGTTGCGCAGCTGTTCCGAAGGACTTCTTACGCCGGCTGTGCCGCCGCGCCGCCGATCGCCGGCAAGCGCGCCGCCATCTGCTGCTCATAACGCTGCGCAGCGCGCCCGACGACTACGTGGAACGTATCGGGCGACACCCACGCGACATCAAGGGTGCCGAGCCGCTGACGATCGACCGCCGACGGATCGCGCACAACGACGCGCAGGCGCGTCGCCGCGACTGCCTGCAGCGACGCGATATTGGTCGCGCCGCCGAACACCGCAAGCCAGCGCAGCGGATCCGGGTCAAGCGGGCCATTCGCCGCTGCCGACGCTGCGGCAACCACCGCCACCGTCTCGGCCGCAGCCGCCGATGACACCGCCGCCGAATGCGCAGCGCTGCCTGCCGCAGCAACACGGCTATCCGCCGCACCAACACCCGCCGCGATTGCCGCGCGGATTTCATCGGCGATGATGTCCGCCTCCGGCCCGATGATCACCTGCACGTTGGTCGAACCGCGCTTCAACACACCGCGTGCGCCGATCGACTTCAACTGTGCCTCCGACACTTTTTCCGCATCCCGCACCGACAGACGCAAGCGCGTCGTGCACGCATCGACGACCGTCAGATTGTCCGCGCCGCCCAACGCCGCGATATACCGCTGCGCGCGCGGCAACGCTGCGCCCGTCGCCGGCGCGACATAACCGCCCGTCACCGCCGCGGAGGCCGCCTGGACAGAATCGGCGCTTTCCGGCTCGCGGCCAGGGGTCGCCATGTTGAACTTGCGGATAAAGAAGCGGAACAGGCCATAGTAAATAACCGCGTACGCGAGCCCGATCGGAATCGCCATCCAGCCTTTCGTCGACAGCCCGTAGTTCAACACGTAGTCGATCGCCCCGGCCGAGAACGTAAAGCCGAGGTGGATGCCAAGCGCCGAGCAGATCGCGAGCGACAGGCCGGTCAGCACCGCGTGAATCGCGTACAGCACCGGCGCGAGGAACATGAAGCTGAATTCGATCGGCTCGGTGACGCCGGTCAGAAATGAAGTGAGCGCCATTGAGAACAGCAGGCCGCCGACCACCGCGCGGCGCTCCTTCGGCGCCTCATGGAACATCGCCAGACACGCAGCCGGCAGGCCGAACATCATGACCGGGAAGAAGCCCGTCATAAACGTGCCCGCAGTCGGATCGCCAGCGAAGAAGCGATGCAGATCGCCGGTCACCGCGGCGCCGCCAGGCGGCGTGAACGTGCCGAACACGAACCACGCGAGCGAATTCAGGATGTGATGCAGACCCGTCACGAGCAGCAACCGGTTCAGCAGCCCGAACACGAATGCGCCGACAGCGCCGGCGGTCGTCAGCCAGTGGCCCGCGGTGTCGATCACCGACTGCACGGGCGCCCACGCATAGCCGAACACTATGCCTAGCACCAGACACACCACGCCCGTGACAATCGGCACAAAACGCTTGCCGCCAAAGAACGCGAGGTAGTCGGGCAGCTTGATGTCCTTGTACCGGTTGTACAGCATCCCGGCGACGATACCCGCGATAATCCCCGACAGCACGCCCATATTGAGCTTGTCGTTGATGTCCTTCATCACCGCGACTTCGACGAGATAGCCGATCGCACCGGCCAGCGCGGCGACGCCGTTATTGTCTTTCGCAAAACCGACTGCAACGCCGATTGCGAACAGCAACGGCAGATTGTCGAAGATCGCGCCGCCCGCATCGGCGATCATCTTGATGTTAAACACGTCGGGCTGGCCCAGCCGCAGTAGCAGGCCGGCAACCGGCAACACCGCGATCGGCAGCATCAGCGCGCGACCGAGGCGCTGCACCTTCAGAAAAGGATTTGCATCCATTGTCCGCTCCATTCCATCTTTCTTTTCAACGCGACGTCGATCGACGTCCATCGGGCACGCGTCAGCGCGGCGCGTGGTGCCGCGCATTCGCGCTGTCACTTAATCGAGCGGCCAGTGTTGCCGGCTCGCCGTTCTTACCGCTTGTGCCGAATCGAGCGTGAGCGCATCCTGCGCGCGCTGACGGCACTGCTGGTAATCGAGGTTGCGCACCCGCGCCTTGATCGCCGGCACCGACACCGGATCGACTGAAAGCTCGGTCACGCCGAGGCCGACGAGCAGCGGCACCGCGAGCGGATCGCCCGCGAGCGCGCCGCACACGCCGACCCACTTGCCGTGCTTCCGCGCGCCGCGCACGGTCGCATCGACCAGCCGCAGCACCGCCGGATGCAGACCGTCGGCCTGCGCGGCGAGTTCGGGCTGGCAACGGTCCATTGCGAGCGTGTACTGCGTGAGATCGTTGGTGCCGATCGACAGGAAGTCCGCGTGCTGCGCGAGCTGGTCGGCCAGTAGCGCCGCCGACGGCACCTCGATCATCACGCCGACTTCAACCGGCGCGGAGCGTCGCGCTTCGCGTGCGAGTTCGTCGATACGGCGACGCACGCGCACGAGCTCTCCCGCGTCGGTCACCATCGGCAACAGGATGCGCACCGCGTTGACCGGCTGCACCGCAAGCAAACCGCGCAACTGATCATCGAGCAGATCCGGACGCACCTGCGCGAGCCGGATGCCGCGCAAGCCGAGCGCCGGATTCGGCTCGGGGGGCAGCGTCAGATAGTCGACTTCCTTGTCCGCGCCGACGTCGAGCGTGCGGATGATCGCGGTACGCCCCGCGAGCGCATCGACGATCGCCTGGTAGCTCTGCCGATGCTCATCGACGCTCGGCGCCGACTGCCGGTGAATAAACAGCAATTCGGTGCGCAACAGGCCAATCGCATCGGCGCCGTTGTCGACAGCGGTCTTCGCATCGTCGAGGGTCGCGATGTTCGACGCGACTTCAACGCCGTGGCCATCGCGCGTCGCCGCCACCTGGTGCGACGCGCGCCGGTTCGTTTCGCGCACGCCGGCAAGACGCCGGCATTCATTGCGCGCGCGCTCGACATCGCGTGGGCTCGGCGCGTATTCAAGCCGGCCGTTGGTCGCATCGACGATCACCTGCGACTCTTCCGCGATCCGGTGCAGCGCGTCGCCCATCGCGACCAGCGCCGGCAGGCCCAGCTGCCGCGCGATGATCGCCGCATGCGAGGTCGCGCCGCCGCGCGCCATCACGAGCGCGGTCACGCGGGTGCGATCGAGCGACGCCAGATCGGACGGCGTGAATTCGTCGGCCGCCAGCACCGCTTCGTCGGGCAGTGCGCGCGCGGCAGTGTTCGCATAGCCCAGCGCGCGCAGCACACGTTTGCTGATGTCGCGCAGGTCCGCCGCGCGTTCCGCGAGCAGCGCATCGTCGACATTCGAGAGGATCGCAATCTGCGAGCGGATCGCCTCGCGCCACGCAAAGCCCGCACTCTTGCCGAGGCTGATCAGATCGCGCGCGGCGTCGACCAGCGTCGGGTCTTCAAGCAACACGCGATGCACGGTGAAAATGCCCGCTGCGCCGACCGCGCCGCGTTGCGATGCGTCGCGCACTGTCGTGTTCAATTCAGCGTCGACCGCGGCGATCGCTTTGTCGAGACGCCGGCTTTCCGATGCGGGCGTGCCGTCCGCCTGTTGGGGCGGCACAATCTCGGCATCGTCCCAGCGCACCAGCTTGCCGACTGCGACACCCGGCGCCGCGCATACGCCCGCCACCGTGTTCGGCACCAGCATTGTCGCATTCGACACCGCGCCGATGCCGGCCGAGCCCGCCGCTTGCGGCGCCGGCGAGCTTTGCCGCGCCGGCTTTTCTTCGTTCTCGCCGTGCGCTTCGCGCGTCAGTTCGTTCGCGACCGCTTCAACGGCCGCGGCCGCTTGAGCGCCAAGGCCGACGATCTCGACCGTTGTCCCCTCACCCGCACCAAGCCCGAGCAAACCCACCACGCTTTCGACCGGCGCCTTGCGCCCGGCGTAGCGCACTTCGACGCGTGCATCGAAGCCGCGCGCCGCTTCGCGCACACGCGCAGCGGGCCGTGCATGCAGACCGCCGGCGTGCGTCAGCGTGACTTGCCGGCGCGCTTCGTCGGTCACCGCGCTTGCTTCGCGCGCGGCTTGCGCAGCCGCGGCAGTTCGCGCCCGCAGCACGAGCAACTGCGTTTCGCCCGCTTTCAGCTTGCCGGCATTGCTAGTGCGCTCGACGATCTCAAACGCTTCGGAGTTGGCAATCGCGATCACCGACACGAGACTCGGCGCCGCGCGCGCAATGATGTCCTGATCGAACTCGATCAGCACGTCGCCGGCGCGCACCTGCGCGCCTGATTCGATCATCGGCGCAAAGCCTTTGCCGTTCAGCGCGACCGTGTCGATGCCGATATGCAGCAACACTTCCGCCCCTTCCGCGGTGACGATCGTCACCGCATGCCCGGTGCGGGCGATATGCGTGATCACGCCGTCGCACGGCGCGACCAGTTTGCCTTCGAGCGGGTCGACGGCGATCCCGTCACCGAACATGCCGCCCGAAAATACCGGGTCGGGCACGTCCGCGAGCAGTACCGCGGGTCCGGTCAATGGTGCGAATAAAACGATATGGCCTGCGAGCTCGTTAGCCGGCTGACGGTTCGCAGGGCTGGCCGTATGGCTCATCAAAACTGTCTCCTCGACGCGTCGCATCTGGTTCCTCGATCAGTGAGTTTCGGTGACCTTGTTCAGATGGCGAGGCGCATCAGGGTTGCGTCCGCGGGCGGCCGCAAGGTCAGCCGCCATCACATAGAAGGAAAGGACCGCGGCAATCGGATCGAGCGCCGGATGGGCCGTCGACACGAGCGGCAGCGTGCGCTCCGCGACCGTGTCGGGCGCCGCGAGCAGCACGCGCGCACCGCGTGCCTGCATGTCGCGTGCGAGCTGCAGCAGGCCCGCCTGCTCCGGGCCGGGCAGCGCGAACACAAGCAGCGGATAGTCACGATCGATCAGTTCCATCGGACCATGCCGCACTTCGGCACTCGAAAACGCTTCGGCCTGGATGCCGGAGGTTTCCTTCAGCTTGAGCGCCGCTTCCTGCGCGATCGCAAGGCCAAGGCCGCGCCCGACCACGATCATCCGCTCGATGCCGCGCAATTCGTCGACCGCTTTCGACCAGTCGAGCACACCGGCCTTCTCCAACGCGTCGGGCAACGATTGCAGCGCGTCAAGCAACGCTGCGTCGCGCTGCCAGCGCGCGACCAGTTGAGCGGAAACCGACAGCATCGCGATATAGCTCTTGGTCGCGGCGACACTGAGCTCCGGACCCGCGGACAGCGGCAACTGCCATTCGCAGATATCCGCGAGCGGCGACTGCGGCGCGTTGACCGCAGCCACGGTCAACGCGCCCGCATTGCGCAGCGCGGCCATCGTGCCGACCAGATCCGGGCTCTTGCCCGATTGCGAAAACGCGATCGCAAGCTGGTCGCGCACGCGCAGCGGCGCCTGCTGCAGCGTCGCGACCGACATCGGCAGTGATGCGACCGGCACACCGAGCCGGCTCATCGCAAGGCTCGCGAAGTAGCTCGCCGCATGGTCGGAGCTGCCGCGCGCGACAGTCAGCGCGACATCGCGCGGCCGCGTCGACAGACGCACGGCGAGCGACTCGACAGGCGACGGGTCGGCGAGTTGTGCGGCGACCGCTTGTGCGGACGCCAGCGCCTCTTTAAGCATATTCGACAATCGATTCTCCTTCGACGTAGGTCGCGGTCAATGCCAGTTCCCGGTCGAACACGACCACGTCGGCCCACGCGCCGCGCGCGAGGCGGCCGCGGTCTTCGATGCCGAGGTAGTCGGCGGCATGGCGCGACAGACGGTTTGAAACATCGGCCATCGGCAGGCCGAGCGAACACAGGTTGCGCAACGCCTGATCCATCGTCAGCGTGCTGCCGGCGAGCGTGCCGTCTGCAAGACGCACGCCGCCGAGACACTTCGTCACGTGCTGGCTGCCGAGGCGGTATTCGCCGTCGGGCATGCCGGTCGCCGACGTGCTGTCGGTGACCACATAGAGGCGCGGAATCGCGCGCATCGCCGCGCGAATCGCGCCCGGATGCACATGCAGCAGGTCTGGAATGATTTCCGCGTATTCGGCGTGCGCGAGCGCCGCGCCGACCATCCCGGGATTGCGGTGATGCAGCGGCGACATCGCATTGAACAGGTGCGTGAAACTGCGCGCGCCGTGTTTCATCGCGGCGACCGCGTCGTCGTACGTGCCGAGCGAATGTCCGAGTTGAACGCGCACGCCGCGTGCCGCGATCTCCGAGATGATGTCCATATGGCCGGCGATTTCCGGCGCGATCGTGACGACGCGAATCGGTCCGAGCGCGAGGTACTGCAGCACTTCATCGAGCACGGCGGACACTGCCGCGTCCGGCTGCGCACCGAGCTTGCCCGGGTTGATGTACGGCCCTTCGAGGTGCACGCCCAGCACACGCGAGCCACCGGGCGTGCGGTTGCGCGCGGCGTCGCCAAGGCCGGCGACAACGTTCATCAGTTCGTCGCGCGGCGCGGTCATGGTCGTCGCGAGCAGGCTGGTTGTGCCGTGTCGTGCGTGCGTACGCGTGATCGCCTCGATCGCATTGCCCGCTTCCATCACGTCGGCGCCGCCGCCGCCGTGCACGTGCAGGTCGATGAAGCCCGGCAGAATGTACGGCGCGTCGTTCGTCGACGGATCGGCCACATGGCCCGTCAGCGCCGTGATGCGGCCGTTTTCGAATTCGAGCGTGCCGTGGATCCACCCATCGGTGGTGAGTATGTTTCCGGTCAGCATGGGTCTCTCTGGAAAAGCATGATGCAATGCGTGACTGAGGTCGCGGTGCGATGTTCCGCAGCGGCGGCCGGGTTAAAGGCGGAGTTCCGCGACAAAGTCGTAGTAGTCGTCCCGGCAGTAGGTGTCTGTGAGTTCGATCGCGCGCTGGTCCGCGCTATAGCCGACCCGCGTGATCAGCAGCAACGCGGTGCGCGGCTCGACGCCCATCAGTTCGGCGATCTCGCTCGACGCATTGACCGCGCGAAAATGCTGCAACGCGCGCACCACGGCGACGCCGCGCTGCTCGAGATAGCTGTATAGCGAGCCGTTGATCGCGATCGGGTCCGGCACGATCGCGGTAGGCAACGCCGAGTGTTCGACCGCCATCACGATGCCGTCCGCGCGGCGCAAGCGCCGCAGGTTCGCCACCGCCGCACCGGGCGACAGCCCGAGATGCACGATCTCATCGCGCGTCGCCGCGCGTATGTCGCGCTCGAGCCAGATCGAATCGGTTCGGAAGCCGCGCTGCTCCATCTTCTTCGTAAAGCCCGTCAGGCGCGAAAGAGGGTCTTCGACGCGCGGCGTGATGAAACTGCGCGCGCCCGGCGCGCGCCGGATCAGGCCTTGCTCGACGAGCAGCGAAATCGCCTTGCGCGCGGTGATGCGCGACACGCCGATCGAATCCGACAGCGTGCGCTCGGACGGCAACGCCTCGCCTGCCGACCAGACGCCGCAGTGAATTGCCGTGGCAAGGTTGCGCGCGAGTTGCAGATACAGCGGCGTGACGTTGCGCGCGTCGGGCATCAGGGCGGACCAGCGTGTTTCCATGGGCGTGGGCGGATCGAGGTACGAAGTCGTTTCGCGAGTGACGAATTCGGAGCCCATTATATAACCACAATAGTACCAGTCAACAGACTGGTATCTTGCTGGTCCATTCTATTTAACCATCTGTTTTGTAACGATTTTTCCGCAATTCTTGCTTTTTTAGGACCGAACCGGGTAGACCAGGACATACCCGCATGAAAGACCAGGCTGATACCAGTCGACCCTGTTGGTCGTCGACCGACGGCATTTGCCCGTGGCCCCGGCATGCACGCGCGCGAGGCTGACGACACTGCCAACCTGTGCAGGTTTTTAACTTGCACCGATCGAATATAGTTGCCGCCAGGTAAAAACTACTGGAGTCCTTACGGTGCCCGATCCCGCCGCACTACGACGCGCGCAAGCTGTCCGCCACTTCAACCGCTTCTACACCAAGCACATCGGCGAGCTCCACGAGCATGTGCACACCAGCGAGTTTTCGCTGACCGAAATCCGCGTGCTTCGTGAACTTGCACTCGGCCGCGTCCAGACAGCGGCTTGCCTTGCGCGCGGTCTCGGCCTCGATAGCGGCTATCTGAGCCGGCTTCTGACCGGCTTCGAGCGCCGCAAGCTGATCGATCGCAGACCGTCGGTCACCGATGCCCGTCAGTCGCTGCTGACCATCACTGAAGCGGGACGCGCTGCATATCAACCGCTCGACGCAGCGGCGATCGGCGAAGTGCTGGGATTGCTCGCAAGACTCGGCGACGGGTCACAGGATCAGTTGATCGACGCGATGAAGCTGATCGAGCGTCTGCTGGATAACGGGCCGCGGCACCGCAACGTCACGCTGCGCGCGCCGCGCGCCGGCGACTATGGCTGGCTCGTACATCGGCAGGCGCAACTCTTCGCGCGCGGACAGGGTTGGGATTACCGGTTCGAGAGTTTGCTTGCGCGGATGATCGCGGAATTTTCCGAAAGCCACGATCCGCGAATCGAGACCTGCATGATCGCCGAACAGCAGGGAACGGTCGCCGGTTCCGCGCTGATCACGCGGCTGGCGGCGGATACCGCGATCGTGAGGATGCTGTATGTCGAACCCGATGTTCAGCGGCTCGGCATCGGTACCCAGTTGATGAACGAGTGTGTGAGCTTTGCGCAGCGCGCCGGCTACGCAAAGCTCTCGGTGACGACCGAAAGCGCGTTACTCGACGCGCGGCGCCTGTTCGAGCACGCCGGCTTTACCCGCATGAGCGCCGAGCCGGCGCAGCGCTTCGGCCGCCGGCTCGTGCTGGAGCGCTGGATGCGGGATCTTTGAAGGTTGCTGGTCATGTCGGCTGTTGGTTCAGTCGCTCACAACCAGCGTGCTGAACGCGACCGCCTATGACCGTTAGAACGTCGCCCAGTCGCCGTCATCGACTGGCTTCGCAACCGGTGTCGACGTCACCGGCGTTGCGGTCTTTTTTGCCGCGGCGGGTGCGGCCGGTCCCGGCACCGGCGACTTGTGCGCGACACGCGCTGCCGGCTCCAATGACGGTGACGGTGCCGGCGTGGGTGCCGATGACTGCGCCGATGACGCAACCGATCCTGCAGACACCTTTGGCAGAGTCTGCTTGACGACCGGCTTTTCGATAGCCGGTTTCGCGACACCCGGCAGCGCGACGCGCTGCGCGGTCGCGAGTTGTGCATCGCCAACGCGGAACGCATTGACCGCGTCGCGCAACCGCGCGGCCTGGTTCTGCAACGACGCGGCGGCCGCGCTCGCCTGTTCGACGAGCGCCGCGTTCTGTTGTGTCACTTCGTCCATTTGCGTGACCGCGCGGCCGACCTGCGAAATGCCGCTGCTCTGCTCTTCGGACGCCGCCGCGATCTCGCCCATGATGTCGGTCACACGCCGCACCGCCTGCAGGATTTCGCCCATCGTCGCGCCCGCCTGTTCAACGAGCGTCGAGCCGTTGTTGACCCGCTCGACCGATGCGCCGATCAACTGCTTGATCTCTTTGGCGGCGGTTGCGCTGCGCTGCGCGAGACTGCGCACTTCGCCCGCCACCACCGCGAAGCCGCGTCCCTGTTCGCCCGCCCGGGCCGCTTCGACTGCCGCATTCAACGCAAGGATATTGGTCTGGAATGCAATGCCTTCGATCACACCGATGATGTCGGCAATCTGACGCGAGCTGTCATTGATCTCACCCATCGTGCCGATCACGCGGCTCACCACCTCGTTGCCCTTTGTCGCGATATCGGATGCGTTATTCGCAAGACCGCTCGCCTGCCGCGCGTTATCGGCGTTCTGCTTCACGGTCGCGGTCAGCTGCTCCATGCTGGCCGACGTCTCCTGCAACGACGCAGCCTGCTGTTCGGTGCGCTGCGACAGGTCGTTGTTGCCCGCGGCAATTTGCTGCGTGGCCGACGCGATCGCTTCCGCCGAATGCCGTATTTCGCCGATCGCGCGCTGCAGGCGATCCTGCATCGCGCTCATCGCCGCCATCATGCTCGACGAGTCGTTTGCCCGCACACTGACGATCTGCGTCAGATCGCCGGTCGCGATACGCGCGGCGAGTTGCGCGGCCTGCTGCGGTTCACCGCCGAGACCATTGCGGATACTGCGCATCAGTACAATCATCGCGAGCGTGATCAACGCGCCAATCACGGCCACCGCGACCAGATGCTCGGCGATCGTCCGATAGTATTCGGTATCGATGTCGCGCACGAACACGCCGCTCGTGATGTACCAGTCCCACGGCGCAAAGCGCTCGACATAGCTCAGCTTGGGCAACGCGGTTTCGCTGCCCGGCAGCCGGCCGCGATACGCGGTGAAGCCGCGGCCGGTTGCCTTGGCGCTGTCCAGCACCGAGATGTACAGCAGCTTGCCGTCCGGATCCTTGAAGTCGCCCACCGGTTTGCCGACCATTTGCGGCAACGTCGGGTGCATCAGCACGACCGGCTTCGAGTCGATCACGAACAGATAGCCGGCGTCGCCATAGCGCATCGTCGCGAGGCGCGCGAGCGCTTCGCGCTGCGCGTCGGCTTCGTTCATCTTGCCTGCCTGCGTCAACGCGTAGTAGCCGCTGACGACGCCCTGCGCCGAGTCGACGAGATTAACCATGCCGGCCTTGCGCTCGTCCAGCATCGTCGAGCGCGTTTCGACCGCGCTCAACATGCCGATGCCCAGCAAGCCCAGCCAGACAAGCGCGAGCGACAGCCACAGCTTGCGATTCAGACTCATCCCGCTCATTGTTTTGGTCTCTTTTCGTGTGGTTTGCGCGGCAATCGCCGGACGCGCGGACGCGACGCAAACGATTGCTTACGGGATAACGGCAGAATTCAAACGAGACTTGAGGGATGCGCCAAACGCGGTAGACGAACCTCTGGCCGCGACTGCCGCTGCGGTTACTGATAGTTGATCGTGAACGTCATTGACGAATTGGCCGTACCCGCCCGGGTGGCGCCGGTGCGGTAATAGCGTGCACTCAGCGGGAGCGTATAGCTGCCCGCTGCGCCGGGGACGAAGTCCGTGAACGCGATCTGTTTGCTGAGCGGCACGGCCTTTCCGGCAGCGTCCAGCAACTGCACCCCAGCGCCAGACGCCGTGGAACCGCTATCCAGTGCGACCACGGAATTCGCGCTGTCCAGCAAGGTCGTGGTCGGATCAATCTGGTACTTGATGGTATTGATGCCAGACGGACAGTTATTCAGCGCGATGCTGAACTTTGTCGACGACGTCGTTGAGCCGACCGCCGCCAGTTCCGACAGATTGTGCGTGCCGAGGGTCGCCGTGACGTTCGGTGTCGCGCATGACGCCTGGCCGACTGAAATCGGGTTGGCAAGCGACATCGTTGTCACCGCGAGCGTGCCGTACTTCAACACGGCGACTGCTCCGCCCGGTACGGTAGCGCCTGCTGCAATCGGTCCGGTTTTGATCAGCTGGAACGCATTGGGCATCGTTGTGGACCCGCCGCCGTTGCCCTTCGCGCTGCCATAGCTCACCCAGCTATAAACCGACCCGCTGTCCACATACTTCCACGAGAACGACAGCCCGGTGTTGCCAATCGGAAAGACCGTCTGCATCGCAGCGGGTTGCGTGCCGATCAGGCTCTGAACGCCGAACGGATCGTTGCTGCAGCTTGTTTTCCCGGTTGGCGCGGACGTGATATACGGCGACGTGTAGACCACCGTGCCATTCGGCGCATCGCGCGGCACATTGACGACCGCGTCCACCGGGATGGTCACCGTTACGGGGCCGCCTGACGCGAACTTGCAGGTCGCGTGTGCGGCGGGAGCAAGCAGCGAACCGATCAATGCCAGCGCGGCCGTTCGAAGCGCCAACCGTACGAACCGGCCAGCGGCAGACGATCGCGCGCGCAATGAAGTGAGAAGCGTGACATTCGTGTCAATGAAGAAAAACATCGTTGAACCTTGAAAATTGAGCGCGCGGCAAGTGCGCGCCATTACATGCATG
The DNA here is from genome assembly GCF_004366595.1 of Paraburkholderia rhizosphaerae. Classification (GTDB taxonomy): domain Bacteria; phylum Pseudomonadota; class Gammaproteobacteria; order Burkholderiales; family Burkholderiaceae; genus Paraburkholderia; species Paraburkholderia rhizosphaerae. Next base: position 323,269 of record NZ_SORE01000003.1, read on the forward strand.
GCACTTCGACAAGCGCGGGCAACACGTCGCGCGTGCGCTGTTGCGGCAGCGTGTAGTGAATCGTGCAAGCCTTGCTCGCCGGTGCGTCCCATCTGATCGACAGGTCGCCTTCGTTGCGCGTCAACCCGGTGACAACCGCAAGGCCGTCCTGACTGACGGTGCCGACGTTAGCGCCGTCCGCGTCGAACACCGGCGCACCGAATGGCGGCGGTGTTCCGTCGCCCAGGCGTACGCGCAGCAGCAACGCGCGTCCTGCGGCTTCGGTTTCGAACTTCAGCGGTACGACCGCACCTAGCGTCGGCACCGCGTGCTGAACCGTCGACTTCAGCGTGACATTGACCGGCAGCCCCTTCGGGTCCAGTTCGACATCGTTCGACGCGTACGGCGTCAGCGAAGAGACGACCGCATGCCCCCATGGATCGACGCGTACGCCGCTCGCACTGGCCACGCGCGCACCGTCCGCACCCTTCGCTTCGACGATGCCGAACGTGTCGCCGAGTTGCGGAGCGAACGCAATGCCGCCGCCATACGCGACAATTCCACCGGCGATGCCCGCACCCGCCTGGGTATAGCCGGTGCCGGCGCCCGCATTCGCTGTCAGCGTTGCAAAGCGTGTGGTGTATGAGACGTTGCCGCCTGCGGTCGTCGACGCACCCGTCGAGCCACCGCCGGCGTAACTCGCGTTCACGCCATACGAAACCGCATTGGCGTCGCCGAGCGTGCCCGCCACCGACTGCTGCAACAGCGTGCCACCGCTCGCGCTATCGTGTTGCAGCATGGTCGTCGCAGTCGGCGCGTGGCCGCCGGTGCCGAGCGGAATCGTCACGTTGGCCATCACACGCGTGTCCCACTTTCGGTTTGTCGAGTCGAACTCGCGAGAAACCGATACGCCGTAGCCGATGCGCTTGTAGAAATTGTTATAACCGGCCTGAAATTGCGTGTCGGTGCCGCCTCGATTCCAGTAGTTCTGCGTGGAGCCGGTCAGATACAGGGTGCCGCGCTTTTCACCGAGGCTCTGATTGAGCGTCAATTCCAGCCGCGACTTCTGCAACGCGGTGTACATGTCCGGTTGCATCGAATAATTCGGGTCGCGTAATGCGGCCGCGTCTTGCATGCTCAGGAAGCCGCCTGTCGAATAGCGGTACGCGGCGACCGAGACATTGGTGTCGGTCGGAGCGACGAGCTTCGAGTAGCTGAACCGATAACTCTGTCCGCTGCGCGCGGGCATGCGCCCGCCGAAGGTTGCGTACGACTGTGTTACGTCGAAGCCGAAGGCGCCATATTTCGTGTTGATCGCCGCACCGAGCACGCCGGACACGTAGTCTTGTGCGACTACCGCTCCGCCGTATGCGGTCACCGTATTGTTCAAGCCGCGTTGCAGCGTGAACTGGAACACAGGCGGGTTATCGTGCAGCGACGGATTGCGGTACTGGCCCGCGACGAAGCTATAACGCGTCACACCAGCGCGTAATGCATTAACCGGGGACGAAAAAGGCACCGTGGACGTACGCACGCTTCCATCGGCCTCAGTCACGACGACCTGCAGATCCCCGCCGTATCCGGTCGGATAAAGATCGTCGATTGCAAACGCGCCCGGCGCAACGTTGGTCTCGTAGATGATGTTGCCGTTCTGCCGGATCTGCACTTTCGCGTTGCTGTTCGCGACGCCGCGAATCACCGGTGCATAACCACGCTGCGACTCCGGCAGCATCCGGTCGTCGCTGGTCAGTTGCACGCCGCGCAGGCCGAAGCTGTCGTAGACCGCACCGTCGGTAAAGGAATCGCCAATCGTCAACTGCCCCTTCAGCGGTGTGATGCCGCGCTGCGCATACACCGCGACGCTCTGGTACCGCGTGGGCGTTCCGGTACGTTGGGTCACGTTGCCCTGACTGCGAAACCGCCACGCACCGACATTGACACCCGCATTGACGCCCACGTAGCTTTGCGTCGACGACAGGCCACCCGAGTTCGAGCGGTACACGTTCGCGTTGTACTGCAGCATCGCCGCGGTCACGCCGTTATCCCAGTACTTCGGATCGACATAGCCGCGCGACTTGTTATCGAGGGCGATCTGCGGCACGCTCACATCGAGCCGCTGTTCCGAGTTGTCGAAGGTTGCGGTTGCATCCTTGACGAGCGAAGGCAGCGTCATACAGGCGCCAGTCGACGAAGACCGCACAGGCGCGGCGAGCGCCTGCTCAGAAAGCTTGCGCATATCAACGCCGACACGCTGCAACAACTCGTTGTCGAAGCACGGCTCGACGCGCCCGCCGCCGACATCGCCCAGCTTCACGTCAACCCGTCCACGCCACACTTCGTTCACGTACAACTCCGATTTGTACGTGCCCGGCAATGCGACGTTGCCCTTATTGAATCGGGCAATGTCGACACGCGTGCCATCCTGCGCAAGCAGAAACTGTTCATTGAACTGCACGTCGGCAACCCCAGGCGTTGCCCCCGTCGGCTCCGCAACCGCAGTCACGGAACCATAAGCGCTCGCCGCGACGATAGACAGCACGAGCGCTGCAAGGAGCTTTAGCCGAGGTGCGCTCACGGAGGATTCAGATTGCCTTTTCATGGGAAGCAGGGACGTGCGAAGCCACGCGCCGCGCGTAGCGTGGCGCTTGAATCGGTGGGTGACTGGGAAACGGCGGCGCGTCTGCCGGACGTGGCCGGCGTTCGCGCGCTCTCGTGCGTTCAAGCGGTCATGTGCGCGACAAGCGCCGCGCACTGCCCGCTTGGGACACGATCAACGGATCGGCGTCTCGTGCTGGTCTTCGCCGCCGTAGTCGTTGATTGTGAAAAAGCGCACGACTTCGCCGGGGCGAACCTGAGCATCCTCAACCGGCACCGAGCGGCTTGCACCGGGCGCGATCATGTCGGAGTCGAGAGATTTCCCGAGCGTCGCGCCGTTTGCATCCTTCACTTCGAATGAAGCGATGGTCACGTGATACGACGTCGGATTGGTAACGGTCAGCGTCGCTTTGCTCTCGTCGCGAGACCATTGCCAGTTCAATTGCTTTGGTGCGTCGGCAGCAGACGACTTTATTCCTGCGGGCCGATAGAACAGCTTGATGCGCGTGCGAAACGCGAGTTGCAAATGGTTCTCTCCTGCTTCATCGACGCCCGGCTTCGGTGGAATTTCGAGTACGTTCAGGTAGAAAACGGATTCCCGGTCATCCGGCAGTGCGTTGTTGATGCGGAAAATACGGATGGTCTGCGCCTTGCCCGGATCGATACGCGAAACCGGCGGGGTCAATGCGAACGGCGTGGAAACCGTCGACGGCGCCGCTTTGGGATCGCCATTGTCGATCCATGTCTGAGCGAGCGCGGCGGCCTGGCCCTGGTTGGTCAGCTTGACAGTAACTTCGCTTGCCTCGGCGCCGTAGATAACGCGCGTAGCGCCAATGACGATCGATGCGCGCGCAACGGTCGTCACGGCGAAGCTCGCAACTGCGAGACCGGTCAGGATTGCAACTTTGAAAATCAGATTGAATGTGCGGTACTTCATCGCGTTTTTCCTCATCGCGAGCATCTGACGTCCGCGCAGCCCCGACTTGATGCAGGATGCGCGGGACCGCCATGCACGCGATGTCGCGCGCCGCCGGTCGCCAGGCCACCGCCATGCAGGCGGTGGATTGTGAGTGGTCGATTGGCGATCAGCCGAATCGCTTACGGATACGTGATCGTGTAGTTGACTTGCGAAACGGCTGCACCCGGCGTGGTCGCGCCGGTCGCGAAATATTGCGCAAAGTAGCTCAACGTCGCGGCGCCGGAGTCCAGCGCGACGGCCTTCGAATTCTGCGAGTCCTTCGCAAAACCCGCCTTGATCGCCGAGCCATCGTTGTTCAGCAACTGGATTTCCACATTGCCCGCGCCGCCGGAATTAACCAGCAGATTGCCGTTCGACGTGTCCGTGTTGCCCGGCTCGAAGTACGTCGCGACATTGCCCGTGCCCGGCGTGCAACTGGAGAGCGAAATGTTGAACGGCGTGCGACCGGCGGTGGAGCTGGCGCTGCCCAGCGAGCTGGTCGAAACGGTCGGCAGGCTCACCGTGAAGTTCTTGGCGGACGTGCCGTTGCCGTTGATCGTGCAGGTTTGCGCGGACAGGCTGCCATTGAAGGTGATGGTGCCGTCGTACGCATTGGCGGACATCGGAGCGAGAGCGGTTGCCGCGAGCGCACCGATTGCTGCGATCGAGAGGAATGACTTCTTCATTCAGATACCTACTAGGAAAATAACGTTGTGAGACGACGTCAACCGCTTGATCGCCTGATTCGATTGGGAGCCAGGCGAATTTTTCGCTAACCGAATGGTTTCGAGGCTGCGGTGCGTCGAGATCCCGCGAATATTGCTGCGCGAGGCAACGAATTTTCCTATTCACGATCTAGGAATCCGATAGGAATAGGCCTAAATTCCCGAGTGCTATTTAATTTGTATCGCGAGATCGCGTGAGAAGGTCAGATACATCGCGAGATGTTTTGCGACGTTGACGGCCGTTCGATTTAAGCGCCGATACGCGTTGAAGCGATACAGCAAAAAAAATGGACCGCACGGCATTAGCCATGCGGTCCAACTCATCGAATGCGGCGAAACGGGGTAATGCGCGACGTCTTCTAGCCTAGCAGCAACTTGATATCGTGAACCCAAGGCGCCGCGCCCTGACCGTCGCGTGCGAAGAGCCGCAGCCGGCCTTCGGGGTCGAACACGTAGCTCGCCGCGGTGTGGTCCATCGTGTAGCTGTCGGGCGTCTTGCCCGGGACCTTCGCGTAGTACACGCGAAAGTCCTTGGTGATCTTGTCGAGCTGCGCCTGATCCGCGGGCCGCAAACCGACGAAGGTCGGGTTGAAAGCGGGCACGTACTGGCTGAGCAGCGCATCCGTATCGCGCTGCGGATCGAGGGTGACGAACAGCACCTGCACGCGCTTCGCATCCGCCGGCCCGAGTTGCTGCAACGCCTGCGAGAGTTCAGCCATCGTCGTCGGGCATACATCCGGGCAATGCGTGTAACCGAAGAACAGCACGACCACCTTACCCTTGTAGTCTGCCAGCGTGCGCATCTTTCCGCTTGCGTCGGGCAGTGAGAAATCGGTCGCGAACTGCTTGTTGCCAGTGATATCGACGTTCTGGAACGCGGGCGCGTCCTGGCCGCAGCCGGCCACCAACGCGGCGCCGCCGAGCGCGCAAACCGCAACGGCGATGCGCGCGGCGCGCATCGCGAAGGCAAACCGGTTCTTGTTCAGCATGATGTGTCAGGCAACAGCGACTTGATGAAGTGGACTGGGCAACCTGCGATGCAATCGGGCTGCCGGCCAGTCCACCTTTACGCGCCAATCAGCGCGCGCGCATAGTGATCGACCAGCAAGGCCGCGAACAGCAGCGACAGATAAATGATCGAGTAACGGAAGGTCTTACGCGCAAGCGCGTCCGAATATTCCTGGTAAATCTTCCACGCGTAGCCAAGGAACACGGCGCCAAGCAGCACCGCCGCGCTCAGATAAACGATCCCGCTCATTCTCGAGATGAACGGCATCAGCGTGACCGCGAACAGGATAGCCGTATAGAGGAAGATGTGCAGCCGCGTGTATTGTTCGCCGTGCGTGTTCGGCAGCATCGGCAGGCCGGCGTTTTCATAGTCTTTACGGCGATAGAGCGCGAGCGACCAGAAATGCGGCGGCGTCCACACGAAGATGATCAGCACGAGGATCCACGCATCGCCCGGCACGTGGCCGGTCACCGCCGCCCAGCCGAGCGCCGGCGGCATCGCGCCCGACGCGCCGCCGATCACGATGTTCTGCGGCGTGTAAGGTTTCAGCAGCAATGTGTACACGACTGCATAGCCGACGAAGGTCGCGATGGTGAGCCACATCGTCAGCGGGTTCGTGAACGTATAGAGCGTCCACATGCCGAGGCCGCCCAGCACCGCGGAGAACAGCAGGATTTGCACGGTCGTGATCTCGCCGCGCGCAGACGGGCGCCACGCGGTACGACGCATCATCGCGTCGATTTTCTGTTCGACCAGACAGTTGATCGCGAACGCAGCGCCTGCCAGCAGCCAGATGCCGATCGTGCCGCCGATCAATACCTTCCATGGCACCATGCCTGGCGTCGACAGAAACATACCAATCACAGCGCAGAACACCGCCAGCTGCGTCACACGCGGCTTGGTCAGCGCAAGGTATTGGGAAATCCGGCTACCGGAAGAATGGGGAAGTGTTGTGCTGTCCATGTGGGTCACGCTGGTGCGGCATCGCGCGCGGGCAACATTGCGCGGCCGGGACGGCTAGAAGCGATTCGAAAGTTTAACATAACGAGTAGCAGCAGCAGGATTGCGGCGCCGCCGTTATGCGCGACGGCAATCGGCAACGGCCATTGCAAAACGATGTTCGACAGCCCCGTAAAAAACTGGATCAGGATCACGAGCAGCACGCCGTTAGCCGGCCGCCGCAGCGATTCGAAACGACGCAGTTTCAGTGCCAGCCACAGCAGGTACGCAACGACGACGATCGCGAAAGTGCGATGCGTCCAATGGATCGCGACGAGCGCGTTCTGCGTGATCATATCGCCCTCGCCGTTCATGCCGAGCGCGCGCCACAGATGAAATCCGTGCTCGAAATCCATCGGCGGCAGCCATTGGCCGTTGCATGTCGGAAAGTCGGTGCACGCGAGTACCGCATAGTTCGTGCTGACCCAACCGCCAAGCGCGATCTGCACGATCAGCAGCACGAGTCCGGCCAGCGCGGCGGCGCGCCATCGGCCCGCGGCGGGTTCGAACACCGGTAGCGGGGTTTGCCGTGCGGCGAGCCAGCCAAGCGCGCCTAGCAGCGCAAGGCCGAGCAGCAAATGTGTGGTAACAATCACCGGCTGCAGTTTCATCGTCACCGTGAGTGCGCCAAACAGGCCCTGCACGAGGATCAGCAACAGCAGCGCCGTCGGCCACCACGGCGATACATGCAGTGGACGCCGCCGAAGGCGCGCGCTCCACGTAATGACCACCTGCGCGATGATCAAAACGCCAATGGCCATCGCGAAGTAGCGGTGAATCATTTCGATCCACGCTTTCGTCATACTGACCGGACCGGTCGGCATGGCCTGATAGGCGGCCGAAATCGCCGCATGCGCGATAAACGGAGAAGACGTGCCGTAGCAGCCGGGCCAGTCCGGGCAGCCGAGGCCGGAGTCGGTCAGGCGCGTGAAACCGCCGAACATCACGAGGTCCAACGTCAGAAACGTGGTGACCCAGACCAGTTTGCGGAATTTGTCGTCGTCGGCCTTCACCCACACGTATGAGAGCGGCAGCAGCGCGATGCACAGTCCGATCAGGCCGAGTTGCAATACGAACATCTGAATCTACCTTTACCGCGGTCGTGGATGAGCTCAGCCGATGCTTGAATTACGCAGCAGCTTCGACACGTCGCCTTTGATCTTGCTCGGATTCGCGTCTTTCGGGAAACGCATCATCAGGTTGCCGTTCGGATCGACCATGTAAATGTGATCGGTCAGTTGCGTACCGTTGTCGACGGGTAGCCATGCGCTGATGTCCGCGACCGGCGCAACCACCTTTTGCGTATCGGGATAAGCGGTTGCGATCACCTCCGGCACCTTCGCCGCGTCGGTGCGCAGCCACACATTGACGATGCGCTCACGTTCCCCGGCCTGCGTCACGCGGATCTGCCGCATGAAGTAAAGCTTGGTCGCGCAGGCCTTGTCGCACGCGCTGCTATCGACGGAGATCATTAACCAGCGGCCGCGCAGCGCGGCCAGCTTCATCGGCTTGCCGTCTTCGCCGGTGACGACGAGCGAGTCGGGAATCGGCCGCTGCGGTTCGATCAGCGTGCCATAGCTTGTCGTGCCGCCGGTCGGCTTGATCACGTAGTACGTGAGATAAGAGCCGATCACCGGCGCCGCGCAAATCAGCGCGATCAACAGCATCATCCAGCGGCCGCGCTGCCACGAGCCCCGCCTCGGAGAGGACTCGGGGGAAGGCGAACGCGCGCCCGACTTCGTCTGTCCGGCGGATGACTGGGACTGCGGCTTTTGCATCGACACTGCGTAACCTCTTCAATTAATTGCGCGGCCGGGTAGGCCGTTCTCATTCATGCTCGCACCGCCTGCGACAACACGACGCAACGACCCGCATCGCGTCGGGTGCGGCGATCGGTCACACATCGCTTGTGCGCTGCTGTTTCTGTTGCGGGTCTTGCTTCGGGTCCGGCTCCGGCTGCTCTTTCTTCGCGGCGCGTCGTGCCGCATACAGACCGAAGGCCACCGCGGCGACCGCCATGCCCCACCACTGGAACATGTACCCGTAGTTGCGCTCGACGCCCGTGGTGGGCGCCGGCCAGTCGCGCACCAGCTTGTCGCCGTCGTCGCTGATCTGCTGGATCACAAACGGCTGCAGTGGGAGGCCGGTTTCGGCCGCATACGCCTGCACGTCGAGATTTTGCCGAATCTTCTGGTGCGGCGCGGAACCGCCTTCGCCGAGCTCGAATGCGCGGCTCGCATCGGCGCGCGCAATGCCTTCAATTTCCACGTCGCCCTTAGGCGTGTCGTAGGGTCCGATCGCCGTGCGCACGTCGGCGTTGCGCGGCAGCCAGCCGCGATTCACCAGCACATAGCCGCCGTCGCGCAGTTTAAAAGGCATCACGACGTAAAACCCGGCCTGATCGTTATACGGCCGGTTATCGAGGTACACCACTTGCTCGGGCATAAACTGACCAACCGCCCGCACGCGGTGGAACTCGATGTCCTTTAACGGAATGGCCGTTGCGCCGACCGGTTCGGCCGGCGCGTTCTCGAACTGCGTTATATGCGCCTGCAACGCTTCCTTCTGATGTGCGCGGTCGCGCTGCCAGAAGCCGAGACGCACCGTCACCGCCACGACGATCAGGATCAGCAGCGCCGGCAGCCAACGAAACTTCATCGCCCCCACCCCGCGATCCGACGAACCGTTGCGCGCGGTGCGATAATGCAACAGTTACTTCTGCTTTCCTGAATTTCCGTGGGTTTCATGCACATTCTCGTTCCCATCGCTTTTGCGCTGATCATCGCCAGCATGATCTCGGCGTTGTACTTCATGATGCACGACCGTGGCCGCACGAAGCGGATGGTCTGGTCGCTTGCGACGCGCGTCGGACTATCCATTTCGCTGTTCCTGTTCATCCTGTTCGCACACTGGATGGGCTGGATTCAGTCGACCGGCATTCCATACGGCCGGTAGGAAATACCGCGCAGAGCTGTGTGAAGCAAAACGCCGCCCCGACACAGTCGAGGGCGGCGCTTTTTTGATCTTCAATACTGCCGTCTTTACCTGCCCTGCGATCCTTGCTTGCCTGTTTGCTTGCTCGCGCACCGTGTTTTGAACCGTCGGTGCGCGCAAGCGCCTTCACAACCGCATTACAGCCAGTAGACGACGACGTACAGGCCCAGCCACACGACGTCGACAAAGTGCCAATACCACGCAGCCCCTTCGAATGCGAAGTGGTGTTCCGCCGTGAAATGCCCGCGGATCAAACGGATCATCACCACGGTGAGCATCGTACCGCCGAGGAACACGTGAAAGCCGTGGAATCCGGTCAGCAGGAAGAACGTCGAGCCGTACACGCCCGACGCGAGCGTCAGGTTCAGTTCGTTGTACGCGTGGAAATACTCGAAGCCTTGCATGAACAGGAACGTCAGGCCGAGCACGACCGTTGCCGCGAGCCATGCGATCGCTTTTTTGCGGTGATTGTCGCGCAGCGCGTGGTGCGACACCGTCAGCGTCGCGCCCGAGGACAGCAGCAGCGCCGTATTGATGGTCGGTACCGGCCACGGCGTCATCGATTTGAAGTGGGACACGAGTTCCGCCGGTCCGATATTCGGCCATACACCGGTGAAGTCCGGCCAGATCAGCTTGTAGTCGAGGCTGCCCAACTGGTGCATCGCGATTGCACGCGCGTAGAACAGCGCACCAAAGAACGCGCCGAAAAACATCACTTCGGAGAAGATGAACCAGCTCATGCTCCAGCGGTACGACACGTCGACACGTTTGCCGTACATCCCGCCTTCTGACTCGGAAATCGCGTCGCCGAACCAGTGCCACAGCGTGAAGAGCAGCCACAGCAGACCGACCAGCGAAGTGAATGGCGCCCACGGCTCGCCGTTCACCCAGGAGGCGAACGATATCAGCATGATCAGCAGCCCCACCGCCGCGCTGATCGGGTGCCGCGACGGGTGCGGTACGAAATAGTACGGGCTCTCGTTTTGACCGCTCATTCTTGATTCTCCACTTCAGTCCAGTTGTTCCGGGCTTGCCCGGCTGTATCTTCGACGGCGCGTGGGTACCCCGCACCGCTTCGCTTTAATCGTCCTGCGTATCACTCAACCGCACCCAACCGCACTAACCGTTCCGCATCAACCCACCACCGCGTGCACCACGAGAATCAGCAAGCCAATGAACACGGCCGCGCAGATCAGCGCCGCGACGATCACATGCAGCGGATTCAGTTGCGTCGCATCCGCTTCGAGATCGCGCCGCTTGCGCACCCCGAAAAACGACCACATCACGGCCTTCAACGATTGGCCAAAGCTGCTCTTCCTGCCGGTCCGGCCGTTGTCGCTCATGTTTTGCGCCTCCCCGTCGCGCTGCACTTGCAGCCGCTGTTACCAGCACGCGTCAGGCAGGATTCGAGCCCTGCGCTGCTGCGTTACCCTTCGCCGGCGCCGCTGGCGCATCCAGTTCGAAGAACGTGTACGACAACGTGATCGTCTTCACGTCCTTCGGCAACTTCGGGTCGACCACGAACACCACCGGCAGCAACTTCGTCTCGTGCGCGTTGAGCTTTTGCTGCGTGAAACAGAAGCATTGGATCTTCTTGAAGTACTCGGTGGCCTCGCGCGGCGCGTAGCTTGGAATAGCCTGCGCATCGACGATGCGTCCTTGCGGATTGGTCACCTGGTACATCACTGTCGTCACTTCACCCGGATGCACATCGATGCTGTTCTGCTCCGGCTTGAAAGCCAGCGGCCCGCGCGCGTTGGCGTCGAACTCGACCGAAATCGTGCGCGTCATGTCGACCTGCGTGTTCTTCGCTTCGGCCGCACTCGTATCGCGCTGCACCAGGTTGTTGAGACCGGTGACCTGGCAGATGGCGCGGTACATCGGCACCAGCGCAAAACCGAAACCGAACATCAGGAACGCCACGACGATGAGCTTGACCAGCATCGAGCGGTTGAACGAGCGATTAAGCTCGTCCGGCGATTGCATCGACATCGAACTTCCTTATGCGCCGTCTGAACCGTCAAACGGCTACGAAAACCATATCTGCTTGATAAAGGCCGCCACGAAGAAGGTGGCAGCAATAGCAAACAGGATCAAACCAAGCCGCCGGCTGCCTGCACGAATTTCGTCGGGTGTACGCCTTTTCGGTGGTTTCCGGGTCATGCTGGTGTTTCGGGTCACTTCCATCGCTACTTGTTCGGCCGGCGATCTTGCGGTGTTCCGGTGACCGCGCGTTCTGGCGCGGAAACCGGGACGACCCGAAGGATCGCTCTATCTCTGTTACCGGATCGGCTTACTCGACCGTCGGCGGGTTTTCGAACGTATGGAACGGCGCCGGGCTCGGCACCGTCCATTCGAGGCCGGTCGCGCCGTCCCACGGCTTGTCGCCCGCTTTCTCGAGATCGCCGCCGCCACGATAGCAGGGCAGCGCGACCGCGAACAGGAAGTACACCTGCGCGAGACCAAAGCCGAACGCGCCGATCGTGATTACCTGATTCCAGTCCGTGAACTGCGCCGGATAGTCGGCGTAACGACGCGGCATACCCGCGAGCCCGACGAAGTGCATCGGCAGGAACGCGAGGTTGAAGAAGAACAGCGACGACCAGAAGTGGATCTTGCCGCGCGTCTCGTTGTACATCCAGCCGGTCCACTTCGGCGCCCAGTAGTACCAGCCGGCAAACAGGCCAAATAGCGAACCCGCCACCAGCACGTAGTGGAAGTGCGCGACCACGAAATAGGTGCCGTGATACTGGATATCGAGCGGCGCCATTGCAAGCATCAGGCCCGTCAGACCGCCGAACGTGAACACGAACAGGAAGCCCACCGCGAACAGCATCGGCGTTTCGAACGACAGCGCGCCGCGCCACATCGTCGCGACCCAGTTGAACACCTTCACGCCGGTCGGCACGGCGATCAGCATCGTCGCGTACATGAAGAACAGCTGGCCCGTCACCGGCATACCGGTCGCGAACATGTGGTGCGCCCAAACCATGAACGACAGGATCGCGATCGATGCCGTTGCGTACACCATCGAGCTATAGCCGAACAGCGGCTTGCGGGAGAACGCCGGGATCACCTGCGACACGATCCCGAACGCCGGCAAGATCATGATGTAGACCTCGGGGTGACCGAAGAACCAGAAGATGTGTTGATACATCACCGGGTCGCCGCCGCCTGCCGCGTTGAAGAACGACGTACCGAAGTGGCGATCGAACAGGATCATCGTGATCGCGCCTGCGAGCACCGGCATCACGGCGATCAGCAGGTACGCGGTGATCAGCCACGTCCAGACGAACATCGGCATTTTCATCAGCGTCATGCCGGGCGCGCGCAGGTTCAGGATCGTCACGACGATATTGATACCGCCCATGATCGACGATGCACCCATGATGTGGATCGCGAAAATCGCGAAGTCCATGCCCGGGCCCATCTGCGTCGACAGCGGCGTGTACAGCGTCCAGCCGGCTGCCGTCGCGCCGCCCGGCACGAAGAACGAACCGACCAGCAGCACCGCAGCGGCCGGCAGCAGCCAGAAGCTGAAGTTGTTCATCCGCGCGAACGCCATATCGGACGCGCCGATCTGTAGCGGGATCATCCAGTTTGCGAAGCCGACGAACGCCGGCATGATCGCGCCGAACACCATGATCAGGCCGTGCATGGTGGTCAACTGGTTGAAGAACTCGGGGCGCATGATCTGCAGGCCCGGCTCGAACAGCTCCGAGCGGATGGCGAGCGCCATTACGCCGCCAGACAGGAACATGATGAAGGAGAACAGCAGATACAGCGTGCCGATATCCTTGTGGTTTGTGGCGAACAGCCAGCGGCGCCAACCGGTCGGCGTGCCGTGCGCATGATCGCCGTGCACGTGTTCGTGCCCTGCGACAACATCGTGTCCGATGCTAGACATGACAATCTCCTAAAACAAATACTGCTCGGCCGACAGCGAAGCGTCGCGCCGCAGGGCTGATTCGATACACGAGGCGTCGCTGCTGTTGCTGCGGGCGCCGCCCATGATGTTTTTTCGCTTCATTGTGCACCCGATGCCGGGGCTGCCGGCGCCGCGCCGGCAGCGTCCGACGCGCCGGACGCTGCGCCGCCTGCCGCTGCGGCGTCGCTGGCACCCGCCGCTGCCGCGCCGGCCAGGTGATCGCCGCCTTCGGGCAGCTTGCCGTTGCGCGCATCCGCGATCTGCTTCGGTTGCAGGATGTCGCCGGTATGGTTGCCCCACGCGTTGCGCTCGAACGTGATGACCGATGCGATCTCGACATCGTTCAGCGTCGGCGCCCACGACGGCATCGCGCCCTTGCCGTGCAGTACGATGCTCACGTGCTGCGCGATCGGACCGTTGACGATCTTGCTGCCGTCGAGCGCCGGGAACTGGCCCGCGCCCTTGCCGGTCGGCTGGTGGCACACCGCGCAATTGGCCGCGTAGACCTTCGCGCCGCGCTCGGTCAGTTGGGTCAGCGTGTAGGTGCGGTTCGGATCGTCCGCGCCGGCGGCCAGCTTCTTCTGTTCGCCGTCGACCCACTTCGCGTAGTCTTCATCCGACAACACGGTGACGACGACCGGCATGAACGCGTGTTCCTTGCCGCACAGTTCGGTACAGAAGCCGCGGAACGTGCCGGTCTGCGTGGCCTTGAACCAGGTATCGCGCACGAAGCCCGGGATCGCGTCCTGCTTCACGCCGAACGCGGGTACGTACCACGAGTGCACGACGTCATCGGCCGTGGTGATGATGCGGATCTTCTTGTTGACCGGCACGACGAGCGGGTTATCGACTTCCTGCAGGTACAGCGTACCGATCGGTTCGCGGCCATCCGTCTGGGCACGCGGCGTCGAGAGCGTCGACAGGAAGTGGATGCCTTCGCCCGGGCCCTTCACGTAGTCGTAGCCCCACTTCCATTGGTAGCCGGTCACCTTGATCGTGAGGTCCGCGTTCGACGTGTCCTTCATCGCAACCACCGTCTTCGTGGCGGGCAGCGCCATCAGCACGACGATGATGAACGGGACAATCGTCCAGATGATTTCGACGGTAGTGCTTTCGTGGAAATTGGCGGGCTTATGGCCCTTCGACTTGCGGTGCGCGAACACCGAGTAGAACATCACGCCGAACACGCCGACGAAGATCACCGTACAGAGCACCAGCATGGACATGTGGAGGCTGTAGAGCTCTTCAGCGATCTTCGTCACAGGCGGCTGCAGGTTGATCTGGTTGACGCGCGGACCACCTGGAGCGTCGCCGACTGCTGCAAGGGCGGCACCGGCGAAGAGCAGCCCGCTACACGCCAGCACGCCCGTCAGGGCTCGCTTGATTGTTTTCATAGCTTCCTTACCCAAAATTTCCATTCAAACCCTCGACCCCGCTGGAAGGCTGTCCCGCACCCCCCTGAAGGCGCGGTGCAGTGTTCGTCCGATTGCGTGCGCATCGTGTGCGCGTAACGTGCGACATGCGGTGCGACATGCGGTGCGACATACACCGCGAACGCCCGCTGTTCCCCGCGTGACATCCGTCAACACTGCCTGAGCCACCTGCGCAGTTCGTTCGCGAACTCGGCGCGCCGATACTGCGCGAGGTGCTGCCCAATCATGATCGTCTCGCCACGCGAGACCAGCTTGATCCGATCGCGTGGCGTTGCTCCCGGTTCGACCCGCACCCAGCGCGGATTAAACTCGAACTGCGTGACATCTTCCGCGCTGACCTGTTCGACGACGAGCCGGTTCGGATAAAGCCTGACGCGTTCGTAATCGACCGCATGCCGCGCATATATCGCAAAAGCAACCGCCACCGCCAACAACTCAATGCCGGTAAACGGCAGCACCAGCCAAGCGCCACACAGCACCAGCATGAAAGCGATAAACAGCGAGAACGACGCGAGCGACATGTAGAACCACACGAACTGCCGCGGTGACACCGCGCAGTTGCGCTTCATCAGCCAGTCTTTCATGACCGGTTCAGAACTTGTCAGCAGATCGGTTGCTTCCATCGCTGCCTCCTCGTACTGCTCGCCGCCACCTGCCCGCGGCGCTGCTACCCGCTACCGACCGCCTGTCTCGCGTTGCGCCTGCCGCCCCAAAGTGGGGACCCCCCGGGCGACAAACTGACGCATTATAGGCGGGTTCTATGGCATCCACAAGCAAGCGCCTATCGGCCTGTAAGCCATATGCGACAAGCCTCTGCGCCGTTTTGCCGCACCTTGCGCAGGTCTTTTTTTACCGCCCCGATTGCCGACATAACGGATTCGCTCGCTCTCACCTTTAGCGCTTTTCGTCAACGGCTCTTCGAAGGACCGCGTCCGATGTCTTCGATACGCACAATACCGTGGCCTTCCGCGGTCGTCCGCGGCACGGCCTTCCACGCATGTCCGTAGATCACCTCGAAGGTCAGCGCAATCGTGCCATCCGCGCACCGGCGCGCTTCGAGCGCCGCCAGCAACGCATTGTGCAAGCGCCGCGCCGGCACGCCGGACGACGCCGCGGGTTCGAACGGGTAAGCGCCCCAGCGGCGCACATCCGTCAATAACGATTGCGGAGATTGATAGGTAATCGTCAACGTCTCCTGGTCCATCACCGGAATCTCGAAACCGCTTTCGACCAGCATGTCGCCGAGATCGTGCATATCGACAAAGTCGATCACGTGCGTGCGCGACGGGCCGCCGTGCGCAGCTTCGACCTCGGCGTACGCGCCGCGCAATTCCTTGAGCGTATCCGGGCCTAGCGTGCTGAACATCAGCAGGCCACCCACCTTGAGCACGCGCTGCCATTCGGGAAACACGAGATCCGGGCGCGCATGCCAATGCAGCGCGAGATTCGACCAGATCAGGTCGAACGCGTTGGCCGCGAATGGCAATGCCGAGAAGTCCGCTTGCGTGAAACGCGGGCCGCGCGCGCCAAGCGCCTTGCCGAGCGAGGCAGGCAGGAAGCGCCGCCAGCTCGTATCGCCGACATCGTGATGCACCGCGCGCGCGAGCATCTGCCACGACAGGTCCGTGCCGAATACCGGCGCCTCGGGAAAACGCTGACGCAGCACCGGCAGGTCGTCGCCCGCGCCGCAGCCTGCATCGAGCACGTGAGAGGGCGCCACCTTGATGTAATCGAGCCGTTCGCGCATGCGCTGCGCGATTTCGCGCGGCAGGAACGCGACTTCGCTGAAGGTCGCGGCGCGGCGATCGAAAATCCGCCTCAGGCGTCGCGAATCATAGGCCGGACGGCTGGATTGGCTTGAAGACGGGGACATGGGAGTCGTACTGACGAAGAGTGCGAAGTATACTCGCTCGCTTCCATCCGTTCAGTGTCAGCGGCTTGCCCAGGCGGTGATTCATGCGCATCAGGCCACTTTTGCGGCTATTTTTGGCCTCCATTCGTCGTACCTTGCGTCGTGCAAGGTCGGGGTTCGGTGCGCGATCGTTTTTGCGACCGATATGGCCATCGTCAGGTGCAATGATCCGCTGGTCGAAGCATCTCTGGCCACGTGTGGTGCAGGGACTGCTGCCGAACCTGTGCACGTTATGCGGCAATATGTCGCAGAAAACATTGTGTGACGGCTGCGACGCCGCTTACTGGAACGAAGCGCGGCTGCGTTGCGCGGTCTGCGCGTTTCCGCTGACCGGTTCGTCACGACGCATCGGCGCCGCGCGTTATCAATGTGCCGCCTGTCGCGCCGACCCGCCGCCGTTCGATGCGACTTTCGCGCTCGCCGACTATCGCGCGCCGCTCGATGCGTTGGCACTTGGCCTGAAGTTTCGCGCGCGTCTGATGCTCGCCCGCGAGTTCGCGACACGCCTTGCCGCACTCGCCGACGACGCGCTCGGCCACTCGCATCGGCCGGACATTGTCGCGCCGGTTCCGCTTGCGCCCGGAAGGCTGATCGAACGCGGCTATAACCAGGCATGGGAAATCGCGCGTCCGTTCGGCAAGGCATTGCACGTGCCAGCGGATGCAACGCTGATTCGCCGCGTCGTCGAAACCGTGCCGCAATCGACGCTCGACCTGAACGCGCGCCGCCAGAACGTCGGCCACGCGTTCGCGGTCGCCAAACGGTTGGATGGGCTGCACGTCGCGCTCGTCGACGATGTGATGACGACCGGCGCAACCCTCGAGGCACTTGCCCGTGCGCTAAAGGCGGCCGGCGCGCGACGCGTGACGAATTTCGTCGTGCTGCGTACGCCGAAACACTAGTTCTGAAGATTCGTTGACCATGTTCAATGTCGTTCTTGTCGAACCCGAAATTCCACCCAATACCGGCAATGTGATTCGTCTATGCGCGAATACCGGCGCGCGGCTACATCTGATCGAACCGCTCGGATTCCCGCTCGACGACGCGAAAATGCGCCGCGCCGGCCTTGACTATCACGAATACGCGAACATGCACGTGCATCGCAACTGGGACGCGTTCGTCGCCACCGAAACGCCTGACCCTGCGAGAATGTTCGCGTTCACGACGCGCGGCTCGAGTCCGTTTCACTCGCACGCATTCGCGCCGGGCGACTGGTTCGTGTTCGGCGCGGAGACGCGCGGCCTGTCCGATGCGGTGTTGAGCTGCTTCGGCGCGGCACAGCGGGTACGCTTGCCGATGCGGCCAGGCAACCGGAGTTTGAACCTGTCGAATACGGTCGCGGTGGTCGTGTTCGAGGCATGGCGTCAGGCCGGTTTCGAAGGCGGCGGCTGATCGCGCCGCGCCGTGAGTCCGGCTTGATAGCGGCTGAACATCGCGTCGTCAAAACACGCGAAGATCACGCGCTCGATGCCGCATGCGTGCGGCAAGGTGTCGATCACCGTCGTAACCGCGATGCGCACTGCGTCTTGCGGTGGGTAGCGATAGACGCCGCAACTGATCGCCGGGAACGCAATGCTGCTGAGGCACGCCTGTTGCGCAAGCTCGAGCGAGCGCCGGTAGCACGACGCAAGCCGTTCCGGCTCGCCGCGCGCCCCGCCGTGCCACACCGGTCCAACCGCATGGATCACATGCTTCGCCGGTAGCTGGTAACCGCGCGTGATTTTCGCGTCGCCAGTCGCGCAGCCGCCGAGCATCTCGCATTCACGCAATAGCTCGCGGCCCGCCGCCCGATGGATCGCGCCATCGACGCCACCCCCACCCAGCAACGACGTATTCGCCGCATTGACGATCGCATCGACATCGAGTGTCGTGATGTCGACGACCTGTGCTTCGAGCGTGCAATAACCGATGGTAAGCATGGGAACCTCCGGCTTCGATGCGACGACAGGCGCAGTTAGCGAGACGAAAAGACGCGAGCTGGGCAAACACAAACGCGCGACATTCGTTGCGCGCCCAGGCGCACCGCTTGCGCTCGCGCGCGGCGACGCCGCCCGCCGGCGCGTCGTCTATTCCGCTTTCGCGTCGCGGCGCAACAGCGCGCTTACCGCGTCGCGCGGCGCGACGCCGTCGAACAGTACCGCGCAGACGGCCTGCGTGATCGGCATGTCGATCGAATGAGCGCGAGCAATCGCAAGCACCGCTTGCGCACAGCGCACGCCTTCCGCCACGTGACCGAGCGCGCCAAGAATATCGGCAAGTGAGCGGCCCGCCGCGAGTTGCATCCCGACCGTGCGATTGCGTGACAAATCGCCGGTTGCGGTCAGGATCAGATCGCCAAGGCCGGTGAGGCCGGTGAACGTTTCGGCGCGACCGCCAAGCGTCACGCCAAGGCGTGTCATTTCCGCCAGCCCGCGCGTAATGAGCGCGGCGCGCGCGTTGAGCCCGAGGCCCAAACCGTCGCCAATGCCGGTTGCGATGGCCAGCACGTTTTTTACCGCACCGCCAACTTCAACGCCAATCACATCGTCGCCGGTATAGATGCGCATCGCGCCATGGTGAAACGCGGCCAGCGTGCGTTCGCGGCAGATGGCCGATGTGCTCGCGACAGTCAGCGCGACCGGCAGGTTCTGGCCTACTTCGCGCGCAAAGCTCGGTCCCGACAGGACCCCGTTGGCCGGATGCCCAGCCAGTTCCTGCGCGACGACCTGATGCGGCAGCAATTGCGTATCCGCCTCGAAGCCTTTACACAGCCAGACTACGTTCGCCGGCACCCGCTGCGCGTCGTGCATCGCACGAAACAGCGGGCGCAGGCCAGCAACCGGCGTCGCGACCACACACAGTGCAGCGTCGGCGAGCGCGTGGTCGAGCGCCGCGCTCAGATCCGCCTCATAGCGCAGCGCCGCCGGCAAAGCAACGCCCGCCAGATAGCGTGCGTTTTCATGCGTCGACGAAAGTTCCGCCACTAGCGCGTCGTCGCGCGCCCACAGCACCGTATCGTGCCGCGTGGCCAGATGACCGGCGAGTGCGGTGCCCCATGCGCCGGCGCCGAGAACAGCGACCTTCATGACCGGCACCGTTCGCAGCAACTCAGTGGGTTGCGCCGCTTTGCGCGCCGCCACCGTTTTGCGACGCGAGTTGAGCGAGACGCTGCTCATAAAGCGCCTGGAAATTGATTTCCGCGAGGTGGATCGGCGGGAAGCCGGCGCGCGTGATCGCATCGGCAATGTTCGAGCGCAGGTACGGGAACAGAATGGTCGGACACGCGATGCCGACCAGCGGATCGATCTGCTCGGCCGGAATGTTGCGGATGTCGAAAATGCCGGCCTGCTTAGCTTCGATCAGGAACGCGACCTTGTCGTTCACCTTCGCGGTGACGGTGCCGGTGACGAGGATCTCGAACACGGTATCGGCGAGACGCTCAGCCTTCACGTCGACTTCAACCTCGACCGACGGCATTTCCTGCTCGAGAAAGATCGCCGGCGAATTCGGCTGCTCGAGCGACATGTCCTTCAGGTAAATGCGCTGGATGTTGAAGAACGGCTGGTTGTTCTCGTCGGACATGATACGGTGCTCCCTCTCGGTACGTTGCAACGGGCCGTCGCGGCCCGCCGGATTATAGGCATGGATTGATGCGCTCGCCCACGCAACCGGTTCCCGGTATCGGTTCGGGTGCCGGTTCCGGAATCTGCCCGGCATCGGTGAGGCCGACATGTAACGCCGGCGTAAAGCCCGATGGGCGGCGAAGCGATTCGACTGACGCCGTTCAGCGCAATCGACTTTACAAGCGAATGGTCACGCGGAAACAGTCAGACGGCTTCTTCGAGCAGCGGCGTCAGGCCGCCTGCGCGGTCGAGCGCGGACAGGTCATCGTACCCGCCGACATGTGTGTCGCCGATGAACACCTGCGGCACGGTACGCCGCCCAGTGCGGTTCATCATTTCCGCGCGCCGCGTCGGGTCCTTGTCGATCAGCACTTTCTCGACATGCTCGACGCCGCGCGACTTCAGCAGGCGCTCGGCCATCTGGCAATACGGGCACACTTGCGTGCTGTACATGATCACTTTGTTCACTTCGCTGCTCCTTGTTTCACAACCGGCATGCCGGCTTGCTGCCAGGCGTTGACGCCGCCTTCAAGTACATGAACCTCGGCGTAACCCGCATCGCGCACGATACGTGCCGCCTTGTTCGAATGCTGGCCGGTCTGACACACCAGCAGCACCGGGTTGCTCTTGTTCTTCACCAGTTGACCGACCTTGGCCTGCAGTTCCGCGAATTCCACGTGGCGCGCCGACGGCAAATGGCCATTCGCGAACTCCGCGGCGGGACGCAGGTCAACAACGACAGCATTGCGACGGTTGATCAGCTGCGTCGCCTGCGCTGCGGACAGGCCGCCGCGGCCGCGGCGGGCGATCACCGGCCACAGGAGCAACGCCCCGGAGATGAGGGCGATCGCGATCAGGACAAGGTTCGAGTAATCGGTGAAAAACGTCACGGAAAATCCGCCGGAAAAGTAAGAAAAGGGGAGAAATAAAAAAGGGCAATCCCGCCATTATAAAATAATCACCTGTTCCGATGGCGAGCGCCGGAATACCGCGGCTCGCGCCCTCGCATTACCGCTTCCTTACTACCGACCGGCAACACACATGCACAAACTCGTTCTCATCCGCCACGGTGAATCGACGTGGAACAAGGAAAACCGCTTCACTGGCTGGGTCGACGTCGACCTGACCGAACAGGGCGTCCGCGAGGCCAAACAGGCGGGCGACCTGCTGAAGGCGTCCGGCTACACGTTCGACATCGCGTACACGTCGGTGCTCAAGCGCGCGATCCGCACGCTGTGGCACGTTCAGGATCAGATGGATCTGATGTACCTGCCCGTCGTTCATTCGTGGCGTCTGAACGAACGCCATTACGGCGCGCTCGCGGGTCTGAACAAGGCCGAGACGGCGACGAAGTACGGTGACGAACAGGTGCTGGTCTGGCGCCGCAGCTACGACACGCCGCCGCCCGCGCTCGACACGAACGATCCGCGCACGTCGTACAACGACCCGCGCTATGCGAAGGTGCCACGCGAGCAGCTGCCGCTGACCGAATGCCTGAAAGACACGGTGGCGCGGGTCATGCCGATCTGGAACGAATCGATCGCGCCGGCTATCAAGTCGGGCCGCAACGTGCTGATCGCCGCGCACGGCAACTCGATTCGCGCGCTCGTCAAATATCTGGACGATATTTCGGACAAGGACATCGTCGGGCTGAACATTCCGAACGGCGTGCCGCTCGTCTACGAACTCGACGAAGCGCTGAAACCCATCAGGCATTACTATCTGGGAGATGCCGACGCGATCGCGAAAGCGCAGGCCGCCGTCGCCAAACAGGGGAAGGCGGGCTGATCGACTTCAGTCTGGCAGCCCGCTCGCGGGCCGTGCTGCATAATGCCCGCTTGCACCGGTACACTGAGGTGTTCCGGTGCGCAAGCGGGCGGCAGGTCAGGCCTCCCGGTTGCGGGTCGCACAACCGGCAGACGAAAGCGAAAAGCTGAAAAGCGTGCCGATACACCACCGCGCGTCGGTTAACGCACATACACTATTTGCTACCCGCCACGACGATCCCAAGAACCTCGCTGTCCTGACCTTGTCGAAGCCTGTCAACCGGCCAAACGGCCGTACCGGCGTCGAGAAGTTATACTTGTCCGTCCTTACCCTTCACGCTGCCACGCGCTTCCGACCGCAACAGACTCTATGCGAAAGAACCTGAAAACTATCGGCCTGATCGCCGCGGGCCTTGCTACCGGCGTTTTTGCAACTCTGCAGCTTTCCGCCTCGGCCCAGCAAACTCCCGTTCCCGCGTCCAGTCCGCTGCCGCTAGACCAATTGCGGCTTTTCGCCGAAGTCTTCGGTCAAATCAAGCACGAATATGTGGAACCGGTCGACGACAAGAAGCTGTTGACGGCCGCGATCAAAGGCATGGTGTCGAGCCTCGATCCGCACTCCTCGTATCTCGACAAGACTGATTACGAAGAATTGCAGGAGCAGACCAAGGGCCGCTTCGCGGGCCTCGGCATCGAAATCTCGCAGGAAGACGGCCTGATCAAGGTGATCTCGCCGATCGAGGACACGCCCGCGTTCCGCGCCGGCATCCGTCCGGGCGACCTGATCACCCGCATCAACGACAAGCCTGTGCGCGGCATGACGCTCGACAAGGCTGTCAAGCAGATGCGCGGCGACCCCGGCACCAAGGTCACGCTGACCATCTTCCGCAAGACCGACGACCGCACGTTCCCGCTTACGGTGACGCGCGCGATCATCAAGGTGAAGAGCGTGAAGGCGAAGATCCTGGCTCCGGGCTACGCGTATGTGCGTATCACGAGCTTCCAGGAGCGCACGGTGCCTGATCTCGCCGCGGCGCTGCAGGACATCGCGAGCAAGCAGCCGAACCTGAAGGGCCTGATCCTTGACCTGCGCAACAACGGCGGCGGTCTGCTGCAAAGCGCGGTCGGCGTCGCGGGCGCGTTCCTGCCGCCGGATTCGGTGGTGGTGTCGACCAACGGCCAGATTCCGGATTCGAAGCAGGTCTATCGCGACACGTACGACAACTATCGCCTGTCGTCATTTGACGGCGATCCGTTGAAGGGCTTGCCGCCGATCTTCAAGACCGTGCCGATGATCGTGCTGACCAATGCGTACTCGGCCTCGGCGTCGGAAATTGTCGCCGGCGCGCTGCAGGATCAGCATCGCGCGTTGATCGTCGGCAAGACGACGTTCGGCAAGGGCTCGGTGCAAACGGTGCGTCCGATGACGGCCGACACCGCGCTGCGCCTGACCACCGCGTACTACTACACGCCGAGTGGCCGTTCGATCCAGAACAAGGGCATCCGCCCGGATATCGCGGTCGACCAATACGCGGACGGCGATCCGGACGACGCGCTCGTCACGCGTGAAGTCGACTACTCGAATCACCTTGCGAACACGCAGGATCCGAACGAGAAGAAGGAACAGGAACAGCGCGAACAGGAGCGCATGGACCAGTTGCGTCTGCTTGAAGAGCAGAACGATAAGAAGACGCCGGAGCAGCGTCAGAAAGATCGTGACCGCAAACCGGTCGAGTTCGGCTCGAACGACGACTTCATGCTGCAGCAGGCGCTCAACAAGATGGAAGGCAAGACGGTGGTCGAGTCGAAGTCGGTGATGGAACGTCGTCTTGCGCAGACCAAGCCGGCGCAATCCGCTTCGGCGCCGGTCGCGGTGAAGCCGGCGCTGCCGGTGACGCCGGGCGCGTCGGGCCCGGGCGCCACGGCACCGGTGCCAGCGTCGGCCGCGACGTCGTCGAGCAGCAAGTAACACCGTCGTCACGGTAGTAGCAGGTCCTCGGGGTCTTCACGGCGACACGCCGCGAAGACCCCGAGCGCTTTCAAAGGCCTGCAGCCTCGAAGGACTTATCCTGCACGCGGCTAGAATAAGAGCAACGCCGCCGCCCGCTTTGCCGTCGTGCGGATCCCCGCTCGTAGAACAAAAGCGTCCGGCAGCCTCGTAACACGACGCACCTCACGACGCACCTCACGACGTACCCGCGACGCGCCCGGCCATGAACGACGATCAACTCCTTCGCTATTCCCGCCATATCCTCGTCGACGAACTCGGCATCGAGGCGCAGCAGCGCTTTCTCGATGCGCACGCGATCGTCGTCGGCGCCGGTGGGCTTGGCTCACCGGCCGCGATGTATCTGGCGGCGGCGGGCGTCGGGCATATCACGCTCGTCGATGCGGACACGGTCGATCTGACAAACCTGCAGCGGCAGATTCTGCATGTCACCGCATCGATCGGACGCAGGAAAGTGGAATCGGGACGCGATGCGATCGCGCGGCTCAATCCGGATGTGAAGGTGGACGCGATCACCGAACGCGTCGACGACGCGTGGCTCGATCGTGCTGTACCGTCCGCGACTGTCGTGCTCGACTGCACCGATAACTTCGCGACGCGTCACGCGATCAATCGCGCATGTGTCGCGCACCGCGTGCCGCTGGTGTCCGGCGCGGCATTGCGTTTCGACGGCCAGATCAGCACCTTCGATTTCCGCGACCAGGCGTCACCCTGCTACGCGTGCGTGTTTCCGGAGGATCAACCATTCGAGGAAGTCGCGTGCTCGACAATGGGCGTATTTGCGCCGACGGTCGGCATCATTGGCGCGATGCAGGCCGCTGAGGCGTTACGCGTAATCGCGGGCGTCGGTACGCCGCTGGTCGGCCGCCTGATGATGCTCGATTCGCTGCGGATGGAATGGACCACGATGCGCATTGCGCGCCAGCCGGACTGCGCGGTATGCGGCGCAGGGCATTGAA
Organism: Paraburkholderia rhizosphaerae; assembly: GCF_004366595.1. Classification (GTDB taxonomy): domain Bacteria; phylum Pseudomonadota; class Gammaproteobacteria; order Burkholderiales; family Burkholderiaceae; genus Paraburkholderia; species Paraburkholderia rhizosphaerae. Next base: position 348,136 of record NZ_SORE01000003.1, read on the forward strand.
CTGCTGATCGGGCGGCCCCTCACGCCCACGCATCAGCCGTCCGCGCGAATCAGCGGCGCGGCATCAGCCATCACGTGCATCCGCGGTCCGCAAAAAGCCTTATCAGGCCTGCGCGACCCGCTTGAGCGCCGCGTCGAGCTCGCCCGGCTCGAACGCCGCCAGCACGTCCGCAACCGGCTTCTCGAGCGTCTTCAGATTCGAGCGGAGAATCTCCTGCTTCACCACCAGCAACTGGCTCGGATGCATCGAAAACTCGGTCAGCCCCATGCCGAGGAGCAGCCGCGTCAATGCGGGATCACCGGCCATTTCCCCGCACACCGAAACCGGCACACCCGCCCGCTTCGCCTCGCGCAGCGTGAATGCGATCAGATGGAGCACAGCCGGATGCAGCGGATCATACAGATGCGCGACTGAGTTATCCGCGCGGTCGATCGCGAGGGTGTACTGAATCAGGTCGTTCGTGCCGATCGACAGGAAGTCCAGCCGCTTCAGGAAGAGCGGTAGCGCGATCGCCGCCGCGGGAATCTCGATCATCGCGCCGATCTTGACGGTCGGGTCGTAAGCAAGCCCCGCGTCGTCGAGCTGCCGCTTCGCCTCGCGAATCAGATCGAGCGTCTGATCGATTTCCTGCGCGTGCGCGAGCATCGGAATCAGAATCTTCACGCAGCCGAACGCGGACGCGCGAAGAATCGCGCGCAGTTGCGTCAGAAACATCTGCGGCTCGGACAAGCTCCAGCGGATCGCGCGCAGCCCAAGCGCCGGGTTCGGCGCGGTCTCGTAGCCATCGCCGGTACTGCCCATCGCCTCGAGCGGCTTGTCCGCACCGACGTCGATCGTACGGATCGTCACCGGCATCCCGTTCATCAACTCGACCGCGCGGCGATACGCATCGAACTGCTCTTCCTCTTCCGGAAGCCGGCCATCCTTCTGGTTCATGAACAGGAATTCGGTACGAAACAGGCCGACGCCCGTCGCACCGGCGTCGATGGCTGCGCGCGCATCGTCCGGCAGTTCGATGTTCGCGCACAACTCGATGTGCGTGCCGCACAGGGTCTTGGTCGGCGAAAATTTGAGCCGCTGCAGCTTGCGCTGCTCGAGCGCCTTTTCGCTTTGCCGGTACGTGTACTCTTCGAGGACGATCGGCGCGGGATCGACGATCACGATGCCATGATCGCCATCGACGATGATCAGGTCATCCTGGCGGATCAGCGCGCTCGCCTGCTGCACACCGACCGCGGCAGGAATGCCGAGGCTGCGCGCGACGATCGCGGTATGCGACGTACGGCCGCCGAGATCGGTGACGAAGCCTTGAAACGTCTGTGTCTTGAACTGCATCATGTCGGCGGGCGCGATATCGTGCGCGACAACGATCATCTCGTCGCACGCGCCATGTACGTTATGCGCGAGATTCACCGATGCGCCGGCCAACGCTTTCAGCACCCGCTCGACCACCTGTTCGATATCGGCTTTGCGCTCGCGCAGGTACTCGTCATCGACTTCGTCGAAGTGCCGCGACAGGCGCTCGAGTTGTTCAGTCAGCGCCCATTCGACGTTGTAGCGGCGCGTGCGGATCAGATCGATGGTTTCCTGGACAAGCATCGCGTCGTTCAGGATCATCGAATGGACGTCGATGAACGCGCCCATTTCGGTTGGCGCATCCGCGGCCAGATCGGCGCGCAATGCATCAAGTTCCTGAGTGACGACGCGTTGGGCTGAGCGAAAGCGTTCGATCTCGCCTTCGATTTCGGCGGGTTCGATCAGATAGTGGTCGACGTCGAGTGCAGCCGGGGCGATCAGATAGGCCCGCCCGATGGCAATACCGCGTGACACGGGAATTCCATGCAGCGTGAACGACACGCGCACCTCCTCTAGTTGTGTGATGCCGCGGCAAACCGCTGCAATGCTCTCAGACCCCGCCCACGATTATAGATTCCGCCGCATACGCGCGCGCTGTGCGGTGCAGCAGAAATGCTTTACATCGAACGCAACAATGCTGCAGAGACGAGATGAAAAATCCGCCGGCCGCATACGCCGATTGCCCCCGGGTACTGCCGGTACGTTGAGGTGCAGCGACCCGACGCTTGCAAAACGCTTGTGCGCCAAAACAAAACGCCGCGACCGCGGCGTTTTTTCACATCGGGCACAACGCCGCATCGCGCTATTGTCCTTCGCCGAATTTATCCGCGATCAGCTTGAGCAGTGCATCCATTGCTTCTTTCTCATCGCTGCCTTCAGTTTCGATCAGCACCGTGCTGCCGATGCCGGCCGCCAGCATCATCACGCCCATGATGCTTTTCGCGTTGATCCGCCTGCCGTTGCGGCTCATCCAGATCTCGGCCTGGAAGTTCGCGGCCAGTTGCGTGAGCTTGGCGGATGCGCGCGCATGCAGACCCAGCTTGTTCACGATTGTCGTTTCCTGTTGCAGCATCTGATCATCCGAAAAGCGGTTATTGAAGTTATGGGTGTTGCCGACGCGAGCGCTGCGACAGGCGAGCGGACCACGCTTATCGGCCGTCCGCCTTGCTGCTGACGTCGAGCGCGCTATCGGGAGGCAGCGCCGGCAGGCAATCGGCGTCGCTAGCAATCGGCGCGACCGGCGGGGGTGTTGCCGGACCGACCGCATGAATGCCTTTCGTTGCGCCCGCAAGCGCTTTGTCGACGAGCGTATCGAGCGGCGTCGCCCGGTAGCATACGGCGCGCACCAGCATCGGCAGGTTGACGCCCGCTACCACCCGCACGTCGGGCAACGTTGCGAGCCGGCCCGCGATGTTCGACGGCGTCGCGCCGAACATGTCGGTCATCACGAGCGCGCCATTGTCTTCCTTCAGACGCTCGATCTCGCTATGCGCAAGCGCGACGATCTGCGCGGGATCGCAATCGGGCGTCACGTCGATCACGCCGATGCGGGCGGGCAAGCCGCCGTAAATATGCTCGACACACTCGCGTAGCGCGGTAGCGAACGGAGCGTGCGCAATGATCAGAATGCCTGCCATGTCAGCCTTGCTACTGGAAACGGCCCGCTATCGCGACCCGGAGGCGACGCTATGCGCCGGCTCCTCGGCCGACCGTGCATGTCCTGACGGTCTGTCCCATTCTGTGAAAGGGGCCGGAACGCTCGCGGGGGATACGCGGGTCAAAGCGCGAGCGGGCATTGTAACAGCGTCATTTTCGCGCCTTCGGGCGATTCGCGCTTGCATTGAGCGCACATTGCCGATGCGCAGGGGACATGCGCGCACCGGTAGGCCCGAGGGGCGGCCGCCCTGCGCTCAGGCGAACAGCATTTAGCCGGCTGTCAGCCGACTGCGCGCTCCAGCGCGTCGATAAACATGGCCGCCACGTCGAAGCCGGTCTGATCCATGATTTCGCGGAAACACGTCGGGCTCGTCACATTCACTTCGGTCAGCCAGTCGCCGATCGCGTCGAGACCGACGAGCAATAAACCGCGTGCGGCCAGCACCGGGCCGAGCGTGTCGGCAATCTCACGATCGCGCGGCGTCAGCGGCCGCGCGACACCGAGGCCACCGGCGGCGAGGTTGCCGCGCACTTCACTGCCCTGCGGAATACGCGCAAGCGAATACGGCACCGGCTCGCCGCCGATCAGCAGGATGCGTTTGTCGCCGTCCTTGATCTCCGGGATGAACTTCTGCGCCATCACGGTCCGCGCGCCATCATGGCTGAGCATCTCGACGATCGAGCCCAGATTCATCCCGTCGGGCTTCACGCGGAACACGCCCATGCCGCCCATGCCGTCGAGCGGTTTCAGGATCACATCGCCGTGCGCGGCGTGAAACGCGCGCAGACGTGCCGGATCGCGCGTCACCAGCGTCGGCGCGACGAACTGCGGGAATTCGCCGATCGCGAGTTTTTCCGAATGATCGCGAATCGCCTGCGGCTTGTTGAAAATGCGTGCGCCCGCGCGCTCGGCGAGTTCGAGCAGCCACGTCGACGTCACGTACTCCATATCGAACGGCGGGTCCTTGCGCATCAGCACCGCGCCGAAGCTCGTCAGCGCGCGCGGCGCGGCTTCCTGTGGCGCGAACCACGGTTCGCGATGACTATCCGCCAGGTCGCCGACAATCTCGAAGCGCTGCGCACCTGCTTCCACCGCCCCGCCCGTCCACGCCAGATGATGCGGTTCGCACGTGTAGAGCGTGTGCCCGCGTCGCGCGGCCTCGGCCATCATCGCGTACGTCGTGTCCTTGTAGATCTTGAAACGGGAAAGCGGGTCGGCGATAAAGAGAATGTCCATGGAATACCTGATGCGCCCACGCGGGCTAGCGTTGATCGTTGCACTTCACCGTCACGGGAACGGCTCGACCGCCGCAACGCGTCAGACCTGGATCGCTTCGGGATCGGTCCGTTCGAGTTCCAGCGACGCGGCCAGCAAGCCCAGCCGCGCAACGACACCATACATGTAAAACCGGTTTGGCGGCGCCGCGCCCGGCTTTGCATGCGCATCGGGCAACGCGGTGTGCTCGAAGCCCAGTGGCACGAAATGCATACCCGGCGCATTCAGGTTCTGGTCGCGTTCGCGGCTGCCGTGCGCGCGATAAAAGCCGCCGACCACGTAGCGGTCGATCATGTAGACAACCGGCTCGGCCACTTCATCGCCGATGCGCTCGAACGTGTACACGCCTTCCTGCACGAGCATGTCGTGCACTTCGAGACCTTCCTTGGTGGCGGCCATCTTGGTGCGTTCGCGTTTGGTCAGCGCGGCGACTTCAGACGCGTCATGCACCGTCATCACGCTCATCCCGTACGTGCCCGCGTCGGACTTGATCACTACGTAAGGCTTCTCGGTGATACCGTATTCGCGATACTTCTTCGCGATCTTCTTCAGCACGCCGTCGATCGAATCCGCCAGCGCCTCTTCGCCGGTGCGCGCTTCGAAATCCACGCCTTCGACGTGCGCGAAATACGGGTTGATCATCCACGGGTCGATCTCGACCATCTTCGCGAACTTCTTCGCGACGTCGTCATAGCACGAGAAATGCGTCGACTTGCGACGCACCGCCCAACCCGCGTGCAACGGCGGCAGCAGGTACTGCTCGTGCAGATTCTCGAGCACCGCCGGAATGCCACCGGACAGATCGTTGTTGATCAGGATCGAGCACGGATCGAAATTCTTCAGACCGAGCCGGCGCTGCGAACGCTCAAGCGGTTCGAGCACGATCTTCTGCCCGTCGGACAACGCGATCGTGACCGGCCCACCGATCGACTCGTCGAGCGTGCCGAAGCGGACGTTCAGCCCCGCCTGCCGCATGATCGTCGCGAGCCGCGCGACGTTCTCGAGGTAAAACGCGTTGCGCGTGTGGCGCTCCGGAATGACCAGCAGGTTCTTCGCATCCGGGCAGATTTTTTCGATGGATGCCATCGCGGCCTGAACCGCGAGCGGCAGCACCTCGACCGGCAGGTTGTTGAACGCGCCCGGGAAGAGGTTCGTATCGACCGGCGCAAGCTTGAAGCCGGCATTGCGCAGATCGACCGAGCAGTAGAACGGCGGCGTGTGCTCCTGCCATTCGAGCCGGAACCAGCGCTCGATAGCAGGGGTCGCGTCAAGGATCTTCCGCTCGAGGTCGAGCAGCGGACCGTTTAACGCCGTAACTAGATGCGGAACCATTGATCACTCGCAGACTGGAGAAGGAAGATTGTAGAGCAAACGCTACGCCCATCTGGGGACGCTTTCTCCAATCGCAAGTCGAGGGTGAAACTATTCTTCCGGGCGCGCAAAAACCGAGCAAAATCCTCTGTTTACGAGATGGCGCGGGAAGAAAAAAGCCCGCCGTGAGGCGGGCTAAAGTCGCTGCGCTTACGCAACGAGTACGGTAAAAGTGTGCGCTGCTTTATTCGACGTGTTCGCCGTGCAGGATCACGTCGAGACCTTCGCGCTCTTCCTCTTCGGTCACGCGCAGGCCCATCACCATGTCGATAATCTTCAGCAGGATGAAGCTGACCACGCCGCTGTAGATGACGGTCGTCATCACGCCCTTAAACTGCAGCAGCACGCTCGCGTCGAGTCCGCTGATGTCCTTGACCGCGAATACGCCGGTCAGCAGCGCGCCGACGATACCGCCGACGCAGTGCACGCCGAACGCGTCGAGCGAATCGTCGTAGCCGAGCTTGTGCTTGAGCCACGTGGCAGACCAGAAGCAGATCACACCCGCCAGCAAGCCGATGATCAGCGCGCCGGCCACGCCGACGAAGCCTGATGCCGGCGTGATCGCAACCAGACCCGCGACCGCACCCGACGCGATGCCGAGCACCGACGGTTTGCCTTTCGCGATCCATTCAGCGAACATCCAGCCGAGCGCCGCCATCGCGGTCGCGATTTGCGTGGTCAACATCGCGAATCCCGCGCGGCCGTCAGCGGCAACCGCCGAGCCCGCATTGAAGCCGAACCAGCCGACCCACAGCATCGACGCACCGATCATCGTCAGCACGAGATTGTGCGGCGCCATCACGTCCTTGCCGTAGCCGACACGCTTGCCGAGCACGAGTGCGCAAACCAGTGCGGCGATACCCGCGTTAATGTGCACGACCGTGCCGCCCGCGAAGTCCAGAATGCCCGCGCTAGCCAGCCAGCCGGTCGGTTCCCACACCATGTGCGCGATCGGCGAATAGACGATGATCGACCACAGCGACATGAACACCAGCATCGACGAGAACTTCATCCGGTCGGCGAACGCGCCGGTAATCAGCGCGGGCGTGATGATCGCGAAGGTCAGCTGGTAGACGAAGTAGACCGACTCCGGAATGGTCTGCGCGAGGTGGCTCACGGTCAGCGTGGTCGCCTTGTCGCCCTTGATGTAGTTCATGCCCGACAGGAACACGCGCGAGAAGCCGCCGACGAACGCGTTACCCGGCGTGAACGCGAGACTGTAACCGATCACGGTCCAGATCACCGTGATCACGCAGGTGATCGCGAAGCTCTGCATGACGATCGCCAGCACGTTTTTCTTGCGGACCATGCCGCCGTAGAACAATGCAAGGCCAGGAATGGTCATGAACAGCACCAGCGCGGTCGAGGTCAGCATCCAGGCGGTATCGCCCGAGCTGATCTTCGACGAATCGACCGAGAACGGTGCGGTAGGCGCTGCCGGGGCCGCTGCTGCGGCTGCCGACGCGTCGGCGGGCGCGCTCGCCGCCGTATCCGCGGGAGCCGATGCCGCGGGGGCCGAAGCCGCGGCGGGGGCCGACGCATCATCTGCGACGGCGTTGCCAATGCCGGCTGCGAGCAGCGAGCCGACCATCAGCAGGGACATCAAAAGTTTGCGCATTTCCAGTTTCCTCTTGTCGCTGTTTTTCTACAGGGCGTCCGCGCCGGTTTCACCGGTACGGATCCGGATCACTTGTTCGATCGGCGTGACGAAAATCTTGCCGTCGCCGATCTTGCCGGTGCGTGCCGCACGCTCGAGCGCTTCAATCGCCTGGTCGACGATGTCATCGGACACCGCTGCTTCGATCTTCACCTTCGGCAGAAAATCGACCACGTATTCCGCGCCCCGATACAACTCCGTGTGTCCCTTCTGACGTCCAAAGCCTTTGACTTCTGTAACCGTGATCCCCGAGACGCCGATCGCCGACAGCGCTTCGCGCGCCTCGTCGAGCTTGAACGGCTTGATGATTGCGGTAATGAGTTTCATGAAATCCTCGCTGTAATGACTCAACCCGTTGCGTGCTGCTTTCAAGTGCCTTGCGCCTGTCGGCGGCTACTCCCATGAAGCCGCGGGCCTGCGCATAGACGGCGTCCCGCCCAAACTGCGCGGGCCAACAACAGCAACTCGCATGCCATGTTGCGCATAGACAGGGTAGAGTTCTTGCCGCGCAAGGCTCTCGCGGCGGCATGCGGGTTGACTCGGCCGAATGGCCAGCGTTGACGGCGCAAGGTGGCGCGGCACGTTGATCGTTGTTAGAGTGTCCGCACGCATGCAGCACGGCCGTGCTCGATGACTGTGCACCAGGCCCGATCATGCGGCGAGCGTTGTCGAAGCAGCATGCACCATCAATGAACATCGACGCTCGCGAAGCACTGAGGTAACGACGTTTGCACAATTTTTGTGCACAAGGGGAACGCAATGAAACAACCAAACGACATCTTCAACGACCTGCAGGCGCGTATGAGTGATCTGCTCAAGAACTCACCGGCCAAGGATGTCGAACGCAACGTAAGGGCGATGCTGTCGCAAGGGTTTTCGAAGCTCGATCTCGTCACCCGCGAAGAATTCGATACGCAAACCCAGGTGCTGATGCGCACCCGCGCACGGCTCGAAGAACTGGAGCGGCGCGTCGCCGAACTCGAACAGAAGCTGCCGGTAACGCAATCTTCCTGAACACCCTCTGAGCTGCGCATCATCGGCAAGCGAGCCGTGACTTCATCAGCGTATTAATGGGGAGTGCGCGGCCATGCCCGCGCGTTCCGACGGGAGTAAACATGTCGCTTGCCGTGGTCATGAGCCGCGCGCCGGCTGCTGGCCGCGCGCCCGAAGTAACCGTCGAAGTCCATCTCGCCAACGGACTACCGTCGTTTTCGATTGTCGGCCTGCCCGATCTCGAAGTACGTGAAAGCCGCGAGCGCGTGCGCGCCGCGCTGCAAAACTGCGGGCTGGATTTCCCGGTCCGCCGCATCACCGTCAACCTCGCTCCAGCCGATCTTCCTAAAGAATCCGGACGCTTCGATCTGCCGATCGCGCTCGGCATTCTCGCGGCGAGCGGGCAGATTCCGGTCGAGTCGCTCGCGCACCGCGAGTTCGCTGGCGAACTCTCGCTGACCGGCGCGCTACGTCCGATGCGCGGCGCGTTTGCGATGGCCTGCGGCACCGCGCGCAGCGCCGCCGCGACATCGCACATCGACGGCACGGCGTCGCACCGAAATCCCGAGTTGTATCTGCCGGCCGCCAGCGCGGCCGAGGCCGCGCTGGTGCCGGGCGTCGACGTGTTCGGCGCAGCCGATCTGCCATCGCTGTGCGCCCATCTGTCCGGTGACGCCGATGCGCGTCTGTCACCGGTCGCGCCGCGACCGCTGTGCATCGACGCATCGGCGGCCGCGCCGGATATGGCCGACGTGATCGGGCAGCGCGGCGCCCGCCGCGCGCTCGAAGTGGCCGCCGCCGGCGGCCACCATGTGCTGATGGTCGGACCGCCCGGCGCGGGCAAATCGATGCTCGCCGCGCGCCTGCCCGGCTTGCTGCCGCCGATGACCGACGACGAAGCATTGACGTCAGCGGCGCTGCTGTCGGCGAGCATGTGCGGCTTTTCGCCGGCTCAATGGCGACACAGGCCGTTTCGCGCTCCCCATCATTCGTCCAGTGCGGCGGCGCTGGTGGGAGGACGCAACCCGCCGCGGCCCGGCGAGATTACGCTAGCGCACCTGGGCGTGCTGTTTCTGGACGAGTTGCCCGAGTTCGACCGGCACGTGCTTGAAACGCTGCGCGAGCCTCTCGAGGCCGGGCGCATTACGATCTCGCGCGCCGCATGGCAGGCCGACTTTCCGGCCGCCTGCCAGCTGATTGCCGCGATGAACCCGTGTCCATGCGGCTGGCGCGGCGACCCGAACGGCCGCTGCCGGTGCACGCCGGAAATCGCCGCACGCTACCTGCGCAAGCTTTCTGGACCACTGCTGGACCGCATTGATATCCAGATAGAAATTCCCGCGCTATCGCCCGCCGAGCTTTCGGCGCGCGCGGCTGAAAATGGCGAGCCGAGCGCCGCGATCGCCGCCCGCGTGCAGTGCGCTCGTGAGCGCCAACTCGCGCGCCAGGGCAAAACCAATCGTGAACTGGATGGGCGCGAAGTAGACGATGTGTGTCGGCCGGACGACGCGGGAGAAGGTTTGCTGAGGGAAGCCGGCGAACGCTTCGGCTGGTCGGCGCGTGCGTATTACAGAGTCCTGAAGGTCGCGCGTACGATCGCGGACCTCGCTGGAACTGACACGCCAAGCGCATCCCAGATCGCGGAGGCCGTGCAATACCGGCGGGTATTCGCGGCCGGTTGACCTCAGCAAAAAACCGTTGTCAAGACTTGACTTATGCACACGATGCGGCCTCCGACAGATTTAGATACAAGTGAAAGGTACTTGTGAGGCCAGCGTCAAAGCGCATTGATTTTATTGGTATTTCTTCTGTGCAAAGAATGAGGGCAAAATAACTCAAGGCCCGTCAGATGGGGCTTGTGAGGCCTACCGCACATACTTCTCAACAGAGATATCCACAGGTCCTGTGGGTAACAAAAAAACCTGAGCGAAATCCTACTATTAGCTGCATTAGCTACGAAGGAACTTTCACTTCGAGGTTTGCTCTACCGTCGGTCGATCACAAACTTTTTACTATTCTTAATACAGTTTGAACGACTGGAAAAACTGGTCCAGCTGCTCCGGCGGCGGATCTTTCTTCGCGATCACCGCGGCCTGATAAACATGCTTGCCTTTCGCGACGAGGCGTGCATGCATGATCCGCGGTTCCTTCTTCGGTCCTGCCGGGCCGCTGAATGTCACTTCGAGGCCCTGCACATTGCCACCGTCCGCGAGGGGCACCGGCGTCGCGCGCGCGTCGGGTGCCGCGCCGAGATTGCGCGCAAGGCCATCGCGCAAAAAATCGAGCGCCGCATGCTGGGTGCGCGGGTCGTCGTTCGGCAGCATCACGGTACCTACTGCGAACACCGCATCGCCGGCTTCGGCGATCTGCATTGCCATTTTCATCGGGGTGCCGTCAATTTCGATCTGCCGCTCGTCAGCACTTGGCTTCGCGGGTAGTTCGACCGTGTAGCCGTTGTCGTTGTTCATGATCGTGCGCCAGTCGTAAGTCGGCGAGCATGCGACCAGCGCCGCCGTGCAAACGCATACGCACAACGCGCGGCACAGCGGCGACCTGGCTAGTGCGTCAAAGCCGCGGCGGCAGGATCGGGGAGCAAAGCGACTGGACGAAAGCGAATGCAAATTGACGCGAAACATGAATGACAGGAAGGGCGAAATGGCGCTGAAATCCCTATTATCCGCCGACATGCGCGCTGCTGCCGCGTATCAGGATTGAGGCTACAATGACTGTCGCGGGGCAATGTCGTTACTCTGCCCGCCCCCTTCGCGCACGTGCTGCGCCCCAGAGGTCCCAACCCATGAGTCAAGATACTGTTTCCCGCCGCGCAAGCCCGATTCGCTACATTGCGATGGCGGTCGTTGCCGGTGCAATCGCATTTGCCGGTTATTTCGCGTTCGGCAGCCAGCAGCATGCACCCGATGCGACATTCACGCTGCTGTCCGGCCAGAAGGTTTCGACCGCGGATCTGAAGGGCAAGGTTTATATGGTGACCTTCTGGGCGACGAACTGCGACACCTGCATGAAGGAAATGCCGCAGATGATCGACACGTATAACCGCTTCAAAGGCAAAGGCCTTGAGTATGTGGCGGTCGCGATGAACTACGACGCGCCAATGTACGTGGCCAACTACACCGAAACGCGCCGTCTGCCGTTCAAGGTCGCAATGGACGATGGGTCCGCGGCCAAGCAATTCGGCAATGTCCAGCTGACGCCGACCACATTCGTAATCGGCCGTGACGGCACAATTCTGAAGCGATATGTCGGTGAGCCGAGTTTCCCGGAACTCCATGCACTGCTCGATAAGGAACTCGGTTCGGTCTGAGTCCTCCTGACTTGCCAGTCCACGCGAAAAGCCCGCGCATTATGCGCGGGCTTTTTTTCTTGCGTCACGCGTAGCCTGCGCGTCGCGCTTTCCAGGGCCAGTCGGTTCCACCTCAGGAACCTACTGTGCGACGGACATCGTTGTCTTCGCTCGCGCCACCCGACGTACGACTCCCGTATGTCATGCCGCCCGTGCCTCAATGCTCTAATCGTTCAAACCCGATGCGTCTGCTTCACGCGATCGTGACTCCTGCACAGCGATAGTTCGTTGCGCATGCATCGATCCGCCGACCCGCATCGCGAACCACGACATCAATAGACGGGTATGTGATGACAGTGAATAACTACCGCAACACCTACGAGCGTGTCGCCGCGCAACACGCAACGCAGTGGCTGCATGCACCTGCGTCGCAAGCGCCGCAACGGATGGGTCAGCACAATCAGAGCGATCGCTTTTCCTTCCCGAATGCGGCGCGGGCAAGCATTGGTGCGAACGCCACCAGCGGGAGTGGCGCATGGGCTGCACGAGATGCAAATCACGCGGCCCGACGCGAGACCGAAACCCGCCAGGCTTCTCACGACATCATCGCCGCGGCGGCCCACGCTCAACGGCAGTTGTCGCACGCCGCGCACGACTTCTCTCGGGGTGCCCAACACGACCCCCAGGTTGGCCAGGCTGCACGCAACGCATTTCCTGCCGCCGGAGGCGCAAGTCAAGCCATTGCGGGCCCTCCTGTCGATCAGAACAACACGATCTCAGGCACACCCTACGGCGACCCGCGCAATGCCTTGCCCACGCGCGACAAAACGTCGCCGACATCGCCACAACAGCCTGACGCATGGCACCCAGTCGCCAACCCGACAGGCGAGGCTAGCGCAAACCACGCGCGTGACCGCTGGGACGAAAATGGCTTGCATGTTCGCGATACGTGGAACGAGCAAACCGGCCAGCGCACTCGCGACGCATGGGATGCAGAGGGCACGCACGTCCGTGACACATGGGACGAAGCGAATGGACAGCATGTAAGAGACCAGTGGATCCCGGACGGTGCCCACATCCGCTCATCGTGGGATGAGCGAGGGCAGCATTTGCTGGAGACATGGAACCCTCAAGGCGAATATCAGCGCCGTAGCTGGGACGAACGCGCCCCGAACGGCCGAGAACCCGCGGATCGGGTCGGCGATATCGGACAGAATCCGGGAAGCCGTGCGCCCGGAATGCGCGATGACGCCGCGTCACCGCTGGGTCCGAGGACGGCGGACGATCCGGCGATACGCGCGCCGGGCACCGATGGCGGCGACGCAGGCCCGCACGTCACCGGCGCCAGGCTGGAGCCCGAAGCTAAAGAACGTCGACGGGGGCGCGGCACTGCGCGCACGACTGGACACGGACAGCGTGTCCCAGGTACAGGCCGACGCGGTCAACGCGGCGCAGGCCCGGCGAGTCGTGGGCCCGGTGGCGAAACAGCAGGCCCGAGGAGTCATATCGACGGTGGCGGCAGGCGCGGCGGAGTTGGCGGTACCGGCGGCGGTGACGGCGGCGGGGGCGGCGGGGGCGGCGGGGGCGGCGGGGGCGGCGGGGGCGGCGGAGTCGGTGGTATCGGCGGCAGATCGGCGGACCCAACAGGCCGCGCGGACCATGTTCCCGATCCTAAAGAAATGAACAACGGCGGTGCAGGGTCTTTTTCGCGGTCAGCGATGGACCGCTTGAATCGTGCGCCGGACAAACTGATGCAGATTCTCAATGTCGCCCTTGACAGGCTCGACAAATATGGCGCGAACGACCCGGAGCTTAAACAGTGGTTCGGTCAGAACGCTGACGCCGATCAAATCAAGCAGAGCCTGATGAGGATGCGCGAAACGCTCGCTTCGGGAAACTACAAAATTGCGCTGACTCCGCCGGACGCCAGAGGCTGGGAGGCCGCGCACGTTTTCCCAGCCGACAACGGACACACAATCTATGTGCGGCCTCACATGATGGATAACTTTTTCGGTAGAGACACGCCCGCGATCACGCTCGGGCATGAGCTGAGCCATTTCAATACCATCGCCGGTACGCGGGACCTGGTATATGGCTACGGAACCGCGTTATCCCTCGCAAGGGCAGATAGCCGTCGAGCTATGCACAACGCCGAAAACTACGGAATGTTCCTGGGCCAGGTGGCAAAACTACTCGGATAGCCGCACCAGCCGAACCTGTCACGCACCGCGCCGGGATCGGATCACCCATCCATGACGGCGCACGCCGTCATGCGCGGTCCCCGTCTCCGCGCGCGACAAGCCCATATCGTTTGATCTTTTCGTACAACGTCGCCTTACCTAATTGCAGCCGGTCGGCCGCGACCGCGACCGCGCCGCCCGCCTGCTCGAGTGCTTCGGCGATCACCGCGCGCTCGAACTGTTCGACGCGTTCCTTGAGCGGCTGCGTCTGACCGTCGTCGGCCGATGTCGCAACCGTATCGTCGACAATACCCAGTACGAACCGATCGGCCGCATTGCGCAACTCGCGCACATTGCCCGGCCACTCTCGCTGCATCAGGCCCGTGCGTTGCCGGTCGGTCAGGATCGGCGCGGGCCGCTGGTAGCGCACCGCGGCGTCGAGCAGGAAGTGTTCGAAAAGCGGCACGATATCCTCGCGGCGCTCAGACAGCGGCGGCAATCCGATCGTCACAACATTCAACCGGTACAGCAGATCGCGCCGGAACGTGCCGGCCGCGACGTGGTCTGTCATATCGCCCTTCGCCGCGGCGACGATACGGCAGTCGACACGAATCGGCTGGTTCGAGCCGAGCCGTTCAAGCACGCCATCCTGAAGCACGCGCAACAGCTTCACCTGCAGCGCCAGCGGCATACTCTCGATCTCATCGAGAAACAGCGTGCCGCCCGACGCATGTTCGAGCTTGCCGATACGCCGTTTCGCCGCGCCGGTGAATGCGCCCGGCTCGTAGCCGAACATCTCCGACTCGAACATCTGTTCGGGCAGCGCGCCGCAATTGACCGCGATAAACGGCTTGTCGCGTCGCGGCGACAACTCGTGCAGGCTGCGCGCAATCAGTTCCTTGCCCGCGCCCGTGTCGCCGTTGATCAGCACCGACGCGTCGGTTGGCGCGACGTTCGCGATCAGGCGGCGCACCTGCTCGATCGCCGGACTGCGGCCGATGATGCGTGGCGCGACCGAACTCTGCTCCGCCAGCTCGCGGCGCAATGCGAGATTCTCGAGCAACAGCGTGCGACGCTCGAGCGCGCGCCGCACCGTCTCGACGAGCCGCTCAGACGCAAATGGCTTTTCAATGAAGTCGTACGCGCCGTCGCGCATCGCCTGCACCGCCATTGAAATGTCGCCGTGCCCGGTGACGAGAATCACCGGCACATCCGGCGCGCGCTCGCGGCACTGAGCGAGCAGTTCGAGTCCGCTCGCACCCGGCAGCCGGATATCGCTGACCACCACACCCGCGAAGTCGCGGTCGATCAGCTTCAACGCCGGTTCCGCGGCTGCATGCCCCATTACTTCGAAGCCCGCGAGCTGCAAGCTCTGCACGCTCGCGCGCCGCACGAGCTCGTCGTCTTCGACGTACAGCACCTGGATACTTTTGTTCACCATGATTGTCGCTACGTCAATTCACGTACCCGCGGCGAGCGGATCACCGACCTGCGCGCGGGCGCGGCGCAGCGTCAGCGCGAAGACCGCGCCCCCATCCGGCGCGTTGCGCGCGACCAGCGATCCGCCGCAATCGCGTGCAATCGACGAAGAGATCGCAAGGCCCAGCCCAAGCCCCTGGCCCATCTCCTTCGTCGTGAAAAACGGTTCGAACAGATGCGGCAGCACGTCGGGCGGAATGCCCGGGCCGTTGTCGCGAACCGTGATGGTCAGCGTCGCATCGGATGCCTCCATGTCGATCGCGATGCGTGGCGCGGACAGGCCCGCGACCGCATCGAGCGCATTGCCGAGCAGGTTGATCAACACCTGTTCGAGCCGCAGGTCGTCGCAATTGGCCAGCAATTCCGCATGTTCGGCGTCGACGTCGAAGCGCTCGCGAACCGGGCGTGCCGCGGTCGCATCGAACACCGACAGGTCGACCGTCACGCCCTGCAAACGCTTTTGAAGCAACGCGAGCACATTGCGCAACGCGCGCGCGACCTGCGTGCGCGCATTGCGCGGCCGTGCCCGGCCGACGAACAGCTTCAGCTGATTGGTGATCTTGCCCATGCGCTCCGTGAGCGCGGCGATCGCTTCGAGATTTTCATGTGCGGCAGCGTGATCGCCGCGTTCGAGGAATACGCGCGTGTTGTCCGAGAAGCTGCGCAATGCGGCAAGCGGCTGGTTGAGTTCGTGTGTGATGCCTGCCGCCATCTGCCCAAGCGCGGCGAGCTTGCTGGCCTGGATCAGTTCGTCGTGTGCGGCGCGCAGCTCCTGTTCGGCGCGCGCTCGTTCGCGTACTTCGTTTTTCAGCTGCTCATTGGCTTGCGACAAGTCCGCGGTCCGCTCGGCAACGCGCTGGTTCAGTTCCGCATAGGCTTTTTGCAGCAGCGTGCGGCTGCGCATCACTTCGCGCACGCGCGCCCGGCGCATGCGCCAGTAGAACAGCAGCAGACACAGCGACACATAGCCGAACCCGGTGACGATCGTCGCATAGCGCGCGTCCGCATTCACCGGATCGACGGGCGACATCGTGATCAGATGCCAGTCCGGTTCGCCGAGCGCGCGGCTCGACGCGAGAAAACGCGGCGCATAGCGGCCGCCGCCGATGCGCACGATCTGAGCGCTGTCGTTCAGCTTGCGTTCAACCGTCAGCGGCAGCGGCGCGATCGGCTGCTGCGCGTACTGGCGCGTCTGCCGGATCGAGTCGATCACGTCAGTCGAAAGCGGGCGCACCGTGTGGTACTTCCACGCGGGCACCGACGACAGAAAGATCACGCCGTGATCGTCGGTCACGATCAGCGGCTCGGACGCATCCGCGCCCTGAAACCATTCGAGATTCAGCTTGACGACCGCGACGCCGACGATCTTTCCGTCGAGCTTCACCGGTTGCGAAATGAAATAGCCGGGATCGTGCGACGTTGTGCCGATGCCGAAGAAACGGCCGACGCGGCCTTGCACCGCATCGACAAAATACGGCCGGAACAGATATTCGACGCCGACGAAGCTATCCGGGTCGAGCCAGTTGCTCGCCGCCACGCAGATGCCGTCGGAATTGATGATGTACGTGACGTTCGCGCGCGCCTTGCGGTTCAGGTCTTCAAGGTAGCGGTTTGCGCGTGCGACGTTCGCCGGGTTCGGATCGACCACGACGTCCTGCACGATCGGGTGCTGGGCAAGCAGATACGGCAGCGACTCATAGCGTTCGAGCGTGCTTCTGAGCGCGCTCGTCGTGCGGTCCGCGCGGGCGGCCGCGTTGACGCGCAGCGCTTCGATGCCGCGCTGCCAGCTGATCGACCAGGTCAGGCCGCACGCCGCCACGAGCCCGGCGACGAGCGCGAAGAAAACGAGCAGGCGGCGCGTCACGATGGCGGAGTCAAGGCGATGGGGATCATCTATTGTGGCACATTGCGACGCGCCGTCTTCGTCCGGCGCTCGCGCATGACACATCTGCCAGGCGGGCGCCGGTGGCGCCGCTACGCGTCGCGGCGCCCTGGGTTCCATCGCTTAGACTTCAGCTGCTTCGCTGACCGACACATCGCGCTGCATCACCGCGCGCAGCTTCGAGCGGTCAAGTTCGCGTTCCCACGCGGACACCACCACCGTCGCGACACCGTTACCGACAATGTTCGTCAGCGCGCGGCATTCGCTCATGAAGCGGTCGATACCGAGAATCAGCACCATGCCCGACAGCGGAATCGTCGGTACCACGGCGAGCGTCGCGGCGAGCGTGATAAAACCCGCGCCGGTCACCCCGCTCGCGCCCTTCGACGTCAGCATCGTGACGGCGAGCAGCGTCAGCTGTTGCGCGAGCGTGAGATCGGTGTTGGTTGCCTGCGCGATGAACAGCACCGCCATCGTCATGTAGATGTTGGTGCCATCGAGATTGAACGAGTAGCCGGTCGGTACCACGAGACCCACCACCGAGCGCGAGCAGCCGAGGTTCTCGAGCTTCAGCATCAACTGCGGCAGCGCGGCTTCCGACGAACTCGTGCCGAGCACGATCAGCATCTCTTCCTTGATGTACGCAACGAAGCGGAAGATGTTGAAGCCGACCACGCGCGCGATGATGCCGAGCACCACGATCACGAACACCGCCGAGGTCAGGTAGAACGTGCCGATCAGCTTGAGCAGCGGCAGCAGCGAGCCGATGCCGTACTTGCCGATGGTGAATGCCATCGCGCCGAACGCGCCGATCGGTGCGAGCTTCGTGATGATCTTCACGACGCCGAACAGCACGTGCGAAATGCCTTCGATGAAATTGGTGACCACCTTGCCGCGCTCGCCAATCGTCGCGAGCACGCTGCCGAACAGCAGCGCGACCAGCAGGATCTGCAGGATTTCACCTTGCGCGAAGGCCGACGAGATCGTGTCCGGAATGATGTGCAGCAGGAAGTCGACGGTCGACTGGCCGTGCGCCTTCGCCGCGTACGACGCGACCGCCTTGCCGTCGAGCGTCGACGGATCGATGTTGAAGCCGACGCCCGGCTTCAGCACGTGCGTCGCGATCAGGCCCAGCACGAGCGCGAAAGTCGACACGATTTCAAAGTACAGCAGCGCCTTGCCGCCGACGCGCCCCACCTTCTTCATGTCCTGCATGCCGGCGATGCCGGTCACGACCGTACAGAAGATGATCGGGCCGATCACCATCTTGATCAGCTTGATGAACGCATCGCCAAGCGGCTTCATGTCGACGGCGAACGCGGGTGAGTAGTGTCCCAGCACAATGCCGATGATGATCGCGGCGATCACCTGGACGTAGAGGATTTTGTAGAAGGGCTTCTTCACGATGTGGTTCCTGCGATGGAGTGAGCGACTGGCTCGCCATGCTGCGCAATGCGGACGTGGGTTCGTACGCCTGTGCGCGGTGACAAGCCGCTACAAGACGACGATTTCAGAAGTACCAGGACAGGAATTCAGGCATCGTGTCTCCTTGCTTTATTTGTGAGCGGCGCCGTGGCGGGTCCGCGCACCGATCGATTGCAAGGTCAATGCCAACTCGCGATGCGGGACTGTGCTTTGATTTACAAGGCTATTTTTCACCCGAACGGGTGAGCGCGTCCGATTTTCCGGAAATCCGGAATCGAGATGTCGGACATTCCAGAATGTGAACGTAAGGTAAAACCCTGGCCGCGCCGACGCGCGCCATGCTCAGGCGCCTTCTTCGAGCACCAGCAGGTTGTCGTGAGAAAAGCCGAGCGCGACCGGTTGTCCCCGTTCAGGCAGCACGCGGTTCGGGTCGTTGAACAGGTCGAGCGAAATGACCGCGTCGTTGACCCGAGTCCGGATTCGCACTACCGCACCCAGAAAACTCACCTCTTCGACAGTCGCCCGCAGCGTATTGCGGCCAATCGCCGGCGCTTCCAGCACGATCGCTTCTGGCCGTAACGCAAGCAGCCGTTTCTTGCCAGCGTCATCGGGAGCGAGGCTTCGGGTGGTCGTGAGTTCCTGGCCGTCCACGGCCATTCTGCCGGTAGCGGGATCGACGACGTGCCCGGACAGAATATTCAGCGTGCCGACAAACGACGCGACAAAACGTGTGCGCGGAAAGTTGTAGATCTCGAGCGGCGTGCCGACCTGTTCGATGCGCCCTTCGTTCATCACCGCGATGCGGTCGGAAATCGACAGCGCCTCTTCCTGATCGTGCGTGACGAAGATCGACGTAATGCCCAGTTCGCGTTGCAATGCACGAATGTCCTGTCGAAGCGAAATGCGGATCTTCGCGTCAAGCGCCGATAGCGGTTCATCGAGCAATAGCACCTGCGGCTTGGACGCGAGCGCGCGCGCCAGTGCGACGCGCTGCTGCTGACCGCCGGATAGCTGCCACGGGTAACGATCGCCGAGCGACGGCAGCTTGATCAGTTCCAGCATCTCATCGACACGCTTGCGAATCGCGTGCGGCGGCTGGTGAGCGATGCGCAGGCCAAAGCCGATATTGTCCGCGACCGTCATATTCGGAAACAGCGCGTACGACTGGAACACCATGCCGACGTTGCGCTGCCGCGTGCGCAGATGCGTAACGTCGCGCCCGTCGATGCGGATCGCGCCACGCGTCGGCGTTTCGAAGCCGGCGATCATCCGCAGCACGGTCGTTTTGCCACAGCCGGACGGGCCCAGAAACGTAATGAACTCGCCGCGCTCGATCTGCATGTCGAATCGATGCAGCGCGGTGTTCGACCCGAAGGTCTTGTGCAGATTGTCGATTTCGAGGAAGGCCATAAGCGGATGCCTCAATCCATGCGTCGTCAGTGCGTCAGGTTTTTTGCGGCGTCATCGCGCGCGCCGAGCCGAATAGCTGGATCAAACCCATCGATGCCCACGTCACCGCAAAGGCGATGATCGCGAGCGCCGACGGCTCATACGCGCGATTCGCGCCGATCAGCTGCAGGTAAGGCCCGAACGCGGGCCGATCGAGCAGGCTAGCAATGGTGAATTCACCGATTACCACCGCGAACGTCAGGAACGCGCCCGACAGGATGCCGGAGCGGATATTCGGGAAGATCACCTTGAACAGAATGGTCGGCCAGCTCGCGCCGAGGCACTCAGCGGCCTCCGTCAGCGAGCGGATGTCGACCGCGCGCAGGCCCGCATCGACCGCGCGATACATGTACGGCAGCGACAATGTCACGTAGCCGAACACGAGCAGCAGGTCGGTCGCGCGCTCATTGCTGGTGAGCGGCAGGATCGAACTGCTGTTGTAGATGCGCAGATAGCCGAACACAATTACGATCGCCGGGATCACAAGCGGCAGCAGCGTAATGAACTCGACGATGCCGCGCAGTTTCGGCAAGCGTAGCTGCACCCAGTAGGCGGTCGGCACGACCAGCAGCACACCGACGACGATCGTCAGCACCGCCATCAGCATCGAGTAGCCGAACGAGGCCTGAAAATTCGGATCGGACAACACGACGCGGTAGGCGTCGAAGCTGTAGGTGCCACGGCGCATCCGCAAGCTGAACTCGAAGGTCGCAATGAGCGGAATCACGAAATACAGCGCACCGACGATCATCGCGGTCCATGCGCCAACCCGTGACTGACGCGACGGATGTTTCATCGACGCCCCCTTTCGGCACGCGAACGCAGCCAGATATAACCGCCGTTCGACAGCCCCGTCACGACGATCATGCCGAACGCGAGCGCGTACCCGAGGTTCGGGTTGTGCATCACGTCGCCGCGAATCTGCGCGAACAGCAGGATCGTCACGATATTGAGCGAGCTGCCGGTCAGCGCATACGCGGTCGCGACCGCACCGAATGAATTCGCGAAAAGCAGCAGCGTCGCGCCGAGTACCGCTGGCCACAGCACCGGCAACGCGACGTAGCGCCAATACTGGTACGCGGTGCCGCCGAGACAATCGCACGCTTCGCGCCACTCCCGCTTCAGCCCATCGAGCGCCGGCGTCACGATCAGCACCATCAATGGAATCTGGAAATACAGGTAGGTCAGCGTGAGTCCCCAGAAGCTCAAAATACTGAAACCCGTCGCGTACAGATTGATACCCGCGTACTGCTTGAGCAGCATCGTGACGAGCCCGACGCGACCGAGCGTGCAGATAAACGCGAACGCAAGCGGCACGCCGGCGAAATTCGAGGCGACGCCTGAGAACGTCATCAGCGTGGGCCGGATCCAGCCGGGTAGCCGTCCCTGCACCGCCGCCCACGCGAGCAGTGAACCGAACAGCGCGCCGCCCGCCGCCGATGCCGCGCTCACCTTGAAGCTGATCCAGTACGCGTCGAGCACGCCCTGCTGGAACAGGCCGCCGAAGTTCGCGAGCGTAAAGCGGCCGTCTGCGTCCTGGAACGCGCCGATCATCAGGAACGCGGTCGGCACGATCAGAAACAGTAGCGCGAACACAAAAAACGGCAACACGCCAATCCATGTCCAGAGCGCCGCGCCGCGCGCCGGTCCGTCGACCTGCGGCGCGGGCGTCGGCACCGGCGGCACCCGCAGATCCGCGTCGCCGCGCCCGGCGTCCGATGATGCATTCATAGGCCACACACCTCGCGCAGATGCAGCGGAGCCGGCGTGCTTGCACGGCTGGGCCCCGCCGCACACATCCGTTTATTTGACGTTGGCGCCGACGACTGCGTCCCAGTGCTTCGTCACCGCTTCCTTCGTCGCGTCCTGCTGCGGCAGCGTCGGGAACACCGCGTTCTTGTACGCCGTCGCGGGCGGCAGCTTGTCGAGCAGCGCCTGCGGCACCTTCTTCGCGGCGACCAACTCGTTATAGCGCATCGGATGGCAGTAGCCGGCAAGCCAGCCGAGCTGACCTTCATCCGAGTACAGATATTCCATCCACAGCTTCGCGGCGTTCGGATGCGGCGCGTAGGCGCTGATCGCCTGCACGTATACGCCAGCGACGACGCCCGTCTTCGGCACGACCACCTGCACCTTCGGATTGCCCTTGAGCGTGTCGCGGTCGGCGAGCGCGTTGTAATCCCAGCGCACGATGATCGGCGTCGTGCCCTGCGCGAGCGACGCCGCTTTGCCGATCACCGGCACGAAGTTGCCGCTTTTGTTGAGATCCGCGAAGTACTTGAGGCCCGCCTGGTCCGCCTTGCTTGCATCGCCTTTCGCCGCTGACAGCCCAGCCGCGTACACGCCCTGGATGGCCTGATTCGCCGAGCGCGGATCGCCGGCCAGCGCAACTGCATTCTTGTATTCGGGCTTTTGCAGGTCCGGCCAATCGGTCGGCACCTTGTCGATCATGTCGCCGTTCACCTCGAACGCGAGCACACCGTAGTAGTCCCCGTACCAGTAGCCTTCGGCATCCTTCGACGAATCCGGAATCGACTTCCACGTCGACACCCTGTACGGCTGCAGCAGTCCCGCAGCCTTCGCCGACGGCCCGAACGACAGACCCACGTCGATCACGTCCGGCGCTTGCGGCCCCTTGTTGCCCTTGTTCGCCTTGATCGCTTCGATTTCATCGCCGGAACCGGCGTCCGGGTTCAGCTCGTTGACCTTGATCCCGTATTTCTTCTGGAAGTCGGCGATCATCGGGCCATAACCGCACCAGTCGTGCGGCAGCGCGATCACCGTCAACTGGCCCTCCTGCTTCGCGGCGGCGATCAGCGCGTCGGGCGGCGCGGCGATGGCAGCGCCGGCCGCGGTCATCGCCGCAACGGCTGCCGCCGGAAGTGACAGCAAACAACGTGAGCGGGTCGAACTCATGTTTTTCTCCGTACTTTGTCGAAAATGTGCTGCACTTTAAAAGCTTGTTGTTGACTTTGTACTTTCTATATCGGCGCCCGGCTCGACGCGTTCAGGACAACGCGTCATCATCGATCAGATCGAGGCGATCCGTGCAAATCATGTCGACACCCCAGTGCGCGAGCTGGCGCGCACGCGCGGGGTCGTTCACCGTGTACGCGAGTACTCGCAACCCGGCAGCGCGAATCTCGCCAACGAGGGACTGTGTCAGACGCTTGTGATCCGCGTGCAGCGACACGCATTGCAGTTCGTGCACGATGCGCGGCCAGTCGTCCGGCACCGCCTCGAACAGCATGCCGCGCGGTAGCGCCGGTGCTGCGTCGCGCGCCGCGGCCAATGCCTGGCTGGAAAACGACGACAACAGCGGCGTTTGCGAACGCCATAGCGCAAGCGCCGCGGTAGCGACGAGTTCGCCGGTCAGCGCGTCGCGCCCGGCGCAAGGCTTGATTTCGATATTGGCGGCAAGACCGTCGCGCTCACAACGGGCGGCCGCATCGGCAAGCGTCGGCAGGCGTTCACCCGCGAAGCGGCGATCGAACCACGAACCGGCATCGAGCGCGGACAGTTGCGACCATGTGTGCGTCGCTGCCGCGCCGCGCCCATTGGTCGTGCGACCGAGCGAGTCGTCGTGCAGCAGAAACGTCTGATTGTCAGCGGACAGCTTTGCGTCGAATTCGACCATCCGGTAACCGTACTGCACGCACGCATCGAAACCTGCGAGCGTATTCTCGGGCGCGAGCTTGCCGCCGCAGCGGTGCGCGACAAGCCGTGGATACGGCCAAACGGCGGATTGGGCGGCGTCGATTCCGTTTCCCATTGTGTGTTCGCGAAGATCGATTCGATGCCGGTTGATCAGTCGATGCGGATTGATCGGATGAGACTCGATTTTCTTCTTGTAGACGGCTGACAGGCGCCGTCTTCCCTACGGAGACAGCCATATCGGCGCGCGTCCCTGTCCTGCTCTGCTTACGACCTTTACTGTGCGGCGAACGCGTGGATCGTTGCCCGATGCGAATTTTGAGGATTCGCGAAGATTTCGGTGCACCGTCGACGCGGCGTTGCGGAATCCGTTTCGTTAACGTGCGAAGGCTAAAGTCAAAAGACCAAACTTGCAAGCTTCCAAAAAAGTACGCGTGTGCGCGCACACGATCGGCCGATTTGTCATTGCCGCGACATGCAATTTCGATAGCTCGCCGTTCGCGCGACGCGCAAGCCAACCCGTGTGCATCGGCGCGGATCTTTGCGTGTCGCGCCAAACAATCAGGCAAGACACACTGAAAAGGCCGGTCATTGAATTGCGTCTCCCACCATCGGGAAGAAAGCTGGGCCGGATGACTGCGCTTACGCGGCAAGATCAAACGGCCGCATGTGCTACGCGACCAGCATGCGAACTTCCCGCTGCATGCGCGGTGTCATCTGGCGCACCTCCTTGGCCAGATTGATTTGCATTGCGGTAGACGCAACCTCGACCAGACTCTGCTCAAGGTTGTAATGCCCCTTCGCCTGCAGCCACGCGAGGATATCTGCTAAATGCCATACCGTCGTAGTGCCCTCATGGACGGGCGTCGGAAAACTCGTTGCGTGGGTGATCATCAGCTTGCGCATGTTTTGGCGTGTCACGCCGACCGCTTGCGCAGCATCGGTGAGGCCGACGAAATCGGGCGCCGCCTCAATCAGCTTGGCTGACGGAACCGCCGTCTTGACGCTCGCCAGCGCACTAACGAGCGCTTCTTCGGCAGACCTCGCCTTGCGCGTAAATTCAAGCGCGATGCGCCCTGGCTGCCCGATGCCGACCAGTGCGTCGTCGCATCCGGCCGCGCCCAGCCGCTCAACGAGCTCGTTCATATCGGTGTCGGTTTCCGACAGCTGGTACTTCAGCGTAAAAATGTACTCCATGGCTACTCCTTGTGCGCTACCTGCCTTGCGACAGACCGGTGCCTCGTGTGCGTCGTGCAGTTGTCGACAACCCGCATCAAAGCGTTTGCGTGATTGCCTGAGCTACGCGGCGTACGCCAGACACAGGTAATGCAAAATTCTCCGCAACGACATTCGTCGTCTTTGTACGGACAGTAGAGCTTTCCCCAGGCGTGAGCTCCACCAACGTCTACCCGCCAGCCGTGAGCTTCGGCGTGCCTGAGTGCTTGCTCGATTTCCTTCTTTGGATGAACTGAACGCGACATGCTGACCTCAAGCTTAAAGAGTTTTCGACAGGTTGTCAAAAGACAACTTTATTGAGATGCAGCATTTTTTAGCGGTCGATCTCGGTCCGCCAATTTCGAAGAATGCAAAAGGATCCATGAATGCCCTCGCACCGTGTTCAAAGAACAAGCATCGTGCCGAGCAAGCGATGTCACATCAATATGCCAAACGATGTAGTCCAAACTATTCTGTACCTACGCATCTGTCGGTGATCGAAATAAAAAAAGCCCGCCTGGTTGGCGGGCTTTTGCATCGATCTATCTGAACCAAAACGCAGCGTCTTCAGACCACTCCGGCTCCGTGCGCCTGAACATCGGCGTGGTAACTCGATCGCACCATCGCACCGACGGCGGCATGGGTGAACCCCATCTTGTACGCCTCTTCCTCGTACATCTTGAACGTGTCGGGATGCACGTATGCGCGCACCGGCAAGTGGTGTTCGGAGGGTTGGAGGTATTGGCCGATCGTCAGCATATCGACGTCGTGCGCGCGCAAGTCGCGCATCACCTGCAAAATTTCTTCCTCCATTTCACCAAGACCCACCATCAACCCGGACTTCGTCGCGACATCCGGATGCAGCGCCTTGAAATCCTTCAGCAACTTCAGCGAGTGCGCATAGTCCGAGCCCGGACGCGCCTCTTTGTACAGACGCGGCACGGTCTCCAGATTGTGGTTCATCACGTCGGGCGGCGCCGCGTTCAGAATGCCGAGCGCGCGATCGAGGCGTCCGCGGAAGTCCGGCGTCAAAATCTCGATGCGCGTGTCGGGCGACAATTCGCGCGTTTTCTGGATGCACTCGACGAAATGCGCGGCACCACCGTCGCGCAGGTCATCGCGATCCACGCTGGTGATCACCACGTACTTCAATTTCAACGCAGCGATCGTGCGCGCGAGGTTGAGCGGTTCATCCGCATCGAGCGGATCCGGCCGGCCGTGCCCGACATCGCAAAACGGACAGCGGCGCGTGCACTTGTCGCCCATGATCATGAACGTCGCGGTGCCCTTGCCGAAGCACTCGCCGATATTCGGGCAACTCGCTTCCTCACACACCGTGTGCAGGTTGTGCTCACGCAAAATCTGCTTGATCTCATAGAAGCGCGAATTGCCGGTGGCCGCTTTCACGCGAATCCAGTCCGGCTTCTTCAGCTTTTCGATCGGAACGATCTTGATTGGGATACGCGCAGTCTTGGCCTGCGCTTTCTGCTTGGCGGTGGCGTCATACGCGGTGGGAGCCGCGGCGGTGTCAGAGGTGGGATGACCTGCGAGGTTCGCGGTAGCGTCAGTCATTCGTTCGTTCCAGTCAGGCGGCGGCACCGGCCTGTGATTGGGCGGCGGCTTGCGAAACGCCGTCGATGTTTGCAGTGAGGCGTGCGGCCAGCGTACCGGCCACGTCGTTCCAGTCGGCATTCGCGCCGAGTGTAGCCATATCTACCGTTTCGAGCCCGGCGTAGCCGCACGGATTGATCGCGAGAAACGGCTGCAAATTCATGTTCACGTTCAGGCTGACGCCGTGATAACTGCAGCCATTGCGGATTTTGAGGCCCAACGCGGCGATTTTCGCGCCGGCGTGCGTCTCGAAGGCTTCCGCTGGACCCGGCGCAACATAGATGCCGGGCGCGCCCGCCTTGCGTTCTCCGGCCAGATTATACGCTGCGAGCGTTTCGATCACGGCCTGCTCGATCCGGTTGACCAGTTCCCGCACCATCAGCTTTCGTCGGCGCAAATCCAGCAAAAGGTAAGCGACGATCTGCCCAGGGCCGTGGAAGGTGATCTGCCCGCCGCGGTCGACCTTGACGAGCGGAATGCCACTGTCCGCCGCCAGCAGATGCGCGGGGTCGCCGGCCTGGCCGAGCGTAAAAACCGGCGGATGCTCGACGAGCCAGATTTCGTCAGCGGTTTCAGCCGTGCGCGCGTCGGTGAACGCGCGCATCGCATCGAAACTCATCTGATAGGGCTCGACACCGCGCCAGCGCAGGAGGATTGGGGGTGTTGAAGCAGGCGCGCCGACCGCCTCGGCATGCGCAACCGAGGTCGCAACGATGGGCGTTTCAGACAGCGCCGTCGCGGCTCGGGTGGAGTCGGACAGCGCGACGGGCGGGGTAACCGGCGTGGCACACATGATTGCGCAAGTTTACCGAAATCTTGCGTGCCTCGCCGGCAATGGTTCGATCGACGAACCGCGCGGATCGGGATGGATTTGCTCGACGCTCAGCCGTCACACGAGTCAGACACGCCGGTCATACGGTGCGCCAGCCGCCGCGCAGACGCGCCCCGAGCCGCTCGCCGACTCGCGCAAACCAGTTGATCGCCCGCTCGTCAGGCCGCTTCGGCACATAGAAAACGACATAGGCCTGCGCACCGCGTTCGACACTGAGCCACAGCCGTTCGCCACGACGCAAGCGCAGCGTTTTGCCCGGTTCGAGCCAATAATCGTTGACGTCGTCGCTGCGTGTTACCCAGATCGCGCCACCGTGCACCGACAGCCGCGTACTGGCCGTCACACGTAGCGGCACGGTCTCGCCAGCGCGAACTTCAAATCGGATGCTAGAGGAAATTTCTCGCATGACACCCTCACAAAGGAATGTTTCTGACTAGAATCCTAGTCTTGGCAAGGGTTTGCACCAAACGATCATTTTTCACGGCTTTGTGAGAAAAATTGGCAATGGATCTTCGGGACCTGCCGTCGCTGAACGCCATCAAGGCTTTCGAAGCCGCCGCGCGGCACGAGAGTTTCTCGCGCGCCGCCGACGAACTGTTTGTCACGCACGGCGCGGTGAGCCATCAGGTTCGCGCGCTGGAAGCGGAACTCGGTGTCACGCTATTTGCGCGCGACGGCAAGCGCCTTCATTTGACTGACGTCGGCCGGCGCTACGCGGCACGCGTTCGCACGGCGCTGGTCGGGCTCGCCGAAGCCACCCGTGACATTCGCGCGAGCGAGCGGGACCGGCGGCTGGTCGTCTCGATTCTGTCGTCGTTCGCCGCGCGCTGGATTACGCCGCGCGTCGGCAGCTTCATCGAAGAGCACCCGGAGTGGGATCTCGAACTGCAGACCAGCAACCAGCTGGTGGACTTCGCACGCGACGACGTCGATGTCGCGATCCGGTTCGGTTACGGCCGATATCCGGGGCTGCAGGTCGAGCAGCTGCTCGAAGAGGTGTTCTTCCCGGCCTGCGCGCCCAGTTTCAACGGCGGCAAGCTGCCCCAAACACCCGCCGACCTGGCTAATGTGCCGCTGCTGCGCTCGGACGACCAGTTGTGGAAGCGCTGGTTCGATGCGGCAGGGCTGCTGGACTGGCCCGAACCGAAACGCGGCGTGTTGTATCAGGATTCGTCGAATCTGCTGCAGGCAGCCCTGGACGGTCAGGGCATCGTGCTCGCACGGCGCGCGCTCGCGACGCACGAAATAGCCGCGGGACGGCTCGTGCGGCTATTCGATATCGATGGCCCGAGCCCGTGGCAGTACTTTTTCGTCTGCGCGCCGCAGATGCGGCATGCGCCGCGCGTCGAAGCGTTTCATGACTGGATTTTCAACGAAGCGGCACGTTTCAAGGCCGAACTCGAGCAAGTCTGCTCGAACGGGCGGAACGGACCGATGCAGGGACGAACGCAGCGCCAGACACAGCCTCGCAACGCAGCGCGCACAAAAGACGATGCGCCGGACCCATTGCAGGCCGGCGATTGAAACTGAAGCATCGCTCGAAGGCGCGATGCCGCTGTCGAGCGAAAACTACAGAACGACCTTCACCATCGGATGACCGGTAAGCGCCCGATAAATATCATCGAGGTGCGCACGATTCTGCGCGCGCACGGTCACCGTCAAACCGGTGTAGTTGCCGCCGCTCGACGGACGCGTCTCAATGCGTGCCGCGTCGAACTCGCTATCGAACTGCAGGATCACCGCAGTGATCGTCGCGGCAAACTCGGGGTGCGATTTGCCCATCACCTTGATCGGGAAATCGCAGGGAAAATCAATCAACGACTCGTTTTCGGAACTCATACCATCGCCTCTTTGCGGCAAACCGCGCGCGTACCGACCGGCACGCGCGCGGTACTTGAAACGGACAGCCGCCGCTGCGCTCGCAGGCTTATTTCTTCTTGTTGAACATCAGCATCAGCGAATCCCACACACGCCCGACGATACCCGCTTGCGGCACCGCCTGCAGCGCGACGATCGGGAATTGTGTAAGCGTCTTGCCATCCGACACGAACTTCGCGGTGCCGATCTGCTGGCCGGCCGCGATCGGCGCGATCAGCGGATCGGCATGCTCGACTTGCGGCTTCAGTTTATCGCCGAGGCCCTTGGGCACCGTGATGTACTGATCAGTCGTCACACCGAGCTTGACCGTGTCCTGCGTGCCCTTGTACACATGCGGCGTTTCGATCACCTGGCCGGCCTTGTACAGCCGCACCACGTCGTACGCGCTGTAGCCGTAGTTCAGCATCTTCAGGCTGTCCTGCACGCGGTCGTGTTCCTTCGGCTCGCCCATCATCACGGTGACGAGGCGGCGCGACGCATCCGGCGCGCCCGGCACCGGACGCTTCGCGGTTGCGATCAGGCAGTAGCCGGCTGCCTGCGTGTGGCCGGTCTTCAAGCCATCGACGGTCGGATCGAGCCACAGCAAGCGGTTGCGGTTCGGCTGCTTGATCTTGTTGTACGTGAAATCCTTCACCGAGAAGATGTTGTAGTAGTCCGGATAATCGCGAATCAGGCGCGTCGACAGCAACGCGAGATCGCCGGCAGTCGTGTAGTGCTGCGCGTCGGGCATACCGTTCACGTCGGCGTAATGCGTGTTCTTCATGCCGAGCTTCTGCGCCTGCGCGTTCATCATCGCGACGAACTGCGTTTCCGTGCCGCCGACCAGTTCCGCCAGTGCGATGGCCGCGTCGTTACCCGACTGGACGATCATCCCGTACACCAGATCGTGCACGGTTACCGGCTTGTTCGCTTCGATGAACATCCGCGATTCGTCGTTGCGCACGCGGCGCACCGCCACGCTCGGCATCACCGTCTGATCCATCGAGATCTTCTTCGTGTCCAGCGCCTGGAACACGAGGTACGCGGTCATCAGCTTCGTCAGCGACGCAGGTTCGACACGCTCATCCGGATTGCCCGACGCCAGCACCTGATTGCTGGTCGCATCGACGAGGACCCACGAACGCGCGTTCACCGCAGGCGGCGGCACTTGCGCAAACGCGGTGCTCGCGACGAGCGTTGCAGGCAGCACGACGCCGAGCGTCACCGCGCGGCTGATAGATTGGGGAACGAAAGACGCGAGTGACGGGAAGCCGGAATTCGAGAAGCGCATAGGATGGGTTCGGGCAGAAATGAGCATTCACGCGTGAGCGGCGCGCAGTACGCGGAAACCGGCGAGCGCACGTCGCACCGCGCCGTGCGCATCCGCATGAGGGCAGCCATGAGGACAGCGGCAAGGACAGCGCGGCGCTTTTTGGACTGCCGGTCACACGATCGGTTCGCGCAGCGCGCGTCGCATCCGCAGCGGCGCGAACGGGATCGATGCGGGTTCGATGCATGATCATTGCGCGATGCCTGCTACGGAAAGGGCGCGCTGCGCCCAAAAAAAGAGCGCTCATTATACGCGCCGCCAGACCACATTTTTCCAGCCTGGCCCTGCTTTTGCCGCGATTTTCTTGCGCCGGTGTTGTGTCCACGCACCGTGAGCGGCCGTGTGAACCGATGCGGCATTGCGCGTGAATCCGCGCGTCGCGGCGCCCGGCGACTGTGCGACAACCGTGCGACAACTGAGCGGAAACTGCGTGAACCGCACGAAGCTCACCGCCAGGCGTCGACGATGATCCGCTTCAGAATGTGGAGCTTGCGATGCAGAAAATGCTCGGCGTCCGGAATCACGACAACCGGCAGTTCCTGTGGTGTCGCCCAGTCGAACACCGATTGAATCGGCACGGTTTCGTCTTTTTCGCCGTGAATCACAAGCGTCGTATCGGGCACCGGTGCGACGTCCCAGCGGCTCGCCGCGGTGCCGACGAACACGATGCGCTCGATCTCGCGCCCTTCTTCACGCAGTTGCGCAGCGACATGCGAAAGCACGAAAGTGCCAAACGAAAATCCGGCGAGCACGAGCGGCAGGTCAGCCTGACCCGGCTGCGCGCGCATGTAGTCGAGCACCGCGCGCAGGTCATCGCGCTCGCCGATGCCATTGTCGTGCTCGCCCTCGGTCGCACCGACACCGCGAAAATTCGAGCGGTACGTCACGTATTTCAATTGCACCAGCGTGCGCGCGAGGGTTTGCGCGACCTTGTTGTCCATCGAGCCGCCGAACAGCGGATGCGGATGGGCGATCAGTGCGATGCCGCGCGGTTCACCGTCGGGCAGATCGAGCGCGACCTCGATCTTGCCCACCGGGCCGTCGATCAAGAATTTTTGCGTATGAGCATTCATTGGCGCCGCTTCCGGGTCAATTTGACGGATCGATTGATGGGTTGATGATTCGACTGGCTGATCGATTTACTGATCGATCTTCAGACGCTCGACCACTTTGCCGTTCACGAGGTGCGAGTCGATGATTTCGTCGATGTCGGTCGAATCGACATACGTGTACCACGTTCCTTCCGGATAAATCACGACGGTCGGGCCTTCTTCACAGCGATCGAGACACCCGGACTTATTGATGCGCACCTTGCCGGGCCCAGCAAGCCCCAGCTGTTTGACGCGCTTTTTTGCGTATTCCTGCATTTCCTGCGCATTGCAGTTCGCGCAGCACGGCCGCGCCGCACCGGGTTCCCGCTGGTTCAGGCAAAAGAAGACGTGATACTTGAAAAATGAATCCATCGGCGTAGGCGGCAAGGCGAAATGGTTTTGAAAGTACGGACTTCGCAGACCATGATGCAGGCTCGAAGCGCGTGCAAGCGACAGCGCTTGCGTTTCGATCCAGTCGATTATAACGACCGCTTCCATCAGCCGCTGATGCGGCTTGCACGCGCGCTTCACACGCGCCTCACCTCCGATGGGGCGTTGCCCGGCTCACCCCAGGCGCTGTCCGCTTGCTTCCCCCGCTTGCTTCTCCCAGTTACGTCCGTCCGTTCCACCCCTCAGTTGCGCTGGCTACCGCTGCTACGTCGCCGCGTGAGCCATGCGCGCTCCGCCGAAAACGCCAGCCACACGAGCGCCGCATAAGGCCATGTCCACGCAAGCCAGCGCGCAAGCCCGTTGAAGTGCAGATAACGGCCCTGGCGCCAATCGGCGAGCACGACATCGAAGTACGGATTCACCGGCAGCAAATTGACGAATACCAGTGCGGTAATCAGCGCGACGGCCGCGAGCGTCGCACGCCATGCGACCGGCAACGCCAGTGCGAGCAGCACCGCAGCCGTGCCGCACGCAAGTCCGATCAACGCACCGGGCGTTGCCCAATCGAATGCGAGGCCGCTTTGCGATTGCAGAAAAGTGGCGCCCGCCTTGACCGCGAGCGTCGCCACGATGAACGCCACCAGCAGAAGACGGCGCGGCGCCCGGCCGCGCATCGGCAGCGACGCGAGCGCGCCGGCCGCCAGCAGATTGAGCGCGGTGATCAGCGCCTCCCAGCCATCGTCGGGCAGCCACGCGGACACGAGCCCCGGCCACGACGGCACGCGCCACGCATCGGGCGTCCAGGCCAGCAGCGTCTCCTGCATGCCCGCGTCGAAGCGCAGCCAGAGCGTGTGCGGCCAATCGCCCATGCCAAACAGACGCGGCGACGGAAACATCGTGGCAAACGGCCACAGCGCAGCGATCCCGATGATTGCCGTGCTATCGCGTTCGAACCACAGGAAGCGGATGCGTCGCAATATGCCGCGGTCGAGCAACGCGCCGGTGGCCGGCGACATCAGGACCGCGCCCAGCAGCGCGCCGAGCGCATTGGCCGCCAGATCGAGATTCGATGCGATGCGCGTCGGCAGATACGTCTGCCCCGCTTCCATCAGCGCCGACAGCAGCGCGCCGGATGCGAACCCGAGCCCCACCGCCAGCGCGCCACGCACGCGCGGATAAACGGCCAGCACGACCAGCGCGCCGAACGGCACATAGCCGAGCACATTCGTGACGACGTCGAAAAGCGTCAGGTACTGCGGCAGCGGATCGGTGAGGTACGCAAGCGGTCCGAGTCCGAGCGAACGCCAGCCGTAAAACGGATACCACGAACCGTAGACGATCAGCGCCCCATAGAGCGCGAGCGCCTGCCTCGCAAACGCCGAAGGACGCCGCTGCCACGGCTTGTCAGTCATGCAATGCTCCGCGGCGCATGCGGCGCGTCGGTCATTGCGCGGCGACGACCGCCTGCACGCCGAGCCATGCGGTGATCTGCGAAACGATGTCGTCGGTTGCCGCCGCAATCGCCCGCGCGCCGCCGGCTGCATCCGGTGTGCTCGCCGGCACGCGCGCGACGAATGTGTGCTGGCCGATGACCTTACCCTGGAACGAGAGGGTCGCGCGCGCCGTCACGGCGCCGTGGCTTTGCGCCTGAGCGTCGAAGTCCTGTTCGAACTGTTCGAGATCGACCCGCAGCACCGGCGCGCGCACGCCGTCGCCGCCGGAGAGCACCGTGCCGCGCGCCGACAGCGCATTGCGCAGCCGTTGCGTCAGCAACTGCGCGGGCGGCATCGTCCAGTGGCTATTCGCATACGCCGCCGTGCGCTGCGCATCGGCGAAACTCAGCCGGTAGATCAGACGGTCGGAGCCGAGTGTCTCGGGCGCGGTAACGTCGAGCATCTTGATGGCCGGCAGCGGCCCCGCGTTCGGCACCGGAGCGGGCGGCCCGAGGTCGTAGCGGACTTCCGACATCGCCTGCGACGAACTGCTCGCGCATCCGCCCAGCAGCGTGGCGACGGCGAACGCCACGGTCAGCACCGGAACAAGCAGCGCACCGGACGGTATGAGGCGGTTGATCGTGCGTGACATGTGCGTGTTCCTTTCAGATCATTTTTGCGTGACCGTACCCGGGGTAGCCGCGGCACCCGCAATACCCGCAGGACGCTCGGCAGCCGACGCATCCGGCCACGAGAAGCCCGGCTCCCCCGGCCCCGGCGCCTGGCGCGGCGCGCCGAACAGAATGCTGCGCGGGCTGTCGCTAAACGTGGTCGCGGCCCGGTCGACCGAACGCACTGCCGTGCGCACATCGTCGGCCAGCGAATTGACCTTCGGCAGCGTGTCATAGCCGACCCGCGCGGACATCTCCTGCAATGACGTGTTCATCGCGGTCAACGCATCGCCGGCCTGCTGCGCCGCCGTGCCCACCTTGTTCAGATTGGTTTCGAGCGGACCGTTCGCGCGATTCAGGCTCGACACCAACTGGTTCGTCGACGCGAGCGTCGCGTTCAGCTGGTCGACCGTGTGCGGCAGCTTGCCCGCGGCCGGCGCCATTTGCTGCGTCAGCGACGTGACGCCGTCGGCCGCCTGCTGCAGGCTGGCCACGGTCGCAATCATCTGCTTGCGATTTTCCGGAGACAGCAGGTCGTCGACATCCGACGCGACGCGCTCGAGCTCACGCAGCAGCATATCGCCGCGTTTTTGCAGCTGATCGAACAGGCCCGGATGCAACGGCAATTGCGCGACGGCTTTCGGGGACGAAGGCAGCGGCTCCTGGTTCTTGCCCGTATCGTCGAGCTGCACGAACGCGATGCCCGTCACGCCCTGCAGCGCGAGCGTGCCGAAGGTCGAATGCGTGATCGGCGCGCGATGATCGACCACAATGCGGATGATGATCTGCCCAGAATGATTCGGATCGAACTTCAGCGATTGCACCTTGCCGACGTCGAGCCCGCGAAAGCGCACCGCCGCGTCCGGATAGAGGCCCGTCACATTGGTGCGCGCAATCAGGTCATAAGGCACGCGCTCCGACCGGTCGACGTTGAACAGAAACACCGCCGCCGCGATCGCCAACGCCAGCGCCACGGTAAACAGCCCGGCCCAGAATGCGTGCGATTTGTTTTCCATCGTCAGGTTCCCCAGGTTCTCCGCTTACATCGCGGTTCGCAGCGCGATCGCATCGCACGCGGGTTCGAGCGCCTCGGACGGCAGCTTCGCGCGGCGCTCCGGCGACAGTCCTTGCAGCGCGAGACGCCCGCGCAGGCCGAGAAAATACTCGCGGATAAACGGATGGTCGACGTGCGCCACTTCCTCGACCGGCGCGGCGACCAGCACCTTGCGATCGGCCAGCACCGCGACGCGCGACGACAGCGCGACCATCGTGTCGAGATCGTGCGTGACCATCACGACCGTCAGCCCGAGCGCGCGATGCAGCGCGCTGATCAATTCGACGAATTCGTCGGAAGCCCGCGGGTCGAGTCCCGCGGTCGGCTCGTCGAGGAACAGCAGTTCCGGCTCGAGCGCGATTGCGCGCGCAATGCCGACCCGCTTGATCATCCCGCCCGACAGCGCCGCCGGCATCTTCGATGCGTTCTTGCACGGCAGGCCGACCATCTCGAGCTTCAGCATCACGATGTCGCGCAGCAGTTCTTCCGGCACCTTGCCGAGTTCGCGCAACGGCTGCGCAATGTTGTCGAACACCGATAGCGATGAAAACAGCGCGCCCTGCTGGAACAGCATGCCCATCCGGCTGCGCATCAGGCGCGCCTCTTCCGGATCGATCTGCGACGTATCCTGACCGAACACCTTGATCGTGCCGGACGTCGGCTTCTCGAGCCCGAGGATCTGCCGCATCAGCGTGGTCTTGCCGGAGCCGGAGCCGCCGACGATCGCGACGATCTCGCCGCGCCTCACATCGAAGTTCAGGTGCTGGTGCACGACGTTGCGGCCATAGCGTTTCGTCAGGTTGCGCACCTCGATCACGGTTTCGGCAATCTCCGGCAGCGGCTGGTCCCGTACGGCATGTGTGAGCGGCGCAATCATGAGAGCCCCACGTTCTGAAAGAGAATCGCGAACACCGCGTCCGCGAGAATCACAACCGTGATCGACGTGACGACCGAGGCCGTCGTGCCTTCGCCGAGGCTTTGCGAATTCGCCTTGATGCGAAAGCCGAAATGGCAGCCGACCAGCGCGATCAGCATGCCGAATGTCGCGCCCTTGCCGAGACCGATCCACAGGTTCGCCACCGGCACGACGCCGGGCAGCGAGCGCGCGAAGTACGCCATGTCGATCTGCAGCACGAGCTTCGCGGCGAGCGCGCCGCCGAGCAGCGCGATCATGTTGGTCCACATCACGAGCAGCGGCATCGCGATTGCGAGCGCGATCACGCGCGGCAAAATCAGCCGCAGACCGTGTGGAATGCCCATCACGCGCATCGCGTCGAGTTCTTCGGTAACGCGCATCACACCGATCTGCGCGGTAATCGACGAACCCGAGCGCCCCGCGACGAGAATGGCCGACAGCACCGGCCCCAGCTCACGGATCACCGACAGCCCGAGAATATTGACGATGAACTGGTTCGCGCCGAATAACCGCAGTTGCTGCGCGGACAGATAGCTGAGCACGATGCCGATCAGAAATGCGACGAGCGCGATGATCGGCAGCGCTCTTGCTCCAGCGTAGTAGACGTTCGCGGAAATTTCTCTCCACGGCATGATCTTCGGGTTGCGCGCGACCGACAGCAGGTCCAGCACCACGCGGCCGAACATCGCGACGCCGCCGTACAGATGCTCGAAGAACGAGAACAGCCCGAGGCCAAGCCGCGTGAACGGGTCGGGGCGCGCGACCGACTCAGGATTCTCGCGTTCGCGGTCGAGCAGCGCGATCCGGTCGAATATGTCACGTTGTGTTGCATTCAACGCGACCAGGTCACCGGGCAGACGATAGCCCCACATGCGCCACAGCGCCTGGCCGCCGACGTGGTCCAGCCGTTCGATGCGCGACAGATCCCACTGCGCGACCTTGTCGGTGCCGATCAGCTCGCGCAGGCGCGGCAGCGCACGGTCCTGCGAGCGATCGCGCGCAAGCGCGAGCGCGGTCCACTGGCCGGACAGCCGGACGATCTTGCCCTGTCTGCCTGCCGTGACTTCAAGGCCGGGCGGAGTGTCGTGGTTCAAGGCGCTGGATGGTCGTTATCGGATTAACGGGCATTGTAACGAACGTGCCGCATGGCGGCCGTGCGGGCATGCCCGGCCCTTTGGCGGCGGTGTCCGGCACGGACCGGTAAGAAGCGGCCGGAAGCGGCAAGAAACCGCGTAAATCAGCGACGTGCGTCGAAAAGCGGCAGAAATCAGCTACACAGCGCCACCGCGTTGCCGCGCCGTGTCTTGCGGTGTCTCGCGGACGGGCGAGTGGCTACAATACGCCGCATGACTACACCCACCTCATCCGATGCCCACGAGGCCGGCGACTGGCGCATCGACCGCGATCGCGCAGTCACGCTGTTCGGCCCGGCCGCGCACGACTGGCCGATCGAGATCGTCGAAGAAACCGGCTCCACCAATGCCGATCTGATGGCCCGCGTCAAAGCGTTGCCACGCAAGGCCGATGCACTCGAACGGCCGATCGTGCGCGTCGCCTACCTGCAGACGGCAGGCCGCGGCCGCCGCGGCCGCCCGTGGTATGCGGAACCGGGCAACGCGTTGCTGTTCTCGGTCGCCTGCGTGCTGCCGTGTCCGCTCGAAGGGCTCGCCGGCCTGAGTCTCGCGGTCGGCGTCGCGCTCGTCGACGGGCTGCGTTCACTGCCGGTCGCCGGCCCCGGTCAGATCGCGCTGAAGTGGCCGAACGACGTGCTGCTCGAAGGCGACAAGCTGGCCGGCATCCTGATCGAAACCGCGTGGAGCACGGACGACGCAAGCGCCGTCGTGATCGGCATCGGCACCAACGTGAAAGGCGCCGAGGAACTGGCCGCGAAGGTCGGCGCGCTCAATTCGGGCGTCCCGCCCGAAGCGCGCGGCGCGGCGCCCACCGCACTGTCGCGCGCATTGCCGAACGCGAATCTCACCGATACGCTCGCCGCCGAACTCAATGCCCTCGAACCGGCGCTCAAACGCTTCGCGGCAGAAGGCTTCGCGCCGTTCCAGCCGCGCTGGAACGCCTGTCACGCGTATGCCGGCCGTGAGGTGCTGCTATTCGAGCAAGGCGTCGAAGTCGGGCGCGGCATCGCGGGGGGTGTCGACGAGCGGGGTCAACTGCTGCTCGATACTCCCACGGGTCGTACCGCGATTTCGACCGGCGACGTATCGCTGCGGCTTGTCGAGCGGGGCGCGGCTTGAACGGCGCGCCGTTTCTGCTGATCGACGCCGGCAACAGCCGCGTCAAATGGGCGCTGGCCGACGCAAACGGTGTACAGACGCACAGCGGCACATTCACGCATGGCGGTTTGCTGGTGAAGGGCGTCGGCGATCCGCTGGTCGCCGAGCATGAGCCCGATTGGGATGCGTTGCCGGCGCCGCGCGCTGCCTGGGTGTCCAATGTCGCGGGCGAGGCCGTCGCGCGGCGTATCGACACGCTGCTTGACGCGTACTGGCCGGCGCTACCGCGCACGACGATTCGCGCAACTGCGTGGCAATGCGGCGTGCGCAACGGTTACACCGTACCGGAGTCGCTCGGCAGCGATCGCTGGGCGGGCATGATCGGCGCACGTGCGGCATTTCCCGATGAAGACGTGCTGATCGCGACGTTCGGCACCGCGACCACACTGGAAGCGCTACGCAAGGATGGCACATTCGAGGGCGGATTGATTGCGCCGGGCTGGTCGTTGATGATGCGCTCGCTGGGCGAGCACACCGCGCAATTGCCGACGCTTGGCACGCTCGACGCGCAAGACCCGCTGACGGACGATCATCCGCGTGACGCTGCTCATGTCCGACCTGCTGCAACCGATCCGCACGCGTTATGCTTCGCGACAAATACGCGCGACGCGATCGCGGCCGGATGCGCGCTCGCGCAAGCGGCGTTCATCGAGCGCATGTGGCGCCGTCTGCAGGATGAATGGGGGACGCCGGTGCGGCTGGTGGTCGGCGGCGGCGCAGCCGGCGAAGTGGCCGGTTCACTGCAGGCGCCGTATACGCGACACGATTCGCTGGTACTCGCGGGGCTCGCGCTGATCGCCGCCGATGACGTCGGCGCACACGTGGCATAAGTAGAGAAAACCCGTTGTCGCCGACAACGACCGACACCACACAACGGAGAATCCAACGATGGTGCGCTGGCTGATCACCCTGCTCGTTATTGCCAATCTGTTGGCATTCGCCGCGGCGCGCGGCGTGTTCGGGCCCGTGCCGGCCGCGGGCGCGCGCGAGCCGTTTCATCTGAACCGTCAGATTCATCCTGAATGGTTGCGCGTGCAGCCAATGTCGGCTGCGGACGCCGCGGACCAGGCCGTCGTCGGTGGTCCCGCGCCGGTCGCGCCGATCGCGGCGTCGGCGCTGGCGCAATAGCCGCGCGGCGGCAAGCAGCAGAGGCGAGCGGCCGCTCGCCTCTGCCCGCCTCAAGTCGCGCAGTCACCCTACTGCTGCTGTGCGCGGACTTTCTTCAGCAACGCCGTGGTCGAGCGCTCATGTTCGAATGGAATCGCCAGCGCCCGCCCGCCCCAGCCACGCACCAGTGCCGACTCGGGCAACACGTCCATATCGTAGTCGCCGCCCTTTACCAGCACGTCCGGATGCACGGCTTCGATCAATGCAATCGGCGTGCGCTCGTCGAAACGCACCACCCAGTCGACGCTTTCCAGCGCCGCGAGCAGCGCCATCCGGTCGTCTTCGCGATTGATCGGCCGGTCGTCGCCCTTGCCGAGCATACGCACCGACGCGTCGCTGTTCACGCCGACAATCAGACATGCGCCGAGCGCCTTCGCATCCGCGAGATAGGTGACATGGCCGCGATGAAGGATGTCGAACACGCCGTTCGTGAAAACCACCGGCCCGCGCAGAGACGGGCGGCGTTGCGCTAGAGCGTCGCGGGTAGTGAGCTTGCGTTCGAAAGAAGCGGTCATGACAAGGAAATAGGAGTGGCCCGGATTGCCGCAACGATACACGCGTCAACGGCTTCTGACGAACGCGAATCGATGCGCGCGGTTGCCGCGTCAGATGACAGACGACGGACGTAAAACGGCCCGGCTAGCTTGCGCCTGCCGGGCCGCGATCATCCGCACCCACGTTCATTCTGCGCGTTTTTGCCGCGCGTTTCGCCCCGTCAGGCGGGCTGCTGTGCCGAACCTTGTTCGCTGCTTTGCAGGCGCGACGTGACTTCCTTGCGGTAACGGTTCAGTTCCTGTGCGGTGTTGAAAGTGCGCTCGAACAGAATAGACAGGTTATGCAGAATCCGTTCGACAACTTTCTTCTCCCAGCCGTCATCGAAGCGGATCTGCTCGTCGAGCCAGCGCTCGAGCCACTCGGGATCCGGCAGACGCGACTGGATCGTATCGCGCGGGAACAGCGCCTGATTCACGTGTAGATTGGTCGGGTGAAGCGGCTTTTCGGTGCGGCGCGCCGAAGCCATCAGCACGCCGATCTTCGCGAACGCCGCGCGCGCGACGTCGCCGAAGTTGCCCATCGCCTTTTTCATGTAGCGCAGGTATGCGCCGCCATGGCGCGCTTCGTCGCGGGAAATCGTTTCGTAAATGTGTTTGATCACCGGTTCGGTATGCCATTCGGCCGCCCGGCGATACCAA
This sequence comes from Paraburkholderia rhizosphaerae, assembly GCF_004366595.1. Classification (GTDB taxonomy): domain Bacteria; phylum Pseudomonadota; class Gammaproteobacteria; order Burkholderiales; family Burkholderiaceae; genus Paraburkholderia; species Paraburkholderia rhizosphaerae. Next base: position 388,866 of record NZ_SORE01000003.1, read on the forward strand.
TGATTCAGACGGATTTCGCCGCAGAAATGCAGCATCAGCGTTTCAAGCGGCGGCGCCGGATCGAATTCAAAGCGTACCGCGTGCAATTCTTCTTCGGTAGGGACCAGGTCCGGCTTAAAGCGCCGCAGATATTCCATCAATACGAGTGAGTGTTTTTGTTCTTCGAAGAACCAAACGCTCATGAACGCCGAAAAGTCGCTGTCGTGATGATTGTCGCGCAGGAACATTTCCGTGGCGGGCAGCGCGGACCATTCGGTGATCGCGTTCATCTTGATCGTTGCGGCCTGCTCGTCGGTGAGCAGCGATGCATCGAACTTGTCCCAGGGGATGTCTTTTTCCATGTCCCATCGGACGGATTCAAGCGATTTATACAGTTCCGGATAAAGCATGGTGTTCATAGTCCCACCCCTGTTCTGCGCAAGGCGACGTCTGTTTGTGTCTGTCTAACCACTTATTGCCCGTTTTGCTGCTGACGAACGAAAACCGCGCTTTCGCCGGCGCAGCATTCGATTTTACGCGGTAATCGGTCGCCCAGAAAATTCTGTGGCAAAGAAGTACCAGCGGCGTTTTAAGCGCCTGCGAAATGCGTAATTTCACAATTCGCGGCCAACCGTGGGTGAGGGAGACCCTGTGCCTGAGGTCAAGCCAGCGTGCGGCGCGACGCCGCAGCGAGCCCCGCGCCGGGGACCGGCGCTGTGCGAGCTGCTGGAATGGTGGTTTTCGACGCAGACTCGCGGGCTGAAAAACTTGTCAAATAATAACATGCGCGCCTTGTATGACCGCGCAGGAAAATGCCATTTCAGCGGGGGAAGGACGCAGTTGTTGATCTGAGACAAGGGCGCTTGCGTCGCTTGAGCGGGACGCCATGCGGCGGCCCACGACGCGGAAACGGTTCAACCTGAGCGGGCTCACGAAGGTTCAAGCGGAAAGTTCAAGCAGATATAAGTGGACGCAAGCCAGCGCAAGCGCCCGATCGCCGGCCGACTGGCCGACCAGAAACCGCGCGGTCACGCCCGGCATGACGAATACGGACGCCTCGAACGAACGACCGCGGAGGCAGCGGCCCGGCGCCGCCTTCCGCCCCAGCCCGTCGTCGGACCTACTCTGCCTGATCCGGCGTCTTCCTCGGTGCGCTCGCACCTGACCGTTTGGCCGCCGGCGCGCGCTTCGCAGCCGGTCGCTTCGCTGCCGGCTGCCGTGGCGATGCGCCGGTGCTGTGGTCACTCGTCCTGCCGTGATTCGCGTGCGCTTCGCGCGCATTGCCCGCCGCTTCGCCTGGTTCGGGCGCGTGACGCTCGCCGCCGTCGCTCGGGTCCGTGCCGGCGGCATTGCCCGCCGCCGCCATGCCCGGTTGCGACATCGCGAATTGTGCGATCTGGTTGAACTGCGATTGCAGCAGATTCCACCACCCGGACGCGTCGAACCCTGGCGGCGGCGCGCTGTCGCCAGGGTCCTGCGCGGACTCGCCCGTTGCTTCTTCCGGGCGGGAACGAGCCGTGTCGTCCGCCTGCTGCGCGGTCGACGGTTGTGCGTGCGGCGAAACGTCCGGCGCCGGCTGCGACATCGACGACTGCGCGAACGCGCCAAACGCGCGCAGCGTCGCGAGGGTCGCACGCTGCACCTCGAGCGCCTGAATCGCCGATTGCAGCATGTTCAGATTCAGCTTCAGCCATTGCTCCACCGCGCGCATGTCGGTAATGCGCTTGTCGAGCTCTTCGACATTGGTGAGCGGCGCCATCATGTCGGACATCATCGACAGCGATGGCACAAATCCCTGAGCCGCGCCCGGGTGCGTGCCCGGAAACGCGGCGCCGAATGGCGTGAGGCGCATCATCCCCCACATCCGGTCGAGCATTTCGGCGGGCGGAAAGCCGGGAAAGCCGGGAAAGGGCGGCGTGGAGCCGGGAGTGTCGGTCATGTTGATCTCCTCGCAGCGTAATGGGCGCTATCACAACGAAGCGCGGGAAAAATCGAAACTGATTTGAGTTGCCGACCGCCGCCGACGACAGCTTCGACGAGCGTCCGACGGATCATACCGTTGAAGCGGGCAGCAAACGTATTGCAAAAGTATCCGTCCACTGCGCGTCGTGCGGAGCCAGCCGGGACACGGTGCTGGACATTTGCCCAGCAAGAACCGCTCCGCCGGGGCTGCTTACGTTGCTGCTTCTGCTGCGTCCTCCACCGATACATGTCACATCTCGCCAGCAGGGAAATCCGGCGCGCGGTGCTCGCGCAGCGATGTCACGCCTTCGCGCACGTCCGGTCCCGCAAAGCCCATGAATTCGAGCGCAAGCGACGTATCGAAGGTCGGACCGGCCGAGCGTAGCCAGTTATTCAACGCGTACTTGGTCCAGCGGATCGCGGTTTGCGACCCTTGCGCGAGCCTCTGCGCGACTTCGAGCGCCTTCGGCAGCAAGTCCTGCTCGTCGACCGCGAGCGATACCAGCCCGATCCGCTCCGCCTCTTCGCCGCTCACCGGCTCGCACAATAGCAGGTAGTACTTCGCCTTCGCCATCCCGCACAGAAGCGGCCAGACGATCGCCGCATGATCGCCGGCCGCGACGCCCAGCCGCGTATGACCGTCGATGATGCGCGCCGTTTTTGCCGCGATCGAAATATCGGCGAGCAGCCCCGCCACCAGCCCGGCGCCGACTGCCGGCCCGTGCATCGCGGACACGATCGGCTTGCTGCAATTGATCACGTTGTAGACGAGATCGCGCGCCTCGCGCCACACTCGCGTGCGCACCGCGAAGTCGGTCGCCATCTGCTCGACCAGTTGCAGGTCGCCACCGGCGGAAAAGCCCTTCCCTTCACCGCGAATCAGCGCGACACGCACATCCGGATCGCGATCGACGTCGCGCCAGATTTCAGAGAGTTCATGGTGCATCTGCGCATTGGCGGTCGACAGCGCACTGCGGTTCGCCCCTTCGCCGCTCATCGCGATTTCGAGGATGCCGTGCGGATGTCGCCTTAGCCGCAGCGACTGATAGTGCGAATAAAACGCGGGATTGCTGACGTGCGATTCGTGCGACATGGCTATACCCCGGTGGTACCGCTTGTCGTGTCGGAGGAACGCCGGTGGGAGCGGCGGCGGTGTTCCGACACGACACCGCCGCCGCGGATTCAACGCGACTGATCAGTCTGCATTCTGTCGCAGCACTGCGCGATCACGCGCAGCATGCTGCTCAAACCGGGTGATAGATCGCGCGGACGCCTCAGGTCACTACGCCGTCGGCGCCACCGCCTGCTCGATCGCACCGAAAATCGACTTGCCCGCTTCGTCGAACATGTCGATCTTCACGGTGTCGCCATACTTCATGAATTCGGTTTGCGGCGCGCCGCTTTCGATCATCTCGAGGCACCGCTTCTCCGCGATACAACAGTAGCCCCGTTTCGCATCCTTGTTCGACACCGTGCCCGATCCGACAATCGACCCGGCGCGCAGATTGCGCGTCTTCGCCGCATGAGCGATCAGTTGCCCGAAGTGAAACACCATATCGACGCCCGCATCCGGTTGGCCCACTTTCTTGCCGTTCCAGTGCACGATCATCGGACGATGCACGCGGCCTTCGCGCCAGTGATCGCCAAGCTCGTCGGGCGTTACCGCGACCGGCGCGAAAGCGGTGGCCGGCTTGCTCTGGAAAAAGCCGAAGCCTTTCGCGAGTTCCGACGGAATCAGATTGCGCAGCGAAACATCGTTGACCAGCGTGACGAGGCGCACGCTTTTCAACGCCTGCTCGGGCTTCACGCCCATCGGCACATCGCCGGTAATGACCGCCACCTCCGCCTCGAAATCGATGCCGAACTCCTCGGACGCGCAGACGATGTCGTCTCGCGGGCCGATGAAGTCGTCGCTGCCGCCCTGGTACATCAGCGGGTCGGTCCAGAACTCAGCCGGCATCTCGGCGCCGCGCGCACGGCGCACCAGTTCGACATGGTTCACGTACGAAGACGCGTCGGCCCACTGGAACGCGCGCGGCAGCGGCGCCATGCAGTCGCTTGCGTCGAACGCAAACGCATTGCGCGCGCGTCCCTGGTTTACCGCGTCGTACAGATCGCGCAGTTGCGGCGCGTAAAACGTCCAGTCGTCCAGTGCGCGTTGCAGGGTCGCGACGATCGTGTCAGCAACCGCGGCGGTTTGCAGATCGCGCGACACGACGATCAGCTGACCGTCGCGCGTGCCGTCCTTCAGCGTCGCAAGTTTCATGGGCAAATAAAGCGTGTGGGGTGACGATATAAGGAATGTATTCTACGATGGTGAATCGCCGCCACCGCAACTCCGTGATCCACAAGTGGTTGTGCGGCCCATCAATATCCGAATTGCGCATATCGCTCATGTCACCCGCAGCCCGTTCCGGCACGTCCACCGAAGCACCCGATTCCATGACCGATGACGACACGGGCGATCTGCCCGAAGGTGGCGAAGAAAAGCTGCGTTCCGGTATCCAGTCGATCGAGGTGGGCTTTCGTCTGCTCGACGTGCTGACCCACGAGCCGCGCGCGATGATGCTACGCGATCTCGCGCAACGTGCGGGCATGAGCCCCGCGAAAGCGCATCGCTATCTGGTGAGTTTTCTGCGACTAGGCGTGGTGGCGCAAGACCCGCTGACAGGTCGCTACGAATTGGGCGGCTTTGCGCTGCAGCTCGGTCTTGCGCGTCTGGCGCGCGTCGACGGCGTGAAACTTGCACGCATCGCGTTGACGGAGTTGCGCGACCAGCTCGATCTGACCGTCGGTATCGCGGTATGGGGCAATCAGGGGCCAACGGTCGTGCACTGGATGGAATCGAGCTATCCGGCGAAGGCGTCGCTGAAGCTCGGCGATGTGATGCCACTGCTCAGTTCGGCGACGGGCCTGCTGTTCGCCGCGTATTTGCCGCGCGGCAAGACAGCCGGGATGATCGATCGGGAACTCGCCGATACACGCCGGTCGTCGCAAACCGGCGGGCCGCGCGACGCTGAAGATGTCGAACGCCTGCTGGAAGAGGTACGCGTTCATCGCGCAGCGCGTGTTGAAGGGATGCTGTTGCCGACCATTCACGCGTTTTGCGTGCCGGTATTCGATTCGACCGGCGAGCTGGCGCTCGGGTTGATCGCGCTCGGTCATGAAGGCGCATTCGATATTCGCTGGGGCGGCGAAGTCGATACCGCGCTACGGGAATGCGCGAGGAAACTGTCGTATGAACTGGGTTACAGTCCGACGCCGCGCTAGTGTCGTCTGCCGGTCACAGCGGAACACGGTCAGAGACGAACAGTCGAAAGCTATTGCCGCGTATTCGGGCGGACTCAATTGCGTGCAGACTCCATTGCGCGCACACGCTATCGCCGGATTACACTGCGCCGGCCCGCACGCGCAGTATTCATGGAATCGCGATACTCGGGATGCATGCATTTGTATCGAATCGTCCCGACTTTAGCTGCCTGATCACCTTTCGCCAGTCAAACCCGTCGCCTCGATGTCTTCACCGTCTGTCGCACCTCCGTCGAATCGCCCACCGCCTTTGCCCGCGCCCCGCCGCTCATTGGGCTGGCGCTGGGTGGCCGTACTGGTTGCGGTGGCCGGTGCGCACTGGGTTGCCGCGCAATGGTTCGAGCGCCATCGCGACACGTTCAAACCGGTCGACACGATGCAGGTGCCCGTGCAGGTCGCGTTGCTGAAGCCCGAACGCATCGAACAGCAAGCGGCCGGCACGACACCACCGCGTGCCACACCAACAGCGCCGCCGCAACAAAAACGAGCGGCGCAGGCCCCACATAAGCGTGCGCTGACCGCAGTCAACCCTGAGCCGAAACGCAAGAAACCGCCCGCAACGCCACCAGCCGCACAGGCGGCACCAACCGCCGAGCCGGCTCAGCCTGACGCGTCCGCTGCCGCGACCGAGGCTGCCAGTGCGGTTGCGGCCAGCGCCGCAGCGGGCGCGGCGTCATCGGTTCCGAGCGCTGCCGGCGGCGCAGGCACGGCAAGCGGCACAAACAACGGCAATGGCAATGCCGCGCACGCGGCACCGGGTGTCAAGTTTTCCGTTCCGCCGTCCGGCGACCTCGAATACGACACGTTTTATAACGGTGTGCGCAATCAGCCCGGCACGATCCACTGGGAAAGCGACGGCCACACTTATCGGCTCGTCGTATCGGTGCCGCTGCCATTCGTTGGCACTTACAGCTACGAAAGTCATGGCCATGTCGACGCGTTCGGTTTGGCGCCGGATCAATACATCGAAAAGCGCGGTCGTCGCGGCGAAGACGTGACCGTTTTCAATCGCGAAACGAAGCAGATCGCGTTCACGCGCACACCCGCGACGCTCGCGCTACAGGACGGCGCGCAGGATCGCTTCAGCATGATCATGCAGCTCGCGAGCCTCGTGCGTGGTGCGCCGGACGCGTACCGTTCCGGCGTCACGCGCGAGTTCTACGTGACGGACAACGACAGCGGGGAAATCTGGCCGATCGAAACGATTGGAGACGAAACGGTGCGCACGCAACAAGGCTTCGTCGACGCGCGGCATTTCATGCGCTTGCCGCGCCACGAAGGCGATCGGCGTCGCATCGACGTATGGCTTGCGCCATCGCTCGGCTGGTTGCCGGTGCGCTTCGTGCAAACCGAACCGAACGGCACGCAGGTGGAACTGCTATGGCATGGCCAGACCGGGACGTCAGACTCAGGCTCGGCAAATGCGAACCCGCAGAGGCCAAACCCCGCGGATGCAACCGATATGCAAGCGAGCCCGCCACCCGCGGCTGCACCGGCAGAGCAACCGGGCGTCGATTACAACAGGCCCTGAGATGAAGCCCCGATACAAGGCCCTGATCGTTGCGCGGTCGAATCGGGTTTCGATTTTAGAAACTTCTGCACGCCGCGCCACGCGCGTCAATATCAAATTCGCACGGCCCGCGCGACGCACCGCTCACCGCATCACCTGAATAAAAGGAGCAAGCATGCAAGTGAACGTCAACGGCATCGACACACGTTATGTGCTGAGCAACGAAGGAGGTGGCCCCTGGCTCACCTTCATCCATCAACTGGGCGGCGACCTGTCGATCTGGGATCAGCTCGCCGGCTACTTTCGCGACGACTTTACCGTGCTGCGCTACGACGTGCGCGGCCACGGCAAGACCGCCGCGCCGAGCGCGCCGTTCACCATCGCCGATCTGTCCAGCGATCTGGCCGCGCTGCTCGACGCACTTGGCGCAAAACGCACACATCTGGTCGGCATGTCGATGGGCGGTGCAATCGCGCAGCAGTTCGCGCTCGATCATGCGTCACGGGTAGACACGCTGACGCTCGCCGATACGTTCGCTTATACCCCGCCCGAAACGCGCAGTATCTGGGATCAACGCGCGCAAGCGGCTCGGCGGGATGGTGTGGCGTCGCTGATGCCGGCGTCGCTCGAACGCTGGCTTACGCCGCAGTTTCGCCACGCGCATCCGGAAGTCGTCGAACAGATTCGCGACGTGTACATCCATACGACCGTTGAGGGCTTTGCGCTTGCGTGCATCGCACTGCGCGATTTCGACGCGCGCGATAGACTGGCGGAAATACGCTCGCCTACGCTGGCGATAGCCGGGCGTCATGACACAGGCACGCCTCCTGCTGCTACACAGGCGATAGCAGGTGCAATCCGAGGGGCGCGATTCGAGGTGCTGGACGCGGCTCATCTCGCGCCGATCGAGCAGTCACAACGTTTTACCGCGTTGCTCGAAACGTTTTTGCAATCGCAGGTCTAACCGATAGGTCCGGGAATATTTACAAGCGCCACGCCGGACCCACCCCTTGAATTCCAAGCCAAGCGCTCCACGTAGGGTGCAGGACTGGCCCGGAGCCAACGGAAATAAGGAGTGTCGCCATGCAAATGATCTACAACAGCCCCAACTACTGTGTCGTCGAGTTTCCACCTCAGGACGGCCATGTTGCGATGAAGTCTGGTGGTTACGAGATTGTGGACAAGAACACCCAGCGTGAGATTTACATCGATGGTGCAATGGCGGCAAGCTTCCGTGAGCATGTACAGAAGCTGATCGAAGAAGAACCGTCTCTCGACGAAGTGGACGAGTTCCTTGGCCAGTTCGACAGTCTGATGCACCAGCCAGTCGTGCTCCACTAAAACGCCCACGGCGACACGCCAGGCAACGTTCTACTAACCCCGTCCGGCTTGCCGGACGGGGTTTTTCATTATGTGCGGCGTGCCGCGCCGGCCCGCTGCGCGCCGCCATGCTGTCGCTTCGGCGCCACGCAGACGGTCCCGCACAGCGCGGGCTACAATGTTGAGTTTCCTGAATAAGCCGGCTGATAAACCGGCCAAGGTCTTTCTGCCATGAACAAGCCTGCCTCTCCCGTCGCTTCGAACAGCGCCGCCGGCTATACGCGCGGCGCGGCCCTGCCCGCTCTGCTTCAGTCACGCATCATGATTCTCGACGGCGCGACCGGAACGATGATCCAGCGTTACAAGCTGGACGAGGCGCAGTACCGCGGCGAGCGCTTCAAGGACTACGGCCGCGACATCAAAGGCAACAATGAATTGCTGTCGATCACCCAACCGCAGATCATCAGCGAGATTCACGAGCAATATCTGGCCGCGGGGGCCGATATCGTCGAAACAAACACGTTCGGCGCCACCGTCGTCGCGCAGGCCGACTATGGCATGGAAGACCTTGTCGAGGAAATGAACATTGCGTCGGCGAAGCTCGCCCGCGCGGCATGCGACAAGTATTCGACGCCCGACAAGCCACGCTTCGTCGCGGGCGCAATCGGGCCGACGCCGAAAACGGCAAGCATCTCGCCCGACGTGAACGACCCGGCCGCACGCAACGTGACCTTTGACGAATTGCGCAGCGCGTATTACCAGCAAGCGAAAGCGCTGCTCGAAGGCGGCGCCGATCTGTTCCTCGTCGAGACGATTTTCGACACGCTGAATGCGAAGGCCGCGCTGTTCGCGCTTGACGAGCTGTTCGAAGACACCGGCGAGCGGTTGCCGATCATGGTTTCGGGCACGGTCACCGATGCTTCCGGACGCATCCTGTCCGGACAGACTGTCGAAGCGTTCTGGAATTCGCTGCGCCATGCGAAGCCCCTTACTTTTGGTTTGAACTGCGCGCTTGGCGCGGCGCTGATGCGCCCGTATATCGCCGAGCTTGCGAAGCTGTGCGACACCTATGTGTCGTGCTATCCGAACGCGGGTCTGCCGAATCCGATGAGCGATACGGGCTTCGACGAACTGCCCGCCGATACGTCCGGGCTCCTGAAAGAATTTGCGCAGGCCGGGCTGGTAAATATCGCCGGCGGCTGCTGCGGCACGACGCCGGAGCACATTGCCGCAATCGCCAAAGCGCTGGCCGACGTCAAGCCGCGCAAGTGGCCGACGCAATACCGCGACGCGGCTTAAACCTGCATCGCTCAGCCACGCACCTTCCATTGCTCAACACGCAAAACCCGACGCCAACCCACGCACCAGTGCAAGTCATGACCGATCATACGCTGCGCCTCTCCGGCCTCGAACCGTTCAACGTCACGTCCGGTACGCTTTTCATCAACGTCGGTGAACGCACCAACGTGACCGGCTCCAAGGCATTCGCCCGCATGATTCTCAACGGGCAGTTCGACGAAGCGCTGGCCGTCGCGCGTCAACAGGTCGAAAACGGCGCGCAGGTCATCGACATCAACATGGACGAGGCGATGCTCGATTCGAAAGCGGCGATGGTGCGCTTTATGAATCTGATCGCCTCGGAACCGGACATTGCGCGCGTGCCGGTCATGATCGACTCGTCCAAGTGGGACGTGATCGAAGCGGGCCTCAAGTGCGTGCAAGGCAAGGCGATCGTCAACTCGATCTCGCTAAAGGAAGGCAAGGACGCATTCATTCATCACGCGAAGCTGATTCGCCGCTACGGCGCCGCGGCGGTCGTGATGGCGTTCGACGAGCAGGGCCAGGCCGACACGTTCGAGCGCAAGACGCAGATCTGCAAGCGCTCGTATGATGTGCTCGTCAACGAAGCTGGATTCCCGCCCGAAGACATCATCTTCGATCCGAATATCTTCGCGGTCGCGACCGGCATCGAAGAGCACAACAACTATGCGGTCGACTTCATCGAGGCGACGCGCTGGATCAAGCAGAACCTGCCGTACGCGAAGGTCAGCGGCGGCGTGTCGAACGTGTCGTTCTCGTTTCGCGGCAACGACCCGGTGCGCGAAGCGATCCACACCGTGTTCCTCTATCACGCAATTCAAGCGGGGATGGACATGGGCATCGTCAACGCGGGGCAACTGGGCGTGTATGCGGATCTCGACGCCGAACTGCGCGAGCGTGTCGAAGATGTGGTGCTGAATCGCCGTGACGATGCGACCGACCGTTTGCTCGAGATCGCCGACAAGTTCAAGACCGGCGCGGCGAAGAAGGAAGAAAACCTCGAGTGGCGCAATCAGCCGGTTGAAAAGCGTCTCGCGCACGCGCTCGTGCACGGCATCACGAATTTCATCGTCGACGATACCGAAGAAGCGCGCGCGCAGATCGCCGCGAATGGCGGCCGCCCGATCAATGTGATCGAAGGGCCGCTGATGGACGGCATGAATGTGGTCGGCGACCTGTTCGGCCAGGGCAAGATGTTCCTGCCGCAGGTCGTCAAGTCGGCGCGCGTGATGAAGCAGGCGGTCGCCCACCTGATTCCGTTTATCGAGGAAGAAAAGAAGCAACTGGCCGCGGCCGGCGGCGATGTGCGCGCGAAAGGCAAGATCGTGATCGCGACCGTGAAGGGCGATGTTCACGATATCGGCAAGAACATCGTGTCGGTCGTGCTTCAGTGCAATAACTTCGAAGTGGTCAACATGGGCGTGATGGTCCCGTGTAACGACATTCTCGCGAAAGCAAAAGAGGAAGGCGCGGACATCGTCGGCCTGTCGGGGCTCATTACGCCGAGCCTCGAGGAAATGGCCTATGTCGCGTCCGAAATGCAGCGCGACGAGTACTTCCGCGACAGGAAGACGCCGCTGCTGATCGGTGGGGCGACCACGTCGCGCGTGCACACGGCCGTGAAAATCGCGCCGCACTACGAAGGGCCGGTCGTGTATGTGCCGGATGCGTCGCGTTCGGTATCGGTTGCATCGAGCTTGTTGTCCGATGAAGGCGCGGCGAAGTATCTCGACGAACTGAAAGCCGACTACGATCGCATCCGCACCCAGCACGCGAACAAGAAGGCGCAGCCGATGGTTACGCTGGCGCAGGCGCGTGCGAACAGGACGGCCGTCGACTGGCGCGCGTATCAGCCGGTCAAGCCGAAATTCATCGGGCGTCGCGTGTTCAGGAACTACGATCTGAACGAGCTCGCGAACTACATCGACTGGGGTCCGTTCTTCCAGACATGGGATCTCGCGGGCCGCTATCCGGCGATCCTCAACGACGAAGTGGTCGGCGAGTCGGCGCGGCGCGTGTTCTCGGATGCGAAGTCGATGCTCGCGCGTCTGATTCAAGGCCGCTGGATCACCGCGAACGGCGTGATCGCGCTGCTGCCGGCGAACACCGTTAACGACGACGACATTGAGATCTATACCGACGAATCGCGCAGCGAAGTCGCGATGACGTGGCGCAACCTGCGTCAACAGAGCGAGCGGCCGGTGGTCGATGGCGTGATGCGACCGAACCGGTCGCTTGCCGATTTCATCGCGCCGAAAGACTCGGGCGTGGCCGACTATATCGGCCTGTTCGCGGTCACGGCAGGCCTTGGCGTCGACGTGAAGGAAAAGCAGTTCGAAAAGGACCACGACGACTACAGCGCGATCATGCTGAAGGCGCTTGCCGACCGCTTCGCGGAAGCGTTTGCGGAAGCGATGCATGCTCGCGTGCGCCGCGACTTGTGGGGTTATGCCGCAAACGAGACCCTCGGGAACGACGAACTGATCGATGAGAAGTATCGCGGCATTCGTCCCGCGCCGGGCTATCCGGCGTGCCCTGACCATCTGGTGAAGCGCGATATGTTCGACGTCTTGCAGGCAGGCGAGATCGGCATGAGCGTGACTGAATCGCTGGCGATGCTGCCGGCCGCAAGCGTGTCGGGCTTCTATCTCGCGCATCCGGACAGCACGTACTTCTCGGTCGGCAAGATTGGCGAGGATCAGTTGGAGGACTACGCGCGGCGCATGGCCTTATCGAAGACCGATGCGCAACGCGCGCTCGCACCGCTGCTGTAACCGTCGCGGCCACTCCCCACGCGCCCGCTGCGCAGCACGCGAGCGGGCGCGGCTTGCGCCCCGCTCTTTCTCCCCGCTCTTTCCCCCCACTATATCGGCACTCAAAGGCCGAATATTTCCGGCGGTGCAGATTTCGACTTTGTAAACTGCAGCGGCCTGATCTCTCGCCGAATGCAGTCATCAAGAACGCTCGGCATGTCGACGCGCAACCGGCCGGAGAAAATCGTATGAAGAAGCTGTCGCTGATGTGGATGGCCGCATGGCTTGCCACCGGTGCCGTACCGGCGTTTGCGCAAGGCGGGCCCAGCTCGGTGAGTTCGTATTCGCCGCCAACCGGGCAGCACGTGAAGAAGCAGAAACACAAGAAAGCGAAGCGGGGTGCATCGGCGCCGGCCGCTACGCCGCAAGGCGCGAGCCAATAGCGCGAGCGCCGCAAAAAAGCCCGCCTGCTTCGTATGCAAGGCGGGCTCACGATACTTCATTGCACTCACTGCCGCTGCGCTTCAGCGCGGATACACCGCGCACGAATCGTGAATCATAATTCGCGCGCCGCGTGTCAAACCCCCCAGACGATATCGGCGTTTGCCTTTTGCGCGACGCGCAGCATGTCGAGAAACGGATACGCACGCTGCGCAAGGCCAATCGGGATTTCATGCGAATCGTGCCCTTCTTCGCCCTCATGGAAATGGCCGTCGTGTTCGGCGCGTTCCTGCTTGTCGGTGACGATCGCAGCTTCGAGCTTCGTAATCGCGTCGCCGAGTTCGTCATGCGTGATGACGCCGCGTTGCCCCAGCCGCTTGCCAATAATCCCGACAAGATATTGAGCCAGGTTCTCCAACATGATCACGTCCGGCGCGGCACGACATTTGAAAGTAATCAGCATGACTGTTCCCTTTTCGTTTTGTTGACCCTCTCCCTCGCCGGTCAATCGCGAAGCGGCCTTCGGCAATGCGCTCTCAAGACCACTCCAGCAGTGATGACCGGGATCTCAACCGCGACTTCCAGCCGGACTTGCCAGCGGGCGCTCCACCCGCTGCTCCAGGTGTTGCGGGGAGCCAGTCCGGCCGCGCCAGCCCGCCTCGTCCGGACCGCACGTCCCGTTGGACATCTCGTTGGACATCTCATTGGACATATTAGCACCTGCTAAAATCCGTCCTGACGGAAAAAGCCCGCCGTGGTGCGCGCGTACACGCTGCGCCGACGCGGTCGGAGGCGCGACATGAAGCTGTGAACCGCATGATGGGCTGCAATCCGCGCTGGTACGCCGACTTCGCGTGGCTTTGCGCGAGTTTTGCTCCGGGAGCACGCGGGTTTCGCGTATACAGGCCCGGCACTTCGTATGCGCGGGCAATCGAACGCGTTTCGCCCGCGGCGCGCCACCCGCCTTAAGCCACCGTCAATTTGCCGCACTGGAAGTTGCCGCATTCCGGCGCAATCTTGTGTTACCCGACTGCCTCACTGGACACGCAACAAGCATGCTGCCTGCACATAAACACACTCTCGAAACCCTGCTCGCCGACACCGTGAAGCAGATCGCCACGGCCACCGCGGGCGCGTCCGAAGCCGCGTTCGTCTCCCCGGTGATCACGCTCGAACGTCCGAAGGTCGCCGCGCACGGCGACATCGCGTGCAATGTCGCGATGCAGCTCGCCAAGCCGCTGCGCGCGAACCCGCGGCAGCTCGCGCAGCAAATCGTCGATGCGGTGCTCGCGCATCCGCAGGCGCAAGGTCTGATCGATGGCGCGGAGGTCGCGGGTCCCGGCTTCATCAACCTGCGTATCGCGCCGGCCGCGAAGCAGGCTGTCGTGCGCGAGGTGTTCGCGCAGCAGCAGGCGTTCGGCCGCTCGCAGCGCGAAGCCGGCAAGCACGTGCTGGTCGAATTCGTGTCGGCGAATCCGACGGGGCCGCTGCACGTCGGCCATGGCCGTCAGGCCGCGCTCGGCGACGCGCTGTCGAACGTGCTCGCGTCGCAAGGCTGGGACGTACATCGCGAGTTTTACTACAACGACGCCGGCGTGCAGATCCAGACGCTCGCCCTCTCCACGCAGTTGCGCGCACGCGGCCTCAAACCCGGCGACGCAGGCTGGCCGGACTCCGCGTACAACGGCGAGTACATCGCCGATATCGCACGCGACTACCTGAACGGCGAGACGGTCTCCGCACGCGACGGCGAGCCGGTCAAAGGCGCGGGCGACGTTGAAAACCTCGACGCGATCCGCCGCTTCGCGGTGGCGTACTTGCGTCACGAACAGGATATGGACCTGCAGGCGTTCGGCGTCGAATTCGATCACTATTACCTCGAATCGTCGCTGTACAAGGAAGGCCGCGTCGAACAGACGGTCGACGCGCTGATCGCCGCCGGCAAAACCTATGAAGAAGACGGCGCGCTCTGGCTGCGCACCACCGACGACGGCGACGACAAAGATCGCGTGATGCGCAAGAAAGACGGCACGTTCACGTATTTCGTGCCGGACGTTGCGTACCACGTAACAAAGTGGCAGCGCGGCTTCACGAAGGTGATCAACATCCAGGGCTCGGACCACCACGGCACGGTCGCGCGTGTGCGCGCCGGCCTGCAGGGTCTCGGCATCGGCATTCCGAAGGGCTACCCCGACTACGTGCTGCACAAGATGGTCACCGTGATGCGCGATGGCCAGGAAGTGAAAATCTCGAAGCGCGCGGGCAGCTATGTGACGGTGCGCGACCTGATCGAATGGTCGGGTGGCGCCGCGCCCGGTCAGGAAAGCGCGCCGGACCTGCTCGACGAAGAGACGATTCGCCGCGGCCGCGATGCGGTGCGCTTCTTCCTGATCTCGCGCAAGGCCGACACCGAGTTCGTATTCGACATCGATCTCGCACTCAAGCAGAACGACGAAAACCCGGTGTACTACGTACAGTACGCGCATGCGCGGATCTGCTCGGTGCTCGGCGAATGGAAATCGCGCTTCAATGCGGACGAAGCGGTGTTGCCGTCAGTCGATCTCGCGCCGCTGTCGAGCGAGCGCGCGATGGCGCTGCTGCAAAAGCTCGCGGAATTCCCCGACATGCTTTCGCATGCCGCCGAGGAACTCGCGCCGCACGCGGTGGCGTTCTACCTGCGCGACCTCGCGAGCGAATTTCACTCGTTCTACAATGCCGAGCGCGTTCTGGTCGACGATGAAACGGTCCGCAACGCTCGCATTGCACTGCTCGCGGCCACCCGCCAGGTGCTGGCAAACGGCCTCGCGATCATCGGCGTCTCGGCCCCCGCCAAGATGTAAATCCGATTCGCCCCCAGCGCTCGCTTATGCGACTCGCTTGTGCGACCATAACGCGCGGTCGTAACAAAGCGGCGGCAGCGGCAGCAAAGCCCGTTGCCGTCGCTATAATCGACCGTCATTCAAGCCTTTCCTTTCGCAGGTGATTCAGACAATGGCAAAGCCACGCCGCACAACGAAGCAGTCGAAGCAAACCGGGGGAACGTTTCTCGGCATCGTGCTGGGCCTGATCGTCGGTCTGGCTATTGCCGTCGTGGTCGCGCTGTACATCACGCGTGCGCCGACGCCGTTCGTCGCGAAGGTGTCGCCGCCCGCCGCGTCGGACGCGGGCGCAAGCCAGCCGCAATACGATCCGAACCGGCCGTTGCAGGGCAAGAGCCCGGGCCAGCCGGTGCCGCAAGCCGCGCAGCCGGCGCCGCCCAATACCGCGCCGGGGCAGACCAACAATCAGACGCAATCGTCGGGCATCCTCGAAGAACCGCAAATCGTCGAAGTGCCGCCGGGCGCCAGCGGCCCCACGCCCGCGCCGAACAGCAATGCGTCGTCGGCCGCGGCCGCCGGTGCGAAGAAGCCGGCTTCGAGCGGCGCGACGGTCGCCAATGTTCCGCCGCCGGCCAAGCCTGGCACGCCGTCCGCGGCGCCGTCGGCCGCCGATGCGAACACCGGCTATCTGCTGCAGGTCGGTGCATACAAAACGTCCGCCGACGCCGAGCAGCAGCGCGCGCGGCTTGCATTCCAGGGTTTCGAATCGAAGGTCACGCAGCGCGATGCGGGTGGTATCACGTACTATCGCGTACGGATCGGACCGTTCGCGAAGTTCGAGGATATGAACGCCACGCGTCAGCGCCTGTCTGACGCCGGCATCGACACCGCCGTGATCCGCTTTACCAAACAGTAATCTGCCGTACGAAATCGTGCGCGCGCTGAACCTTCGGCGCGCACGCGCAGTCTCAAGCACGGCGAAAGCCTGCCGTCCGTCGCAGCGTTCACGGTGACAGGCTCATGACGCCCGCCGTTCAACTGTCACCGCTACTTCCCGATTGGGATCACAAGACATGAAAAAGCTGCTTAGCCTTCTTTGCCTCTCGCTGGGTCTGATCACCGCCGCGGCAAGCGCGAGCCCGACCGCGCCGGTCGCCGGCAAGGACTACACCGTGCTGTCGTCGCCGCAGCCGGTCGAAGTGCCCGCCGGCAAGATCGAAGTAATCGAATTCATGTGGTACGGCTGCCCGCACTGCAACGAATTCGACCCGTATCTCGAAGACTGGATCAAGAAGCAGGGCCCGGACGTCGTGTTCAAGCGCGTGCCGGTTGCGTTCCGCGACGACTTCATCCCGCATTCGAAGATGTATCACGCGATCGACGCCCTCGGTCTCGCGCAGGAACTGACGCCGAAGATCTTCCACGAAATCCACGTCAACAAGGACTACCTGCTGACGCCGGAAGCTCAGACGGCCTTCCTGTCGAAGCAGGGCGTGGACCCGAAGAAGTACATGGAAGCGTACAACTCGTTCTCCACGCAAACCGCGTTGCAGCGCGACACGAAGCTGATCACCGACTACAAGATCGATGGCGTGCCGACCCTCGCAGTCCAGGGCAAGTATGAAACCGGCCCTGCGCAGACGAATACGCTGCCGGGCACGATCCAGGTGCTCGACTACCTCGTGAGCCAGGTTCGCGCGAAGAAGATGTAACGCGTGGCATCGCGACGCGCCGGTATGAGTTCACCGCTAAAGGTCTTCATTACCGGCGCATCGAGCGGCATCGGCCTCGCGATCGCCGCCGAATATGCGCGGCGCGGCGCGATTCTCGGCCTCGTCGCGCGGCGCGGCGACGCGCTGGAGCGCTTCCGTCAAGCGCATCCTGAACACCTGATCTCCGTCTATCCCGCAGATGTTCGCGATGCCGACGCGCTCGCGGCGGCCGCCCACGACTTCATCGCGCAGTACGGCTGCCCGGATGTCGTGATCGCGAATGCGGGCGTCAGCCGCGGCGCGGTCACCGGTCTCGGCGACCTGCGGACCTTCCGCGACGTGATGGACATCAACTACTTCGGCATGGTCGCGACGTTCGAGCCGTTCGCGGCCGCGATGATCGCCGCGCGCGCGGGCACACTGGTCGGCATTTCGAGCGTCGCCGGAGTGCGCGGACTGCCGGGCTCTGGCGCGTACAGCGCGTCGAAGGCCGCCGCACGTACCTATCTGGAAGCGCTGCGCGTCGAAATGCGGCCGCGCGGCGTCGCGGTCGTGACAATCGCACCGGGCTTTATCCGCACGCCGATGACCGCGCGCAACCCATACCGGATGCCGTTCCTGATGGACGTCGACCACTTCGCGCGCAAGGCGGCCGATGCGATCGAACAGAAGAAGCGCTATATCGTGCTGCCGTGGCCGATGCGCGTGGTTGCGATGATCTTGCATGTCGTGCCGCGCTGGCTCTACGATGCAGCGATGAAAAATGCCGCGCACAAGCCGCGCGCGGCGACCGATTGAAGGGTTGAAAGCTTCCTACCGTCGACGGAATCCGCGATGAGCGAGCAGACAGTCGATGCAGCAGGCGTCAAACACCCACGCGCGGGCGAGCGCCCCCGGATCGTCTCGCTGGTACCGAGCATCACCGAACTGCTGTTCGCGCTCGGCCTCGACCGGCAGATCGTCGGGCGCACGGGCTTTTGCGTGCACCCGCGCGACCGCGTGCGCGTGGTGCCGAAAGTGGGCGGCACAAAGTCGGTACGCATCGATGCCGTGCGCGCGCTGCAGCCCACGCATCTGGTCGTCAACATCGACGAAAACGAACGCTCGACGGTCGATGCGCTGCGCGCATACGTCCCGCACATTGTCGTCACGCATCCGCTCGTACCTGACGACAACTTTGCGTTATTCGCGCTGCTTGGCGCGATATTCGACCGCCAGGATGCAGCACAGCACCTGAGCGATGCGCTGCAAACGCAGCTCGACAATGTCACCGCGCGCGACTGGCCACACCAGCGCGTGCTCTACGCGATCTGGCGCGACCCATGGATGACGGTCGCGCGCGACACCTATATCTCGGCGATGCTGCGGCTGGTGAACTGGCACACGCTGCCCGATATCGATGGCGGCCCGATGGGCGCACAGCGCTATCCCGCGTTCGACCTGAACGCGCAATGGCTCGCGGATGTCGACCGCGTGCTGCTATCGAGCGAGCCTTACCGCTTTACTCAGGCGCATTGCGACAGGCTCGCGCAGGACCCGCGCGCCGCCGGCGGACTGGCCGGCAAGCGAATCGAACTGATCGACGGCGAGCAGGTGTCGTGGTACGGCTCGCGCGCGATCGACGGCATCGGCTATCTGCAACGGTATGCTTCACGGCACTGAATGGCGTGCCATGCGACGATATCGACATATGCAACGCGTGGTTGTCGCCGCAACGACCGTTCGATAAGCTTTCGCCAACGCGGTGTGGCACATCCATCGCCATTAGCAACGTGTCGGCCAAAAAGCCTCGCACGCCCCGTTCACCACCGTTAGCAGCCGTCGCCGCAACCGTCTTCGAACCGGGTAACACACCCGCCGCCGTACCTGACCACGATCGTTCCGGGAGATGTCATGCGCTTCAAGCCGTCCGCTGCCGCCGCTTTTGCCGTACTTGGCACCGTACTTTTCGCTTCGCCCGCGCTCGCGCAAGCCAAGCCGCTCACCGTCTGCACCGAAGCAAGCCCCGACGGCTTCGACGTGGTCCAGTACAACTCGCTCGTCACGACCAATGCGTCCGCCGACGTGATCTTCAACACGCTCGTTGCGTTCGACGAAGCGTCGCGCAAGGTCGTGCCGAGCCTCGCCGACAAGTGGGAAGTCAGCGCCGATGGGCTCACGTACACGTTCCATCTGCGTCCGAACGTGCCATTCCAGACCACCGACTACTTCAAGCCGACCCGGCCGCTCAACGCGGACGACGTCGTCTTCACGTTCAGCCGGATGCTCGACGACAGCAATCCGTGGCACAAGGTGGCGGGCGCAAACGGCTTTCCGCATGCGCAGTCGATGGGCATGACGAAGCTGGTGAAGTCGATCACGAAGGTGGACGACCATACCGTCAAGTTCGAACTGACCGAGCCGGACGCACCGTTCCTGTCGGTAATGACGATGGGCTTCGCGTCGATCTACTCCGCCGAATACGCGGACCAGCTGCTCAAAGCCGGCAAACAGACCGACCTGAACGCGAAGCCAATCGGCACGGGCCCATTCGTGCTGAAGAGCTATACGAAGGACGCGGTGATCCGCTATGACGTGAATCCGACCTACTGGGGCCCGAAGCCGAAAATCGACCGGCTGATCTATGCGATCACGCCGGACCCGACGGTGCGCGCGCAGAAGGTGAAGGCCGGCGAATGCCAGATCGCGCTGTCGCCGAAGCCGCAGGATATCGCCGACGCGAAGAACGACAGGAAGGTCAGGATCGTGCAAACGCCGGCCTTTATGACCGCGTTTGTCGCACTGAACACCGAAAAGAAGCCGCTCGATAACCAGAAAGTCCGTGCGGCACTGAATATGGCATTCGATCGCGCGACTTATCTGAAGGTGGTGTTCAACGATACCGCGATGCCCGCGACCAACCCGTATCCGCCGAATACATGGAGCTACGACAAAGCGGTCAAACCGTGGCCCTACGATGTCGCGAAGGCCAGGAAGCTGCTCGCCGACGCGGGTTACCCGAACGGCTTCTCCACGACGATCTGGGTGCGCCCGACTGGCAGTTCATTGAATCCGAGTCCGAAGGCCGGCGCGGAACTGCTGCAGGCGGACTTCGCGAAGATTGGCGTGAAGGCCGACGTGAAGGTGATCGAATGGGGCGAACTGATCAAGGAAGCCAAGCAGGGTCATCACGACACGCTGTTTATGGGCTGGGCCGGCGACAACGGCGACCCGGACGACTACTTGACGCCGCTTTTTAGCTGCAACGGCGTGAAGTCGGGCATCAACTTCTCGCGCTTTTGCGATGCGGATCTCGACAAGCTGATTAACGAGGGCAAACGCACGCCCGACCAGGCGAAGCGCACGAAAGCGTATGAGGCCGCGCAGCAGATCATTCACGATGAGGCGCTGTGGATTCCGCTTGGGTATCCCACTGCGACGGCGATTACGACGAAAGACGTGAACGGGTATCAGGTGAGCGCGTTTGGGCGGCAGAATTTCGCGGCAGTGAGTGTGCAGTAGAGAAATCGCGAACTATCCCAAAGAACAGGCCCGCGCATCCAGAACGCGGGCTTTTTTATGTGCGTTCAGTTTGTAAAAGCGTGTGCGATCCAGTAGCACTACGTATGTAGTGCCCTTGTGCATCGCTCCAAAACTAGACTCTGCTTGCGGAATCGGCGGTACGTACGTGTGTGCGGCCGGCGCGTCCTGCACATCATAAATTTCGTTTAACGCATTGTCCTGTTAGAGGATTCGCACATGCAAGCTACGTTCGACAGCCGCACGGCTCAGACCGTCAACAATCAATGGAATTTCGCCAACACGTTTAACCAGTCCCGCGCGAGCAGTTTTTCTGGCTCGTCGAGCACGTTCGGCTCGCCTTCGCTTTATTCTCCGATGTCCATGTCGATGTCCCGCGGTATCGCGCAACCGTCGAGTTCATCCTTCTACTCGCCGAAGCAATCGGGTTATGGCAGCGCGCAAAGCGGCACCATGATGACCCAATTTCAGCGGGAAATCTCGCGCACGCCGGACAGCATGTCGATGAAGACGTCGTACTCGACTTACCAGCAATTCTCGTCGAACACGTGGAACAACGTGCCCGGCAAGGGTTCGCACGGTTCACACAAAGACTCGCAGTGGGACGCGTGTGATCGGAACAAGGTGGCGCCAGTCGTGTCGCAGAACGGCAACAAGCTAAACGTCGACATGGGCAACACTCATGCCGAACTCTCAAAAGACAAGGCCACGACCAAGATTAACGACGGTGACCATAACTACGAATTCACCGGGTGGGGCGATCCTCACGGTGTGCTCAAAATCGACGGAAAAGAGACAAAGGCTGACTTCTCGAAACCGCTTGGTCTCGACACCAATTCGATGCGCGTAACGATGGACCCGGAGCAAAAGGCGTCAAGCAGTGGCGCTCCGCCGCATATGGATCGGGTCATCTATGAGCCGAAAGGGACCAAGCAGGTCTTTGTGGGTGAACACCTCAGCCCAAGTGATAAATCCAACGTGTCGTTTCGCGAAGTCAAAGACAAACAGGAGAAAGACAAATTGAGGCAAGTCGCCAACAACGCGCAGAAGGCGGATCCCGAAAAGGGCTTGAAGACGGACACCAAGATCGTCTAGGCAAGCACTAAATGCAGACGCGACCGGTAGAGGAGAAAGGTCAGTATTCGCATTGATCAATCTCTTCGACTCAGCGAGGCCTGGCCGGAGGTTCCAAACCCACCGGCCAGGTTGAACGCCATTCGTACTGCCTGCCTGGTCAGTCGATGTCCGTCAACGCCGCCCTTAGGCGACGCGCACGCGTGAGCGCGTCGTCGCGCCCAATACTTTCGCGCTGCAGCTGCATCGAAGCGTTGGCTACTTCATCCGCCGCACGTCCTCGCTGCTGTATCGCTGATGCGAGGGCTCGATGCATCGTTATCGCGCGAACATCATGCCAGCGCAACGCATCACGCCAAAGGCGCCCGGTCGGTCTATCGTGACCGCACGACTGCAGGATTCGGTCGCGCTGCGCTGCATGCCGTTCGATTTCCGCCTGTCTCAGTGCAACCGCGTCGTCGGCTCGCCGCCATTCGTCTCGCGCCGCGTTGAGCGCGCGCCGCTTGCGCTCAACGCGCAACTCACGCACGCGCGCGAGCAGTCGCCACAACTGCGCGTTGCGCTTCGCGTCACTCATCGCACTGGAGCACTACACAGCGCATTCAGCATCGAACGGGTGTCTTGCACCGCGCAATGCTCGTCATAACGCTGCTGCAGAAATCGCACAATGCCAGGCTGCCGTTCGATCGCGAGATCACTGGCCGGATCGCTACCGCGCTGATACTCGCCAATCTGGATCAACAGTTCGAGTTCCTGATAACGACTCATCCAGCCGCGCACACGGTCCGCCTGCGCTCGATGGATCGAATCCGTCACACGGGTCATCACGCGGCTCTTACTCTTCAGAATATCGATCGCCGGATAATGCCCCGCGCCGCCGAGCCTGCTCGATAGCTGAATATGCCCATCGAGCAGCGAGCGTGCTTCTTCGGCGATCGGATCGGACAGCTCTTCGTCTTCGGCAAGTACGGTAAAGAACGCGGTCACGCTACCTTGCCGGGTCAATCCAGCCGATTCGATCAGCTTGGGGAGTTCGGCAAACACGCGCGGCGGATAGCCGCGCCGCACCGGCGGCTCACCGACTGCGAGCCCCACTTCACGCAATGCACGTGCATAACGTGTGAGCGAATCGAATAGCAGCAACACCCGTCGTCCGGTCGCTCGCAACCCGCTCGCGACTTCGCATGCCAGTTCGGCCGCCTTGAGCCGCTCCGCCGCCGGTCGTTCCGACGTCGACGCAACGACCACCGACGCATCGCGCCGCCCGGACAAATGATCGTGAATGAATTCGGCTACCTCGCGGCCTCGCTCTCCGATCAGCGCGACGACGATCGCATCGACCTGCGCGCCGTTCGCGATCATCCCCATCAACGTGCTTTTGCCGCCGCCGGCCGGCGCGAAAATGCCGACGCGCTGCCCGACGCCGCATGTGAGCAAGCCGTCGATCGCGCGCACACCGGTTGCAAACGGCTGTGCAATGACCGGCCGCTCCAGCGGGTTGAGGCTCGCAAGCGCCGCGGCGCGCCGCGCGCCGCCTGCTTCCTGCAATGCAGGACCGCCGTCGAGCGGGCGCCCCAATCCGTCGACGGTGCGCCCGAGCAGTTCGAGCGCATCGACTTGCCCCCATGCGAGACCACAGCCGTGAACCTGCGTGATATTCGACAGGCCCGTGACACCGTCGAGCGGCATCACGAGCGCGCCGTCGTCGGTGAAGCCGACCACTTCGCCCATTTGCGTATCGAGCGTATCGGGCCGGACAAGGCGCACCATCTCCCCGATGCGCAGCGACACGCCGACCGCGCGGACGACGACGCCACGCGCTTCCGCGACACGCCCATACAGCGCCGGCTCACCGGCCAGCACGGGAATGAGATGCTGGAACGTTTTCATGCGCGCTCCATTCAGTTCGGGGCAAGCGTAAAGAGCGTCCGCACACTGAAGGTATCGAGCGGAATTTCTTCAATCGCCAGCGTATCGATGCGAATGCCAAAGGTCTTCAGATGCCGGCGCAGATGCGGCCGCAATACGGCGGTGGTGATCAGCAATCGCACACCTTGCGCATACGCTGCCGAAAACGCTCGCTGCAGGCGCTCAAGTTCGTCGATACCCGGCATGCAGTACGGCTCGCCGTCCGGGCCCGCGCGGATCTGGTCTTCGAGTTCCGCTTCCCACGACGGCTCGAAGACCGCCGCGTCGATTCGCCACGCGTCGAGGTCCGCGTAACGACGCGCGAGGCGCATGCCAAGCGCGATGCGCGCTTCGCGGACCATGCGTTCGATCGTGCGCTCACCGTCCGGAATCCGGATCACGGCTTCCAGAATTGCGCGCAGATTGCGAATCGGCACATGCTCTTCGAGCAGGCGTCGCAGCACGCTCGCGAGCAGCACGGGTCCGACCGCCTGATCGACGTGCGCTGCGAGCTCGCGAAACTCGATGCCGATCTGATTCAGCAGAAAGCGCGTTTCCTGAGTGCCGATGCATTCGGCCGCCGCCTGTTCGCATACTTCCGCGAGGTGCTCGCATAGCGCTTCCTCGACGCTTGCCTTGCCGATTTGCGGATCGTCGAGCGCGGCTGCAACGGCCGCGCTCACCCATACCGCCTTCGATGCACCTGAACTGCGACCGGCGATGCCCTCGACCGCGATCTGCTCGTCGGTGCCGCTCACGAGCACGTGGTCCGCCACCAGCGAACCGCTCGCATACGGCACCTCGTCGAGGTCGACGATGTAGCGCTGCTCTTCAAGGCGTGCGTCGCGCTGCAATGCGAGGCCGGGAAACGGTAAGCCCAGGCGGGTCATCAGATCGCGACGCACCTTGCCAAGCTGCAAATCGAGCAGCCTCGGGCGCAATGCTTCATAGGCTTTGCTGCCGATCCGCACCCTGAGTATCGCGCTCGTGCCCAGTTCGACATCGTCGAGAATGCGCTGCGTATAGTTGCCGCCGTCGCGTGTCATCGCGGGCATGAATGGCCGTTGCATGCGCTCGCGGCTCCTCGCCTCGCGCATCATCAGCAGCGACAGGCCGATCAACGAGCTGCCCGCCAGCACGAACTGCAGATGTGGGAAACCCGGAATCGCACCCAGTGCAAAGCAGCCCACGCCCGCCATCGCCAGCGCTTTAGGATGTAGCGAAAGCTGGCGGAAAATGTCGCCGCCGAGGTTCGTCGGCGGCCCGCCGGACGAGACACGCGTGACGAGCAGACCCGCTGCGATCGACACGATCAGCGACGGAACCTGCGACACCAGCCCGTCGCCGACCGTAAGAATGGTGTACGTATGCAGCGCGTCGCCAAACGACATGCCGCGCTGTGCGATGCCCACCGCAAGACCGCCCGCGATATTGACGAGCGCGACGACGAGCCCGGCGACCGCGTCGCCTTTGACGAACTTCATCGCACCATCGAGCGAACCATAGAAATAGGTCTCGCGTTCAAGTTCGGCGCGCAGGCGCCCGGCGTCATGCGGTGCGATTAGCCCGTTGCGCAAGTCGGCGTCGATGCTCATCTGCCTGCCCGGAATACCGTCCAGTGTGAAACGCGCGGACACCTCGGCCACGCGATCCGCCCCTTTCGCGACGACAATAAACTGGATCGCGGACAGCACGACAAACACCACAATGCCGACCGCGACGTTGCCGCCCACCACCATTTCGCCAAACGCGCCGATGATGTCCCCCGCATGCGCGTAGAGCAAAATCATCTTGGTTGACGCGATCGCAAGCGCAAGCCGCAATAGAGTCGTCACCAGCAGCAGCGATGGAAAGCTCGACAGTTCCGCGGCCTTCGTCACGTAGATGGTCGTGCTCAGCATCACGAAGCTCGCGCAAAAGCTGACGCAAATGAAAAAGTCGAGCACAAAAGCAGGCACTGGCAGAATCAGCAGCACGAGCACGAACAACATGCCGAGACCGACTGCGACATCGGCATGGCGGCCGAGCAGGCCCGGAATATCCACACGGCCGAATATCGAACGGCGTTGAATCTGTTTGTTCATGTTAGCGGCTCAACTCCCGGTGTAGCGCGCGGCGCCGGCCCTTCACATGAGGATCGCCTTCGCTGTCGCGGTATTCACGCTTGATTTCTTCCTTGTCCATCCTCAGACGGCGCCTCCACAGCACGCGCTGCATCACGAAGTCGGCAACGGCCGGAACCAGTTGCGACGCCGACATCATCGCGAGCAGCGACGCGCCCGACACACTTTGGTCAGCGAGCATCATCGGCAGGGACAGCGTGAATGAAGGGATCAGGTGCGCGCACCATTTCACGAACGCGTACCAGAACACGGCGAGCAGAATCGCAAACTGCGCGAGCGCGATCAGCGTATCGACGATCACGCGCGTACTGAACAGGTTCTTCAGGCCGGTCATCGGATTCAAACGCTTCAGATCGGGCATCGCGCGATTCCACGCAATCACGCCTCGCGTCTGCGCAACTTCCGGCAGCGCGGCGGCCAGCACGCCGGCCGCGACTGTCACGAGCGTCGCAGGCAGCAGCGCGCCACACGACGAAACGACTTGTGTGAAGCGTTCGGCGAAGGTGCGCGCCTCATCGATGCCGGCGACATCCCGGATCAATGTCTGAAAGAGCTGGTACAGGTGCGGTGCCTCGATCACCAGGTAAAGCCACCAGATCAGCCCGCTCGCCGAGACGCTCGCATGCGCGCTCTTCGCGATATCGCCTTCCCGGGTGGCCTTGATCAGCCGCTGCGGGGTGGGTGCCTCGGTCTTGTCAGTCATCGCAGCAGCAGGCTTTGCCTGAAAATGACGCCGAGACGGTCGATAAAAACCGGCACGCAGGACATCGCCGCGAACGAAATCACCATCGCCTTCACAGTGCGCGCCGTTGCAAACGCATTAATCCGCTTCACGTGCCGCGACATCAGGCCGAGAGACAGGTCCACCATCACCATCAGGCCGATTAGCGGCATCGCGAGGCGTAGGCCTTGCGTGAACCACTCGGCGACATGCTCAACGGAAATCTGCCGATACAGTTGCGACAGCTCGACACGGGTCGCGCCCGGCGGACAGAGTGTCCACGCGTCAGCGAAAAATCCGCACACGAAGCGCAGGCCGGCACCGGTGAAGAACGTCAGCGCGGCGAACTGTGTGAACAAGGTTTCGAACAGCGCGGATTCCTGCTGGAAGTTCGGGTCGTACACCGCCGCGATCGAGTAGCCGCCTTGCTGGTCGAGCAGCGCGCCAGCGCACGATGCCACATGAAACACCGCGCCAAGCAGCAATCCAAGCGCGAGACCGATCAGCACCTCAGTGAACGCCGACAGAATCAGCGGCGCCGGTGCGCCGACTTTGAGCGGCAGCACCGCAAACAGCAGCACCAGCGGAACGCGCAATTTCGCACCCAGCGAATCGCCAAATGCGAACGGGACGAGGCTCAGTGCCACAGCGGGACGAATCGAGCAAAACGCGAGCCCCTCGAGATAACCGAACACTTCCATCGTCAATGCATCCGTCCTGCGGCAACAAACTCGAACACATGTTCGAGAAAGCGCGTCACTTCGCGGCTGGCCCACGGCGCCG
This sequence comes from Paraburkholderia rhizosphaerae, assembly GCF_004366595.1. Lineage (GTDB taxonomy): Bacteria > Pseudomonadota > Gammaproteobacteria > Burkholderiales > Burkholderiaceae > Paraburkholderia > Paraburkholderia rhizosphaerae. Next base: position 416,119 of record NZ_SORE01000003.1, read on the forward strand.
TGACGATCAGCGTAATGCCGACGCCGATGATCTTCGCGCCGTACGGCAGGCTCTGATCCTGGATTTGCAGGATCGATTGCACGAGACCGAGTAGCAGGCCAATCCCTGTCGCGACCGCAAGCGACGGCAGCGACAGCCAGAACACCAGCAATAGTGCGTCGCTAGAAAGCGAAGCAAGCGACGGAAAAGTGTTCATGCGATGTAGCTGACGATCAGCCCGTGAATCAGCCGCGAGATGCCGGACACCGAGACCAGCACGAACAGCTTGAGCGGAATCGACACGGTGCTCGGCGATAACATCATCATCCCCATCGCCGTGAGCACGTTCGCCACGACGAGGTCGATCACCAGAAACGCGATGTAGAGCAGAAAGCCTGCTTCAAAGCCGCTCGATATTTCGCTGATCAGAAAGGCGGGGATGAGCAGCGAGAAGTCGGTTTCCTGCGCATCGCGCGTGGGGTCGATCCGCTTCGTCGCGTTCACGAGAAACGCTCGCTCCGAGGGTCTCGAATGGGCGAACAGGAACTCGCCGAGCGGACCACGCACTGCCTTGAGCGTCTCAGCGAGGCCGGGCATCGTGCCGCTTTCAATGCGCTCGTCAATCGACAACTCCGCGCCGATTTTCGACATCACCGGCGCCATCACCACAAGCGTCGCAGCCATCGCAAGACCCGCGATCGCGGTGTTGCCCGGCGCCTGCTGGACGCCGAGCGCCGAACGCAGCAGCGTCAGCACGATGCTGAACTTCGTGAACGACGTGACCATCACGACGATAAACGGCATCAGACCGAGTATCGTGATCAAGCCGATGATCGAGATCGGATCGAGCGGCGCGTTCATGCATCGGCGTCCGGACTCGTGCGCTGCGTCATGTCCGTGATGCGCACGCCGAGCGCATCGTCGATATCGACCAGTTCGCCGCGCGCGAACGGTACGCCGTGGCATAGCAGTGTCACCGCGCGCTCGCGCGTCGGGATCCGCAGCGACAGGACCGAACCGGTTCGCAGATGCGCAAGATCGTGGACCGATAGTGAAATCGTGCCGAGTACCGCGTCGAACGCAAAGGTCAGCGCATCGACGGCGATGAATTCACTTGTCATTTCCGGTTGATCGCGTTCGTCGTCGATCAGTGGGTGGTCTACCAAGATCTGCTCTCCAGACAGGTTTAGCGATATGCGACGCGCACCGCCGCGTAGCGGCACGCGCAAGTAGTACGACATGCGATCGAGCAGTAATGCGTCGCCCGGCCTGATCCGTCGCAAGCGCGCGAGCGGCAACAAAGGGCCCGCCATGCACACGGGCACCGGCACCATCAGGCGCCGTCGCAGTGCGTCAACGCCGGCCGGCGGCGGTGGAAGGCGCCGCAGCCATTGATCGACCGCTTCGCAGTGAAACGCAAAATGCGCGATTCGTCCGCTTTGCACGTGCGTTAGCGATAGGCCGTAGAGGCTGGCCGTCGGCGCGGCATCGAACAAGATCCGCTGGAGCTCGAATGAGAATCCGAATGCGCCTTCGAGCGCGGATAGCCAGTCCTCGAGTGCGTCCTCGATCAGCTCGCGCATGTCGGCCTCTTCGCGGGGCAATGCGCGCGACGGTAGCGAAGGCAGCAGCGCACTCGCGTCGCAATCGACCGTGAACGGTTGCCCCGACGCGATGCCCGCCAGCTTTAGCGGATAGCGCTGCCGACACGTGTCAAACTGCAGCAGATAGCGACGCACCCCGACCGTCACCGGATATGGCGCGCCAAAATGAAGCGCCGCGACGTTCAGGCGTTCCGCGTCGGCGTGCGACAGACGGCTCATGCCGGTCCACGGGTTCAATGCGTATCTCCGTCGCGCGCCACGTGCGCACCCGGTGCATTCTCCGGGCCATGCGCACGCACGTTGATCGCATCGATCACGTCGCGTAGCCCCTGTTCCAGCACCGCAAACTGTCTATCGACCGCCTCGTCGACGCCGCGATACTCGCCGAGCATCGCGTCGATCGCGTCCCTGATGCCGCGCTCCAGTGCGTTCAATTGCATCCGGAGGCTGCCATCTATGACGCCCCGCTCGGTTTCGACAATGCACGAGTGAGGCGGTAAGCCGGCGTCCGCCAATACGGTGAATAGCGGTGCCGCCAGCTCCTGCTCGAGACGGGCGATCAGCCGCTTTGCCTCGTGATAGTCCACATTCGATACGCGCAACGACATCACCTGCTGCGAACGCGACGCGGCAATGCAGCGCCGCAACTGATTTGGCAGCGCCGCCGCGGGCGGCAGCTTGCCGATGATCAGCACGAGCGCATCCATCGCGATTCGCACCAGGCGCTCCTCCACGCAGCGCGCGACAAACGACGCTGCCGCATGCGGCATCACGAAATCGCGTACCGCGGCGGCGCGTCCCGCTTCATAGCCGCGGCGCCACGCGCGCCGCTTCATCGCGCGCACCCGCTCGGCAAGACGCGATGCGTCACGCGCCGCGTCTTTCGCGCGTTCATCATCGAGTGCACGCAAGTCCTCCAGTTCGACGAGTTCCGCTGCGGACAGATAGCCATCTGACTCAATTTGCCAGCTTCCCTTTTTGCAGATCAGCACGGCTCACCTCGCATCAATAGCCGTGCGTCGTCGATCAACGCGCGTGCGGCGTCGACGGGAATATCGATCGCGTTGAACCGTGTGGCAGCTTCGACGATGTCGCGAGGCATGCGCAGTCTCAACCATGTGTGCTGCACGTCGCCGCTGTCGCCCAGTCCGCGTAGGGCCAACGCAAGCCCGGCCGCGGTCATGTCGCGGCGATCGAAGAAATTCGGCGTCGCGCCCACCGCGAGATCGTCCTGCTCGCCACGCGCATGTTTCTGGATGTCGCGCAGCACGTGCGGAGCGACGTTTCTCGCGAACCCGAGATGAGCCGACCGTGTCACGACCCGGCGTACAGAACGGGAACAGGCCAGCGCCGCGGTGACCCGAAACAGCCGCGCACACGCGGCACGTGGCAGATCGCCTACGCAGGGCAGCGTTTTCGTGAAATCGATGCGGGTCAATTGCGGGTACTCGGCAAGGAGGCGTGCACTCGCGTCGGCTAGCGCACGTTCGCCGCGAACCGGCCTTGCTCGCATCAGCCAGCTGTGATGCGTCCATTGGCCGATCGATAGTGCGGACAGACAGGTCACGGGGTGTCTCCTTTTGCTTCGTCCGGCGGCGCATCGGTGTTTGACCCTGGCGAATTGTTGAGACGCCGCTTTCTACGCCTGAAAAATGTCGGTGAGAACGAGCGGATGCCGCTTCGCCAAACCCAGGCCGAGACGGTGAGCAACATCACCGCGACGGCGGATGCAACCAGCACGAGTGTCGCGCTTGCGTGTCCGGTTGGTCCGCGTCCGTCCGCGCATGCGTTGCTGCCGCTGCATGCGTCGCCGGCGACCAGCACTGGCGTGACGGGAATCAGCGTCAGATTCACGCGATCAGGTGTCAGACCTTCGACACCACCCGCAACCAGCGCGCGAATCTTGTCGCGCATCAATTCGAGGTTGTAGTCGGTGCGATAGCGCAGCATCACCGATGCGGACGGCGGCGTGATCAAACCGACTACCGGATCCCGCTCCGGCTGCACGATATGCACGCGCGCAATGAGGACCCCGTCGATGCGCTCCAGCGTGTCCGAGAGCTCCTGGGAAACGCCGAAGATAAATCGCACGCGGTCTTCGTCCGGGTTTGAGATCAGTCCCTGCCGGCTGAACAGTTCGCCCAGGTTCGCGTGACCGCTGCGTGGAAGCGCGTAGGCGCCGGTCAGTTCGGTCGCGGCCACGGCGTCGTTGCTGTCGACCGATACGGTCCATGTTTTGTCCGGGTTGCGTTGCTTGATACCTTCGATGCCGTGATGACTCAGCACGGCAACGATGCGGTTCGCCTGGTCCTCGTCGAGGCCTTCGAACAACGACGTTTTGCAGCCCGCAACGAGTACGAACGATAGGGCGATCAGCAAGCGGCGCCGCATCAATTGCCTCGCGCCAAGGTTTGCACGCCGTTGGTTACCTGGTCGGCTACCTTCTTGTAAAGCTGAAGCGTCTCCGACTGTATGTTCACATGCCGACGCAGTCGGAACGTGTCCGCCGGCCGAAGGGTTCGGCTGCCGAGCAGACGTTCATATTCGCCATCCAGATCAGCTTGTGACGCCCTCGAGCGTTCTTCGGTTTGTGCAATCAGCTCGGTTACGGGTGAGGACGCATCATTGGCGAACACGGCCTCGTGAGACGGGACAGGAACAGGCGAAGGTTCAGTAGCCGAACCGGCAAAGCGGTTTGCGACGAACCTCGTTGCTTCAATCGGCGGCGTCGCCGTCTGAACTTCCGGAATGTTCATCGCGACGGCGGAAATGTGCGGCACCATCTTCTTCTCTTTCAAGTAACGTTCTTTAGTGAAAACAGGAACACTCGGCCCGCGCATGAACTTTGGCCCAATGCGCGGGCCATTGAAGCGCGCGTCGAAAGCGCCTCAATCCTTTGCGGTCCCGAGCCGGTTATCGCAGCAGCGCCATGACTGAGCCGTTACGCTTCTCTTCAACCATTGCTGCCGTTTGCGCCGCTTCCTGCTCCTTATTGGCAGCCTGCTTCGCCTTTTGAGCGTCCTGCGGGGAGCCGGTCTTTGCCGATTGCGCGGCCGTCGATTGGGCGTTTCTGCTCGCGTCCGCCAGTGCGTTGTACGTCGCACCGGTGTCGTAGCCGCCTTGCCCTGCGCCGTACGCCGGAATTCCACCTATAGCCATGATTTCGATCCTTAAAGTTTGATCACGCGTTTTACGGAGCAAGTGCTCCATCTGCCGCCTGCCATGCGACGCGCACGCGAGGCAAGCGGAACAGGACGCCAGACATGGCGTACCCGTTTTTTCCGTTCATCGACCAGCAAACGGCGAGATGCGTTGCTTCGCGCGTCAGCGGCGATTCCGCAACGGCTCAACACCTGTTCGCGTCTTGCGCGCCTTTGGTGAAGAACTCGTAAACCGAACCATCGTCATCGCGCACAACTTCCGCGCCGCACTCGGAAATCCTCATCAGCTTTCCAATCCGCAGCCGCGAGCCAGCGAAATACATCCCGCCTTGCTGATCGACCAGCCACGCACCGTGCGACGACCGCATCAGGTTCATTCCGATCGATTCGAGCGGTACACGCACAGGCCCGTCGCTGACCTCGTGTCCGACGAAGCTAAGCGTCTGCAAGCCGTTGATCTCGGCCCGCGCGAGCCGCGCGATGCGCGCGTAGTCCCATGATTCCGGCTGCAGAAAACCATCGAATGGCGGAGGCGCGACCGCAAACGAGCCTGCCTCGCCGCCGGGCCGAAGTTCCGCAAGCCGGTAGTACCTGCCCAGGAACGTATGCAACTGGTCTTTCAACTGATCGACCACGATCACGCGCAGCACCGGTGTACGCGACGTGCCGCGTGCCGTAATCGCAAGCGCAGCCAGATCCGTGTAGCTCTGCACATACCCTTCGTACACCGTCGCCCCGGTCCTCGCATCGACGTGCGTGCGCACCAGACGAAACGCCGGGTTGTCGGCCTGGGACTTGCCTTTCGCCCCAAAAAGCGGCGACATCCATTGCCAACCGGCTCCAGCCACCAGCACGATGATCAGTGCCGCGACGCCCACCTTCGCGCTAACCGGCATCAGCGCGCCGCGTCTAGCCACATAGGCCAATGGCGCATGCGTGAGCAGCCAGTACGTTTCGGCGTTGCGCACTGCGCGCGGCGTTATCGCGTCGCGTCCACCGAACTGCAACGTCGTCGCGCCCAGCACAAAGGTCCCGCCGTAGCGCAATTCGGTGGATTTGCCCGCGTGCAGCGGATGACCGAACACCGTCACAGGATCCTGCAAAGCAGTGAGCGCCAGCCGCTCGCCAACGACGCGAATCGTCGCGTGATGAGCGGCGACGCCTTCATCGATCAGCACGAGATCGACCTCGTCGCCGCTACCGATCGACAGATCATGGCCGTCTGACAACAACACGCTCGCTCCTTTGTGAATCCCGTCTGTCACGAGAATCAGTGCATTTCCGCTCATCGCATCTGACCTTGCGCAGGCGGCACGCTGACCGATGAGTCAGGCGGCAGCGGCTGTGGAGGCGCGTCGCCGGGCCGCGACAACGATCGCAACGCACCCGTGACAGCGGAATCGGACCCATGCGTGCCGGCAGGAACCTCGATCGCTGGGACAGGCCGCGCAGACGCCATATCGACCGGAACACCGCCGGGGACGTCGCCGCCCATTCGCTTTAAACGCGGCGTGATCAGAATGAGACGCTCGAGGCGCTGCGACCTGGTCTGATTGCTGCCGAACAGCGCGCCGACGTACGGAAGATCGCCAAGCACCGGCACTTGCGACCGGGACGTTTCACTACGCTCGTACTCGTACCCGCCGATCAGCAGACTCTCTCCGTCGCCGACGATGGCTTGCGTGACGATCGAATGGTTATTGACGCGTGGGATCCCGTCGACCATCAGTGTCGAATCGAATCCGCCGTCCTCTATCTGTACGTTAAGCAGAATATTGCGGCGAGGATCATTGGCCGATTCAACGGTTGGTGTGACCTTCAGCGTGAGTCCGGTATCGACATTGAACAGATCCACATCCTGATTACCCGCAACGCGCACATATACCGAGTTGCGCGAAGACAGGACGGCTTCCGAGTTGTTCAGTGTCAGCACTTGCGGCCGCGACAGGATGCGCGCCTTGCCGTTCTCTTCGAGCGCGCGGATCTGCGCAAACAGGTAGTTCACCGAGTTGCCGATCAGCGTCGTCAGGCTCACGCCCTGCAACGCGCTTTGCACCCCTGCGGTCACCGCCTGGCTCACAGGGGGTGTCGCGTTGACCATCGCATGCGCGCCGCCATCGCTTCCTGACGTGCCCCCACCCCAGCGAATGCCGAGTTCGCGCACCGCATCCGTCGATACATCGATCACCGCGGCGGTAATCTCGACGAGATCCTGTGGTTGATCGAGCATCGCGATCGCGCGCTCGTAGTTGGCCATCATCTCAGGGACGTCATAGACGACCACCGAATTCGTGCGCGCATCTGCAACGATGTTGCGCCTCGATGACGTCACGTCCGATGGCATCGTGAGTTCGACCTGCGTGCTGGCAACCGGATCAGGCGACAGCATCTCGGCGGCACTGTCATTGCCCGCGAGTCCGAGGCCACGCAGACTCGGCAACGGCGGCGGACCGTTGCGTGCCGTGCGCGCTTCCTTCATCCGCGGCGTGCGCGCGACGGGCCGCGGCACGAAAGTATCGCCCATCAGCTTGCGCAACAACGACGCAACGCCGGGAACCGTAGTCGTGCGATAGCCGCTGGTGTAGGTAATGTCTTGCGCCTGCGCGTAGCGCAAGCGGAATACGCGGATCTGCGTCTGATCGAACGGCGTTTCGATCGCAGCCTGCTGACGTGCCTTTTCGATTGCATCGGCAATCGACTCGACATAGCGCGACGGGCCCGTCGCTTTCGCCGTCGTGTCCGAATAACGCACCGGCAGGTGTGAATCGTCGAGATCGAGACTGCGCAGCAAACCGGCGACGGCGTCGCGCTTCATCGGCGCAATCGGGATCGTTCTGGTTTTCACGTCCGAACCCGCGGACACATGCAGCGTCCTGCCGTCGAAATACCATGCGAGGCCATAGGCCTCCGTCAGCTTCGCGAACACATTCGCGGGCGGTTCGTCGAACGTGCCGTTCACGACGCCTTTGACATTCTTCGCGATATCGACCGTCAGGCCGCCGGCGCTTGCGACGTCCTTCAACACTTCTGAAAGCTGCGAGTTGCGTGCGAAGTAATGCATCGGCGCATTGCGCCAGGGCGGCTCGCCCGCATGCGTCGTGCACGCATGCAAGGTGACCCATGCAAACGCAAGGCGACGTACCGCGGCGCCTGTCGAATAGCGCCGCCGATAACGGCATCGTCCCTCTTTGCCCGCGTTGCACCACGTCATGAACATTGAAGCTCCTGTGCCGGCAGAAGCCGGCTTCGTCATGACGAAACTTTAGTTGTGCACGCATGGATCACGGTCATACAAATATATCACCGGCCCGCCTCGAACTGCGCGACGATAGACGACACACCAGCAGGCAAATGTTCTTTAGCTTATTTCATCAATATGCCTAACTAACTGCCGCTGGAAACCGGATTGCAGAAAGTTCCACTTTGCATTCAAACGATAACTTTGAGCAGCTTCGAAATTTCTGAGCAGGTTCAAATGCCCATTACACAGTATTGCAATTTCAGCGCGGACCTCGCGCGGCCGCGACAGCGGTCAGTGCGCGTCAATGGCCTCGCGACATGTCTAAGGCTTGAAGAGGTCTACTGGACGATCATCGAAAAACTCGCACGTGAAGAGTCTCTGACGGTGGGAAAACTGATTTCCCGCTGGGCGCTGGAGATGGATCTTGCACACGAAGATGTCTGGAACTTTACAGGCTATGTGCGAGTGATCTGCGTGGTTCAGCTGATGAAGCGTTCGGGGTCGATGCCGGTCGATGGAGCCGCGAGTTCATCGGGTCTGGCGGATACGCGCGACGTTCAATGAATGGATAGGCCGACAACCTGAAGGCCGATCGAAAGACTGCCGAAGCGCGCGCTCAGGAGGTCTACATGTAAATAGAAATACACGTTGCATTCGTGGCCTTACGTGGCCATCCGAGTTCTCCCTGGCGGAACCAGGGCAATCTTCAAAGGAGAAATCCATGCAGGTTCAAAGTACGTCGACTTCGTACTCTTTCAATCAACCAGGTTTGATGTCGTCCGGCGCGGGGTTTGCATCGGGCAATCATGCAGCAGCCTATGATTCAGGCCGGCGGCAAGGCGCATACGAAGCAATCAACGCGATGAGCGGCAACGACAGCTTCATGTCATCGGGCGGCGACCGGTTTTCACGAGCTGATCGCACAGAAGCCGCGTATCACTCCGGCCGGCAGCAAGGCGCATACGACGCAGTCAATGCGATGAGCGGTGCTCACGCGAACGCGGGTCCTCAAATCATTTCTCCGGAGGAAGCGTCGCAGAGTGGAGGGACACCCGACGCCGCAGACCAGGGACAAGGATGTGCCGGCGGATGTGGAGGCGATGGACAAGCGGGCGGCGGTGGTGCGCAAGCGAGCGGCTCGGGCCAAAAGACGGATCCCGGTCAGATAATGCAGATGGTGATGGGAATCATCGCCCCGATGATCTCGCAGGCGTTGGGCGCGATGGGCGGCGGCGGCGCCGCTTCAGGTCTGCTTGGCGGCCTTGGCGGCAGCGCATCGAGCTGACACCTCCGGAACGCGCTCTGACCGGCGCCAAGCCGGTCAGATTGTTGAAAACGTGCCAGCAGTCGCCCACTGCGACTGAGCAAACCGACGGTTGTCGGCGTTCGCCTGCAACCGTCGCAATGGATGGTGACGTACCTGCCGCCCCTTCCATGCGCAGGTTCGCGGACCCACCCGTTAGTTTTATACGTTTCGCGTGAACCGCGACATAGCGTAGAGCGCCCACGATACGTCATCGTCGGATTACGCCGCCCGGCAAGCCATCCAGAATTCCAATGCTGCCGACCATCCCGAGAGGCTCCGACAGATCATTGGAGTCTGTTGCTGAAGTCCGATGCGGATCGCGCCTTCCTCACAAAGGCACCTATATTTTCCCAACATTTAATTCCCTATCATTTAGAATGCCAAATCAAGTCGCCGAAGAGCGTCTTAATAATTCGGCATCCATATCAGAAAATCAGGGGAACATGTAGGAGCACATAGGCCAATGACTAATCTCAATATTCCCACGGAAATAACTGCACGCGATACGCGCCGCCGTGTAATGGCAATCGTCGGCGCCTCATCGGGCAATCTCGTCGAGTGGTTCGATTTTTACGTCTACTCGTTCTGCGCGCTGTATTTCGCGCCGGCCTTTTTCCCAAAGGGCGATACCACCACACAGCTGCTCAACACCGCCGGCGTGTTTGCCGCGGGCTTCCTGATGCGCCCGATCGGCGGCTGGTTCTTCGGCCGTCTGGCCGACAA